>NZ_JBIVFV010000001.1:967248-1079129 GCF_044748345.1 Microbacterium sp. NPDC090007 | reverse complement strand
ATCAGCATCCACGCCACCATCGGCCGCGACCGCGGAGATGGTGAACGTCGTCGAGTCGGTCGACCCATCGAAGTCCTGCGTGGCGGTGGCCGTGTACCCGCCGACCCCGAGGCCGACGAAATCGACGGACCAGGTGCCGTCACCCTCGACCGTGGTCGTCTGGGTGCCTTCGCCGGGAATGGCGACCGAGATCTCCGCGCCCGCCTGACCGGTTCCGGTCACGACCACCGTGCGCGTCGCGTCGGGTTCGCCGACCTCGTACTCCGTGCCGTCGACCGGCGTCGTGATGACCACCTCGTCGGCGAGGACGACCGCGAAGGTCGCGGTGTCACTGGAGCCGTCCGCATCCTGCGTCGCGGTGGCGGTGTACTGCCCGATCGGCAGACCCTCGAACTCGACGCTCCACGTGCCGTCGTCATCGGCCGTGTCGGTCTGCACGTCCCCGTTGTCGAGGGTGACGGTGACGAGCGCACCCGGGGATGCCGTGCCCGAGACCGGAACGATGGCCTCGCCGTCGTCCTGCCCGACGGCGAACTCCGCGCCGTCGGCGGGCGTGAGGATCACGACGTCCGGTGTCTCGGCGACCGAGAAGTCGACGGTGTCCGTCGAACCGTCGAACGGCTGCGTGGCGGTCGCCGTGTAGTCGCCCACCGGCAGATCTTCGAACGTCGCGGTCCACTGGCCGTTCTCGCCCACGGGGACGGTCTGCGTCTGGTCGCCGACCGCGACCTCGACGTCCTCTCCGGGAGCACCCGTACCGGTCACGGTGACGTCAGAGGTGTCATCGGCGTCGGCCACCACGAAGATCTGGTCCGGCGTCGGCGAGGTGATGACGACGTCAGGCGCGGCGACCACGACGAACGACACGGTCGCCTGCGACCCGTCGACGTCCTGGGTGGCCGTCGCGGTGTACTCCCCGATCGGCAGAGCGTCGTACGTCGTGGTCCACTGACCCTCCGCGTTCACCGGTACCGTGCGGTCCGGCTGCCCCGTCACCGACACGGTGACGTTCGCGTTCGGCTGGCCCGTTCCGGCGACGACGACGGGTGTCGTGTCATCCGCGTCGGGGACGACGATCTGCGTCCCGTCCTCGGGCGCGGTGATCGTCACATCGGCGTTGGCGTCGAGGGCGTTGGGGCCGACGGTCGCGTTGGCGAGTTCGAGCTGCACCGCCCCGCCCGCGCCCAGCACCGGGAGCACCGTCACGATCGCTGCCGTGAT
This sequence comes from Microbacterium sp. NPDC090007, assembly GCF_044748345.1. NCBI lineage: Bacteria > Bacillati > Actinomycetota > Actinomycetes > Micrococcales > Microbacteriaceae > Microbacterium > Microbacterium sp. NPDC090007. Next base: position 1,077,908 of record NZ_JBIVFV010000001.1, on the reverse strand, counting down.
CGAGAAGACTCCGGCCTCGCTCGTGGACTGGTTGTTGACCGTGATGCTCGCGACGGCGGGGATCACCGCGTCGAACGCGGGGAGGACGACGGCGTTCACCGGCGCGAGCGCCGCCGCCACCAGGTCGGTGACCTCGTCGACCAGTGCGTCCAACGGGGCCGTCAGCGCCGCGACGACCTCGTCGAGACCGAAAGGCAGCGAGATGGGCACGCTGAGCAGCTCGACTCCCGTGAGGTCCCCGTCGAGCAGTGCGCCGACGGTTGTGTCGATGGTGAGCAGATCGGCACTGCCCACGATGAGGCTGATGCTCGCTCCACCCTCGATCGTGATGCCGCGGATCGCCTGGGTCAACGCCTCCTGCACCTCGGTGAGCAGACCGTCGACGGCGGCGAGGATGGCGTTCTCGACGTACTGGACGGTGGCGCCGGTGAGGATCCCCTCGCCGATGCCGCGGGTATTGAGGTCGATGATCTGCTCGAGGTCGACGGTGACTGCTCCCGTGCCCAGGTCGATGGAGACACCGGGGTAGTCGGGGTCCGTGATGGTTCCGGTGAGCAGTGAGCTGACGGCGGTCGTCAGGTCAACCGTGCCCACTTCGAGGTCCAGGGTCGCGATGCCGTTCAACAGCCCGAGGACCTCGTCCAGGCTGCCCTCGAGTGCGCCCTGCAGCCCGTCGACGGTGCCCTGCAGCTCGGCGACGTCGGCGGCGATGCCCGAGGTGAGCGCTGCGAGCGTGGCGCTGTCCACCACGAGTTCTGCGCTCGCGATGGTGTAGTCACCGGTCGCGGGGTCGGGTGCGGCCTGTTCGGCGCGCGCACTCACGGCGTCGAGCGTCAGGCGCGCGTCGGCGAGGTCGCCCACCAGGTCGGCGGCGACCGTACCGGTCAGCGACGCGATCGCATCCTCCAGCCCGATCGTCAGGGGGCCGCCGGCCGGGGCTCCCGTACCGATGACGCCACCGGAGCCGACGGCACCCGAGGCGCCCACCGACGACCCGTCGGGAGCGGCTTGCGCGTACTGCCCCAGGACCCCGGCCGAGCCGAGGTCGAGCGGGACCTGAATGCCCCCGTCGACGGTGACGTTGACGAGCCCGAGGGCAGTGAGGTCGAGCGTGTTGAAGTCGACGACGGTGTCGCCTGTCCCGTTGCTCGTCGCCTGGGCGCCCTCGATGTTGGCGACGGCATCCAGATCGATGGCGTCGAGGATCGACCCGCCCAGGAATGTTCCCGTGGCGTTCGAGGTGTCGCCGGGCGCGGCGCTGGCCGCGGTCACCCCTCCGAACAGGCTCAAGGAGGCGGCCCCCACAGCCGCGGCGGTCTTGACCGCTGCTCTCCCCACCCGGGAGCGGGTCCAGACCGCGCTCCTTCTCCGTGTTCCGGCACGTCCGGGTGATGTCCCGGACGTCCCCCAATCCGCGCGATCCATAGAGGTGCTCCTGTACCTGGTGCTCGGACGCGGCAGACACCGCGCCCTCTGCGGCCTTCCGACAGCCGTACGGACCATTCAAGGGCGCAGGGGGAAAGCTGTGAACGAGCTGTGGTACCGGGATGACTACGTAAAGGCCGCGCGGCCCGGACGGGCGACTACCGGGATCGGGCTCGCACCTGATCCCGTCGGCCCGCACCATTGGCAAGGTCCGAGGACTACCGAGGCGACATCAGTACTACGGGGATGCCGGGGCCGGGACCGGTCGAGTGTGCGGCGTGCGCTATGTCCGTCAGAGCTTTCGCAACAACACCGATTCCACGGTGTGGTCGGCGCCCTTCTGCAGGACGAGCTTGGCGCGGTGCCGGGTCGGCAGCACGTTCTCTTCCAGGTTGGGCAGGTTGATCTCGCGCCAGTACCCGAGGGCGCGCTGGACGGCCTCTTCGTCACTGATGTCGGCGAAGACGCGGAAGAAGGATGTGGGGTTGGTGAAGGCGTTGTCGCGCAGCGCGAGGAAGCGATCGACGTACCAGCGCTCGATGTGCGCGGCATCGGCATCCACGTAGATCGAGAAGTCGAACAGCTCGCTCACCGCGACCTCGTTCGGCGAGGGCGGCGGCTGCAGCACGTTCAGCCCCTCGACGATGACCACGTCGGGGCGGTGCACCGTGATGTGGGCATCGGGCATGATGTCGTACCGCACGTGAGAGTAGAAGGGGGCGCGCGCCTCGTCTGCGCCGGACTTGACCGTGCTCACGAACTCGACGAGGGCGCGGCGGTCGTACGACTCCGGGAACCCTTTGCGTCCCATCAGCCCGCGGCGCTCGAGCTCGGCGTTGGGGTAGAGGAACCCGTCCGTCGTGACCAGTTCGACGCGCGGGGTGTCGGGCCAGCGGCTCATGAGTTCGCGCAGCAGCCGCGCGATGGTCGACTTGCCCACCGCGACGGATCCCGCGACCCCGATGACGAAGGGCGTCGTGGCATCCGGTTCGCCCAGGAAGGCGCTCGTGTCCTCGCCCAATCGTCGCGTCGCCCGCGCGTACAGGCTGAGCAGGCGGCTGAGCGGCAGGTAGACCTCGGCGACCTCGCGCGGGTCGAGGCGGTCGCCGATGCCGCGCAGCTGCACGATCTCGTTCTCGGTGAGGGGCTGCTCGATCCCCCCGGCCATGCGGGCCCAGTCGCCGCGATCGATCTGACGGTACGGACTCAGCGACGGTGCGGGAGAAGCTGTCTCGGCGGCGGACACCCGCCCATGTTACGTGGGCCCCCCGCCCGCCCGAGCGATCCGACGCGCGGCGGGCGGTCCCGCGGCGCATCGATGCCGCGCGCGCGGCGAGGGCGGCGGCCGGGAGGCCGTCCGGCGACGGGTGCGCCACGCCACTACGCTCGGAGCGTGCGCCTGGGAGTCCTCGACATCGGCTCGAACACCGTCCATCTGCTGGTCGCGAACGCGCGCGCCGGCGGTCGGCCCACGGCGACGACCTCGCATCGTTCGGTGCTGCGCCTCATGCGGTACCTGCAACCGGATGGCTCGATCTCGCCCGAGGGCGTTCGCGGGCTCGTGGATGCCGTGACCGCCGCCCGGGACCGCGCCCGCGCCGAGGGTGTCGACGAGCTGCTCGCCACCGCGACCTCGGCCGTGCGCGAGGCGACCAACGGCGATGCGGTCATCGCCCTGATCGAACAGACGCTCGGCCAGCCGCTGCAGGTGCTGGGAGGCGAGACCGAGGCCCGGCTGACCTACCTGGCCGTCCGCCGGTGGTTCGGGTGGTCGGCGGGGCAGATCCTGCTGTTCGACATCGGCGGCGGATCGCTCGAGATCGCCGGCGGCGCCGACGAGCTCCCCGACCTCGCCGAGTCCGTGCCCCTGGGCGCGGGGCGCTCGACCGTGCGGTTCCTCCCCCACGATCCCCCGAGCGACGTCGAGATCGACGCGCTGCGTCAGCACGCGGCATCCGTCCTCGCACCGGTGGCGGAGAGGTTCTCCGCCCTCCCCCGCCCCGACCACGTCATCGGTTCGTCCAAGGCGATCCGCTCGCTGGCGAAGCTGGCCGGTTATCCCGTGCCGGGGTGGTCGGGCATCGACCGGATGGTCCTGCCACGTCGCGAGCTGAAGGATTGGATCCCGCGTCTGGCCCGCATTCCCGCCGACGCCCGCGAGGCCCTCCCCGGCATCACCGCGGATCGCACGTTCCAGATCGTCGCGGCGGCCGTGGTGGTGGAGCGGGCCATGAAGGCGATGGACGTCGAAGAGCTCGAGGTGTCGCCGTGGGCCCTTCGCGAGGGTGTGCTGCTGCGCTACATCGAGTCCCTCGAATACTGACGGACGGCTCGGTCACCCCGCGGGGGAACCGAGCCGTCCGTGGATGCGTTCAGAGCGACAGGCGTTCCCGCACCACCGCGGCGAGTCTGTCGGCGTGCGCGCGCGCGGTGCCCGCGTCGGCGGCCTCGACCATGACCCGCACGAGCGGCTCCGTCCCCGACGCGCGCAGCAGCACGCGACCGGAGTCGCCGAGCTCTGCGGCGGATGCGGCGACGGCGTGCTGCACGCCCTCATCCGACACCCCGTCACGATCGACGCCGCGCACGTTCACCAGGACCTGCGGGTACACGGTCATGATGGCGGCGAGTTCGGCGAGCGTCTTGTTCTGTCGTGCCATCTCGGCGACGATGTGCAGGCCCGTGAGCAGGCCGTCCCCGGTCGTGGCGAATTCGCTCATGATGACGTGGCCGGACTGCTCACCGCCGAGCGAATAGCCGCCCTCGTTCATCGCCTCGAGCACGTAGCGATCGCCGACGGCGGTCTGCAGGACGCGGATGCCGTGGGCCTGCATGGCACGGTGCAGACCGAGGTTGCTCATGACGGTCGCCACGAGCGTGTCGTCCGCGAGCGCGCCGCGCTCCTTCATGGCGACCGCGAGGATCGCCATGATCTGGTCGCCGTCGACGACGTTGCCCTCGGCATCGACGGCCAGACAACGATCGGCGTCGCCGTCGTGCGCGATCCCGACATCGGCGCCGAGGCGCACGACCGCCTCGGCCAGCACGTCGAGGTGCGTGGACCCGACACCGTCGTTGATGTTGAGCCCGTCGGGTTCGGCGCCGATGACGGTCACCTGGGCGCCGGCGTCGCGGAAGGTCTCGGGCGACACGCCGGCGGCCGCGCCGTGGGCGCAGTCCAGGACCACGTGGATGCCGTCGAGCCGGTGCGGCAGCGATCCCAGCAGGTGCAGGACGTAGCGGTCCTCGGCGTCGGCGAACCGACGGATGCGACCGACTCCGGCTCCCGTCGGCTGCAGCCGGTCCCACGTGAGGGCGCTCTCGATACGCTGCTCGACGATGTCGGGCAGTTTGGTGCCGCCGCGAGCGAAGATCTTGATGCCGTTGTCGGGGGCGGGGTTGTGCGAGGCCGAGACCATCACGCCGAAGTCGGCGTCGTGGTCGGCGATGAGGAAAGCGGTCGCGGGGGTGGGGATCACTCCGGCGTCGAGCACGTCGACGCCCGAGGAGGCGAGTCCTGCCGCGACCGCGGCGGCGAGGAACTCCCCCGACACACGCGGATCGCGCGCGACGACGGCCGTCAGTCGACGGCCCTCCGCCTTGCGCGCCTCCGCAGAACGGCCCTGGCCCAGGACGACAGCAGTCGCCTGGGCCAGGTGCAGCGCGAGTTCGGCGGTGAGGAGGCCGTTGGCCAGCCCCCGCACCCCGTCCGTGCCGAAGAGAGGCATACGGAGGATCGAACTCAGCGCTTGGAGTACTGAGGCGCCTTGCGGGCCTTCTTGAGACCGGCCTTCTTGCGCTCCTTGACGCGAGCGTCGCGCGAGAGGAATCCGGCCTTCTTGAGGGTCGGGCGGTTGTTCTCGGCGTCGATCTCGTTCAGCGCACGGGCGATGCCCAGACGCAGCGCGCCGGCCTGACCCGAGGGGCCGCCACCGGAGATGCGCGCGATCACGTCGTACGAGCCGGCGAGCTCGAGGACGGTGAACGGGTCGTTGATCAGCTGCTGGTGCAGCTTGTTGGGGAAGTAGTCCTCGATCGTGCGGCCGTTGACCGTGATCGTGCCCGAGCCGGGAACCAGGCGCACGCGGGCGATGGCCTGCTTGCGACGGCCCACGGCTGCGCCGGGGACCGAGAGCACGGGGCGCTCGGTGGCGACGGCCGACTGCTCGGCCGGCGTCTCGGTGCTGTAGTTGCTGGAGTCGATGTTCGACACTGTTTCGTCCTTATCCGGCGGCGCTTACTGGGCGACCTGGTCGAAGGTGTATGCCGTGGGCTGCTGGGCACCGTGGGGGTGCTCGGCGCCGCGGTAGACCTTGAGCTTCTTGAGCTGCGCCGCGCCGAGGCTGTTCTTGGGCAGCATGCCGCGGATGGCCTTCTCGACCGCGCGGACGGGGTTCTTCTCGAGCAGTTCGTCGTAGGTGACGGACTTGAGACCGCCCGGGAAGCCCGAGTGGCGGTAGGCCTTCTTCTGCGTGAGCTTCTGACCCGTGAGCGCCACCTTCTCGGCGTTGATCACGATGACGAAGTCACCAGAGTCGATGTGGTTGGCGAAGGTCGCCTTGTGCTTGCCGCGGAGGAGGACCGCCGCGTGCGAGGCGAGACGGCCGAGGACGACGTCGGTGGCGTCGATAACGACCCACTCGCGCGTGACCTCAGCGGCCTTGGGGGTGAAAGTGCGCGTCACAGTAGTGCTGCTTTCTTGATCGAACGGAGGAGTTCGTGAATCCCGCTCCGGTGGTCCGTTGCCCCGACGATGCCGAGAGAACAGGGCCGGTGGAGGGCTCACGTTCGGGCGACCCGCTCGCAGAGAGGCGGGCACCAAAGAGCAAGACTACGGCATCCGGATGCCAGCACCAAACGCGGCCGGACCCCTCAGGCGAGAAGCGTGCCGATCGCGAGCAGCGCGAACCCCGTGGCGTTGAAGACGACGTGCATCACCACGGCCGGCGCCAGGCGACCCGTCGCCGTGGTGAGGACTCCGGCGACCGCCCCGAGGACCGCGAGGGTCATGAGGTCCGCACCGTCACGCGGAGCGGTGAGCGCGTGAGCGATCACGAAGAGGGTCGTGGAGCCCGCGATCGAGGCGACCACGGCCGGCCGGTGACCCGCGATCGGCCGCAGCAGGACCACCAGACAGATCAGGACGACCCCACGGAAGAACAGCTCCTCCACGACGGGCGTCACGATCGTCCCGGCTGCGGCCTCCGCCCAGAAGCCGGTCGGGATCCTCCCGTCGGTCGTGACCAGGGCGGGCCACGCGGCGGGTACACCCCGCGCTCCCTCGATCAGCCCCTGCACGCCTCGGACCAGGACGCCCAGCAGCAGACCCGCAGCCAGGTCGATCGCCCGGATCCCGAGCAGTCCGCGCGGTCGCGCCCGGCGCAGGCCCAGCAGCACCGGCACCGCGAGGGCGATCCAGACCATCGCCTGGGTGAGCGCGGGGGCGATCCCGCCCGGCGCGATGCGCGAGAGGACCGGGACGGCGAGGGTCGACAGGCCGATCGCGGCGATCGCCCAGCCGAGGAGTTCCGCGCCCCACCCGTCGACCACCGCATCGCGGGCGGTCCAGAGCCGCCTCCGGGCGTCGGAACGTCGGACGGCTCGGGACATGAGGGAACAGTAGGGCCGGGGATGCCGCGGTCGCGGGGCCGATCGCGGCTGCGGCGGCCCGCGCCGGACTCATTCACCCGTTCACTCACCCGCGGCTCGTGGGTACCTGCACAGATGCCCCGTCGCGAACGACGGGGCATCCGTGCAGGTCGAGCGTCCACCGCGGCTGCGGGCCAGAGCGCGGACGCCGAGTCCTCGTGAGAGCCGCGATCGGTGCGCAATCCCCCGCACTGATCGCCGCCGGGATCAGCGCTGCAGGAAGTCGACCAGCGCGCGGTTGAACTCGTCGGCGTGGCTGACGTTCACGCCGTGGGGCGCGCCCGCGACCACGTGCAGCTCGCTGCCGGCGATCGCCTCGTGCGTGCGCTTGCCCGAGCCCTCGAAGGGCACGGTGGCGTCGCTGTCGCCGTGGATGATCAGCGCCGGCACGGTGACGTTCGGCAGGTCCTGGCGGAAGTCGGTGGTGGCGAAGGCCTCCATGGACTTCAGCGCGGCGTGGTGGTCCGCCTGGTTGGCCAGCCGCTCGGCCTCGGCCTGCTCCTGCTCCGGCACGGCGAGCGAGCCGTTCACCGAGAAGAAGTCGGTCGTGAACTGGTGGTAGAACGACTTCTCGTCATCCTTCAGTCCCTGCTTCATCCCGTCGGCGGTGGCGTCGTCGAGCGGCCCCTCGGGGTTGTCGTCGGTCTGCGCGAGGTAGGGCGGGACCGCGGCGGCGAAGACGACGCTGTGCACACGATCGGCGCCGTGGCGGGTGAGGTAGCGAGCGACTTCGCCACCGCCCATCGAGAATCCGACGAGGGTCGCGTCGCGCAGATCGAGCGTCTCGAGCACCGCCTGCAGGTCATCGGCGAAGGTGTCGTAGTCGTACCCGGTGCGCGGCTTGTCGCTGCGGCCGAATCCCCGACGGTCGTAGGTCACGACGCGGTATCCGGCGGCTTCGAGGGCCGGAACCTGGTGGGCCCAGGACTCGCCCGAGAGGGGCCAGCCGTGGATGAGGACCACCGGACGGCCGGTGCCGCCGGTGTCGTCGACGTGGAGGTCGATGTCGGTCAGAAGTCCGTGGTGTGCGGTGATCTCGCTCATGACTGACATGGTTGGGCCGCTTCCTGGATGCGGGTCCGCGATTGACAAACGGTCTCGGATAGGTAACGGGACCGCTCCGCGGTCCGCCAGCACACGCGCTGCGCGGACGCAACGGTCCGGGGCGTGCGGCACGCACTCGTTAGCCTCGCGTCATGGCTCCGACCCGCATCCCCGCTGTCGCCCTCCTCGCCGTCGCGACGCTCGCCCTGGGCGCCTGCGCGCCTTCTGCGGACAGCGCCGGGCCCACGGCCCGCGAGGCCGTCCGTGCCATCACGACCGCCGAGTCCGCGGCGGGAGGCCGCGCATTCGAGCTCGACACGGAGGACGGGGAGTGGGAGGTCCACGTCGCCGTCGGCGACCGCGAGGTCGACGTGCGCGTCAGCGCGGACGGTTCGACGGCGACAGTCTCCGAGGACGACGACGGACTGGACGTCGACGACCGCGAAGCCCTGCAGGCGGCGACCACGACCCTCGCTGACGCGGTCCGCATCGCGGGGGCGCAGAACCGCGGCGGAGATCGCATCGACGGCGCATCCCTCGAGCGCGAGGACGGCGTCGCCGTCTGGGAGATCGAGTTCGACGACGGCTCCCCCGTCCGGGTCTCGGGGGCCGACGGCGCGATCCGCTGACCACGCAGAAGACGCATCGGCACGCAAGCCCCGCGCCTGTCGGCGTCCTCTCGGGTCGCCCTCACTACACTCGGCGCATGATTGCAGCGCGCGGCACCGACGGTCATCATGCGAGCGCCCGGGTGACCCCGGGCGTCCGCGGGTCGAGTGGGATGGCGAAGCGATGAACGACCTCGCCCTCAACATCATCCTCGTCGTCGTGTTCGTCCTCATCGGCGGGGTGTTCGCCGCTACCGAGATGGCGCTGGTGACCCTCCGCGAGAGTCAGGTGAACGCTCTCGCCGCCCGGGGCAAACGCGGCCGCAAGGTCGCCGACCTCGCCCGCAACCCCAACACCTTCCTCTCGGCCGTGCAGATCGGCGTCACCGTCGCCGGTTTCGCCTCGGCCGCGTACGGGGCGTCGTCGATCGCCCCCTCGGTGACCCCGTTGTTCATCGGGTGGGGGCTCGACCCGGCGCCCGCGGCGACCGTCGCCACCATCGCCCTCACTCTGGTGATCGCCTACCTGTCATTGGTCCTGGGCGAGCTGGTGCCCAAGCGGCTCGCGATCCAGCGCAACGCGGCGTTCGCCTACGGCGTCGCGCCGGTGCTCAACGGGTTCGCGACTCTCATGCGCCCGGTCATCTGGCTGCTGTCGATCTCGACGAACGTGCTCGTGCGTCTGCTCGGTGGCGACCCGAACAAGACCGGAGAGGAGCTGAGCGAGGAGGAGCTCCGCGACATCGTGTCGAGTCATGAGGGCCTGCCCGCCGATGAACGCCGCATCCTCGACGACGTCCTGTCGCTGCGGGACCGGCACGTCAGCGAGGTCATGCGGCCCCGTCCCGAGGTGGTGACCCTGGATGCCGCGGGCACCATCGCCGAGGCCCGCGACCGCGTCCGCGACCTGCCGTTCTCGCGCTACCCCGTGGCCGAGCAGACGATCGACGACGTCATCGGGTTCGTACACGTGCGCGACTTGTACGACGACGCCGAGCGGCCCCTGACAGCGGTCGTGCGCGAGATCCGCTACATCCCGTCCACGGCTCGGGTCCTGCCCACGCTGACCGCCATGCGGGCCGAGGGCAGCCACATCGCCGTCGTCGTCGACGAGTACGGCGGCACGGACGGCATCGTCACGCTCGAGGATCTGGTCGAAGAGGTCGTCGGCGAGATCTTCGACGAGTACGACACCGATGCCGAGCAGCCGCTCGCCGAGGGCGAGCACGGCACGGTGGAGGGCCGGCTGAACCTCCAGGACTTCGAGGAGGCCACGGGGGTCGCCCTTCCCCGGGGCGCCTCGGACACGGTCGCCGGATTCGTCATCGAACGCCTGGGGCGCTTTGCGCGCGTGGGCGACACCGTCGACGTGGACGGCGCGACGCTGCAGGTGAGCGCGATCGACCGGCGCCGCGTCGCCGAGCTGCTGGTGACACGGCACCCCGTCGACGAGGGCGACGAGGCGGGCGCGGACGAGCGGGACTGATCGACGATCACCTCCGTGGCACGGGTGGACGCGCTCCGCGCGCGGCCGACTCAGTGCGCCCCGGGTCCCTCGTCGAGGTCGAAGTGGTGCCCGTTGATGGCGAGCAGGTCACGGTCTCCGTCGGGGAGGAACCCCGACGGACCCGTCATGCTCGCGTCGCTCCGGCTGATCATGCGACCATGCTGACCCGAACCGCAAGGGGACGGCAGGGCTTGACATCGCGCGGTCGATCGCACGTCGCAGTTGAATTGTGCACAACTTAATTGTGTGCAAGAGTCTTTCCATGCCCGCCGTCGACTCCCTCGTCTGCTTCGCCCTGTACGCCGCGAATCGCACCACGACTCAGGCCTACCGCGTGCTGCTCGAGCCCTGGGGCCTCACCTACCCGCAGTACATCACCCTGGTGACGCTGTGGACCGACGGCGAGCAGACGGTGGGCAGCCTCGGCGAGGCCCTCCAGCTCGATTCCGGCACGCTGTCACCGATGCTCGCGCGCATGGAGACCGCCGGGTACGTCACCCGCACCCGCAAGGGCGACGACGAACGCATCGTGATCGTCGCCCTCACCCCGCGGGGAGCGGCGCTGCGCGACGAGCTGACGCACGTCCCCCGCTGCATCGCGGCGGGAGCGGGGCTGACGGATGCCGACAGCGCCCGCGACCTCGTCGACGCCCTGCACCAGTTGACCGAGGCGATGAAGAGCCTGCGCGACCACCCCGACGTCGTCCTCCAGGCGGTCGGGGCACCCCGACGCGACGCCTGATCCGCCACCCGGACCACCCCAGAGAGGAACACCATGGACGTTCTCTACACCGCCGAAGCCGTCTCCACCGGTCACGGCCGCACCGGCCACGTGACCGCCGGCTCGTACATCGATCTCGAGGTCGCCCCGCCGACCGAGATGGGCGGGTCCGGCAAGGGGACCAACCCCGAGCAGTTGTTCGCCGCCGGGTACGCGGCCTGCTTCCACAGCGCCCTGCACGCGGTAGCGCGCGGGCACAAGGTCTCGCTCCAAGACTCCTCGGTCGGCGGCCGTGTGCACATCGGACCGAACGGTCAGGGCGGCTATCAGCTCGCCGTTCTGCTCGAGGTCGTCCTGCCGGGCGTCGAGCCCGAGCTCGCCCAGCAGCTCGCCGACGAAGCCCACCAGGTGTGCCCGTACTCCAACGCCACGCGCGGCAACATCGAGGTCACGGTCACCGTCTCCGAGGACTGACCCCCCCACCCCGGGGCGGGGCGCTGAGCCCCACGTATCGTGCCCCGTCCCGGCTGCTCCGGCAGGACCGACGCCGCCCGCGCCCCGCGGGCGGCGTCGTCGCTCCGAAGCGTCACACCAGGCGCAGCTCGGTGTCGGTCTTGGCGTACGAGCGACGCAGCCACTGCCCGAATCCCGGCTGCGCCAGACACGCCGCCGGACCGTGGCACGTCACCACGGGATCCTGCGCGGCATAGACCTCGTACACATCGACCTTGGCGTCCAGCGCGGCGCCGAACACGTTCGCCGGCTCGTGCTGCGAGGGATACCCGATGTAGTAGGTCACGGCGTCCGCCGGCACTCCCACCGAGGGCGCGACCGCCCGCACGAGTGAACCGACGCACGTGTGATCGGGGTGGTCGCCGTGGGCGAAGGCGCTCTCGTGCGGGATGTTGGTCATCACACGATCGGGGCTCCCGGCGTGGATGAGCTCGGCGATCGTGTCCGACAGACGTCGCGCGTCGAAGATCGGACCGCCGTCGACCGGCTCGAGCGCCGGCACGGTGCCGTTGATCAGCTGCGTCAGACCGGCGTCCCCGGTGGTGGGAAAGCCCTTCGCGCTCAGGTTGCCGTCGGGCAGACGCAGCACCGTGATCGACAGCCGCGGATCGTCCACCGGTACGAACCTCGTCGCGCGGGCGCCGCTGAGGAGCGTCATCTCGCGCGTCTCCCACGGTGCCGTGCTGCCGCGCATGAGGTCGTAGGCGGCCCGGATGCCCGCTTCGCGCTGGCGGGCGTACACCAGACCACGGCCCGCGTCGCCGGCGGTGACGAAGACGGTCCGCAGGGTGGCGCCTGAGGCGATCACCGCACCGAGGTGGGGGTTGGCGAAGATGATGTCGTCGTCGGCGTGCGCCCACACCGCCACGGTCGTGTCGTCACCGGGCGGCTCGGCCGCGGGGGACGGCTCGCGCGGAGCCGCGTCGGGGACCGGCACGATCGGGCTGAGCGCGACCCAGGTCCCCTCGGGCCCGGCCGACCGTCGGATCTCGCGGTACAGCAGCGCGCCGCCGCCGACGGCCGCGAGTCCCCCGACGGCGATGCCGCCGAAGAGAAGCGCTCGACGACTGATCCCGGAGCGCGCCGGCACCCCCTCGGTCGGGGAATGCTCCCCGTTCGAAGGCTCGTCGATGTCACTCACGGCGACTCCGTCCTGTCATGCGCCCCCCGGCGACGGATCTCGGATTCCGCGCCCGTGGACGCCCCTCGACGCTATCGCGCTCGAAGCGGCATCCCGGACACGAAACCCCGTCGCGGCACCACCGCGAGGGCGTATGAGCCGGTCGCGCCGATCCATCATCCTGCGGGTGAAACGCACCCCTCGCCGGTCCGGATCGAACCCATCGGCGATGCTCAGCGGGCACCTAACGAGGGCGTGGACACTCAGCCTATGCAGACGTCCTCACCCCCGCGGTCGCTGTCGCCCGCGGCCCTCGAAGTCCGCGCCGTCCTCAACGACTGGGACCCCATCGGCGTCCACCTCATCGGCCGGGGTTGGCCCGACGACGAGTACGACGACCTCATCCTCCCCATCCTCCGCGCCCTCGACACGCGGCCGTCTGTGGAGGACCTTGCGGCGGAGCTGCGGGAGGTGGTCGAGGTCGACTACGGACTTCCCGCACCGCAGGGATGCCACGACGTCGCTCGATCCCTGCTCGCGCTCCCCCGCTAGCGATATCCGTCCGCCGCGGAGGGCGCAAGCCCTCCCGACGCGCCGGGCAAGGCGAATATCGTCCCGATCATGGTCGATCTCAGCCGCCCGCAGACCCCCGATCCGTATCCGCTGCTCCCCGCCGTCGCCTCGTTCGACGTGTCGAGCGATGATGTCGCCGACGGTGAGCCCCTCGGGGATGCACAGGTCGCCGACAAGGGGAACACCTCGCCCCATCTGCGGTGGTCCGGCGCGCCCGAGGGAACCAAGTCCTTCGTCGTGACGTGCTTCGACCCGGACGCCCCCACCCCGAGCGGGTTCTGGCACTGGGTCCTGGTCGATCTGCCCGCCGACGTGCACGAACTGGCCACGGGTGCGGCCGGCGCCGCGCTTGCCCCGGGCGCTTTCCACGTCCGCAACGACGGTGGCGAGAACGGCTTCATGGGGGCCGCGCCTCCGCAGGGCGACCAACCCCACCGCTACTTCTTCGTCGTGCACGCCGTCGCCGAGGAGACGCTCGGTGTCGACGCGGACGCCTCGCCCGCGGTGGTGTCGTTCAACCTCGCCTTCAAGACGCTCGGCCGCGCGATCCTGCACGGCACCTACCAGCACTGAGAACGGCCATGACGTCACGCAACGAGGAGTTCGACAAGGACGAGACCGTGGCCGGTGTGGAGGAGCGCGTCCAGGCACGCTTTCCCACGGCGCCGCACGAGGTCGTCCACGATGAGGCGGTGGCCGCCGTCGACAAGTACGCCGACGCGCCGGTGAAGGACTTCGTCGAGATCATCGCGGAACGCGATGCAAGGGCCGCGGTCGCCGAGGTCCTCGACGAGGACTGAGCCGGCTCAGCCGATCTGCAGTTCCGCCTCGGTCTTCGGATAGGACCGCTGCAGCCACTCGCCGAACTTGCGCGTCTTGAGGCACGCGGACCGGTCGGCGCAGCGGATCACCGAGTCCTGCTGCGTGTAGATGCGGTACGTGTCGGTCTTGGCGTCCAGGACCTCACCGCCGACATTGCGCGGCAGATCGGCGGACGGGTATCCCACGAAGTAGCGGATGCCGGGACCCGCCGCCGCGTCCGAGGTCAATGCGTCGCGCACGATGCTGCCGACCACCGAGTGGTCGGGGTGATCCCCGGGGGCGAAGGCACTGCCGCGGGGGATGTGCGTCAGGGTCGACGTCGGCGAGAACGCCGCCGCCAGCTCCTGTACGGATGCCAGCAGCTGGTCCCGCGTCACCGCCGGGGCCCCGTCGATCGGCTGAAGCACCGCGACGCCGCCCTCGTAGAGCTTGCTCAGTGTGGCGTGTCCAGTGGCGTCGAACCCCGCTCCGGTGATGTTGCCGTCGGGCAGTCGCAGGAACAGGACCGACAGACGCGGGTCTCCCTGGGGCGACAGGCGCCGCGCCTGCACGCCGGTGTTCAGCGTCAGCTCGGTGGCGTCCCAGAGGCCGTCCGTCCCGCGCATGTGGTTGTAGGCGCGCAGGATGCCGAGCTCTCTGGCGTTCACGTACACCCCGCCCTTTCCCGCATCGCCGGCCGTGACGAAGACCGTGCGGACGCACTGCCCCGCGGAGATCGCGTCCGAGATCGTGGGGTTGGCGAAGATGATGTCGTCGTCGGGATGGGCCCACACCGTCAGGACCGTCGTCGATCCGTCGCACCCCTGGGCGGCCGGCGAGGGCGGGGGCGGCGCGGGCGCGGCCGTCGGAGCGGCCGTCGGGGCGGGTGCGGCGGTCGGAGCACGCGTCGGGGAGGGGCTCGCCGTCACCGGCGCGGTCGGTGTCGAGGCCGTCGGCGCGAGCGGCGCGGCGGCGCCGGCCTCGGGCCGCAGGAGCGCGAAGGCGAACACCCCCGCAACGGCGGTGACCACGATGACGGCCGCGGCGATGGCGGCGATCAGACCGGCGGGGACGTGGCGGCGCGGCGGCGGCGTCGAGACGCGAGACATGGCGGCTTTCGTGCGGTGGGCGTCGACCACTTCCGCGGGGCGGGGCGATCTCGGCGATCGCCGGGATCGGCTGACCTGCGCCGAGTGTAGCGAAGGTGCCTCGTCCCGCCGATTCTTCACCCCTCGGGCGATGGGCGATCCCTTTCCGTTCACGTTTCCTGCGTATGACAAGCGTTAACGGGTGACTTTGTGGGTGACATCTGCCTGTTATCGTTCGCAAGGGGATCGACAAGGGTCGGTCGGGAGGAGGGTCGAGAGGGTGACATTCGACCTTCGAGAGAACACGACCGGACCGGATGCCGATCCGGGCTCGACGTCGGACACCCCCCTCGACCCCGCCGCCTCCTCCGCCCCCGCCGCGGGCAGCACGGAGGCCGCCCCGCCCGCGCGTGATCCCTGGCGCGCGCGGTACCGGCGCAACCTCGTCGTCACCGACCTGGCCTCGCTCGTCTGGGTCGTCTACGGCACGCAGATCCTGTGGTTCGGGCTCGGCAACGCCCAGCTCGCCGCCGGGCGCGACAGCCGCATCAGCGATCTCTCCTACTGGGCCTTCTCGGCCATCCTCGTGGCGATGTGGATGTGGGCGCTGGCCTTCGTGGAGTCCCGCAGCGACCGGGTCGTCGGGACCGGCTCCGCGGAATACGTCCGCATCGCCGACGCCAGCTTCCGCCTCTTCGGCGCGGTCGCCATCGTCGCCTTCCTCGCCCAGATCGACGTCGCGCGCGGGTACCTGCTCGTGAGCCTGCCGCTGGGTATCACCGTGCTCTGCCTCACCCGGTGGATGTGGCGGCAATGGCTCGTCGTCCAGCGCTCGCGCGGACGATATTCCGCGAGCGTGCTGCTGGTCGGCTCACTCCATTCCGTCGCCCAGCTCGCGCGGGAATTCGCCCGGACCCCGAGCGCCGGATACCGCGTCGTGGGCGCCTGCGTCCCCCACGGCAAGATCGCCGACGTCATCCCCGGCACGGGCATTCCCGTCATGGGTCACGTCGGCGACGTCACGAGGGCACTGCGGGCGACAGGGGCCGACACCGTCGCCATCACGAGCGCCGACGAGCTCCCCGCCGACAAGGTCAAGCAGATCTCGTGGAGCCTCGAGGCCGGCCGTCAGCACCTGGTCCTGGCTCCGAGCATCGTGGACATCGCCGGCCCGCGTCTGCACACCCGACCGGTCGCCGGGCTCCCTCTCATCCACGTCGAGACACCCAAGTTCTCGCGCGGGCAGAGCTTCCTCAAGCGCAGCGTCGACCTCATCGCTGCGTCCGTCGGCGTCCTCCTGCTCAGCCCCCTGCTGGCCTTCCTGATGATCGCGGTGCGGCTGTCGAGCGAGGGCCCCGTGTTCTTCCGGCAGACGCGCGTCGGCTTCCGCGGTCGCGAGTTCACCATGATCAAGTTCCGGTCGATGGTGGTCAACGCCGAGGACCTGCTCGCCCAGCTGGCGACGCAACAGCGCGACGCGGGCAACGAGGTCCTCTTCAAGATGAAGAACGACCCACGGGTCACGCCCATCGGACGCATCATGCGCAAGTTCAGCCTGGACGAGCTGCCGCAGCTGTTCAACGTGATCGGCGGTTCGATGTCGCTCGTCGGCCCGCGACCGCCGCTGCCGGCCGAGGTCGCCGTGTACGCCGACCACGTGCACCGTCGGTTCCTGGCGAAGCCGGGCATCACGGGCCTCTGGCAGGTCAGCGGACGCTCCTCGCTCTCGTGGGAGGAGTCGGTGCGCCTCGACCTGTCGTACGTCGAGAACTGGACCCTCCTCGGCGACTTCGTCATCCTCGGTCGCACCGCCCGGGCCGCCCTCGCCCCGGGGGATACGGCCGCGTGACTCACCCCCTCCCCGCCTCGCCCCCGCCCTCCGAGGCGGGGCGGCGCCGACTTGAAAGGCTCTCGCCATGCGTCTGTCTGTTGTAGGTTGCGGATACCTGGGAGCCGTGCACGCGGCCGCCATGGCATCCATCGGTCATGAGGTCGTGGGTATCGACGTCGATGAGCGCAAGATCGCCGCCCTGTCGAAGGGCCAGGCGCCCTTCTTCGAACCGGGGCTCCAAGAGATCCTCACCGAGGGCATCGCCTCGGGCCGTCTCGCCTTCACCACCGAGATGTCGGCCGCCCGGGGCGCCGCGGTGCACTTCGTGGGTGTCGGCACCCCGCAGCAGGCGGGCGGGTACGCCGCCGACCTCACCTATGTGGATGCCGCGATCGACGGCCTGCTGCCCTTCCTCGCCGAGGGCGACATCGTCGCCGGCAAGTCGACGGTGCCGGTCGGCACGGCCGCTCGCCTCGCCCCGCGCGTGGCGGAACGCGGTGCCACCCTCGTCTGGAATCCCGAGTTCCTCCGCGAAGGCTGGGCCGTGCAGGACACCGTCGATCCCGACCGCCTGGTCGCCGGAGTGCCCTCGGACGACGGCTCGCCCACCGCCGACGGGGAGCGCGCCGCCCGCATCCTGCGCGAGGTCTACCACCCCTCCGTCGCGAAGGGTACGCCGTTCATCGTCACCGACTACGCCACGGCGGAGCTGGTGAAGGTCGCGGCGAACGCGTTCCTGGCGACGAAGATCAGCTTCATCAACGCCATGGCCGAGATCGCCGAGGTCACCGGTGCCGACGTCACGACCCTCGCCGACGCGATCGGGCACGACGCGCGCATCGGGCGGCGCTTCCTCGGCGCCGGCATCGGATTCGGCGGAGGGTGCCTGCCCAAGGACATCCGCGCCTTCTCGGCCCGTGCCGAAGAACTCGGCCGGGGCGAGTCGATCGCCTTCCTCCGCGAGGTCGACGCGATCAATCTGCGTCGTCGCGACCGGGCTGTCGAACTCGCGACCTCCGCGCTGGGCGGAAGCGTCTTCGAGAAGAAGATCGCCGTCCTCGGAGCGGCGTTCAAGCCGCACAGCGACGACATCCGCGACTCCCCCGCGTTGGACGTCGCCGTGCGCCTGCACGGCCTCGGCGCCCAGGTGACCCTGACCGACCCGGCGGCGATCGACAACGCCCGACGCCTCCACCCACAGCTGACCTACGACCGCGACCTCGATGCGACCCTGCGCGATGCGGACGCCGTGATCGTCGTCACCGAGTGGGACGAGTACCGTCGCCACCTCACGCCCGAACATGCGGCATCCCTCGCCCGCGGGCGCGTGGTGATCGACGGACGCAACTGCCTCGACCCCGCCGCCTGGCGCGCGGCCGGATGGACCTATCACGGGATGGGCCGCCCCTGACGGTCTCACCCTCGACGCCCCGGTCCCTGCGGCCGGGGCGTCGTTCGTTCGGTCGCATCGCAGGACGGGGCTCCGAAACACCCCCGCGCCGCGCGGCCGATACCGCCCTGTCCGCGATGTGCGGTTCACGCGTGACGATTGCCCCGCATGCAACGTCTTGTCTGTGACGAGCCCGCTGCACCGCCCATCCGGACGGGAGCAAACGGCCCGTTCGAACGGAGGATGCCATGCGCAACAAAATCGTCCTGATCGGCGCGGTCGCACTGATCGCCTACGTCGTGGGGACGCGCACCCCGCGCGTGCAGATGAAGAGCCGTGAGTCGGTGGGCCACCAACTCGTGCGCCTGTGGAACGACCCGAGCGCGCGCAAGCGTCGGCACAAGGCCGCGAAGAAGGCCGCCGCCGCCGCCGAGAAGCGTGCGAAGAGGACCTTCCGCGACCTCCGCACGTGATAACGCACCGAAGGGAGAACGCCATGCGCACCACCATCGCCCGCCGGAGTCCCGTGAGGTCGCGTCACGGTGCGACCGCCGCCGCGACCGGAGCCGTCGTCGTCGTGCTCGTCGCGCTCGGGCTCTTCCTCCCCCTCGTGGGTCTGCTGGTGGGGGTGACCGCGTCCACGGCCGGGCTCGTCTCCTTCCCCGGTCTCAGCGTGACGGCGGTGACCTTGGTGGGCGCGGTCGTCGTGCTCGCCCTCCTGCTGGTCGCCCTGACGCGCAGGCGCGCCGCGGCGGCGTGGACGGCCGCGGGGTGCGCGGTGTTGGCCGCCCTCGGCGTGACCGTCTTCCCGGTGATCGCCGTGGCGGCAGGCTCGGCCGAGCGCGTCGGCGACGTCGCCCCGCTCCTCATCGACATCTGGCAGCGGATAACCGGCGGTTCGTGACCCCGCGCACCCCGGACCACGTCCGGATACCGCGGATCGCCCCCGGTCCGCGGCGCCCGGGCGGGATACGCTGACCCCGTGGTCGCCAGCATCCTCATCTCGATCTCCGCCGTGGTTTCGGCGGTGCTGGTCGGTTTCGTGGCGCGCCGGATCCTGGGCACGGCGGTGGGATGGCCGCGCAGCATCGTGGTGGGACTCATCGTCTTCTTCCTCGGCGTCCCCTCGACGGCCTGGACGCTGCGACAGACCGGTCTCGACGGTGCCGGAGCGGTCTCGGCGGATGCCGTGTGGCTGTGGATCGGAGTCACCGTCCTCTCGTTGGCCTGGGTCTTCGCCCTCGGCGTAGCGGCTCTGGTGGCGAGCGAGGCCATCTTCCCTACGCGACCCCTGCCCAACCCCGTCGACGTCGTGCGCGCGGCGCTGCGTCAACGCAAGCGCACGCGGCGTTACGTCAACATCCTCGCGATCGCCTCCCGCCACGGCGTGGGGTGGATGTTCCACGGCGGGCGCGCTCGCGTCGAGGAGCAGCTCAGCACCTCGGAAGAACGCGCGCACGCCATCGTCGCGACCATCAACGACGCGGGGGTGAGCTTCGTCAAGCTCGGCCAGGTCCTCTCCACGCGCCGTGATCTCGTGCCGGAGCCCTACCTGAGCGCCCTGGCCTCGCTGCAGACGAATGCCACCACCCTGCCGTGGGAGACCGTGCGAGGCGTCATCGAGGCGGACCTGGATGTCCCCCTGGATCAGGTCTTCGCCGAGGTCGACCCCGTGCCGCTGGCCGCCGCGTCGGTCGCGCAGGTGCACCGTGCACGTCTGCTCGACGGCACCGAGGTGGTGGTGAAGGTGCAGCGACCGGCGGCGCGGGCGCAGGTCGAAGCCGACGCCGACATCATCCTCCGTCTCGCGCACCGGGCCGAGGCGCGCACGCGCGTCGGCCGCGACCTTCGGATCGAGTCCGTCGCCCGGGGCTTCACCACGACGCTTCTCGAGGAGCTCGACTACCGCATCGAGGCACGCAACACGCAGATGATCGGCGCCACTCTCGATCGCATCGATCGAGCCGACCCCTCCCGGCGTCGGGCGGTGACCGCCCCGACGATCGTCCCCGCCGCCTCGCATCAACGCGTCCTGACGATGGGCCTGGTCGACGGCACCGCCCTCAGCGACTCCGCCGATCGCCTCCGCTCGATGGATGCCGAGGACCGCGACCGTCTCGCCGAGGTCCTCATGTCCACGGTGATCGAGCAGATCCTCGTCTACGGCGTGTTCCACGCTGATCTCCACCCGGGCAACGTCCTCCTCCGCCGAGACGGGTCACTGGGCATGATCGATTTCGGCGCGGTCGGGGTCATCGAGCGCAGCCGGCGCCAGCACCTGACGGCGCTGCTGCTGGCTGCCCTGAGCGAGAACGACGTCGCCGCCGTCGACGCCCTGCTGCTCATCGTGGAGGCGCCGGCCGACCTCGACATCGATGCCTTCCGTCACGACGTCGGCGTCGTCCTGACCACCGAGAGCCTGCGCACCGACGCGCACGGCTCGATCTTCACGAGCATGATCGACGTGATCCGCCAGCACCATCTGGCCCTTCCCGGCGAGCTCGCCTCGGCGTTCCGCAGCTTCGCCACCCTCGAGGGATGCCTCCGGGTCATCGTGGACGACTTCGACATGGCCGGTCGCGCGCTCGCGCTCATGCCGACTCTCCTGCGACGGACCGTCTCGCTCTCGCGCATGGCCACCGACGCGCAGGCGAACGCGGTGATCGCCATGGCGCGCCTCGAGCAGGTCCCGCGTCGACTGGACGCCCTGCTCACCGGGGCCGAGAAGGGTTCCATCGGCATCACCCTGCGCGGAGAGGACGGCCGTGATCTGCGCGGCCTGTTGGACCGCGCCACCGCGGAGATCGCGTCGACGCTGGTGTCCATCGCGGCCGTCGTGCTGGCGGTCGTGCTCATCGTGAGCGGCGGCGGTCCCGTGCTCGGCGGATCGATCACGCTCTTCGCCGTGCTGGGGGCGGGGATCGGGCTCTTCGGGTTCCTCGGGTTGCTGCGCATCGTCCGCCGCACGTTCGCCGGAAAAGACTGAGTCCGACACGCCCCGCCGTTCGCGGCGCCGCGGCGGGCGTCGGCACCGCGGCCGAGTGCGCCTAGGGTGAGGCATGCCCTCCGTCGCCCCGCCCCGTCCGCGTCGACTCGTCGTCGGGTTTCTCGCGGGGTCGTACGTGGTGGGGCTGGCCGTCGTCCTCCTATGGCCGGACCACCTCGATCGTGACGTCGGTCTGCTCTACGGGATCCTTTCCGCGATGTTCCCCACCGCCAGCGCGGGGCAGGTCGATTTCGCGCTCAATGTCGCATTGTTCGTGCCCTTCGGGGTGATGTCGAGCTTCCTCCTGGGGCGTCGGTCGGCGGCAGTCGTCGCCGTCGCACTCGCCGTCCCGATCGCGGTCGAGACGGTCCAGGCGCTGTTCCTCCCGGCGCGCACGGCGAGCGTCGCCGACGTCGTGGCGAATGTCGTGGGCGCTCTCACCGGCGCGGTCCTCACCGGCGTCATCCGTCGGCGTCTCACCCGAGACGGCACCCCGAGGACCGAGTGACATCACCCGTTTCGTCGAGTCGACGGCGGTACTCCCGCCGCGTCAACGGCGTCGACGACCCCGTCCCGGAGGACGGACCGGACAACGCCGAGATCGCCCCCAGGATGGTCGAGACCGCCAGGGTGGCCTGACGCTCGAAATCGCGCCAGAGGGCCGGAGGACCGTTCACCGGATCGACGACGTCATCGGCATCGCCCTCTCGCCCGGGCGTCGCCAGCCGGTACCTCCCCGCGGCGCGGACGAGGTGGGTCCAATCGCTCACCGCCCCCTCCGCGCACACCGCCTCGGCGCATCTCGCGAACTCCCGCAGCGTGAAGACCGACGACACGAGGTCGGGGCGCAGATCCAGCACGGTCCGGCGATGGACCCGCTCCGCGCAGAGCACCGTGTCCCCCGCACGAAGGATGCCGTCGTCCAGTCGTCGAGCGCGGTGGTCGCCGAGGTCGAGCCCATAAGCCCGGGCGATCTTCTGCACCTCGGCCGTCGCGCTCGCCCCGGGGCGGGCGGCAGTGCCCGCGCTCTCGATCTGGAGTCGAACGTGGGGGGACGAGTGCACCCGCGAGGAGAGCATCCCGGCAACGAACGGAGAGCGGATCATGTTCGCCGTGCACACGATCACCAGCCGGTGCGCGATCATCGGACGGCCTCGAACATCGCCCTCTCCTCTCGCTCGCGGATGCGCAGCGCCTCCGAGTAGACCCGTGCGGCGACGGGCGGAGCGTCGCATCCGATCACCGGCCTCGCTCCGACGGACGGGTGAACTACGTGACAGGGGCGGGCGAGCTTGAGCCCCGAACCGCCCGAGGTGACGATCGGGATCCCAGCATGGAGGTGCACCCATCGAGAGGAAGGCCGACATGGGCATCTTCGGAAACGCATTCTCGGGCTGGCATCTGCTGCTCATCCTCGCGGTCGTCGTTCTTCTGTTCGGTGCCGCGAAGTTGCCGGCGCTGGCGAAGAGCGTCGGCCAATCCGTCCGCATCCTCCGCTCCGAGACCGCGGAGGTCACGGGGGAACCCGCCCTTTCGGAGGCGGCGGCACGGAGCGATACCTCCGAGACCGATCACTCCGACGGGTCGACGTCGACGACGTGATCCGCGGGGCGCCGCAGGGCCCGACTCTGCAACGGGCCCTGAACCCGGACGAACGCCCACCCCTCGCAGATGCCCCCGGTTCCGGCGACGCGTGGTCGTCTGCACCTCGACAGTCGCCATCGAAGGCACCGAGGGCTTCACGATGACCGACCGAGCCCGATCTCACCGCCGAGAGAGGTGGGGCCGCCGCGTCTGCCCATGATCGAGAGCGGACGGCGCCGCACTCGCCGTCTTCTCGGCCGCTCTCGGCACATCGGCCGACCTCCTGAGCGTGCTCGTCATCGCGGCGCTCGGCACGCGCACGGCGGGCCGACGCCCGAACCGCCCGACAGATCCGGGCGCTCGGCACGCGCACGGCGGGCCGACGCCCGAACCGCCCAAGAGGTCGCCGTATCGCCCGCGGACCACGAGGCGCACCGCGGGGTCAGCGAGAAGACGACCGCGGTGACGCGCCGGCCTGCCCGCGCGCCCGCTCCACCTCGCGCTCGAGCTGACGCCCGATCGCCCCGGCGTCCTCGAGAGCGAGCGCGAAAGAAGCGCGCCCACCCGCCTCGACGACGATCCAGGTCGCGGTGTCGTCCCGACGCCGCAGAACGCCGATTTCGACGGCGCGGAGATCCCCGTCTCCGCACGCGCGCGCGTCGCGCACGCGGATGGTCAGACCCACACCGTCGCTGCGGTGGTCCTCATCAGCCGGGTGCACCGTGTCACCGTGCGGGGTGACGCACCAGCCGTAGACGCACCGGGACGCGGGTGGGCGAGCGTCGGAGATCGCGGGGGTCATGGCGTGCACCTTTCTCGAGGGATCGTCGCCGGTGACGGCGATCCGAACATCGGTGGGCACCCCCGCATTGAAACGCGAACCTCCGACATCCCCCTCACCGGCCGGGTGCGAGGCCCTTCGGCGGGGTCGGCACCAGTTCGTCGAGGGAGAGGTCCAGGACCTCGGCGAGCGCGATGAGAGTCCGCAGGCGCGGGTTCGCCGCGGTACCCGGATTGGACTCGCCCTTCTCCAACTTGCGGTACGTGAAGGTGGCGAGGCCGGCCGCATGGGCCACCTGTTCCTGCGACATGTGCTTGTCGGCGCGGGCGCGGAGCATGCGCACTCCGAGTTCGCGGGCGAAATCGTTCCAGGCATCGGGCGCATCGCTCATTCGTCCAGCCTGCGCGATCCGCTATTCCCACATGAACATGTAAACATTCTCCTCCCGCGCAGCACGTGCGGACAGAGCTGCTTCCACGAGTGGTGAAACCCATCGCCGAACGGGTGACAATCCGGGCGATACGCATACCGATCCCGCGATCCCGTACCTCCGCCCCGGGACATCCTCCGCGCGGCGATCGTGAGCCAACCGTCCGAAAGCCCAGGATGGTGGCGCCCCACGCCGCGCATCTCACCCGATCGAGCGAGATTCCGCCCGCGTTCCTCCCGCCTTCGGCGGTGGGAGAGTCATCGCGCTCCCGGCGTCCACCTGCGGCCGCCGGGCGAAGAAGACGTCCTCGGACGCGGGAGGCAGACGATCCGTGAAGACATCCGTTTCGTACCGTGACTCACCCGGGCTCTCGTCCGGCGCGACCCCTTATAGGTCCCCCCGGCGAGTCTCGTGGCAGCGCCGCTACGGCCGGTGGGTCCTGCTCACGGATCTGACGGTGATCACCCTCGTCGTGTTGTGCACACAGGTGCTGTGGCTCGGCCCGCCGTCCGTGGCGGTCAGCTCCACGGGGATCGACTACGGCACGGTTTCCGTCGGCGTAATCATCGCGTGGATGCTGGCGCTCTGGCTCAGCGGTTCACGACAGGAGCGCGTCATCGGGTACGGCGTCACCGAGTACCGCCGCGTCGTGGCGGCATCGGTGCAGCTCTTCGGCATCGTGGCGATCGCCGCCTACCTGACCGCCGTCGATCTCTCGCGCGGATACTTCCTGCTCAGTCTTCCGTTGGGCTCGCTCGCCCTCACGACGGGTCGCGCGCTGTGTCGCCGTCGGCTGGCTCGACATCGCCGCGCGGGATCGATGGGGACGCACGTCGTCCTGATCGGCAGCCCCGATGAGAACGCCCGGGTCGCGGCCGAGCTCGAACGCCAGCCGTCGGCCGGTCTGCATGTCGTCGGCGTGCACAGTGTCGACCGCGTCGGCGGATCGCCGTGGTCAGACGAGCAGTCCGACCGCCTCCGACGGCGCGTCGACGACCTGGGGGCCGACGGGGTGCTGGTGACGGGCGGAGCGGTGCTCGACGCCCACGATATCCGACGCATCGGATGGAGTCTCGACCCCGGCCGACGGCAACTCATCGTGGCGATGAATCTGACGGATGTCGCCGGACCGCGCCTGCACACCAGACCGGTGGCGGGTCTTCCTCTGGTACACGTGGAGACCCCCCGCTACTCACGGTCGCAGCAGCTGTCCAAGAGAGCCTTCGACGTGGTGGGCGCGAGTCTGCTCGTGGTGATGCTCTCGCCCCTTCTCGCCACCGTGGCCCTGCTCGTGCGCGCGTCGAGCCCGGGTCCCGTCCTCTTCCGGCAGGAGCGTGTCGGGCAGGGCGGCGTTCCCTTCGCCATGCTCAAGTTCCGGTCGATGGTCGACGGGGCGGACGACGCTCTGCTCGAGCTGTTGCGCGCCCAGGGGCGGTCCGGTTCCCCCCTCTTCAAGGTCGAGAGAGACCCGCGCATCACCCCGGTCGGGCGCTGGCTGCGCCGCCACTCTCTCGACGAGCTCCCTCAGTTGTTCAATGTGATCGCCGGCCAGATGAGCCTCGTCGGACCGCGTCCGCAGCGCGACGCCGAAGTGGCCTTCTACGACGATGTCGCTCACCGTCGACTGATCGTCCGGCCCGGCATGAGTGGGCTCTGGCAGGTCAGTGGGCGGTCCGCGATCTCCTGGGACGACGCCATACGACTCGATCTGTTCTACGTCGAGAACTGGTCCCTCATCGGGGACCTCATCATCCTGGCGAGGACCTTCCGCGCCGTCTTCGCTCCGGGCGACACCGCACACTGATCGCGCGGCGGTCCCGGTGTCGACCGGGACTAGCACGCGGTTGTCGCTTCGAACGGTCACCTCGAGCAGTTGACTCCGGACTCTCCCCCATCGAGGCCGCCGCAGGGTCGCACCGTCGCGGGGATCCGCTCCGACCGAGCGGATCCCCCTACTCCGTAGCCCGCGGCGACGACCGCCATCGACATGGTCGCTCCGGCAGCGCCTCATTCGACGCGTTCGCTCGACACCTCACCCGAGACCGTGTTGAACCTCACCCGTCGGCGCGGCTGCGATCCCTTGCGGCGCCGCGTTCGACCGACGACGCGGTCCGGACGCGACCGGGGGGTTCTTCGCCGACCTTCGACGGGCGCGACGGCGCGGCGGACGCGCGTCGCCACCCGGATTCGCGGCGCTCGTGCGCCCACGTTCATAAGAGTCGGTGTAACGGGCCCCGTAGTACGAGGAGTCCGGTCCGCGCAAGGGAACTCGGTTCAGGACGATGCCCAGCAGTCGACCGCGGGTCCTCGAGATGTTCTCGACCGCCCGGGTGAGCATGTCGTCCGTCGTCCGGCCGGCCGTCACCACCATGACCGCACCGTCGGCCCAGCTCGCGATGACGGCGGCATCCGCGACTGCGAGGGTCGGCGGCGAGTCGATGATCACCACCATGTCCTCGGCGAGCGTACGGGCGAGGGTCTGCATGCGCTGGGAGCCGACCATCTCCGTGGGATTGGGAGGCGTCCGCCCCGCCGCCACCACGAAGAGACGTCCGTCCTGGTCGACCCGATGGGCGACCTGCTCGATCTGCACGCGGGACGCGAGGACGTCGGACAACCCGACGTCCTCGGAGACGCCGAACATCCCGCCCATGACGGGGCGCCGCAGGTCGCCGTCGATCAGGATGACGGACTGACCGGTCGCGGCGATGCTGACGGCCAGGTTCGCCGCGGTCGTGGATTTGCCGTCCCCGGGCAGCGGGCTCGTGACCACGATCACACGCGGGGGGTGGTCGACGTCGACGTACTGCAGGTTGGTGCGCAGCTCGCGCATGGCCTCCTTGTGGGCGAACGAACCGCGCCCATCCCGGACGTCCGCGAACGAGAAGACCGCCCGCCCGGTCGCGAGCTCTTTGTCGACCGGCAGGATTCCGACGACCGAGACATCGACGGCGTCGTTGATGTCCTGCACCGTCCGGACCCTCCGGTCGAAGGTGCGTCGCACCAGCGCGAACACGACGCCCACGACGCCTCCGGCGATCCCACCCACCGCGACGTCGATCTTGACATTCGGCGAGGAGGGCGCGGTCGGAAGGCGCGCGGAATCACCCGCGACGAGTCGTACCGCTCCCCGGCCCGTGCCGCCCGTCTCGAGATCGTCGACCTGCGTCGTCATTCCCCGGATCCACGCCTCGGCCAGGTCCCGGGCCGACTCCGGCGTCGGCCCGGTGGCATCCACCCGGACGTTGACCGTGTCGACCGGGTTGGAGACGCGGACACGTTGCACGAGGGACTCCGGGCTGTCGTCCACCCCCAGGGCTTGGCGTGCGGACTCGGCCACGCTGCGCCAGTACCCCATGTCCACGAAGGACTTCACCTTCGACAGCGCCAGCTGATCGCCCGCGAGGGCGGACCCCGTCGACCCGTCGGATGACACGGTCGCGACGTACCCACTCGCGTCGGCCGTGTAGACCCTTGGCTGCAGCGCACTCCATCCCCACCCGGCCAGCGCTCCCAGCGCCAGCAGAGCCCCGATCGTCTTCCAATACGCGCGCATGATGCGCACGACTCGCTGCATCTCCACTCGGGACCGCCTTTCGTGCCGCGACGAGGAAGTCGTCGAGGTCGCACGAAGCCTAGGACCCGCTCGGCGCGGCGCCGTGACGACCGCCGGTGCCGCGAGGGGGACGAGAGAGCTCTTCTCAGCCCGCGGGGGTGACGACCGAGGGTGACGAAAAGGGTGATGCCAAAGAGGGTGATGAGGGGATGACGAGAGGGATGAAATGGGTCGTTTTCGACGGCCGGCATCCGACCTCACCCCGAAGATCGTTCCAGCGCGACCGCCCACTCGCCCCGCCGACGGCACTCCTCACCCGCAAGAGACGCCGCCCGACCCCTTGGAGGTAACTGATGCTGATCGATGTGGACTCCGTCTCCCCCGGCGTCCGGACGGGCCGACGAACCAGCCGGTTCTGGGCCGCACGGTCGACGGCCATCGCCCGCCTGCGCGAGGCCCTCTCCGGCGACGTCGTCCTCGTCCGCGGGCCCGCCGGAGTCGGCAAGAGCTCGCTCCTGCGTCAGTTCGCCGCCGCTCTCGATGACGACGAGAACCTGGGCGTCCAGGTCGTCGACGGGAGCCTGGCGGGGTCCGACACCGCGGAGCGCATCGCCGAAGCATTCGCCGTGGGCCCGTCCGCGCACGTGCTCCTCGTCGACAACCACGTCGATGGATCGAAGCTGTCCACGGAGCACCTCCTGCAGCTTCTGCGGGCCGATCCGCACCTGCGCATCGTCGTGGCGACGCGGCACGCCACAGGGCTGGAGAGCCCCCTCATCGCACTGGAGTTCGACGTCCACGTGATTCCGGCCGACGCTCTGCTGATGACCCGCGACGAGATCGCGGAGGTGCTCGAGCTGAACGGCATCGTCACCGCCGACGTGGCGATCGACGACCTGGCTGCGCGCATCCACGGGTGGCCCGCGTTGGCGCAGCTCGCCGCCGCGCGCCTCCGCCTGGAGGGACTGCCCCTGCGTACGCGCGGCGAGGCGGCGACGGTGGCGGAGTACGCCACGGCCGCTCTGACGGCGGAATTCGAGCAGCGACTTCAGCTACCGGTGACCGACGACATCCGTCTGCTGGCGGTGGCGCCGTACGTGACGGCGGAGATCGCGGAGGCGCTGAGCGCCGACCCGTCGATCGGCTCCACGGCCGATCTGATGGTCCGCCTGCAGGACGGCGGACTCGCCTGGCCGAGCTCGACCCGCCTGACCCTGGCCGAACCCGTTCGCGAGAGATGGCTGCGCGACATCACGGACCGTGCGCCCGACCGGGTGAGTCGCGCGCGGCTCCATCTGCTCGAGCACCTCGTCGACGCCGGTGAGCCGCTCGTCGCCGCACGTCTCGCATCGGCCGCCCACCAGTGGAACACGCTTGCGCAGATCCTCCGCTCGTCGGGTCCCGAGATCTGGGCTCGGGATGCGCACTGCCTCACCGGACTGCTCGACGATCTGGTCGCGCACGCGCCGACGACGCCTCAGACGGTGGAGGCCCTCCTCTCGCTCGACCCGCGCACCGCGTCGTCGACCGAGGCACCCGCGCTCGCGGTCGCCGCTCTCTCGCAGATGTCGGATGCCAGGACCCCGGCCGGCGCAAGTGTCGAAGCCCTCACGCTCCGCGTCGGTCTGCTTCGCGCGGCGGGCAGGTTCGCCCTGTCCACCGAGTCCGCCGCCGCGCTGGGCGAGGCTCTGCGTCAGGCTCGTGGTCTCACTCCCGAGGTCGTCTGCGAGGGCTGGTACCACGTCGGAATGACGGCGTTCGCGATGGGCAAGCTCCGTGACGCGCGGATCGCTCTGGCGCAATCGGAACGCGTGGCCCCACCGGCGCGACGCCTGCGGTCGC
Source organism: Microbacterium sp. NPDC090007 (assembly GCF_044748345.1). NCBI lineage: Bacteria > Bacillati > Actinomycetota > Actinomycetes > Micrococcales > Microbacteriaceae > Microbacterium > Microbacterium sp. NPDC090007. Next base: position 1,048,459 of record NZ_JBIVFV010000001.1, on the reverse strand, counting down.
GGGGAACGATCGCGGTGCTCGAACTCATCGAGGGGGACGTCGCCGCTGCCCGGGCCCTCATCCAGTCGGACGAGGGCGGAGCCTGGAAACCCTCCCCCTGGGGCGAGGCCCTTCGCCTGGCGGAGGCGTGGCTGCGGCTCGAAGAAGGCGACGCGGCGCAGGCCCGCGCGTTGCTGGACGATCTGTCTGCGACCGCCTGCGCGCGCGAGCTCTGGCCGTATGCGGCATCCGTGCACGCCCTCTCCTTCCTGCTGTCCGATGCGGCATCGGACGCCCTCGGCCTGCTCCGCCTCTGGACGGGGCGGACACGCAGTACACCCCCCTCTCATTTCCAGTCCATCCATCTGTTGACGGCGCGGGCGAAGGTGTTGATCGCGCTGCGACAGGCACGCAAGGCCACGTCGCTCTTCGAAGGGCCCTATGCGCTCTCAGCGGCCACCGCGCCCGCCATCGCCCTATCGAACCTCTACGCCGGGCGCACGCACGAGTCCTTCGTGATGGGCGTCAAGTGGGGCCTGCACCACGAGCCGTCGCCGCGCGCCGCCCTGGAAAGCCTGGTGGTCAGCATCGTCGCCGACGTGCGGCTGAACGGCGTGACCGCCCACCGGACGACCGCACAACGCGCCGAGGCGCTGAGCGTGCGTCATGACCTGTGGAGTCCGTGGAGCGCGGTCGCCCCCGAAGATCGGCCGCTCGTGCTCAAGATGCTCTCACCCGAGACACGTGAGCGTCTGAACGACCGACGGTCGTTCTTCGCCTCGTCCGTGAGCGTGCCTCACCTGACGAAACGCGAGCAGGTCGTTCTCGCGCACCTGACCCCGACGTCGACGATCTCGGACATCGCCCGGGCGCTCGTCGTCTCTCCGAACACGGTGAAGACCCAGCTGCAGGGGCTCTACCGCAAGCTCGAAGTGTCCGATCGCTCGAGCGCGATCCGCGCGGCGCACGCGTGGGGGCTCATCGAGACCGAGTCGGAGGTGTGACGCTACGCCGCCGCCGACGACGTCGAGACCACCCGGTCACCCCACGCGCGACGAACAGGCACGCCAGCACGAGCGCGACGCCGGGCACCGAGAGGGGGACTCCGGCGCCTCGCAGGACCACGAGCACGACGACGAGTGAGACAAGGAACGCGGTCCACGACAGGAGGGACCGCAGACGGCGCACCGAAGCCGACCCGCTCGGCCCCTTCGGTCGGACACTCACGGCGCCCCTCCCGCGCGCGGCCGGGGTTCGTCGGCCGGGTCTCGCGCGTCCTGAGCGACCTGGAGGCCGAAGACGCCGAACCAGATGATGGCGAGCGTCGCCGCGGTGAATTCCAGGTTGCCGCCGAGGACGGTGTCACCGCGGTAGAGCGCGATCATCGCTCCGGTGAACGAGGCGACACCGACCGCGATGAGCGTCAACATGCTCGCCGCTCGCATCCAGGGACGTCGACGCAGCGCCGTCGTCTGCGCCATCGCCACGATCGCCAGCGCGAAACCGAGCACGGCGAAGGAGATGTGCACGAGGTCCTGCGGGAGGGCACCGGCGGTGAAAGGCACCGGACACCCCGGCGAGCAGGTGACGACCGAGGCGAAGCCGAAACAGAGACCGCACAGCATCAGCGTGGTCGCGATCGGCCACCCCGCGACGTACCCGGCCCCGCGAACGAGCAGCGCTCGCTCGACCAGCACGGCGGCGATGGCCAGAAGCAACAGGGCGAGATTGAACAGCGGCGCCGTCGTCATCCCGGTCGCGCCGAGCTGGCTCACGTAGTGCACGCTCGGGTCCCAGAGACGGCAGAGCCAGATGAGCGCCGAGCTACCGAACGCACACAGGGCGCCGAGTACCGCGAGGGTGCGCGAGCGCGTCGCACGGGGACGGGAGCGGGGGAGGGTGCCGACGGGGGTCTCGAGGGTCTTCGACATCGGCTCCTCCTGAATAGCGCTCGGCCACCCTACCGCCTCCTCTCACGCCCGCCCGGGCGAGGTGGTGATCTGGCGAGGGTGGCGGGTGATTTTGCGCCCTCCCGGTCGATCTCGCCCCGCCCCACAGGCGAAGCTGAACCCGCGGGCAGGGCGACGGCGTCGCACGCGAGCCGGGGGGCCGCATCGCATGATGCTCTCGCCCTGCCCGCGCCTGTGACGGTCACCGCCCCGGCCGCCCGTTGCGGGCGGCGGGCAGACCTCGCCCCCGATGCTCGCCGTCAGCCGCTCCTCCTCCCCCTGGACGTGTTCGAGTCCCCCTGCGCCCGTCGTCCGATCGATGGCGCCCCCGAAGCGATACCGGCCATTCGTAGACCGGGAGACGGGCGAATCCACGGGTGAGAAATGGGGACTGATCCCCGCTCGACCCGTTGCGATGTGCGAGCCTCGACATCGAGCGGTCGTCGTGCGGCTCTCCCCCAAGATCCCACTCTCCCGACACGACCGCTCTCCCCCGATGCGCGGTCTCGCAGGCTCCGTACCCCGCTTGCGAGACCGTGCATCCCCACCCGATCTCCAGCCCCGTCCGCCCCCGCGTCGTAGGCGACGGTCACCACGGCCTTCGCGCGTCCCCCGTCCAGTCCCGCCGGTCCCGCCGGTCCCGCCCGGCCCGGACCGGCTCCAATCGGAGACGGGTTAGGACGGGTCTCGACGATCCGGCGCCCCGACCCCGCTCCCGGCGACTAGCGTCGTCACATGCGCACGATCCCCCTCGGCCCCAGCGGAATCTCCGTCCCCAACGTCGTCGCCGGCATGATGCGAATCGACGGCAAGAGTGACGACGAGGTGCAAGCCCTCTACACCGCCTCGAGAGACGCCGGCATCGACTTCTTCGATCACGCCGACATCTACGCCCGTTCGCTCCACTCCGCCGAGATGCGGTTCGCCGAGGCTCTGCATCTCAGCCCTTCCGAGCGGGGTGAGATCCGTCTGCAGACCAAGGCGGGGATCGTCCGGGAGGGGCCCTTCTTCGACTTCTCCTACGACCACCTCGTCTCGTCCGTCGAGGCCTCTCTGCGCGCGCTGAACACCGACTACGTCGACGTGCTCCTCCTGCACCGTCCCGACGCGCTCGTCGAACCCGCAGAGGTGGCGCGGGCTTTCGACCACCTCGAGGCGAGCGGGAAGGTCCGAGCCTTCGGCGTCTCGAACCACACCCCGCGCCAGATCGACCTGCTGCGCACCGCGGTGCGGCAACCCATCGTCGCCAACCAGGTGCAGCTGTCGATCGCCCATGCCCCCGTCGTGGTCCACGGGCTCGCGGCCAACATGGAGAACACCCCGCAATCCGTCGTGCTCGACGGAGGCGGCCTGGTCGAGTACTGCCGAATCGAGGGGATCACGCTGCAGGCGTGGTCGCCGGTGCAGGGCACACGGGCCGGGGGCGGGGCCTTCCTGGGCAACCCGGAATACGCCGAGCTCAACGCGGTGATCGACGAGCTGGCGGCGCGTTACGCCGTGACCCCGCTGGCCATCGCGGTGGCATGGATCACCCGGCACCCGGCTGGTATGCAGGTGGTGCTCGGAACGACGACCCCGCAGCGTGTCACGGACGCCGCGGCGGGATCCGACGTCGCCCTGACCCGGGCGGAGTGGTACGCGCTCGTCCGCGCCGCGGGGTACCTCGTCCCGTAGGGGTCGCCGTCAGTCCCCCCGACGGCCGCGGCGCCCTCGTGCGATGACGATGATCGCCCCCACGACCACGACGGCAGCGGCGATCAGCGGGATGATGACGAAGGCGAGGCGACCGGCCTCTGCCTCGGCATCCGGAGCCGTCTGCGCAACCGCCCGGTCGGTGAGTCCGGCCGCCGCAACGGTCGACGGACCGACGAGCGAGGCGACGCCGTGGACGACGGCGACCTCCGAGCCCTGGGAAGCAGCGGGGGCGGAGCCGAAAGCCGGCGCGGCACCACCGGCGGCGAGAAGGGCGGCGACGATCGCCGCGATCATTCGGAGACGCAACAGAGGGGCCTTTCGTCGATTTCGCAAAGTTAGTGAAGACCGGCGTTCCGCGCGCGGTACTGGACGCGAGCCCCAGCGCACGATAGTGGCCCGTAGGCTGAAACCGACGAGCTGAAGAGGAGGACGTATGGGCCGGTCGTCGACGCTTCCCCTCGGCGCGATGGCGAGTACCGTTTCGGCGGCCATCTGCGCCGCGCCGACACTCTTCTTCCCCGCCGACGCGCCGATCGCTCCCAAACTCGCTCTGCTCGCCGCGGGCACGGTGGTCTTCGGTCTCGCCGTGGCCCGCGTTCGACGCGAGAGCCCATCGCCCCCGCCCGCGCTGGACCCTCAGGACGTCAACGAGCTCTGACGTCCTCGAGGGCGTCGGGGGTGATGATCGTCAGGGGTTCCGTGGGCAGATCCCACGACGTGATGTTGTTCATCTGCTTCTTTCATCAATCGGCGTCCGCGAGGAACGAACACCGTGGGCGCAATGCGGGGACGAACGCCGCGGCATCCGGCGAATGCCGCGGACGGGGAACGCGCCTACGCGACGCGCGCGAGCGATCGGGGAGCTTTCGCGGGCTCGGTGCGCGCCGGTACGCCAGCGGCGGCGGGCTGGTCGGGGTCGATGTCCAGGCTCAGACCGCGTGAAGAGTTGGCGTCGTTCGCCATCCGCTTGAGCAGGTTCTGATCCAGCGCCTCCGGCTGCTCGGAGTCGAAGACGAAGCGCAGGGGGATGGACGGCTGCAGCCAGATGGTCGACCGGCCGATGGGCTCGTCGTCACCGTGTACCCACGAGAGGGTGAAGCTCTCACCTCGACGCAGCTTCGTGGCCGCGACGACCTTGACGTGCGCCAGCATCCGGTCGTCGATCACGATCGGTTCGGCGGTCGTTCCGTAGAAAAGCTTGGCCATGGTGTACCCCTCTGCTCGTTGCTTGCTCATCAACTTACTAGTTAGACTAGCGAATAGGCAAGCGAGTTATTAGGAGCGCGGATGAAACGCGACGACACATCGCCTCCGCCGTACTGGTACGGCGAGAGCGCCGAGGACGATCGGGGGACGCGGGTGATGGAGGCCCTCCGGGCATACCGCGCGGCCGAGATGAGCATGCGCCGACAGACCCAGGCGGCGATGGCCATGGGCGAGAACGAACTCCTCGTCCTCCGGTTCCTCACGCGCGCGAACTCCTCCGGTCGCGACGTCACCCCGATCGATCTCGCCCGACACCTCGTCGTGTCGACCGCGTCGGTCACCGCGATGCTCGACCGGCTGGAACGCTCGGGGCACGTGATCCGCACGCCCCACCCGTCGGATCGTCGCAAGGTGATCGTGTCTTCGACGATCCGCGCCGACGACGAGATGCGCCAGGCGCTCGCGGCGATGCACGCGCGCATGATGCACGCCACCCGCGCGATGAGCGCCGAGCAAGCCGAGGTGGTGACGACCTTTCTCCAGCGCATGCGATGCGCGGTCGCCGACGACTGCGAGAAGCAGGGGACGGGGTGCTGCGGTGCGGTGCGGATGACTTCGGCCCCCCTCTCGGACGCCGCCGCCTGAAGGCGCGGATCGCGGTCGATCTCGCTCTCGTCGTCGATGCCGCGGCGGACGTGGTCCTGTCCATCACCCCACCCGCCGCGTGGATCCACGACGAGCAGCTGGGCATCGTCCTCGACGGCCGCACGATGACGGCTGCGCAGGCGGAGGACGCGCATGGCGGCCGCGTCCACCGCCTCGTGCTGGCGCCCGGCGCCGTCGAGATCTCCTATCGCGCCGAGACTCGCACGCCCGTCGCACCGGCACCATCCGACGATCTCGATCCCGTCCGTTACCTCCGCCCCAGCCGGTACGCGCAGTCGGATGTCCTCTTCGAAACGGCCGCGCTCTTCTCCGATTCGACAGCTCGCGACACGGTCTCGCGCATCGCGCAATGGGTCCACGACAAGCTCAGCTACGTGCCCGGGTCGAGCAGCCCGACCGATTCCGCCGTCGACACCCTGCGGGCGGAGCGGGGCGTCTGCCGGGACTACGCGCATCTGACCATCGCCCTGCTGCGTGCCCGCGGGATCCCGGCGCGCCTCGTGTCCGCTTTCGCCCCGGGCCTGGACCCGATGGATTTCCACGCCGTCGTCGAGGCGTTCGTCGACGGACGATGGGAGGTGGTGGATCCCACGCGACTTGCGCCGCGCCCGCATCTGGTGCGGATCGCCACCGGCCGCGACGCCGCCGACACCGCTTTCCTGACCACTCTGTCCGGCGCGGTCTCCGTCCAGCGGATGACGGTCATGGCCGTGGCATCCGATTCTCTCGCGCACGACGACCACGTGGGCGCGGTGCTGCTGCGCTGAGCCGGCGACGAGCGGCGACGATCAGCCGGCGAGACGAATGACCTCGGACACCACCCGTGGATCGGCGAGGATGCGGAAGTGGCCTCCCTCGGCGAGCTGGACGTTGCGGGCTCCCGCCAGTTCGCTGCCCTCGGGGATGTGCGGATCGAAGGGGCCGTAGATCGACACGATCCGGGTGTTGGCCGCGGCGGACGCGGCGAGCGCGCGCATCGTCGCGTCCCCCGTCGCGAAGGCGCGAAGCGAAGGGGCCGGCATGAGGCGGCTGTACCGGGATCCGCCGAACGGCGTCGCCACGGCGACCATGCCGCGGATACGGGCGCCGACCGGGTCGAAGGTCATGACGTGTTTTCCGATCAGGCCGCCTTTGCTGTGGGCCAGCAGGACGACGTCGTCGAGACGGCGGTCACGGAGCACGGCGGCGACGCGTGCCGCTGAGGCCGCGATGGGACGCCGGTTGCCGCCGAGCTCGGTCACGACGTGCACGGGATGCCCGTGCGCGTGGACAGCCTGGGCGAGCGGTTCCAAGAAGCGCCAGGTCTCGTAGATGCCGGGAAGCATGACGATCGGAGTCCCCGAGCCCTCGGCGAGGGCCTCGGGTGAGGAACGACCTGCGAGGGCTCGGGCCTGACCGCGGACCGCGTACGCGTAGTCTCGCGCCCACCAGTCGAGCCGGCGCCGGAGGGCGGGCGCGGGCACGGGGGCATCGGTCGACATGATCCCATCCTCGCTCTCCGCGCCGCGACCATACGGGCCTTGCGTGCCCGGCTCCGCCGCACATCGCGCGGCGGGGCGCAAGCCCGGGATCCGGGTTCGAGCCCCCGGCCTATCGTGTCGCCATGAACATCTCTGACATCCGGTGGAATGAGCCCGCTCGACAGAAGATCCTCGACGACGCCGATCGCGTCCTGCGGGAAGCGGTGGTCGCCGTCGCCCGCGAGAGCGAGGGGATCTCGTCGGATGAGGCGTTCGCGCAGATCAACGGTCGCATCAAGGACCGCTTCATCGACTACGAGCCGGGCCCCGATATCCGGACCTATGCGGACGCGATCGCCGCCGGAGAGATCCCCACCGACGACGCGCGGTGATCCCGGCGCCGACGGCCTGGCAGCCGGCGCGCGCCCCCGCCCCTGGCTGCGCACGGCGCCCCGACTCGCGAACCCACCCCGCGTAGTCTGAGCCACGTCGCAGCGCGACGACTCCCACCCGTCGAGCCCGTCTCCCATCGGGCTCCGGGCGGGAGTCGTCGGCCGCTTTCAGCGGTCTTCGCCGTACCCGCGGATGCTGCGCAGGTCGTCCTTCAGATCCTCTTCGGCGGCGTCGGACTCGACCGCCGCATCGGCGGCGCGCTGTTGCTGCGCCCCCTCCTTCTTCTCTTCGACCCCTGCATCGGTCGCGCCGTCCATGACGGGGGCGTCCTGGGTCTCTTCGCGTTCGGTCATCGTCGTCCTCCTCGGAAATGGGCCGTCTGGGCATCCTGACGAACACCGGACCGGCGGCGCCGGGGCTTGCGCACCGCGGGGCGGGGTGCTCTGGAGCGGCCTCCCGGGTATCACAGCGGTGCGCCGGGTGTCCAGTCTGCGCACACTCAGCCGGGTCCCGTACAATCGATTCGCGCAAGGGGAGTACTCCCGCGCGACGATCTCGTCAATACGGCCCACGCCATCGTGGACCCGGGACGTCGGCCCATCTCGCCGGGTGGAGGAGACCTTGGTGTCTCGTCGTACACCTATTTCCCTTGGAGGCCGCCTTGGGCGTCACCCCCCTCATCTGGATCATCACGATCGCGATCACCATCGCGTTCTTCGTCTTCGAGTTCTTCGCGCACGTGCGCAAACCGCACGAACCCACGATCGGCGAATCCGCACGCTGGTCGGCGTTCTACATCGGTCTGGCGCTGCTGTTCGGCGTCGGGATCGGCGTCGTCTCGGGATGGACCTACGGCGGCGAGTATTTCGCCGGCTACCTGACCGAGAAGGCGTTGTCGATCGACAACCTGTTCGTCTTCCTCATCATCATGACCGGCTTCGCGGTGCCCAAGAAGTACCAGCAGAAGGTGCTCATGATCGGCATCGTCATCGCGCTCATCATGCGCGGCGCCTTCATCGCGGTGGGAGCCGCGCTGATCGAGAACTTCTCGTGGATCTTCTACATCTTCGGCGCCCTGCTGCTCTTCCTGGCCTACCGTCAGGCGTTCGCGCACGGCGACAGCGATCCCGCCAACGGCAAGTTCATGCGGTGGGTACGTCGTGTCCTCCCCGTCTCCGAGGAGTACAACGACGACAAGCTCACGGTGAAGAAGGACGGAAAGCGCTTCGTCACTCCGATGCTGCTCGTCATCATCGCCATCGGCTTCATCGACCTCGTCTTCGCCGTCGACTCCATCCCGGCCATCTACGGCCTGACGAACGAGGCCTACATCGTCTTCACCGCCAACGCCTTCGCGTTGATGGGGCTCCGACAGCTCTACTTCCTCATCGGCGGGCTGCTGGAGCGGCTCGTCTACCTCGCGCAGGGTCTGGCCGTCATCCTGGCATTCATCGGCGTCAAGCTCGTCTTCCACGCGCTGCACGTCAATGAGCTGCCCTTCATCAACGGCGGCGAGCCGCTGCTGTGGGTGCCCGAGATCCCCATCTGGTTCTCGCTCCTGTTCATCGCCGCGACGGTGGCGGTCGCCACGATCGCGAGTCTGCGCAAGACCCGCAACGACGCCCAGAAGAAGGAGCGGGAGACCTTCGACGGCGAGAAGGTCATCCACGCGCCCGAAGACTGACCCTCGCGCACATCGGCGGGTCCGCGGCCCCGGCCGCGGGCCCGCCGTCGTCTGCCGTATCGCGCGGGGGAACGCAACCCCGCCGGGCGCGTCGCGGACTCGTCCTACCGTGGCCCGCATGACGCGATTCGGCTACACCCTCATGACCGAGCAGAGCGGCCCGAAGGCGCTCGTGGACTATGCGGTCGGCGCTGAGCGCGCCGGCTACGACTTCCTCGTCTCGAGCGACCACTACTCGCCGTGGCTCACCAGCCAGGGACACGCCCCCTACGCCTGGACGGTCCTCGGTGCCGTCGCCCACGCGACGACCGACGTCGAACTGATGACCTACGTGACCTGCCCGACGGTGCGGTACCACCCGGCCGTCGTCGCGCAGAAGGCCGCGACCCTGCAGCTGCTCTCGGACGGCCGCTTCACCCTGGGCCTGGGATCCGGGGAGAACCTCAACGAACACGTGGTGGGCGAGGGATGGCCCGCCGTGCACGCGCGACAGGACATGCTGGTCGAGGCGATCGAGATCATCCGCGCCCTGCACACGGGCGACCTCGTCACCTACGACGGCGAGTACTTCCGCGTCGACTCGGCGCGTGTCTGGGACGCCCCCGAGGGTGGCGTCCCGATCGGGGTCGCCGTGTCGGGCAAGAACTCCATCGAGGCCTTCGCCCCCTTGGGCGACCACCTCATCACCACCGAGCCCGACGCGGACATCGTCTCGGGCTGGGACGAGCACCACGACGGCGAGTCCCGCAAGATCGGTCAGATCCCGATCAGCTGGGATCCGGACAAAGAGACGGCCGTGGCCCGGGCGCACGATCAGTTCCGGTGGTTCGCGGGAGGCTGGTCGGTGAACGCGGACCTGCCGACGCCCGCCGGCTTCGCCGGCGCCTCGCAATTCGTCCGCCCCGATGACGTGGCCGACTCCATCGCCTGCGGACCCGACCTCGACGAGCTCGCCGAGAGCGTCCGGCCGTTCATCGACGCGGGCTTCACCGATATCGCCATCGTCCAGGTCGGAGACGCGCAGCAGGGGCGCTTCGTCGACGAGATCGCCGCCCCCCTGCTCGACAAGCTCCGCGCGCTCTGAACCGACGGGGTGCGGCTTCGGCCGCGCCCCGTCAGCGCGGCGTGTACCCGGCCTCGACGACCCACTGTTCGAGACGCCACACCGGGAGGCGGAAGACCCGTGCCACCGCCGGGAGCGGATGGTCCGCCTCGGTGACGGCGGCCACGGCGAATTCCCGCAGGGAACGGAAGTCGCGCCCGGCGAGAACCCCCGCACGCAGGTCAGCGAAGGTTCTCAACTCTCTCGGAGCACCGGCCCCCGGGGCGACGAGGACGTAGCGCGAGGCACCACCCACTCCCTGCTCGGCGGCGCGGCGATGCACGTGGGCGGCGGCGGACGCCCTCCCCGACGCGACCGGAGGAGCGGGCGGGCCGGATGCGTTCGGCTCGGAGGGTCCGTTCGGACGGGCCTGTCCCCCGCCCGAACGGGAGGATGCCGCTTCGTCCGCGTCCCGCGGCCGGGCCGGAAGACGCCCGCCCCAGGTCTGCTCCGTCGGGGCGACGCGCTCCCCCACCTCGCGATCCGACACCGCCCGACGCGCGAGCACCGACCCGGGGGAACGATCGTCCGGCCCCGGTACGGGCATCTCGCGCGGGACGACGGCGTCGACCCAGGGAGCGGGAGGAAGGTCTCCTCCCCACACGACCTCGCTCGGCACCACGTAGGCACTGGCTGTCGGGGCGGGGGCAGGGGTGGGTGCGGCCGACAACCACGGTGCCGGGGGCAGATCCCCGCCCCACTCGACCTCGCCCGGCACGGGGATGACCCCCGACGACGGCTCCCCCGCGACGGACGGGGTGCGCTCGGCATCGCTGAAGAGGTCGGCGACCGCGATCTCGAACGTCTCGGCCAGGGCGACGAGGGTGGCCAGCGACGCCGTCGTGCGGCCGGCCTCGAGCGCCCGCAGTCGGGACTCGGACAGCCCCGATTCGTACGCCAGCGCGACCAGCGTGAGGTCCCTGTCTTCGCGCAGCCGACGCACACGACGCGCGAGCGCGCTCAGCACCTCGTCGAGGCGGTGCTCGACGGTCGAGTCGGTCACGACGGCATCCCCTCTTCTGCCCGGAGGGGACCACCCGCGCCGACGGACGGCAACGCGGACGGATGCTCGCCTCGCACGTGTTCAGATCGTCGACCAAACGGGATGCCGACCCTCGACCGTGACCGTGAACCCACCCGCATGAACCCTCTCTCGACGAGCGATCGCTCGAAACCGTGCCCGGGGAGTGACCTCTGAACGATATCGCGTCCGGTGGGTCGGCCGCGTCCCGTGGTCCAGCGGTGGGTCAGGAGCGGAAGGCCGCCGTTCCGAGGACCCGCTCGACGGTCATCTCAAGGACGACGCGGTCGGGATTGACTCGCGGCTGCCGGTACCGCGCCGCATACAGTTCGACGGCGTGGGCGACGGCATCCGCGTCATCCGTCACCCGGGCCGGCCCCTCGAAGCTGATCCACTTCGCCCCGTCCACCGAGCAGACCGATGCTCGCCCATCGCGGGCGGCGTTGACGAACTTCTGCGTCCCGCGCGAGCCGATCACGCGGACGATGCCGTCCTCGTGGGTGAAGCCCACGGGCACCGCGTGGACGCGGCCGTCGCGTCCGACGGTCGAGAGGGTCGCCAGATGGTACTCGCGCAAGAAGGCGCGCGCTTCGTCGGTCAGCACCCCTCCAGCGTGCCATGACCGACGACGTCCGTCACCGTCCGCGATGCCGCGTCCCATCGGCGCAGCCCCACCGCTCGAGCGGGGATCTCGTCCGCCCCGCTCTCAGCCAGAGCCGCCAGGGCGTCGCCGATGCGGTCGAGGGGTATACGGCGGGCGATGGTGACGTGCGGGGTCCACGCACCCGGGCGCGTGTGGTCGGCGTCGCCGCCCGCTCCCGCGAGTTCATGAACGCGTCGGTGCACGCGCAGGAGCGCAGTCGTGGGAACGACCGAGCGCGCGATGACCCGCGATCGGCCGGAGCCGAACAGCACGGGAGCACCGAGGGTGAGTGGGAACGGAAACAGGGTCTCCAGATCGTGCGCCGCGATCTCGGCGAGCGCGGGACGCACGAGCAGGGTGATGTGAGGACGGTTACTCTCCCCCTTGTGCTGCGCCTGGCTGGGCAGGCCCGCCCGCGTCAACGCCTCCCACTCGGCCCGTACCGCGGCATCCGCCTCGCCGTCCAGGGTGAGCTCGAGGCTGACGACGTCCGACATGCTCAGCGCGTCGACCACCAGGCCGCGGCGACGAGACCGGGCTGGAAGAACAGGCGCACGAGACGCTTGCGGTCGGTGTCGAGACCGAAGGCGGAACGTCCCTTGCGCCACTGGTCGATGTTGCCCGGGAAGATCGCGACGAAGAACGCCGCGAGCGCCGCACCGATGCGCCGCCGCTCGCGGGGAAGGGCGAGCAGTGCCACCCCGAAAGCTGCTTCGACGACACCGGATGCCACGACCACCGCGTCGCGATCCAGCGGGCCGTTCTCGACGAGTGCATCGGGGACCTGGGCCTGGAAGTCCTTGCGAGCGAAGGTGAGGTGGGACACGCCCGCGAAGAGCATCGCCAGGGCCAACACCCAGCGCACGACAGATCTCATGTCTGCACGCTAGCGACCCGCCCGAGCCGCGCGGGCGGGCTTGACGCCCCCCGCCGAGCGGTTCCCGTGCGCTAGATCACCCGGCCGCGTTGCGCAACCCCGGGCCGGTGACCGCCGGTCGCGGTTGACTGGGTCGAGCAAGGAGGTGTCCCATGACCATGACCGACGCGGCGAACCCCGCCACCAAGGACGACGACCTGGACGGTCTGCTTCGACGTGCCGCGACGGGCGACTGCGACGCCTTCGTCGCCTTCTACGACGTCACCGCCCCACGCGTCTACGCCGTGCTGCTGTCGCTGACGGGGATGGCATCCCGAGCGGAAGCCCTGCTCGAAGGCATCTACGTCGAAGCGTGGGAACGCATGCGGGGCCGCACCGCTCCCCCGTGCCCTGGGATGGAATGGGTGTCCGCCATCGCCCATCGCCACGCCGCGAGGGGCGTCTGACTCAGCGCGTCGGGGTGTGCTCAACCGCCGGGTGCTCTTCGAGGTCGACCGTGAGCCCGCTCGACGAGTTCGCCGAGTTGGCATAAGTCTGCAGGAGGGCCGGGTCGAGGATCTCGGGTTCGGCCGTCCCGAAGACGAAGCGCATCGGGATCGAGGGCTGGATCCAGATGGTGCTGCGACCCGCCTGCTCCCCGGCGGGGTGACGCCAGGTCATGGTGAAACTCTCGCCGCGTCGCAGCTTGGTGGCGATGACGACTTTGACGTGAGCGAGGACGCGGTCCGGAATGCGGATCGGGCTCTCGGAGGAACCGTAGAACAACAAGCCCATGAGCCTCTCCTCCCGGATGATCCGGCACGGCATATTTTACTAGACGGCCTAACTATCGCAAGTGAACGCCCCACGAATGCGGCCGATACGGAGGGTTTTTAGACCGGGACCGGATTAGAACGGTCGACTGGAATCTCGACGTCCGAACTACAATGGCGCGAGGGGGCGTCCGAGCGCTCGAGGAGACTGATGACGATCGACATCGAACACGACCAGGCCGCGACGGCGGCACGGGCGGTCGAACGCCTTCGCCTCGCCGAAGCACGTCTCGCCCGTCGTCGTCAGAGCGACTGCGGCCCCAGCGAGAACGCGCGGGCCGCGATGCGTCTCATCCTCGAACGCGCCGACGCGGGTGTCGGGGTCACCCCGACCGAGATCGCCCAAGCGCTGGCCATCTCCACCGCGTCGGTCACGGGAATGCTCGATCGGCTTCACGCGGGTGGCCTGATCACCTTCGTCGCCAATCCCTCCGACCGACGCAGCAAATACGTGGTGCCCTTCGATCGAGACGCCGACCCGGACGCCATCGACCCGGTGACGGCACGCATCCGCGAGTTCGCCCTCGCCCTGCCCGAAGACGCCGCCGGGCAGGTGGCGGCTTTCCTCGACCGCGTGCGCGAGGTCGTCGACGCCGAGTGCGCCTGACGATCCACCGCGGCGGCGCGCGGCCCTGCGAGCCGGCCGCTCTCAGACGGTAGGCGCTGCCTCGGGATCGGGTTCCGCGACGATGCTGAGCCCTTGGGGCGCACTCGCCTCGTTCATGAGATCGTCCACCCACCGTCGGTTCAGCTGCGGCGCCCGGCTCCCGTAGAAGTGGAACACGAGAGGGATCGACGGCGAGATCCAGAGCGTCCTCGTGCCACTGCCGTCACCCATCGGGAAATGGAACATGAACGGTTCGCCACGACGCAGCTTGTTCATGAACACCACACGGAGGTGTGAGAGCGTTCGGTCCTCGATGTCGAAGGAGTGACCGAGCGTGTTGTAAACCAGTTTTCCCACGATATAAGTGTATCCCGTCGAATACACTAGCTACTCCGGCGCCCTGCGGCGAGCGCTCCACTAGAGTCGGGATCGTGGCGAGAAGACGACGACCAAACGGGCGCACGCGCCGGATTCCGCGCGCCGTCCTCGTGGTCGGCGCGGTCGTCGTCGTCATCGCGTTGATCGGGGGGATCGCGGTCGTGGGCAATCTCGTGACCACGCTCTTCCGCACGATCGGCGCGACGCCCCCCGCCGTCGACACGCGGATCGTCACCGCCGACGAATCCAAGGCCGCGCAAGCGGCGCGACGCGGTGACGGCGACGCGGAGCAGAACGCCGCGGCCGAATGGCTCGCCTCTCAGCCCACGACCTACTGGCTCACCCCCGAGATCGATCCCGTCGACGAGGTGTGGGATCGCGTCGCTCACCTCGCCGCCGAGGCGCGAGAGCAGGACGCGACCCTGTCCGTCGCCGTGTACGGACTCCCCGATCGCGACTGCGGGAATCACTCCGCGGGAGGCCTCGACCCCGATTCCTACCGGGAGTGGACGGCTCGCATCGGCGACGCACTGCGTAACGCCTCTGACGTCCGCAAGATCGTGATCCTCGAGCCCGACAGCATCGCCCTCGCTTCGTCATGCGGGTCCATCGAGGACCGCGCGCGCTTCCTCCGCACGGCTGTCGACGGCATCCGCGGAATCGACACGTGGATCTATCTCGACGGCGGTCATTCCGCATGGCATCCCGTGCCGGAGATGGCGGCTCTGCTGCGTGCCACCGGGCTGCTGTCCGACGTGCGGGGAGTGGCCCTCAACGTCTCGAACTACCAGGACACTGCCGCGGAGTTCGACTACGCCCACGCCCTCTCGGAGCAGCTCGGGGGGCTGCACGCCGTGATCGACACCTCGCGCAACGGAGCCGGCCCCGCCGGTTCCGAGTGGTGCAATCCGCCGGGCCGCTTGGTCGGAAGCCCGACCGGAGCCTACGGCGACGGCGTCGTCGACACGAACCTCTGGATCAAGCCACCCGGTGAGAGCGACGGCTCGTGCAACGGCGGCCCCGAGGCGGGTGCCTGGTGGCCGGATGCCGCGACGGAGCTGACGCGCGAGCAACGCTGACGGCACCGCATCGCGAGATGCGCACCCAAATGTGTCAAGATTGCGCTCGTCGCGTCGCGACGCCGTGTCTCGGGGGAGTACGCGGGCACGAACTCGTGCGAAGCCGGAAGAGTGGGTCCATATGAGCGACAGCACCGAACTGCTGAAGACGGCGGTCATCGTCGAAGACGATCCCGACATCAGACACCTTCTCGTCGAGGTGTTGGAATCGGCGGGTTTCTCGACTGTATCGGTCGGCAACGGCATCGACGGCGTCCGCGCTGTGATCGCGTATCAGCCGCTCATCACCACGCTCGATGTGAACATGCCGGGCATCGACGGCTTCGAAGCGGCCCGTCGCATCCGCCAGCAGAGCGACACCTACATCATCATGCTCACGGGCCTCGAAGAAGAGGCCGACGTCGTCCTCGGCCTCGGAGCGGGTGCCGACGAGTACGTCGTCAAACCCTTCCGCCCTCGCGAACTGCGGGCGCGGATCGAGGCGCTCCTCCGACGACCGCGCAGTGGAGACCAGGCAACCTCCACCGCCCCCCGCCAGGACAGTGTGGGACCGTCGTTCCCCGCTCCCCGGCCCGAGACGCCCGCCTCCGCACCGGCACCTCAGCCCACCGCCGCGGTGGTCGTCCCGTCATCGCAGGGGCCGGAACCGCGAACGACGTCGGCCGGTACCGACATCGCACACCGCGCGCCCGCCGGTGAACTCGCACCGAACGGGGGCACGTGGATCGCGCATCGCGATCTGCAGCTCGATCCGGACAGCCGCCTGGTTCGCGTCGCCGGGGAAGAACTCGACCTCACGCGCACCGAATTCGACCTTCTCGCAACTCTCATGGAGTCCAAGCGCCGAGTGCGCAGCAAAGCCGATCTGACCTTGGTGCTGCGTGGCGAGTCGTACGTCACGAGCTACTTCGTCGGCGAAGCCGACAAGCGCGCCATCGAGGCCCACATGACCAACCTGCGCCGCAAGCTCGGCGACAACCCCGCGAACCCGCGGTACATCGAGACGGTGCGCGGCGTCGGCTACCGGTTGACCTCGGAGCTGCTCGCCGCCCCCTGATCCTCGCCCGGGAATGACGGATGCCTCGACCCTCCCCAGGGCCGAGGCATCCGTTTTCTGACGCGTTCGGGCGGTCAGATCATGGGTCCGTCAGACCTTGAAGCCGTGCTGGCGACGGACGAGCTTGGAGAACATCAGCAGGGTCTGCAGGACCGTGACCACACCGACGATGGGCCATCCGATCCACAGGATCGAGGACTGCACCATCGGGCCGACCATCACCCAGATGACGGCGAGAGCGATGGCCACGGCGATCAGCACGACCATGGGCGTCCAGTGCCCGAGGCCGCCACCACGCTCGGCCTTCGCCTGCATCGCCCAGTTGTCGACCTTCTTGCGCGACAGGAAGCGCGTCCACGAGCGCACGAAGTGGCTGATGCGGATCCACATGAACAGCTCGGCGGGGAAGAAGAGGATGGCGAAGAGGATGTCGGTGCGGTTGACGTTCTTCATGGTGCGGGCGATGCGGAGGTTCAGCAGCATGGCGATCACCGGCGGGATGAGCCAGAGCGGTGAGAAGACGAAGGCGCCGATCGAGAGCGAACCCGCGAGGAGCGTCAGGAACGCCACGCGCACGAACAGGTTGGTGAGCATCCCGAAGTTCTCGAACCAGCGCAGGCGCAGGTTGGGGTGGAACGGCTGTCCCTTGGTGTCGCCGCGCTGGCCGGGCCACATCAGCTCGATGGCACCGTAGGTCCACTTCACCTGCTGCGCGTCGTAACCGGACAGCGTGGTCATGCCTCCCACGTCGGCGCGGGCGTAGGGACTGATCTTGGTCAGGTAACCGGCGCTCTTGATCTGCAGCGAGAGCAGCGAATCCTCCACCTCGGAATCCTTGACCCACGGGGTGGACTGATGGTTCTGCTTCATGGCATCGCGCAGCGCGTTGGTGGAGAAGATCGAGAACTGGCCCCCGAGCACGGCCATGTTGCGTCCGCGCAGCATGTTCTGCAGGTTGAAGGCGGCGAACTGCGTCCGCTGGCCCGCCGTCAGGAACCGCGCCATCAGGCCTTTGATCGGCTTGTCGTCGATCGTGTAGATGGCCGAGATACCGCCGATGCGCGAGTCGGACACGGCCTCAGTCTCGAGATACTCCACGGCTTTGCTGTCGGCGATCGTGTCGCCATCCACGCCGAGCAGGTAGTCGTAGCCCTCGACGAGCGAGTAGCCGTAGTTCAGCGCTCCGACCTTCTTGTCGGGGTTCTTGCCGATGTCGTGAACGAAGACCTCGGTGAACTGCTCGCCCAGCTCGGTGTGGATCTCGTGCGGCCCGCTGTACTCGGAGGCGATCTTCACGGTCGCGTCCGAGGTGTTGTTGACGACGACATGGATGACGTCCGGAACCCGCGTCTGCGCCAGGAGGGCCTCGATCACGTCGGCGATCGATTCCTCCTCGTTGTACGCGGGGATGACACAGCCGATCGTCGAGCGGTGCACCGACGTGTTCTCGAGGACCGCGGCGAAGTCGTCGGCGAAGCCGTGCTCTTCGCCCGCCGTCAGCTCACGCGAGTGCAGGCT
This sequence comes from Microbacterium sp. NPDC090007, assembly GCF_044748345.1. Taxonomy (NCBI): domain Bacteria; kingdom Bacillati; phylum Actinomycetota; class Actinomycetes; order Micrococcales; family Microbacteriaceae; genus Microbacterium; species Microbacterium sp. NPDC090007. The sequence goes on along the minus strand of NZ_JBIVFV010000001.1, from coordinate 1,030,333 downwards.
AAATTCCCGAGCGTCGGGGGTGAAGCTGCGCGCATCCGTCATGGCCGTGTCTTCCTGTCGGTGTAGTGGCGTATCTGCCATGTCTCACTCTGGTAGGTTCGCCGCAAGACGACCGCCTCCCACGACGACCGTCTCCGCAAGATTCCCTCAAGATTGCGTCGGCGCCGCAGAAGGAGACGACACGTGATCGTCCTCGCCCTGCTCGCCTCGATCCTCGCCGCCGGTGTCGCCCTCACGATGCTGATCCTCGCCCACGGGCGCCCCGAGGACGATCGCGGCGGTCCGCGCGCCGACATGGTCCGGCACTTCGGGATGGCCGCGGTCGCTGCTCTGGCATGCGGCGGTCTGAACGTGCTCGAGGCGGCCGGGGGCGGGGTGGGGGCCGCCGCCGCCGGCAATGCGACCAACCTGCTCGCCGCCGGCCTGCTCTGGGCGGGGGCGCGGCGCTTGAACAACCGCCGTGCCGTCGGCGCCGTCAGCACGGGAGCCGGCGCCATCCTGATGTTCGGCCTGACATTCCTGGTGCCCCTGGATGATGCGACACTTCTGAAAACGGCCGGGCTGGTCGTGTTCGGCGCCCTCGGGGCGCTCGAATGCGCGCGCCGACCGCTCGGCGATCTGCGGGCAGCTCGTCTGCTGTCGTGGACGCTGAGCGTCTACGCCGTCTTCAACCTCGTGCGTCTGGCCGCTGTCGCGGTCTTCGGAACGCGTGTGATCACGTCCGTGGGGCCGGTCTCGGCCCAGGCGACAGCGGCGGTCAGCGCCGTCGCGATCGTGCTCGTCTCGGTGGGGGCCGTGCTCTTGGGCCGACAACTCGATGATGCGCCCACTCCCGGCACGCGCGCGCACGACCGCGGCGCGCTACGTCGTCAGGCCCTCCGGCTCCGGAGCGCGCACGCGACCGTCCGCGCCACGCTGGTGCGCGTACCCGAGATCGATCTCATCCGTGCCGCGCACAGCGTGGAACGCGGTGACGTCATCCTCAAGACCGTCGCTGAGTCGCTGGACGACGCTCTCGACGGGGCGGTGACGGGGATGCCGGTACGCGACACCGTCTTCGCCGTTGCGGCCGCAACCCTCGGCACCGCCGAGATCGAGAAGTCGGTCCGACGGTATTTCGCCCGCCGCATGCCCTCGATCGACTACGACGACGTGCCGGACCTGTGGTTCGAGCACCATGCGATCACGGACGTGGACGACCTGTCGTTGCTGATGGAGAGTCGGAGCCTCCGGTCGCGCCTGGGGTACCCCGGCGCGACCTGACCCGACCCGCGCGGGTCAGCCTTGACCGTCCGTCTGGCCCCAGCCGGGAGCGCGACCGCTGCCACCCGAGGTGCCCGCGGTCTGACCGGCGCCGGCGGCCTGCCCCTCGTCGGCGAAGATCGCGATGGGCAGGTACTGGTAGACGGTCTGCTGCGAGAACGAGGAGTCCGTGTTCGCGGCCCCTTCGACGGCCACGTTCAGGGCGAACTCGAGCGTGATGCCGTACGTGTCGACGGGGAGCTGGCGGATCGACGTGGTCGGCACGAGCAGCCCGCCCTGGAAGCTGTTCAGGAGCAGCCCTCGATCGGAGCGCAGCGTGTCGGAGGGCACGAGCGTGCGCGGGTCGGCGCTGAACTGAAAGGGATTGGATACCTGACCGCCGGTCTGCGCCGTCTGCGAGGTGACCGAGATCGACGACACGTATACGCGTCGCTTCTGGGCCAGCACGGCCTTCTCGTCGACGCGTCGATCGACGACGTTGACGGCGAAACCGAGTTGCTTCTCATTGGTGGGGGTCCACTCGCGGGTGCGCTTCGGCTCGACCGCCCAGACGTCCAGGCGTAGGTCGAGGCCGTCCGCCACCTCGGACGTCAAGGACACCGACCCGTCATAGGTGAACTGCGAGTCGAAGGGCCGGGCGTCGTCCGTGGCCTGCGGGACGGGTGTCGCCACGACGACGGACGAGCCGGCGCCGACCTGACCGGGCAACGAGTTGATGGCCTGCGCGACCTGCGCGCACCCGGTCAGACTCACGGGGGCCGCGAGGGTGAGAGAGAGGGCCAGGGCGGACGCGCGCAGGCGTCGGCGAGTGGTCGGGCTCACAGGGTCTCCTGAGGAAGGGGCGCGAGGTGCGCCGAGGTCGCTGAACGACCATCACGCTGCGGGATGCAGGCCTCAGGGGGAGTCTGACCGGGCGTCGTGACGCGGGATCACGAGCGGCGAGCAGAGACAGGATGGCGCGCAGAAGACTACACCACTCTCTATACACTCGAACTCATGGCATCCCTGAGGAACGTCCCCCCGGCGCTTCCTGCGGATGGCATCCCGCACGACGAGGCGGAAGCACCGAGCAGTCGCACCCGCTCGGTCTGGCTGCTCCAGCTGGTCCTGGGCGCGAGTGTGGTCATCACCGTCCTGCTCGTCCAGGCGCTCGAGCCCTCCCTGTTCACCCACTGGCCGTTCTCGTCGGGAGTGGGGATCATCATCGCCCTGACGGCCCTGGCGATGGTGGTCCCGTGGCATCGTGTCCCCCGCGGGGCCGTTGCGATCATGCCCCTCGGCGACATCGTGGGCATCGGTCTGCTCAGTTTCGGAACCGACCTGCGATTCGGGTTCTTCTGGGTCTTCCCGATCATCTGGATCGCCACGCATTTCACCCTCGCCTACCTCATCTCGGCCCTGGCTGCCGTGGGTGTCATCATCGTCGTGGACACCACCCTGAACGACGCCGGCCCCACGTCGGCGCTCCGACTCATCGTGGTCCTGCTCTCGCTGACCTTCATCGCGATCACGTCCTATCTGTCCGCTCGACAGACCCGCGCGTTCAAGCAGCTGCTTCGCCGACAGGCGAGCCGCCTTCAGGGCACGCTGCAGCGCGTCTCGGGCCAGGAGAGGCGGGTGTCGCAGATGCTCAACGGGCTGGACACGGGCATCGCGCGCCTCTCTGCGGACGGCGAAGTCCTCGCCCTCAACGACACGTACGTGGCGCTCTACGGCGTCGACCGCGAGGAGCCGCAGCGTCCCGGGAGCGCCGTCGAGTACGCCACCCTTCGCGGCGATCCGCTCCCGGATTCCGAGCGACCTTTCGCCCGCGCAGCCAGAGGCGAGCAGTTCGACGATGAACGGGTGTGGCTCTTCGACCCCCACGGCGAGTGGCACGCCCTGTCGGCTTCGACGCGCCTGCTCATCTCGTCCGACGAGCCCGAGAGCACTCTGCTCATCGTCCACGACATCACCGCGCTGATCGAGTCCGAGCGCGCCCGGGAGCGGCTCGCCGCCACCGTCTCGCACGAGCTGCGCAACCCGCTCACCGCGATCGTCGGACACGCCGATCTGGCCCTGGACGACCCGACCCTCAGCCCGAAGGTGCGCGAACAGCTCGAGGTCATCGCGGGCGCCGGAGAACGGATGCAGAAGCTCATCTCCGAGATCCTGGCGACGTCGAGAGGGGTCTTCCGCGACTCGGCTGCTCCGGCCGCGGCCGATGCGAGCCGCATCATCGCCTCATCGTTGGCGTCTTTCCGCCCCGCGGCGAGCGCGCGCCGGGTGAGCGTCGTCGACGACCTCCCGGCGTCCGCCGAGGTCGCCGGAGACGCGTTCCGCCTCCGCCAGGCCTTCGACAACATCCTGAGCAATGCCATCAAGTACACGCCCGCGGGCGGGACGATCCGCATCTCGGGCGAGGTCTCTCACGATGACGTCATCCTGCGCTTCTCCGACACGGGCATCGGCATCCACCCCGACGACCTGGCGCGTGTGTTCGATCCGTACTTCCGAGCGCGCGCGGTGCGCGAGAGCTCGACCCCGGGGACCGGTCTCGGGATGGGGATCATCCGCAGCATCGTGGAGGACCAGGGTGGGTCGCTCTTCCTCGAGAGCGAACTCGGCTCGGGAACGACGGTCACGGTGGTTCTCCCGACCCGAAATGACTCCGCAGCCGCATGATGCCCACGGACGTCCTGGCGAATCTCGGACTGGCTCAGGCCACCGTGGCCACCCTCGGAACGGTGATGGTCATCGGGCTGGGGTTCCTGCATCGACCGTCGCGCTCAGCGCTGCTGTGGTCGTTGGCTTTCGTCCTGGCGATGACGAGCACCTGGGTGTCCGTCACCGGCGCGATCGTCGGCGACGAGGGCGTGCGACGCGCGGGCCTGGGGCTCATGCTCGGCGCTCCCGCACTCATCTGGTCCGGCTTCCGTGCACGGCGGGGCGTGCGGGCTCTGCCCTGGATCGGCGGCCTCTACGCCGTCGCGACCGCCGCCGTTTTCACGACGGTCACCGATCCCAGCGCGTACGGCCTGAGCTTCCGTCTGGCTTTCGTCGGCGCGTCCGTCTTCGCCGGGCTCACGGTCGCCGAGCTCCGACGGGCGGCGGACCGGCTCGAACGTCTGGCACTCCCCCTCTCCGTCGTCTCCGTCGCGTTCGTCGCCGTCGGGGTGGCCATCCTGGTCTCGGGCCTGGCCGCCCCTGCTGCGATCGGCGATCTCGCCCTGGCCCGTGTCATCAACGGCCTGGCGATGCTGGTGTTCCTCGTCTGCGCAACCGTGTCGCTGCTGTACTTCACCTCGGTATCGCCCAGCGGGCGCGATTCGGCGGCGAACTGGCCGCATTTCGTGGTGACCGCGTCGGATCGGCTCCGGCGGGCGGCACGCGCGCAGGAGCCGAACTGGGCGGTGCTCAGCATCCGACTCGATGATCCGGCCCAGGTGCGCAGTGCCGCCGGAGAGAACGCGTGGCAGCGCGTCGCGGCGGCTTTCGAGACGACCGTCGCCGAGTCCCTTCCAGCCGAAACCGATCTCGGCAGCGAGACGCGCGGCCGGATCGTCGCCGTCGTGTGCCGCCCCGACTCCGTCCTGCGCGAGCACGTCCGGGGAGTTCTGCGCGCGGTCACCGAGCTCGACGCGTCCGCCCTCGTGGACGTGCAGCTGTCGGCGAGCATCGGCTGGGTACCGGCCGAGACCGGGGACTTCGACCTGCGTGCCCTCATGTCGGCCGCGGACGAGGCCGTCACAGCGGCCACCCGACGAGGCGGAGACAGGTGGGAACGCGTGCGGCTCTGATCAGCCGTCGGCACCGCCGGCGATGGCGACGGTGATCGTGTCGCTCGCGGTCTGCTTGGCGAATTCGCTCGAGGTCGGGGTCGACTGGACGAGGTACTCGTAGGTGAACTGCAGGGTGACAAACGTCGCGTCGGCGGGAACCTCGCCGACGTTGAAGGTCTGCGAATAGCTGTACGGCGCGAGCACGAGATACCCGGGCGCATCGGTCTGATCGACCTGTGCGGCGAGCGGCGAGAACGACTGCGAGGCGTTCCCGGGCACCGCGGTCATCGTGGCACGCTGCAGGTAGACCTTCTGCCCGTCGTCGGGGGTGACGGTCGTCACCATCGACAAGCTGACGGGCTTGAGCGCCGTCGGCGTCCAGCGGTCCATCGACAGCGTCGACCAGTAGTCGACGGTCGCCCCCACCGCACCGGCGGTCAGCGTGCGCTGGGTGGAGCCGCTCGACAGGTCGTTGCGAACCGGTTGCGGCGCCGCGGTCATGGAGGGCGCGGACGTCGTCGCCGCCGGCTCCTGCCCGCCGCCCTGCGCCCACGGAGGAGCTCCACACCCGCTGAGCAGGAGCAGCGATCCGCCCATCAGCGCCGCGACAGCGGCACACTTGCCTCGTGGTCCTACGACGCCCATGAACACTCCCCCGGATCGTCTTCTCAGTGTAGGTGTCGTGTCCGACCGGTGACGTACTCGCCGAGACGCCGCGTCTATGGTGGCCGGGTGGTCGACAGGTCCCCGTCTCGCTCCCGTCCTCCCCGCCTCCGTCGCGTGGTCGGTGCAGCGGTGATCGTCGCCGTTGCACTCGGAGCTGCGGCGGGGCTGTGGGTCGGTGTCCGCCTGGCGCTCGCCGCCGACCACCTGACCGCGGCGCGATCCACCGTGGCCGCCGCCGCGGAGGCGGTCGAAGACCCCGAGGTCGCGGTGTCGATGCTCACCCCGGCGGGCGGGGAAACCGCCGCCGCCCGCGCCCTGACGAGCGATCCGATCTGGCGTGCGGCAGAGATGGTGCCCTGGATCGGTCCGCAGTTGGATGCCGTCTCCCGCACGGCCGCGGCGGCCGACGACGCCGTCCGAGAAGGCCTCATCCCCCTCCTCTCGGTCGCCGACGAGATCTCGGCCGCCGCGCTGCGGCCTTCGGGCGGGGTCGTCGACGTCGCCCGCATCGCCGCGGCCGCGCCGGCCGCGGCCGCCGCTTCGACGGCACTGCGACGCAGCGCCGAAGAGGTGGAGGGAATCGATCACGCTCCCCTGCTCGGACGTGTGTCCTCGGGCGTCGCCCACACCGCCGAGATCCTGAGCACCGGCGCCGATCGTGCCGATGACCTGCGGCGCGCGACCATCCTGGTCCCGCTCATGCTCGGGGCCGAGGGGCCGCGATCCACCCTGGTGCTCTTCCAGAACAACGCGGAGTGGCGCTCACTCGGCGGCGTGGTCGGCGCGGTGGCCCAGATCGATGCGCTGGGGGGACGCCTCAGCCTCTCGGCCCAGGCATCCTCCGGCGATTTCGCCGAACTGAGCGCGCATCCGGTGGCCGCCCTGCCGGACGACGTCCGGACGCTGTACGACACACGTCCGGCCCGCTACATCCAGAACACGACGCAGGTCCCCGACTTCACCGTGGGTGCACCCCTCGCGCGCGAGATGTGGCGTCGGGTGCACGGGACCAGCGTGGATGCGGTGGTCGCGGTGGATCCCGTCGCCCTGTCCTACCTGCTGCGCGCGACCGGTCCGATCGAACTCCCCTCCGGAGAGGAGATCACCGCCGACACGGCGGTCCCCTTGCTGCTGCATGACGTCTACGCGCGTTTCGCCGATCCGGAGGCGCAGGACGCGTTCTTTCAATCGGCCTCCGCGGCGGTCTTCGACGCGCTCGCCCGGGGGCGGGCGGACCCCGTCGCCCTCGTCCACGCGCTCACGCGCGCGTCGACCGAGCGGCGGCTCCTGATCTGGAATGCGGATGCCGCGGCACAGGCCGTCCTGGACGGCACCACGCTGCAGGGAGTATTGCCCGTGTCAGACGCGGCGCGCTCCACCATCGGGGTCTACTTCAACGACGGCACGGGGTCGAAGATGGATTACTACCTGAACCCCCGGGTGGAGACGGCGTGGTGCGCCCCGGGGACGGCCTCGGTGCACGTCGAGCTCCGCAGCGATGCGCCCGATCCCGCGATGCTGCCGCCCTACGTCACCGGCGACGGCGCGTACGGCGTCCCCGCGGGCGACGTCGTGACGGGTGTCTACGTGTACCTCCCCCCGGGCGCGTCGGTCGTCGACCAACGCTCGTCGAGCGGCAGCGCGATCCCGCCTGGCTTCGCGGGTGGCACTCACGACGGCCGCACCGTCGTGAAGTGGTCGGTCGAGCTCTCTCCGGGACGCAGCGCCACGCTCGATCTCGAGGTGACCCTGCCGTTCACAGCGATCCTGGATGCCGTGTCGACGCCGACACGGGACCCCGACCATGTGCCCATCCAAGGCGTATGTCGTTTCCCTCCCGGCTCGGGGCGATGAAGAGGGAGGACACCAGGTGAAGTCCGCGCCGATTGTTCGTGAAACCCGGCCGCTCTCCGGGGGAACGACGGTTCCTCGGCAGGAGAATTCCGGACAGGGCCATGCGAAGCGCGGCGAAGCTCGCGACTCGCTCGACCGGCTCGACCACGCACAGCAGATGGGGCACACCATGAAGACCACGATCCTCCGAGCTATCGTCGCGGTGTCGATCGCCGCGGCCGCGGTGATGGCTCCGACGGCCGCCAACGCCTACGTCGACCCCGTCACGGTCATCGCGACGCCGTCGGTCATCCCCGCGGGCGGGCAGACGACGTTCACGACGAGTCGCCCCGCGCTGCAGGGCGACGAAGACATCCTCATCTCGATCACCGGGACCAATGCGAACGGGGTCACCCTCGCCTCGGTCGTTCAGACCAACACCTCGTTGCGCAGTAAGGCCGTCAACGGGGACCTCCGCGTCCCTGTCACGTTCCCCCAGAACGCGCGCGGGCGCTACGACGTCACCTTCACCGGAGCCCGCAGCGGAACCGTGTTGCGGGGTTCCGTCACCGTCACCGGTTCCCCGTCCTCACCTGCGAAGGGTGGCCTGGCGGTCACCGGCTTCGACGCGAGCACCTCGACGGGTATCTGGCTCGCCGGTACCGGTCTCGTCGTTGCCGGCGGTGCCGTTGTCGCCGGGGCGGCCGTCCGTCGCCGTCGTCGTACGACGCACCGCTGAATCAGGCACCGCACCGGGGGCCCCGTCGCACGCCGGGGCCCCCTCGGCATTCACGGAACCACGGCGACCTCGGTGACCGCGACAGGGCGAACGCTCCTCACACCCCTCCGCCGATGTGACTGGCCGTCACCTCGGCCGTGACGAGGATCGGCAGGTGATCGCTCAGCCCCTGCGGCAGCGTCTTGATGTGCGCGATATCGAAGCCGACCGAGGTCGCGAAGTCGTAGTGCCCCCGGAAGAACCGATAGCGCGTGTAGGTTCTGGCGTCACTCAAGGTGAGCTCGTATCCCTGGTCACGGACCTTCTGGCCGAGGTTCTCCTTGAACACGGGGTAGTTGTAATCACCCACCATCAGCGCGGGGATGTTCGGCCCCAAGTCCTGCAGTTCCGACAGAGCGGTTCGGATCTGGTGCCGTCGAAGCGAGTTCAAGGCCGTCAAGGGTGCCGCGTGAAACGACGCCACGATGACGTCCCGACCGTGATCGATGTCCCGCAGCCTCACGCCCAGCATGCGTTCCTCGGCCGGCTTGAGGACGTAGTCGTGTAGCGACTTCTTCAATCCGATGGTGCGGACATCCTCGGCACGAAACGTGTTCTCGCGATAGTAGACCGCGAGACCCAGCCGGTTGCGCTGGGTCGCTTCAGCGAGGCGCAGGCCCCCGATGCGGTCAGGGATGTCGCTCGAGTCGCACTCCTGCAGGCACAGGACATCGGCCTCGTGCTTTTCGACGAGATCGATGAGTTCACCGGCCGCGCGGTGCTTGTTGAGGTTGTACGAGATGACCTTCATGGCCTGGACAGCCTACGGCGGGGACGGATGCCGCAGCCGAGGGGTTGCACCCGCAGACGACGGGTGACTCAGGATGCCGGGTCGTCGGCATCCCGACGATTGCGGGTCTGCTCGGCGCGTGCCGCCAGCAGATCGTCAGCGGGATATCCGACCTCGGCCAGCACGAGACCGCGCGCGGCCAGGACCTTGGTCTCGGGGATGCGCAGCCGGGCGTCGCGGATGGCGACGACGTCGTCGACCGCGATGCGCCCCTCCCCCACGGCCACACACGCGCCGACGAGTGCGCGGACCATACTGTGGCAGAAGGCGTCCGCCCGGACATTGGCGATCAGAACCCCGTCGTCCGAGCGACGCCAGTCGTATTCGAGCAGGGTGCGGATCGTCGTCGCCTCGTCGCGCGCCTTGCAGTAGGCCGCGAAGTCGTGCAGTCCGATGAGTCGGCTCGCAGCGGCATCCATCGCCTCGACGTCGAGCGCGCTGCGTACCGTCGTCGTCCACTGCCGAGCGAGCGGGTCGTAGCGCGTCATCGAATCCGCCAAGCGATACGAGTAACGACGCCACACGGCAGAGAACCGGGCGTCGAAGCCCTCGGGCGCCTCGGCAGTGCGACGGACGGTGACGTCCGGATAGGCACCCAGTACGCCGCGGAGTCGCCCCGCCAGCGCGGCCACCGCATCGGCCTCATCGCCGTCGCGGCGACGGCGCGGCACGCGCGCGACCTGATCGGCATCGAGGTCGAGATGGGCCACCTGACCCGACGCGTGCACCCCGGCATCGGTTCGGCCGGCGACGATCAGCCGCGGCGAGCCTCCCACGATGCGAGCGAGCGCCTCCTCGAGCTCGCCCTGGACGGTGCGGAGTCCCGGTTGACGCGCCCAGCCACGGAAGTTCGTGCCGTCGTAGGCGATGTCGAGACGGATGCGCACCCCATCAGCCTACGAGCGTCCGCGGCCCGGAAACGACGAAGCCCCCACCCGAGGGGGTGGGGGCTTCGTACGAGCACGATGCTCAGGCCTTGGCGTCGTCCTGGACGGCGTCGTCGGCGGCAGCTTCTGCGGCCGCGCCCTCGGCGGGCGACTCGGCGCCGGCCTCGGCAGCCTCATCGGTCGAGGGCTGCTCGGCGGCGGGCTCCTCGGCGGCGGGGGCGGCAGCGGCGGGCGCCGCCGCGGTCGTGCGGGAGGCCTTCTTCGCGACGGGCTCGAGGACGAGCTCGATCACGGCCATGGGGGCGTTGTCGCCCTTGCGGTTGCCGACCTTGGTGATGCGGGTGTAGCCGCCGTCACGCTCGGCCACCAGGGGCGCGATCTCGGTGAAGAGGGTGTGAACGACCTCTTTGTCGCCGATCACGCTCAGCACGCGACGACGCGCGTGCAGGTCGCCGCGCTTGGCGAAGGTGATGAGGCGCTCGGCGAGCGGACGCAGGCGCTTGGCCTTGGTCTCGGTCGTCTTGATGGACTTGTGCGTGTACAGGGCTGCCGCGAGGTTCGCGAGAAGCAGACGCTCGTGGGCCGGGCCGCCTCCGAGGCGGGGACCCTTCGTGGGCTTGGGCATGTCTTGTTACTCCAGGGAAAGGTTCGTTCGGGGTCCGACGAGGTCAGACGGTTTCTTCGTCGTAGCCGCTGTAGAACTGGGCACCGTCGAAACCGGGCACCGAGTCCTTCAGCGACAGGCCGAGCGAGGTGAGCTTGTCGCGCACCTCGTCGACCGACTTCTGACCGAAGTTGCGGATGTTCATCAGCTGCGTCTCGGAAAGGGCGACCAGCTCCGAGACGGTGTTGATGCCCTCGCGCTTGAGGCAGTTGTACGAGCGGACCGACAGGTCGAGGTCCTCGATGGGCATCGAGAGCTCGTTGGAGAGGACGGTCTCGACCGGCGCGGGGCCGATCTCGATACCCTCGGCCTCGACGTTCAGCTCGCGAGCGAGGCCGAACAGCTCGGTCAGGGTACGTCCGGCCGATGCCACGGCGTCGCGCGGGGCGATCGAGGCCTTCGACTCGACGTCCAGGACGAGCTTGTCGAAGTCCGTACGCTCACCGGCACGGGTGGCGTCGACGCGGTAGCTCACCTTGAGGACGGGCGAGTAGATGGAGTCGATCGGGATCTGGCCCGCCTCGGCGTACTCGTTGCGGTTCTGCGTCGCCGAGACGTAGCCGCGACCGCGCTCGATGGTGAGCTCGAGCTCGAACTTCGCGGTGTCGTTCAGGGTGGCGATGACCAGCTCGGGGTTGTGCACCTCGACGCCCGCCGGAGCGGAGATGTCGGCGGCGGTGACCTCACCGGAGCCGGTCTTGCGCAGGTACGCCGTGATGGGTTCGTCGCGCTCGCTGGAGACGACGAGCTGCTTGATGTTCAGGATGATCTCGGTGACGTCTTCCTTCACGCCCGGGATGGTGCTGAACTCGTGCAGGACGCCGTCGATGCGGATGCTCGTGACGGCCGCGCCGGGGATCGACGACAGAAGGCTGCGACGCAGCGCGTTGCCGATCGTGTAACCGAAGCCGGGCTCCAGCGGCTCGATGACGAAACGGCTGCGGAACTCCCCGATCTTCTCCTCGGTCAGAGTGGGACGCTGTGCGATGAGCACTATGTGTTCCTTTCGATCACGTGCCCGCTATATGACACGTGTAATGGGGTGAGGTGTTGAGTTGTACTCGCCGGCTGCCGACGCACCCGAGGGCGCGTATCGGCGTCCGGAAAACTGTGACGCGTGAGCGCAGCGTTCCCGGGGAGCGACGAGCACTCCCCGGGAACGACTCGCGTCAGACGCGGCGACGCTTGGGCGGACGGCAGCCGTTGTGGGCCTGGGGCGTCACGTCCTGGATCGAGCCGACCTCGAGGCCGGCGGCCGTCAGCGAACGGATCGCGGTCTCACGACCCGAACCCGGACCCTTCACGAAGACGTCGACCTTCTTGACGCCGTGCTCCTGCGCCTGGCGGGCAGCCGACTCCGCGGCCATACCGGCGGCGTACGGCGTCGACTTGCGCGACCCCTTGAACCCGACACCGCCGGACGAAGCCCAGCTGATGACGGCACCCGAGGGGTCGGTGATCGAAACGATGGTGTTGTTGAACGTCGACTTGATGTGGGCCTGACCCACAGCGATGTTCTTCTTCTCTTTGCGGCGCGGCTTGCGCGCGGCGGACTTGGCCTGTGCCATGTGCGTTCTCCTGAATCCTGACGCTCAGCCCGCGGCTTAGCGCGCCTTCTTCTTGCCGGCGACGGTGCGCTTGGGACCCTTGCGGGTACGCGCGTTCGTCTTCGTGCGCTGACCGCGCACCGGGAGGCCGCGGCGGTGGCGCAGGCCCTCGTAGGAACCGATCTCGACCTTGCGGCGGATGTCGGCGGCGACCTCGCGACGGAGGTCACCCTCCACCTTGTAGGTGCCCTCGATGTGGTCGCGCAGGGCGACCAGCTGGTCGTCGGTGAGGTCCTTGACGCGGATGTCCTGGCTGATGCCAGTGGCGTTCAGGATCTCGACGGAGCGGGTGCGACCCACGCCGTAGATGTAGGTAAGTGCGATCACCACGCGCTTGTCGCGCGGGATGTCGACGCCGGCGAGACGTGCCATGCGGCTCTCCTCAGAGTGTCGTGGAGGTGTGGAGCAGGATCGGTGCTCGGGCCTCCGCCCCGAGGTGTCCCCCGCCCGCTCTCGCGGGTGGGATCTGATCCTGCCGGTGTGTATTCAGTTGGGAAGATGTCGAACTGGGAGGAGCTCAGCCCTGGCGCTGCTTGTGGCGCGGGTTGCTCTTGCAGATCACCATCACGCGCCCGTGGCGACGGATCACCTTGCAGTGGTCGCAGATGGGCTTGACGGAGGGGTTGACCTTCATGATGTTCCTGTTTCGCTGTCTTCGAACGCGCGAGCGCGGCTCGTTACTTCTCGGCCGGACTCAGCGGTAGCGGTAGACGATACGACCGCGAGTGAGGTCGTACGGGCTCAGCTCGACGACGACGCGGTCTTCGGGGATGATGCGGATGTAGTTCTGTCGCATCTTTCCCGAGATGGTGGCCAGCACCTTGTGACCGTTCGTCAGCTCGACACGGAACATCGCGTTGGGCAGTGCCTCGGACACCGTGCCCTCGATCTCGATGACACCGTCTTTCTTCGCCATAAACTCGCTCACGCTCAGTTGCAGACCGGCCGGTCTGCGGTGGATGGGATTCGGTGCCTCGACACGCCAATGAAGGCGCAACGCACCAAAGGACAAGCATACGTGGTAGAACGCTCCCCGGCAACTCGCCGGGAGTGTCGTCACCCGTCGAGACGAGCGACGATGTCCTTCTGCGGGTCTCCGGTCAGGTCGGTCTGGTTCGCGAGGACGGTACCGTTCACCGCGATCGTCGGAGTCGCCACACCCTGACCGCCCGGCTGCACGGGCGTCTTCTGCGTCATCGCGGCGACGAACCTGGAATAGGTCCCATCCGCGATGCAGGAGGAAACGGCATCCGAAGCCCCCGCCGTGGTCGCGATCGAGGTCAGCGTCGCATCGTCGAGCCCGGAGGTGTTCTCCGACGGCTGCTGCGCGTACATCGCCGTGACGAACCCGGGGATGTTCGCCGCGTCGTCGACGGCGACGCAGTACGCGGCGTTCGCGGCGCGCGTGGAGTACTGCGTGCCCTGGGACGCCCGGTCGAGGATCGAGATCGGGTGGATGTTCAGGGTGATGGTGCCGTCGTCGACGAGCTGCTGGAGCGTCGGGCCGTACGCCTGCTCGAAGGAGTTGCAGACCGGGCACATGAAGTCGACGTAGGTGTCGACCGTCTGCTCTCCCGTTCCGACGGAGATCGCACCGGTCTCGGTGTTCACCGCGGACGTCTCGGGAAGGGTCCCCGGCCCGGCCGCCTGACTGTTGGCGAACCACACCACCCCGCCGACGATCAGGACGACGACCACCGCCGCAGCCGTCACCCCGATCGCGAACCAGTTCGTGGATTTGCGCACAGCAGCCATCATCAGTCGATCTCCTTCGGCACCACACCGAACGGTGCCAGCTTCTCGGCACCGCCGTCGTGAGCGGTGAGGACCCAGATTCCTCCATCATGCACGGCGACGCTATGTTCCCAGTGGGAGCCGTCGGTACCGTCCACCGTCGAGACCGTCCAACCGTCGTCCTCGACCAGCGTCGCCTGGTCACCGATGACCACCATCGGCTCGATGGCCACAGCGAGTCCCGGCCGCACCTCCGCGCCCCGCTCGGAGGTGGCGTAGTTGAAGATGCTCGGCGACTCGTGCATCTTGCGACCGATGCCGTGCCCGACATAGTCGCGCAGGATGCCATAGCCCCCCTCGGGGCCATGCTCCTCGATGTACTCCTCGATGGCGGCACCCACTTCGCCGAGGTGCGCCGCGCGACTCAACGCCGCGATTCCCGCCCACAGCGACCCCTCGGTCACGTCCGACAGCCGGCGCCGGGGTGCCACCAGCGATTCGGGCGCGTCACCGGGGACGATGATCGTGAACGCGGAGTCGCCGTTCCACCCCTTGTACTGGGCACCGGCGTCGACCGAGAGGATGTCGCCCGCCCGGAGCGGACGATCGTCCGGGATCCCGTGGACGACCTGTTCGTTGACCGACGCGCAGATGGTGTGACGGTACCCACGCACCATCTGGAAGTTGGACGACGCGCCTCGGGCACCGATGACGCCGGCCGCGGCGGCGTCGAGCTGAAGGGGCGTCACCCCGGGCTCGACCATGGCGCGGACCGCAGCCAGCGCGTCGGCCGTGATCAGCCCCGGCTCGATCATGGAGCGCAGCTGCGCGGGCTTCTTGTAGACGGAAGAACGCAATCCCACGTCAACGAGCCGAGATGCCGCGCGCCTCGAGAGCGGCGAAGATGCGGGCGGTGACCTCGTCGAGGCTGCCGACGCCGTCGACCTCGTCGAGGATGCCGCGGGTGCCGTAGACGTTCAGGATCGGTGCCGTCTCGCGCTCGTAGATGCCCAATCGCGTGGCGATGGCCTCTTCGGTGTCGTCGGCCCGCCCCTGCTCGGCGGCGCGGGCGGTCAAGCGCGAGAGCGACTCCTCACGCGGGACGATCAGTGCGATGACGGCATCCAGCGACTCGTCACGACCCTCGAGGAACTCGTCGAGGTGCATCACCTGGGCGAGGTTGCGGGGGTAACCGTCCAGCAGGAAGCCGGCGGCGGCGTCGTCCTGCGCGAGGCGGTCACGCACCACGGCGCTCGTGAGCTCGTCGGGGACCAGATCGCCCCCGTCGATGATCGATGTGACCTGGAGACCCAGCTCGGTGCCCTCTTTGACATTGGCACGGAACACGTCTCCGGTCGACACGACCGGGATGCCCAGGACGTCGCCGATGCGGACGCCCTGCGTCCCCTTGCCCGAGCCCTGCGGTCCGACGATCAGTAGACGCGCGGTCATCGCAGAAGCCCTTCGTAGTGACGCTGCTGGAGCTGCGCGTCGATCTGCTTCACCGTCTCGAGACCGACACCCACGATGATGAGGATGGAGGCTCCGCCGAACGGGAAGTTCTGGTTGGCGCCGACCGTCGCGAGGGCGACGAGCGGCAGCAACGCGATCAGCCCGAGGTAGATCGACCCCGGCAGCGTGATGCGCGTGAGGACGTAGTCGAGGTACTCCGCCGTCGGACGGCCGGCGCGGATACCGGGGATGAAGCCGCCGTACTTCTTCATGTTGTCCGCGACGTCGACCGGATTGAACGTGATCGCGACGTAGAAGTAGGCGAATCCGATGATGAGCAGGAAGTAGATCAGCATGTACAGCGGGTGGTCACCGCGAGTGAGGTACTGCGAGATCCAGGTCACCCACGGCGCCGGCTCCTGCCCGACCTGCGGCTGATTGAACTGGGCGATGAGCGCCGGGATGTACAGCAGCGACGAAGCGAAGATCACCGGCACGACACCGGCCATGTTGACCTTGATCGGGATGTACGTGTTCGTGCCGCCGTAGGTGCGACGACCCACCATGCGCTTGGCGTACTGCACCGGGATCCGACGCTGGGACTGCTCGACGAAGACGACCAGGGCCACGATGACG
Organism: Microbacterium sp. NPDC090007; assembly: GCF_044748345.1. Taxonomy (NCBI): domain Bacteria; kingdom Bacillati; phylum Actinomycetota; class Actinomycetes; order Micrococcales; family Microbacteriaceae; genus Microbacterium; species Microbacterium sp. NPDC090007. Next base: position 1,014,262 of record NZ_JBIVFV010000001.1, on the reverse strand, counting down.
ATGCTCACGGCCAGGACGAGGAGGAAGACCTCGACACCACGGGCGTTGAGGATCGACAGCATGGCGCCGGGGAACGTGGCGGCGATCGAGGTGAAGATGAGGATCGACATGCCGTTGCCGACACCCCGCTCGGTGACCAGCTCCGCGAACCACATGACCAGGCCGGTGCCGGCGGTCATGGTGATGATCATGAGCAGCTGCGCCCACCAGATGTCGTTGGTCAGCAGCTGCTGGCACTCGGGCACGCCGGCCGAACCGAACAGCTGGCCCGAGCGCGCGACGGTCACGAGCGTCGTGGACTGCAGCAGCGCCAGCGCGATCGTCAGGTAGCGGGTGTACTGCGTGAGCTTCGCCTGACCGGCCTGACCCTCTTTGTAGAGCGTCTCGAAGTGAGGGATGACGACGCGCAGGAGCTGGACGATGATCGTCGCCGTGATGTAGGGCATGACCCCGAGGGCGAAGATCGACAGCTGCAGCAGGGCACCGCCGGAGAACAGGTTGACGAGGGAGAGCAACCCCTCGGTCCCACCGGACTGATTCAGACACTGCTGAACGTTCGGGAAGTCGACGAACGGCGTCGGCACGTGGGCACCCAGCCGATAGATGGCGATGATCCCCAGCGTGAAGGCGATCTTCCGCCTCAGGTCGGGCGTGCGGAAAACCCGCGCGATGGCGCTGAACAAGGGAGAGTCCTCCAGAACGATCTCGGCGCGCGACGAAGCGCACACCCCAGCAGACTAACCCAGAAGGGGCCGACGGCCGTAAGGCCGCCGGCCCCCTCGGGGTCGGGTGTCAGTTGACGGAGCCGCCAGCGGCGACGATCTTCTGCTCTGCAGAGCCGGAGACCTTGTCGACCGAGACGGTCAGCGCGACCGAGATGTCGCCGGTGCCGAGCACCTTGACCTTCTCGTTCTTGCGCACAGCACCCTTGGCCACCAGGTCGGCGATGGTGACATCGCCGCCCTGCGGGTAGAGCTCGCCGAGCTTGTCCAGGTTCACGACCTGGTACTCGACGCGGAAGGGGTTCTTGAAGCCGCGGAGCTTCGGGGTGCGCATGTGCAGGGGCATCTGCCCACCCTCGAAACCGACCTTGACCTGGTAACGGGCCTTGGTTCCCTTGGTTCCACGACCGGCGGTCTTACCCTTGGAACCCTCACCGCGACCCACACGGGTCTTCGCGGTGCGAGCGCCCGGGACGGGACGCAGGTGGTGGACCTTGAGCACGCCGGGGCGCGCCGCAGGGGCTTCGTTCTTGTCGGCCGTCTTACGAGCCGCAGCCTTCTTCGGGGCGTCGACCGTAGCGGTCTCGTCCTTCTTGGCAGCCATTAGTCGATCTCCTCAACCTTGACGAGGTGGGCGACGGTCTTGACGTAGCCGCGCGTCTGCGCGTCGTCGGGACGGACGACCGAGTCGCCGATCCGCTTGAGACCCAGCGAACGCAGCGTGTCACGCTGGTTCTGCTTCTCGCTCACCTTGGACTTGATCTGCGTGACCTTCAGACGCTCGGCCATCAGGCACCTACCTTCTGAGCGGCGGCCTCGGCGCGCACGAGGCGGGCCGGGGCGACCTGGTCGAACTCCAGGCCACGGCGTGCCGCCACGGCGCGGGGCTCTTCGAGGGACTTCAGCGCCTCGACGGTCGCGTGCACGATGTTGATCGTGTTCGACGAACCGAGCGACTTCGAGAGCACGTCGTGGATACCGGCGCACTCGAGGACGGCGCGGACGGGACCACCGGCGATGACACCGGTACCGGCGGCGGCGGGGCGCAGGAGCACCACACCGGCAGCCGCCTCACCCTGGACGGGGTGGGGGATGGTCGAACCCGAGCGCGGGACGCGGAAGAAGTTGCGCTTGGCCTCTTCGACACCCTTCGAGATGGCGAGAGGAACCTCACGGGCCTTGCCGTAGCCGACGCCCACGACGCCGTTGCCGTCGCCCACGACGACCAGCGCCGTGAAGCTGAAGCGACGACCACCCTTGACCACCTTCGACACGCGGTTGATCGTCACGACGCGCTCGAGGAACTGGCTCTCGTTGCGGTCGCGCGAGCCACGGTCGCGCTGGTTGGTGTTGCGCTCGCGACCACCGCGACGCGGCTCGCGCTCACGCTCGGCGGGGGCCGTGGCCGCAGCCGCACCCTCTGCCGGTGCAGTCTGCTCGGTCACTTCGGTCTCCTTGTTGTCACTCACAGGTTCAGCCCTCCTTCGCGAGCTCCGTCGGCGATCGCGGCGACGCGGCCGGCGTAGCGGTTGCCGCCACGGTCGAACACGACGTCGGAGATGCCCACGGCCTTGGCGCGCTCGGCGACGAGCTCGCCGACCTTGCGGGCCTTGGCGGTCTTGTCACCGTCGAAACCGCGCAGGTCGGTCTCGAGGGTCGAGGCAGAGGCCACGGTGTGACCCTTGCTGTCGTCCACGACCTGGACGAACACGTGACGCGCCGAACGCGTCACGACGAGACGGGGACGCAGCTCGGTGCCGACGACCTTCTTGCGAAGACGCGCGTGACGACGAGCACGAGCGACGGACTTTGTCTTGACAGCCATGGTCACTTACCACTCTTTCCGGCCTTGCGACGCACGACCTCGCCCGCGTACCGCACGCCCTTGCCCTTGTAAGGCTCGGGCTTGCGGATCTTGCGGATGTTGGCGGCGGCCTCGCCGACGGCCTGCTTGTCGATGCCGCTCACGGTGAGCTTGTTGTTGCCTTCGACCGTGAGGGTGATGCCCGCGGGCGGGTCGATCAGCACGGGGTGCGAGAAGCCGAGGGCGAACTCGACCGAGCTGCCCTTCTGAGCGACGCGGTAACCCGTGCCGACGACCTCGAGGCCCTTGGTGTAGCCCTGGGTGACACCGATGATGTTGTTGTTGATGAGGGTGCGGGTCAGGCCGTGGAGCGACCGCGACTCGCGCTCATCGTCGGGGCGGGTGACGAGAACCTGGTTCTCCTCGACCGACACCTCGAGAGGCTGGGCGATGGTGAGCTGGAGCTCGCCCTTGGGGCCCTTGACGGAGACCTCCCGGCCGTTCACCGAAACGGTGACGCCGGCGGGGATGTCGATGGGAAGACGTCCAATACGCGACATGTCAGATCACCACACGTAGGCGAGGACTTCCCCGCCGACGCCCTTCTGCTCGGCCTGACGGTCCGTGAGGAGACCGGAGGAGGTGGAAAGGATGGCCACGCCCAGGCCACCGAGGACCGTGGGGACCTCGGTCGACTTCGCGTACACGCGCAGGCCGGGCTTGGACACGCGCTTGATGCCGGCGATCGACCGCTCGCGGTTCGGGCCGTACTTCAGGGTCATGTTGAGGGTCTGGCCGACGCGAGCGTCTTCGACGCTCCAATCGGCGATGTAACCCTCCTGCTTGAGGATGGCGGCGATGTTGGTCTTGAGCTTCGAGCTCGGCATCGACACGGAGTCGTGGTGCGCCGAGTTCGCGTTGCGCAGACGGGTCAGCATGTCTGCGACCGGGTCTGTCATCGTCATGTGTTGCTTCTTTCTTTCATGAGGTTTCGGCTGCCGTTACGCGACAGCCGACCTTCGATGACGGGCCCCCGGAAATCCCGGGGGCCCGAGTGTTCAGGACTGGGCGTCAGCCGACTGGAACGGGAAGCCGAGCTGGCGGAGCAGCGAGCGGCCCTCGTCGTCGGTCTTCGCCGTGGTGACGATCGTGATGTCGAAACCACGCACGCGGTCGATGCGGTCCTGGTCGATCTCGTGGAACACGGACTGCTCCTGGAGACCGAAGGTGTAGTTGCCGTTGCCGTCGAACTGCTTGGCCGACAGACCGCGGAAGTCGCGGATGCGGGGCAGCGCGAGGTTGACCAGACGGTCCACGAATTCCCAGGCGCGGTCGCCACGCAGGGTGACGTGCGCGCCGATGGCCTGGCCCTCACGCAGCTTGAACTGCGCGATGGACTTGCGGGCCTTGGTGACGACGGGCTTCTGACCGGTGATCTTGGTGAGGTCGTCGACCGCACCATCGATCACCTTGCTGTCACGAGCGGCCTCGCCGACACCGGTGTTCACGACGACCTTGACCAGGCCGGGGATCTGCATGACGTTCTCGTAGCCGAACTCGTCCTGCAGCGCCTTCTTGATCTCGGCGTTGTACTTCTGCTTGAGGCGGGGCTGGATCTTGCCAGTCTCCGCGGCAGTCACGGTGCTCATGTTCAGAGGTCCTTGCCTGACTTCTTCGCGAAGCGCACGCGGACGGTGCGCTTGACGCCGTCCTTCACCTGCTCCTCGACGCGGTGACCGACACGGGTCGGCTTCTTGGTCGAGGGGTCGACGAGCGCGACGTTGGAGATGTGGATCGGGGCCTCGAACGTCTCGATGCCACCGGTCTTGGTTCCGCGCTGGGACTGACCCACGCGGTTGTGCTTGGTGACGTAGTTCACGCCCTCGACGATGACGCGGTTCTGCTCGGTGAGGACCTCGAGGACCTTACCCTGCTTGCCACGGTCGCCGCCGCGCTCGGGCTTGGCGCCCGAGATGACCTGAACCAGGTCACCCTTCTTGATTTTCGCCATGATCAGATGACCTCCGGGGCGAGCGAGACGATCTTCATGAACTTCTTGTCACGAAGCTCACGACCGACCGGTCCGAAGATGCGGGTGCCGCGGGGCTCCCCGTCGTTCTTCAGGATCACGGCGGCGTTCTCGTCGAACTTGATGTACGAGCCGTCAGGACGGCGGGTCTGCTTGACGACACGGACGACGACGGCCTTGACCACGTCGCCCTTCTTGACGTTTCCACCCGGGATCGCGTCCTTGACCGTGGCGACGATGACGTCGCCCAGGCCGGCGTAACGGCGGTTGGAGCCGCCGAGCACGCGGATGGTGAGCAGCTCTTTGGCGCCGGTGTTGTCGGCGACCTTCAGCCGGGATTCGTTCTGAATCACTGTTTACTCCTTGGGTTCCAAGCAAGCCGCGAGGCTTACTTGGCCTTCTCGAGGATCTCGACCAGGCGCCAGCGCTTGGTGGCGCTGAGCGGACGGGTCTCGTTGATGACGACCAGGTCGCCGATGCCCGCCGAGTTGGTCTCGTCGTGCGCCTTGACCTTGGAGGTCCGGCGGATGACCTTGCCGTAGAGCGGGTGCTTCACACGGTCTTCGACCTCGACGACGATGGTCTTGTCCATCTTGTCGCTGACGACGTAGCCACGACGCGCCTTGCGGTATCCACGAGCGTTCTCGTCGCGGACGTCGTTCTCGGCGTGCTCGTGGCCGGCGACCTGCGCCTCGGCCTTCTTCGCGGTAGCCATTACTCCGCCTCTTCCTTCGCGGCGTCGTCAGCGGCATCCGCCTTCTTCGCCTTGCTCTTCTTCGCCTTCGCCGGGGCCTCGACCGGAGCCGGGGTGGCGCGGATGCCGAGCTCGCGCTCACGGATCACGGTGTACAGGCGCGCGATGTCGCGCTTGACTGCACGGATGCGACCGTGGCTCTCGAGCTGGCCGGTGGCCGACTGGAAGCGCAGGTTGAACAGCTCTTCCTTGGCCTTACGCAGCTCCTCGACGAGGCGCTGGTCTTCGAACGTGTCGAGCTCGCTCGGGGCGAGCTGCTTGGTGCCGATCGCCATTACGCGTCGCCCTCCTCGCGCTTGATGATGCGTGCCTTCAGGGGCAGCTTGTGAATTGCACGGGTCAGGGCCTCGCGAGCGAGCTGCTCGTCGACACCCGCGACCTCGAAGAGGACGCGGCCCGGCTTGACGTTGGCGACCCACCACTCGGGCGAACCCTTTCCGGAACCCATGCGGGTTTCGGCGGGCTTCTTCGTCAGGGGGCGGTCGGGGTAGATGTTGATCCACACCTTTCCGCCACGCTTGATGTGACGCGTCATCGCGATACGAGCGGACTCGATCTGACGGTTGGTCACGTAGGCGGGGGTCAGTGCCTGGATCCCGAACTCACCGAACGACACCTGCGTGCCACCGGTGGCCTGGCCCGAACGGCCCGGGTGGTGCTGCTTGCGGTACTTGACCTTGCGGGGGATGAGCATTACGCCGACGCTCCTTCTGCCACGGGGGCCTCGTTGCGAGCGCCACGGCGACGGTCGCCGCCGCGGTCGTCGCGACCACGGGACTTGGGCGCGTTGGCCTGCTCGCGGGCGAGCTCCTTGTTGGTGAGGTCGCCCTTGTAGATCCAGACCTTCACGCCGATGCGGCCGAAGGTGGTCTTGGCCTCGTAGAAGCCGTAGTCGATGTTCGCACGCAGAGTGTGCAGGGGCACACGGCCTTCGCGGTAGAACTCCGAGCGGCTCATCTCGGCGCCGCCGAGGCGGCCCGACACCTGGATGCGAACGCCCTTGGCGCCGGCGCGCTGGGCGCCCTGCAGGCCCTTGCGCATCGCGCGGCGGAAGGCCACACGAGCGGTGAGCTGCTCGGCGACGCCCTGCGCCACCAGCTGAGCGTCGGCCTCGGGGTTCTTGACCTCGAGGATGTTCAGCTGGATCTGCTTTCCGGTGAGCTTCTCGAGGTCGGCGCGGATGCGCTCGGCCTCGGCGCCGCGGCGACCGATCACGATGCCCGGACGGGCGGTGTGGATGTCGACGCGGACGCGATCACGCGTGCGCTCGATCTCGATGTTGCTGACACCGGCGCGGTCGAGCGAGGTGGTCAGCAGGCGACGGATCTTGATGTCCTCGGCGAGGTAGTCGGCGTAGCGCTGACCGGCCTTCGTCGAGTCCGAGAACCACCGCGACACGTGGTCGGTGGTGATGCCGAGGCGGAAGCCGTACGGGTTGACTTTCTGTCCCATTACTTGCTCGCCTTCTTGTTGGCGCGAGCCGGGGCCGCTTCGGCGGTCTCGGGCGTCGCGAGCACGACCGTGATGTGGCTCGTGCGCTTCTTGATCTGGAAGGCGCGACCCTGAGCGCGGGGCTGGAAACGCTTGAGCGTCGTGCCCTCGTCGACGTACGCGTTCTTCACGTACAGGTCGGCGTCATCCAGGTACTCGTTCGTCTTGTCGGCCGTGACGCGAGCGTTCGCGATGGCCGAGGCGACGAGCTTGTAGATCGGCTCGCTCGCACCCTGGGGCGCGAACTTCAGGATCGCGAGGGCCTCTTCGGCCTGCTTGCCCTTGATGAGGGCGACGACGCGACGAGCCTTCTGAGGGGTCACGCGGATGTGTCGCACACGTGCGATGGACTCCACCATTTCTCTCTCCTCCTCGGTCGCCTTAGCGGCGACGGCCCTTCTTGTCGTCCTTCACGTGGCCGCGGAAGGTGCGGGTGGGCGAGAACTCGCCCAGCTTGTGGCCGACCATGGTCTCGGTCACGAACACGGGGATGTGCTTGCGACCGTCGTGCACGGCGATGGTGTGTCCCAGCATGGCGGGGATGATCATCGAACGGCGCGACCAGGTCTTGATGACGTTCTTCGAACCGGCTTCGTTCTGCGAGACGACCTTGCGAAGCAGGTGCTCGTCGACGAAGGGGCCCTTCTTAAGGCTGCGAGGCATCTTCCTCTACTCCTACTTGCGCTTCTTGCCGGCGGTGCGACGGCGGACGATGAGCTTGTCGCTCTCCTTGTTCGCGTGGCGGGTGCGGCCTTCGGCCTTGCCCCACGGCGACACAGGGTGACGACCACCGGAGGTCTTACCCTCACCACCACCGTGCGGGTGGTCGACCGGGTTCATGGCGACACCACGCACGGTCGGGCGGACGCCCTTCCAGCGCATGCGGCCGGCCTTGCCCCAGTTGATGTTCGACTGCTCGGCGTTGCCGACCTCGCCGATCGTGGCGCGGCAGCGCACGTCGACGTTGCGTATCTCACCGGAGGGCAGACGCAGCTGCGCGTACGGGCCGTCCTTGGCGACCAGACGCACCGAGGCGCCGGCCGAACGGGCCATCTTGGCACCGCCGCCGGGGCGGAGTTCGATCGCGTGGATCACGGTACCGGTGGGGATGTTGCGCAGCGGCAGGTTGTTGCCGGGCTTGATGTCGGCGCCCGCGCCGGACTCGACCACATCACCCTGCGACAGCTTCGCGGGGGCGAGGATGTAGCGCTTCTCGCCGTCGGCGTAGTGCAGCAGCGCGATGCGCGCGGTGCGGTTGGGGTCGTACTCGATGTGCGCGACCTTGGCGTCGATGCCGTCCTTGTCGTTACGACGGAAGTCGATCAGACGGTACTGACGCTTGTGTCCGCCACCGATGTGACGCGTGGTGATGCGGCCCTGGTTGTTGCGGCCACCGGTCTTCGACAGCGGGCGCAGCAGCGACTTCTCGGGCGTCGATCGGGTGATCTCGGCGAAGTCGGCCACCGACGAGCCGCGGCGACCGGGGGTCGTGGGCTTGTACTTGCGAATAGCCATTGTTGTTGTCCTCTATCCCGACCGTCAGCCGACAGACGTGAAGATGTCGATGGTGCCCGACTTGAGCGACACGATGGCGCGCTTGGTGTCCTTGCGCTTGCCGATGCCGAAGCGGGTGCGGCGGGCCTTGCCGACGCGGTTGATCGTGTTGACCGAGGCCACCTTGACGCCGAAGATCTTCTCGATCGCGAGCTTGATCTCGGTCTTCGACGAACGGGGGTCCACCAGGAAGGTGTACTTGCCCTCGTCGATGAGCGAGTAGCTCTTCTCGGAGACGACCGGCTTCAGGATGATGTCGCGCGGGTCCTTGTTGACGGTGGTCATGCCGAGACCTCCTCGGTGGCTGCGGACTTCGACGAGACGAACGCGTCGTAGGCGGCCTTGGTGAAGACGATGTCGTCGGAGACGAGCACGTCGTAGGTGTTCAGCTGGCCGACGGTCAGCACGTGGACGTACGCGAGGTTGCGCACGCTCTTGATGGTCAGCTCGTCGTCGCGGTCGATGACCACGAGGACGTTCTTGACGGCACCGAAAGCCTTCAGCGCAGCGGCGGCGGCCTTGGTCGAGGGGGCACCCTCGATCGCGAAGCTGTCGACGATGTGCAGACGCTGCCCACGAGCACGGTCGCTGAGCGCACCCAGGAGGGCGGCCGCGATCATCTTCTTGGGGGTGCGCTGGCTGTAGTCGCGGGGCTTGGGGCCGTGGACGATGCCACCACCGGTCATGTGCGGCGCGCGGATGGAGCCCTGACGGGCGTTACCCGTGCCCTTCTGCTTGAAGGGCTTGCGACCGGCACCGGAGACCTCGCCACGACGCTTGGTCGAGTGCGTGCCCTGGCGAGCCGCGGCGCGCTGCGCCACGACGACCTGGTGGATGAGGGGAATGTTCGTCTTGACGTCGAAGAGCGCGGCGGGCAGCTCGACAGAGCCGGCCTTGTTGCCGTCGGCCTTCACGACGTCGAGCGCGAGAGTCGAGTCAGCCATGATTAGGCACCCTTCACTGCGTTGCGGACGTAGACGATGCGGCCACGAGCACCGGGGACGGCGCCCTTGACGAGCATCAGACCCTTCTCGGCGTCGACGGCGTGCACCGTGAGGTTGAGGACGGTCACGCGCTCGCCACCCATACGGCCGGCCATGCGCATGCCCTTGAAGACACGGCTCGGAGTCGACGACGCGCCGATCGAGCCGGGCTTGCGGTGGTTGCGGTGCGCACCGTGCGAAGCGGAGACGCCCTTGAAGTTGTGACGCTTCATGACACCGGCGGTGCCCTTGCCCTTGCTGGTGCCGACGACGTCGACCAGCTGGCCGGCCTCGAAGAGACCGTCCACGGTGAGCTCCTGGCCCAGCGCGTAGTCGGCGGCATCCGCGGTGCGCACCTCGGTGAGGTGGCGGCGCGGGGTGACACCGGCGGCGTCGAAGTGAGCCGTGAGGGGCTTGTTCACCTTGCGGGGGTCGATCTGGCCGTAGCCGATCTGGACGGCGTTGTAGCCGTCCTTCTCGAGCGAGCGCAGCTGGGTCACGACGTTCGGGGCGACCTCGATGACGGTGACGGGAACGAGCTTGCCGTTCTCGTCCCACACCTGGGTCATGCCGAGCTTGGTGCCGAGGAGGCCCTTGGAGATCTTGGAGTTGATGTCAGCCATGTCGAACCTCAGAGCTTGATCTCGATGTTGACATCGGCCGGGAGGTCGAGGCGCATCAGCGAGTCGACGGCCTTGGGCGTCGGGTCGATGATGTCGATGAGGCGCTTGTGGGTGCGCATCTCGAAGTGCTCGCGGCTGTCCTTGTACTTGTGGGGCGACCGGATGACGCACACGACGTTCTTCTCGGTCGGAAGGGGGACCGGGCCCACCACGGTGGCGCCGGCACGGGTCACGGTGTCGACGATCTTGCGCGCCGACGAGTCCAGCCCGGCGTGGTCGTACGACTTCAGGCGAATGCGGATCTTCTGTCCCGCCATTGTCTGCTCTCTCTCTTTCAGCGTCTTACCCGACCTGGGGCATTGGACGCACGGTGGTGCTGACGCACCCTGGCACTTCCCCTCGCTTGCGCGAGAGATGCTGCACCGCTGTTCAGCTGTCAAACCGCCTGCGGAGCAAGCGGCCCGCCCCGCGCACGCACGCGTGCGAATCCCGTGAAGGATGAGGGGTTCGGTGTGGTGTTCTGCTGCCCGCGGCCCAGGACCCTGCGCATACGCGCCGCCTGTGCACTGCCCTGGCAGTGATCCTGGCGCACGCCGAGCGCGCACCGGAATGTGGAACTGGACTAGTCTACGGAGCCGTCCGTCATGTCGCAAACCCGGGCGTGTCGCATCCGGTGGATGCACAGCATCTGACCGCAAGACGACGGTGCCGCCCCCGCCGAGACGAGGACGGCACCGCGGTGTTCTGCGCCTCAGGCGTTGCCGATGTTCTTGTCGACGTTCGTGCGGACCTCGTCGACCTTGCCGTGGTGCTCCGCCGGCACGACCTTCTTGATGGCCTCGGCCGCTCCGTCGAGGATCTTGTCGCTGACCTCTTCGGCCTTCTCGCTCTTGAGCGCCTCTTCGATCTTGCCGCGATTGTCGTCGAGAAGCTTCTTGCCCTTCGCGATGATGCCGTCCACGCCGCTCATGTGCGCCTCCCTCGATGATCCGGATCGACCCGTCTGTCGATCTCGTCTTCATTCTGGACGGGGTCTCCTCGATCGCGGAACCCCCATCTGCCACCGGGCGGGAACGACAAAGGCCGGGCCCGAAGGCCCGGCCCGTGCCGAGTGGAGTCTGGAGAGACTTACTTGATGATCTTGGTGACGGTGCCGGCACCGACGGTGCGGCCACCCTCACGGATCGCGTAGCCGAGGCCCTCTTCCATGGCGATCGGCTGGATGAGCTCGACCGACATCTCGGTGGTGTCACCGGGCATGACCATCTCGGTGCCCTCGGGCAGCGTGATGACGCCGGTCACGTCCGTGGTGCGGAAGTAGAACTGCGGGCGGTAGTTCGTGAAGAACGGGTTGTGACGGCCGCCCTCTTCCTTGGACAGGATGTACGCCGTGCCCTCGAAGTTGGTGTGCGGGGTGACCGAACCGGGCTTGACGACGACCTGGCCGCGCTCGACATCGTCACGCTTGGTGCCGCGGAGGAGCAGACCACAGTTCTCGCCGGCCCAGGCCTCGTCGAGCTGCTTGTGGAACATCTCGATACCCGTGACCGTGGTCTTCTGCGTCGGGCGGATGCCGACGATCTCGACCTCGGAGTTGATCGCGAGGGTACCGCGCTCGGCGCGGCCCGTGACGACCGTTCCACGACCGGTGATGGTGAAGACGTCCTCGATGGGCATGAGGAACGGCTTGTCCTTGTCACGCACCGGGTCGGGGATGGAGGAGTCGACGGCCTCCATGAGCTCGACGATCGAGTTGACCCACTGCTCGTCACCCTCGAGGGCCTTGAGGCCCGAGACGCGGACGACGGGCGCGTTGTCACCGTCGAAGTCCTGCGACGACAGCAGCTCGCGGACCTCGAGCTCGACGAGCTCCAGGATCTCCTCGTCGTCGACCATGTCGCTCTTGTTCAGCGCGACGAGCAGGTACGGCACGCCGACCTGCTTGGCGAGCAGAACGTGCTCACGGGTCTGAGCCATCGGGCCGTCGGTGGCGGCGACCACGAGGATCGCGCCGTCCATCTGAGCGGCACCGGTGATCATGTTCTTGATGTAGTCGGCGTGACCGGGGGCGTCGACGTGAGCGTAGTGACGCTTGGGGGTCTCGTACTCGACGTGCGAGATGTTGATCGTGATGCCGCGCTGACGCTCTTCGGGCGCGGAGTCGATCGACGCGAAGTCACGCTGAACGTTGGTGGCCGACGGGAACTTGTCGGCGAGCACCTTCGAGATGGCAGCGGTGAGCGTGGTCTTGCCGTGGTCGACGTGACCGATCGTTCCGATGTTCACGTGCGGCTTGGTCCGCTCGAACTTGGCCTTAGCCACTGGGTCCTCCTCAGGACGGTAGATGCGGATTGCGGGCGCTGGATTGCGACCGGTTCTCCGCGGGGATGGTTCTCAGGTTACTAGAGAGTCGATGTTCAGTTTGAGCGGATGCCGGGAACCCGGGCCGGAGCCGGGTTCCCGGCATCCATCAGAGCGACGTTACTCGCCCTTGTTCTTCTGGATGATCTCGTCGGCCACGGCCTTCGGGACGTCGGCGTAGCTGTCGAACTCCATCGAGTAGACGGCACGGCCCGAGGTCTTCGAGCGCAGGTCGCCGATGTAGCCGAACATCTCGGACAGCGGCACGTTGGCCCGGACGACCTTGACGCCGGCGGCGTCCTCCATCGACTGGATCTGGCCACGACGCGAGTTCAGGTCGCCGATGACGTCGCCCATGTACTCCTCGGGAGTGCGCACCTCGACGGCCATGATCGGCTCGAGGATGGTGGGGTTGGCCTTGCGGACAGCCTCTTTGAAGCCCATCGAGCCGGCGATCTTGAACGCCATCTCGGACGAGTCGACGTCGTGCGACGCGCCGTCGAGCAGGATCGCCTTGACGCCCACCATGGGGTAGCCGGCGAGCACGCCGACGTTCATGGCGTCCTGGAAGCCCTGGTCGGTCGGCGAGATGTACTCGCGCGGGATACGACCACCGGTGACCTTGTTCTCGAACTCGTAGGTCTTGTCGGCCGTGACCTCGAGCGGCTCGATCGCGAACTGGATCTTCGCGAACTGTCCCGAACCACCGGTCTGCTTCTTGTGGGTGTAGTCGTGACGCTCGACCGACTTGCGGATGGTCTCGCGGTAAGCCACCTGGGGCTTTCCGACGTTGGCCTCGACCTTGAACTCGCGCTTCATGCGGTCCACGAGGATGTCGAGGTGGAGCTCGCCCATGCCCTTGATGACCGTCTGGCCGGTCTCGGCGTTCTGCTCGACGCGGAAGGTGGGGTCCTCTTCAGCGAGCTTCTGGATGGCGACACCCAGCTTCTCCTGGTCGGCCTTGGTCTTGGGCTCGATGGCGACCTCGATGACCGGCTCGGGGAAGGTCATCGACTCGAGGACGACCTGGTTGGCCGGGTCGCAGAGGGTGTCACCGGTGGTGGTGTCCTTGAGGCCGATGACCGCGTAGATGTGACCGGCGGTGACCGAGTCGACCGGCATCTCCTTGTTGGCGTGCATCTGGAAGATCTTTCCGATGCGCTCCTTCTTGCCCTTGGTCGCGTTGACGACCTGGGCACCGGAGTCGAGGTGACCCGAGTACACGCGGATGTAGGTGAGGCGACCGAAGAACGGGTGCGTCACGATCTTGAACGCGAGGGCCGCGAAGGGCTCTTCGCGGTCGGCGTGGCGCTCGATGACGACCTCTTCGTCCTTGGGGTCGCGCGCCTCGATGGCGGGCACGTCCAGGGGCGAGGGCAGGTAGTCGACCACCGCGTCGAGCATGGGCTGCACGCCGCGGTTCTTGAATGCCGAACCGCACAGCACGGGGTAGACCTCGCTGGCGATCGTCATCTTGCGGATGGCGCCCTTGATCTCTTCGTGCGTGAGCTCTTCGCCGCCGAAGTACTTCTCGAGCAGCGCGTCGTCGGACTCGGCGACGGTCTCGAGGAGCTTCTCGCGGTACTCCTGCGCCTTCTCGACGAGGTCGGCCGGGATCTCCTGGATCTCGTACTTGGCGCCCATGGTGACATCACCCTTGGCGTCTCCGGGCCAGACCAGCGCGCGCATGTAGACCAGGTCGATGACGCCGACGAAGTCGTTCTCGGCACCGATCGGGATCTGCAGCACGAGAGGCTTGGCCTTGAGGCGGTTGATGATGGTGTCGACCGTGAAGTAGAAGTCGGCGCCCAGCTTGTCCATCTTGTTGACGAAGCAGATGCGGGGCACGTCGTACTTGTCGGCCTGACGCCACACGGTCTCGGACTGGGGCTCGACGCCCTCCTTGCCGTCGAAGACGGCGACGGCGCCATCGAGCACGCGGAGCGAACGCTCCACCTCGACGGTGAAGTCGACGTGACCGGGGGTGTCGATGATGTTGATCTGGTTCTTTTCCCAGAAGCAGGTGACGGCGGCGGAGGTGATCGTGATGCCACGCTCCTGCTCCTGCTCCATCCAGTCGGTGGTGGCCGCACCATCGTGCGTCTCACCGATCTTGTGGTTGACGCCCGTGTAGAACAGGATGCGCTCGGTCGTCGTCGTCTTGCCGGCATCGATGTGCGCCATGATGCCGATGTTGCGGACCTTGTGGAGGTCGGTGAGCACGTCTTGTGCCACGGGTGTCTTCCTTACCTGTTGGGAGGTTGATGCCGGGCCCATCGGAGGGTCCGAGACCGGGGTGCGGTCACGGACCCTCCGCGGGATTTACCAGCGGTAGTGCGCGAAGGCGCGGTTCGACTCGGCCATCTTGTGGGTGTCTTCGCGGCGCTTGACCGCGGCACCGAGGCCGTTCGAGGCGTCGAGGATCTCGTTCTGCAGACGCTCGGTCATCGTCTTCTCACGACGACCCTTCGCGTAGCTGACGAGCCAGCGCAGCGCGAGCGTGTTGGCGCGGTGCGGCTTGACCTCGACGGGAACCTGGTAGGTCGAACCACCGACGCGGCGGCTCTTGACCTCGAGGGTGGGACGGACGTTGTCGAGCGCCTTCTTCAGCGTGGCGACGGCGTCCTGGCTGTTCTTCGCCTCGACACCCTTGAGGGCGTCGTAGACGATCGATTCGGCGATGGACTTCTTGCCGTCGACGAGGATCTTGTTGACCAGCTGGGTGACGACGGGAGCGCCGTACACCGGGTCGTTGACGACGGGACGCTTCGGGGCGGGACCCTTACGAGGCATGGTTCTCAGCCCTTCTTCGCGCCGTAGCGGCTACGAGCCTGCTTACGGTTCTTGACAGCCTGGGTGTCGAGCGCACCGCGGACGATCTTGTAGCGGACACCGGGGAGGTCCTTCACACGACCACCACGGACGAGCACCAGCGAGTGCTCCTGGAGGTTGTGGCCCTCACCGGGGATGTACGCGGTGACCTCGGTGCCGTTGCGCAGCTTCACGCGGGCGACCTTGCGCATGGCCGAGTTCGGCTTCTTCGGGGTCGTCGTGTACACGCGGGTGCACACGCCGGCCTGCTGGGGGTTCGACTTCAGCGCGGGAGCCTTGGTCTTCGAGACCTTCGGCGAGCGGCCCTTGCGAACCAACTGCTGAATGGTTGGCACGTTCTCTCCTTGATTGGCTGGACGGTCCCTCGCGGTCACGCCCAGGTGCTGCACGGTGACAGCGGTCGTGTCTCCCCCGGCACGTCGCTCATCTTGCGATTCGTGTCGTGTCGGGCTCACGTGTGATCCGCCACGCGTCAGAATGATCGGACGCGGTTGTGGTGGATATGCCGTGGGGGTGACCTGTTCGCAGGTCATTCCCTGAGATGGTGCGAGCGTTGATCCGCGCGACTCGCCCGGAGGCACGACGCACGGCGCGCGTGAACGCACACCCGCCCCATGATACGCGGTTGCGCGGGGTGCGGCAAACGAGTCCGGCTGGGGATCTCTTCCGAGCCGGATGCCGTGTCTCAGGCGAGCAGGAGCATCAGGCAGGCCGTGGCGGCGGCGACCAGGGCCGCGGCCGTCACCACGACGATCGCCATCCGCCCGATCCCCCGCCGACGACGGGGACGGACGGGGGCCGGTCCGGTCCCGGGGCGCTCGGGGCGGGCCCGCGTCCGCGGGACGCGGACAGCCTCGTCCCGACGCGGCGCGTACGACTCGCGCGCGAGCGCGATCGGCGATCTCGGAAGTCGGGCGGCGTCGACGGGGGGTACCGCCGCCGCGGGCACGGACGACGACGACTGCCGGCGATGGCGGCGGCTTCCGGCCGCGGTGTCGGCGTCGATTCCCGCCGCAGACGCGTCGCGCGGACGCGTCGACTCCTCGATCGCAGGGCTCGCAGCGGGCGGGGAGACGCGTGATGCGGCGCCGCGGCGCGGGGCGGTGGTCTCGGCATCCTCGCCCCCGGGGCGCGAGGGCGTCGCGACCGGCCGGCGGCGCGGGCGGGCCGCCGTCTGCTCATCGGTGTCGGTCGGGACGGAGCTCACCGTGTCGTCGTCAGCCGCCTCACGGGCGGACAGGACCGTGTCATCACCCGGCTCGAACGGACGCGAAAGCACCGTGTCGTCATCAGCCGCCTCACGGGCGGACAGGACCGTGTCATCACCCGGCTCGAACGGACGCGAAAGCACCGTGTCGTCCCCAGCCGCCTCACGGGCGGACAGGACCGTGTCGTCGTCAGGATCGTCGGCAGGGGCCGGCGGCGGCGTGGGCCAGGCCCGCAGGCGACCGGCCCACAACGTGACGTCGTCGGGGTCGTCAGTGCGGTCGGAGGGTCCGCTCATGCCTCGCTCCGGGCCAGGCGCACCTCCGCGTCGCCCAGGAAGAACCGCTCCCCCGCCTCGATCTCTTCGCCCGGGGGCGCCTCGACCTCGGTGCCCATGAGGGTCGCGAACAGGACGCCGTTGGTGGAGTGCAGATCGGTCACGTACCAGGTGTCGCCGCGCAGTTCGAGGCGCGCGTGCGTCTTGGACACCGTTCGCGTGTCGTCGCTGATGGACACCAGCTGCGCGTCCGGGAAGGCGGCGTCCGGACCCGGCCGACGACCGAGGATGACGACGGAGGACATGAGGTCGATCGGGCCCCCGCTCGGCGGGACCAGCGCCCACGGGATCCGCTTCCGCCGCGTCACGACCGTGCGATCGAGCGCGTCGAAATCGTCCTCCGCCACGGCGGGGACCTCGGGCTGCGTGTACAGCGACGACACCGAGGTGCGCGCGGAGCGGGGGGAACCGGCATCCGGGGCCTCGGACACCGCCGAGACGGCCTCGGACGACTCGGGGAAGTCGTCACCCGGGTTCGGCAGCGGCGCACGGGACGCCGCCGCCGGCTCCGGAGCCGGGCGGGTCAGAGGGACCTCGGCGATGGGCGCATCGGCCGGTACGGACGTGGCCGATCGGCGCGGAGGCGTGACCCACGGGGCGACGACCTCGGCGGGCGCATCCGGATCGGCGCCGTCGCCGGACTCGGCGGGGGCGGTCCCCTGCCCCGCCGTCCGCGCCGGCGGCGTCTCGACCTGCGCCGGCGTCGTCGGGATCGCCCGGGTGGCCGGCTCGGGCTCGGACGGCGCCGGGGCCGCGGACGCAGAGGAATCGGCGCCCTCTTCGGGCGAGCGGTCGCGCAGAGCGTCGAGAACGTCGAACACCGAAGCCGCCGACGGCAGGGGCTCGGCCTCGGCACGGGAGGAGCGGCCCTCGTCGGCGCGCGGCGGCACCTGGGCGGGAGGCGCCCAGTCATGGCCGGACGGCACGGCGTCCGCGAGCGACCCGCTGGGCGCCGCGAAGGGCAGGACGACGGGCTCGGACACGGCGGCTGGCCGCGCGTCGGTGGGCGCGGCATCGTCGGGCCGCGCGAAACCGAGGTCCGCCAGGTCGGCGTGCGCACCCTCGGACCGCGACGGCTCGGACGGATCGGAGGTGACCGCGGGACCGGGCGTCCACCCGCCGATGAGCGGCACATAGGGGCCGTCGAATTCGCTGCGGCGGCGGATGGGCGCGGAATCCTCGTCGACCGATCCGGAGCGACGGATGCCACCCTCCCACCGCGCGGAGCCCCAGCCGAGGATGCTCGCCCACACCATCGGCAAGAGCGCCCCCACGACCGTCATGCCCGCGCCCGCGCCGAACGAGGTCGTGATGCGGTGCACCGCCACGATGAACACCGCGACGAACGCGATCAGACCGAAGATCGGGACGATGTTCAGCAGCACGAGCCACGGGGAGAAGCCGCCCAGGCCCAGGATCGTGGCGAGGTTGTAGACGGGGATCCACGCCTTCCACGCCGGCTCGCCCATCTTGCCGAAGAGAGCCGCCAGCGCGAGGGAGAACCACACGTAGAGCACGATCACGAGGGCGAACGACGTCGCCTGCAGAACCACCATTGTCGATTCGGTCATGTCGTGTCGCGACCCCCCGGTGCGGTGGGACGCTTCCCCCTCTCGTCGCGATGCGGCGTCCCCCGCCGCGAACGGCGCGGGGCGAGGAACCGCAGGAACGATCTCAACGATAGGGCCGCGCGCACGCGGTGCCAGAAGCCTCGCTGGCGCGCCATCGTACGTCGCTCGTCGTCGACGATGCGCCAGAACTGCGCGACCTCGTCGGCGTCGACCTCCCGGGTCGAGAACACGGCCCGGTCGGCGTCGTCGGCGAGACGCGTGCCCGCGGGCGTGGCGAACGCCGCCGCGACCTCTCGGCGCGTCGGGGAGCGCGGCACGGAACGACCGGAATCCACTCCGGCGTCGACGTACTCCTCCCACCCGCCGGCGATCGCCGCACGCGGATCCGGATCGCGGCGCCGACCGCGCCGGCGGAGCACCTTGACCACGACGACCGCGAGGAACGGGCCGCCCAGGATGAGCAGGATCGACAGCGCGAGCCCCACGACGCGCAGAGCCGCCCACAGCCCCGCCAGATCGAGGCCGTCGTCCGTGCGCGCGTCGTCGTCGAGGGAGTTGTCCTCCTGCACCGGCTCGGGCGGGACGACCTCGTCCACCGTGTTCGGGCGGACCTCGGTGACGTTCTCGGGATCCTGCTGCTGCGTGACCTCGAGACTGGGCGACTTCTCCCACTGCGGGGTGACGTCGATGGCACTCCAGCGTCCGTCCGCGCCGCGCACCTCGGTCCACGCGCTCAGGTCGCGGGCCCGGCACTCCCCCGCGTCGCAGGCGGCGAGAGATGGATCCGTCGACGTCAGGCGAGCGCCGACGACCACCCGGGCGGGAAACCCCAGCTCGCGCGCGATGAGCGCGGTGGCGACCGCGAACTGCTCGTCGTCCCCGACCGCGGCGACGAAATTGTCGGACGCCTCCGCACGAGGGTCGTCCTCGCGCTCGAGGAGTCGCTCGAACATGCGGTCGATGCGCGCGACCGAGTGACCCGACGCGCTCGGCTGCAGCTGGTAGCCGGGGAGATCCGCCGTCCACGCCGGGGGCGCCGCGCCCTCGGGGGCGAGGCTGTGGCTGAGGTAACCCCGCTCGCGGAGGAGCTGGACCAGAGCCTGCAGCGCAGCACCGTCCGAGCCGGTGGCGTGCTCCTCGACCCACCGCCGCAGGTTGTCGCCGCCGGCCACGCCCGTCCGGTCGCCGGGCGGACGCATCGCCGCCACATCCGCACTCGGGGGCTCCACCGCCGACAGACGGTAGGCGTCGCCGGACTCGAGGCCGCCATCGGCGATCTGCACCCCCGCCTCGGCGTCGGCGCTGTAGTAGAAGCGGTCGGTGAGGGCCGCGCTGCGCTCCCCCTCGAAGGCCGCCGACGACAGCCGGCCGGCGGTCGGCATCCAGATGCCGCCCAGATCGACGATGTCGATGTCGGCGCGGACGGCGCGACCGTCCCCGGCGTCGCGCGACGACGGCAGCCGGACGAAGCCGCCGGCTTCGTCGCCGGAAGCCCGGAAGACCTCGCCGTCATACGCGTCGAGCGTCGCGATGCGGATGCGTTCGGGCAGGGCGTCGCCGCCGCTCACCCGGAACAGGACGTCGTCCGCCCGCGCGTCCGAGAACATCGACCGATACTCCGAGAGGGGGCTGACGGCCTCGGCGATCAGCCGCTGCGGACCCGCCGCCGAGCGCAGGACCTGACGGTCCGCGTCGCGTGCCAGGGAAGGGACCACCGCCACCGTCAGGACGACGGCCACGATCAGCATCGCGGCCCCCAGGGCGTGACGGCGCCGATTCGTGGCCGACGAGCCGCGTCCGACGGTGACGGACGACACCTCGCTCGCACGCGTCAGGGCGCGACCGCGTTCTTCGCGCGCACGCCAGGACAGCCACAACACGGCGGCGAGGAGGGCTCCCAATCCGACCGCCGTCTCGACCGGCGCGGACAGGACGACGGGGCCGAGGACGAATGGCGAACTGGTCACGGAGCGTCCGAAGAAGAGACCGAAGCCGATCATCGTCAGCCCCGGGACGACCGCCGCCACCGCGCGTCGGTCGGCGCGCAGGGCGAAGGACGAGGTGAGCGCGGTACCCACGAGGAAGACGACCAGGGCGGGCACGAGCAGGTTGCGGTAGGCGCCCACCGGGAGATCGACCGTGACGAGGTCCTTCCACGCTACGAGAAGTCCGCCGAACGACTCGCCGAGACCACGAGCGACGTCCAGGGGCGAGGTCAGCCGCGACGGCACCGCAAGGGGGACGCACAGCAGGGCGAAGGCCACGAGGAGCCCGCCCGCGAGGGTCCACCCGCTCCACCGCCGCCATGCCACGAAGGCGGCCCAACCCGCGCCCGCCAGCGACGCGACGACGACGAGCACGATGAACGCGGTCGTGGCATACACCGGCCAGGCCGCGACCGCCGCGAGGAGCACGCACGCCGCGGTGTACACCGCTGCCGCGCTCCGGCGCGACCGCGCGGAGGGATCGTGCCGCCGGACCACTCGGCGCGGATCGCGACGGGCGCTCACGCCGTCGCCCCGCGCACGAGCAGACCCGAGAGGTCGTCGAGTGTGCCGATGGTCAGCACGGTCAGACCGGCGACGCTCTGCATGCGCGGGTGAGCGCGCTCGTCGCAGATCACCGTGGCGACGGCGGTGTCGGCGGGGAAGGCGAGCGCGGCCTGCCTGAGCCGCGTCAGGGGAACGGCCGAACCGACGACGACGAACGCGATGGACAGGCGCTCGTTCGCCTCGGATGCGAGGCGGCACACGTCTTCGACCGACATGGTGTTGTCGTGGCGGTCCAGGGCGCTGAAGCCGTCGAGCATCGCCCGCGGAGACACGACCGGCACGTGGCGGATGGCTCGGAGCCGCCCTTTGACCACCCGCGGGATCTCGGAGCCGGCGACGACGTCGATGTCGCGGGCGTCGCGCACCGCGCGCAGCCCCAGCGAGGCCGCCGCCGACACCGCGAGCTCGTACTCCTCGGCATCCGCGTACTCCGACGACGCGGCGGCGAGCACCACGGCCATGCGCGAGCGCCGCGACTCCTCGTACTGACGCACCATCAGGCGGCCGGTCTTCGCCGTCGACTTCCAGTGCACCTGTCGTCGCGAATCGCCGGGGACGTACTCGCGGATGGCATGGAACGACATGTCGGCGTCCACCAGCCGACGCGTCGCGTTGCCCTCGAGGTCGCGGACCAAGCCCGCGCTGGTCGACGGAAGGGCGACGGTGCGCGGGTGGACGTAGAGGTCGTGCACATCGTCGAAGGCGTGTTCGCGCCGGAGCAGACCGACCGGATCGCTGCGCACGGTGGTGACGGGCCCGACACGCACCACCCCGCGCGGAAGCGGCGGTATCACGAGCGGTTCGGTCGCCACCTGACCGGGCCGAAGGAACGGCACCCCGAACTCGACGAGGCCCCGTCCGACGGGGATGTCCAGCCGCCCCGGAAGAGCGGCGCGGGTGCCGTCGTTGCGCACCACGATCTCGCCGGTGACGCCCGTGCCCGCCACGACACGCTCGTGGGCGAGGGCGAGGGCGACGTCGTACGAACGCGCGCCGAAGAGGAACGGCACGCTCATCGCGAGCAGAACGAGCGCCGCCGTGCCCGCGACCATCCACTCCACCCACCCGAAGAGGAGCCCGGACAGCAGCCCGATGCTCGCCGCGACGGCGACGACCGCACCCGCGGGCCGGATCGTCCTCCCCGCCCACCGCACCCCCGCGGTCACCGCTGCGCGGATGACGCGCCACATCTCGGCGAGTCGCACCACGGCCCGGACGATGCGGCGTTGACGCCGCACGGACGTCGAGGTGATCGACGTGCGCGAGCCGGTGCGGAAGGTGCCGGCCGACGTGCGCGTCAGGCGCGACTCGGTCAGGTTCACATCGGGCACCGCGCACCTCCCGGCGGCGGCGCGGACGTCGAGCGAAGCTCCACGCTCACGCGCTCTCGCGCTGCGTGGGCGGCAGGGTGTCGAGCAGCACCTGCCCGATGACGGCCTCCTGGGTCACACCGTCGAACTCCGCCTCGGGGTGCAGGATCAGGCGGTGCGCGAGCACCGCGACGGCGAGCGCCTTGACGTCGTCGGGGGTGGCGTACGTACGGCCCTGCGACGCCGCCCGCGCGCGTGTCGCGCGCGTGAGCGCGAGTGCTCCGCGGATGCTGACGCCGAGGCGGACCTCGTCGGCCGTGCGGGTGGCATCCACCAGACGGGCGATGTAATCGAGCACGAGGGCGTCGACGTAGACGGATGCCGCGAGGTCGGCCATCCCCACCATCGCCTGCGGCGTGATGATCGGGCGCAGCTCGGCGGTGGCGACGGCGGCGCCGTCGAGGATGCGCACGGTCGCGGCGTGGTCGGGGTAGCCCAGCGAGGTGCGCAGGAGGAACCGATCGAGTTGCGCCTCGGGCAGACGGTACGTGCCCGCCTGCTCGACGGGGTTCTGGGTCGCCAGGACGAGGAACGGAACGCCGACCTCGCGGGAGACTCCGTCGATGGTGACCCGGCCCTCCTCCATCACCTCGAGCAGCGCCGATTGGGTCTTGGGGCTGGCCCGGTTGATCTCGTCGGCGAGGACGATGTTGGCGAAGATCGGTCCGGTGTGGAACTCGAACGCGCCCGTCTTCTGGTCGTAGACGGTGATGCCCGTGATGTCGCCGGGGAGCAGATCCGGCGTGAACTGGATGCGGGTGTTGGTGCCCTGCACGGACTGGGCCACCGCGCGGGCCAGGGACGTCTTGCCCGTTCCCGGGACGTCTTCGAGCAGCACGTGGCCGTCGCTGAGCATCGCGGTCAGAACGAGCTCGACGACGTGGCGTTTGCCGAGGACAGCGCGCTCGACGTTGTCGGCGATCTGCGAGAAGGTCTGGGAGAACCAGGTGGCCTGCTCCTGGGTGATCGTCATGTCGAATCCTTCGAGGGCGTGTGTCGGGGATGGTCGGCGAGGAGCCGGGGCTCAGGATGCCGGGGTGCCGGGCGTGCAGGTGCCGGACAACGTCGAGGTGGCCGTGTCGAGGTTCCAGCCCTGCGCCGACCAGTCCACGCTGACGCCGATGTTCTCGACCCGGGTGGCGCCGGCGGGGACCAGGGTGGGGTTGTCCGCGTTCCTGGGCAGTTCGGCGCCGTTCTCGTCTCGGTAGCGCACGTTGTCGTAGGTGAACGCGAAGGTCGCGCGGTCTCCGGCCGAGGAACCGTCGGCACGCAGGGTTCCGCCGGCCTCGCAGCTGCCGAGCACCCACCGCGCCTGCACCTGGTAGGGGGCGCTGCCGCTCGCGGGGGTCACGGAACCCCGCTGCGACTCGGTGCCCCAGACCTGGTGCTTGAAGTAGACCTTGATCCCGGGATCGCGGTCGAAGACGCTGCTGGTCTTGCCGTCCCAGCCTTCGTAGAGCACGTCGTTGCGGCGAGGTGCGGCGTCGCCCTCGTCGATCTCGGCGATGCGCCAGCGTGCCACGCCCTGGGCGTCGTCGACGCTCGGACGCGAGCCGACGGTGAAGGTGTAGCCCTTCGGCGCCTCTTTGCTCTGCGACGCGTCGACCTGCTGATCGAGCGCGACCTCGCCGAACGATCGACCGTCGAAGAACGATTCGGCGCACATCGTGTAGGTGTATGTGTCGCCGTCGCGCACCTTGGCGAACTGCTGCACGTCTCCGCCCGTCTTCGGGTTGCAGATGCGTCCCTCGGGGACGATGTCGAACCGCATCTCGCTGCCGGTGCCGTTCTGCTGGGCGGTCGCACGCGCGTCGATCGTCGCCGTCCCGTCGCCGTTCGACGTCGAGGTGAGGGTCAACGTCGGGTTGATCGGCGCACCCACGCCGTGCGCGCTGCCGACCAGCTCGCTGCCGTTCGCCGCACCCCCCAGGCCCGGCGGCGTCGAGAAGCGCGAGATCGGCTTGACGGTGATGCTCGTGGCGGAGTTGGAGCCCACGGTGAACCGGCGTACCTGCACGGTGTCTTGGTTTCGGCCGACGTTGACCCGGATCTTGTCCCCGACCGGGCTGGAGATCTCGAGTGTGCCGGTCTCGGCGCTGTCGACGCCCGTGACGACGAGATCCGCGACCCCGCCCTCTCCGTTCGTCTGCACGGGGGTGAAGGTCAGCGCGCCGGGCCTGTTCGGGGAGCGGTAGGCCCACCCCGTGGTGCGCACTGCGCCCCGGGACTCGCCCACGCCGTTGACGGCGGTGACGACGTAGTCGCGCTGTTCGCCGTTCGGCGCGGAGAAGGGCGGGCACGACCCGTCCGACGAGCACTGGCCGACGACCTGGCCGCCCGATCGGACGGTGAAGCCCGAGAGACCCGGATATGCGCGCCGGGACTCGCCCGGGTCGACGCGCAGGGTGACCGTGCCGTCGCCGAACGCGGTCTGGCGCACGCTCGCCGGGGGGCGCGGGTAGCCGAGCAGATCGAGCACGACGCGAGCGTCGCGGGTGGCGGCGGTGGTGCGTCCCTGCGCATCGCGGAGGGTCACGCTGGCGCTGCAGGTGGCGCCCGGAGCGTCGTCGTTCCACGAGGCCAGGACGCCCGAGGTCGACGCGACCGAGAAGTCGACGCCGGCGCAGCTCGCGGTGGGGCGCACGGCGACCACCTCGAGAGGGGTGCGCGGCAGCGGGTTCACCTCGCCGCCGGCGCCGACGACGCCGATCGAACAGCTCGACCCCGACGCCTGCGAGCACTGCGCCGACGTGGTGCCGCCCTGCGGAAGGGTCGACGGCGCCGACCCGACCCGCAGCACGAGTCGAGCCGGGGCGACGGCGTTGTGGCTGGTGACCGAGACGACCGCGGCGTTCTCGGTCCCCGGCACGGCGCGGTCGCTGCCCGTGACCGTGACGGTCGAGCCATCGAGTGACACGGCGAAGGCGGAACCCGAGTACTCCATCGCGTAGCGGATGCCGGCCCAGTCCTCGCGCCCGAGCTGCCACGAGGTCATGTTGCGCAGGTCGAAGCTCGCCGTCTCGCCCGGTCCGACCGTCAGGGCACCCGGACGCAGCTCGGGCTGGGGATCACGCGCGACGACACCGATCGGCACCGACAGCACGGTCCACTCCTCGCTGCCGGTCACCCGCACGGGGACGCGGCACGCGTCGGTGTACGGCGAGCCCGCACCGGCGTCGTAGGTCACGACCGACCCCGCGACCGAGCAGCGCCCCTCGGCCCGGACGCCGCTGGCCCCGACGTCGGCCCCGACCTCGAGCGTCGCACGACGGGGGACGGCGACCAGGGATGCCATGTCGAAGGCGACCGACGCGAGCTCGTCGACGCGCTGGGCCGCGCCCGGGCGCAGGGCGAGGGTCAGGTCGTCGTCGCCGGGCACGCGCAGGAACGCGTAGGTGGTCACGACGGCGTCTCCGATCCGCCCGGTGACGGCGAAGGGGATGACCCGTCGCGCGGCCGGGAGTGCTCCCGAGATGCGACGGCCGTCGAGGGTGAGATCGGTGGGGTCGCCCCACAGCGACACGTCGAGGTCGGCCACCTCGCCGCCCGACCACGTGGCCCGCCCCGCGATGACATCGACGCCGGTGGCGAAGTCGTCCCGGGTCTCGGCGGTGAGCACGGTGTCCGTGACCACCGGGTAGTCCGGGACGCTCTCGCGCACCACCTTGACGACCACGAGCCCGCGGCCCGTGTTGCCCGAGTCGGACTCGACGTCGTAGAGGAACGACATGGTGCCCGGCTGCTCCCCCGCACGCAGTACCACCCCGGTGTCGGTGACGGCGTCGATGAAGCCGTTCAGACGCGCGAACTCGGGGTTGTCGCTGCCGTCGACCAGCGTCTCGGGCAGGTCCGGACGCACGTCCGTCAGCGTCAGACGGCCCTGCGTCGGATCGATGTCGTTGGCGAGAGGGCTGACCCTGATGGTACGGTCGGCGCCCGCCTGGACCTGGACGTAGTCGGTGAAGGTGATCGGACTCGGGTTCGCCTCGGCATCCAGGACCCCGATGCGTACCGTGCCCTCTCCGGTGGTCCCGGAGGAGTCGGAGACGCGGTAGCGGAAGGTGACCTGGCCGCGGTCGCCGGGGATCGAGGTGTACAGGATCGCGGAGCCGTCGGGAGAGAGGGAGGCTGTGCCCCGATCGGGCTGCGCGGCGATGCGATCGAGGGTGACGGCGTCGCCGTCGGGGTCGACGCCGAAGCCCTCGAAATCGATCGAGGTGGTTCCGCCGCTGAGGACCCGCCCCTCGAGGGTGTCGGGCAGGGGGGCCCGGTTCGCGTCGCCGCCGAGGACGGTGATGCGCACCGTCGCCTCGTCCCACAGGCCGGGGGTCCCGGTCGTGTAGACGCGGTACGTGACCTCGTACGCGCCCGGAGCGGTGGGGGCGAGGTAGCGCAGCACTCCACCGGAGGCGAAGGCGAGGGCGTCGCTCGCCGGGAGGGCCTGGACGCTCGACGGGTCGAGCGTGGGACGGCCGCCGGCGGGAGAGAGGTCGTTGTCGAGCACCGGGATGTCGACCTGCGCGCCCGCGCGGACCGTGACCGTGTCATCGACCGCGATCGGTGCGATCTCGGGGGCCGGCGGAAGAAGATAGACGGTGGCCTCTCCGACCACCCGTGATCCGGCGTCGTCGGTGCCGTCCGAGACGGTGTAGGCGACGGTGCCGAGCAGTCCGGCCGCGCCGTCCGGCGTGCTGCCGGAGACGCGGAGGTCGTTCTGACCGACCGTGTCGACCGTCAGCGAGGCGCCGTCCTCGGCCGCGGCGGCGACATCGCTGAGCAGGAGCACGCGCCCGGTGGGGTTGGACACCGCACTGAAGACGTCGAGCGTGGCGTCCTCTTGCGGACGGACGAACGCCACGACCGGCGCCGTCGACAGCTGCGCCGGCGCATCGCCGGGCAGCATAGTGATGCGGGCCGTGCCGTTGGCGTCACGGCCGCCGGCGTTGACGGTGAAGTCGACACGGTAGACCCCCGCCTGCGACGCGGTGAAGTCGAAGGTCGTGCTGGCGCCGACCACCGTCGCGGTGGCGTCGGCGTCGTCGAGCACGCGCACCGAGGTCAACGAGACGTCGCCCGCGGTGCCCGTGACGTGCGGGCCCACGTCGACGGTCAGCGAGGAGCCGACGGTGTCGATCGCGGCGAAGGACTGCACGGTCAGCCCGGGGTCGGGGGCGACGCGCACGACGAGGGCCTTCGTCGCGACCGCGCCGCGGGTGTCGGCCACCGTCACGTCGAGCTGGACGTTCTGCTCCCCGCCCGAGCCGTCGTCCGCGTGCTGATAGACGACCTCACCGCCCGGGGTCGCCGCGACGGTACCGACTCCTCCGGGGTTGTCGACAGACAGCAGGAGCAGGGGGTCGCCGTCCGGGTCGACCCAACCGGGGAGCACCGGAATCGTGACCGTGCCGCCGCGCGCGACCTCGGGGGTCGGCCAGGGCTGGAGGCACTTCTCGACCCCGCACCAGACGGGTGCGGCGTTGGCGCCGTCGGAGGAGACGGTCAGGGTGACGGTCGTGGGGGCCGAGGTCAGCCCGTCGGCGGCCGTTCCGTCGGTGACCGTGTACCCGAAGGTCGCCGCGCCGGTCGCCCCGGGCGCGACGCGCACCGCCAGGCGCTGCCCCGAGTCGGTGACCGAGAGCGTGCCGAACCCGGGGTCGAGGCCCGTCACGCTCTCGGCGACGATGCTGAGGACGTCCTCGTTGGGGTCGTGGTCGTTCAGCAGGACGGGGAGCGTGGTCAGCCGGCCCGGGCGCACGCCGAACGCATCGGGTTCGGCGATCGGGGGCTTCGGGTCGAGGACGACGCTGAGCTGCTCGTCGCTCTGCACCGCCGTCTGCTCGGTGCGGTCGTCGAGAGACCAGTTCTGACTGGATGCCACGAGGGCACCATCCGGCACCGTCCACACCCAGCCGGTGCGCGTCTCGTTGAGGATGACCGCGTGATCAGTCGCGACGAAGACGGGCCGGCGCTGGTCGGGCATGGTCGCGCCGGCGTAGTCGAGACCGGTCTCTCCGCTGTCGGAGCGCCACAGGGTGCCTCGGGAGTCGCCCGGCAGCAACCAGGCGGCGTAGCCGACCCCCCGGTGCGTCAACGGTCGCGCGGGTTGCCCGAGGACGTTCCCGCCGCCGCCGACCTCGCGGCGCGGCTCGGAGCCGTCGACCGGGATGCTCCACAGCGACTGATCGTCGGCGACGTAGACGTCCCGCGCGTCCGGGTCGGCGTCGCCCACGACGACCTGGTCGCCCGTATCGATCGTCACGGGGTCTTCGCCGCGCACCCAGACGCGACCGGCATCGGCGTCGACGAGCACCCACCGGTCGCCCGCGGCCGAGAGGACGGGAGAGGCGACGTCGACCTGGAGGGCGTCGCGCCCGCGCAGCTCGTCGGCCTCGAGGTCGTAGCGGATGACGGAACCGTCGGCCGACGAGTAGGCGAAGAGCATGCCTCGTTCATCGAGCGCGATGGCCTCCGCGGTGTACGACGGCACGTCGTCGTCGCCGGCCGTGTCGAAGGGGTCGAGCTCGCTTGCCGCCTGTCCCGCGCGGCTCAAGCGACTGCCGAAGAGCGTGCCGGTGTCGGTGCGGTAGACGGCGTAGTCGCCCGCCGTGGCGACGGACGTCGTCCCGGGCGGTGTGTCGGGTGCGGATTCGAGCTGCTCCTGCTGCAGGTCGACCGGCTGGGCCTCGTCGATGCGCGTGAGCTTGCTGAAGCTGTCGGTGAAGAGGTAGGCCCCGTCGCTCCCCTGTGCGACCTGGCTCGGGTTGCCGGCGGTGCGGACGGTGTCGAGTTCGCCCACCGTGGTGTTCACGCGGGCGTAACGCTGGCCGTCGCCGGTCTGCAGCGCCCAGACCGAGGTGTCGACCTCGGGGGTCTGCTGCGCGTCGAGACCGGGCCACACGACGCTCGCGGTGACGACGAGAGCCGCGGTCGCCAGGCTCGCGGCGAGTCCCGCGACGGTGCGCCGCCTCATCGCAGCACCCCCGTCGCCACCAGGGCCGCCACGACCACGGCACCGGCCGTCACCACGGTCGCCGAGGCGAGCACCCACGGCAGCACCGGGGATCCCGACACCGCGGGAGCGGCGATGTCGGTGTCTTCGTCGCGGGCGTAGCCGGCCATGCCGGACGGGTCGCGCAGCTTGCGGGCGCCCTCTCGCTCGATGCGCGAGCGGACGGGACCGCGCAGCGTGCCGTCGGCGAAATCGACGGAGCGGGCGGCGGGAGCCCACTCGGCCGCCGGCACCTCGAGCGGGGTCGCCGCCAGGCCCGCCTCGGTCTGCACCGCCTGCAGGGCCTCGCCGAACGCACGAGCGCTCGGATAGCGCTGTGCGGGGTCGCGCGACATCGCCGTCGCCAGCACGCTCTGCAATCCCGCCGGCACGTCGGCGCGCGGGAGGGCGGTGTACGAGGCACGGGCGATCCGGCGGCGCAGTTGCTCGCGGGAATTCTGGCCCTTCTCGCGCCGCTCGAACGGGCTCTGGCCCGCCAGCAGCGAGTAGACGGTGGCGCCCAGGCTCCACACCTCGCTGGCGACGGTGCCGGCGGTCTGCTCGGCCACGACCTCGGGCGCGCTCCACGGCACCGACATCGCCAGCATCTCGTCGGCGCCCTGGCGCACCAGCGACGACGAGATGCCGAAGTCTGCCAGGACGGGCGCCCCGAACGTCGTCACGAGGATGTTGCTGGGCTTGACGTCGCGGTGGATGAGACCGGCGTGGTGGGCGGACTCGAGCGCCCCCGACATGCGTACGCCGATCGAGAGCACCTCGGCGACCGGCATCCGTTCGACGCGGTACCGCTGAGCGAGGGAGCCGGGGCAGAACTCCATCACGATGTAGGGCCGACCGTCCGCCGAGATGCCGGCCTGATACACCGTGACGATCGAGGGATGCGCGGACAGGTGTGCGAGGACGTCGGCCTCGGCGTTGAACATGCGCAGCAGATCGGGGTCGCGCACGTTGCTGGGCAGGACCTTGACCGCGACGTCGCGGCGGGGCATGTCCTGCCCGTAGAGGAAGACGTCGGCGAAACCGCCCGACCCGAGGGGCCGGATGTACGCCAACCCGGGCAGGATGGGCGGCGACGACGGAAGCCGCTGCGGCATCGAGCCCCCTCCCTCGGACGACGTGTCCGCGACGCGACGAGCGGACAACCCGTCGATGCTAACAAAAGCCCCTGGCGCGCCCGTGCGCCTGGGGAGTCGGGGATCAGGATGCCGGTGGCTCCGCCTCCCGCGGATCGAAGGGGGCGTCGAGGGACCGGGTGAGGTCGTCCAGCATCGCGGCGATCTGCGGCTCGACGTATTCGGCGACGGCCGCCTGGATGCGCAGACGGTGGTGCAGCAGGATGGTGCAGATCTCGCGGCCGATCATGTTGGCGTAGTCGTCGGCGAGCCCGACCTCCTGGCGCAAGGCCGCCTTCGCGGCATCCGTCAGCGGAGGCAGGGCCGGGATCTCGGCGTCCTCCTCGGCCGCGAGACCCGACAACGTGAAGAGGAAGGGCGCCCCCGGCTCGGGGTCGGGATCGAGCGGCATCCCCTCGAATTCGGGCTCGAGGCCCTCGGCCGGGCGGTACGACCGCCGGCGGTTGCGCTCGGCCTGTTGGTCCAGCTCGGCCTGCAGCGTGGGGAGGTTCCGGGCCGTGTAGTCGGCGACCGCGTGGTCGACGATCCCCTTCACCCGGGTCGACAGTCCGTGCTGCACGCCGTGCGGAACGTCGGCCCCCAGGCCCGCGGCCGAGAGCACCGGCGACCCGAAGCACCGACGGCAGGGGGCGACGCGACCGCGGTGATGGGCGGGTTCCCAGCGCGGCAACCAGCGCAGCCAGGCGTCCACCGCCTGACCGACCTGGCTCTCGAGCGACCGCTCCACCCCTCTACGCTAGCCCGACACGCCCGGGAAGACGGGGATGCCGGGGCCACCGGCACGTCGCGCCGGTCACCCCGCGAACACCGGCACGCGGCCGGGGTCAGGGCTCGGGCTCCTCGTCCTCCCACCGCCACCGCGGACCGCTCGAACGCGAACGAACCAGGAACACCCCCAGCAGACCCGCCACGAGGGCGGCGAGCGCCACGACGGGGCCCGCGAAGCCGAGGGCGACGCTCCCGGACGCGGAGATCCCGCGCGCGAGGTCCGCCCCGCTGACGAGGGCGCCGACGACGACACCGACGACCTCGCCGACATAGGCCCCGATCGCGCAGGGGACCGCCGTCAGGTACCCCGGCGGGTCGGCGCGCAGCCCCCACCACAGCACACCGGCGAAGGCGGCGAGCGCCCCCAGCTGACCGATCACGCCGGGGATGGGGCCCAGTCCGCGCACGGGGATGACGTCGGCGTCGAGGACGAGGCTCGTCACCCCCAGCGTCGCGATGGACAGGGCGATGAACGTCACCGCCGCGAAGACCACCGCGACCGGCGGGGTGACCCCCGCCGGTCGCGGCTCGTTCGTCATGTCGTCGGTCTCAGCGCTGCGAGAGCTGAGGACCCGCCTCGAGGGTGCGCTCGTACTCCCGCTGCGCCTCGGCGTTGATCTCGGTCACGCGGCGACCACGGGCGGACACCCAGGCGCCGAACCAGATGGTGAGCTCGCGGCCGAGGACGAAGGCGACGATCGCGAGGGGTGCCAGCACGTTGTCCTGCAGCAGTTCGAGGGACTGGCGAGCCGTGACCATCCAGAACGGGGCCGCGAGCAGGACCCCCAGCAGGTGCCCGGCCCATGCGACCACACCCACCATCAGACCCCAGACGACCCAGTGGCCCCAGCGCCCACGGTTGATGAGGGCGCCCAGGAACCAGAAGCCGAGGTAGAAGGCCACGGTGGGCACCCACAGGCCCCACGTGGTCAGTGCCGACAGTGCCGCCTGGCCCAGGTCGGCCACCCGGACGTCGCCGGTGAGCAGTCCCAGTCCCAGCGTGGCCGCCAGGTAGAGCACCGCGAACGACACGGCGGCGAGCAGACCGATCGCGCCCGCCGCGCCGCGGTTGCCGCGCGGGCGCGGCGCCTCGGGGGCCTGCACGAAGATCGGCTGGGCCCCGCTGTAGGCGCGCGTCGGCTCGTCGTGGGTCGAGGCGGCGGCCGCCGCGCCCCCGGCGCCGGCGGCCGCGGCACCCGCGACGGGCGAGACGGCGGTGCGGGCGTCGTCGTGCGCAGCGGTCTCGTGACGCGGGGCGTCGAAACCGTTCGCGCGCGGCTCTTCGCGCGGGGCGTCGTCGTGTGCGGGCTCGGCGGAAGCGGCGTACGCGGCCCACCGGGCGTCCTCGTCGTCCAGATCGGTCGACGCCGTCCCCACCGCGGTCGCGGCGCTGCGCGGCTCGACGGGCGACGCGTCGTGCACGACCGGTGCGGCGTGCTCGCGACGCTCTGCGACCGCGGCCTCGCCCCGGCGCTCGTGCTCCTCGCGCTCGTCCCAGGCGGCTTCGGCGGCCTGGGGGTCGACCGCGTCACGGCGCGCCGCCTCGGCGTCGGCGAGGCCCTCGCGGGCGCGACCGACCACGTCGTGCTCTTCGTTGCGGGGCTCGGCGACGGGGTCGCCGTACGAGTCCTTGGGTTCAGCGACGGGGTCGCCGTACGACTGGTGGTCGCTCATGGGGTCTCCTCACGCGGTGCTAGCGGCGCAAGGCTATCCCGCGAACGGCGGCCGATCGCGGAGGCGTGCCGTCACATCTGCGTCTCGACCGTGTCGGCGGCGCACCTTAGGGTGTTCCCATGGCCCGTCCCCCGCTTCGCACGTCGGCCGCGGTCGCCCTCGTCGGCCTGTCCGCGATCGCCCTGAGCGCGTGCGCCCCCGCCGCGGACGACGCGGCCCCCGCACCCTCGCCACCGGTCGTGTCGACCAGCCCGACACCCATCCCGACCATCACGCAGACCCCCACGGCCGTCCGCCTGCCCGCCGACTGCAAGGCGATGCTGTCGACGGACGTGCTCGCGCAGCTCGGCTCCACTCCGCTGAACGATCCGTCGCTCGGCCCCTCGGGCGTCCAGCCGGACGGCTCGCTCATCTGCATCTGGCGCGATCCCGCAGCCGACACGACGGGCTTGGTCACGACGATCTCGCGCATGGACCGCGGGCCCGCGCTCGACATGCTCAACGAGCTCGTCACCACCCAGGGCTTCAGTTGCTACACCCCCGACGCGGGCACGCGCTGCGAGAAGACCTGGATCAACGACACCTACCCCGTCAACGACGGCCGCACCCTCTACTGGCGCGACGATGTGCTCATCGACACGCAGTACTCCAACCTCGCCCCCACCGGCTACACCGGCAGCATCATCTCGGCCATCTTCGGCTGACCGTGCGGGCCCGGGCCGCACGGCTCGGTCGCACCCGTCGTCAGCGGCCGAAGAAGGCGTGGGATGCCACCACCTCGGCGTAGCCGGTCGGCATCCATCCCGAGAGTGTCGACGACACCCACCTGTCCCCGCGCAGGTCGTGCACCTCGGTGACCTCACCCGCGGTGCGCTCGCAATGCGGGGCGTCGTCGCCCGCCGTACAGGTGAACCCCTGCGCGGAGAGCGTGGACGTCACGGTCGCGACGGCCTCGGGCGCCAGGGTCGACACCGTGGTCTCGACGAAACGGCCCCCGTCACCGCGCCAATGGCAGGTGACCACGACGGACGCGGCGGCGGCGGCCGCCGCCTCGGGCGTCGACAGCGGCGGGGTGCGCCGTTGCGACAGCAGCGCCTCGGGCGACCACACGAGCGACGACCACAGCGGCTGCGAGTACAGGTGCCGGCAGTCCGTCGCCGGGGTGGGTGGGGGACCCTCATCCGCGGGAAGGGGGGCGGTGGCCGCGCGCAACGTGTCGCCCACGAAGGCGACCGCCCCCGGGACGCCGGGCAGGGCCAACACCACCATCGCCGCGACCGCGGCGGCGCAGAACAGCCCCGCCGGCCATGCCAACCACAGGCTGCGTCCACCGATCCGGGCCATGCGTTCCTCCGCGTCCACGGTAGGCGAACTCCCCCGTCGCGGGCCGCACCCGACACGCCGCGTGCGCGAGCCGCCGTGCGATCGTCACCGCGCGGATACGACGATGGCCCTCGGCGCGAGCCGAGGGCCATCGGGGTCGGGACGTCCGCGCCAAGGCGCGGCATCCCGGGATCAGGAGGGAACCGGGCGGACCCGGCTCCCCCCTTGATCAGTTGTACGTGCCGGGCGTGAAGTCGTCCGTCGAGAAGCTGTCGAAATCGACGTAGCTCAGGTCGGCATCGCTGTACGCGCCGTCCGAGGCGAAGATGCGGTTGGGGTACCGCTCGCTCTTGGCCTCTTCCGTCGCCTCGACCGTGACGTTGCGATACTTCGCAAGGCCGGTTCCGGCGGGGATGAGCTTTCCGATGATGACGTTCTCCTTGAGGCCGACGAGCGGGTCGCTCTTGCCCTCCATGGCCGCCTGCGTCAGGACGCGGGTGGTTTCCTGGAACGACGCCGCCGACAGCCACGACTCCGTCGCGAGCGACGCCTTCGTGATACCCATCAGCTCGGGGCGGCCCGACGCGGGACGCTTGCCCTCGCCGACCGTCTCGCGGTTGATGCTCTGGTAGCGCTTGAAGTCCACCAGCTCGCCGGGCAGGAGGTCGGTGTCGCCGTGGTCGACGACGGTGACCTTGCGCAGCATCTGGCGCACGATGACCTCGATGTGCTTGTCGTGGATCGGCACACCCTGCGAGCGGTACACGCCCTGGACGCCGTTGACGAGGTACTTCTGCACCTCGCGGGCACCCTGCACGCGCATGACCTCCTTGGGGTCGAGCGTTCCGACCAGGATCGGCTCGCCCACCGCGACGTGCTGGCCGTCCTCGACCAGGAGCGTCGCGCGCTTGAGGACGGGGTAGACCACCGGCTCGTCGCCGTTGTCGGGCGTGAGGATGACCTTCTTGGCCTTGTCGGTCTCGTCGATCGTGATGCGGCCGTCGGCCTCGGCGATCGGCGACGCACCCTTGGGGGTACGGGCCTCGAAGAGCTCCTGCACACGGGGCAGACCCTGGGTGATGTCATCGGCCGACGCCGACCCACCGGTGTGGAAGGTACGCATCGTCAGCTGGGTACCGGGCTCACCGATCGACTGGGCCGCGATGATGCCGACGGCCTCGCCGATGTCGACGATCTTGCCGGTCGCGAGCGAACGGCCGTAGCACTTCGCGCAGACACCGACGGCCGAGTCGCAGGTCAGCACGGAGCGGACCTTGATCGTCTCGACGCCACCGGCGACCAGCTTGTCGATGAGCACGTCGCCCACGTCGTCGCCGGCCTCGGCCAGGACCGTGCCCTGCGCGTCGACGACCGCGGTCGCCAGCGTGCGGGCGAACACCGAGTTCTCGACGTTGGCGTCCTTGACCAGCGAACCGGTCGAGTCGACCGCGGCGATCGGGAGCTCGAGACCCTTCGACGTCCCGCAGTCCTCCTCGCGGATGATGACGTCCTGCGAGACGTCCACCAGGCGACGGGTCAGGTACCCCGAGTCGGCCGTACGGAGGGCCGTGTCGGCCAGACCCTTACGGGCACCGTGCGTGGCGATGAAGTACTCGGCGACCGACAGACCCTCACGGTACGACGAGATGATCGGACGCGGGATGATCTCACCCTTGGGGTTGTTCACCAGGCCGCGCATACCCGCGATGTTGCGGATCTGCAGCCAGTTACCACGGGCACCCGACGAGACCATGCGGTTGATGGTGTTGTCGGAGGGGAAGTTGTCCCGCATCGCCTTCTGGACCTCGTCGGTGGCCTCGGTCCAGATCTTGATGAGCTCCTGACGACGCTCGGCGTCGGTGGTGAGACCCTTCTCGTACTGGCCCTGGACCTTCGCGGCCTGCTTCTCGTAGCCCGCGACGATCTCCGCCTTGTTGGGCGGGGTGAGGATGTCGCTCAGCGCCACCGTGACACCCGAACGGGTGGCCCAGTAGAAGCCGGCGTCCTTGATGCGGTCGAGGGATGCCGCGACCTCCACCTTGGGGTACTCCTCGGCGAGCTTGTTGACGATCTGCGACAGCTTGCCCTTGTCGGCCTGCTCGCGCACGAACGGGTAGCCCTTGGGGAGCGTGTCGTTGAAGATCGCCTGTCCGAGCGAGGCGTCGACGAGACCGTGGGTCTCGTAGCCCTCGGGCGCCTGACCCTCGAGGAAGGTCAGGCCGGGGATGCGGATGCGCGCCTTGGCCTGCAGGTCGAGGGTTCCCTCGTCCTTGGCCAGGATCGCCTCGCCCACCGAACCGAACGCACGGCCCTCGCCCACGGCACCCTCCCGCAGGGTGGTGAGGTGGTGCAGACCGATGATCATGTCCTGCGAGGGCAGGGTCACCGGGCGGCCGTCCGACGGCTTCAGGATGTTGTTCGAGGCGAGCATCAGCACGCGGGCCTCGGCCTGGGCCTCGACCGACAGGGGCAGGTGCACGGCCATCTGGTCGCCGTCGAAGTCGGCGTTGAACGCCGCGCAGACGAGCGGGTGCAGCTGGATGGCCTTGCCCTCGACGAGCTGGGGCTCGAACGCCTGGATGCCGAGACGGTGCAGGGTGGGTGCACGGTTCAGCAGAACAGGACGCTCGCGGATGATCTCCTCGAGCACGTCCCAGACCTCGGGACGGTAGCGCTCGACGGCGCGCTTGGCCGCCTTGATGTTCTGCGAGTGACCGAGGTCGATCAGGCGCTTGATCACGAAGGGCTTGAACAGCTCGAGGGCCATCTGCTTGGGCAGACCGCACTGGTGGAGCTTGAGCTGGGGCCCGACGATGATGACGGAACGGCCCGAGTAGTCGACGCGCTTTCCGAGCAGGTTCTGGCGGAAACGACCCTGCTTTCCCTTGAGCATGTCGCTCAGGGACTTCAGGGCGCGGTTGCCGGTACCGGTGACGGGGCGACCACGGCGACCGTTGTCGAACAGCGCGTCGACGGCCTCCTGCAGCATGCGCTTCTCGTTGTTGACGATGATCTCGGGGGCACCGAGGTCGATCAGGCGACGGAGGCGGTTGTTGCGGTTGATCACACGACGGTAGAGGTCGTTCAGGTCGGAGGTGGCGAAGCGGCCACCGTCGAGCTGGACCATCGGACGCAGCTCCGGCGGGATCACCGGGACGACGTCCAGCACCATCGAGGCCGGCGACATGCCGGTCTGCAGGAACGAGTTGACGACCTTCAGGCGCTTGATCGCGCGGATCTTGCGCTGACCCTTGCCCTCGGAGATCTGCAGGTGGAGGCTGTCGGCCTCGGCCTGCAGGTCGAAGGTCTCGAGACGGCGCTTGATCGACTCCGCACCCATGTGGGCCTCGAAGTACTGACCGAAACGGTCCTGGAGCTCGTGGAAGACGTCGTCCTCGGGCTTGAGGGCGCCGACCTCGAGCGTGCGGAAGTCCTCCCACACGCGCTCGAGCTTGGCGATCTGCTCGTCGGCGTTCTTGCGGGCCGCCGTCATGTCCTTCTCGGCGGCGTCCTTGACCTTCTTCTTCTGGTCGGCCTTGGCGCCCTCCGCCTCGAGGGCGGCGAGCTCCTCCTCGAGCTTCGCCAGGCGCGCGGCGATGCGGGCATCGCGGCGGTCGCCGAGCGTCTTCAGCTCGAGACGGATGTTGTTCTCCTGCGTGGCCAGGTCGCGGTGACGAGCGTCTTCGTCGACCGAGATGACCATGTAGGCGGCGAAGTAGATGACCTTCTCGAGGTCCTTCGGCGCCATGTCGAGCAGGTAGCCCAGGCGCGAGGGCACACCCTTGAAGTACCAGATGTGCGTCACGGGCGCCGCGAGCTCGATGTGGCCCATGCGCTCACGACGGACCGAGCTCTTGGTGACCTCGACGCCGCAGCGCTCGCAGACGATGCCCTTGAAGCGGACGCGCTTGTACTTTCCGCAGGCGCACTCCCAGTCGCGGGAGGGTCCGAAGATCTGCTCGCCGAAGAGGCCGTCCTTCTCGGGCTTCAGCGTGCGGTAGTTGATCGTCTCGGGCTTCTTGACCTCACCGAAGGACCAACGACGGATGTCGTCGGCGGTGGCCAGACCGATACGGATCTGATCGAAAGTGGTTGATTCGAGCACTGGTTCTCCTGTGTCGGAATTCTCTGAAATCTGAGCTGGGTCGCTGAGCTGGAAGCTCAGATCTCGTCGATCGACGAGGACTCGAAGCGGCTGGAGATGTTGATGCCGAGCTCCTCCGCGGCGCGGAAGGCGTCGTCATCCGTGTCGCGCAGGTTGACCGCGGTGCCGTCGGCCGAGAGGACCTCGACGTTCAGGCAGAGCGACTGCATCTCCTTCATGAGGACCTTGAAGGACTCGGGGATGCCGGGCTCCTGGATGTTCTCGCCCTTGACGATGGCCTCGTACACCTTGACGCGGCCGAGGATGTCGTCGGACTTGATCGTGAGGAGCTCCTGCAGCGCGTACGCGGCACCGTAGGCCTCGAGCGCCCACACCTCCATCTCACCGAAGCGCTGACCACCGAACTGCGCTTTACCACCGAGCGGCTGCTGGGTGATCATCGAGTACGGGCCCGTCGAACGCGCGTGAATCTTGTCGTCGACGAGGTGGTGCAGCTTCAGGATGTACATGTAGCCGACCGAAATGGGCGCAGGGAACGGCTCACCGTGACGACCGTCGAACAGGATGGTCTTGCCGGTCGAGTCGATCAGCCGGTCGCCGTCGCGGTTCGGGATCGTCGAGTCGAGCAGACCCGCGATCTCCGCCTCGAAGGCGCCATCGAACACCGGCGTGGCGACCTTCGTGCCGGGGGCGGCTTCGCGAGCGACCTCGGGCAGCTGGGCGGCCCACTCCGGGGTGCCCTCGACCTTCCAGCCCTGCTGGGCGATCCAGCCGAGGTGCAGTTCGAGGACCTGACCGAAGTTCATGCGGCCGGGGATGCCGAGCGGGTTCAGGATGATGTCGACCGGCGTGCCGTCGGCGAGGAAGGGCATGTCCTCGATCGGGAGGATCTTGGCGATGACACCCTTGTTGCCGTGGCGGCCGGCGAGCTTGTCGCCCTCGGTGATCTTGCGCTTCTGGGCGATGTAGACCACGACGCGGCGGTTGACGCCCGAGCCGAGCTCGTCGTCGCCGTCCTCGGCGTTGAACTCCTTGACGGCGATGATCGTGCCCTGCTCGCCGTGGGGCACCTTCAGCGAGGTGTCGCGGACTTCGCGGCTCTTCTCGTTGAAGATCGCGCGGAGCAGGCGCTCCTCGGCCGAGAGCTCGGTCTCACCCTTGGGGGTGACCTTGCCGACGAGGATGTCACCGGGACGCACCTCGGCGCCGATGCGGATGATGCCGCGGTCGTCGAGATCCTTCAGCAGGTCGGGGCTGACATTGGGGAGGTCACGGGTGATCTCCTCTTTGCCGAGCTTGGTGTCGCGCGCGTCGACCTCGTACTCCTCGATGTGGATCGAGGAGAGGGTGTCGTCCTTCAC
Source organism: Microbacterium sp. NPDC090007 (assembly GCF_044748345.1). Classification (NCBI taxonomy): domain Bacteria; kingdom Bacillati; phylum Actinomycetota; class Actinomycetes; order Micrococcales; family Microbacteriaceae; genus Microbacterium; species Microbacterium sp. NPDC090007. The sequence goes on along the minus strand of NZ_JBIVFV010000001.1, from coordinate 974,700 downwards.
GAGGTCCTGGCTGAGGATGATCGCGTCCTCGAAGTTGTGACCCTCCCACGTCATGAAGGCGACGAGGAGGTTCTTGCCGAGGGCGAGCTCGCCGTTCTCGGTCGCGGGACCGTCGGCGAGGACCTCGCCGGCCTCGACGCGCTCACCGGCCGAGACGACCACGCGCTGGTTGTACGACGTGCCCTGGTTGGAGCGGTCGAACTTGCGCAGGAAGTAGTCCTGCGTGCCGCCCTCGTCGAGCTGGACGGTCACGACATCGGCCGAGACCTCGAGCACCACGCCGGCCTTGTCGGCGGTGACGACGTCACCGGCGTCGATGGCGGCGAAGCCCTCCATACCGGTGCCGACCACGGGCGACTCGCTGCGCACGAGCGGCACGGCCTGGCGCTGCATGTTCGCACCCATGAGGGCGCGGTTGGCGTCGTCGTGCTCGAGGAACGGGATGAGCGAGGTCGCCACCGACACCATCTGGCGCGGCGAGACGTCCATGTAGCCGATCTCGTCGTTCGGGAACAGGTCGACTTCGCCACCCTGGCCGCGGCGCGCCAGGATGCGGTCCTCGACGAAGTGGCCGTCGGCCTGCAGGGCGACACCGGCCTGAGCGACGATGTGGTCGCTCTCTTCGCTCGCCGTGAGGTAGTCGATCTGGTCGGTCACTCGGCCGTCGACGACGCGACGGTACGGGGTCTCGATGAAGCCGAAGGCGTTGATGCGGGCGAACGATGCCAGCGAGCCGATCAGGCCGATGTTCGGGCCTTCCGGGGTCTCGATGGGGCACATGCGGCCGTAGTGCGAGGGGTGGACGTCGCGGACCTCGACGCCGGCACGCTCACGCGACAGACCGCCGGGGCCCAGGGCCGACAGGCGGCGCTTGTGAGTCAGACCCGCGAGCGGGTTGTTCTGGTCCATGAACTGCGACAGCTGCGAGGTTCCGAAGAACTCCTTGATCGCGGCGACGACGGGACGCACGTTGATCAGGGTCTGGGGCGTGATCGCCTCGATGTCCTGCGTGGTCATGCGCTCGCGCACGACGCGCTCCATGCGCGACAGGCCGGTGCGGACCTGGTTCTGGATGAGCTCGCCGACGGCGCGGATGCGACGGTTGCCGAAGTTGTCGATGTCGTCGGTATCGAGGCGGATCTCGGCCGCCTGGCCACCGCGCACACCGTCGAACGTGACGTCACCGCGGTGCAGACGGACGAGGTACTTGATCGTGGCGACGATGTCGTCGACCGTGAGCACCGAGTCGCTGAGCGGCTTGTCGAGACCGAGCTTCTGGTTGATCTTGTAGCGACCCACCTTGGCCAGGTCGTAGCGCTTGGCGTTGAAGTAGAAGTTGTCCAGCAGCGCGCGGGCGGCCTCGGCGGCGACCTGCTCGCCCGGGCGGAGCTTGCGGTAGATGTCGCGAAGCGCGTCTTCCTTGGTGAGGATGGTGTCCTTGGACAGCGTCTCCTCGATCGAGTCGAAGCCGCTGAACTCGGCGAGGATGTCCTCGCTGGTCAGGCCGAGGGCCTTGAGGAAGACGGTGACCGACTGCTTGCGCTTGCGGTCGATGCGCACGCCGACCTGGTCGCGCTTGTCGATCTCGAACTCGAGCCAGGCACCGCGGGAGGGGATGACGCGCACCGACACGATGTCCTTGTCGGAGGTCTTGTCGGGGGTCTTGTCGAAGTAGACACCGGGCGAGCGCACGAGCTGCGACACCACGACACGCTCGGTGCCGTTGATGATGAACGTGCCCTTGTCGGTCTGGAGCGGGAAGTCGCCCATGAAGACCGTCTGGGTCTTGATCTCACCGGTCTGGTGGTTCATGAACTCGGCCTCGACGTAGAGCGGGGCGGCGTAGGTCTTGCCGCGCTCCTTGCACTCTTCGATCGAGTACTTCTCGGGCTCGAGGTAGGGGTTCGTGAACGAGAGCTGCATGGTCTCGCTCAGGTCTTCGATCGGGGAGATCTCCTCGAAGATCTCTTCCAGACCGCTGATCTCGGGCACGTCGGTACGACCGGCGGCTTGGGCCTCGGCGACGCGCGCCTTCCAGGCCTCGTTGCCGACGAGCCAATCGAACGACTCGGTCTGCAGGGCCAGCAGATCGGGAACGGTCAGCTTGTCGGAGATCTTCGCGAACGAGAGGCGGGATGCTCCGCGTCCGCTCTTGGGGGTGGTGGTGGTGGATGCGGTGCTCGCAGCAGCCAAGGGAATAACCTCCAGAAGCCCGGGCGAGGGGCTCGTGATTCCTTGTCGTCAGGTGGAGTGCGTTCCTGCCCCCAGAACCTGCTCGTCGCACACCGCGGTGAGGCGGGGACGGACAGGCTCAGCCGACCACCATATGAGGGCAGGGGGAATCGAGGAGCGCAAAGTCCAAGCATACGCGGGAGGACTCGCCGTGTCCAGTCCAATTCTTGACGCGTCTGCGGACCTGCGGTATAACCGCGTGCGCCCGTCCGCCATTCCCTTCCACGACCGCGTCAGCCGCGCCGGAACCGCACCCGATTCCCCGGACGCGCCTGCGCGAGAGCGTCGAGGGCGGCATCCGCAACCACCCCGATCACGGGATACCCCCCGGTCACCGGCCCGTCCGCCAGCAGGATCACCGGTCGACCGTGCGGCGGCACCTGGACGGCTCCGGGGCGCATGCCCTCGCTCGGCAGTTCCTCCACGCGCGTGCGCCCGAGCGCGGGACCGTCGAGGCGGATGCCGACGCGGTCGGCGTCGGAGGAGACGGTCCAGCTCGCCCCCACGAGAACCTCGACCGCCCCGACGACGAACCGATCGGCGCGCGGCCCGGGCCGCAGCGCGACGTCCACCACCGCGGGCGGAACCGTCCAGGGAAACGCGTCGACGACCGAAACCGGCCGCGCCTGCCCACCCGACGAGACCGCGTCGCCCGCACGGAGGGGCGCGGGTCCCAGTCCGCCGAGCACGTCCGTCGCGCGCGAACCGAGGGTGACCGGGCCGACGACTCCCCCGCGCACCGCCAGGTACAGCCGCAGGCCCGCCCGCGCGGGGGCGACGAAGAGCTCGGCGCCCGCCGACAGCAGCACCGGGGCGTACGCGTCGACCGCACGGCCGTCGACACGCAGATCGGCGAGCGCCCCCGTCACCGCGATCCAGGTCTCGCGCTCGGCGCGGACGCGGAAGCCGCCGAGGGTGATCTCGATGCCGGCGGCGGTCTCGGCGTTGCCGACCAGGCGGTTCGCGACACGCAGCGCGCCCCGGTCGAGAGCGCCCGAGCGCGCGACCCCGAGGGCGGCACGGCCGGGACGCCCGAGGTCCTGCACGGTGGCCAGTGGACCGGACGCGAGGACGCGAAGGGCGGTGGCGGAACGAGAGGGGGCGGTGACGGCATCCGCTGTCTCAGCGGGGCCGCCGCGACCGGAGGCGGCGACCGGTACGCCGCGCACCCGCTCGCGCGCCGGCACGAAACGCACGCGCGCCCGCGGCGGCAGGAGCACCGGGTCGGCGGCATGCGGATCGAACAATGCCGCATCCGTCGAGGCGATCAGACGCCAGCCCCCGGGCGTCTCGCGGGGATACGCCCCGCTGAACGCCCCCGCGAGCCCCACCGCCCCCGCCGGCACACGCGTGCGCGGCCGAGGGAGGCGAGGGACGTCGAAGGGCCAGTCGTCGCTGACGAGATAGGCGAAACCCGGCGCGAAGCCGGTGAAGGCGACCGTCCACTCCGCCGCGGTATGGCGGGCGACGAGGTCGCCGGGTCGGATGCCGACGAGTGCCGCCGCGTCGTCGAGATCGGCGCCGTCGTACCGGACGGGGATGTCGACGCGGGGGCCGGGGGGCGCGGCATCCGCGACCGTGGTCGACGCCTCGCGGATCCAGGCGACGACGGCCGACGCGGCGATGCGCGCGGGGTCGAAGGCGACCAGCACCGTCCGAGCGGCGGGTACGAGGTCGTCGACGCCGCCGGGCGGGTCCGCGGCGAGCGCGGCGTGCAGACGCAGGACGGCGGCCAGGTCGGCGACCTCGGCGAGCAGCGCCCGCTCCCCCATCGGCCGGATCGTCACCATTGTGCGCGCACCTTTATGCCGGCCTCGTCCAGGGCGGCGCGCACCGCTCGCGCCATCGCCACCGCTGAGGGCGTGTCGCCGTGCAGGCAGAGCGAGGCGGCGCGCACGGCGACGACCGTGCCGTCGACGGCCTCGACCACGCCGTCGCGCACGAGCCGCAGCGCCCGCTCGGCGACGCGGTCCGGGTCGACGACGAGGGCCCCGGGCCGGTCACGGGGCACCAACCCTCCGGTCGGGGTGTATCCGCGGTCGAGGAAGGCCTCGTGCACGAAGGGCAGACCCGCGGATGCCGCGGCCGCGGCGATCGATCCGGGGAGTCCGAGCACGGGCAGGGGGCGTCCGAGGCGCGCCGAGAGATCGGCGACGGCGGCGACGAGGGCCCGGGCCTGCCCGGCGTCGGAGGTCACGGCGTGGTACAGCGCCCCGTGCGGCTTGACGTAGCGGACCTCGGCACCGGCGGACACGAGCGCATCGAGCTGCGCGGCAATCCGCACGCGCAGCTGCACGGGGTCGGGGTCGCGGCGGACGCGGCCGAAGTTCTCGCGGTCGTCGTACGAGGGGTGGGCCCCGACGGCGACACCGAAGCGTCCGGCCCGATCGACGGCGGCCCGCATGGATGCCGCGTCGCCCGCATGACCCCCGCACGCGACGTTGGCGCTCGAGATCACCGCGAACATCGCCTCGTCGTCGGCGGTCGGCATCCCCTCGACGGTCTCGCCGAGGTCCGCGTTCAGGTCCACCCGCATGCCGCCACGGTACCGGCGGGACGGGTGGTCGATGCCCTCGTCGTCGCGATGAGCCCGGGCCGGGGGCGCGAGCGGGGGCCGGGCGGGCGCGGGCGCGTTACGGGGGTGTGACGATGTGCGAGAAAAGGTGGGCGAAACCGCCCGCGCACGTGAGGATGGGGGGATGACCTCCGATGTCGCCGGTCCCCCCGCTCCGGCATCCCCCCAGCCCCTGCTCTCGGTCCGCGATCTGGCCGTCGACTTCGCCACCATGGACGGGCCCGTGCGCGCCGTCGACGGGGTGAACCTCGACATCCACGCGGGCGAGACCATCGCGATCGTCGGCGAGTCCGGCTCCGGCAAATCGACGACCGCCATGGCGATCATCGGTCTGCTGGCATCCGGCGGGCGCGTCGCCCGCGGACGAATCCTGCTCGACGGCGAGGACCTGACGACCTTCGGCGAAGCGCGCATGCGTCAAGTGCGCGGTCGCCAGATCGGCCTCGTCCCGCAGGACCCGATGTCGAACCTCAACCCCGTCGCCAAGATCGGCACGCAGGTCGCCGAGACACTGCTCGCGCACGGTCTGGCCGATCGCTCGACGGTGAAGGCGAAGGTCGTCGAGGCCCTCGAGGCCGCGGGACTCCCCGATGCCGACAAGCGGGCGACCCAGTATCCGCACGAGTTCTCGGGCGGCATGCGCCAGCGCGCGTTGATCGCGATCGGCCTCGCCTGCCGACCGCGCCTGCTCATCGCCGACGAGCCCACGAGCGCCCTCGACGTCACCGTGCAGCAGACCATCCTCGACCAGATCGACAAGCAGACGGACGAGCTGGGCGCCGCCGTCCTGCTCATCACGCACGACCTGGGCCTGGCCGCGGAACGCGCCTCCACGGTCGTCGTCATGCACCGCGGACGCGTGGTGGAGCAGGGGCCCGCGCGGCAGATCCTCGAAGACCCCCAGCACAGCTACACCAAGTCGCTCGTGGCGGCGGCTCCCTCGGTCGCGGCCGTGCGCCTGCGCCCCGAGGATTTCCGCACCGACCGCGAGGTCGAGGACACCCGCGATGACATCGTGCAGATCGAGAACCTGACCAAGATCTACCCCGTCCGCGGCCGCGGGGACGACTTCCGGGCCGTCGACGACGTGTCGCTGTCGATCCCGCGCGGTCAGACGGTCGCGATCGTCGGCGAGTCCGGCTCGGGCAAGACGACGACGGCGCGGATGCTGCTCAAGGTCGTCGAGCCGACGAGCGGGACGATCCGTTTCGACGGTCAGGACGTCTCGACCCTGAAGGGCGACGCGCTGCGGCAGTTCCGCCAGAAGGTGCAGCCCATCTTCCAAGACCCCTACTCGAGCCTGAACCCGATGTTCACGGTGGAGCGGATCGTCGAAGAGCCGTTGAACGTCTACAAGCGCGGGTCGAAGGCCGACCGGGCGAAGCGGGTGCGGCAGTTGATGGACGACGTCGCCCTCCCGGCATCCATGCTGCGTCGCTACCCCTCGGAGCTCTCGGGGGGCCAGCGCCAGCGCGTGGCGATCGCGCGTGCACTCGCCCTCTCCCCCGAGCTCATCGTGTGCGACGAGCCCGTCTCGGCGCTCGACGTGCTGGTGCAGGCGCAGATCCTCGATCTGCTCGGAGACCTGCAGCGGGAGTACGGCCTGAGCTACCTCTTCATCTCGCACGACCTCGCGGTGGTGCGCCTGATCAGCGACTACGTGTGCGTCATGAAGGACGGCCGCCTCGTCGAGGCGGCCTCGAGCGAAGAGGTCTTCACCAACCCTCGCGACCCGTACACGCGGCGCCTGCTGGCCTCGATTCCGGGCAACGAGTTGGGGCTCGCGGGCTGACGCGGCGGGCCGGGCTGCGGGGCGGCCGGGCGGCGCGGCGGGGCTGCCGAGCCCGGGCGGCGCGGCAACCGGCCCGCGCGGCGCGGCGGCCGGGCCGGGCGGCGCGACGCAGGGCCGGGGCGGCGCGACGCAGGGCCGGGGCGGCGCGACGCACGGCCGGGCGGCGCGACGCACGGCCGGGCGGCGCGACGCAGGGCCGGGCGGCGCGGCACGGGGCCGGGGCGGCGCGGCGCACGGCCGGGCGGCGCGGCACGGGGCGAGAACAGGGGATGCCACCAGAACAGGCCGATATGGCCGGAGACGGCCTGTTCTCGTGACGCCGCCTGTTCTCGTGACGCCGCCTGTTCTCGTGACGCCGCCTGTTTTTATGACGCCGCCTGTTCTCGTGACGCCGCCTGGTCTCGTGACGCCGCCGGGTCGCCGCGGCACCGACGCCACGACCCCGACTCGCGCGCGGGGACAGACCGGAAGACGCGCGCCGGGGTCAGACCAGAACGCGCGCGGTCATACGTCCGCGGACGGCGCGGGGCCCCGGGGCGCCACCCTCCCCGTCACCAGAACAGGGGATGCCACCGAAACAGGCTGACACGGCCGGAGGCGGCCTGTTCTCGCGACGACGCCTGTACTCGTGACGCCGCCTGTTCTCGTGACGCCGCCGGGTCGCCGCGGCACCGACGCCACGACCCCGACTCGCGCGCGGGGGTCAGACCGGCAGACGCGCGCCGGGGTCAGACCAGAACACGCGCGGTGCAACGCCCGCGGACGGCGCGGGGCCCCGGGGCGCCACCCTCCCCGTCACCAGAACAGGGGATGCCACCGAAACAGGCTGACACGGCCGGAGGCGGCCTGTTCT
>NZ_JBIVFV010000001.1:403796-967151 GCF_044748345.1 Microbacterium sp. NPDC090007 | reverse complement strand
TCTCGTGACGCCGCCTGTTCTCGTGACGCCGCCTGGTCTCGTGACGCCGCCGGGTCGCCGCGGCACCGACGCCACGACCCCGACTCGCGCGCGGGGTCAGACCGGCAGACGCTCGCCGGGGTCAGACCAGAACGCGCGCGGTCATACGTCCGCGGACGGCGCGGGGCCCCGGGGCGCCACCCTCCCCGTCACCAGAACAGAGGATGCCACCGGAACAGGCCGACACGACCGAAAACGGCCTGTTCTCGCGACGCCGCCTGTTCTCGTAACGCCGCCCGTTCTGGCAGCCTCGCCTGTTCTCGTGGCGCCGCCCGTTCTGGCAGCCTCGCCCGTTCTCCTGCATCGCCTGTTCTCGGTACGACGCAGCCCCGGCCCGCGCGCGGGCGGACCGGGGGGGGGCTACCGCGCCCGCGTGCGCGGATCCATCGCCTCGCGCAACGACTCACCCAGCAGCGTGAAGCCGAGCGCGGTCACCGCGATGCAGATGCCGGGCAGGAACGCCAGCCACGGAGCGATCGCCAGCTCGGCCTGCGCGTAGGTGAGCATGCGCCCCCACTCCGCGGTCTGCGGCAGGCCGCCGCCCAGACCCAGGAACGACAGCGCCGCGGCGTCGATGACGGCGGTGGCGAGCGTGAGGGTGCCCTGGACGATCACCGGGCCGACGCTGTTGGGAAGCACGTGCGTCATGGTGATGGTGCGACGACTCAGGCCCAGCGTCTGGGCCGAGAGCACGTAGTCGGCGCCGCGCTGCTGCAGCATCGACGCCCGCAGGAGACGGGCGAACACCGGCACCTGCGAGGCCCCGATGGCGATCATGATCGCCAGCTGGCTCTGTCCGAGGACGGCCGCGATCGAGACGGCGAGAAGCAGGTTGGGCACCGACAGCAGGATGTCGACGAAGCGCATCACGAGCGCGTCGACCCAGCCGCCGAACATCCCCGCCAGCAGACCGAGCGCCATTCCCCCCAGCAGGCCGAGCGCCGTCGAGATCACACCGATCTGCAGCGACGCCTGGGCCCCCCAGATCAGTTTGGACAGCACGTCGCCGCCGAATCGGTCCAGGCCCAGCGGGAACTCCGCCAGCTCGCCCGGGCCCGGGATGTCGGTGGGCGTGATGAACCTCTGGCCCGGGAGCGACTCCGCCGGGTACGGCGCGAGCAGCGGAGCCAGAGCCGCCACGAGCAGGAACGCCAGCACGATGACGGCGCCGATCCACGCGACGGGGCTGCGGCGCAGGCGCTGGAGCACGTCGTGCCAGAACCCGCCGCGTGCCTGGGCCGCGAGGACTTGCGCATCGACCACCGCGTTGTCGTCGACGGGGCCGCCGCTGGGGGCGGGAGGGAGGATGCCGGAGCTCACTGGACTCTCACTCTCGGGTCGATGACGCTGTACGACAGGTCGACGAGCAGGTTGATCAGGGCGTACGCGATCGCGATGAAGATGATGAAGCCCTGCAGGACGGGGAAGTCGCGCGTGAAGATGGCGCGGGCGAGGAATTGCCCGATGCCGGGGAACGCGAACACCGTCTCGGTGAGCACGGCCCCCGAGATGAGGAGTCCCGCCTGCAGACCGACGGTCGTGATGACGGGGAGCATCGCATTGCGCAGGATGAATCGGTTGCGCAGCGTCCCCGTCCCGATGCCCTTGGCCCGGCCCGTTCGCACGTAGTCGGCGTTCTGCACCTCCAGCACCGAGGCGCGGGTGATGCGCACGATGATCGCCAGCGGAATCGTACCCAGGGCGAGCGCGGGCAGGATCAGGTGCAGGATGGCATCCCAGGATGCGTCGAACTCGCCCGTGATGAGGCCGTCGAAGACGTAGAGGTTCGTGTAATGGGTGGCGTCGATGCGCGGGTCCTGGCGACCGTCCGAGGGCAGCCACCCCAGCTGCACGGCGAAGACGTACTTCAGGATGAACGCGAGGAAGAACACCGGGATCGTGATCCCGACGAGGCTCAGGACGACCGCGGTGTGGTCCCACACCTTGCCGTGACGGCGGGCCGCCCAGTAGCCGAGCGGGATGCCGATCCCCACCGCGACGATCAGCGCGCCGATCGACAGCTCGAGGGTCGCGGGGAATCGGCGGACGAACTCTTCCAGGACGGGGCGTCCGGTCTGGATGGACGAGCCGAAGTCACCGGTGAGCAGACGTCCGAGCCACGTGAAGTACTGGACGTACAGGGGCTCGTTGAAGCCGTACAGCTCGTTGATGCGGGCGACGGCCTCGGGGGTCGCCCGCTCGCCGAGGAGGGCGACGGCGGGTCCGCCGGGCAGGGCGCGCACCCAGGCGAATAGAAGGATCGAGAGGCCGAACAGGGTCGGGATGAGCAGGAGCAGGCGCCTGCCGATGGTGCGGAGCACGGGTTCTCACAGGGTGTCGGAAGCGGGGGGACACGGGGATGCCGGGGCCGCGACGATGCGCGGGCCCCGGCACGCGGATGCCGCGGACTCGCACGCCGGTGCGGGTCCGCGGCATCCGATCACTCGGTGAGTTCGATCTGGTTGTAGACCTCGTCCTGCACGGGGCTGGCCGGGTACGACGCCACGCGGGGCGCGAACGCCAGCGTGGGGACGGGGTTGGCCAGGGGGATGCCGGGCAGGAACTGCGCGATCTGCTCGTTGATGTCCTGGTAGGCCGGGTCCTGCTCGTCCTCGGTCGCGAGACCGCGGGCCGACGTCAGGGCCGAGAAGAGCTCCGCGTTGTCGAAGCCCCACTCGTTGGACGGCCCGCCGAAGAACGTGCCGACGAAGTTGTCGGGATCGTTGTAGTCGCCCGTCCAACCGAGCAGGTGGATGCCGTGCTCCGAGCCGCCCTGGATCAGGTCGAGGTACTCGCCCCACTCGTTCGAGACGGGGTTCACGACGATGCCGACCGCCTCGAGCTGCGACTGCAGGTTGGTGAAGATCTGCTCCGGGTTGGGCATGTACGGACGCGAGATGTTGACCGGGTAGTTGAACGTGATGGTCAGCGGGTTCGCCTCGGTGAAGCCGGCCTCGGCGAGGAGCGCCTTGGCGGCATCCTGGTCGAAGTCGTACTCGGTGACGCCCTCGTTGAACCCGATCACGCTGTCGGGCATGAACTGCGAGGCGACGGTGGTGCCTTCGGGCAGCACCTGCGTGACGAGCTGCTGCTTGTCGATCGCCTGGGCGATCGCCTGGCGCACGCGCTCGTCGGCGAGGGCCGGATCGGCCTGGTTCATGCCGAGGTAGAGGATGTTGAACGGGTCGCGGTTGGAGAGCATGTAGCCCGCGCTCTCGAGGGCGCCCAGGTCGGCGGGGGCGACGAGGTCGTAGCCGTCGATCGAGCCGGACTCGAGGGCCTGACGGCGGGCGGTGGTGTCGCCGATCACGCGGAAGATCACTTCCTGCACCTGACCCTGCTCGCCCCAGTATCCGTCGTAGGCGCTGACGGTGGTCTCGGCACCGGGCTCCCACGCGTCGAACTTGAAGGGACCGGTCCCCGTGGGATGCGCCTGCGCGTACTCGCTGAGCGTGGGGGCCTCGGAGGTGCCGCCGACCTCGTCGGCCTGGTACTGCTCGAGGGCGGCGGGGCTCTGGATGGCGAACGCGGGCAGCGACAGCGCCGGGATGAATCCGGCGAAGGGCTGCGTGAGCGTGAGGGTGACCTCGGTGGGGCTCGCCGCCTCGCACCCGCCGTAGATCGAGGTGCCGGTGTCGGCGTAGCCGCGCATGATCTTGCCCCAGTAGTACGACAGGCTCTCGGACTGCGCGATACCGGTGAAGTTGTTCTGGCGATCGAAGTTGAAGCACACGGCATCCGCGTTGAACTCGGTGCCGTCGTGGAAGGTCACGCCCTCTTTGAGCTGGAAGGTGTACGACAGTCCGTCGTCGGACTGCGTCCAGCTCTCGGCGAGCATGGGCGCCGGGTCGGCCGTCCCGGGCTCGACGCCGACGAGGCCCTCGAAGATCTGACGCGAGATGCGGAACGACTCGCCGTCGCTCGCGAACGCCGGGTCGAGGCTGGACGGGTCGCCGGACGCGCCGAACACGAACGTCGAGTCCACGTCGCCGCCGGCGTCGCCGCCGCCGCCGTTGTCGTCGCGCTGGCTCGTGCAGCCGGACAACGTGAGGGCGCCGATGGCGACCGCCGCTGCGCCGACCAGCAGACGACGTCGAAGATTTCCGAGCATGGAGATGCACCTTCCGAGGGTGAAGGGAGGAGGACGACGGCGCTGTCACGTCGTCGTGCCGCGCTCCGCTTGCTGTGTTCCCCCGACCGTACAGGGCGGGCAGCGCCCTGCCCATTGCCCGTTTGTATCGATCGTGTTTCGGCGACCCGGCATCCTGATGGCCCTCAGAAAGCAGCACAGGGCATTCCGCCCGACCGCGAGACCTCTGGTGCAGCACCCTGCCCGCACGGGGCCTGCGCGGGTCGTGGGGAAACCGGCGCCGACCCCGGCCCGGCAGCGACGAGCCGCACCGGAGGGGCTCGGCCGGTCCTGGGCCGGGACGGTCGCGGCACGCCGGCGCGAGCCGGTCGCACTAGCGTGTTGAGCATGGCCCGCATGCGCATCGAACCCGACGACGCCCCCACCGCGCGCCTGTCGGACGGATCGCTCGCGCGGGTGTCGCGCTCGGGCTTCGTCTCGGGCTCCGAACTCGTGGTCGACGGCACACCGCAATCGCACGTCGACCTCGACGACCCCACGCACCTGCACTTCGAATACGTAGCACGCATGGGCGCCGTCATCGATCGCCTGCGGATGCCGGGACAACCACTGACCGCGGTGCACCTGGGCGCCGGAGCGCTCACCCTCCCCCGCTACGTCGAGGCGACGCGTCCCGGTTCGCGCCAGCAGGTCATAGAGCTCGAGCCGGCGCTCTGGGACCTCGTGCGCGAGAACCTCCCCCTGCCGCGCGGTGCGGCGATCCGCGTGCGCATCGGTGACGCGCGCGCGGGTCTCGGGCGTCTGCCGGCCGGTCTCACCGGCGCGGTCGATGTGCTCGTGAGCGACGTGTACTCGGGCGCACAGACCCCCGCGCACCTGACGACGGTGGAGTTCTATCGCGAGGCCGCGAGGCTTCTCGCCCCCGACGGCGTCCTGCTGATCAACGTCTCGGACGGGCCGGGACTCGCGTTCGCCCGACGTCAGGTCGCCACCGTGCGCGCGGTGCTGCCCGAGGTGATCGTCCTCGCCGAGGTGCAGGTGCTCAAGGGTCGACGCTTCGGCAACCTCGTCGTCGCCGCCTCCGCCGCGCCGTTGCCGGTGGAGTGGCTGCCGCGCCTGATGGCGGCGGGGCCCCACCCCGCCAAGGTCGCCCAGGGCGGCGAGATCGACGAGTTCGCCCGCGGTGCGCTCCCCGCCGTGGACGGCGACGCGACCCCCTCGCCCAAGCCCTCGGCATCCCTCTTCGAACGCTGACGCGACCACGATCGGGACTCGACCGCGTGGCGAGTCGACCGTCCGGGGGTGCGCGGCGCACACTGGAAGTCCTGCTGGACCGAGAGGAGCGCCGGTGAGCTACATCCACGGGTACGACCCCGACACGTTGCGCGAGGTCACCGACTCTCGCGAGTGCGCGGAGCGTCTCGAAGAGATCGGGGAGCAGCGCAGCCTGCACGCCCTTCTCGAGCGGGTGTGGCTGCTGAAGGTGCTCGACCGCTTCGACGAGGCCCTGGCCATCTCGGAGCAGTCCGTGCGCGTGGCCCGCATGGCCGGCACACGCCGCGACCTGCTGCGCGCGCGCATCCTGCACGCCACGATCATGCAGTGCCGGGGCGCCTACGCCGCCGCCGAGCAGGAGCTGACCATGTGCGCCGAAGAGGCCGAGGGCCAGGGCTGGGCGAGCATCGCCGCCTTCGCCCTGCAGCACCGCGGCAAGGTGCACTACGACGAAGGCGACTACGAGTCCGCCCGTCGCGATTTCAAACAGGCGTTGTTCCTGCGCCAGAACGCCGGCGCCACCGACAAGCAACTCGAATCGACCCTGCTCGCCATCGACGCCGCGGATCGCCGCCGCACGCGCGAGGTCGTCGCGAGCTGAGTGTCGGAACCGCCGCCTAGGATCCCGGACATGTCCGAACTGCAGCGCGTACGCACGTGGGCCGAGGCGTTGATCGCCCTGCACCTCGACGCGTCGTGGACGTTCGCCTTCGACAACGCCAAGCGACGCGCGGGCCTGTGCGACTACGGGCGCAAACGCATCAGCGTGTCGCGCTACCTCGCGGCGCGGTACGACGACGACACCAATCACCAGACCCTCCTGCACGAGGTCGCGCACGCGCTCGCGGGGGGCGCCGCCGGGCACGGACCGGCGTGGAAGCGCACGGCCCGCGAGCTGGGGTACGTCGGCGGTACCACGCACGCCGGTGAGACGGCGAACGACCTGGCGCCCTGGGTGGGCACGTGCCCCGCGGGCCACGTCGCCTACCGGCACCGCCGCGCGACGAGACCCACCTCGTGCGCACGGTGCGCTCCGTCGTTCGATCCGCGGTTCGCGCTGGCGTGGGTGCGCCGCGACATCAGCCCCGCCGCACGCCTGGCGGCGGCGACGCCGCGCTGAGGGCGCGGTCGGCACGGCTCACGCCGAGACGAAGACGCCGCCCGTCAGTACCGGGACCACGGATGCCGCGTCGCGGGCCGCCGCGGCCAGGACGTCGTCGCGCCCGCCCCGAGCCGCCAGGGCGCGCCCGGAGCCGCTCGCGGTGAGAAGGTGGCGCACCGCACCGCCGAGGGCGCGGAAACCCTCTGCCGCGACGGCCGCGTCGGGAGAGGCGTGGTCGATGCCGAGGTCGCCGAGGGCAGCGATGACCGCTCCGGCGCCGAGAAGGTCCTCCACGGCGAAGCGGACGGCATCCGTCCCGGACTCCTCGGACTCCCCGACGGGCAGGATCGCGATGCTCGTGCGCCGCCCCCGCGCCCGCTGCTGGTCGAGGACGTACGCCGCCACGGCCGCGGCGTTGCGCACGCCCCCGACGATCACGTGCGCCCCCGCCTCTGACGCCTCCCGCGCGATGTCGACCGCGACACCCGGGGCGGGCGTCAGAGCGTCGGCGTTCTCGCACACCGACAGTGCACGCGCCGAGAGGCCCAGCGTCTGCACGACGACGACCACGTCCGCGGGGGCCAGACGCCGCAGACCCGCGCGACCCCACTCGAGACGCACCTGGTAGTCGGACTGCGCGAAGGCGGCGGTGTTCGGCATCCCTCGAGCCTAGGACGAACCGACCGGCGACGCGGTGCGCGTCAAGCCGTGCCCGCGGCCGTCACGGGTAGGGCACGATCGGGGTCATGCGCATCCTGCTGAAGTTCGTGATCGACTGCGACCCGGACGCCGCCTGGCGCGCGCTGCACTCCCCCCGGGCCGTCGCGGAGCTGTACGGTCCCCTGCTGGAGGTCGAGGCGCTGGGGACCATGCCGACCTCGTTCGAATCGGGTGACGACGTGCCCGTGCAGATGAGTGTGGCCGGGCTCGTGCCCGTCGGTCGTCAGTTGATCTCGGTCGCCGACCGCGAGACCACCGACGCCGAGGGACGCGTGCGGGTGTTCCGCGACTGGGGTGTGCCGCTGACCGGACCGCTGTCGACCCTGGATGTCTGGGACCACCAGATGGCCGTGTCGGCCGCGCCCGGAGACCCGACCAGGACGCTGTGGCGGGAGCGCCTGACGATCGGCGGCGCCACGGCGCCCGCCCTGTGGCTCGGCCTGTGGGCGACCTGGCAGTGGCGCGCGGCGCGGATCCGGGCCCTCGCCCCCACCTGGGCGCACGACCCTGAGGAGCAGGCCGACTGAGCCGGCGCCGCGAACCTCAGGCGGGGAACGCCGCGGGTTCGATCGGGCGGGCCTCGAAGAACGTCTGCAGGACGACCGTCGTTCGCGTGTTGACCTGCGCGGCGGCGCGGATGTCGCGGATGAGCGACTCCAGGTCGCGGGGGGTGGGCACGCGGACGAACAGCATGTAGGCCGAGTCGCCGGCGATCGAGTGGCACGCCTCGATCGCGGTGAGGTGCGCGAGCAGCTCGGGGGCGTTGTCGGGCTGCGCCGGGTCCAGCGGCGTGATCTCGACGAAGGCGGCGAGTGGGCGGCCGAGGGCCTCGGCGTCGAGGATCGGACGGTAGCCCTGGACGATCCCGCGCGCCTCGAGACGCCGCAGACGCGACTGGACGGCGGACACCGACAGCCCGACGCGCTCGGACAGATGCGAGAGGGTCGCGCGCGCATCGAGGGAGATCTCGCGCACGATGGCGGCGTCGACGGCGTCGTCGAGGCGCGGCGGGCGAGCGGAGGCCTCGGTCATGCGCTCGACAGTATCAGGCGGCCCGCGCACGGCACTGGCGGCCTCCGTAAGTTTTCCGTTAGCATGGCGGTTAGACAGGAATATTTACAGCCTTGATCGGAGGATGCCATGACCACCGCGACGACCATCCGCGCCGCCCATGATCTGCTCGACGGCCACGGCGTCGACGAGGTGGAACGCACCCCCGCGTGGACGCAGCTGAAGACCGCCGCCACCACCCTCCAGTCCCTCCAGGCGACGGACGGCTCCGTCGAGGACGTCGAGGCCGCCGCCGGCGCGCTCGCCGACATCATCGAGGCCATCGACGCCCTCGCCCCGCTGTTCCCCCACGACGCGGCCTACCTCGCCGCCTCGGTCGCAGACTTCCGTCGGTGGCAGGCCGAGGGTCTCGGGGTGCCCGACTTCCTCGACTCCCTCGTCGCCTTCCAGCCGCAGGAACACCGCGTCGACGGCATCCGTCACCTCGTCGTGTTCCCCATGTACACCCAGAACGGCTCGAGCGAGCGTCACGTCGAAGCCGTGCTCGTCGAGGCCATCTGGCCCGAGTTCATCGCCCGCCTCGAGACCGAGTACAGCAACCGCCTGTTCGTCTCGCTGCGCTTGGTGGACTTCACCTCCGGCTATGACACCAACTCGGCAGTGCTGTTCCCCGAGACGGTGGCGATGCGCGAGATCCCCACCTTCACCTGGGGCGCGATCTTCCAGGACCGCGAGGCCGCCCGCTACCGCCGGGTCACCCGCGCCGCAGCGGACATCACCAAGCTCGAGCTGCCCGCCGCCGCCGCCCGCATGCTGGACGATCAGGCCCTGACCGAGCAGACGTTCGTGATGTGGGACCTCATCCACGACCGCACGCACATGCGCGGCGACCTGCCCTTCGACCCGTTCATGATCAAGCAGCGGATGCCGTTCTTCCTCTACTCGCTCGAGGAACTCCGGTGCGATCTCACCGCCTTCCGCGAGTGCGTGTCGCTGCAGAAGCGCCTGTCGGCGCGCGACGACCTCGACGACGCCGAGCGCGCGATGCTCGAGCACGCCGAACTGGTGCAGTATGCGGTGATCTTCGACCGCATCTTCCGCTTCGCGATCACCGGTTCGCGGGTGCGCAACTACGACGGGCTCGGCGGTCAGCTGCTGTTCGCCTGGCTGCACCAGCACCGCGTGCTGCACTGGACCGACACCTCGCTCGCGTTCGACTGGGACGAGGTGCCCGCCGCCGTCGTGGCGCTGGGGGACGCGATCGACGAGCTGTACTGGCGTTCGATCGACCGACCGAAGACCGCGCACTGGCTGGCCGCGTACGACCTGGTGCGCGCGGTCGTGACCCCGCACCCGGCCTCGGCGTGGGCGCGGGGGCTGCCGGACGACGTTCTCGCCGGCCCGCCCAAGGGGTACACCGACGCGGTGCGGGACGACGAGTTCCCGCTGTCGATGTTCTTCGAGGCGCTGGAGAAGAAGATGCGCCCGGTGATCGCTTCGACGGCGGGCATCCGCGGCACGGACTGAACACGGACCGCGCCGTGCGGGTCCGGGGGACGTCACGGCTCGCGGCGCGTGCGCGAGCGGGTGGCGCAGGTGCGCGGCGGGCCACCCCCGCCGCGGCGCCCGCGGATGTCGCGGCGGGAATCTCGTCAGGAAGGACCTCGATCGATGGATGCCGACGCCGAAACGGATGAACTCGTGAGCGGTCGCCTGGTCGTGCTCGCCGGCGGGACCAGCGCGGCTGGGCGCACGTGCGCCCGGGCGCTGCTCGACGCCGGAGCCCGGGTCGTCGTGGTCGGTTCCGACGGCGAGCGACTCGCGGCCCTCGAGGACGAGATCCCCGGGACGATCGTCGAGCGGTGCGATCTGACCGACGAATCCGCCGTCACCGACCTCCGTGGGCGCGTGCACGCGCGTCTCGGCGCCGTCGACGGCGTCCTGCACCTGGTCGGAGGATGGCGCGGCGGCGGAGGGCTCGCCGGTCAGAGCGACGACGATTTCGTCTTCCTCTCCCGGTCCCTCACCGCGCTGCGTCACGTGAGCCGGGCTTTCGACGACGATCTGCGGGCCTCGCCCGCCGGTCGGCTGGCCATCGTGTCGTCGACCGCGGTCACCCGTCCCCTCGCCGGCGGGGCGAACTACGCCGCGATCAAGGCGGCGAGCGAAGCGTGGACGCGCGCCGTCGCGCAGGGCTACGCCAAAGCGGCGCGCGACGACGGGCGAGACCCGACTGCCGCCGCGGTGATCTTCCGCGTCCGCGGTCTGGACGGACTCGAGGGCGCGCTGGCCTCATCGTTCGTCGGGCTGTGGGACGACGACGCCGATGCCCTCAACGACGTGGTCATCGAGCTGACCACCGGGTCATGACGACCGTTCGCCGGAGGGACGCGCGTCGCTCGTCGCCGGCGCGGAGACGGCGGACTCCGCCGGGTGCGGAGGATCCGTTGCCTCGGGCGACGGGCTGACGACCTGTGCCGTCCGGTACTGCGTCGAGAGGGTGCGGTAGGACCGCGTGGTGAACGCGAGCGCGGCCATCACCACCATCACGAGCCCGGCGACGAGGAACACGAGAGCGATGCCGCGGGACTGCCCCTCGCCCAGCAACCACCCCCACCCCGCACGGCCCGCGTCGCCGTTCATGTAGGGGATCACGACGAACTGCGCGATCGGTGCGATCAGGAAGGACGTCACGGGGGCCGCCGCCGACTCGAACGCCGCGGCGAACCCGAACACGCGCCCCTGGGTCTCGTAGGGGACGACCTTCTGGATGACCGTCTGCTCCGCGGCCTCGACGGGTGGGATGAGCGCCATGTACACCCAGATGCCCAGACCGTAGAGCCACCACCATTCGCGCAGGGTGAACACGGCTCCGAGGAGCCCCATCGCGATGACGATCCACAGCATCGTGCGGATCGGGTTGCGTCCGAGGCCGAAGCGGGCGACGAGGCCGCCACCGATGACGAACCCGGTGGCGCTGATCGCCAACACGACGCCCCACACCTCGGCGTCGTACACGCGACCCCCGATCTCGATGCGGAAGAGCTCGAGACCATAGGGATCCATCAGCGCCATGTAGACGCCCCCGATGAGGTTGTTGAACGTGGAGAAGACGATCAGCGCGAACAGTCCCGGCGCCGCCCGCACGGCGCGGAGGGCCCCCCGGAGGTCGACGAAGGGGGTACCGTCCGTCGCGGCGGTCGGGCGCTCTTCGCGCAGGCGGATCGTCAGCAGGTGCACGAGGGCGACGAGGGTGAGGACGATCGCGATGCCGAGTGTCCAGCCCATGCCGAGCAACCCGACCGACAGTCCGCTGAACACGCTCGTCACGACGAAGGCCAGTCCCTGCACGGTGCCCACGAGCCCGTTCGCGTTGGCGTGGCGCTCGACGGGTACGAGCAGCGTGACCGTGGTCGAGAGCGCGATGTTGCGCAGATTCTCGATCACCGCGCCGCCCAGGATGATGCCCGAGAAGAGCCAGAACCAGGGCGCCCCCAGATCGAGCAGGGCCGCCTCGCCGAACGCGAGCCACAGGGCGCCCGCCGACAGGAAGGCGATCAGGGTGACGAACCCCGACACGACCATGACCCGGTGCTTGCGATGGCGGTCGACGAGCGATCCGAACACCATGGCGAAGACCGCCAGGAGCAGCATGTAGGCCCCGCCGATCAGGCCCGTCGCCAAGACCGACCGTGTTTCGAGGTAGACCCAGAAGGTGAGCGCGAACCACAGGAAGCTCGTGGTGACGTTGGCGGCGGCGGTGTTGACCAGGATCGCGAGGAACGTGCGACGCCCGTCCGTCGGCACCGGGACGCCGTCTGCGGGGGCGATGGCGGTGGGCTGTTCTTCCGACATGAGGGTCACGCTAGACCGGACGTCCGACATCGACCAGACCCTGCCCGATCGCCCCTGCTCGCGGGGCGGTCGCTCAGTCGATGAGGCCGCGGATGTCGGCCGCGGTCAGACGGGGTCCCCCGGTGAAATCGCCCGCGTCCGCGCCGTCGAGGACGCGCGAGAACAGCTCGGCCTTGCTCTCGCGCAGGGCGATGACCTTCTGCTCGATCGTGTCGGCGGCGACGAGGCGGTAGACGATCACGGGACGCGTCTGCCCGATGCGGTGGGCGCGGTCGATGGCCTGGTCCTCGACCGCGGGATTCCACCACGGATCCAGCAGGACGACGTAGTCGGCCTCGACGAGGTTGAGTCCGACCCCGCCCGCCTTGAGCGAGACGAAGAACGCGGGATCGTCGCCGTCGCGGAACCGATCGATCTCGGCCTGCCGGTGCGTGGTGGTGCCGTCGAGGTAGCACGAGTCGATGCCCTCTTCGGCGCAGCGGTCCCTGGCCGCGCGGAGGAATCGTGTGAACTGGCTCAGCACCAGAACCCGGTGCCCTTCCGCAGCCGCCTCGACGAGCAGCTCGGCGAGGGCGTCGAGCTTGGCCGACGGGGCCTCGCCCTCGTCGACGAGGGCGGGATCCAGCGCCAGCTGACGCAGCATCGTGAGGGATCGGAAGATCGCGAACCGGTTGGCATCGGCGTCGTCGAGCAGACCGAGCAGACGCTGTCGTTCGCGGTGGAACCTGCGGTCGTAGAGCCGGCGATGTGCGGGATGCAGCGTCACCTCGAGGAGGGTCTCCTGCTTGGGGGGCAGCTCGGATGCCACGAGCTCCTTGGTGCGACGCAACAGGAACGGCCGGATGCGGCGGCGCAGCAGGTCGAGGCGCGCGGCGTCGCCGTGCTTCTCGATCGGGGTGCGGTACAGCGCGGTGAACGCCTCTCGCGTGCCGAGCAGCCCCGGCGCGACCAACGACATCAGCGACCACAGCTCGAGGAGGTTGTTCTCCATCGGCGTCCCGGTGATGACCAGGCGGAACGGCACCGGCAGCGAACGCGCCGCCCGATAGCCGCGCGAGGACGGGTTCTTGATCTGCTGCGCCTCGTCGAGCACGAGCCCGGACCACTCGACCTCGGCGTACTGCTCGTGCTCGAGACGCAGCAGCGCGTAGCTGGTCACGACGACGTGCGCCCCCTCGACCACCTGGGCGATGCTGTCGGCCCGTCGCGCCTGCGTCGCCGAGACGGTGACGACCCGCAGATCGGGGGCGAAGGCGGCGCACTCCCGCGCCCAGTTGCCCACCACGCTCGTCGGAGCGACGATGAGGAAGGGGGGCAGACCCGGGTCGGACTCGAGGGCCGCCTGCATCATCGCGATGGCCTGGACGGTCTTGCCGAGGCCCATGTCGTCGGCGAGGATGCCGCCGAGTCCGTGCCCGCGCAGGAAGGACAACCAGTCCAGACCGACCCGCTGGTAGTCGCGCAGCGTCGCTCGGAGCCCCCGCGGGGGTGGCACCGGGACGATCGCCGCGTCGTCGGTCAGTCCCCGGACGCGCAGCCACCACTCGGCCTCGTTCGCCGCGAGAACGCCCATCTCGGTCAGCTCGTCCCAGAGGCCCACGTTGTAGCGGTTGATCCGCAGGGCCGAATCGGGCCGGTCCACGAGCGCGCGCGCCTCGGCGATGACCACCCGCAGCCGGTCGAAGTCGGGGGTGTCCAGACGCACGTAGGAACCGTCCGTCAGGAAGAGCACGCGATCACCCGACGCGAGCGCGGTGTACAGAGCCGCGACGTCGACCTCCACCTCGCCCACCGTCACCCGCGCGTGCAGGTCGAACCAGTCGCTGCCGTCGTCCGCTCCCGTCTGCAGGTGCACACTCGGGGCGTCGCTCGACGCCCGGAACGGCACGTCGTCCCCCGTCGCGCGGACGACGACGTGGTCGACGGCGCCCAGCGCCGGGACACCCTCGGCCGACAGGATCGCCGCGTCCGCGGGGGTCAGGCGGCGAGCCGGGGCGGACCCCGACGGCGGGGGCTGCGGCACGTCGATCCCCAGGGTCCGGGCGACCGTCGCCACCGCGGCGAGGACGCCCGCCTCGTGCGCGCCGTCCCGGCGTCCGTACGTCGCCGAGCGATCCCACCGCACAGAGATGGTCGTCGTCGCGTCGGAGTGGTCGACGGTGATCTCGAGCACGGATGCCGGTGGCGGCGGAAGATCCACCGTCCCGCGCGGCGAGACGACGGGAGCGTCCAGCTGGAGTCGGGGGAGGTAGTCGCGCAGGAACGTCTCGCTGCCGCCCTCGTCGACCGTGAGCGCCGCGGTCCGCGCCAGCAGACCGCGGACGGGACCGCCGACGGGCTCGGCGAGCCGCACCAGGGTGATGCGTTCGTCGTCGCCGTCGCGATCGGCCACGAAGGCCACGGCGACGGCGGGGTCGCCCACCACCCATCCGGGCGATGCGGCCACGTCGTCGTCGACGCCCGCGG
The DNA here is from genome assembly GCF_044748345.1 of Microbacterium sp. NPDC090007. Taxonomy (NCBI): domain Bacteria; kingdom Bacillati; phylum Actinomycetota; class Actinomycetes; order Micrococcales; family Microbacteriaceae; genus Microbacterium; species Microbacterium sp. NPDC090007. Next base: position 952,593 of record NZ_JBIVFV010000001.1, on the reverse strand, counting down.
CGATCCCCCGCACGTGCAGGGCGGACCCCCGGCGGTCGACCGCCACGGCCGCCGACGCGTCCTCGGCCGGGATGCGGACCGGGTGATGGGCGCCGGCCGCCGACACGATCGGCACCCCGGCGGCCCGCACCGTGTCGAGCTGCAGCCAGAGCGCGTGCGCGGGGACCGCCGCGAGCGGCATCCATTCGTCCGAGAGGAAGGCGCCGTGACCGGAGCGACCGATCCGCCCCAGGCTGTCGAGGGCCGCCCGCGCCCGCGGATCGGCGGGCAGGGCGGACACCTGCGACCAGCTCGCGCGACCCTTGATCCACGTACCGCGCGTTCCGCGCATACCCGGGCGGGCGGTGAGCGTGAGAGCGGTGCTGCGCCCGTGTCCCCCACCGCGGCGCACGGCGAGGAAGAGGCACAGATCGACCGGCGGTTCGTCGACGACGTGGGCGGACTGCGCCATCAGCTCGTCGAGCGAACGCTGCCACTCGGGCTTCGGCGGGCGACCGGCTGACACCATGCGGTCGAACAGGACGATCGCCGCTGCGCACGAATGCTCGCACTCGGGCCCGCGACCGCACGAGCACCACCCGGATACACGGGACAGGTCGTCGCGTACGCGCAATTCGAGGTGCTCGTACCCCGCCGCCCCGAACGACTGCGCCGGAACCACCAGCACGCCGTCGAAGGCCTTGACGTCGCCGACCTCGACCGAGCCGTAGACGAGCAGCCGATCGGCGCGCGCCATGGCTCCCGCCGAGAAGATCTCGTCGGCGATGCTGATCGCTTCGGGGTCGAGGTGCATCCCCTCATTCTCGCCGCGCCCACCGACACCCGGCGGCCGGACGCCCCCGTCCGGGGAGGCGGACCGCTCTCGCGCGGGTGGGGAGGAGCCGTGCCCCCGCCGGTCGTTACGCTGGACGGGTGACCTCCCTCCATGACTCCTCGGTGCGCGGTTTCGCCTCCGACAACTACTCCGGCATCCACCCCGACGTCCTCGCCGCGATCGCCGCCGCCAACGAAGGCCACCAGGTCGCGTACGGCGAAGACGTCTACACCGCCCGGCTGCAGGAGCTCTTCGTCTCGCTGCTCGGCGAGGGCGTCGAGGCCTACCCGGTCTTCAACGGCACCGGCGCCAACGTCGTCGGGCTGCAGTCGATGCTCCCCCGCTGGGGCGCCGTGATCTCGGCATCCACCGCGCACATCAACGTCGACGAGGGCGGAGCCCCCGAACGCGTAGGCGGCATCAAGCTGTTGACCGTGCCCACCGACGACGGCAAGCTCACACCCGAGCTTGTCGACCGCGAGGCGTGGGGGTGGGGCGACGAGCACCGCGCGCAACCGCTGGTGGTCTCGATCACCCAATCCACCGAGCTGGGCACGCTCTACACGGTGGACGAGATCCGCGAGCTCTCCGCGCACGCCCACGGTCACGGCATGCGCCTGCACATGGACGGTGCACGCATCGCGAACGCCGCCGCCGCCCTCGACGTGCCGCTGCGCACGTTCACGCGCGACGCCGGCGTCGACGTGCTCAGCTTCGGCGGGACCAAGAACGGCGCGATGATCGGCGAGGCCATCGTCGTGCTGGATCCCGAGGCCTCGACCGGTCTGACCTACCTGCGCAAGCTCGATATGCAGCTGTCGAGCAAGATGCGCTTCGTCTCGGCCCAGCTGGTCGCCCTGCTCGAGGACGACCTGTGGCTGAAGAACGCCCGTCACTCCAACGCCATGGCGCAGCGCCTGCGCGCGGGCGTCGAGGCGGGGCTCGCCGCGGGGACCATCCGGGGGGTGGAGTTCACGCAGCCCACGCAGGCCAATGGGGTCTTCGCGACCCTTCCCGCGGGCGTCGCCGACCGTCTGCGTCGGAGCTTCCGGTTCTACGACTGGGACGAGATGCGCCGTGAGGTGCGCTGGATGTGCTCGTTCGACACCACGTCGTCCGACATCGACGCCTTCGTCGCCGCGATCGCCCGCGAGACGACCGTCTGAACGCCGCACCCATCGTCGCGAGGCGGTGCGGCGCGCGGTGAGGGCCGCGGTATCCCGAGGACGGATGCCGCGGCCCTCGCCGCGTCACTCGCCCGCGAGCCAGCCGCGGTAGGCGTCGAACGTGCTCTCGCGACCGAGGAACGCCCGCACCAGGTCGCGCGCGTCACGCGTGCCGCCCGGCTCGAGGATCTCGCGGCGGTAGCGGGTCGCCGTGTCGCCGTCGAACAGATCGTCGCCGAAGGCCGAGAGCAGGTCGCGCGCGATGACGAGACTCCACTGATACGTGTAGTAGCAGGCGCCGTACCCCGTCAGGTGGCCGAACCCGGCGTACGAGTGCGACCCGTCGAGCGGGGTGACCGGGCTCGCCGCGCGGTAGTAGCCGTCCACGGCCGTGGGCAGATCGGCCGGGCGGTCCACGTGCAGGCGGTACGAGGTGGTCGCGTGCCCGAGCTGACGCGTGACCTCGAGTCCGCGGCCGAAGGCGTCGGCGGTGCGCATGCGCGCGACCAGGTCGGCCGGGATGGGTTCTCCGGCGTCGTTGCGGGCGAAGGATGCCAGGGCCCCGGCATCCCATGCCCACTCCTCGAGCAGCTGGCTGGGGGCCTCGACGAAGTCCCACTCGGTGGCCACCCCCGTCCAGCGGGCCCACTTCTGGTGCCCGCCGAGGATGTCGTGGACGAGGTGCCCGAACTCGTGGAAGAACGTCACGACCTCGTCATGCTCGAGCAGGCCGCGCGAGAAGTTGCACAGCAGCACGGACTCGGGGAGAGCGCGACCCTCGATGCCGGGGGCCAGCCCGAAGCACGCCGCGTGGTTGTACTTGCCGTCGCGCGGGTGCAGATCGAGATGGATGCGGCCGAGGCGCTCGCCGTCGCGGACGACGTCGTAGGTGCGCACGTCGTCGTGCCAGGACGGCGCCTCGACGGGGAGGTACGACACGTCGAGCAGACGCCCGGTGGTGGCGAGCACACCGTCCAGGACGCGATCGAAGCGGAAGTACGAGCGCACCAGCTGCGCGTCGACGTCGTACTCTTCGCGCTTGAGGGCGCCCAGGACGTACCAGAAGTCGGCGATGGTCACGGCCTCGGCGCCCGGGTCGTCGCGCTGCAGGCGGGCGAGAACGCGGTCGTACTCGGCCGCCGCCGCCGGGGCCGCCGCCGCCGCGACCTCGTCGAGGAACGAGGCGACCGCGGCGCTGGATCCGATCATTCGGGTCTCGGTCTCGTAGTCGGCCCAATCGCCGTATCCGAGCAGCGCGGCGCGCTCGGCGCGGACGGCGAGGAGCTCGGCGAGGACGGACTCGTTGTCGGGCCACGCCAGGTCGTTGTACGCGCCGACGAGGGCGTGCCGGACGGCGCGGTCACGCGCATACTCGCGCACCGGCATGAGGTCGGTGTACTCGGTGGTCAGGGTGACGAGGCCGTCGGAGTCGGCGGGATGCTCGTCGAGGAAGTCGGCGGGCAGACCCTCGAGCGACGACGCCGGGACGCGGATCTCGCGCCGGCCCTCGCGGATGTTGCGCGAGAACGTCAGAGACAGGGCGGTGTCGCGGTCGGCGAGCTCGCGCACGCGCTCGCGGTCGGCCTCGGAGAGGTCGACGCCGCCGCGGCGGAAGTCGCGGCGCACCTGGGCGAGGAAGCGCTGTTCGTCGGGGTCCAGCCCGCTGTCGTCGGCGTCGGAGAAGACGGCCCACAGCGTCGTGTCGAGGAGACGGCGGGACTGCACGGCGTCGACGAGCTGGGCCTGCTTCTCGGCCACGTCGCGCACGCCGGCGTCGGGGTGGGATTCGCTGAGCAGGTGCGAGGGGGCCGCGGCCTCGGCGAGCGCGACATCGGCCGCATTCCACAGCGCGAGCCGCTCGCGGAGCGACAGCTCCGTCTCGGCGATGAGGCGAAGGTCGATCGCGGCGACGCGGTCGAGCAGCCGGCGGGGCCGTTCATCGGCGAACGCCCGCCACCCGTCGAGGTCGCGGGGCAGGGTCAGGGGTTCCAGGGGGAAATCCGGCATCCTCCGACCCTAGGCAGGGCCACCGACACGGGCAACGCCCCCACCCGGGGGCCGCGCCCGCGGAGCGGGTGGGGAGGATGCGTCAGCGCAGAGCCCCGACCGAGGCCAGCGCGAGACGGATGAGCGTGCCGCGGCCGCCCTCCATCTCGTCGGAGAGGGCATCGGATGCCGCCTCTTCGGGCGACAGCCACGTGACCTCCAAGGCGTCCTGGCGCGGCTCGCACGTGCCGGTGACCGGCACGACGTAGGCGAGCGACACCGCGTGCTGACGGTCGTCGTGGAACGCGCTGACCCCCGGGAGCGGGAAGTACTCGGCCACCGTGAACGGCGTCGGCTGCGGGGGCAGGAGCGGGAACGCCATCGGCCCGAGATCGTTCTCGAGGTGGCGGAAGAGCGCGTCGCGCACGGTCTCGCCGTAGCGCACGCGCCCCGAGACGAGGGTGCGCGTCATCTCTCCGAGGGGTGTCGCCCGCAGCAGGATGCCGACCTGGGTGACCGCGCCCATGCCGTCCGTCCGCACCGGCAGCGCCTCGACGTAGAGCATGGGGAGCCGGCGCCGCGCCTCGGCCAGCTCGACTTCGCTCAGCCAGCCCGGGTTCGCGTTGGGGCCGGGCTGCGCGCCCGGGAACGAGGCCGAGAGCGACTCGCGCTCGTCGCCGTTGTCGCCGGGATCGGGGTCGGGTGTGCGCACGGGCATGTTCCCTGTATATCAACGTCTGCCCCGGATGCCGCGCGCCGGGCGCGCCTCGATGCGCGCGGCGGGGACGCGCGCGCGACGCGACAGGCCCGCCGGCGCCGATGCCGGCGGCCTTTGCGACAATGGCGGGATGAGCACGCAGCCGTCCCTCGACCCGTCCGTCGTGCGTTGGTCGGTGCCGCCGGGCGAGCGCGGGGACCGCCCGGTTCTCCTGCTGCTGCACGGCTACGGTTCCGACGAGCACGACCTGTTCGGCCTGGCGCCGTACCTGCCCGAGCGCTTCGCGATCGCGAGCCTGCGCGCCCCTCTGGCCCCGCCGTGGCCGATGCCCGGAGCCTCGTGGTACCCCATCGAGGGCCTCGACGGGCGCGACCCCGACGCCGTCACGGCCGCCGCCCGCGCGGTGCTGTCCTGGGTTCAGGATGCCGTGGGCCCCGCGCCGGTGGGACTGCTGGGCTTCTCGCAGGGCGGCGCGGTCGCGCTGCAGACCTTGCGGGTCGCCCCCGAGGCCGTGGCGTTCACCGTGGTCCTGGCCGGCTACGCCGCCGGCGGGGAGCTGCCCGGAGACGCCGTGCTGGCCGCCGAGCGCCCACCCGTGTTCTGGGGCCGCGGCGCCGCGGACGACGTCATCCCCACCGCCCTCGTCGACATGACGGCGCAGTGGCTGCCCGCCCACAGCGAGCTGAGTGGGCGCGTGTACCCCGGGCTGACCCACTCGATCTCGCAGGACGAGCTCGACGACGTGCGCGCGTTCCTCGACGCGCGCCTCGAGGACCTCGACGCGCCGACGGGCTGATCGCGCGGGGTGGACGTCAACCCGAGCCCCGATGTCGGAGGTCCGGGAGAGGATGTCGGCATGGCCGACGTGTTGGAGAAGTTCGGTCCTGCGACGCAGGACTGGTTCCGCGGCGCGTTCTCCGCGCCCACCAACGCGCAGAAGGGTGCGTGGGAGTCCGTCTCGTCGGGCCGGAACGCCCTCGTCGTCGCGCCCACCGGTTCGGGTAAGACGCTCTCGGCGTTCCTGTTCGCCATCGACCGCGTGTTCCGCGAGAAGGGCCCCGAGGTCGCGGATGCCGCGCCCCGGCCGCGAGGCCGGCGGGCCGCCCCTGCTCAGCCCGCCACGCCGAACACGCGCATCCTCTACATCTCGCCGCTGAAGGCCCTCGGCGTCGACGTCGAGCGCAACCTGCGCTCCCCGCTCGTGGGGATCGGGCAGTCGGCCCGGCGACTGGGCATCGACGTCCCGAACGTCACGGTGGGGGTCCGTTCGGGAGACACGAGCTCGAGCGATCGTCGCAAGCTCGTCACCGCTCCGCCCGACATCCTCATCACGACGCCCGAGTCGCTGTACCTCATGCTCACCAGTCAGGCGGCCGAGACCCTGCGCGGCGTCCACACGGTGATCATCGACGAGGTGCATGCCGTGGCCGCCACCAAGCGCGGCGCCCACCTGGCGGTCAGTCTCGAGCGCCTCGATGCGCTGCTCGATCATCCCGCCCAGCGCATCGGCTTGTCGGCCACCGTGCGCCCCATCGACGAGGTGGCGCGATTCCTGGGCGGATCCCAGCCCGTCGACATCGTCGCACCCCGGGCCACGAAGGCCTTCGATCTGTCGGTCGTCGTCCCGGTGGACGACATGCTCAACCCACCCCCGCCGCCCGGCTCGCCCGCGCCCGACGAGGCCGTCGACGGCGAGTGGTTCTCGGAGCGCCCCGAGAACACCGAGATGGCCGGTTCCGTGTGGCCGCACGTCGAAGAGGCGATCGTCGACCGGATCCTGCAGCGTCGCTCCACGATCGTGTTCGCCAACTCGAGGCGATTGGCGGAGCGTCTCACCGGGCGCCTGAACGAGATCTACGCCGAGCGGCAGGGCATCGACGTCCCCGAGCCGACCGTCCCGGCCGCGCAGATGGCGCAGGCCGGGTCCTCGTCAGGGGTGGCCGCGATCCTGGCGAAGGCGCACCACGGGTCGGTGTCGAAAGAGCAGCGGGCCCAGGTCGAGGACGAACTCAAGTCCGGTCTGCTGCGGTGCGTGGTGGCCACGAGCAGCCTCGAGCTCGGTATCGACATGGGTGCGGTCGACCTCGTCATCCAGGTCGAGTCCCCGCCCAGCGCGGCCTCGGGCCTGCAACGCGTCGGGCGCGCCGGGCACCAGGTCGGCGAGGTCAGCCGCGCGGCGCTGTTCCCCAAGCACCGCAGCGACGTGCTGCACACCGCGGTCGTCACCGAACGCATGCTCGCCGGCCGCATCGAGGCGATCTCCGTGCCGCAGAACCCGCTCGACATCCTCGCGCAGCAGACGGTGGCGGCGTCGGCCCTCGGCGCGATCGACGTCGAGGAGTGGTTCGAGACCGTCAAGCGCAGCGCGCCGTTCCGCTCCCTGCCGCGGTCGGCGTACGAGGCGACCCTCGACCTGCTGGCGGGACGCTACCCGTCCGACGAGTTCGCCGAACTGCGTCCGCGCCTGGTGTGGGATCGCGACGCGGGCACGCTGACCGGTCGTCCCGGCGCGCAGCGCGTCGCGGTCACCAGCGGCGGGACGATCCCCGACCGCGGGCTGTTCGGCGTCTTCGTGGCGGGCGAGTCGCAGAACGCGCGCGTCGGCGAGCTCGACGAAGAGATGGTCTACGAGTCGCGCGTCAACGACGTGTTCACGCTCGGCACGACCAGTTGGCGCATCGTCGAGATCACCCACGACCGGGTCAACGTCGTCCCGGCGTTCGGGCAACCGGGGAAGCTGCCCTTCTGGCACGGCGACGGCATCGGCCGCCCCGCCGAACTCGGCGAAGCCCTCGGCAAGTTCTCGCGCGATCTGGCCGGCGCCGACCGGTCGAAGGCCGAGGAGCGGCTGCGCGAGTCGGGGCTCGACGACAACGCCATCACGAACCTGCTCGCCTATCTCGCCGAGCAGCGCGAGGCCACCGGCACCCTGCCGACCGACAAGACGCTGACGGTCGAGCGCAGCCGCGACGAGGTCGGGGACTGGCGCATCATCCTGCACTCGCCGTACGGCATGCAGGTGCACTCCCCCTGGGCGCTCGCCGTCAACGCGCGCATCCGCGAGCGGCTCGGGGTCGAGGGCGCCGCCGTCGCCAGTGACGACGGCATCATCGCCCGCGTGCCCGACGCCGCCGCCGAGCCGCCCGGCGCCGACCTGTTCGTGTTCGAGCCCGACGAGCTCGAGCAGATCGTCACCGACGAGGTCGGTGGATCCGCCCTGTTCGCCTCCCGCTTCCGCGAGTGCGCGGCCCGTGCGCTGCTGCTGCCGCGTCTCAACCCCAACCGACGGTCGCCGCTCTGGCAGCAGCGCCAGCGCTCCGCCCAACTGCTCGAGGTCGCGAAGCGGCATCCGGCGTTCCCGATCATCCTCGAGACGCTCCGCGAGGTGCTGCAGGACGTCTACGACCTGCCCGCGCTGCTGCGCGTGACCCGCCAGATCGGCGAGCGCCGCATCCGCCTCGTCGAGATCACGACCTCGCAACCCTCGCCCTACGCCCGCGACCTGCTCTTCGGCTACGTCGGCGCCTTCATGTACGAGGGAGATTCCCCCCTCGCCGAGAGGCGCGCGGCGGCGCTGTCGGTCGATCCCGCGCTGCTGAGCGAGCTGCTGGGCAAGGTCGAGATGCGGGAGCTGCTCGACCCCGATGTCATCGCGCAGTTCGAGCGCGAGGCCCAGCGCCTCGACCCGGATCGGCGTGCCCGCGGCGTCGAGGGCGTGGCCGACCTGCTGCGCATCCTGGGGCCGCTGGACGCCGCCGAGGTGGCCGCGCGACTCGACACCGAGGGCGACGCCGTCGCCGAGGCCGAGCGGCATCTCGCGACCCTCGTCGACGAACGGCGGGCGATCCGCGTCACCATCGCCGGAGTCGCGCGCACCGCGGGCATCGAAGACGCCGGGCGGCTGCGCGACGCTCTGGGCGCGGCGCTGCCGGTGGGGATCCCGAACGCCTTCCTCGAGCCGCTCGCCGACCCCCTCGGCGACCTCGTCGCCCGCTACGCGCGCACGCACGCCCCGTTCACGACGGATGCCGTGGCCCAACGCCTGGGCGTGGGGATCGCCGTGGCGCGGCTCACCCTGCAACGACTCGAGTCCCAGGGGCGGTTGGCGAGCGGCTTCTTCCTGCCCGCCGCCTCGACGGACGCGGGGACCGGCGGGTCCGGGCCCGGCGAGGACACCGAGTGGTGCGACGTCGAGGTGCTGCGGCGGCTGCGGATGCGCTCGCTTGCCGCCATCCGCGGCAGCGTCGAGCCCGTCCCTCCGGCCGCGTACGCGCGGTTCCTGCCGGTCTGGCAGCACCTCGGCCGGCCCCTCGAGGGCATCGACGGGGTGCTGGCCGTGATCGAGCAGCTGGCGGGCGTGCCGATCCCCGCGAGCGCCTGGGAATCCCTGGTGCTCCCTTCGCGCGTGGCGGACTACTCCCCCGCGCTGCTCGACGAACTCACCGCGACGGGGGAGGTCGTCTGGTCGGGCCACGGCACGCTTCCCGGCCGCGACGGATGGATCGCGCTGCACCCCGCGGAGGCCGCGCCCTTCACCCTGCAAGACCCGCAGGACGCCGACGATCCCGCGCCGGACTCGCTCGAGGCGCGGATCCTCACCGCTCTCGAGGGTGGGGGCGCGTACTTCGCCGCCCAGCTGAAACAGCTCGCCGGCGCTGAGAACGAGCAGTCGGTCAACGACGCCCTGTGGGCGCTCACCTGGGCCGGGCGGGTGACCAACGACACCTTCGCCCCGGTGCGCACGCTCCTCGGCGGCGGCGGGCAGTCGCACCGGGTGGCCCGACGAGCGCCGCGGGCGCGCATGTACCGCGGGGCGGCGATGCCGCGCGCCACGTCGGCTCCGCGGCCCCCCTCGCTGGGCGGACGATGGTCGCTGCTCCCGGAGCGCGAGTCCGACCCCGCGGCGCGGGCCACCGCGAGCGCGAGCCTGCTTCTCGACCGCTATGGCGTGGTCACGCGCGGGGCCGTGCAGTCCGAGGGCGTCCCCGGAGGTTTCGCGCAGGTCTACCGCATCCTCGCCGGCTTCGAAGAGGCGGGGCATTGTCGACGCGGTTATGTGATCGAGAAGTTGGGCGCGGCGCAGTTCGCCGCATCGGCCACGGTCGACCGCCTGCGCGAGTTCGCCGCCGTCGCCGACCCGCCGCCGCTTCGGACCGTGACCCTCGCCGCGACCGATCCGGCCAATCCCTACGGCGCCGCCCTCGGCTGGCCCGCGATCGAGGGCGTCTCCCACCGTCCGGGACGCAAGGCCGGCGGCGTGGTCGTCCTCGTGGACGGCGAGCTGACCCTCTATCTCGAGCGCGGCGGACGGAGCGCCCTCGCCTTCACCGACGAGGACGTCGTCCTTCAGGCCGCGGCGCGCCATCTGACCGAGACGGCCCGCAAACGGCATTTGGACACGCTCACGGTCGAGCAGGTCAACGGGGAGTTCGTGTACGGCACGGCCGTGGGGCGCGCGCTCCGGGAGGCGGGGTTCGTCGAGTCCCCGAAAGGGCTGACCCTGCGAAAGCTCACCGCGGGCGACACGCTGCGCGAGGCCGCCCGTGCGTGACGCGACCGCCCCCGAACCGACGCGGGTGAGAGATGCCTGAGGGCGACACCGTCTACCGCGCGGCCGCCAAGCTGCACGCCGCCCTGGCCGGCAGAGTGGTCACCCGTTTCGACATCCGCGTGCCCGGGAGCGCCACCGCCGATCTGCGCGGAGAGACGGTGCACGAGGTGGCGGCGCGCGGCAAGCACCTGCTGCACCGGATCGGCGGATACACGCTGCACTCGCACCTCAAGATGGAAGGCCGGTGGGACGTCTACCGCCCGGGCGAGCGGTGGCGCCGCGCGGCGTTCAAGGCCCGTGCGATCGTCGGGGTCGCCGGGGCCGAGGCGGTCGGCTTCGACCTCGCGATGGTCGAGGTCCTGCGCCGCGTCGACGAGCACACGGTCATCGGCCATCTCGGGCCGGACCCGCTCGCCGACGACTGGGACGAGGCCGAGGCGGTGCGCCGGGTCGCGGCGGACACGCGGGCGGCGCACGTGGCGCTGCTGGACCAGCGCAACGTCGCCGGTTTCGGCAACGTCTACGCGAACGAGCTGCTCTTCGTCCGCGGTATCGCCCCCACGCGTCCCGCCACCGAGATCGACGCGCAGGCGACCATCGCGCTGGGCGAGCGGATGATCCGCGCGAACCTCCCGCGTCCCGAGCGGACGTTCACCGGCGACAACCGCCCGGGTCGCCGGTTCTGGGTCTACCGTCGCGAGGGCGCGCCCTGTCGCCGGTGCGGCACCCCCATCCGCGCCACCAGCCTGGGCGCCTCGGCCACGAGCGAGCGCAACGTGTTCTGGTGCCCGACCTGTCAGCCCGCCTGACATCGCGGCGCGCTCACCGACCGGCATCCCCCTTCTTCCGCCACGTCCGGTGCCGGAGAGGTGCGAAGAAGCGAGGCCCCGCAGCGCGTCTGTCAACCCGCCCGTTCCTCCCGGTCTCGCGTGCGAGAACAGGGGGACAACGCAACCGACGGGGTACGCCGCCGATGTCTCGACGTCGAAAAAACCGATCTCGGTAGGGGCGACGAACAAGCAGGTGAGGGAATGGACGGCATTCCCGACCGGTTGTCATACATGTCGGCCAGCCCGAGGGCCGATCGGAGGGGATCGTGGGAAAGAACTACATCGACATCGAGAACGACCACGGCGAGACGCTGCGTTACCGCAAGCACGTCAATGGTCGCGGACTCGTCGCGCACGGCGCGAAGGTCCACCCGTCGGCACTCGTCGAGAACGGCGCGTACGTCGAACCCGGCGTGCAGATCGCGGCCGGTGTCCGAGTCGGACGCGGCGCGTGGATCGAATCCGACGCGGTCATCGGTCCAGAGGCCCGCATCGAGCCGCACGCGCACATCTGCGCGGGCGCCGTCATCGGCGCGGGCGCCCACATCGGCGTCCGCACCCAGGTCGGCCACAACGCGCGCATCGCCGTGGGCTCGCTCATCGGCGACGACGAGATCATCAACGACGGCGAAGCCGTCGCGACGGATCGGCGAGGGCTGCGTCTGGCCGCCTGAGCGCCGCATCCCGGCACACCCGACCCGCACGAATCTTCGGAGCGTGCGGGTTTTCGTTCCTGGGAGCGCCGCCGCAGAGGATCCGCGCGACCCGACCGCCGCGAGTCGGCCCCGCGTCCCAGGATCCGTCTCGCGGACCCGACCCGCGCAGGCGGTGCCGACCAGCCCAACCGCAACCGCCCCGCCGACACCCCGCCCACCCGATGACGCCGGCCGCGTGCGCCGGCCGCGTGCGCAGGCCGCGTGCGCAGGCCGCGTGCGCAGGCCGCGCGGTTCAGGCGAGGATCGCCAGCACCAGACCGATCAGCGGGAAGGTCCCCTGGATGGTGGCGGGACGCAGGTTCCGCCGCCCCGAGGTGACGAGCACCAGGGCGGCGGCGAGCATCGAGCCGAGCGAGAAGATCAGCAGCGTCCGGCCCGCGACATCGCCGATGCCGTTGACGATCCACAGCCCGATGCCCACGGCGGCACCGACCGCGAGGAACAGGTTGTAGAAGCCCTGGTTGTAGGCCAGGGGCTTGGTGATCTCGGCCGCCTGCAGGTCGGCGACGCCGAACACGCGCCGGGTCGCGGGCGCGGTCCATCTCATGCTCTCGAGCACGAAGATGTAGACGTGGAGCAGCGCCGCGAGGCTCGCGAACACGAGTGCGAGGATGCCGGTCATGCGACCACGTTAGCCGCGCGGCTAGCCTGGGGGTATGGCGAGCGGCAGTGGGTCACGCGGACGCGGCGGAACCCCCCGTCGGGCGGTAGGGTCGAGGCCCGCGGCGGCGAAGCGCGGTTCGACGCCCGCGGCGAAGAAGAAGCCGCCGCCCGCCCCGAGGCCGCCGCGCGAGGAGCCGCGCACGTTCGTGCTCGGGGCCGTCCCCGGAGCGACGCCCGGCAAGTGGATCGGCCTGTGGCGCGAACGGATGCCGCAGGTCGCCCTCGACCTGCGCGAGATCGCCGCGGCGACGCAGCGGGACGCGCTCGAGACGGTCGATGCCGCGCTGGTGCGCCTGCCGATCGCGGCATCCGATGATCTGCACATCATCCCCCTGTACGACGAACAGCCGGTCGTGGTGATGTCGACCGACGCGGATCTCACCGTGGCCGACGAACTGGATCTCGCCGATCTGGCGCGACAGGTCGTCATCACGCCGCTCGACGACGTGCTGGGTCTGACGGTTCCGGATGCCGTGACCCCGACCTTCGGCGCACCCGTCGACACGGGCGAGGCGATCGCCACCGTGGCCGCGGGTGTGGGGATCGTGGTCGTGCCGATGTCGCTGGCTCGTGCGCACCAGCGCCGTGACGTGGAGTACCGGGTACTGCGCGACGGACCGGTCTCGACGGTCGCGCTGGCGTGGCGACGAGAGCACACGACGCCCGACGTCGAGAGCTTCGTGGGGATCGTGCGCGGTCGCACCGCGCGCTCCTCCCGCTGATCGGCGGCGACGGCTGAGGCGTCGGCGGCATCCGCTCGCCCCGAGGACGGTCCGACGTCGCCCGCTGCGACCCGACGGGTCGCGCCGCGCTCGGAGGATTGCCCGTCTTAAGCCGGCCGCCCGCGTTGCCCGCGCTCCGGGTCCGACCTCGAGGGGCCCCGGGATGCCGCCCGACTCTCCCGCCCGGACGTTGCGGCGCGTTTCACCCTCGGCATCCGCGAAGTTCACCCCGCATAGAATCCCTGGGTGACCGCGTCCCTGCTCTACGTCTGCGCCCGCCCGCAGCGCGATGCGGCTGTGGCGGAGTGGGAGTCCTTCCGTGACGGCCTCGGGGTGCGTTCCGACGAGCTCGTGCACCACGATCTCGTGCGCGAGCCGCTGCCCGCCGATCTGGACCGCTTCGCCGCGGTCGTCGTGGGCGGCAGCCCGTTCAACGTCACCGATCCCGACAAGACCGACGAGCAGCGTCGGCTCGAGTGCGACCTCGAGCGCCTCGCCGCGGCGGCGATGGAGGGACGCACGACCGCGATGTTCACCTGTTACGGCATCGGGGTGGTGACGCGACTGCTGGGCGGCGAGGTGACCCTGCGGCATCCGGAGGCAACGGGTCCGGCCGCCATCTCGTTGACCCGCGACGGTCGCGCGGACGAGCTGTTCGGCCTGCTGGCCCCGCGCTTCGAGGCGCTCACCGCGCACAAGGAAGCGGCCGCGCGCGTGCCCCCGGGCGCGACGCTGCTCGCCGAGAACGATCTCTGCCCCGTGCAGGCCTACCGCGCGGGAGTCGGGCTGTGGGCCACCCAGTTCCACCCCGAGCCCACCGCCGACGCCTTCGTGGCGCGCATGCGGGTGTACCGCGACGCCGGGTACTTCGACGCCGACGCGTTCGACGAGGTGTCCGCCCACGTGCGCACCGCCTCGGTCGAGCAGCCCACGCGCCTGTTGCGCGCGTTCGCCGCGCGCGCCGTCGCCGCCGCCTGAGCCGGCCTGAGCCGCCCGGTCCCGCTCGCCCGGCCGGCCGACCGGCCGAACGACCTCGCCGCCGGGCCGCAGCCCCGTCCCGCGGATCCCGGCCCGACACGCCGCCCGGCGCCGCCCCCACCCCCGCGTGTCGACACCGGCATCCGCACGACGGCAGCGAACCCGCGTCACGGCCGAACGGCCCCGCCGCACCGCTGTCAACCCGCTGACACGATTTACCTAGCTTTTCTAGTGTTCTACCCATGAACGCAACAGCTCAGTGGCGCGGCTCGGATCTTGCGCGCCAGATCGTCGTCCTCTCCGCGGTGTCGTTCATGCTCATCGCGGCCGTCATCGGCGCCGGCGCCTTCGGCAACACCGCGGTGGAGGACCAGCAGGGCGGAGCGCTCAGCACGAGCGGCTCGTACCTCGCCCCCGCCGGTCCCGCCTTCTCGATCTGGTCGGTCATCTACCTCGGCCTCATCGTCTACGCGATCTGGCAGGCTCTGCCCGGCCAGCGCACGAACGCCCGCCAGCGGGCGCTCGGCTGGCTGATCGCCCTCACGATGACCCTCAACGGGCTGTGGCTCGTCGCCGCGCGTTTCGGCACCCTCGTGCTCACGGTCGTCGTGATCGTGCTCCTTCTCGCCGCCCTCGCCTGGACGTTCCGCGTCGCCGTCGTGACCCGCGAGCCACGTGGCGGCATCGTCGACGCCGTGCTCATCGACGGCGTGACGGGACTGCACCTCGGCTGGGTGACGCTGGCCACCGTCGCCAACACCGCCGCCTGGCTCACCACCGTCGTCCCCGCCGAATGGGAGAACGCCGCGGATGCCATCGGCATCGCCGTCCTGATCGTGGTCGCCCTCATCGGCGTCGGCATCGCGTGGCGCAGCGGCTGGCGCGTGGCGCCCGCGCTCGCCCTCGCGTGGGGCCTCAGCTGGCTCGCCGTGGAGCGCTTCACCGGCGAACCGCAGAGCGAACCGATCGGGGTGACCGCCCTCATCGTGGCCGTCGTCGTCCTCGTCCCCCCGGTGGCGGTGCGGGTGCTGCGCCTCGTGCGCCCCACCGTCGACTGACGGCCTAGCCCCCCGGCATCCGTCTCGCAAGAGGGTCGGATGCCGGGGGGCGCCGGACTTGAATCGTCCGGTGCAATCGCTGCCCTTCGCCCTTCTCGTCGTCATCTTCGTCGCCGCTGCCGCGGTGGTGTGGGTGGCCGGCATCCAGCTGTCCAAGGCCACCGACGTCCTGGACGCGCGCCTGCACCTCGGAAGCGCTCTGGGCGGTCTCATCGTGCTAGCCGTGGCGACGAACCTCCCTGAGATCGCGATCACCGTGTCGGCCGCCGTCTCGGGCAACCTCGAGGTGGCCGTCGGCAACATCCTCGGCGGCATCGCCCTGCAGACCGTGGTGCTCGTCATCCTCGACGCCTTCGGCACACGCGGGCGCGGTGTCGCACCGCTCACCTATCGGGCGGCATCGCTCTCCCTCGTCCTCGAGGGCGTGGCCGTGGTCGCGGTGCTGGCCGTGGTGATCGCAGGGAACCAGCTGCCGGATGGACTCGAGCTGCTGCGCCTGACCCCCGACGTCGTGCTGATCGCCGCTCTGTGGATCGTCGGTCTGGTCCTGGTGCAGCGCGCCGGGAAGCACCTCCCCTGGCACGAGGACGGCCGGGCGCCCGATGCGACGCCGAAGCGCTCGAAGACGCGGGGCGGAGAGAAGACGATGAGTACGAAGAAGGCCGCGATCGTCTTCTCGATCGCCGCCCTCGCCACGCTCGTGGCCGGTGTCGTCCTCGAACGGGCCGGGGAGGCGGCCTCGTCGCAGATCGGCCTCTCGGGAGTGCTCTTCGGAGCGACCGTGCTCGCCCTGGCGACCTCGCTCCCGGAGATCTCCACGGGACTCCAGGCGATCCGTCAAGGCGACGACGACCTGGCGATCAGCGACATCTTCGGCGGCAACGCCTTCTTGCCCGTGCTCTTCCTGCTCGCGACCGTGATCTCGGGGTCCGCGGTCCTCCCGCGTGCGAACGGAGCCGACATCTACCTGACCGCCCTGGCGGCCCTGCTGACCCTGGTCTACGTGGTCGGGCTGATCTTCCGACCGCGGCGGCGCATCCTCGGGATGGGCGTGGATTCCTTCGTCGTCCTCGTGCTGTACGCGGTGGGCATCGCCGGCCTGTTCGCGGTCGCCGGCTGAGACGGCGACGGCTCCGGTCCGTGGACGGAGGTCGTCACCCGGCCGACGCCGTCAGCTCCACCACGACGGCCTGCTGGGGGTTCTGGACGGGCGGACGGATGCCGGCCTCGGCCAGCTGGCGACCGGTCAGCGCCGTGTCGTGATGCGCCCAGGCGAGGGACGATTGCGCGGGCTCCTGGACGAGGCCGCCCGGGGTGACCAGGCGCAGGCGGTACAGCCGGTCGGGATCCAGGCCGGCCAGGCGCACGCGCCCGGTCGGTGAGGCGATGAGGGTCTGGGTCTGCGCGATCGTGAAGAACGCGTGATCACGGTCCGCAGAGACCACGCCGCGCACGTCGAGGCCGGGATCGGCGACGTCGACGTTGACCAGGCGCCCCGCGGCGACCAGGGGACGCACCCGTCTGGCCAGGGCGACCCACTCCCCCACGGTCGCCCGTTCGGCGTCGGTCAGTGCGGTCAGGTCCCATTCGATGCCGAAGTGCCCGAACAGGGCCGCCGCGCCGCTGAACGCCAGCGACACGGTCCGCCCCGTCGAGTGCACGTGGGGCGTGGTCAGGTGCATGCCCATCATCTCGGGAGGCACGACGAGCGCCGTGTAGCGCTGGGTCTCCAGACGCTCGACCGGATCGAGGCAGTCACTCGTCCAGATGCGGTCGGTGCGGTCCAGGATGCCGAGGTCCACGCGCGCCCCGCCCGAGGCGCAGCTCTCGATCTCGAGCCCCGGGAAGGCGGTCTTGAGCTCATCGATCAACCGGTAGACGGCGAGCGTGTGGGCGTGCACCGCCGAGCCGCCGCCGGGTCCGGTCGCGGCATCCACGAGATCGCGGTTGTGGTCCCACTTCACGTACGCGATCGGATACGACCGCAGCACGTGGCTCAATCGTTCGAAGATGTACGCGTAGGCGTCGGGATGCGCGAGGTTGAGGACCTGCTGCTGACGCGCCGACGGCGGCAACTCGTCGCGACCGCGCAGGATCCACTCGGGGTGCGCGCGGGCGACGTCGCTGTCGGGGTTGACCATCTCGGGCTCGAACCACAGGCCGAACTCCATCCCGAGGGCGACGACCCGGTCGGCGAGCGGACTCAGACCGTCGGGCCAGACGTCCTCGTCGACGTACCAGTCCCCCAGCCCGGCGGTGTCGTCGCGGCGGTGGCGGAACCATCCGTCATCGAGTACGAACCGCTCCACGCCGATCTCGGCGGCGACGTCGGCGAGATCGAGCAGGGTGGGCAGGCGATGATCGAAGTACACCGCCTCCCAGGTGTTGAGCGTGATGGGCCGGGGCCTCCGGGGGTGGTGCGGGCGCGCGCGCCAGGCGTCGTGGAAGCGCGTCGCGAGCTGGTCGAGACCGTCGCCCCACGATCCGTAGACCGTCGGCGAGGACGCCTCGTGGCCGGGCGCGAGCGAGATCTCGCCCCACGTCGCCAGCTCCCCGCCCGACAGCAGCGCCTCACCCAGCGGCAGGCGTTCGGCGAACATGCGCTGGTTGCCGCTCCAGGCGACATGGATGCCGTGCACCCGACCGGCCTCGAAACCGAAGCCGGGCCGCCCGGCGGCCAGCAGCAGCGTCGCGTCGGCGCCGGGGCGTCCGCGACGACTCTCGCGCAGGTGGGTGCCGAAGGTGAAGGCATGCCGCTGCGACGAGCGTTCGCGCAGGTGTCGACCGGTGGTGTCGAGGATCTCGGTCGCGTCCCACGGCAGCGGGAACGTGGGCTGGAGCGTCTGCACGACGAGGTCGTCGGTGCCGTCGTTGACGACGGTGAGGGTCTGGGCGAAGAGGCCGGCGGCATCCACCCTCAGCTCGGCCCGCAGGCGCAGCGCGCGCTGCGGGTCGATCAGGTGCAGTGTCAGGCCGTCGTCGGAGGAGTCGACGGATGCCAGGGCGAACACCGTCCCCTGCACGACACCGTCGCGACCCCCTTCGAATCCGGGTGCGCCGGGCCAGCCTGCGGCTGCGGTGGGGACGATGCTCAGGCGCGGCGTCCGATCGATGCCGCCCGAAACGCGCTGGGGGCGTGCGGCCACGATCATGGACGACAGCGCGGCGGCGTCGAGGTCGCCGAGGTCGGCGCCCCAGTGGATGATCGCGGGCGACGGCTCGGCGGTGAGGTCGACGACGACGCTCGTGCCGCCGTTGCGCAGGTGGACGGCGTCGCCGGCGGGGGTGACGGTCGCGGGGGCGTTCGACATGGAATTATTTTTATCACGGAACATTTCAGCGCCCGCCCCACGGAGGAACGTCATGCTGAGCGAGAGCGAAGCCGCCGTCGCGCGCGAGATCCTCATGCACGGTCCCCTCTCTCGGCGCGCCCTCGCCGCCCGGCTGCACCTCTCTCCCGCCAGCCTCACCCGCCTGACACGCCCCCTGCTCGCCGCGGGCCTCGTCGTGGAGCGCGCCGACGACGCCCCGGGCACGGTCGGGCGCCCCTCCCGACCGCTCGACGTCTCTCCCACCGCCGGGGTGTTCATCGGCGTCAAGCTGACCGGCGACCGCATGTACCTCGTCGCGACCGACATCCGCGCGCAGATCCTGACCTGTCTCGACCGCCCCCTCCACGACACGTCTGCTCCGGCCGTCGTCGCCGCGATCGCCGACGCCGTCGCCGGACTCGGCTTCGACGAGGTGCGCGCCGTCGGCGTGACCCTGGGAGGACACGTCGACCGGGGCGTCGCGGTCGACGCGCCCTTCCTCGGCTGGCGCGACGAACCCGTCTCCGCCGCGATCGAGGCGCGCCTCGGCATCCCCGTCACGCTCGAGAACGACGTCGTCGCCCTCACCGACGCCGAGCGATGGTTCGGACGGGGACGCGGCATCCCGGGATTCGTCGTCCTCACCATCGGCGCGGGCGTGGGCATGGGCCTGGTCGTCGAGGGACGCACCGTGCGCACGCCCGATGCGGGAGCCGGAACCGTCGGGCACCTCCCCCTGCGGATCGACGGGCCCACGTGTCCCCGCGGACACCGGGGATGCGCCGACGCGCTGCTCACCTCCGGTGCGCTCGTGACACGCGTCAGCCGGTCGCTGGGACGCGCGGTCGACCTCGACGAGGTGTTCGCGCGGGCCGCCGCCTCAGACCCGGTCGCCCGCGCGGTCGTGGACGACGCCGCAGACGCCCTCGGCACGCTGTGCGCGCTGGCGGCGAACCTGTCCCTGCACGCCGACATCGTGCTCGCCGGCGAAGCCGCCGCGGTCTACGACCTCGCGCCCGACCGCGTCGGCGCCACGCTCGCGCGCGGACGCGCCGAAGGACTCGCCCCCGTCACCGTGCACCTCGACGACGGCGGGTTCGCCGGCTGGGCTCGCGGCGCCGCCGCGGTGGCGATCCAGGCGGGCATGGACCGCATCCGACGGACGCACTGACGGCCCCGCCCCCGCGGGGACGGGGCCGTCAGCGGGTGCCTCAGAGAACGGGACCGATGATCGCGCTCGCCCCGGCCGGGACGGTGACGGTCGCGCCATCGAGGACCACGCCCTCGGCGGTGGCCAGCAGCACGCGGGAGCCCGAGACGACGGATGCCGTGGTCTCGGCATCCGAGAGGTTCACGGTCACGACCAGATCGCGGCGGCGCAGCTCGTACACGCGACCACCCGTGGCCTCGCGCGTGACGGCCGAGAGCCCCTCGCGCGACGGGTCGGTGAGCTCGGGTCGCTCGCGACGCAGCTTCGCCAGCTCGCGGTACAGACCGAGCAGCTGAGCGTGGTCGCCCTCGCCCACCTCGTCCCAATCGAGCGTGGAGTTCTCGAACGTCGAGGGATCCTGCGGGTCGGGCACGGAGTCCTCGTCCCACCCCATCTTCGCGAATTCGGCGATGCGCCCCTCGGCGGTGGCCGTGCCGAGCTCGGGCTCCGGGTGCGAGGTGAAGAACTGCCAGGGCGTGCTCGCTCCCCACTCCTCGCCCATGAAGAGCATCGGAGTGCCGGGGGCGGTCAGCGTCAGCACGGCCGCGGCGGCGAGGCGGTCGTAACCGAGCGTCTGCGACAGGCGATCCCCGGCGGCGCGGTTGCCGATCTGGTCGTGGTCCTGCGCGAAGGTGACCAGGCGCCAGTTCGGCACGTCCGCGGGTACGGGTTTGCCGTGCTTCTCCTCGCGGAACGACGAGTAGGTGCCGTCGTGGAAGAAGCCGCCCTCGTTGACCTTGCGGAACGCGCCGGGATCGGCGAAGTCCTCGTAGTAGCCCGTCGTCTCGCCGGTCAACGCGACGTGCACGGTGTGGTGCCAGTCGTCCGACCACTGCGCGGTCAGGCCGTATCCGCCGGCCTCACGGGGCAGGATGAGCTTCGGGTCGTTCATGTCGCTCTCGGCGATGGTCGTCAGCGGGATGCCGCGGTGGGCCGACAGGGCGTCGGTGCGCTCGGCGATCTGCTGCAGCACGTGCGGCTCGCGGTGGTCGAGCAGCGCGTGCACGGCATCCAGGCGCAGACCGTCGACGTGGTAATCGCCCATCCACATCAGGGCGTTCTCGACGATGTAGGCCCGCACGGCGTCCTCGTCGAGGTTGACCGAGTCGCCCCAGGTGTTGCGGCTGCCCTCGCGTAGGTACGCGCCGAACTCGGGCAGGTAGTTGCCCGAGGGACCGAGGTGGTTGTAGACGACGTCCTGGATGACGGCCAACCCCGCCGCGTGGGCGGCGTCGACGAAGCGCTGGTACGCCTCGGGTCCGCCGTAGGCCTCGTGGACGGTGTACCAGAGCACCCCGTCGTAGCCCCAGTTCCAGGTGCCGTTGAAGCCGTTCACCGGCAGCAGTTCGACGTGGGTCACCCCGAGGTCGACCAGGTGGTCGAGCCGGCCGATCGCGGCATCCAGGGTCCCCTCGGGGGTGAAGGTGCCCAGGTGCAGCTCGTAGATCAGACCGCCGGCGAGCTGCTTGCCCGTCCAGGCGGCGTCGTTCCACGCGTAGACCGAGGGATCGAACCACGCCGACGCCTCGTGCACGCCGCCGGGCTGACGACGCGAGCGCGGGTCGGGACGCAGATCGTCGCCGTCGCCCAGCACGAAGCCGTACCGCTCGCCGTCGGTCAGGTCGACCGGCGCCGTCCACCAGCCGTCGGCCGCCGACTCCATCTCGATGTCCTCGATCACGGTGTCGCCGCTGTCGTCCAACCGTCGCAGCCGCACCCGCTCTGCTTTCGGTGCCCAAACGTCGATGCTCATGCCGGTGTCCTTCTCTCCGCGTGAGGTGCCAGGAATTGTCGCTTCGCGAGTGCGTGAGGCGACGATTCCCGGCGCCTCACGCGCTCGCGAAGAGATGGTCAGAAGATCAGCAGGGCGACCGGGAGGAACGCCAGCAGATCGGCCAGGGGGGTCGGGCCGCCGGCGAAGGATCGACCGGTCAGCACGTCGACGACGGGCGTGTCGGGCAGCAGCACGACCGTGTCGCGCCAGCCGCCCGCGGCCTCCAGCCCGTGGGGCAGGCGGGTCGCCACGGCGAACACGCCGCCGCGGTCGAACGCCACGACGTGAGCGGAGGCCACTCCCGCCGCTTCCAGCGGACGGTAGATCTCGAGCGGGTGCTCGCGGCGCACCCGCAGGGCGCGCGAGGTCACGAGCAGCTTGGCCGCGCCCGTGGCATCCACCGCGGGAGGACGTGCCCCCGGCGCGTCGATCTGCGCGAGCAGGCGGGCCCGCTCGGCGAAGTCGACCGCGCGGCGGTTGTCGGGGTCGACGAGCGACTGCTCCCACAGCTCCGAGCCCTGGTAGACGTCGGGGACGCCGGGGCCCATGATCTGCAGCAGCTTGGCCGACAGGCCGTTCGACCACCCCGCCGGCGAGATCTCGTCGACGAAGGCGCGCACGCGTTCGGCGGCGGGTCCGGTGGCCGCGTCGACGACCGCGTGCATGCGCTCCTCGAAGGCCTCGTCCTGCTCCCACCAGCCCGTGGCCTCGGACGCCTCTCGCGCCGCCTTCTCGGCGTACGCGTGCAGACGCTCCCGGTAGACCTTCAGGCCCTCGGGCGTCGAGGCCGACGCGGGCCACGCGCCGACGATCGCCTGCCAGAGCAGGTTGTCGAAGGGCCCGTGTCCGGTCGACGCGATGTCGCGGAACTCCGCGAGCACCTCGGCCCAGCGTTCGGGGATCTCCGCGAGCACCGCGATGCGGGCGCGCGTGTCCTCGCCGCGCTTGGTGTCGTGCGTCGACAGCGTGGTCATGGCGGTCGGCCACGAGGCGTGCCGCAGCGCCTGCGCGGTGTGGAAGCCCGCGACGTCGAGCGAGAACTCGCCCGGATCGCCGCCCACCTCGGTGAGCGAGCCCAGTCGCGTGTAGCGGTAGAACGCGGTGTCCTCGACGCCCTTCGCCATCACGGGACCGGTCGTCTGCTGGAACCTCCAGGCGACCTCGAGGCTCGTGTCGGCGAGCACCGGGACGAGCTTCTCGATGACGTCGCCCAGTTCGGGGCGGCGCACCTCGGCCTCGCCCGCGGCGGCGTCGAGGTGCGCGCGGCCGGCCGGTAGATAGGAGCGGTAGACGGGGAAGCAGGCGAGGATCTCGGCGAGCGCGTCCTGCAGGACGTCGGCCTCGAACTCCTCGCGAAGCGATGCGGGAAGCCCCCGCACGATGCGGCGGATCTCGGACACCTGGATCGAGTCGGCGATCTTGCGCTTGGTGTCGTGGATCATGTCGTGCCAGCCGGTCAGCGGCGCGAGGTCGCTGTCGACGCGCAGGCGCGCATCGAGGCCGTCCAGCGCCGCCTCTCCGGCGGGATCGGTCAGCACGCGGTCGATCTCGGCGAGGGCGTCGTAGCCGGTGGTGCCGGCGGTCTTCCACCACGAGGGCAGGGCTTCGCCGTGCTCGAGGATTTTCTCGCCGAGCACGTAGCCGACCTCGCCCTCGCCGGCGTCCTCGAGGGCGACGGCGAGCCGGTCGAGGTAGCCGCCCGGGTCGACGAGGCCGTCCGGGTGATCCACGCGCAGTCCGTCCGCGAGCCCCTCGCGCACCCAGCGGAGGATCTCGGCGTGCGTGGCGTCGAACACCTCGGGCAGCTCGACGCGCACGCCCGCGAGGGTCGTCACCGCGAAGAACCGCCGGTAGTTGAGGTCAGCCGCCTCGTCCTGCCAGAACCGCAGCTCGAAGTTCTGCGCGTCCAGCAGCTGCTCGATCGCGGACCGCGAGCCCGAGGCCGCGGCATCCGTCCCCGTCCCCGGCGCGACCGGGAAGGCGTGCTCGTAGTAGCGGATCAGACCGTCAGGCGCATCGCCCGCGGGCGTCGGGTCGTACGAGATCTCGCCGATCTCGTCGGCCAGGTCGGCGCCCAGGATCGGCACGCGCACCTTGCCGTCGCCGAAGTCCCAGTCGATGTCGAACGAGTCCGCGTGGGTCGACGCGCGACCCTGACGCAGGACGTCCCACCACCACGCGTTGCTGCGCGGCTCCGAGACGCCCATGTGATTGGGGACGATGTCGATCAGGATGCCGAGCTCGTCGGCGCGCGCGGCGCGCACGAACCGGTCGAGCCCCTCGGCGCCTCCCCGCGCGGGATCGACCCGGGTGACGTCGACGACGTCGTACCCGTGGTCGGACCCGGGCGTGGCCTCCAGCAGCGGCGAGAGGTACGCCCACGACACCCCGAGGTCACGGAGATATCGCGTGACCTCGGCGGCGTCGTCGAGGGTGAAGCTGTCGCGGATCTGCAGGCGGTATGTCGAGAGCGGATGCCGCATGTCGTTCAGAGCTCCGGCTTGGGCGCCTGGCCGGGCACGTCGTCGGAGCCGATGGTCTGGATCTGCGCCGTGAGCGAGGCGGCGACCGAGTGGTCGACCTCGGGCTCGGGCAGGTGGTGCTCGCGCAGCACCATCAGCGACTTCGGCTCGAGCGGCAGGGTCTCGCCCGGGTTGAGCGGCTCCGTGTTGGCGCGTTCGCCCGCGGTGTCGACGTAGGCGTCCCACTTCGGCGCGTACTCGAAGTCGGGAAGACGGAAGTCGACCTTGTCGTCGCCGGCGTTGAACAGCACGAGGAAGTGGTCGTCGCTGATGGACTCACCGCGGCGGTCGCGCTCGCGGATGCCCTGGCCGTTGAGGAAGACCCCCACCGCCAGGCCGAAGCCGTTGTCCCAGTCCTCGGGCTGCATGAGCGAGCCGTCCGGACGCGTCCACACCACGTCGGGGATCGGCGCCCCCTCCTCCATCTTCACGGGGCGGCCGTCGAAGAACCGGCTGCGGCGGAAGGTGGGGTGCTGCTTGCGCAGACGGGCGAGGGCGGCGGTGAACTCGATGAGCGGGGTGTCCACGCTCGACCAGTCCACCCAGGTGATCTCGTTGTCCTGGGCGTAGCCGTTGTTGTTGCCGCCCTGGGTGCGCCCGAGCTCGTCGCCGTGCAGCAGCATCGGCACGCCCTGGCTGAGCAGCAGCGTCGCGATGAAGTTGCGCTGCTGCTGCGCCCGGCGCTTGAGCACCTCGGGGTCGTCGGTGGGACCTTCGACGCCCATGTTGCTGGAGCGGTTGTGCGATTCGCCGTCGTTGTTGTCTTCGCCGTTGGCGTCGTTGTGCTTGTCGTTGTAGGACACGAGGTCGCGCAACGTGAAGCCGTCGTGGGCGGTGACGAAGTTGATGGATGCCACGGGGAAGCGCCCCGAGTGCTCGTACAGGTCGGCCGAGCCGGTCAACCGCGACGCGAACTCCGCGAGCGCCTGCGGCTCGCCGCGCCAGAAGTCGCGGACGGTGTCGCGGTACTTGCCGTTCCACTCGGTCCACTGGGGCGGGAAGTTGCCGACCTGGTACCCTCCGGGGCCCACGTCCCACGGCTCGGCGATGAGCTTGACCTGCGAGACGATCGGGTCCTGCTGCACGAGTTCGAAGAACGCCGCGAGACGGTCGACCTCGTAGAACTCGCGCGCGAGGGTCGAGGCGAGGTCGAAGCGGAAGCCGTCGACGTGCATCTCGAGCACCCAGTAGCGCAGCGAATCCATGATCAGCTGCAGCGTGTGGGGGTTGCCCACGTTCATGCTGTTGCCGGTGCCGGTGTAATCGGTGTAGTAGCGCTTGTCGTCGTCCTCGAGGCGGTAGTACGCCTCATTGTCGATGCCGCGCATCGACAGGGTGGGGCCCATGTGATTGCCCTCGGCGGTGTGGTTGTAGACCACGTCGAGGATGACCTCGATGCCGGCGGCGTGCAGCGCCTTGACCATGGCCTTGAACTCCTGCACCTGCTGGCCGTGATCCCCGGTCGAGGAGTAGGTGTTCTGGGGGGCGAGGAAGGCGATGGTGTTGTAGCCCCAGTAGTTCGACAGGCCCTTCTCTTCGAGGGTCGAGTCGTTGACGAACTGGTGCACCGGCATGAGCTCGATGGCGGTGATGCCGAGCTTCTTGAGGTGCTCGATGACGGCGGGGTGGGCGATGCCGGCGTAGGTGCCGCGCAGCTCCTCGGGGACGTCGGGGTGCAGCTGGGTGAGGCCGCGCACGTGCGCCTCGTAGATGAAGCTCTCGGCGTAGGGGATCTTCGGCTGGCGATCGCCCGACCAGTCGAAGAACGGGTTGATGACCACGCCCTTCATCATGTGCGGGGCGGAGTCCTCGTCGTTGAACGAGTCGGGGTCGCCGAACTCGTAGCTGAAGACCGGCTGACCCCAGTCGATCTGACCCTCGACCGCTTTGGCATAGGGGTCGAGCAGGAGCTTGGCGGGGTTGAAGCGCTTGCCGTTGGCGGGGTCGTACTCGCCGTGCACGCGGTAGCCGTAGCGCTGACCGGGCTGCACGTTGGGAAGGTACGCGTGCCAGACGAAGGCGTCGACGTCGATCAGCTCGACGCACGTCTCCGTGCCGTCCTCGTCGAACAGGCAGAGTTCGACCTTCTGCGCTCCTTCACTGAACAGGGCGAAATTCGTCCCGTTACCGTCGTAAGTGGCCCCGAGGGGATAACTGGATCCTGGCCATACCTGCTGCACGTGCTCACGATAGACCTGCGTGGTTTCCCTCGAATGACGCGGTGTCGACTGTTGACACCCGACCGGTCGCCGACTATGCATCCGCGGCGCAGCAGCCGACCTATCGCGCTCCTCAGGCGCGTTCGGGGGGATGCCGCAGCAGCTCGATGCGCTCGTCGAGGTAGCGCCCGAGCGGCATGTACCCCCCGGCGGCGCTCCAGCGCACGAGCACGTCGCCGCCGCGCACGGCCAACGGCACGGACCGGGCGGACAGGCCGTCCGGATCCAGGACCGTCCACCCGATGTGCACCGTCTCACCCTCGGGCACACCCCCACGGGCGGCGGCGGCCGCGAGCTCGGCACGTCGGCGTTGCGACTCCGCGGCGAAGCCGCGGCGCACCTCGGCGCGGGAGCGCACGATGTCGCCGGTCGCGAGGACGTCGTCATCGGTCAGCAGGAGCACCCCGAGGTGCCAGGCGAGCCCACGGGTCGCGATGCGTGCGGGGCGCGGGATGCCGAGCAGCCGACGTCCCTCCTGCAGATCGCCGAAGCGCTCGCGCGGCGCGTCGGAGAGACGCGCCCTCGCCTCGCGCAACAGCTCGGTGAGGCGCCGGCTCATCGTTCCCCCTCGTCTCGGGCGACCGCGGCGCGCTCCCGCGCACGCTCGGCCGCGCGCAGGGTGTCGGCCGCGGCGGTGCGCTCCCGCTCGCGGGTCTGCACGACCTCGTCGGCATCGGCGAGGTCGCGTTCGGCCCTGGCCAGCTCGGCCTGTAACCCGGCGACGCGCTCGCCCGCGCGATCGGCCCGTTCTCGCGCCGTCGCGAGCCGCTTGTCGCTCGAGGCGAGCTCGCGTTCGGCGTCGGCCCGGGCACGGTCGGCCTCGCGCAGGGCGCGCTCGGCGGCCTTGCGGGCCCGCCGGGCGGCGAGATCGTCGCGGCCCGGCGAGATCGAGGCGGGCAGCGTCTCGGGCAGCGAGCCCGCCACCGCGCGACGCAGGGTCTCGGCATCGAGGTCGGCGAGGTCGACGGCCGCGATCAGTCGACCGGTGAGGATCGCCGCCGCCGCCCCTTCGTCCACGACGGCGGCATTGATGGTCTTCTGCACCGCCTCGGCCATCGACGCGCTGAGCACGGTGCCGGCGTCGGCGGCGAGCTCGGCGGCGCGGTGGGCGAGCGCCGAGACCAGCTGTCGGCGCTGGCGTCCCAGGCGCGACAGCTCGGCGGCATCCAGATCCTCTTGCGCCTCTCGAAGGGCCCGTGACAGCTCGACCGCCTCGCCCAGTCGACCGTCACGCACGAGCAGGTTCACCGCCCAGGCCGCCACGGTGGGCTTGCGCAGGCCGGCGATACGACGGGCGAGGGGCGCGGCGGCGGCGGCGGCACGCTCCGCGCGGGCAGCGGTGAAGCGCGTCGGCGGCGACGAGAGCAGGTCGGCGGCGACGTCGTCCAGTCGGGCGTCGTCGTCGCTCATCGTCCTATTCTGGTGCGCCGGGGGCGAGGGGGACCACCCCGGGCCGAGCGCCGCGGATCTCGCGGTGGAGTCTTTCCATCCGGCTGTCCAGCTCGGCGGCGGTGACGGCGGCGTCCTTGAGCTCGGCGAGCAGCTCGTCGGGGACGAGGCGGTCGTACTTGTAGTAGATCTTGTGCTCCAGGCTCGCCCAGAAGTCCATCGCGATGGTGCGGAACTGCACCTCGACCGGGACGTCGACCCGTCCGGTCGACAGGTACACCGGCACCTCGACGATCACGTGCAGACTCTTGTACCCGTTCGCCTTGGGCCGCGCGATGTAGTCCTTCACGTCGCGGACGGTGATGTCGTCCTGCCGGGTGAGCAGCTTCGACAGCCGGTAGGCGTCGTCGACGAACGAGCAGGTGACCCGGATGCCGGCGATGTCGGTGATCGCCGCGCGGATCGACTCGAAGTCCGTGTCGATGCCCTTGCGGCGCACCTTGTCGACCAGGCTGTCGGGCGATTTCACCCGACTCGAGACGTGCTCGATCGGGTTGTAGTCGTGCATCTCCTGGAATTCCTCGCGGAGGATGGAGATCTTGGTCTCGACCTCGGCCAGCCCGAAGCGGTACTCCATCAAGAAGCGCTGGAACTCGTCGCGCATCGCACGCAGCGCCGCACCGGAGACGGTGATCTGCTGATCGTCCAGCGGGTCGGCCATGCCCCCACGCTAGCGAGGGTGACTACGAGGTCGCTGAAAACTCAGGTCCGCGGCGGCTCGGACGCGCGAGGGACGAGTTCGCCGTCGACGACGTCGATGCCGATCAGTCCCTGGAAGACGTCCGGGAGGTCGTCGGGGTCGTCCGCTGGTTCGGGATGCCGCGGAGTCGGGGGATGCGTCACGGTGCCCTCCTTCCGTGCTCATCCTCACTGTGACACGCCCGGGGTCGCACAGACCCCGTCTTGACACCCGCCACCCCGCCGCCTATCCGACGCCCGCGCTGGCGTATCGTGGCCGCATGGGGACCATTCACTACGGGGGAAGCGGCACCACGGTCCACATCGAGGACCGCGCTCTGGCCCATCTGAAAGTCGTGATCTCGACCAAGCTGCGTCGCGGCGAGAGCTTCACGCTGTCGTGGCGTCACCGCGACGACGAGGAACGCGGTCGCAGCACGCTCTGGCTGCACCCCGCCATCCCGCTGCGGTTCGTCTTCGATGCAACCGAACCCACCACGCTCAGTCGGGAGTGGATCGAACGTCTCGCCGACAGCGCGAACTCATCGGGCGGCATCATGCTCGTACCCGAGGACATCACCCCGACCGAGCAGGGCGACCCGGTGGACCGCCGCGAGAAGGGTTGAGCCTCAGCCCTCTTCGACGTGCGCGTCCTCGCTGGGCTCGGGCGTGATCGCCAGGCCGTTGGGGCCGGAGGCCGCGAGCATGAGGTCCTCGACCCAGACGCGGTTGATGCGCGGCTGGCGGCTGCCGTAGAAGTGGAACTGGATCGGCACCGACGGGTGCATCCAGAAGCTCCGACGCCCGCTGCCGTCGCCGACCTCGACGTCGAACATGAACGACTCCGAGCGGCGCAGCTTGTTCATCACGACGATGCGCAGGTGCGCGAGCGTGCGGTCGTCGATGTCGACGGCGTTGGCGACGGTGTCGTAGATGAATCGGCCCATACCTGCGAGCCTATCCGAGGAACGCACCCTCATCCGCTTTCCGGGATGCCACGTCGTCGAGACCGAAGCAACCCCGGGGCTCACGCAGACGGCACGACTAACGTCGCGGTGTGGGAACCCTTTACTACGGCGACGTCGCGACTCCGATCGAGATCGAGGATCGCGCGCTCGCGCACGTCAAGGTCGTCGTCGCGACCAAGCTGCGCCGCGGAGAGAGCTTCACTCTCTCGTGGACGCACGGTCCCGGTCAGGAGGTGGGGCGGACCACCGTGTGGCTGCACCCGTCCATCCCCCTGCGGTTCGTCTTCGACGAGCCCGAGCCGGCCGTGCTCAGTCGCGCGTGGATCGAGGCGCTCGCCGCCTCGGCGAACTCCTCCGGCGGCCTGCTCCTGGTTCCGGAACCCGGCGCGCCCGGGACGTGACTCAGGCGGAGAATTGGCCGAGGATCTCGCGCGCGCCCTCTTCGACCGCCGTCGGGACGACCAGCGGCCGACCGGCCGAGAACGCCTCCCACTCGCGCAGCACGATGGCTTCGACGTGCACGGGGTCCTCGCGGGGGTAGGCGGCGCACAGACGCAGGACGACGTCCTCGAACAACGCCACCTCGACGCCGTCGACCACGTCGACGACCCCGGGGGCGCGGTCGGACGACGGCTGGTGCGCAATGGTGTCGTCCATAACCACATGCTTTCACGGCCATCGGCGAGGGCCTAATGATCTCGAGGAAAGAAGGCCGCCTACCTTCTCGGTCGCCTGACTACCTGACGACTCAGTGGGCGGCGGCAGCGTCGACGGGGTGCGGATCGACCTGGTCGACGGCATCCTGAAGGCGCCCGAGGCACGCGATGACGGCCGAACTCTCTTCGGGGGTCATGTCGACGACCGCCGCCATCATGCGCGCGTGCATGGATCCGAGCGTTTCGCGCACCTCCTGGTCGCTCGCCGCGGTGGCGACGATGAAGATGCTGCGCCGGTCGGTGGGGTGCGGCACGCGCGTGACATGGCCCGACTTCTCGAGACGGTCCACGATCGCCGTCGTCGACGCGGTCGAGACCCCCAGGTAGCGGGTGAGCTCGCTCGGCGAGACCTGTCGCTGCTGACCGGCGGCCTTGAGCAGATAGCGGAGCACCAGCAGCTCGTTCTCACCCATCGACATCGATTCGCGCGTGCGACGACGCATCGCGACTTCGGCGGCACGGTAGACGCGGAAGGCCTGGAGAACATCGACGGCGCGACGACGACGGTCTTCGTCACTCGCGCCATACCAGTAACGCGACGAATCCGAACCGTTTTCCACCAGGGCATCCTACGTCAGGACCGCCCGTCTAGCCCCCTGCCGACCGCCATGGCAGACAGGTACCATGGTGAGTAGAACGGTTACCTACTTGATTGGTACCGAAGACACTAGCGCACCGAGAAAACCGGGGGAGGCGACATGAGACACTCAGCGACAGCGGACGACGTGGTGAAAGCGCTCAACGACCTCACCGATTCGGGCGTCGCGTCCGAGCGCGCGGCTCTGAGTTCACTGGGCATCGGTCCGAACGACGCCAAGGTCCTGCGATTCCTGCTGCAGCGCGAACCGGACGACGAGCCCGTGACCCCGCGCCTGCTGGCGTCCATGCTCGGCATCTCGTCCGCGGCGACCACCGCGCTCATCGACCGTCTCGCCGAAGCGGGATGGGTCGAACGCGAGCCGTACCCGGGCGACCGCCGGTCGATCGTCGTGCGCGAGAAGATCGACCTCGATTCCCCCGCCCGCCGCATCCTGTCGGTCCGCCGCGCGTCGGCGGTCGCCGCCGCGGCACGACTGGGCCCGGCCGAGCGGCGGATCGTGGCCGATTTCCTGGACGACATCGCCCGCGGCGAGCGCGCCGACATCGACGGCATGTCCGCCGAGGAGCACTCCGCCCGGACCGCCTGAGCGCGCTCCCGACAGAAGGAGCCCCCGCGATCGCCGATCGCGGGGGCTCCTTCACGTGGTCACTCGCTCGAGCGGCCGGTCTCGGACTGCAGCCGCTCGATCTGCTCCGAGGCCTCGGCCTTGGTGAGGTCGGCGGGGATCTCCTCGCCCGCCTGGCGCGCGAGCGTGTCGAGGTAGCTGCGCTGGGGCGCCGTCATGGGCTCATCGCCCGTCACCCAGTCGGACGGGTCCTTCTCGGCGGGGTTGTCCCCTTCGCGGGTGGCGCCCAGGGTCTCTTCTTCACGGGAGGAATCACTCATCTCGGAAGGTTAGGCGCGATCAGCGTCGCGATACCCCGGGATTGACAGGGCGCCCAGGCGGGTGCGGGATGCTTGTCCGATGACCGACGACTCCGCGCCCATCGACGTCCAGGTCGAGACCCATCGCCGCGACGGGGTGCGCACACGGGTGACTCGGACGTCGACAGGGGTGAAATCCGATCGCGCGTTCGTCCTCGTCGCCGGCGTCGGCGTCGCCGCGACCTACTTCGAGTTCCTCGCGCCGCTGCTCGCCGAACACGGCGAGGTCTACAGCCTCGATCTCCCCGGATTCGGCGGGGTCCCGGCATCCGGGGAACAGCCCACCGCGTCCTTCTTCGCCGACCAGGTCGAGGGGGTCCTCGATGCCTACGGGCTCGACGACCCGGTGTTGCTCGGGCACTCGATGGGGACGCAGGTCGTGACCGAGGTGCTCTCGCGCCGTCCGCAGCTGTCGCACGCCGTACTCGTGAGCCCCGTCGTCGACGAGTCCGAGGCGAACGCCCTCGTGCAGGCGGTGCGCTTCGTGCAGTCGACCGCGCGCGAGTCCATCCACATCGCGCTCCTGGCGTTCTCGGCCTACCTCCTGTGCGGCATGCTCTATTTCCTCGAGGTGCTGCCCCACATGCTGCGCTACCGCATCTCGGACCGCATCGGTCTGGGCCGCGCCCGCCTGCTGCTGCTCCGCGGTGAGTTCGACCGCCCCTCGCCCCGCCGTCTGCACTCGCGTCTCGTCGCCCGCGCGCACGAGGCGCGTCGGTGGGAGATCGAGGGAGCGGCGCACTGCGTCGTCAACAGCCACGCGGTGGGCGTCGCGCGACTGGTCGTGCGCCACATCGACGACGATCTGCCGGTGAAGGGGCGGATGCCGGCGGCCGAGGCCGCGGTCCCTCCGGCCGCGCACGCGGACCTGAGCATGGTGCTGGGGGCGATGGCGAGCCGCTTCGCGGAGTGGATCAGCGCGGCCCGCAGGGACGAGGGCGGGGTCGAGCGCGCCAAGGCGCGTCACGCGAAGGTGCTGTGGCGGGCCTATCGGCCGAAGGGCTGAGAGATACCACCGGCCCCGACGATGGCAACCCCCTCCGTCGGGCCGACGTGCCGCGGCACCATGGGAGGGTGCCGACTCGCCCCCGCACTCAGCCCTCGTGAACGTGCCCGCCGCCCTCGACCCCCGACGATGGTGGGCCGACGCGGTGGCGCCCGAGCGTCTGCTCCTCGCCGCCAAGACCGCGGCCGCCGCGGCGCTGGCGTGGTACCTCGCCCCGTTCGTCCCGCTCGCCCAGAGCGAGTACTCGTACTACGCCCCGCTGGGCGTGCTGGTGAGCATGTACCCCACGGTCGCGCGCTCCGCATCGAGCGGTCTGCAGGCGATCGTCGGCCTCGCCCTGGGGATCGGCCTGGGTCTGGGCAGCCTCGCGGTCGTGGGCACGGGTCTGCCTCGGATCGTCGCGGTGGCAGCGGTGATCCTGATCGGCGTGCTGCTGGCGGGCGTTCGCGCCCTCGGGGTCGGACGCGACTGGGTCGCGATCGCGGGCCTGTTCGTTCTGCTCCTGGGCGGAGCGGACCCCGACGGCTACTCCCTCTCGTACCTCATCACCATGGCCTTCGGCGTCATCGTCGGCGTCGTCGTCAACCTCGTCGTCGTGCCCCCGCTGCGGGTGGCGCGCGCCGACGACCGCCTCACCGCTCTGCGTGACGACCTCGGCGCGGCCCTGCACCGCATCGCGGACGCGCTGGCCGGACGGACCTTCGCGCCGGACGTCGCCGACGCGGCGACGGCATCGCTGACCGCGACCCTGGCCGAGGTGCGCGAGGAGGTCGACCTGGCCGACGAGAGCCGCCGCTACAACCCGCGCGGCCGGCGTCTGCACGCTCCGCGCGATCTGAACCGCCGACGCCTGGACGCTCTCACGGGTATCGCCGATGCCACGCGCGAACTGTCGGCGGCGCTCGGCCGGCTCACCGCCGGCCCTGGCGTCGACACCCGTGTGCCGCCATCGACGCGTCGCTCGCTCGCCGAGGCCGTTCAGGCCGTCGCCCGGCTGGTGACGGCCCCGCCCTGGCCCGACGCGACCGTCGCGCCCCTGCGCGACGCCGAGGCGGCACTGACGGGATACACCGATCGCCTGCGCGACCTCGCCCCCGAGGACGAACCGCTCGACGCGTGGGACGCGGCGGTGAGCCTGCGACGGGTCATCGCGGCGTGCGGACCGTTCTCGGATCCGGATGCCGACACGGCGGCGCGGTGACCCCCGGCCCGGCGCCCGAGCGGCCGGTCGACGGCGGTCAACGGCCCGCGCACGCGGCGTCGAGAGCCCTCTCCAGCGACGCGGCGGTCGCGAGACGCGCTGCCGAGGGTACGGCGGCCAGGAACCCGCCGACGAACGTGTCGCCGAGACCGATCGTGGTGGGGTGTGCGGTGTCGACGACATGGGCCGCGACCCCCGCGGACGGCAGCACCCGCTCGACCGCGGAGACGACCGCCCTGCCGCCCTCGTGCCGCGGCAGCCGCGCCGTCTCGTCCAGATCGCCGGCCGTGCACGCGTCGCCGAGCCGGTACCGGGTCGCGGCCGTGCGTACCGCGCTCTCGAGCGCCACCCGATGCCGCGCGGCGGCGGGGCCCACCGCGATCGCCCAGTATTTCGTGTGCACGACCAGTGCGCGGGCCGGAATGATGCGGTGCACCTCGGCGAGCGCGGCCACCACGTCGTCGGGGGCGAGCAGATCGACCGGACGATCGAGGTACTCCTGCAGCTCGTCCTCGTTCATGCCGTACACGTCGATGCGGTCGAGCAGTCGTCGACGCACCCGCACCGACAGCTCTCGCCGGTAGAACCCGGCGTCCTCGTAGTAGACCAGGGCCTCGGTGGGCAGGCGGCGCATGGCGTGGGCGAGGTCGACCAGGCGCCGTTCGAGCAGCTCGGCGTCCTGCATCGTGTTGAACCCCGACACCAGGAACGCCGAGGCCTGCGCGAGCGCCTCGCCGAGGTCGGCGGCGATCGCCATCTCGCGGTTCGGCGCGTCATTCGCGAAGATGATCCGGTTCGACGCGGGCGCCGTGACCTGGCCGTCGGCCAGCCGCACGGTCGCCCCCTCGGGGTACTGCACGATCAGGTGGGGATCCAGGGTGTCGCGGGTGGCCGACGACACCACCCGCATCGACGCCGGCAGCAGGCGTCGGACGTTGTCGTCGATGCTCACGAGGTGCTGGACGGTCGGCACGCCGATGCGGTCGAGGGCGATGCCCGCGCGCACCCCCGTTCCGCCGAGGGTGATCCTCGTGTCGAAATGCCGCGAGAAGGCCTCGACGATCTCACTGGAGAGGACGAAGCGCTCGCCTCCCCCGCCGGCGGCGAGGAAGGCGAGCACCGTCACGACGAGGGCGCGTTCGTCGATGATCGGCGTCGTGGTGGTCAGCTCGTCGAAGCGGATGCCGTGTCCCCGAGCGAGAGCGGTGAGCACCTCGGCATCCCATCGGATCTCGTAGTCGACGGTCCCGCCGAGCCCGAGGACGAGGTCGTGCGCCATGACGCCGGTCACTTCCCCTCAGTACAGGTCGGCCTTGCCGGCGGCGCCGAACAGGTCGATCTTCTCGGCGGCGGTGACCTTCATCGCCGCGATGCACTCGGGCTGGATCGCGTTGGGTTCGCGCAGGCGCCGGTCGGTGCCGAGCACCTCGCGCATGCGGTCGTGGTAGGCCACCTTGATGTCGCTGGAGATGTTGATCTTGTTGATGCCGAGGGACACGGCGCGGGCGAGTTCGGCATCCGGGTTGCTGGACCCGCCGTGGAGGACGAGCGGGATGCCGACGGCGGCCTTGATCTGCTCGAGCAGGTCGTGGCGCAGCTCCGGGTTCTTGTCCGAGGGGTAGAGCCCGTGCGAGGTGCCGATGGCGATGGCCAGGCTGTCCACGCCCGTCTGCTCGACGAAGCGCACCGCGTCGTCGACGTTGGTGTAGATGATCTCGGCCGCGCCCGACTCGCCGTAGCTGTCGTTCGCACCGATCGTGCCGAGCTCGCCCTCGACCTGCACGCCCACCGCGTGCGCGGCCTCGACGACCTTGCGGGTGAGGGCGACGTTCTGCTCGAACGGCTCCAGCGACGCGTCGATCATCACCGAGGTGAAGCCCGCCTGAATGGCCGTGACGATCTGGTCGTAGGTCCCCCCGTGGTCCCAGTGGATGGCGACGGGGACGCTCGAGCGGTGTGCGCGGGCGTGCATCGCGGGGAGCAGGTCGGTGGTGATGTGCGAGACCTCGTCGGGGTGGACGGCGATGATGACCGGAGCGTTCTTCTCCTCGCTGATGTCCATGATCCCGGTGAACATCGCCCAGTCGCTGATGTTGAAGGCCGGGATGGCGAAGCTGTGGGCGTTCGCCACGTCGAGGATGGACTTGCCGGTGTAGAGCACGGATTTCTCCTTGGTAGGGGTGGATAGGCAGGATCAGCTCTTCACCGAGCCGGCCGTGAGGCCGCTGATGAAGAAGCGTTGGAAGAAGAGGAAGAGAACCAGTACCGGGATCGAGCCGAGGATGCTCATCGCCATGATCTGGTTCCACTCGTAGGAGTGCTGCCCCATGAGCAACTGGATGCCGATCGGCACCGTGCGCATGTCGATCGTGCGCGTGAGGGTCAGGGCGAAGAGGAACTCGTTCCACGCGATCATGAACGTGTAGATGCCCACCGACACGATCCCCGGGATCGAGATCGGCACGAGGACGCGCCAGAGCGCGGTGAAGGAACCGGCGCCGTCGACGCGGACGGCTTCGTCGAGCTCCTTCGGCAGGGTGTTGAAGTACCCGGTCATCATGATGATCGCGTAGGGCAGCGTGAACACCATGTAGGTGAAGATCAGGCCCGGGTAGGTGTTGTACAGGCCCAGTCCGACCATGAGCCCGAAGTAGGGGATGAGCAGGGTGATCGGCGGCACCGCCTGGACGCTGACGATGATGACGTTGACGATGCGCTTGCCGCGGAACTCGAAGCGACTGAAGGCGTAGGCCGCCTGGATCGCGACGAGGAGCGTCAGGATCGTCACCGCCCCGGCCACGACGTAGCTGTTGATGAAGAAGCGCACCGTCTCGGGGTTGGTGAAGATCGCCGCGTACGCGTCGAACGAGAAGGTGTCGGTGACAAGGCGCGGCGGCAGCTCGAAGATCTGGGTGTTCGACTTGAACGAGCTCGACAGCATCCACAGCACGGGGCCCGCCGCGAACACGGCTCCGAGCAGAAGACCGATGAGCACGCCGGCCGAGGCGATCCGTCGACGCGCGACGGTGCGGGGTGCGCGCTGCCGCGCGGGAACGGGCGTGACGCGCGGGCGCGCGGGGGTGGTCAGGGCCATGTCAGTCCCTCGCCTTCTGGTGGCGGACGTAGAGCACCGCGACGATCATCGACATCGCCAGCACCAGCACCGCCGAGGTGGAGGCCATGGAGAAGTCGTACTGCGCGAATGCGAGCTTGTAGGTGAAGGTGCTGAGCATCTCGGTGACGTCGATGGGACCGCCGCCCGTGGTGAGCCAGATCAGGGCGAACTGCTGCGACGTCCAGATCAGGTCGAGCAGCACGAGGCTGACGATGATCGGGCGCAGCTGGGGGACCGTGACGTTCCAGAACCGCTGGACGGGACTGGCCCCATCGACGGTCGCGGCCTCGTACAGATCGCTGGGGATGCCTTGCAGCCCCGCGAGCAGGCTCACCATGAAGAACGGGTAGCCGGCCCAGATGTTGATGAAGGTGACGGTTCCCAACGCCAGCGACGGCGAGGCGAGCCACTCGATGTCGGTGTCGAGCAGGAAGTTGATGATCCCGTTGGGGGCCAGGAGCATGCGCCACAGCACCGCGATGACGGCGACGGTGAACAGCCAGGGCAGGACGTACAGGCCGCGAAAGATGGCGCGGGGCACGGCGCCGATCAGACGGCTGTTGAGCAGGAGGGCGAAAGCCAGCCCCAGGACGAGGTGAGCAGCGACGCTGGTCAGGGTGAAGAAGAGGGTGTTGCCGGTGGCTTTCCAGAAGCCCGGGTCGGTGAGGATCGCGACGTAGTTGTCGACGCCCACCAGTTCGGGGCTCCTGTTCAGGATGACGTTGTCCTGGAAGGAGTAGCCGATGACCATCACGATCGGGACGATCATCAGGACGAACAGCAGGATCAGGGTGGGCGACAGGAAGACGTACGCCTCGCCCGCCTTGCGGAGCTGCCGGGTGCGGCGCGAAGCCGGTCGCCCGGTGACGATCACCTCGGTGTCGGGGGGAGTCAGGGTGCGCATGGTCATGGTGTGCGGCTTTCGATGAGCGGGATGCCGCACCACCCGCTGAGCGGTGCGGCATCCCGGGTCAGCGTCGGATCAGAACTCCGACGTCCATTCGTCCTGCGACTTCTGCAGCGCGTCGCTCAGCGACTGCTGCCCGTCGAGCGCGGACTGGAACTGTTCGCCGAACTGGCGCATGAGCTCCTCGGCGACGGGAAGGCCGGTGAACTCGTTCGCCGGGTACCCCTCCGTGTAGATGTCGAACGCCGTCTGGAACAGCTCGTCGTCCTCGACGAAGGTCGGCACGCTCTCGGTGTTGCCGGGGAACGCCTTCGCCATCGTCGACAGCTCGCTGTTGACGTCCTTACCCATCAGGAACTGCACGAGCTTGAAGGCGGCGTCCTTGTGCTCGGAGTTCTCGGCCACGCCGATGCCCCATGAGGCGTACGGGATGCCGCGCTCGCCCGAGAAGCCCTCTTCGGCGGGGATCGCGGAGATCGAGAACTGCAGGTCGGGGTTGGACTCGCGGATCAGGTTGATGTGGGCGAGCGAGTCGATCATCATGCCGACCCGGCCGTTCGTGAACTCCTCGACCTTGTCCTGCTCCTTCATGGTGAAGGATCCGGGAGCGATGACCCCGTCATCCCACAGCTGCTGGATGAAGTCGGTCGCCGACTCCACGTCCGAGTTGGTCAGGTCGGGCTGGCCGTCCTGGAGCATCGAACCGCCCGAGGCCCAGACCCACGACATGACGTCGTTCTGCACGCCGTTGGGGGCTTCGAGCGAGAGCGGGAGCACCCAGCCCGAGACGTCACCGCCGAGCGCCGAGATCTTCTTGGCCGCGTCGGCGAACTCGGCGCGCGTCGAGGGCGGGGCGGTGACCCCGGCCTGCGCGAGCAGTCCGTCGTTGGTGAACATCGGGTAGACGAAGTTGACCACGGGGATCATGTACGTGCTTCCGTCGACCTTGATCTGGCTGGCGAGCTGGCTCTCGTCGTAGCCGGAGTCGCTCATGAGCTGCGACAGGTCGGCGATGACGCCCTGCTGGGCGAAGTCGCTCACCCAGGCGCCGTCGAGGCCGACCACGTCGGGCATGGTGCCCGAGGCGGCCCCGGCGAAGAGCTGCTCCTTCGTCGAGGCGTAGGGGCCGCTGACCAGGTCGACCGTGATGCCGGGATTCTCCTGCTCGAACTGGTCCATCAACCCCCGGAACTCGCCGTCGCCGAGCTCCGGCTCCCACCACTGCGCGAACTCGATCGTGACGTCTCCACCCTCGGCGGGAGTGGCGCCGCTCGACGAGCACCCCGCCATGGCCAGGAGGGTCGTGGCCGCTGCTGCGGCACCGACGAGCTTGATGGCGTTCCGACGCCGGCGCCCGCTGTTGTCCATCGTTTCTCCTCGTTGAGATTTGCTGCATTTCGCGCTGTTCTGCGCGTTCTTGCATCTTTCAGCACGAGTATGCGCCGTCTTGCGGCAGCGGTCAAGATGGCGATGCACATTCGTGACAATCGCGGCAGACAACGGCGGCCTTTCGGGGATTCAACTGCCGTTACCTGCTGTTTTCCCACCCGTTCTGCTGATTTCCCTGCGACGCTGTGCTAGATATGACGGCATGGACGCACCCACAGCCATGACGAAGCGGCGCTTGCCGGCAGGCCGCAAGGCCGAGCTGGCCGCCTACGTCGCCGACACCGGACAGGTCACCGTCGTCGACCTCGCCTCGCATTTCGGCGTGTCGATCGACACGGTGCGCCGCGATCTCGACCAGCTCGATCGCGAGGGCATCGTCGTGCGCACGCACGGCGGGGCCGTCAGCGCCATGTCCGTCCCCGGCCGCGACCGCGGGCTCGACGTGCGCCTGCAGATGCAGACCGCAGAGAAAGAGAGGATCGCCGCGCTCGCCGTCGACCTCGTCGAGGACGGGTCGGTCCTCATGCTCAACGCCGGCACGACGACGCTCGCCGTCGCCCGTGCGCTGCGCAACCACCGCGACCTGACCATCGCGACCAACAATCTGCGGATCCCGGCCGAGATCTCGCCGTCGGTCTTCCGCGACCTCTTCATCTTCGGCGGGGCCGTGCGCACCATCACGCAGGCCACGACCGGACCGGTGACCCTCGCCACGAACTCCCACGCCCCCGACGTCGATATCCGTGCGGACTACGCCCTCATCGCCGTCGGCGCGGTGGACGGCTCGGGCTTCTCCACGAGCAACCTCGGCGACGCCACGATGATGACCGAAATGATCCAGAAGGCCGATCGCATCGCGATCCTCGCCGACTCCACGAAGCTCGACCGTCGCCTGTTCGCGCAGATCGCCCCACTCGAGAAGGCGGACTACCTCATCACCGACGCTCCGCCGTCGGCGCAGCTCGCCGCGGCCCTCGCCGAGGCGGGGGTCACCGTGCTGACCCCCTGACCACCCTCAGTCGCGCTCGAGTGGGACCCGCAGGATCGCGTCGGTGTCGCCGCCGCTGCGGTCGGTGTCGCTCGTGACGACCCAGAGGCTCCCGTCCGGCGCGGCGACGACGTCGCGCAGCCGGCCGAATTCGCCGACGAAGAAGTCCGCGGCCGAGGACGGATCGCCCGTGGGCACGACGCGAACGCGCTGTCCGCGCAGGTTCGCGATCACCACCGCGCCGTCCACCACCGCCAGTCCACTGGGGCTCGCCTCGGCGGGGGCCCACTGCTGGACGGGATCGACGTACCCCTCCCGCCCGCCGATGCCCTCGACCTCGGGCCAGCCGTAGTTCGCCCCGGGCGCGATGACGTTCAGTTCGTCCCATGTGTTCTGGCCGAACTCCGACGCGTACATCGTGCCCGCGGCATCCCACCCGATCCCCTGCGGATTGCGGTGGCCGAGGCTCCACACGGGCGAGCCGGCGAATGGATTGTCGGAGGGGACCGCACCGTCGGGCGCCACCCGCAGGATCTTGCCGCCGAGGGAATCCGGGTCCTGCGCCGCATCCGGCTCGGACGCGTCGCCCGCCGTGATGTACAGCATGTCGTCGGGT
The DNA here is from genome assembly GCF_044748345.1 of Microbacterium sp. NPDC090007. Classification (NCBI taxonomy): domain Bacteria; kingdom Bacillati; phylum Actinomycetota; class Actinomycetes; order Micrococcales; family Microbacteriaceae; genus Microbacterium; species Microbacterium sp. NPDC090007. The sequence goes on along the minus strand of NZ_JBIVFV010000001.1, from coordinate 911,797 downwards.
CCGAAGGCGATGCGCCCGCCGTTGTGGATGTTCGCCGAGGGGATGCCGTCGATCACCGTCTGCGCCGACCCCAGGCGCAGCGCCCCCGGTGCCCCCTCGAGCGGCAGCCGCAGCACGCGGTTGTCGTCCGCGGTGGTGGCGTACGCGTAGAGGTATCCGTCGCGGGCCGCGATGCCGAGCAATCCGCCCTCGCCGCCCGGCGTCGCGCTCGGGATCTCGCCGACCACGCGCGTGCCGCCGTCGAGCACCTCGAGGATCTCGCCGGTGTCACGCTGGCTCACCAGGGCCGTACCGTCGGCGAACGCCACCGACCACGGCGTGGTCAGGCCCTCGACCACCGGGGTCGGTTCACCGAGCGAGGGCGTGGCTTCGGCGGCCGTACCGCTCGAGGGCGCACGGGAAACCGCAGGAGCCGCCTCCGTCTGCCTCTCCGGCGCGCATCCGGCCAGCGCGGTCAACGCGACGACGGCGAGGCCCGCGAGCCCCGCTCGATGACGCCGGGAACAAGAGCTGTCGGTCATGGGGTCTCCTCGTCCGTGCGGTACCTCCGGCTTATCCGACCCACCTGGACGGCGGATGGGGGTTGCCCCCGCACTCACCGGGTCGCCGCACCGCTGCTCGTCGCCGGGGCCCGGCAGCGCTTCCGGTGACCGCGGCGTCACATCCGGGCGTAACGGGCGCGGGCGAAGCAGAACAGCCCGTAGACGACGAGGCCCGCTCCCACCAACCACAGCACGAACTGCCCGAACGGCAGGTCCGCGAGCGCGCGCAGACCCGCGTCCAGGCCGCCCGCCGCGTTCGGGTCGTGGGTGAAGGCGGCGACGAGGAACAGGATGCCGGCCACCCCCACGGCGATGCCCTTGGCGACGTATCCCACCACCCCGAAGGTGCGGATACCCCGCCCGGTGGTACCGCCGGGACTCGAGATGTTCTTCATGAACGCCTTGGTGATGCCGCGGACGACGAACGCGACGCCGATCGCGGTGACGACGAGGCCGATGATCACGAGGATCACCAACCCGCCGGGCGACGCCATCAACTGTGCGCTGAGCGTCCGGGTCTGCTCGCCCGAGTCGGAGCGCCCGCCCGTCAGCACCGTCAGGGCCGTGACGCCGATCGCTGCATAGGCCACCGCCGTTCCCACGTACTTGGCGCGGTGCGCCCAGCGCTTCTTGCCGTCCGGATCGCGTTCGGCCACGGCATCCGCGACCTGCCACACCGCGAGGGCGGCGAGACCGATCACGATGACCCACAGCAGCAGCATGCCCGCGGGCGCCTCGGCCACTCGCTGCACCGCCCCGCTCTGGTCGGCGTTGTCGCCCCCGGATCCGGTCGCGATCGAGATGGCGATCGCCCCGATCAGCAGGTGCAGCAGTCCGAGGACGACGTATCCGATCCGCGCCGCGACGCGGAAGGCGGCGGAATCCTGGGCCTTGTCGGCGGCGGAGGAGGCAGAGGCGGCTGCAGAACTCATCCGGCGAGGCTAACGCTCAGCCGGCCCGTTCGACCCCCCGTTGCGCACGACGAGCGCGCCACACCTCGATCAGCGCCCAGACGATGGTTGCCACGGCAACCCCCTCGAACAAGCCCGCCGTCACGTCCGACAGCCAGTGCGCGTGCAGGTAGGTGCGACTCCACATCATCAGCACGACCCACACCGCCCCGGCGCCCCAGATCCACCGGCGCCGCAGGATCAGCGCCAGGGTCACGGCGATCGTCGTCGCCACCGCGGTGTGCCCCGAGGGGAACGACGTCGCCTGGATCTCGGCGAGCGAGTCGAGGGGACGGGCACGGGCGATGACCGCGGCGAGCGGAGCACCGATCAGGACGACGATCGCGATGGATGCCGCGACGTTCAGCGCGTCCCAGGGGCGCTTGGCCCACAGGAACACCACGGTGGTCGCCACGCCGATCAGGATCATGCCGATCGTGCCGCCCACGATCGCCGGGACCCAGGCGACGATGACCGCGACCGGATTCGCCGCCGCAGCCATCGCGTCGTCCCACCACCGGTCCAGCGCCAGAGGCGCGCCCCCGTCGAGGTCGACCGTCAGGCGCAGCGCGACGAACAGGACGGTCGCCACCACCCCGACCACGAGAGCCACGGGCCGGCGGTGGTCGACCCGTGGGCGATCGGGCAGGAGCGCGGGCTCGTCGGTGGTGGCATCCATCCTTGGATCGTGCCAGCCGCGACGCGACGAGGGGAAGCCGTTGCCTTCGACGCCCCGGCCGTTCCCGCGCGTCCGTCCGACGCCGACGGCGTTATCCACCCGCGCACGGAGGAACTCGACCGCGGCTCAGCGCGGCCGCGCCGAGGCGATCAGCATGTCGAGGCCGAGCTCGAACGCCCGGGTGGCCACGGGGTCCTCCGCGTCCTCTTCGGCCAGGGTCTGGAACGCCGCCGAGAAGCGCGGAAAGTCCTGCTCCTGCCCGGTCGGGTCGAACACGACCGCGGGGCCCGACATGTCCAGGACGCTGCCGAGGATGAACGACTCGAAGGCCGTGAGCAACGGGATGACGTCGCGCAGCGTCCATCCCGCGGCCTCGGCGGCCGCGGCGAAGTCCTCGTACTGGGCGAGCAGGACGGGTGCCGACGCCCGCTCGGTCATCAGCAGTGGGACCACGCGCGCGTGCCGGGCGAACGCCCGGCGGTACGACCGCGCCCAGGCACGCAACGCGTCTTCCCAGGGGAGTTCGCGCAGCGGCTTCGAGTCGATGTGGGCCGAGACCAGCGCCCGCACGTCCTCGACCATCGCCGCGCGGTTGGGGACGTGGTTGTACAGCGAGGCCGGGTTGACGCCCAGCCGGGCGGCGACGCGGCGGATGCTGGCCCCGTCCGTCCCGTGTCGGTCGACGAGCGCGAGGGCGGTGCGCGCGATCAGGTCGCGGTTGAGCAACGGCGTGTGCGGTCTGGCGATGTCGGCCTCCCCGGGGCGGTGCGAGTGCGTGTCGTCACGGTCTCTCGAGACAACTCTCGCACACTTAAAACAAACGGTGTATGTTTACCGCCATGACCACTGAGGCTCTCACCGTCGTCGAAGCCGACATCGACCGCCTGCGCGCCGCCCTCGACGCGGGCGAGATCACCAGCGTCGAGCTCGTCGCCCGCTACCTCAACCGCATCGCGGCCTACGACCGCTCCGGCATCCGCCTCAACAGCGTCCCGGTCCTCAACCCCCACGCCTTCGACGAGGCGCGCGCGAGCGACCGGCGCCGCGCGCAGGGCGCCGCCCGCGGACCGCTCGACGGCATCCCCTTCACCGCGAAGGACAGCTATCGCGTCACCGGCCTGCCCGTGGCATCCGGATCCCCAGCCTTCAGAGACCTCATCGCCGGAGACGACGCCTTCGCCATCGCGCGCCTGCGCGAGGCCGGCGCGGTGTTCCTCGGCCTGACGAACATGCCGCCCATGGCCGCGGGCGGAATGCAGCGCGGTGTGTACGGACGAGCCGAGTCCCCCTACAACGGCGAGTACCTGGCATCCGCCTTCGGTTCGGGGTCGTCCAACGGCTCGGGCACGGCCACCGCCGCCAGCTTCTGCGCCTTCGGCCTGGGCGAAGAGACCTGGTCGTCGGGGCGCGCCCCCGCCTCGCACAACGCCCTCGTGGCCTACACCCCCTCGCGCGGGGTGATCTCGGTGCGCGGCAACTGGCCGCTCGTGCCCACGATGGACGTCGTCGTTCCGCACACCCGCACCATCGCCGACATGGCCCACGTCCTGGATGCCGTGGTCGCCGACGACCCGCAGACCGCGGGCGACCTGTGGCGCACGCAGCCCTTCGTCGCGCTCCCGCTCCCGTCCGAGGTGCGCCCCGAGTCGTACGCCGGCCTCGAGTCCCTGCCGCTCGCGGGGCTGCGGCTCGCCGTCCCCCGCGTCTACATCAACGGCGACCCCGACAATGCCTCGCCCATCGTCACGCGCGACAGCGTGATGGCGCTGTGGAACGCGCTGCGCGCCGACCTCGAGGCCGCCGGTGCCGAGGTCATCGAGACGGATTTCCCCGCGGTCGACCGCTACGAGAAGCTCCACGACGGCGACGAGGACTTCCTCGATCGCGGCTTCGTCACCCGGCAGTTCCTCGACGACGAGGTCGGCGACCTCGCGGTCTGGGCCATGGACACCTTCTTGCGCACCAACGGCGACCCCGCGCTGCCGCGCCTCGCCGACGCGCAGGCCGACCGCATCTTCCCCCACCCGCCCGGGGCACTCGCCGACCGGTACGGCATCTGGCACTACGACATCGCCTACGACATCGGCGACTACGTCGCCCGCGCCCGCGAGTGGGACCCCGACTGGCGCGACGTGGCGAGCCTTGAAGAGGGGCTGCGCGGCCTCGAGCACACGCGCCGTGTCGACGTCGAGGAGTGGATGAGCGCCGAGGGCATCGACGCGGTCATCTTCCCCACCCAGTCCGACGTGGGCCCCGCCGACGCCGACGTGAACCCCGCCTCCGCCGACATCGCGTGGCGCAACGGCGTGTGGGTGTCCAACGGCAACCTCGTGCCGCGTCATCTCGGCATCCCCACCGTCACCGTCCCGATGGGCACCATGGCCGACACCGGGATGCCGGTGGGCCTGACCCTCGCCGGGCCCGCCTACAGCGACACCCGGCTCGTGCAGCTCGCCCGGGCCGTCACCGCCCTCGGCGCGCGCCGGACGACTCCCCCGCGCACGCCCGCCCTGCCCGACGAGGCCCTCTTCGCCGCACCGCACGGCGCGGCCGACGGCGAACTGTCGGTCGTCATCGACGAGGTCGTCCGCGACGGCGACCGACTCACCGTCGCCGCGACCGTGAGCGGCGGCACCGCCAGCGAGTACGCCGTGTACGTCGACGGCGAGCGCGCGGCCGCCGAACTCGCGGGTGACCGCCTGACGGCCACCGTTCCGCTCTCCTCCGACGCGGACGCCGAGGCCGTGAGCCCCTGGATCGCCCCCTTCGCGCCGCTCGTCGTCCTGGCCGTCCGCGACGCCCGTGGAGCCGTCGCCGGCGCCGTCGGCACGGCATCCGACTCGCCCCTGTGACCCCCGAATCACCCGAGGACACCGCCGTGACCGAGACATCCCCGATCCAGGTCTTCGACTACTTCCGCCAGGTCGACCTGCCCACCCCGACGCTCTCCGACGAAGAGGTGCGATCGCTGTTCGCCGAGTCCTTCGGCGTCGACATCGACGTGCAGGCACTCGGAAGCCAGCAGGACCAGAACTTCCGGGTGTTCGCGCGCGGGTCGAACGAGCCGCTGGGGGTTCTCAAGCTCAGCAACCCCGTCTTCAGCGAGGCCGAGATCGACATGCAGGATGCCGCGGCCGCCCTGGTCGCCGAGCGGAGCCCGCACGTGCGCATCCCCCGCATCGTCGAGGGTCCCCGCGGCGCCATGTCGACGTGGTGGGAGTCCAGCCAAGGACGCATCCACGCCCGCGTGATCGAGAACATCGCCGGACGCACGCTCATGGGCTCCGGGTACCTCGCCCCGGCCGCTGTCGAGGCGATGGGGTCGCTCTCAGGCGCCGTCAGCCTGTCGCTCGCGGACTTCGTCCACCCCGCGAGCGGTCGCGTGCTGCAGTGGGACCTGCGCCACGCGGCGCGCGTGGTCGACACCCTGCTCCCCCTCGAGCCGGATGCCGAGGTGCGCGGCGTCGTGCAGCGCGCCGCCGACGCGGCCCGCTCGGCCCTCGCCCCCGTGCAGGACGCCCTGCCGATCCAGGTGGGGCACTTCGACGTCACCGACGACAACGTGCTGCGCGCACCCGGCGCGCGGGTTCCCGACGCGGTCATCGACTTCGGCGACGTGTGCGCCTCGTGGCGCGTGGGCGAGATCGCCGTCACCGTGTCGTCGGTCCTGCACCACGACGGCGCGACGCCCGAAAGCGCCTTCCCCGCGATCCGGGCCTTCGACCGTCTGCGCGACCTCACCGACGACGAGATCACGGCGCTATGGCCGCTCGTCATCCTGCGCGGCGCCGTCCTGGTGCTGAGCGGACGAGCCCAGGTGCGCCTCGACGACTCCAACGACTACGCCTCCGTCGCTCTCGACCGCGAATTCCGCATCCTGGTGCAGGCGGCATCCGTGCCGATCCCCGTCCTGACCGCGGCCACCCGCGCCGCCCTCGGACGCGCGCTCCCGGCCGAGCCGGCGTGGGCCGCGGCGCCGGTGCTGGCGGTCGGGCGCCACGTGCAGCTCGACGCGTCGACCGAGTCGCCCCTGAACGACGCCGGAGCGTGGATGGACGCGGGGGTCCTGGACCGCGCCGCCCTCGCGGCCCTCGACGCCGGCGCCGAGATCGTGACCGTTCCCGCCTGGCGCGCGCGCCTGACGGGAACGACCGATCCGCTGCCCTCGACCGATGAGACGGTGCCGACCGACCTGCTGGTGTGGCTCGCCGAGCCCGCGCCTCTCGCGGACGTCGCGCGCATCGACGACGCCCTGCGGACCGTGACGGTGGATGCCGGGACCCTGACGATCGCGGGGATCCCCGCCGACGCGGCATCCGAAGCCCTTCCGGCCCGCACCCGCCTGTCGCTGCGGCGCACCGTCGGGGCTCACGTGCCCCCGCTGCGCACCTCGCGCGCCCTCGCCGACGCGTGGCGCCGCGTGGCGGGCGACCCCGGCGCTGCGCTCGGCCTGCCCGCCGCCCACGCCGACGCCGACGACTCGCTCGCCCGCCGCCACGCCGTGCTCGCCGAGGTGCAGGAGCACTACTACGCAGCTCCCCCGCGCATCGAACGCGGCTGGCGCGAGCACCTGATCGACGTCGAGGGCCGCGTCTACCTCGACATGGTCAACAACGTCGCCTCGGTCGGTCATGCCCACCCCCGCGTCGTCGAGGCGGGATCCCGGCAGATGCATCTGCTGAACACGAACTCGCGCTTCCACTACCGCGCCGTTGCGGACTACGCCGACCGGATCGCCGCGACCCTGCCCGAGGAGTTGGACACGGTGTTCTTCGTCAACTCCGGGTCCGAGGCCACCGATCTGGCCATCCGTCTGGCGATGGCGGCGACAGGTCGCCCCGACATCGTCGCGATGCGCGAGGCGTACCACGGCTGGACCTACGCCAGCGATGCGGTGTCGACCTCGATCGCCGACAACCCCAACGCCCTCGCCACGCGCCCGGACTGGGTGCACACCGTCGACGCCGCCAACTCGTACCGCGGCACGCACCGGGGGGCGGATGCCGTCGACTACGCCCCCGAGGCCGTCGCCGTCATCGAAGAGCTCGCCGCCTCCGGTCGCCCGCCCGCGGGCATGATCGCCGAGACCTACTTCGGCAACGCCGGCGGGGTGGCCCTGCCCGACGGGTACCTGCGCGAGGTGTACGCCGCGATCCGTCGGCACGGCGGTCTCGCGATCGCCGATGAGGTGCAGGTCGGCTACGGCCGACTCGGCGAGTGGTTCTGGGGCTTCCAGCAGCAGGATGCCGTGCCCGACATCGTCGCCGTCGCCAAGTCCATCGGCGGCGGACACCCCCTCGGCGCCGTCATCACGCGCCGCGAGGTCGCCGACCGCTACCGCACCGGCGGGTACTTCTTCTCGTCGACGGGCGGATCCCCCGTCTCGGCCGTGATCGGGATGGCCGTGCTCGACGTGATCCAGGACGAGGGCCTGCAGGAGAACGCCCGCGTCGTGGGCGGACACCTCAAGCGACGCCTCGAGGAGCTCGGCGAGAAGCACCCCCTCATCGGCACCGTCCACGGATCGGGACTGTATCTCGGCGTCGAATTCGTCCTCGATCGGCAGACCCTCGAGCCCGCCACCGTCGAGACCGCCGCGATCTGCGACCGCCTGCGCGAGCTGGGCGTGATCATGCAGCCCACCGGCGACCACCAGAACGTGCTCAAGATCAAGCCGCCGCTGGTGGTCACGCGCGCCTCGGTCGACGTCTTCGTCGACGCGCTGGACCGCGTGCTGACCACGGGTTTCTGACCCCGTCTCGCCTCCGCCCGGCATCCATCCCGCCCCGACATCGCACCCGAACCGACCCGAGGAGTCCGCCATGTGGCGCATGCCCGCCGAAACCGCCCCGCACGAGCGCACGTGGATGGCGTTCCCCCGCGAGGGTGTCACCCTCGGCGAGGGCGATGACACCCGCGCCGAGGGCTACCGCGCCTGGACCGACGTCGCCCACGCCGTCGCGCAGTTCGAACCCGTCACCATGGTCGTCGACCCGAGCGAGATCGCCCGCGCCCGGCGCATGCTCTCGTCCGAGATCGAGATCGTCGAGGCCCCGCTCGACGAGTTCTGGATGCGCGACGTCGGGCCGACCTTCGTCGTGGATCCGGACCGCCCGGGGGTCCTCGGCGCCGTCGACTGGATCTTCAACGGATGGGGCGCCCCCGACTGGGCCGAGTGGCAGAAGTCCGCGCAGCTCGCCCGGGTGGTCGCCGCGCACGTCGACGCCGAACGCGTCGACTCGCTGCTCGTCGCCGAGGGTGGCGGCCTGCACGTCGACGGTGCGGGTACCGTGCTGCTCACCGAGACCGTGCAGCTCGACCCGCGCCGCAACCCGCACGCCGATCGCGCTCGCGTCGAAGCCGAGATGCTCCGCACGATCGGGGCGACGGATGCCGTGTGGCTCTCGCGCGGCCTCACCCGCGACTACGACGAGTTCGGCACCAATGGGCACGTCGACATCGTCGCGACCTTCGCCACCCCCGACCACGTGCTGGTGCATGACCAGCTGGACCGGTCCCACCCCGACTTCGAGGTCTCGCGCCTGGTGCGCCAGGAACTCTCGGACGCCTTCGCGGCGCGCGGTCGCGCCGTGACGATCACGGGCGTCCCCGCGCCCACGACCCTGCGCGACGCGCACGGCTGGGTCGACTGGAGTTACATCAACCACCTCGTCACCAACGACGGCGTCGTCCTGTGCGGCTTCGGCGAGAAGACGGCGGACGGGCGGGCGCGCGAGATCATCGGCCAGGCCTATCCCGGCCGGCGCGTGGTGTCGGTCGACGCCCGACCGCTGTTCGACCGGGGCGGCGGCATCCACTGCATCACGCAGCAGCAGCCGGCGGTGCGCTGAGGAGACCTCGGCCGCGCTTGCTCGCACGCACGAGCGGGTACGGTTGAGATCGGCGAAGCCGCCCGTACGGGCGCCGCCCCACGCTCATGAACCCGCTTGCCTCCCCCCTTCCGCCGGCCCCGCTCGGACCCGTCCTCGTCGTCGGTGACGGACGCATGGGCCGCGCGCTCGTCGCCGCGCTCGCAGCGGCCGGCGTCGCCGTGCACGGTCCCGCCGGTCGGGGCGCGACCGGGATCGAGGCCCCCGTGGTGCTGCTGGCCGTGCCCGACGCCGAGATCGCCACGGCGGCGGGCGCGCTGACGCCCGGGCGCACGGTCGGTCACCTCTCCGGAGCCCTCGACCTGTCGGTGCTTCATCCGCACCAGGCCTTCGGCCTGCATCCCCTCATGACGGTGACCGGTGCCGGCTCCTCGTTCGCGGGAGTCACGGCCGCGGTCGCCGCGACGACGCCCGCCGCCCTCGCCGTCGCGTCGGGCCTCGCCGGCGTCCTCGGGATGACGACGGTCCGCGTGCGCGACGAAGACCGGCCCGCCTACCACGCAGCCGCCTCGGTCGCGGCGAACTTCCTGGTGACGCTCGAGGGCATCGCCGAGCAGCTGGCGGCGACCGCCGGTGTCGAGCGCTCCGCCCTCGTGCCCCTCGTGCGCGCCGCCGTCGACAACTGGGCCGCGCACGGTGCCGCTGCGGCCCTCACCGGTCCGGTCGCGCGCGGCGACGACGCGACCGTCGCCCGTCAGCGTCGGGCCGTCCGCGAACGCCTGCCCGAGCGGCTGCCGCTCTTCGACGCGCTCGTCGACGCGACCCGCGACCTCGCCCGCCTCACGCGGACCGAGGCCCCCGCAGCGGGCGCGGACCCCACCGATCCGGCGCGCACCTCGACCACCGGCAGCGCCCCGGCGGGTGCCCCGCGAGGCTTCACGGGGGTGTCGTCGTGAGCGCCCGCATCGTCCGCACGGTCGCCGACCTGCGCGCCGCCCTCGCCCCCCACCGCGGCGACGCCGTCGGGTTCGTCCCCACCATGGGGGCCCTGCACGAGGGCCACCTGTCGCTGGCGCGCACCGCGCGCGCCGAGAACGCGGTCGTGGTGCTGTCGATCTTCGTCAACCCGACGCAGTTCGGCGAGGCCGCCGACCTCGCCGCCTACCCGCGCACCGAAGAGACCGACGTCGCCCTCGCCGCCGCGGCCGGGGTCGATCTGATCTTCGCGCCCTCGGTCGCCGAGGTGTACCCGACCGGGTTCGCCACGACCGTCTCGGTGGACGGGACGATCACCGGCACGCTCGAGGGCGCACGGCGCGGCCGGTCGCACTTCGACGGCGTGGCCACGGTCGTCGCCAAGCTGCTGATCGCCGTGCAGCCCGATCACGCCTACTTCGGCGCGAAGGACGCCCAGCAGGTGGTCGTCGTCCGCCGCATGGTTGCCGACCTCGGCCTCGCCGTCGAGATCCGCGCCTTGCCGACATCGCGCGACCCCGACGGCCTCGCCCGCTCCAGCCGCAACACCCGACTCACCGCGGTCGAGCGCGGGCTCGCGTCGGTGATCCCGCGGGCGCTCCGCCGGGCTCAGGATGCCTTCGCCGACGGCATCCGCGATGCCCGTCTGCTCGAGACCGACGTGCGCGGCGCCCTCACCGCCGCCGGCCTGGACCCCGAGTACGTCGAGGTCGTCGACGCCGACGACCTCGCTCCGATCGCCCGGGTGGAACGGCCCGCCGTGCTCGTCGTGGCCGTGCGGGTCGGGTCGGTCCGCCTGATCGACAACGTGATCCTGACGCCCGGCGTCGACGACCGCATCCGCATCGAAGGAAACACCCCGTGACCACCACCCCCGTGACCCTGCGCCGCGTGCGCGCCCTCGCCCACGAGGGGACGCCGATCGTCATGGTGACGGCCTACGACTTCGTCTCGGGTCGCGTCGCCGAACGCGCCGGCGTCGACATCGTGCTGGTCGGCGACTCCGGCGCCCAGGTCGTGCTGGGGCACCCCGACACCACCTCGGTGACCGTCGACGAGATGCTCCTGCTGTCCCGGGCGGTGCGCCGCGCGGTGCACACGCCCCTGCTGCTGTGCGACCTGCCGTTCGGGTCGACCGAGGTCAGCGACGAGCAGGCCGTCACCACCGCTGTCCGCTTCGTGCACGAAGCCGGAGCGGATGCCGTGAAGATCGAGGGGGCGAACCCCGCGCGCCTGTCGCGGCTGCGCGCGATCGTCGAGGCCGGCATTCCCGTGGTCGGTCACGTCGGCCTCACCCCCCAGACCGCCACGGCGTTGGGCGGACTGCGCGCCCAGGGCCGCACCACCGAGGACGCCGTCCGGGTGGCCCGAGACGCCCTCGCCGTCCAGGCCACCGGAGCCTTCGCCCTCGTCATCGAGGCGGTGCCCGCCGAGGTCGTCGCCGAGATCCGGCGCGCGCTGCGCATCCCGGTCATCGGCATCGGTGCGGGAGGGGCCGACGGGCAGGTGCTGGTCATGCACGACCTGCTCGGCATCACCGAGGGACACTCCCCCGTCTTCGTCAAGACGTACGCGGCCGTCGGCGATGCGATGGTCGAGGGTGTGCGCACCTACGCGCGCGAGGTGCGCGAGGGGGTCTTCCCGGGGGCCGAGCACGTGTACCGGGCCGCGCCCGAGGCGGCCGCCGCGGTGCGCACGTTCGTCGACGGGCGCTGACGCGGCAAGCGGGCCGGCGACCAGTCGGGCCCCTACGGCGCGTACAACTTCCTCCGCCGCAGGCCGCTGACCCCGAGAGAGAGGACGAAGGGCGCCCGAACGGTTGCGAGCCGGTGGATCGACTTCTCGTCTTCGAGACACAGATCGCCCATCGCCTGAGCCGTCGGATCACCGTGGACGAAAGCGATCACAAGAGCGTCGCAACCAGCGTACCCACGCGGCGCACCGATCACGTCGCGGCCCCGCCTCACAACCGCGGGTCGAGCGGCTCCGACTCCAGCGCGAGCACCCCGAACACGGCCTCGTGCACGCGCCACAGTGGTTCGCCCGTCGTCACGCGGCGCAGGGCCTCGAGGCCGAGGGCGTACTCCCGCGCGGCGAGCGAGCGCTTGCGCCCCACGTCGCGATCACGCAGCCGCGCCAGATTCTCGGGCACGGTGTAGTCCGGCCCGTAGACGATGCGCAGGTACTCGCGACCGCGCACCTTGATCCCCGGTTGCACCAGGCCCTTCTTCGTGCGGGTGAGGCCCGCGAAGGGCTTCACGACCATTCCCTCACCGCCCTCGGCGGTCAGCCGCTCCCACCAGGCCGCCGCCTCGGCGACGGCGTCGGCGTCAGCGAGGTCGACGCGCAGACGTCGGGTGCGGATGACGAGATCGGGCGCGGCATCCGCGAGCCGATCCGCCACCGAGAGGTGCCACCCGTGGTCGCGCGTCTCGAACGTCGCCTCTCCCGCGGCGAGCACCTGGAACGGCGCGAAGCGCACGGCATCCGCGGTGTCGACGTACCGTCGGTACGCGTCGCGGAAGCGCTCGACATCGTCGCCCCGGACGCGCATGCGGTCCGCGAGCCCTTGGACGTCGATCCCGGATGCCAGGGCTCGCTCCAGCACCGCCGACGCCGCCGCGGTGGCCGCGGCCCCCGCCGCCCCCACCGACGCGAAGAGGTCGCGGATGAGATCCCCGGCCTTTGCCGACCACGGCACGATCTCACCGTCGAGCAGGACCCAGTCCGCGTCGAGCTCGGCCCAGACCCCGGCGCGCTCGAGGGCGTCGTCGAGCGCGGCGAGCATCGCCTGTTCGACGTCGGAGGCGAAGAACGCGCGGCCGGTCCGAGTGTGGATGACTCCGCGCCACCCGTCGGGCGCCCCGAAGCGGGCCGGGTCGCGCGCGAGCAGCACGACGGCGCGCGAGCCCATGTGCTTCTCTTCGCAGATGACGTCGGTGACGCCGTGGTCGCGGAACGAGGCGAACGCTTCGTCGGGGTGCTCGAGGAACCCTTCGCGCGCCGACGTCGAGGGCGGCGACATCGTCGGTGGCAGGTAGGTGAGCCAGCGCGGGTCCGTCGCCCAACGGCTCATCGTCTCGAGACCGCCGGCCATCTGCTGCTCGGTGATGCTCACGCGGCCGATGGTGCCGGTCTCGACGACCACCTTGCCCCGCACATCGGCGAGCTGCAGCACACCCGCCGCGCGCTCGGGCGCTTCGGCGACCAGCGGTCGAACCGGTTCATACCAGACCTGCTCCGCGGGGACCGAGACGACCTCGCGCTCCGGGTACCGCATGGCGCTCAGTGCGCCCCCGAACACGCATCCGGTGTCCAGGCACGCGGTGTTGTTGATCCACTCGACGCGCGGGACGGGCGTGTGGCCGTAGAGCACGACCGCCGAACCGCGATAGTCCTCGGCCCAGGGGTAGCGCACGGGGAGGCCGAACTCGTCGGTCTCGCCGGTCGTCTCGCCGTACAGCGCGAAGGCGCGGACGCGGCCCGAGGCCCGCCCCTGGTACTGCTCCTTCAGTCCCGCGTGGGCGACGACCAAGCGCCCGTCGTCGAGCACGAGGTGCGACACCAGGTCGTAGCAGAACGTCGCGACCCGTTCGCGGAACTCCTCCGTCTCGTCGGCGAGCTGAGCGAGGGTCTCGGCGAGGCCGTGCGTGGGCGTCACCCGCGCCCCGCCCAGCGCCTTGACCAGCTTCGCCTCGTGGTTGCCCGGTACCGCGAGGGCGGATCCGGATGCCACCATCCCCATCGCGAGGCGCAGGACGCCGACGACGTCGGGTCCCCGGTCGACGAGGTCGCCGAGGAAGATCACGCGGCGCCCCTCGGGGTGGCGCGCGTCGACCGCGCGACCCCGCTCGTCGCGCTCGATGTCGTAGCCGAGCGCGCCGAGGAGGGTCTGCAGCTCGCTCGAGCAGCCGTGCACGTCGCCGATCGCGTCGAACGGACCGTGCTCGTCCCTGCGGTCGGTCAAAAGGCGTGTGCGTTCGATCCGCGCTGCCGCCACCTCGTCCGGAGAGCGCAGGACGTGCACCTTGCGGAAGCCCTCCTTGGCGAGATGGCGCAGGCTCCGCCGCAGCTGGTCGGATTGCCGCTTCACGACCCCCGGCGGGATGAGCCGGTCGGTGCGCTCCGCGTTGCGCGCGAGATTGATCGACTCCGGCAGGTCGAACACGATCGCCACGGGCAGCACGTCGTGCGCCTTGGCCAGCTCGACCAGTCGGCGGCGGGCCTCGGGCTGCACGCTCGTCGCATCGACGACGGTCAGAAGCCCCGCGTCGAGGCGCTTGCCCGCGACGTACTGCAGCGCGTCGAAGGCCGCCGGGGTCGCGGACTGGTCGGTCTCGTCACCGGCGACGAGACCACGGAAGACGTCGCTGGACAGGGTCTCGTACGCACCGAAGTGCGCGGCGGCGAAGGTCGACTTGCCCGAGCCGGACGCCCCGACGAGCACCACGAGCGAGAGGGCGGGGATGTCGAGCACGTTCATGCGCCTGCCTCCCGGCGCAGGAGCGCCATCTGCGTGGGGGGACCGAGGACCGCGTCCTCGGCGCCGACCGGACGGAACTCCACCGTGTACCCGTGCCGTGACGCGACCGCCTCGGCCCACGCGCGGAACTCCGCGCGCGTCCACTCGAAGCGGTGGTCGTCGTGGCGCATGGCCCCGGATTCCAGGGTCGGGTACAGGACGTTGTACTCGGAGTTGGGGGTCGTGACGATCACGGCGGCGGGCCGCGCGCCCGCGAACACGGCGTCCTCGAGGGCCGGCAGGCGCGACGGGTCGACATGCTCGATCACCTCCATGAGGACCATCGCGTCGGCCTCGCGCAGACGCTCGTCGCGGTATACCACCGATCCGTGGAGCAGTTGGATGCGTTCGCGTTCGGCATCCGAAACCTGATCCAGGTGGAGCGAGCGCGCCGCCTGCTCCAGCGAACGGGCCGACACGTCCACGCCGACGATGCGCGAGAACGACCGATCCTTCGCCAGACGGGTCAGCAGGGCGCCCGGACCGCACCCCATGTCGATGACGCTGCGGGCGCGCACATCCGCGAGGGCCGTCAAGACGGCATCCGCTCGCAGCCCACTCAGGGGCTTGTTCGCCGCTTGCGCCGCGGCCTCGACGGCCTGTGTCACGAGCGACCGGTGGTGCAGCAGGTAGCGCCGCGTGATGAGGTCGCGCTCGGGGTGGTCCGCGAGCCATCCCTCGCCCGCGCGTTCGAGCTTTGCGACCTCGTCGTCACCCACCCAGTAGTGCTTCGCGTCGTCGAGGACCGGCAGCAGCACGTACAGCTGACGCAACGCCTCGGTCAACCGCACGCGGCCCGTCAGCGTCACCGCAGAGAAGCGCGAGTCGCCCCACTCCGGGAAGGCGGGGTCGAGCGGGATGCGCTCCTGCGCGACCGTCCACCCGCACGGGCCGAACAACCGCTCCACCATGTCGTCGTCGCCCCGCACCGACACCACGGGGATCTCGATCCGCAACGGCAAGGACGACGCCGCGAGCTCCGGATACGAATCGCTGCGTCCGGTCATCGCCGTGCGGAACACGGCACCGATCGCCACGGCGAGCATGCTCGACGCGACGTACGGCCGGTCGTTCACGTAATGACCGAGGGCTCCCGCGTCTCCGCGGAACCGCTTGTTGCGCACCAGGCCCACGGGGTCGACCTCGAGCAGCATCGCGAACGTGCACCGCTCGCGCGTCGCCTCGGGGGCGAACACGTGCACGTCGCCGACGGGCGCCGAGAACACCTGCGCGCGGGCGGGGTGCTTGTGCAGCAGGTAGCCGAGCACGGTGGCATCCACCTCGGAGCCGGTTTCGGGCTCGAGAGTGACGGTGATCAGCATCGGCGGATCCTTCGCAGGGGCATCCGCCCACTGTAGGGGCGCGAGGGGGCCGGTTCGGAAAGTATCGCCCCGAACGCAGATCAGCCCCGCTCGAAAGCGGGGCTGATCCGGTGAAACTGGCGGTGACGGTGGGATTTGAACCCACGGTAGGGGTGAACCTACACAACATTTCGAGTGTTGCACCTTCGGCCGCTCGGACACGTCACCGCGGACAAGCTTACGACACTCTGCGGGATGCCGCGAATCGGCGCTCACGGCGGGCTCCTCAACCTGGGCGAGGCGTGCCGCGCTCCGGAGAAAAGCCGTCGCGGGCCTGGCGCCGGCCCGCGCGGCGCGGTTCTCCGGGTCGACGTCCGGAGCCCGGCACGTCCCCCGGACGCGCACAGCCGTCCCCCGAACCCGCGCAGCCGTCACCCGGCCCCGCGGAGCCGGCCCCCGGCACGTCCCCCGGCCCCCGGAGCCGGCCCGCCGGCATCCATTCCTCCACCGTCGAGCCACCGCGCTGGATGCCGCACGCGGCCGCTGCCAGGATCGAGCCATGAGCGTGATCGAGAACTCCAAGCTGACGGTCGTGGGCGCGGGGAGCGTGGGCGCCAGCGTCGCCTACGCCGCTCTCATCCGCGGATCGGCCCGGCACGTCGCGCTCTACGACATCGCCGCCGAGAAGGTCGAGGCCGAAGTGCTCGACCTCGCGCACGGGACCCAGTTCACGGGTTCGAGCGACATCACCGGCGGCAGCGACGTCGCGGTGGCCGAGGGCTCGCACGTCGTCGTCATCACCGCGGGGGCGAAGCAGAATCCCGGACAGACGCGCACCGAGCTCGCCGCCACGAACGCCCGGATCATCGGCGAGATGATGCCGAAGCTGCTCGAAGTCGCCCCCAACGCGGTCTACGTCATCGTCACCAACCCGTGCGACGTGCTCACCGTCCTCGCGCACGAGAGGACCGGGCTGCCGGCATCCCGGATCTTCGCCTCCGGCACCGTGCTGGACACCTCACGGCTGCGCTGGAAGATCGCGCAACGCGCGGGCGTGGCCACCTCGAGCGTGCACGCCTGGATCGTCGGCGAGCACGGCGACACCGAGTTCCCCCTGTGGTCGACGGCCACGATCGGGTCGGTTCCGATCACCGAGTTCGTCCTCCCCGACGGTTCCCGCTTCGACGAGAAGGAATTGGATGCCATCGCCGTCGACGTCCGCGACGCGGCGTACGAGGTGATCAAGGGCAAGGGCGCCACCAACTACGCGATCGGGCTGTCCAGCGCCCGCATCGTCGAGGCGATTCTGCGCGACGAGCACGCGATCCTGCCGGTGAGCACGGTGCTCGAGGATTTCCACGGCATCAGCGGCACGGCCCTGTCGGTTCCGTCGATCGTGTCGGCGCGCGGAGCCGTTCCGCTGGCGGGCACGCCGTTCTCGGACGCCGAGCTCACCCTGCTGCGTCGCTCGGCGGACGCTCTGGCGACGGTGACCCGGTCGCTGCTCGACTGAGCCGCCCCCGCGCGGCGCGCGCGGAACGGAGGGACGATGGATGCCGGCACCCCGGCGCCGCGATGTCGGAGGCCCCGCGTAGCCTGAACCCATGGCATCCCGTCGTCCCGCAACCGCCCCCGCGCCCTATCGGTGCACCGAGTGCGGATGGACCACGGTCAAGTGGGTGGGCCGCTGCGGCGAATGCCAATCATGGGGCACCGTGGTCGAGGCAGCCGAGCAGACGGGCATCGTCCGCTCGATCGTGCCGGTCGCCCCGGGGGCGGCGCGGGCGGCCCGCCGAATCACCGAGATCGACACGCAGGACGCCCCGCGGCGCACGAGCGGCGTCGGCGAGTTCGACCGCGTGCTCGGCGGGGGCATCGTTCCGGGTGCGGCGATCCTGCTGAGCGGTGAGCCCGGCGTGGGCAAGTCGACGCTCCTGCTCGAGGTCGCGGCGCAGAGCGCCCGGGCCGGACGACGGGTGCTCTACGCCAGCGGTGAAGAATCCGCGGCGCAGGTCCGACTGCGCGCCGAACGCACGGGGGCGCTGCACGACGAGCTGTTCCTCGCCGCCGAGACCGACCTGGCCACGATCCTCGGGCACATCGACGAGGTCGAGCCCGGATTGCTCATCGTCGATTCGGTGCAGACGGTGTCGTCGGCCCACAGCGACGGAGCGGCCGGACAGCCCGCGCAGGTACGCGAAGTGGCATCCGCGCTGATCCGCGTCGCGAAAGAACGCGGTCTGCCGGTCATCCTCGTCGGCCACGTCACCAAGGACGGCTCGATCGCCGGCCCGCGCATCCTCGAGCACCTCGTCGACGTCGTCTGCCACTTCGAGGGCGACCGGCAGACGTCGCTGCGCTTCGTCCGTGCCCTCAAGAACCGCTTCGGCCCCACCGACGAGGTGGGCTGCTTCGACATGACCGGCACCGGCATCGCCGAAGTCGCCGATCCGAGCGCGCTCTTCCTCGGCCACGGCGAACCCGAGCCCGGCACCTGCGTCACGATCGCGATGGAGGGTCGGCGAGCCCTGCCCGTCGAGATCCAAGCGCTCGCCGTGCGCCAGACCGCGCCCAACCCGCGGCGCATCGTCAACGGCGTCGACTCCTCGCGGGTGGCGATGGTGCTCGCGGTGCTCGAGAGCCGCATGGGACTCACCCTCTCCGATCGCGACGTGTACGTCTCGACCGTGGGCGGCGTGCGCCTGGTCGAGCCCGCCGCCGATCTGGCGATCGCGATCGCCGTCGCCAACGCCGTCAAGAACCGCAAGGTATCCAAGCGGCTCGCGGCGATCGGCGAACTGACCCTGACCGGCGAGATCCGCAACGTCACGCAAGCCGCCCAGCGCGCCTCCGAGGCCCAGCGGCTCGGGTACCACACGGTGCTCGATGCGTCCTCGCGC
Source organism: Microbacterium sp. NPDC090007 (assembly GCF_044748345.1). Taxonomy (NCBI): domain Bacteria; kingdom Bacillati; phylum Actinomycetota; class Actinomycetes; order Micrococcales; family Microbacteriaceae; genus Microbacterium; species Microbacterium sp. NPDC090007. The sequence continues at coordinate 893,098 of NZ_JBIVFV010000001.1, read as the reverse complement.
AAGCTCGCCCAGGCGCTGAACGAACTGCAGGTGCGCGCAATGCCGCGGGACGACAGCGAGCCGGGGTTCTGAGAGGCGAACCGCTCGCCTTCCGACGACAGGACGGCGCAGCGACCCCGCGTGGGGGACATCCTCAGACGCGCCGACCGGGTGGATGACGGCGTTCCTCGCCGAGCAGGCCCGGAGCGCGAACCACACCGGGATCAGCGGCGACCATCCGGGGTACGCCCTCGGACCCCGAGGAGGGGCGGTCGCTCCGGCCGGTCAGTGACCGGGAGGGGCCGAACGGCGACGGCGGTGCGGGGAGGTCATCCCCAGCACGGCGGGGATGACAAGTCCGGCGGCGCACACGGCACCGGCGATCAGGTACTCCATGCCGTCGAGTCTGACACGAGTGCTTCACCCGCGCGACCCAGGTTCAGCACCGCCGGCGCAGCGCTCCCGCCGCCCCGCCCGGCCGTACACATCGGCGGGACCCCGGCCGCCCCCGCCACCCTCGCCGCCCCGCCCGGCCGCGCACATCGGCGGTGCCCCCGCAGCTCCCGCCGCCTCGCCCGGCCGTGCACAACGGCAGGTCTTCCCCGGAACACGCCGCAGCCGACCACTCCCCCACCGGCGTGTCACCACTCCGGCCCGCCGTTGTGCACACGCGAGGATGCGGGCACCCGCCACCCCCCACGTCAGCGACGCCGCCCGCCGACCCGCGGACGCCATCTCACGCGGCCGCCCCCGCGCGACGGCTCAGGCGTCGAGCGCGGCGATCAGGTCGGCCGGCGCCGCCTGGATGGGATGCGGGCCGGCGATGTCGATGAACACCGTGGTGATGGCATCCTGGTGCGCTCCGAGGAAAGACCGCAGCCACTGCGGGGACTGCAGCGCCACGTGCGCGGGGAGGGTCTCGGGCTTGTGCGCCGCATCGCTGAACAGCAGCAGGGCGATCTGGCCGGTGTTCGGGTCGCGGTAGGTCCACACTTCGCCGACGCTCAACGGGTCGTCGGGGTCGCCCGGCGCCATGAGCGGCACGACCGTCGGCCCGTGCCGCAGCGCGAAGGCGATCGCGGCCATGTCCTGGGTCTGCAGGGCGTCGGTCAGCGCAGTGTTCTTGAAGTCCACGTCGTGCTTCTTTCCCTTGCGCTTCTTGCTCCCGGCCATCTTCCGAGCCTAATGCGACGCGTCATCGTCCGTCCGGGTCGCAGGATGCCGCTCGAAACGAGAACTTCCCGCCCCGTTTGCGAATCCCGCCCCGTTTGCGAATCCCGCCCCGGACCGACGGCGGCTGCCGGGAGTCAGCGCAGGACGAACGATGCCGTACCGGCGGACGGGATGCCGCCGATCGACACGCTCAGGTGGTAGGTCGCACCCCCGCCGGGGGCATACGGGCGCTCGGCGGCGCAGGAGCCGACCGATGAGCGTGTGCGGTCCCACGTCAGCGGCGCGGAGCTCGCGACCGTCTGCCCCGGCTCCAGGGTGACCTCCAGGTCGCTCGGCTCGGTCTGGCAGTCGGTCGAGCGCCACCAGACGTCCGAGCCGCTGGTGACGGTGAACGACTGCGCGCTCGTCCCGACGTTCATCGTGCACGCGGTCGCCGACGAGTTGGTCAGCCGGATCGACAGCTGGGGATTCTCGCCCTGCGCGTACTCGGCCTTGTCCGACACCGCCTCGACGGTGATCTCGCCGGGACCGCACTCGACGGGTCCCGCGGGCGCGGTGGGCGTCGCGCTCGGCGCCGGAGTCGATGAGGCGGGGGTCGTCGGAGCGGGGGCGACGGCGGTCGCGCTGACCACCGGCGCGGGGGTCTGTTGCGCGGACGGGGCGGAGCGCCACGGCGGAGCCGCGACGAGCCACACGACGAGGCCGATCACGACGAGGGCGAGAAGCCCGGCCGCGAGACGGCGTCGACGGTAGACCGCCGGGGACTGCCTCCGCCTACGGGGGGCATCGGTCATGGTTCCAGGGTAGGCGCCCGGGCCCCGACCGTTTCCCACGACGCGCGCGCGTCACAGCGCGCTCACGGGTGCATCGCCCGCTCCCGCCGCCGTCCGGCGGCATCCGGGGCCGCTCGTCAGAGGTGCTTGAGCATACGGGTGTTGCCGAGGGTGTTCGGCTTGACGTGCGCGAGATCGAGGAACTCCGCCACGCCCTCGTCGGGGCTGCGGACGAGTTGGGAGTAGACGTCGGGGTCGACGACCTGCTCGCCGATCGGGGCGAATCCCCGGCGCGTGAAGAAGTCGACCTCGAAGGTGAGGCAGAACAGCCGCGTCACACCCAGTTCGCGCGCCCGATCCTCGAGCACCTCGACGATCGCGCGCCCCACCCCGTGGTGCAGCCACTCTTCGTGCACGATCAGGGTGCGGATCTCGGCCAGGTCGTCCCACATGACGTGCAGCGCACCACAACCGACGACGACGCCGTCGACTTCGGCGACGACGAACTGCTGCACCGAGCCGTAGAGGACCACCAGGTCCTTGCCGAGCAGGATGCGCTTCTGCACGAACGGCTCGAGCAGCTCGTGGATGCGGCGGACGTCGGCCGTCCCGGCGGGGCGGACGACGAACGGCGCGGCGGAGGTCATCGGACCAGCGTACGCCGCAACGAAGAAGGACCCGGATGCCGTGGCATCCGGGTCCTTCGTTCGCTAGCGATCAGCTGCCGGCGAGGGTGTCGGGAGTGGCGGCGATCTCGCCGGCCGTGCCGACGCCGATCGCGACCTTGTCCCCGCGCGGGCTCGTCTCGAACGAGAACTGGCCGTTCTCGACGCCGACCTTGACGTGGTCGCCCGCCTCGAGCTCACCGTGCAGGATCTTCTCGCTGAGACGATCCTCGACCTCGCGCTGCATGGCGCGGCGCAGGGGACGAGCGCCGAGCGTGGGGTCGAACCCGATCTCGATGAGCTTGTCCTTCGCGTCATCCGACAACTCGACGGTCATGTCGCGGTCGAGCAGGCGATCGGCCAACCGCTTCACGAACAGGCCGACGATCTGTCGCAGCTCGTCCTTATTCAGCTGCGGGAAGACGATGACGTCGTCGACGCGGTTGAGGAACTCGGGCTTGAAGTGACGCTTGAGCTCCTCGTCGACCTTGCCCTTCATCCGCTCGTACGACGTCTGCGCGCTGCCCTCGACCTGGAAGCCCACGGGACCACCGGCGATCGCCGACGAGCCGAGGTTGGTCGTCATGATGATCACGGTGTTCTTGAAGTCGATGACGCGGCCCTGACCGTCGGTCAGACGCCCCTCTTCAAGGATCTGCAGCAGCGAGTTGAAGATGTCCGGGTGGGCCTTCTCGATCTCGTCGAACAGGACGACCGAGAACGGCTTGCGACGCACCTTCTCGGTGAGCTGGCCGCCCTCTTCGAATCCGACGAATCCGGGAGGGGCACCGAACAGACGCGAAACCGTGTGCTTCTCGCCGAACTCCGACATGTCGAGCGAGATCAACGCGCCCTCGTCGTCGAAGAGGAACTCGGCGAGCGCCTTGGCCAACTCGGTCTTTCCGACGCCGGTGGGGCCGGCGAAGATGAACGAACCGCTCGGACGCTTGGGGTCCTTGAGGCCGGCCCGCTGACGACGGATCGTGCGCGAGAGGGCCGCGATCGCCTCTTCCTGGCCGATGACCCGCTGGTGCAGGGCCTTCTCCATGAACATGAGGCGGCTGGACTCTTCTTCGGTGAGCTTGAACACCGGGATGCCGGTCGCCTGGGCGAGCACCTCGGCGATCAGACCCTCGTCGACCACCGCGTGCGAGGCGACGTCGCCCGAGCGCCACTGCTTCTCGAGACGCAGACGCTCGGCGAGGAGGGACTTCTCCTCGTCGCGCAGCGCCGCCGCCTTCTCGAAGTCCTGCTCCTCGGAGGCCTGTTCCTTCTGCTCGCGGACCTTCGCGATCTTCTCGTCGAACTCGCGCAGCTCGGGCGGCGACGACAGGATCGACAGGCGCAGGCGCGCGCCCGCCTCGTCGATCAGGTCGATGGCCTTGTCGGGTAGGAAGCGGTCGCTGATGTAGCGGTCGGCCAGGTTGGCCGCAGCGACGATCGCGCCGTCCGTGATCTGCACCTTGTGGTGGGCCTCGTAGCGGTCGCGCAGGCCCTTCAGGATGTTGATCGCGTGGGGCAGGCTCGGCTCCGCCACCTGGATCGGCTGGAAGCGGCGCTCGAGAGCGGCATCCTTCTCGAAGTGCTTGCGGTACTCGTCCAGCGTGGTGGCACCGATGGTCTGGAGCTCGCCGCGCGCGAGGAGCGGCTTGAGGATGGATGCCGCGTCGATCGCGCCCTCGGCGGCACCGGCACCCACGAGGGTGTGGATCTCGTCGATGAAGACGATGATGTCGCCACGCGTGCGGATCTCTTTGGTGACCTTCTTCAGGCGCTCCTCGAAGTCGCCGCGGTAGCGCGAACCGGCGATGAGCGAACCCAGGTCGAGTGAGTAGACCTGCTTGTCCTTGAGCGTCTCGGGCACATCGCCCTTGACGATGGCCTGCGCGAGACCCTCGACCACGGCGGTCTTGCCGACGCCGGGCTCGCCGATGAGGACGGGGTTGTTCTTGGAGCGGCGCGACAGGATCTGCATCACGCGCTCGATCTCTTTCTCGCGCCCGATGACGGGGTCGAGCTTGTTGTCGCGCGCGGCCTGCGTGAGGTTGCGACCGAACTGGTCGAGCACGGCCGATCCGCCCTGGGCTGCGCCCTGGGTCTGCTCGCCGGCTCCGGATGCCACGCCCGCGGGCTCCTTGCCCTGGTAACCCGAGAGCAGCTGGATGACCTGCTGGCGCACCTTGTTGAGATCGGCGCCCAGCTTGACGAGCACCTGGGCGGCGACGCCCTCGCCCTCGCGGATGAGCCCGAGCAGGATGTGCTCGGTACCGATGTAGTTGTGGCCGAGCTGCAGGGCCTCGCGCAGCGACAGCTCCAGCACCTTCTTCGCCCGCGGCGTGAAGGGGATGTGGCCGGTCGGCTGCTGCTGCCCCTGCCCGATGATGTCCTGCACCTGCTCACGGACGGCGTCGAGCGAGATGCCGAGGGACTCGAGCGCCTTGGCGGCGACACCTTCGCCCTCGTGGATCAGCCCGAGCAGGATGTGCTCGGTGCCGATGTAGTTGTGGTTGAGCATCTTCGCCTCTTCTTGGGCGAGGACGACCACACGACGGGCACGGTCGGTGAATCTCTCGAACATCTCAGTCCCTCCAGAAATGGGCTGACAGGCACGCCTCCGCGCGCCGTACATCGAGAGTAACCAGCGGCCACGAGCCAGGGACGCGTGTTCGCCGTGGGCATACCGCGAGGACTCCCGGCCTTGCGGAACACAACGAATGTCGTTACCTTATCGAAAACCGATAACAACGATCATCGATAAGGAGCGATCATGGCCTCCCCCGCACCCGCCTCACGCCTTCTCTCGCGCGGCGACACCGTCGGAATGTTCTTCTTCCTCGTCCTCGGCGTCGGACTGGCCGTGTGGGCCGTCGTGCAGAGCGTCCTCACCATCGTCGCGGCCCTCCCCAATCGCGACGTGCGCGTCGCCGCCCCGTTCCTCGACACCGTCGCCCAGGCTCCGATCGGCCCCGACGGCGCACCGGTGGACGTCGAGCTCGGCAGCGGCGTCGTGATCGCCCCGGAACTGCCCATCGCGTCGCTCTGGGCGCTCGTCATCGCCCAGGTGCTCTTCGCCGCCGTCGTGGTGACCGTGGTGGCTCTGCTGCTGGTGCTGGTCGTCGGCATCCTGCGCGGACGAATCTTCAGCCGCCGCAACACCGGCCTGGTCTCCGCGGCGGGGGGCGTCACGCTGGTCGGCGTCGCGGGCGTGCCGTTCTTCCAGAACATGGTCGCCAACGGCGCGCTCGCGTGGATCTCGGAGCGCTCCTACGAACGCGGCCTCGTGCAGACCGTCGACCTCCCGGTCCTCTTCGGCGTCGCGTTCCTCGCCGCGCTCGCGGGCACCGTGTTCTCGGTGGGCGACCGTCTGCAGCGCGACACCGAGGGCCTGGTATGACCCCGGCGGTCACCGAGGACGGGCCCACCGGCATCCACTGCCGACTCGACGAGCTGCTCGCGGCACGGGGGATGACGCTCACGCGATTGAGCGAAGTGGTCGGCGTCTCGGTCGTGAACCTCTCGGTGCTCAAGAACGATCGCGCCCGCGCGATCCGCTATTCCACGCTCGCCGCCATCTGCCGGGCGCTGGAATGCGAGGTCGGCGAGCTGCTCGTCGTCGAGCGCTGACCCTCTCCCCTCTCCTGCACCGCCGCCCCGCTCCCCCGCGACAATCCGCCACCACACCCCACCCACGCGACGAAAACCCGCGGGGGAACAGCGTGCCGCGCCGGGCCCTGCCGCCGCCCGCTCCCCCGCAACAATCCGCCACCACACCCCACCCACGCGACGAAAACCCGCGGGGGAACAGCAAACGGCGGGCGGGGAGCGGCCGCGAAGCGGCGGAGGCGCGAAGCGGCGGAGGCGCGAAGCGGCCGCGCGGGCCTCACCCGCGACGCGACGACAGCGCGGCCCGCACGCGCGCGATCACGGTGTGCGGGTGACGGAACAGATCGTCCGCGGTGACGCGCAGAACGAACCAGCCGAGGTGGGCGAGCTCTTCGTAACGACGGATGTCCCGCACCCACTGCTCCCGGTCGAGGAGGTGGTGCTCTCCCTCGTACTCGACGGCGACACGCTCCGCGACGTAGGCGGCGTCCAACCTCGCCACGAGTCGACGACCGCGCCACACCTCGTGCTGCAGCTCCGGCTCCGGCAGGTTCGCGTCGACGAGACTCAGCCGGAGCCAGCTCTCGGGTCGGGACTGCGCTCCATCGCGGATGCGCGGCAGCGCCTCGCGCAGCGCGGGGCGCCCCACCCGTCGGGCCGCCGCGATGATCCGTTCGAGCTGCGCGAGGGATCCGAGCGCACGGGGGTCGTGCGGGTGTCGAGGGCCGCGGACCACGGCATCGCCCACGGCGACCAGGTCGTACGGATGCCGCAGCACCCCGCCGAGCTGCGCCCACGTGGACGCGGGTGACGAAAGACGGAATCCGAAGTCGGGATGCCGCTGGACGATCACGCCCTCACCGAGGACCTCGTGGCCACGGACACCGCGGGCCGAAGGATGACGTCGAGGCGTCGCGACCGCGACGTCGATCACCCCGTCGCGGAGAGCCCATCCGGGCAGGGGAAGCCCCCAGGCCACGGCGGCGCTCACATGGCTGAAGAACGCGTGATCCGGCATGCGCGTCGCGTATGCGCGCAGGCGTTGCACGTGCGCTTCCGCGTCGGTGTCGGCGAGGGCATCGGCGAGGACGCGCACGCCGGAGAACGGCGCGAGCAGGTCGTTCGCGCGGAGCCGCCGTTCCGTCACCCCCGCCTCTCGAGCGTCTCTGACGCCGAAGACCGAACCCAGCTGGGCGGGAAGAGGCGAGGAATGCACCCGTCCACACTGCTCCGGTGGCAGTGCCCACCGCGCACCCCGACGACCGCTCGGTGGAGGGCGACCGCGCGGGGAGGAGGGGTCAGCGCGTGCCGAGCACCGGCACCGGGTCCGCGACCTGCACACCGCCGCCGGAGAGCACGAGCGACACCTCTCCCTGACCCGCCTCGCGGCCGATATCGGCGAGGGTCACCCGCGGGGCGAAGTCCATCGTGCAGATCTGATCGGCCGGGGGCGTGGCGAACTGCACCGCGACGTCCTCCCCCTGCGAGCTGACGGCCTCCACCTTCGGCACGCAGCTCGAGCTGCCGTACGTCACGATGGCGACCATCGACCGGTCGACCCATCCCGCGCTGGCGGCGAACTCGGCCGGCACGGCGGGCGCGCTCGCCAGCGCGTCCAGGCGCGTCTCGCCGTCGACCGCCCCCGAGACGGCGACCGCGAGCGGCTGTGTCACGTCGACCCCCGCGGGCAGCGGCACCAGCGTCGCGCGCGGGGCCATGTCGCGCGTGCACGCCTCGCGCTGCGCCTGCGTCAGGGTCACGGTCAGCACGCCGTCGGTGACGACCGGGGTCCCCTCGACCACGGGCGCGCACGACGAGCTGCCGTACGTCACGACGGCGATCGCGCGCCCCGCGTCGACCCAGGCGGCCGCGACGTCGGCCGCCGGGGCCGAGGTGCCGGCATCCGGCGTCGACGATCCGTCCGCCGGGGATGACGCCCCCGAGGCGCAGCCCGTCAGCGCTCCGGCGGCGAGCAGGCCCGCTCCGAGCAGGCCGATGAGCATGAGGCGGTGACGGGACATGTGGACCTCCGGGGCGGGTTCGGCATCCATGATGCCGAAGAATCCTGGATGCCGACGGCGAACGCCGCGCACGGTCACTGCAGCGCGGACGTGAGGCGCGCGAGGTTGTCGAGGATCGTGGAGCGCAGCGGCTGTCGGCGCCACTCCTCGATCGTGAGCTGACGGCTGAGCGCACGATAGGTCTGTTCGACGTCCCGCATGTCGCGCACGAACTCCTCGCCGCGCACGAGCATCGACACCTCGAGGTTGAGACCGAACGAGCGCATGTCCATGTTGCTGGAACCGATGACGGCGACCTCGTCGTCGATGGTCACGCTCTTGCTGTGGAGGATGAACGGCTTGCGGTACATCCAGATGACGACCCCCGCCCGCAGCAGCGCCTCGTAGTAGCTGCGTTGGGCGTGGTACACCATCGCCTGGTCGCCCTCTTCGGAGACGAAGAGTTCGACGTGCACGCCGCGCTGGCAGGCGGTGGTGATGGCCAGCAGGAGCGCCTCGTCGGGGACGAAGTACGGGCTGACGATGATGATGCGCTCCTGCGCCGCGAAGAGCAGGCCCAGGAACAGCTTCAGGTTGTTCTGGAAATCGAAGCCGGGACCCGAGGGCACGATCTGGCAGTCCAGGTCGCCCGGTCCCGAGGTGACCGAGAACAGGTCGATCTCGTCGGTCAAGGTCTCATCGGTCTCGCTGTACCAATCCGAGAGGAAGACCGCGTTGATGCTGGCCACGACCGGGCCCTCGACGCGCACCATGAGGTCGACCCAGTGCAGGCCCCGGCGGATGTTGCGACGCAGGTTGTACGACGAGTCGGTGACGTTCTGCGAGCCCATGTAGGCGACGTCGCCGTCGATGACGAGGAGCTTGCGGTGATTGCGGAGATCGGGCCGCTGGTACCGTCCCCGCAGCGGTTGGACGGGGAGCATGAGGTGCCAGTGCGCCCCCATCGCGTTGAGACGGCGCAGAGTCTGCTTGTAGCGGGGTTTGCCGCGGTTGGCCCAGTGGTCGAGCAGAACGCGGACGACCACGCCGCGACCGGCGGCCTCTTCGAGGGCGCGGAAGAAGTTGTCGGTCGCGTCGTCGGCCTGCAGGATGTAGAACTCGACGTGCACGTAGCGCGTGGCCCGGCGGATGGCCTCGGCCATGGCATCCAGGCTTTGCTGATAGTCCGAGATGAGGGTCGCGGCGTTGTCGCCCGCGATCGGCATGGCGCCCAGGTTGCGATTGAGCTGTACGAGGGCGCGGAACCACTGCGGGGCGTTCGGGCGCAGGGTGCCGAAATCGAGCGAGGCGCTGGTGTCGTGGATGTACCGGTTGATGTCGGTCTGCTTGCGACGGCGCTTGCGCGGAAGCCGCGGGTTCCCGATCAGCAGGAACAGCAGGACGCCCACGAACGGGATGAAGTAGATCGCCAGCAACCAGGCCATGGCGGCGGTGGGGCGGCGGTTGCGCGGCACGATGATGATCGCGGCGATGCGCACCACCAGGTCGACCACGAAGAGCGTGATGACGAGCCAGCTCGCGTCGAACGTGGCGGTGAACACGGATCCTCCTGGGCGGGTTGTGCACCCAGCGTAGCGACGACCTCCGACGGAGGCCGAGATCGTCAGTTCGCGGAACCGTCGCCGGCGGGAGCCGCGGGCGGCAGGCCGCGGCGGGCCCGTTCCTTCGCCTCGATGCGGGCGTAGGCCTTGCGCTCGGTGCGGTCCATGCGGATGACGTTGCGGAGGATGAAGAAGAACACGACCGACACCACGATGGTCGGCAGAATCGCCCACAGCACCGCGGTCCAGGTCTCGTCCATGCCCCCAGGATACCGGTGGCGCCTGGGCGGAAGCCCTCCGCCGCTCCTCCCCCGGCGCCCGAGCGGTGAAGTCATCCACCATCGAGCTATCCGGCCCGGCGGACGAACGCACGATCCGGGCACTCTCGACCCATGACCACCACCGTCGTCCGCGCCACCTCGTCGTCCGCGTTCCTGTCCGTCATCCCCCACCTGCTCGAGTGCACCCCCCGGCAGAGCCTCGTGGTCGTCCCGTTCGAGGGCACCCACTCGCTCGGGGCGATGCGCGTCGATCTCCCACCCGAGGGCGACCCCGTCGAAGAGGGGCTCGCCTCGACCGTGATCGGCATGGCGTGCAAGGTCCGCCGCACCGACGCCGTCGCCGTCGTCGTCTACGCCGACGCATCGCTGGCCGCTGGTGCTCCGCACCTCGGCTTCGTGGATGCCGTGCGCTCCCGCGCGCAGATCTGCGGGCTACGGCTCGTCGACGCGCTCGTCGTCGGGCAGGACGGGTGGGCGACGTACGCCGACCCGGCGGTTGTGCACCCGCTCGCCGAGATCGCCGCGCACCCGCAGCCTCTCGCCGACGGCGCACCGGTGCATCCCGACCAGCTCTCGGCCGCGACCCTCCCCGACGTCGACACCGGCGCCGCGAGCGACTTCGGCCGCATCCTCGACGACGTCGAGACCCGACTGCGCGGGGCCCGCGCGCCACGGCGCCTGTCACCGGCGCGCCGCGCCCGGATCGAAGCGACCCTCGACGGGATCGGCGACCCTCCCGCGCTGTTCGAGAAGCTCGCGTCCGTCCGGGGCGACGCCTTCGAGCTCGCCGACCTGACCGCGCTCGGCTACTGCCTCGAACGTCCGTTCCTGCGCGACGTGGCGCTGGTGCAATGGGCCACCGACCTGCCGACGGGCGACGCCGTCCTGCGCGCCCAGACGGCCTATCGCGCCGGGACGCCCGTTCCCACGGACCTCGCACGGCCGTTGTGCGGCGAGGGCGCGCATCCCGACCCGTTCCGCCTCACGGCCGGGCTCGACGCCTGTCGTCAGGTGGCGTCACTGACACCCCTCGAGCGCCGAGCGGGGGCGCTCTCGGCGTGCGCGTGGCTCGCCTGGGCGAAGGGCCGCGCGACCCACGCCGCCGACTACGCCGGAAGAGCCCTCGACATCGACGCGACCCACGGGCTCAGCGAGATCGTGATGACGCTGGTGTCCGCGGGCACGCTGCCCGAGTGGGTGTTCGAACGGCCTACTTCACCAGCGGGAAGAGGATCGTCTCGCGGATCCCGAGGCCGGTGATGGCCATCAGCAGACGGTCGATGCCCATTCCCATTCCTCCGGTGGGCGGCATGCCGTGTTCGAGGGCCCGCAGGAACTCCTCGTCGATCGGCATCGCCTCGTCGTCGCCGCGAGCGGCGAGCTTCGCCTGCTCGACGAACCGCTGGCGCTGGATGACGGGGTCGACCAGCTCGGAGTACCCGGTGGCCAGCTCGAAGCCGCGGACGTACAGGTCCCACTTCTCCACCACACCGGGGATCGAGCGGTGTTCCCGCACGAGCGGGCTGGTGTCGACCGGGAAATCCATCACGAAAGTCGGACGCGTCAGCCCGCCCTTGACGAAGTGCTCCCACAGCTCCTCGACCCACTTGCCGTGCGTCTCGTGCGGGGGTGCGTCGACGCCCCGCTCGGCCCCGAAGGCGCGGAGCTCGTCGACCGGGGTCTGCGGGGTGATCTCGCGACCGCACGCCGACGACAGCGAGTCGTACATCGAGATGCGGTCCCACTCGCCACCGAGGTCGTACTCGGTGCCGTCGGCCCACGTCACCGTGGTCGACCCGGCGACGGCGACGGCCGCATCCTGGATCAGGGTCTGCGTCAGATCGGCGATGCCGTTGTAGTCGCTGTAGGCCTGATAGGCCTCGAGCATGGCGAACTCGGGGCTGTGCGTGGAGTCGGCGCCCTCGTTGCGGAAGTTGCGGTTGATCTCGTAGACGCGATCGATGCCGCCCACGACCGCGCGCTTGAGGAACAGCTCGGGCGCGATGCGCAGGTACAGCTCGGTGTCGAACGCGTTCGAGTGCGTCGTGAACGGGCGGGCGCTCGCGCCGCCGTGCTGCACCTGCAGCATCGGCGTCTCGACCTCGACGAAGTCGCGCGCGGTGAAGGTGCGACGCAGGCTCGCGTTGACCTTGGCGCGGGCGAGGACCGTCTCGCGGGCCCGATCGCGCACGATCAGGTCGAGGAAGCGGCTGCGCACCCGGCTCTCCTCGCTCAGCTCGGAGTGCAGGTTCGGCAGGGGCAGCACGGCCTTGGCCGCGATCGTCCACCCGGTCACCATGATCGAGAGCTCGCCGCGACGGCTCGAGATGACCTCGCCCGAGACGAAGACGTGGTCGCCCAGGTCGACGAGCTCCTTCCACGCCTGCAGGGACTCGTCGCCCACGTTGGCGAGCGACACCATCGCCTGGATGCGGCTGCCGTCGCCGGACTGCAGCGACGCGAAGCACAGCTTGCCGGTGTTGCGGCTGAACACCACGCGTCCGGCGACCCCCGCCGTCTCGCCGGTCTCGGCCCCCGCGTCGAGATCGCCGAAGCGTGCACGCAGAGCGGGGATGGTCGTGGTGATCGGCACCGAGACCGGGTACGCCCCGCCCGCGGCGTCGACGCGCTCGGCCAGCAGGCGCTCGCGCTTGGCCAGTCGCACCGCCTTCTGCTCGAAGACCTCGTCTTCGGTGGGTTCGGCGGCGTCGTTCGCGGGCGCGTCGGTCATCGTCAAGCTCCTCGGGGTCTCACCCATCCTATTCGCCGCGTGCGAACGCTCCGCGGCGGGTGCACCCCGCCGGCTCAGCGCAACGAGATCTCGGCGTTGTCGATGAACCGGTGCCCGCCGACGGTGGCGGCGATGAGCGCGAAAGCCCGCCCGCGGTGCCCGTCGTCGACGGGGAGGAACGTCGCCGGGTCGACCACGCTGAGGTACTCGAGCGAGATGCGCTGCTCCCCCATGAGCGACGACTGGGCGGCCGCGATGCAGGCGTCGACCCCCAGATCGGCGTTGGATGCCGCCGCGTCGAGCGCACGCGGCAGCTGGGCCGCGGCGCGACGATCGGCGTCGTCGAGCAGGGCGACCCGGCTCGAGACCGGCAGGCCGTCCGCTGTGCGCACCGTCGGGACCGAGACCACCTGCAGGGCGAAGTCGAGGTCGCGCACCATGCGCTGCACGAGGAAGATCCGCTGCCGGTCGCGCTCGCCGTAGACGACGACATCGGGATCGATCAGGTGGAAGAGCTTCGCCTCGACCGTGAGCACCCCGTCGAAGTAGAACGGGCGTACCCGCCCCTCGTAGCGCAGGCCGACGTCGCCGGCCGACACGCGCGTGGTCGCGGTACCCGCGGGCAGGAACTCCGCCGCGGTGGGGGCGAAGACGACATCGACGCCGAGGTCGCCGAGGACACGCGCGTCGGCCTCAGGCGAGCGAGGGTATGCCGCCGTCTGCTCGGCCGTACGGAAACGCAGCGGGTTGACGAACGTGGACACCACCACGACATCGGCGTGATCGCGCGCCTCACGGATGAGATCGACGTGGCCGTCGTGCAGGGCGCCGAGCGTCGACACGAGTGCGACGCGGGGGCTGTCGGGCGCGCGCCGCGTGCCACGGATCTCGCCGAGTCGGGTGCGCAGCTCGTCGAGGGTGCGGATCATCCGTCGATCGTAGCGTCGCCGTCGCGCACGCTCCGGCCTGCCCCCGCGGCCAGCGCCTGGTCGACGCTGGAGCGGACGAGCGCCGACAGGTACCCGCCGGGGTTGTCGACGCCCACGCGGGTCAGCAGCTCCGAGGACTGTCGCACGATCGAACGCGAGAACTCCGTCGCCGTCGCGATCGCCTCGGCGTACGTCCCCCGGTCCTCTTCGGCGACCACCACGGGCTCGCACCCGAGTTCGACGGCGAGGGCCTGCGCGATCGGCAGCACGGGGGCGGGCGCGGTCACGGCGGCGTACGCCTGGGCGAGCTGGCGTAGATCGACCGATGACGCCCCGGTGAACGAGATGGCCGGATGGATCGCGAGCGGGATCGCCCCGCGCAGGGTCGCCGGATCCAGCACGCGGGCGCCGTACGCCGCGTCGGTGTGCAGGACCAGCTGCCCCGGTTGCCAGGCGCCGAGTTCGGCGAGCCCCGCCACCAGCCCGGGGATCTCGTCGTGGGGGACGGCGACGACGACGAGCTCGCTGCGGCGCACCACCTCGTCCGCGGCCACGATCGGGACTCCCGGAAGCATGGCCTCGACGCGGTCGTCGTCGGCGCCCGAGGTGATCGCGGTGAGCGCGTGCCCGGCTCCTCCGAGGGCGGCACCGATGACCGGACCCACACGTCCCGCCCCGATGATGCCGACGCCGAGACGCCCGTCGCGGCCGCTCATCCGGCCCACCGATGGCTGCGGTCGCCCGCCGCGGCGACGACCGCGGTGTGGGCCGTCCCCTCGAACAGCGCGACGGCCTCATCGCGGTCGAGAACACCGATCGAGGTCTGGACGCTCCCGGCGATGACGTGACCGACGATGGTCGCGGTTCCGCAGGCCCGGGCGAGAGGTCCCTGGTGCAGCCCGACGGACTGAAGGCGCGCGAGCGGGAGGATGCTGAGCGAGCGCCACACCCAGCCCCGGCGCAACAGCAGGGCCTCGGGTGTCACGAGCGCGCCGTTGCGTTTCCACGACAGCGGTCGCAGCCACCGCGCCCGCGTCGGCGTCGTCGTGTAGGGGTCGGCGTCCACCGGACCCAGGATGCCGTCCCGGAACACGAGTGTCCATTCTTCGGCGGAGAGACCGGGAGCGAGGATCCGCAGCACACGTTCTACATCGTCGCGCGTGCCGATGGGGAGGACGGCGGCGAACTGATCGGTGCTGGTGTCGGTCGACGACCGCCCGGACAACCGGTTGACCGAGACGGTCCACCATCCGAAGGGCCGCCACAGCAGCGGCTGGCGCACCTCGATCGCGTGCACCCGGCCCGGGGGCACCACCTCGGACACCGTCGTGAAGAGCCCGAAGGTGACGCGCACGCCGTCCGGCGTCGGCGCGATCGAATACCGGAGGCCGCGCGCGACGGACCGCACGTAATACGCCCCGAACGCGAGGAACATGGGGATGACCGTGAACAGCAGCCACAGCGTGGACACCGAGGCCGCCACGACGATCCCGACGACCAGAGCGATCAGCACGAGTGTCGAGCCGCTCAGCACCCGAGAGGCCACGAGGCGGCCGACCGGGATGCGCACGATGGTCTCGGGCTCGGCGTCGCCGAGATCCTCACCGTCGACCAGTTGCTGCAGGCCCGTGCCCACGGCATCCGCGGCCTGCCGGACGAGCGAGCCGCGCTCACCGTCACGAGCGCGCGCCTCGGCCAGACGGCGACCCGATGCGAGTCGCAGGATGTCGCCGCGGATAGCCTCGGCATCCGCGGCGGAGAGGTACTCGAGACGGACGTTGGCGTCGAGCCCCGCGCCGACGACCTCGAGCTTGGCCAGTCCCAGCAGGCGCGCGATCATCGGGCGGGTCAGGTTGACGCCCTGCACCCGGTCGAGGGGGGCGCGACGGTGCGTGCGGAAGAGCACGCCGGAGCGCACCTCGACGTCGTCGTCGCCGATGCGCAGCGTATGGAAGCGCCACGACAGGCGGAACAGCATCAGCAGGACCACGAGAACCGCGAGCGTCACACCGCCCGCGATCAGGATCAGGTTGTTGGCGAACAGGAAGTCGACGGGGTCGGGCGGCAACTCCCCGGGCGGCAGATCGGAAAATACCGGGAAGAACAGCTCGATCAAGCGCTCGCGCAGGTTCGCCACGATCAGACCGATGACGACCACCAGTGTCAGCCCCCCGCGCAGCAGGGGCGTCAGCGGGTGCAGGCGATGCCACTCGCCGTCGCTGTACGGCGAGCGCACCACCGCGCGCACGGGCGTGGACCCCGCGGGCGCGGCGTCGTGGTGCGCGAGCGTGTCGGACCCCGCCGAGCCCGCCGCGTCGGAAGCCGTCGGCGGCGCGACATCAGCGCGGGCCGTCCGTTCCCGGCCCGACGGCGCTCCGGCGTCCGGACCGGCGCCCGCGTCGCGGGCCGCCGCAGCGGCACCGGACGTGTCCGGCACGCCGGGCGGGGTCTCCTCCCGACCGCTCACAGGCCTGTCCGGCGGGTCTCTGCCACGGCGACCAGGGTGTCGCGCAGATGCTCGGCCGCCTCTTGCGTGAGACCCGGAATGGTCACGCCCGACGCCGCCGCGGCGGTCACCAGCTTGAGCTGCGCGATTCCGAACCCGCGATCGAGCGGACCGTGCGTGATGTCGACCAGCTGCATCCGTCCGTACGGCACCGCGACCACGCGCTGCCACAGGATGCCGCGGCGGAAGACCAGGTCGTCCCGACGAAGCTGGTAGCCGAACGACCGCGCCTGACGCGGGGTGATCAGCAAACCGAACGCCGTCACGAGGGCGATCACGCCCGCCGGGATCCACTGCCAGAAGAACCCCGTCAGCAGGTGAGCGACAGCCGCCGCCGCGAGCACGAGCAGCAGAACCACGCCCTGGGTGATCAGCTGGACCCGCACGTACGCCCGCGACAGCTGGTACCACCGGCCGTCGCCGAGCGGCAGCCGACCCGGGGAGCGGGGCTCGCGCACCCGGTCGTACGTGCGCGCCCCGAGCACGCCCTCGTCGGACGAGGGACCGTCGGCCGGCTCAGGCCCCGACGGGTCCGGCGGGGGTGTTCCCGGGAGTGTCGTCATCGTCGTCCTTCCGGATGGTGCACAACTGCTCGGCCACGAGTCCTGCCACGACCAGGACGGCGCCGCCCACGAGCGTCGCGATGATCGATCCCATCGAGCCTATCGACGGCGTCACCGGTCGCGTCAGCAGATATCCGAGCAGACCGATCGCGAACCCGGCCGACACCGCCCCGAGCAGAGACGAGGCCTTCGCCAGCATCGCGATGCGCAGGGCCCGGAACGGGTCGATGCGCTGCGGACTGCGTCCGCGCGCGGCGCGGAACACCGGGATGGCGAGCGCCACCACGACCGCCCCCAGGAGCACCAGGATCGTGGGCAGGCTCGCCGCGGGCGAGAAGGTCGTCCCACCCATCGCGGTGAGCATCGTGTCGACGACGAACCCCACCACCGCGCCGATGACGAGCGCGATGATCAGGATGCCGGCCCCCGTCCGCTTCATCGCCGCAACCCCTCGAGCAGGTCGACGATGCGTCCCCGGCCGGGGAGCTCGGCATCCGGATCCACGTCCGCCCACGGGGCGAGCACGAACTCGCGCTCGTGCGCGCGCGGGTGCGGCACGACGAGGTCGTCGCGCTGGATGACCTCGTCACCGTAGGCGATGAGGTCGAGGTCGAGCGTGCGGTCGCCCCAGCGCTCGCGGCGCACCCGGCCGTGCCGGGCCTCGATGCGGTGCAACGACGCGAGCAGCTGCGTCGGGGCCAGGCGGGTCTCGAGCACGGCGACCGCGTTGAGGTAGCGCGGGGCGTCCTCGTCCTCTCCGTCCAGGGTGACGGCGACCGTCTCGATCGGCTCCGACACGCGCACATCGGAGGTCAGCGCGAGGCGGCGCAGCTCGACGACCGCGGCCTCGAGGGTCGACGCGCGCTCGCCCAGGTTGGCCCCGAGGGCGACCACGGCGCGCACGGGCGACGACCGCGGCGCCTCGCCGATGCCGTGGGCCAGGCGCACGCTCATGCCCGGCCTCGCGTGATCTGCACCGACACGTCGCCGAACGGGACGGGGATCGGGGCCTGCGGCTTGTGGACGGTGATGGTGACGGCGTCGACCCGCCCGTCGCGCATCACGTCGTCGGCGAGACGCTGCGCGAGGGTCTCGAGCAGGTCGACGGGATCGCCCGCGACGATCGCCACCAGGCGTTCGGCGAGTTCGCCGTAGTGCACGGTGTCGACGACGTCATCGGTCTCGGCGGCCCGGCGAAGCGACAGCGTCAGGGTCGCGTCGACGACGAACTCCTGTCCCTCGCGCTTCTCGTCGGGGTACACCCCGTGATAGCCGAAGGCGCGCACCCCCGTCAGCGTGATGTGGTCGGCGGCATCCATCAGGACTCCCAGGCGCGGGCGACGGCGAGGGCGTCGCGGGTGGTCGGTACGTCGTGCACGCGCACGGCCCACGCGCCGGCACCGGCGGCCAGGGCGCTGGTGACGGCGGTGGCCAGGTCGCGGCGCACGAGGTCGGCATCGTCGCCGATGGTCTCGGCGAGGAACCTCTTGCGGCTCGTGCCGACGAGCACGCGGTGTCCGCGCGCGCCGAAGACGGGGAGCGCCCGCAGGGTCTGCCAGTTCTGCACGCCGCGCTTGCCGAAACCGATGCCGGGGTCGACGACGATGCGCGACGGGTTGATACCCGCCGCGACGGCGGCGCCGACGCGCTCGTGGAGCTCGTCCGCCACCTCGCGCGCGACGTCGGTGTAGTCGGCCCGCGCGTACATCTCGGACGACGGGCCGCGCCAGTGCCCCAGGGCGATGTCGACGTGCAGGTCGGCGACGGCGGCGAGCATCTCGGGGTCGGCGAGACCGCCGGAGACATCGTTGACCAGGCGCGCCCCCGCGTCGACCGCCGCCGCAGCCGTCGCGGCGTTCATCGTGTCGATGCTGACGAGCGCCCCCTCGGATGCCAGGGCCTCGATCACCGGGAGCACGCGCTGCTGCTCGACGCGCGGCGCGACCCGCCGGGCACCCGGACGCGTGGATTCGCCGCCCACGTCGAGCAGGTCGGCACCCTGCTCCCGCAGCGATCGGGCGTGCGCGATGGCCGTGTCGGGGTCGAGGTAGCGGCCGCCGTCGCTGAAGGAGTCGGGGGTGACGTTGACGATCCCCATGATCAGCGTCACGCGCGCGTCCCGATCAGCGCGACGAGCTCCGCGCGGGCGACCGGCTCGGTGTACATGCCGCGCGCGGCGATCGTCACGGTCGAGGCGTCGGGCTGGCGTCCGCCGCGCATCGTGACGCATTCGTGGGTGGCATCCAGCACGACGAGAACCCCCCGGGCGTCGAGCGCGGATGCGATCGCGTCGGCGACCTGCTCGCCCAGCCGCTCCTGCACCTGCGGTCGCGCCGCGAGGATGTCGATGACGCGCGGGAGGGCACCCAGACCCACGACCCGCTCACCCGGCAGGTAGGCGACGTGCGCACGGCCGCGGAACGGCAGCAGGTGGTGCTCGCACGTCGAGCGGAAGGCGATGTCGCGCAGCATCACCGCACCGGAGGGCAGCGTGTCGGGCGCCGGTCCCCGCGACACCGAGATGGTGTGCGCGAGGGGGGCACCGGCATCCTGGTTCACTCCCGAGAAGAACTCGGCCCAGCTGTCGGCGACGCGGGCCGGCGTCTGACGCAGGCCGGGGCGATCGGGATCCTCCCCGATCGCCTCCAGCAACTCGCGGACCAGCGCGGCGACGCGTTCTCGATCGACGGCCACGGCGCCTCAGGCGGTGGCCGGGCGCGTCTGTCCGCTCGGACGGGGCTGCACCTGGGTCGCCGTCTGCGCCTCCGCCTCGGCGGACGCCGCGATCCCGGCCGGCGCCTGGCGGCGGGGCACATCGACGGGCGGCTGGGTCGAGACGGGACGATCGCCCGACGACAGCCACTGCGGCCGCGGGGTCAGGCGCTTGACGTCCGTGAAGATCTCGGCGAGCTCGAGGTGGTCGAGCGTCTCTTTCTCGAGCAGGGCCAGAGCCAGCCGGTCGAGGACCTCGCGGTTGTCGTTGATGACCTGGTAGGCCTCGTTGTGCGCCTGCTCGATGAGCGCGCGCACCTGGGCGTCGACGCGTTCGGCGATGCGCTCCGAGAAGTCGCGGCCATGACCCATGTCGCGACCCATGAACACCTCGCCCGACGACGAGCCCAGCTTGACCGGGCCGACCTCGTTGGTCATGCCGTACTCGGTGACCATCTTGCGGGCGATGCTCGTCGCCTTCTCGATGTCGTTCGACGCTCCGGTGGTGGGGTCGTGGAAGACGATCTCTTCCGCGACGCGGCCGCCCATGGCGTAGGTCAGCTGGTCCTGCAGCTCGTTGCGGGTGACGGAGTACTTGTCGTCCAGGGGCAGCACCATCGTGTAGCCGAGCGCCTTGCCACGCGGGAGGATCGTGACCTTGGTGACGGGGTCGGTGTGATTCATCGCCGCGGCCGCGAGCGCGTGCCCGCCCTCGTGGTAGGCCGTGATGAGCTTCTCTTTGTCCTTCATCACGCGCGTACGCCGCTGGGGGCCGGCGATGACGCGGTCGATCGCCTCGTCGAGGGCGCGGTTGTCGATCAGCTGCGCGTTGGAGCGGGCCGTGAGCAGGGCCGCCTCGTTCAGCACGTTGGCCAGGTCGGCGCCGGTGAACCCGGGCGTCTTGCGCGCGACGACCTCGAGATCGACCGAGTCCGACAGCGGCTTGCCGCGACCGTGCACCTCGAGGATGCGCTGGCGCCCCTTGAGGTCGGGCGCGTCGACGCCGATCTGCCGGTCGAAACGGCCGGGGCGCAGTAGGGCGGGGTCGAGGATGTCGGGGCGGTTGGTGGCCGCGATGACGATGACGTTGACCTTGGGGTCGAAGCCGTCCATCTCGACGAGCATCTGGTTCAGCGTCTGCTCGCGCTCGTCGTGACCGCCGCCCATGCCGGCGCCGCGGTGGCGTCCGACGGCGTCGATCTCGTCGATGAAGATGATGGCCGGCGAGCTCTCTTTCGCCTGGTTGAACAGGTCGCGCACGCGGCTGGCACCGACGCCGACGAACATCTCGACGAAGTCCGAACCCGAGATCGAGTAGAACGGCACGCCGGCCTCACCCGCGACGGCCCGGGCGAGCAGGGTCTTGCCGGTTCCGGGAGGGCCGTACAGCAGCACGCCCTTGGGGATGCGGGCGCCGACCTCTTCGAACTTCTTGGGGTCCTTCAGGAACTCCTTGATCTCGTCGAGCTCCTCGATCGCCTCGTCGGATCCCGCGACGTCCTGGAAGGTCACGGTGGGCGTCTCTTTGGTCACGAGCTTGGCGCGCGACTTGCCGAACTGCATGACCTTGCTGCCGCCGCCCTGGGCGCTGGACAGCAGCCACCAGAACAGCAGACCGAGGAGGATCAGCGGGAGCAGCAGACCGATCAGGCCGTCGAACCAGCTGGGCTTGGGCACGACGTCGTTGAAGCCGTCCGCGGGGGCGGCGGCGTCGATCGCGCTCGCCACCTCGTCGGCGCGGGCCTGCCCGAAGTAGAACTGCACGTCGTTCGCGCCCTCGAAGGGCGCCGACAGCGTGAGGTCGACCCGCTGGTCGGGGTCGTTGGTGACGACCTCGGTGACGGTTCCACCCTTGAGCAGCTCCAGCCCCTCTTTGGTCGACACCTGGCGGGGACCGCTCAGGTTGGACAGGAGGGAGAAACCGACGACCAGAAGCAGACCGACCAGCAGAACGTAGACGATCGGATTTCGCGTGATCTTCTTGAAATTCATGGTGGGCGAGCCCAGCCCTTTCGTGATCCTCCGCAGAATGCGGTCGCATCAGGCTAACGCGGCACGACTATGCCGGGCCTGTGCGTTCGTCGAGGGCGTACGGGGAACGGATGCCGCGCCCCCGGCGGCACGCCTCAGGAGTAGACGTGGGGCGCGAGCACGGCCACGTCGCGCAGGTTGCGGTAGCGCTCGGCGTAGTCGAGTCCGTAGCCGATCACGAAGTCGTTGGGGATGTCGAAACCGACGTACCGGCAGTCGACCTCGACCTTCATGGCGTCGGGCTTGCGCAGCAGCGCGAGCACCTCGACCGAGGCGGCCCCGCGCGAGGCGAAGTTCTCGAGCAGCCAGCTGAGGGTCAGTCCCGAGTCGATGATGTCCTCGACGATCAGCACGTGCTTGCCGGTGATGTCGGTGTCGAGGTCCTTGCGGATCTGCACCACACCGCTCGAGCGGGTGGACGCGCCGTACGACGACACGGCCATCCAGTCCATCGAGACGTGGACGGGCAGGTGCCGGGCGAAGTCGGCCATGACCATGACCGCCCCCTTGAGCACACCGACGAGCACGACCTCGCGGCCCTCGTAGTCGGCGGCGACCTGCGTCGCCAGTTCGGCGAGCTTGCCGTGGATCTGCTCCTCGGTGAGGAGGACTTCGCTGATGTCGTCGGAGATGTCGGCCGCGCGCATTGGAGAAGTCTACGTCGCCGGATTCCGGATGCCGCGCCCCGGCCCGGCGGATCGGTTCGCAGGACGGGATCGGCGGCGTAGAAGGCCGTGACGCTCTCGGTGAGCCGGTGAGCCGGCAGGTTGCGTCCGACCTGCTCGCGGAACGCGGCATCCACCGGTTCGACCGAGACGAAGAAGTCGTCCGCGATCCGGGCGCTCACCGCCGTCGATTCGCACGAGAGAACGGGCGTCGGCTCGACCGGAGTGATCGCGGCCAGGCAGACGTTCGTCGTTCCGGCCTGGTAGCCGAGATACAGGATCGTGTTGTCGACGTTCGCGATGAAGCGGATGGATGCCGGCTCGAGCCCGGCGTCGGGATCCTGCCCCTCGGGCACCGAGAAGATCCGGTCCTCGGCGGTCTGCTCCCACTCCGATTCCGGGATGCCGGGTTCCGCCGTGAGCGACAGGATCGAGCCGCAGGCTGCGGCCCCCAGAGCGAACGCGGCGAGCGCCCCGACGAGCGGAAGGCCGAGGAGCCGGCGGTGCGGCCGAGCCGACGGCGACGGGTCGTCGGGCATCTGCGCGGAACGCTCCCCGTCCGCTGGTTCCGCGAATGGCTCGGGCGATGCCGACTCGTCGTCGTTCGTCGCGCCCGTTACGTTCTTCTGCTCGAGTTCCGACAGGCGACGAACCACCTCGGGAGGGACCGGCGCAGCCGCGGGACCGAACACCCGCTCGCGCAACAGCGCCAACTCCCCGAACTCCTGCGAAGACAGCACGGGCCCACCCTGCCGTGGATCGGCGCCGACCGGAACCGTCGCGCCCGCCGAGCGCCTCCGCGAGCGGGTAGCGTCGGCCTCCGTAGCTCAGCCGGAAGGGAACACATGTCCTCCACCCCGTCGTCCGCGCCGCGCACGCGCGGCACCGGCGCCGTCATCGTGGCGCAACTGCTGCTGCGGACCGCGTCGGCGGCAGGGGCTCTCGCGCTGGGTTCGTACTTCGTCGACCTCTCCCGGCAGGGGGCGTCGGTGGGGCCGCTGCTGCTCGGCATCCTGTCGGGTGTGAGCTTCCTCGCCGAGCTGGTGCTCGCACCGGTCGCGGGGTCGGCGAGCGATCGACGCGGGCGCCGTGTCTTCCTCGTCGCGGCGCCGCTGCTCGCCGCGGTCGGCATCCTGCTGACGCCCGGAGCGTCGCTCATCGCGACGGCACCGTCGATCGCTCTCGTCGTCGTCATCGTCGGCACGTCGCGTCTGCTCGACGGTGCGGGAGCGGCGATCTCGGCGCCCACGACACTCGGGCTCCTCGCCGACGCGAGCGACGGCGACCCCCGACGCCGCGGGCGGGTGACGAGCCTCTACGAGCTGTCATCGTCGGGCGGTATCGCCCTGGGCGCTGTCGCGGGACCGCTGCTCTACGGCGCGCTGGGACTGTGGACGTTCGCCGCCCTCGCCGCGGTCTATGTCGTGGCCGCGCTGCTGGTGCTGGCGCTCCTGCGGCCGACGACGGTCTCCCGGACCCCTCCCTCCCGCGCGTCGCTCGGCGATCGCCTCCGCGTAATCGTGCAGCCGCGGTTGCTGGCGTTCCTTCCGGCGTGGATCGCGGTGAACGCGATCCTGGGCACGTGGGTGACGTCGCAGATCACCTTCGTCCTGGCCGGCGATGTGCGGGCGGACGGGCAGCTCTTCCCCGGGGCGTTCCGCGGCGACGAGGCGGGGCTGTCGCTCGTGCTCGGGGTCTACGTGCTGTTCTTCAGCCTGTGCATCGTCGCGTGGGCGTTCTTCATCGGACGCCTCCCCACCATCCCGGTGCTCTTCGTCACCGTGTCGGGCGCGCTGATCGCCTCGGTCGGCCTGATGCTGGCCAATCGCGGCGCCCCCTGGTTCGTCGCCGTTCCGCTGGTCATGGTGGGGGTGTTCCTCGAGGCCGGCTTCACCCCGGCCGCCCTGACGCACCTGAGCGACATCTCCGCGGAGTTCCGCGACGACCGCGGGCTGATCATGGGCGCGTACTCCGTCGTGGTCGGCGCCGGCTACCTGCTGGGCAACGTGCTCGGCGGGGTGTTCGCCGAGTGGCTCCTCTTCGACGGACTGGCGCTGCTCACGATCGGGTTGGCGATCGTCGCGCTGGTGTCGATCACCGCGATGGCGCTGGTCGAGTCCCGCCACCGCCGCGTCACCGCATAACCTCGCCTCACCCGCGCTCGCGCGCCACGATCTCGATGCGGTTGCCCACCCGTCGCGCCACGCAGGACGGCAGGTCGATCGGACCCTGCCCGCGCCAGTCGACGACGAGGCGGGCGACCTCAAGCGTCTGCGCGCGGGTCAACGACACGCCGAACTCGCTCTCCACCACGTACCGCACGATCCGGTTGCGCAGCGCCGCGGGGTTGGCCGCGAGGGCGGCGACCGAGATCGAGATCCCCGCCTCGGCGTGCTCGACGATGTCCTCGATGGTCTCGTCGATCATGTCCTGGAAGGCCAAGGCGTCCTCGCGCAGCTGCTCCGCCGTGCGCGCGAGCGCCTCGGCGACTCCCGGTCCCAGCTCGGACTCGAGCACCGGCAGCACCCGCTCCCGCACACGCACCCGTGTGAACGCGGGGTCGGCGTTGTGGGGGTCGGACCATGGCTCGAGCCCCTCGGCGGCGCACGCCGCGACGGTCGTCGACCGGCGCACTCCCAGCAGGGGTCTCAGCCACGCCGGGCCGGTGGCATCCCGTCGCTCGGCCGGCATCCCGCCCAGGCTCGCCGCCCCGGACCCCCGCGCGAGACCCAGCATCACGGTCTCCGCCTGGTCGTCCAGGGTGTGTCCGAGCAGCACAGTGTCCGCGCCCCGCTCCGCCGCAGCTCGGGCGAGGCCCGCGTACCGGGCCGTACGGGCGTCGGCCTCGGGTCCGTCCCCCGACCCGACCTCGACCGCGACCACGTGCGCGTCGATACCGAGCCCGCGCGCCGCCTCGGCCGCTCGCTGCGCCACGGCATCCGACCCCTCCTGCAACCCGTGATCGACGACGACGGCGACGACCCGGATGCCGAGCCGCCCCGCCTCGAACGCCGTCGCCGCCGCGAGGGCGAGCGAGTCGGCCCCGCCCGACAGCGCCACGATCACGGCAGCCTCGCGACCCTCGAGGGCCGCGCGCACGGCGCGGCGCACCTCGGCGACGGCGGGGTCGAGTCCGGGGCGGCGATCCATGCCTCCACGCTAGCCGCGACCTGCGCGAGCCACGGCGCCGGCGATACGGTCGCCGCCCTGGGAGAGATGACCGCGGGAGCACCGGGTGCGGCGCGAGGCACGGATCGTGCCGCGCGCGCCGGTCCGGGCCGCATCGGCACGGGCCGCTCCCGGCTAGGCTGGGCCGCGGAAATCCACAGATCTAAGGAGCACGAGTATGGGCGCTTTCGACGCCGTCATCGAGATCCCCCGCGGCAGCCGCGTCAAGTACGAGGTCGACCACGGCACCGGCCGCGTCTACCTCGACCGCATCCTCTACACGGTGTTCGGCTACCCGGCCAACTACGGCTTCTTCGAGAACACCCTCGGCGAGGACGGCGACCCGCTCGACGTGCTCGTGCTGCTCGACCGCGACCTGCACCCCGGCATCCTCGCCAAGGTGCGCCCGGTCGGCGTGCTCAAGATGAGCGACGAGGCCGGCGGCGACGACAAGGTCGTCGCGGTGCTCGCGAAGGACCCCCGCTGGGACCACATCCAGGACGTCGGCGACATCGACGAGTGGACCAAGAAGGAGATCTCGCACTTCTTCGAGCACTACAAGGACCTCGAGCCCAACAAGTGGGTCAAGGTCGACGAGTGGGCGGATGCCGCCGAGGCCGAGCGTCTGGTGGCCGAGGCCTTCACGCGCTTCGAGGAGCACGACGAGCAGACCCGCACGCAGGGTGAGGGCGAAGCGCCCAACACGCTCTGACCTGACGCGCAGACGGAGAAACCCCCGGTCCGTGGACCGGGGGTTTTCTCGTGCTCTCGATCAGACCGAGACGCCGCGGGCGCGCAGCCACGGAGCGGGGTCGGTCGTGCCGCCGCCGGGAGGGTAGACCTCGAAGTGCAGGTGGCATCCGAAGGAGTTGCCCGTCTGGCCGGTCGCGGCGATCTGCTGGCCCGCCGAGACGCGCTGGCCGTACGAGACGTAGATGCCGCCGCTGACGATGTGCCCGTAGCCGGTGCCCGATCCGTCGTCGTGCTGGATGCGGATGTAGTTGCCGAACCCGCCGTTGACGCCGGCGTAGGTCACGCGACCGGCTGCCGCGGCGTAGATCGGCGACCAGCAGCTCGCGCCGAAGTCGAGTCCGAGGTGCCAGGTGCTCGCGCAGTAGCTGGCGTTGCACTGGCCGGAGCGAGGACCGTAGCCCGACGAGGTGTACGCCGAGGACGGACGCGCCCAGCCGCCGCCGCTCACGCTTCCGCCGCCACCGCCGCCGCCGCCGGAGTTGCCGCCGCCGCCGCCACCGCCACCGGAGTTGCCGCCGCCACCGCCGCCACCACCGCTGTTGGCGGCCGCCGCGGCCTGACGGTCGCGGGCCTCCTGCTCACGTCGCGCGCGCTCGGCGGCGTCGCGGGCGGCGGCTTCTTCGCGGGCCTTGCGCTCGCGCTCCTCGCGCGCCTTGCGCTCGGCCTCGACGCCGGCCTGGTACTCGGCGACGGTCTTCGCCGTGGTGTCCTGCAGAGCAGCGAGCTGCGCTTCGAGCACGGTCTGGTTGGCCTGCTGGGCTGCGAGGGCCTCTTGCGCGGCCTGGGCGGCCTGCTGGGCAGCCTGCATCTTCTCTTCGGCGATGACGCGCAGGCGCTCGCGCTCGGCGGTCGCGTCGTCGGCCTGGCTGCTGAGGTTCTTGGCGCTGTCGCGGGCCGAGACGGCGGCGGCGTACACCGAACGGTTGCGCTCGAGCAGCTTGTCCATCGTGCCGAGCTTGGCGAGCAGATCGTCGGCGCTCGCGGCCGAGCCGGCGAAGAAGAGGTTCAGCGAGGTGTCGTCACCCCCCGAACGGTAGAGCTGGGCGGCGACCTTGCCGGCCTTGTTGGCGGCGTCG
This sequence comes from Microbacterium sp. NPDC090007, assembly GCF_044748345.1. Taxonomy (NCBI): domain Bacteria; kingdom Bacillati; phylum Actinomycetota; class Actinomycetes; order Micrococcales; family Microbacteriaceae; genus Microbacterium; species Microbacterium sp. NPDC090007. The sequence continues at coordinate 865,928 of NZ_JBIVFV010000001.1, read as the reverse complement.
GTGGCCTTGGCCGCCTCGGCGTCGGCCTGCTGGCGCAGCAGCTGCGCGCGGTAGTCAGCGTCCTGGTAGGCCTGCTGGGCGGCGAAGTACTCGTCGGAGCGCGCCTGCACCTCGGCCTGCGTGCGGGCGACCTCGGACTGCAGCCCCGCGATCAGCCCCTGGATGCGCGAGATCTCGCCGGCCTTGGCCGCCTCGTTCGCCTTGGCGGCTTCGACGTCGGCCCACGAGGGGTAGTCGGCCGCGGCGGCCGGGGAGAAGACTCCGGATGCCGCTCCCCCGAACGCACCGAGAGCCACGGCGCCCAGCGCGCCGAGCTTCAGCGCGTGGCGTCGGTCGAAGGTGGGCCACAGGCGCCGCTGCTCACTCGCAGTGGGCGCGCAGCCGCAGTCGTCTGTCTGTTCGGGGCGCTCGAGCGTCACGGGACTACCTCATCTCACCGGTCGCAACTCGGCCAACAGTAGCAACACGAGTCACACGGACAACAGGGCGAGTCCGGCTGTTAACTACTGATTCTGGCCCGCGACACGCGCGGACAGCAGGACGCCACGCCCCCGATTGGCAATCTCGAAAGATGTGAAGTAGGCTCGGTCGTCGGCAAGCGAGGATGAAATCGCAAGGTTTCAGGCTCATCCGGCCCCATCGTTTAGCGGCCTAGGACGCCGCCCTTTCACGGCGGTAGCACGGGTTCGAATCCCGTTGGGGTCACTTTCCGGTGAGATACAATTGAAAATGCATGGCCCTGTAGCGCAGTTGGTTAGCGTGCCGCCCTGTCACGGCGGAGGTCGCGGGTTCAAGTCCCGTCAGGGTCGCTCCACAGCGACGGGCCTTCTTTCGAGGAGGCCCTTCGTGTAGGAAGCGGCAGACATGCCGCTCGGCTCTGTAGCTCAGTTGGTAGAGCGCACGACTGAAAATCGTGAGGTCACGGGATCGACGCCCGTCGGAGCCACACGGATGACCGTTACAGTCATCCCAGAAACCCTCGCCTAGCTTCTACATGGCGGGGGTTTTGCTTTGCCCTGATGGGACTCAGTTTCCCAGCGCCGCTATGGCGAGCCCGACCCCCGGTCGTCGAGCGAGCGAAGCGAGTCGAAACAGCTATAGCGGATGCCACGTCGTAGCACCATCGGAAGCTTGGGCCGGTCTGGGGCCAGCCGCCGCGACAATCTTGCCAAGCGGACCATTGGTCAGCGGACGGCAGATTCGCCCGGGTACGCGATCTCGATGGCGATCTTGCTTGCCTTTCCGATGACGCCCGGGGACTTGTCGAGCGTCGCAGCGGTTGCAGGGATCTCCTGCTGAGCCTCCACAAGCGCCCGCGGCCCATCCGATACTGGCCCCCGGCGTCGACCCTCCGCTGCGCCATGTCTCGCACACCTGTAGGCCAGCAACCCTAGATCAGGGTGAGCTTGAGCACGAAATGGGTGAAGAACGCTCGCCACGCGTCACCGATCGCTAACCTGCCTCCTAGGCATGCATACATGCCGTACTCGATGAAGGGGCAGGGAAATGACAGCAACGGCAACGCTCGCAAGAGCGCGCTCTACGGTGAGTCGGAAGGCTCTCGCGGGTGTAATCGCATTCGTCGCGGTCTTCGGCATTGCGATCGGCGCCGCTGCCCCCGCGAACGCCGGGATCGGCATGTGGTACGTCAGCTCGAGCTGGTTCCAGTCGTTCGCGGCACTGACGTCGACTGGCGGAGACGGATACTTTCAGGCAAGGGCCGTCTTGGGAAGTCGGACGAATTGGGGCCAGGTGTCCCAATACAACACGAAGATCCAGGCGGACGGGTTCAGCCCGAACCACAGCGGTTGCCTTCTGCGAAACAACCGCGTCTGGGCCTGCGGATAAGGCCGTGAGGCGCCACCCTAGGTTTCTTGAGTCTCATCGGGCGGCATGGCGGACTCGGGTTCTCGCGGGCTGGAGCGCCGCGGGGTGGAGGGCACCGCTAGCAGTACCGCTCATAGTGACGGTCGCAGTCGTCGCCGGTTGCAGCTCGCAGAGCGAACACTCCAATGGAGATGACAAGCTCGCGACTTCACTGGCCAGTCTCGCTCACCAACAACTTGCTGAGGGCGGCATGTCGGACTGGGACCGGAAAGTGCTCGAGAAGGCGGTGAACACGGGCGCGATTTCACAAGCAGACTACGACGAGGGCGTGGACAACTTCGACGCGTGTATGGCTAGCGCAGGTTTGCACTGGGTTCGGACCACGCTTCTGAACGGGGTAGTCGACTTTCAGCCTCCCCCCGGGGATTCATCGTCAAACGACCCCGAAGGAACGGCAACCGCTCAGTGGAACTGCTACCAATCCACGTATCTCCATACGCAAGAGCTGTTTCGACTGCAGCAAGCCAATCCAGACCTCCTCGCCAACTTCTCCCTGGCGGCCGTGAATTGCCTGCGAAAGGCAGGGATGGTCGGAGACGACTTCACTGCGGACGACTTCGACAAAGCCTTCGGACCGAGAGACACGCCCGCGACGGATTGGCCTTTCGATGTGATGGATCTCCGCGCGCAGACCTGCTTGTCCTCACTCGGCTACACGATCGTGATCGATGCTCAGTGATACATCACTCTCGTCAGGGCGGGGATGCCAGCAACTTCCGAGCCTGCATCATCCCCGGCGGGCAACGGCGTGGGCCCGCTCCCGACTTATCAACGGTTCAACCGAGTTTCGGCCATCCCGCTGCTAACACTCCGCAAAGGACGATGCAGCTCTGCGCGCTCGCTAATCACTTCTCGCTCGAAGAGTATGAGCTTGTCCTGGGACCGCTTGACTTCCCGGTCGATTATCCGTTCGGCGTCACGGACCCGCGGTCGCGGGCGTGCGTGGTCCAAGGGCGACTCAGCCTCGGTCAATGCGGGGCATCAACGTGAAACGCGCCCTCGCCGTCGTCATCTCCCTCGCCCTCGGATGCGGGGTGGTGGTCGGCGCTGTCGTCGCGTACGACATGCTGCCCGGACCATCCGGCGCGCTCGCCGAGATCCCGAGCGAGACGAGCTACCCCGTGACCATGACGGATTTCCGCGATCAGCGCGCGCTCACCCTCTCCCCCGCTTTCGCCGCGGGCACCGCTCTGCGTGCCGCCGCGAACGGGACCGTGACGGCCACCGCCTGCATCCCGGGTCAGTCGCTCACCCCGGGCGAAGCAGCGTTCTGGGTCGACGATCAGCCCGTCATCGCCCTCGCCGCCGACACACCTTTCTTCCGTGACCTATCGTGGGGCGATACCGGGCGCGACGTCGATGCCCTCCGTACGTCCCTCGCCACGCTGGGCTTCGACGTCGGCTCCACCGGAGCTTTCAGTCGCGACGTCAGCCGAGCCCTCTCGACTCTCCAGCATCGTGAGAAGATGGCCCACACCGACGGTGACTTCGTCCTCGCGGATGTCCTCTGGATGCCGAGCCCGGCTCCCGTCGTAGCCTCGTGCGACCTTCAGCGGGGACAAGTCTTCACGTCGGGGAGCACGGTGGCGACGACCGCCGCCACACTCACCTCCTTGACGGTGTCCGGGCAGGCGGCGGGCGCCCTCGTCCCCGGCGAGCGAACCGTCCAGGTGCTCGAAGTCGACGCGAGCATTCCCGAGAGTGGGGTCCTCACCGATGTCGACACGCTCGCTCGAATCGCTTCCTCGCCGGAAGGTCGCCAACAGCTGACCGGCACCAAGACCGGCGACGCGGCCATGGTGTCCGGGACGAGCGCCTTGGCAACGCCGCTGCGCGTCGCCCCAATCCCGGTGTCGAGTGTCGTCGGCGGTCCCGGCGGGCACGCGTGCGTCGTCGACGATCACGCGGACTACCCCGTCACGGTCGTCAGCGCGAGCCTCGGGATGTCGCTCGTCACGTTTGACGCGGCGACCCCCACGAGCGTCCTTCTGCAGCCGCATCGCGAGAGCTGCGATGCCGGTTGACGACGTGCACCTCACGCTCACCGACGTCGGTCACCGGTGGGGCACCGGCCCCGCGTTGTTCCAGGACATCAGCCTGGAGCTTCATCGCGGCGACGTGGTCGCCCTGACCGGGCCGTCCGGCTCCGGGAAGTCCACGCTGCTGTCGATCGTCGCGGGATGGCACCCGCCGACGACGGGCATGGTGGAACGACGCGGCGTCCGGCGCATCCACTGGGTGTTCCAGAATCTGCACGGCCAACCCCGGCGGTCCACACGCGACCACGTCGCCTACCCGTTCCTTGCGCGTGGCATCCGCCGACGTGAGGCCGATCGTCGCGCCGACGAGACTCTCGGCAGCTTCGGGCTCACCGAGAAGGCGGGGCAGGCCTTCTCCGAACTCTCCGGCGGCGAAGCCCAGCGCCTGATGCTCGCTCGCGCCGTCGCCACCGCACCCGACCTGCTCCTTGTCGACGAGCCGACCGCCCAGCTCGACCGCGCCTCCGCGCGGACGGTCAACTCCGTCCTGGCGGGCCTCGCCGAGGCTGGGGCCATCGTCCTCGTCGCCTCTCACGACGCCGACACCATTCGCGCCTGCGACCGGGCCGTCGACCTTCGCGTGGCGGTGTGATGCGGATCGCGGATGCCGTCGGCGAAGCACTGCGGAACATCCGTACGGGCGCCGCGGGGGCCGGCATCCTGGCCGTGCTCCTCGTCGTGGCGTCGACGGCGCTCCTGCTGACCGACGTCGCGACGATCGGGGCGTTGCAGGACCGCGCGCGAAGCGTCCGCGACCATGCGGGGGACGTGCGCGTACTCGTGGCGAAGGATGCCGTCGCCCCTCGCGCATGCGCGGCTCTCGAGCGCCTCGACGGTGTCGACGACGCGGGCGCGATCTGGCAGGCGGACCCCATTCAGCTCGTCGCACTCCCGCGCGTCAACGTGCCGGTGTTCGAGGTCAGCTCGGGGGTCGCGCGAATGCTCCGCCTGCCGTCGACGACGCCCGGCGGCGTCTACCTGTCCGACGACCTCGCCGGGCGATGGTCGGCTCGGAGGGGAAGCGTGCTCGCCACGACGAACGGACCGGTGACGGTGAACGGGACCTTCCGCTACCCGGACGACGGGCGCGATCCCCGCTTCACGAACGCCCTCGTCGTGATCGGCGACAGCCCCGCAAGATCGTCCGAGTGCTGGTTCAGCGTGTGGCCCGCGACGACGGCCACCGATGCCCTCGCCTACGCAGCCGCGGTAGCCAGCGGAAGGACGGACGCGGCACCGCAGATCGCGCCCCTCAACCCGACCGTGGATCAGCTCTTCGACTTCGCGCAGGACTATCGCTCTCGACTCACTACCCTCGCCGCGCCGACCGTAACCGTTCTTTTCGCGGTGGTCGCCTTGGCAGGCGGTCATCGGCGCCGCCTGGAGTTCGCGAGCAACCTCCACGCGGGCGCCCGTCGCCGCGACCTCGTGCGGATCGCGGCGATTGAAGCCTTCCTGTGGGCGACTTTGGCCGCGGCGACCACCTTCACCCTCACACGACTGGCGACGAGGGTCCTCCTCGAAGAAGAGGTGCCAGGGCTCCTGCCCTCACTTGCCGTCACGCTGGCTCTGGCCATCGGCGCAGCGCTTTGCGGCGCCACGGTCCCCGCTCTGCTCACGCGCGAGAGTCGGCTGTTCGCCCTGTTCAAGTCGCGACTCTGAAGGCGGAGGCCTCCAGCCCCTGCGCCGAGAACAGGCGACGCGACGGAAACAGGCCATTCGCAGCCTTCGCGCCCTGTTCTCCTAACATCCCCTGTTTTCATGCAGCGAAGCGCGCTCTCGCGGTTCGACCCGGCCGACCCGGCCGCGTATGCCGAGGGCCGACGGCGCCGTCGCCCGGCCGAATCACCATGGCAGACGCACTCACCTCAGCGTTTCCCCAGCGCGACCACCGTCCCCTTCGGGACGCGCTACAATTTGTTGACTTTTAGCAAACACCTGGCGCCCGACCGAGCCATCCCGAGCCGCCCGCCAGGCCTTCTCGAAGAGGCCACGATGTCAGACATCACCCGCAGCCGGCGCGCGCACACCGGCACCACCGACACAGTCATGACGCACCGCATGATCATGTTCGTGATCTTCGGCCTCATGGCCGGCATGTTCCTGTCCGCCCTCGACCAGACGATCGTCGGCACCTCGATCCGCACGATCGGCGACGACCTGCAGGGCCTGAGCCTGCAGGCGTGGGTCACCACCGCGTATCTGATCGTGTCGACGATCTCGACGCCCATCTACGGCAAGCTCTCCGACATCTTCGGCCGTCGCCCGCTGTTCCTCATCGCGATCGTGATCTTCATCGTCGGCTCGGTGCTCGCCAGCTTCTCGACGTCGATGGCCGAGCTCGCCGCCTTCCGCGCGATCCAGGGCCTGGGCGCGGGGGGCCTGATGTCGATGCCCCTGGCGATCATGGGCGACATCCTCGCCCCGCGCGAGCGCGCCAAGTACCAGGGCTACTTCCTCGCGGTCTTCGGCATCTCCAGCGTCATCGGCCCGCTCGTGGGCGGCATCTTCGCCGGCGCGAGCGAGATCCTCTTCATCACGGGCTGGCGCTGGGTCTTCCTCATCAACGTGCCGATCGGCGTCGCGGCGCTGGCCATCGTGTGGCGGTTCCTCCACATCCCGCAGCAGCCGCGCCGGTCGGTGCGCATCGACTGGTGGGGCGCCACCACCGTCATCGTCGCCCTCGTCCCCCTGCTGCTCGTCGCCGAACAGGGACGCGAGTGGGGCTGGGGCTCGCCGATCGCCCTCGCCTGCTACGTCGTGGGGGCCCTCGGCATCCTGGCCTTCATCATCGCCGAGACCAAGATGAAGGACGACGCGCTCATCCCGCTGAAGCTCTTCCGCTCCCCCACCTTCTCGATGGCGACGATCATCGGCGTGCTCGTGGGCTTCGGCATGTTCGGTGCGATGCTCACGCTGCCGCTGTACCTGCAGCTCGTGCTGGGCTCCTCGCCCACCGAGAGCGGCTTCGAGATGCTGCCGATGATCCTCGGCCTGATGATCGCCTCGATCGCGAGCGGTCAGATCATCGCCCGCACCGGCCGGTACCGCATGTTCCCGATCCTGGGCACCGCGCTGATGTCGGTGGGCTTCTTCCTGCTGACCTTTCTGCAGTACGACAGCCCCTACTGGCACGTCGCCATCGCGATGCTCGTGATCGGCCTGGGCCTCGGCCAGCTCATGCAGACGCTCACGATCGCGAGCCAGAACTCCGTCGGCGTCCGCGACATGGGCGTCGCCACGAGCGGGTCGACGTTCTTCCGTCAGATCGGCGGAACGCTCGGCACGGCCGTGCTGCTGTCGCTGCTGTTCACCCTGATGCCCTCGAACATCGTCGGATCGTTCTCGGACCGCGGGACCCTCACCGACGCCCTCGACGCGGCCTTCGATCCGACCGTGGCCTCGGCCCCCGCGAACCAGAAGATCATGAGCGCGATCTACACCCCGATCGTGACGCAGACCGAGGACGCGGTGACCGCGCAGGTTCAGCAGGGTCTGCAGCAGGCGCGGGATGCCGCGACCCAGGCCGTGGTGCAGCAGGTGGCCGCCGGGCAGCTCCCGGCCGCGGCGCAGGCGCAGGCGACCGAGGCGGCGGTCGCGCAGGCGACGTCGGCGGCGGCGGCGCAGATCCAGCAGCAGGTCCCCGTCGCGCGCGTCGGCAGCGACGGATCGGTGAGCCTGGACTTCTCCGATGCCGCAGACCGCGCGGCCTTCGTCGACCAGGCCGCCACCACGCTGACCGACCGCTTCACCTCGGACGACCAGGGCACGGCGATCGGGGGGTCGACGCTCGACGACACCTCGTTCCTGGTCGGCGCCGACGCGCGGCTGACCAAGCCGTTCCTCGTCGGCTTCAACTCCTCGGCCACGACGGTCTACTGGACGGCGATGGGCGCGGTGCTGCTCGCCTTCGTGCTGGCGCTGTTCTTCCGCACGCCTCCGCTGCGCGCCAAGTCGGCGCTGCAAGAGGCCGCCGACGAGCGTCGCGACGCGAAGGACGACGAGACCGCCGCCGACGAGGCCGCCGCACAGACCGGCGCCCTGCTCACCCCTTGAGCGTTGCCGAAAGGCGGGGCCGCTTGCGGGACGCCCCGCCCTTCGGCGTTCTCAGACGCGCTCGCGCGCCCGCAGATCCTTGCGCAGGATCTTGCCGGACGCCGACTTGGGCACGACGTCGATGAACTCCACCCGGCGCACCTTCTTGTGCGGGGCGACCTGTCCGGCGACCCACGTCAGGACGTCCTCGGCGGTGAGCCCCGCGTCGGGCGCGGCCACGACGAAAGCCTTGGGGATCTCCTCGCCCTCGTCGTCACGCACGCCGATGACGGCGGCATCCTGGATCTTCGGGTGCGACAGCAGCAGGGCCTCGAGCTCGGCGGGGGCGATCTGATAGCCGTGGTACTTGATGAGCTCCTTGAGCCGGTCGACGATGGTGAAGTAGCCGTCGACGTGGTGCACGCCGATGTCGCCCGTGTGCAGGAATCCGTCGGCGTCCAGGGTCTCGGCCGTCGCGTCCGGGCGGTTCAGATAGCCGAGCATCACATTGGGGCCGCGCACCCAGATCTCCCCCGGAGGGGTCAGCCCGTTCTCGCCGTGCTGCTCGAGCTCCGCCCCGGTCTCGGGGTCGACGAGCTTGGCGTCGCACTCGGGGAGGAGCACGCCCACCGAGCTGACCGGGAAGTCGGAGTCGGCCGGGATCGCGTGCGACACGGGGCTGAGCTCGCTCATGCCGTAGCCCTGGAAGAACCGCGCGCCGATGCGTCGGCCGGCGGTTTCGGCCGTCTCGCCGTCGAGGGGCGCCGCCCCCGAGAAGACGCTGTGCACGCTCGACAGGTCGAACCCGTCGACGCCGGGGTGCTTGGCGAGGGCGACCGCGATCGGCGGCGCGATGAAGAGGAACGTGCAGCGGTGGTCCTGGACGACGCGCAGGAACTCCATCAGATCGAACCGCGGCATGGTGACCAACGTCGCGCGCTGACGCAGCGCGAGGTTCAGCAGCACCGTCATGCCGTAGATGTGGAAGAACGGCAGCACCGCGAGCACCCGGTCGTCGGGGGTGATCTCGATGATCGGTCGGCACTGGTGCACGTTGGCGACGAGGTTGCGGTGCGACAGCATGACGCCCTTGGGCACCCCCGTCGTCCCGGACGAGTAGGGCAGGACGGCGACGTGCGTCGCCGGGTCGAACGACACCTCCGGGGCCGTCCGCCCCTCGCTCAGCAACGATCGCAGGTCGGGATGCCCCTCGGCGCCGTCGAGCACGATGACGTGGTCGTCGGCGATACCGGCCGCCCGGGCCGCGGCGGACGCCTGCGGCAGCAGCGGCGAGACGGTCACGAGCCACGTGGCCGCGGCATCCTTCAACTGGTTCTCGATCTCGTGCGCGGTGTAGAGCGAGTTGATCGTGGTGACCGTGGCTCCCGCGCGCAGGATGCCGTGGAACACCGTGGCGAAGGCGGGGACGTTGGGGCAGAGCATCGCCATGACCGAGCCGACCCCCACGTCGCGGGCGGCGAGCGCGCCGGCGACGGCGTCGATCTGGGCACGCAGCGTGCGGTACGTGGTCTCAGCGCCGCCGGACGGATCGACGAGGGCGACCCGGTCGAGGTCCGCCTCGTCGAGCGAGGCGAAGAGGTAGTCGTAGATGCTCTGATCGGGGATCTCGATGCGCGGGTACGGGCTCTGGAACACGGGTTCTCTCCCTCGAAAACGCGGGGCGGCGTCGTCACCGTGCGCTCATCCTGGCACCGGTGGGACGCGGTGTCACCCGTGTCGACACCGGCTCTCGGTCGCCGCTCAGGTGACGGCGAGCACGACCCCGCCCGCGGCCCCCAGGATCACGACCGCCCACGCGGGAGCCTTGAACGCCGTCAGCAGCACGAAGCCGGTGACGGCGAGCAGCAGCGGGCCCGGTCCCGTGATCGCGGTGGTGAACACGGGGGTGTAGAGGGCGGCACCGAGGATGCCGACGACCGCCGCGTTCGCGCCGCGCATCGCCGCGCGGACGCGGGGTCGCTCGCGCACGGCATCCCAGAACGGCAGCACACCGACCAGCACGAGGAAGCCCGGAACGAAGATCGCCAGCAGGGCCAGACCCGCGCCCAGGACGCCACCGGGACCGACGCTCGACACGGCGCCGAGGTACGCCGCGAACGTGAAGAGCGGACCGGGCACCGCCTGCGCCGCCCCGTAGCCGCTGAGGAACGCCTCGGCGGACACCCACCCCGTCTCGACGACCCCCGCCTGCAGCAGAGGGAGCACGACATGGCCGCCGCCGAACACGAGGGCCCCCGCGCGGTAGAAGGCGTCGCCCAGCTGCAGGGCTCCCGATCCGGTCGTCGCCGCGAGGACCGGTAGCGCCACGAGCAGCCCCGCGAACAGCACCAGGCACGCGATCGAGGCCCCGCGCCCGACGCCGAACGGGGGCAGCACCGTCGGCGACGGCTCCTCCACCTCGCGCAGCAGCAGGACACCCGCCAGGATGCCGATGGCCAGCGCCCCGAGCTGACCGGGCGCGCTGGGCAGCAGCAGCGCCATCGCCAGGGCGATCACGGCGATGCCGGCCCGACGCGCGTCGGGCGTGAGCGTGCGGGCCATGCCCCAGACGGCGTGCGCGACGATCGCGACCGCGACGATCTTCAGTCCCGCGAGGACTCCCTCGCCGACCGGACCCCCGAGGAACGCCGCGCCGGCGGCGAACGCGACCAGAAGGATCGCGGAGGGCAGGGTGAAGGCGAGGAACGCCGCGAACGCCCCGAGCATGCCGGCGCGCTGCAGGCCCATCGCGAACCCCACCTGGCTCGAGGCGGGCCCGGGGAGGAACTGGCACAGCGCCACCAGATCGGCGTAGGCGCGGTCGTCCATCCAGCGGCGCCGGACGACCAGATCGTCGCGGAAATAGCCGAGGTGCGCGATCGGACCGCCGAACGACGTCACACCGAGGCGCAGGAAGGCGAGGAAGACCTCGCCGGGCGTCCCGGCGCGCCGGGACGGAGGTGTCTGCATCCCGCGATCCTCTCGCGGCGGGGGAAACACCGGGTGAACCCTACGAGAGCGGCACGTCGAGCAGGGCGTCGACCAGTCGCAGCGTCTGCGCCGTCGCCTCGTGATCGGCGGCCGTGTCGCGTCCCGCGATGGCGTCGCGGAAGAATCCGACCTCGCCCACCATCGGATTCCGGGGCGCCTCGACGCGCACCTCCTCGGGGCGGCCGCCCCGCGGCGTCAGCACCAGCCGACGGGGCGCGTCGATCGCGTCGATCACCAGCGACGCCTCCTCGCCCTGGATCTCGCTCGGCAGCGCGGTGTCGGTGATCTTCGACCATGCGACGTCGGCGACGAAGCCGTCGTAGGCGGCGAGCGCGCTGCCCGCCCCGTCGGTGCCCGCGGCGATCCCCACCCGCACGCCGTGCACGCTGTTCGGGGCGCCGAACAACCGCACGAGCACGTGCAGCGGGTACACCCCCAGGTCACGCAGGGCACTGCCGCCCAGCGCCGGGTCGAAGATGTTTGTCTGCTCGCCGGCGAGCACATGGTCGTACCGGGCGGAACGCTTCTCGTACCGCAGGGCGACCCGCCGGATGGTTCCCAGGCGCGGGAGCAGCTCGCGCACGGCGGCCAGACCGGGATCGTACGCCGAGCGCATCGCCTCCAGCAGCACGACGCCGCGCTCGCGGGCGCGCGAGGCCGCGGCATCCCAGTCCCGAGCCGTCAGCACGGCGGGCTTCTCGACGAGGACCGGGATGCCGGCCCCCACCGCCTCGTCGATCTGCGCGAGGTGCAGCGAGTTGGGGCTGGCGAGGTACACCGCGTCGACGTCGGGGGCGGCGAGCAGTGCGCTCAGGCCCTCGGCCGTGCCGGGAACGCCGATCTCGGCGGCGAAGGCGCGGGCGCGCTCGGCATCGCGCGAGGCGACGCGCGAGATCTCGACCCCGTCGACCTCCGTCACCGCCTCGGCGAAACGCGCGCTGATGGAACTGGTGCCGACGATGCCGATGCGGATCATCCCCCCATCCTGGCCACTTCACCACCTCGCGGCGCGCCTCACCGCATTCACGGGCGGGTCGCGCCGGGTGGATAGGATCGCGGCACTCGCCACCCGACCCCGAGGCAGCATGACGACCACCCGAGCCCAACGCCGTCGGCGTGCCTCGCGGCGTGTCCGCGCGCGGCGCACCCTGGTCGCCGCGGTCGCCGTGACGCTCATCGCGGGAGCGGTCACGGCCTTCGCCCTGACCCGCGGGCCGGCCACGACGTCCGGCGCCGGGGTCGCCGCACCGACCGTACCGGCGATGACGCCGACCCCCACGCCGACGCCGACGCCGACGCCTTCGACCGCCGCGCAGAAGCTGCTCGCCGGATCGACCGACCCGCAGGCGTGCGCCGTGTCGTTCACGGGCGACGGCATCGTCCTCGACCCCCTGCTCCAGTCGGAGGGCGCGCTCTACCACTCCCTCCCCCTCCCGCGCGCCGCGGGCCGCGTTTTCGCCGGCTGGTACGACACCGCGGCCGACGCCGACGCCCTCACCACCGGCGCCCGGCTCAACGGCGCCGACCTCGTCACCTGCACCGCCCGCGAGCGCGTGCTCCACGCCGGATGGACCACCCCGGAGCGCAATGCGGCGGAGGATGCCGCCATCCCCATCCTGATGTACCACCAGTTCACCCAGAAGCCCGAGGGCGAGGACAACTGGCTGCGCGGCAACTTCGTGTACGTCGCCGACTTCGACGCGCAGATGGCCCACATCCAGCTGGGCGCCTTCTACCTGCCGACCTGGGACGAGATCAGCGCCTTCATCGACGGAGCGCTGTTCCTGCCGAAGCACTCGGTGGTGATCACGGACGACGACGCCGATTCGACGTGGCTGCAGTGGGCCGCGCCCATCGTGGCGCAACGCCAGCTGCTGACGACCTCGTTCGTCATCACCTCGGCACGCACCGAACCCACCCCGAACCCGTTCGTCCTGCAGCGCTCGCACACCCACGACATGCACCGCGCGGGACCCAACGGCAAGGGGCGGATGGTCAACGACGACGCCGCCACGATCGCCGCAGACCTGGAGCAGTCGGCGCAGATCCTGGGGGTGAAAGAGGTCGTGGCCTACCCGTTCGGCCACTACGACGACACCACCAGGTCAGGAGTCCGTCAGGCTGGCTTCGAGCTAGGCCGTACCATTGAACCCGGATACGTGCGCATCGGCACCGACAAACTGGCGCTGCCCGTCATCCGCATCAACTACGGCACGACCGTCGACGAGCTCGCAGCGAAGATCGGGTGACACGCCCCCGTCCTTCCGCGGATCGCAGATCGGTTCCCACCGGGTGCTGGGGTGAACACCCGCTAGCTCCCAGGTAACTGCTCCACAATCCCAATTCGAGCACGCGTCGGCCGGTCTACGCTGTGTACTTCTGGCTACCGATCGAAAACGCGAGCACCCATGGACCTTTCCGTCATCGTTCCGACCTTCAACGAAGGTCCGAACGTCGCCGAACTCGTCCGCCGGACGGCTGCGGCGCTGATCGGTCGGACGGTCGAGGTCATCTTCGTCGACGACTCCACCGACGACACCCCCGACATCATCCGCACCGTGGCCGCGTCCGCCGACATCCCCGTGCGCCTGATCCACCGCGACGACCCCGTTGGGGGCCTCGGCGGGGCCGTGGTCGAGGGCATCCGCGCGGCGCTGAGCAACCGCTGCGTGGTCATGGACGGCGACCTGCAGCACCCGCCCGAGGTCATCGCCGATCTGCTCGCCCGCGCCGAAGAGGGCGACGCCGATGTGGTCGTGGCATCCCGGTACATCGCCGGCGGCACCTCGGACGGTCTCGCCAACGCGGTGCGCACCACGGTGTCGCGCGCATCGACCCTGCTCACCAAGGCGATGTTCCCCAAGAAGCTGCACAACTGCTCCGACCCCATGACCGGGTTCTTCCTGGTCCACCGCGACGCCCTCGAGGTCGAGACGCTGCGCCCGCGCGGGTTCAAGATCCTGCTCGAGATCCTCGCTCGCAAGCAGATGCGCGTGGCCGAGGTGCCGTTCTCGTTCGCGCCCCGTTTCGCGGGCGAGTCGAAGGCCTCGTTCAGCCAGGGCATGCGCTTCCTGACCCAGCTGACCATGCTGCGCTTCGGCCGCATGTCGGCGTTCGCGCTCGTCGGCGGCCTGGGCGCCGTCGCCAACCTGCTCATCATGGGTGGACTGCAGCTCCTCGGCGTGCAGTACCTCATCGCGGCGGTCATCGCGAGCATCGTCACGATCGTGGCGAACTTCCTCGCCCTCGAGTACCTCGTCTTCGCCGACATGCGCGAGGAGTCGGGCCTGATGCGCCACCGGTTCATCAAGTCGTTCACCTTCAACGGGATCGAGGCCATCGTGCGCATCCCCGTCATCTGGGTGCTCGTGAGCCAGGCGCACATGCCCAGCGTCATCGCGGCGGCCCTCACGCTGATCGCCGCCTTCGTCGTACGCTTTGTGTTCCACGCTCTCGTGGTCTACGCCCCCAAGAAGAGCCGCGTCGGCCGCGCCGTCCGCGCCGTCGAACCCCTCGAGGACGAAGTCACCGCCTGAGCCCGGCATCCAGCGCCCGCCCGGACAGGTCGGCGTAGGCTGGAAACCATGTCCTCTGACGCAACGATCCGTATGTTCGGCGCCGACTGGTGCCGCGATTGCATCCGCACCAAGAAGCAGCTCGACGAGCTCGGCATCGACTACGAGTACGTCGACCTCGTCGCCGACCCGGCCGCCGCCGACGTCGCGAAAGAGATCTCGGGGCGCACCAGCATCCCCGTGGTCGTGTACCCCGACTCCAGCCACCACGTCGAGCCCTCCAACGCCGACGTCGAGGCCAAGCTCCGCGAGCTCTCGCTGATCTGATCGGGTCCGGTGTGACCCTGTCCGCCGCCCGGCCCGTCCGGCGGTCCCTCACCGCCGAGACCGGTACCGCGCTCCCGGCGTTCGTCGATCACCACGTGCACCTGCACCTCATCGATGCCTCATCGCTCGCGCGACGCGGGATCGCCGCGGTGGTCGACCTCGGCGGCGATGCCGTCGCCCTCGCGCGGCGAGGCGACGGCATCCCCCGTGTGACGTTCGCCGGTGCCTTTCTGACCGTTCCCGGCGGCTACCCGCAGGGCAGGTCGTGGGCCCCCGCCTCGACGGTGTGCGAGGTCACCGACAGGTCGCCGCATCCCGGGGTGCCCGGCGGCGCCCGCACAGCGGTCGACGCGCAAGCGGATGCCGGGGCCTCGGTCATCAAGGTCGCGCTCAACGCCGACGCGGGCCCCGTTCCCGACGACGAGACGCTGTTCGCGATCGTGGCGGCCGCACGCGAACGCGGGCTGCCGGTGGTCGCCCACGCGCAGGGCGACGGCCAGGTCGAGCGGACCCTCGAGGCCGGCGTCGACGTGCTGGCCCATGCCCCGTCCGGCGAGCCGCTCTCGCGGCGCCTGCTGTCGCGCGCCGTCGCGGCCGGGCAGGCCTGGATCTCGACGCTCGACATCCATCGAGGTGCCGCCCGCGGCCGCGCGATCGCCGACCTGCGGGCCTTCGCCGCGCGCGGCGGTCGCGTGCTCTACGGCACCGACCTGGGCAACGGCGATCTTCCCGTCGGTCTCAACCGTCGCGAACTCCTCGCCCTGCACGAAGCCGGGGTCCGCGGGGATCGGCTCGTCGACGCCCTCAGCGACCCCTGGCCCGCGTCCGCCCCGGTGGGCGGGCTGTCCACCTTCATCCCGGGCCCCGCGCCCGACGATTCCGCCGACCTCGCCGCCTGGCTCAGCCGCGGCACGGTCGTCCCGACCGAGGAGCTCGACCGTGTCGACTGACCCCTCTCCCGACTTCGGATCCGTCGACCGGCTCGCAGTGCCGCATCCGCGCACCGACGCCCTCGAGGCCGAGGCCGTCGCACTCGACGGGGCCGATCCTCTCGCGCACCACCGCGACGCGTTCGTGGGCGCGGACACCTCTCTGGTGTACTTCGACGGCAACTCCCTGGGGCGTCCCCCGCGCGCGACGGCCGAGCGACTCGCACGCTTCGTCACCGACGAGTGGGGCGGCCGGCTGATCCGCGGGTGGGACGAGGCGTGGATGGAGCTGCCCTTCGCGATCGGCGACCGCATCGGCGCCCTGGCGCTGGGCGCGGCATCCGCTCAGACGGTCATCGGCGACTCCACCACCGTGCTGCTGTACAAGCTGCTGCGGGCCGCCCTCGACGCGCAGTCCGCCGCTGATCCCGACCGCGTCGAGATCGTGGTGGGGCGCGACGATTTTCCCACCGACCGCTACCTCGTCGAGGGCATCGCGGCCGAGCGGGGTGCGCGGGTCGTCTGGATCGACGTCGACACCTCGCGCGGGGTGGATGCCGACCTGCTCCGCGCCGCGGTCGGACCGCGCACCGCGGTGGTGCTGCTCAGCCACGTGTCCTACCGCTCGGGCTACCTCGCCGACGGGCGCGGGCTGACCGCGATCGCCCACGAGGCGGGCGCGCTCGTGCTCTGGGACCTCTGCCACTCGGCGGGCTCGGTGCCCGTCGAACTGGATGACTGGGGCGCCGACCTCGCCGTCGGGTGCACCTACAAGTACCTCAACGGCGGCCCCGGTGCCCCGGCCTTCGCGTACGTCGCGGCCCGGCACCAGCGCCGCCTCACGCAGCCCGTGCAGGGCTGGATGGGCACCGCCGACGTGTTCTCGATGGGGCCGGTGTATCGACCCGCCGACGGGATGCGGCGTTTTCTCTCGGGGACGCCGCCGGTGCTCGCCATGCTCGCGATGCAGGACACCCTCGACCTTCTCGACGAGGCCGGGATCACGGCCGTGCGGGCGAAGTCCGTCGCGCTGACCGACTTCGCGATCCGGGTGGCCGACGGCATCCTGTCCCCCCTGGGTGTCGGGCTGGCCTCACCGCGCGACGCGGCCGAGCGCGGCGGACACGTCACGCTGTCGCACCCCGCGATGCGCGCGGTGACGGCACGGCTCTGGCGCGAGGACGTCATCCCCGACTACCGCGACCCGCACGGCCTGCGCATCGGCCTGTCGCCGCTGTCGACGAGCTTCGGCGAGACCCTCACCGGCCTGCGCGCGGTCGCTGCGGCGGTGCGCGCCGAGTCCTGACGCCCGCCGCCCGCGCGACGCGGGGGCGGAGGGCTAGCCTCAGGGGGTGATCGATCCCCTCATCGTCGTCATCGCCGGCGTGGTGGTGGTCGCCCTCGCCACCGTCATCGGGCCGCGCTTCAACATCGCGGGACCGCTCGTCCTCCTGGCCGTGGGCGCGGGCGTGAGTCTGCTGCCGTTCATCCCGCCCTTCGCGGTGAACCCCGAGATCATCCTGATCGGCGTCCTGCCTCCGCTGCTGTACTCGGCCGCGGTCCAGCTGCCGGCGATCGAGTTCCGGCGCGACTTCGCACCGATCGCCGGGCTCTCGGTGCTGCTCGTGGTGTTCAGCTCGCTCGTGCTCGGCCTGTTCTTCTGGGCCGTCATCCCGGGTCTGGGGCTGGCCCTGGGCATCGCCCTGGGTGCGATCCTGAGTCCCACGGATGCCGTGGCCACCTCGATCGCGAAACGCCTGGGCATCTCGCCGCGCGTCGTCACCCTGCTCGAGGGCGAAAGCCTGCTGAACGACGCCACCGCGCTGGTGCTGCTGCGCACCGCGACGGCCGCCGTGGCATCCGGTTTCGCCTTCGGTGACGCCCTGGCGTCGTTCGCGTGGGCCGTGGTGGTCGCCCTCGCGGTGGGAGCGGTGGTCGGGTGGGTGAATCTGCGCGTGCGCGAGCGGGTGTCCAATTCCGCCGCGAACACGGCCCTGAGCTTCACCGTCCCCTTCATCGCCTACCTTCCCACCGAGCATCTGGGCGGCTCGGGCCTGGTCGCGGCGGTCGTGGCGGGCATCGTCACCGGCCAGGGGGCGGCCCGGCGCTTCACCCCCGAACAGCGCATGAGCGATCGCCTGAACTGGCGCACGGTGGAGTTGATCCTCGAGGGCGGCGTGTTCCTGGTGTTCGGCCTCGAGCTGAAGGACATCGTCTCGGCGAACCTCGCCGAACACGAAGGCCTCTGGCACGGGACGTGGTTGGCGCTGTCGGCGCTGGCCATCGTGCTCGTCGTGCGAGCGCTGTACGTGTCGGGGCTCATCTGGGTCCAGGGCCGACGCAGCCGTCGGCGCCTGCGCGCGGCACATCGCGTGGCGGGCGCGCAGCAGCGCCTCGATCGATTCGAGCAGGCCTATCGCGACGCACCCGAGCAGTTCGGTATCCGCGCCGACGACCCGGCCCGCACCGCGCGACGCGTGGGCTGGATGCGCACGCGCATCGCCCGCACCATGGCCGATCTGGACTACTACCGCGACACGCCCCTGGGGGCGCGGCACGGCACGGTCATCGTCTGGGCCGGCATGCGCGGCGTCGTGACCCTCGCCGCTGCGCAGACCCTGCCCGAGGATCTCGGGCCCCTGCGCTCCCTGCTGATCTTCGTCGCCTTCCTCGTCGCGCTGTTCAGCCTCGTCCTGCAGGGGGTGACCCTCTCGGGTGTGGTGCGCGCCGCGGGAGTCGCCGGCGAGGGCGGCGAGGGCCCCTCGCGCGAGGAGCAACGCGCCCTCGACGCGGAGCTGCGGGATGCCGCGGTCGCGGCCGTGCAGGCGGGGTCGCTGACCCGGCGCGACGGCGAGCCGTTCCCGGCCGACCTGGTCGAACGCGCGGGGGCGCGGCTCACGCAGCCGCCCGACGAGGAGGCATCGACCCGCGTCCGCGATCTTCTCGAGCTGCGGCTCGCATCGATCGAGGCGATGCGCCGGAGCCTGCACGCGCTGAGCCGCGACGGCCGCTACAGCACCGCGGCATTGCGCCACGCCCTCGCCGAGCTCGACGCCGACCAGTTGAGCCTCGAGCTGCGGATCGACGGCGAGGAGGACTGAGCGGAATAGCCCGCCGGACGGCCCTGTTTTCATTCAGGTGCATGCGGTCGCCGCGAAAGCCGCGGTGACTCGACGGCCGGAAAGAAGTTCACCCATGAGCAGGTTCACCCACAAGGTCGCTCTCGTGACCGGCGGCGGAAGCGGAATCGGCGCCGCCATCGCGCGCGAACTGGCGGCGGAAGGCGCATCGGTCGTCGTCACCGACATCGACCGGGATGCCGCCGAGACCGTCGTCGGGCAGATCACCGACGCGGGCGGGACCGCGGCCGCGTTCGTCCAGAACACGGCGAAGTGGGAGGACTCGCAGGCGGCCGTCGCCTTCGCCGAGAAGTCGTTCGGCGGGCTGCACCTCGCCGTCAACAACGCCGGGATCGGCGGCCCGGCCGCGTCCATCGGCGACTACGACGTCGACGCCTGGGACCGCGTGCGCGCGATCGACCTCGACGGCGTCTTCTACGGCCTGAAGTTCGAGCTGCCCGCGATCGTCGCCTCCGGGGGCGGAGCCGTGGTGAACATGGCATCCGTTCTCGGATCCGTCGGGATCGCGCACAGCGCCGCCTACGTCGCGGCGAAGCATGCCCTCGTCGGGCTGACGAAGGTCGCCGCCCTCGAGTACACCGCCCAGGGCGTGCGCACGAACGCGGTCGGACCCGGCTTCATCGACACCCCGCTGGTGCGCGCGAGCCTGTCGCCCGAGGCGCTGACCCACCTCGAGGGCGAGCACGCGATCGGGCGTCTGGGCACCGATACCGAGGTCGCCGCGCTGACGCTCTTCCTGCTCAGCGACGCCGCCTCGTTCATCTCGGGCAGCTACCACCTGGTCGACGGCGGGTACTCCGCACACTGAGGCGCTCGCGGGTCCGCCCCCTTCGCGGAGGGCGGACCCGGGACACTCGGTCTCGACAGGGTCGGACTCGGACGCGCACGGCGGGGCGGCGCGAACCGGCCAGGTGATTTCGCAGGGCCGTGGGGCACAATGGTCGCGGAGGTTCCCATGAGTGATTCGATCCCGACGGTGTCGTCTGCGGATGCCGCGGGGACCGGCCACGTATCGGTCGAACACGCCGCCGCCGAGTGCCCGCGCTGCTTCACCGAGCTGCAGAGCGACCGCGACTGGTGGCGTGCGCGTCCCGCCGGGTCGCGTCTGGTGGGCCTGGTCGTCGCCCGGCCCGACATGCCGACCGTCAAGCAGCAGCGCGATGATCTGACGCGATTCGGCGTGCCCATCGAGGGCTTCCGCCACCCCGCGCCCGAGACTCTCGAGGGCTGGGCCAACCGTCTCGATCGTTTCTTCGGGACCCTGACGCACGGCGACGTGCTCGTGGTGGCCAGTGTCCACGCCCTCGGGGTGACGCGCCAGGACGCCAACCGCGCCGTCGCCGACCTGCGCCGTCGCGGAGTGATGGTCAAGGTGCTGTCGCACGGCGAACGCCACCTCCACGACGCGTCGCTGCCGTCGCACGGCTGACGGCCCGGCCGGCCCGTGCCGCTGTCGTTCCCCGCGCCGTTCGCCGGGCGCAGGACGGGTCTCACACGCCGATGTAGCGTGCCAGGTGCTCCCCCGTGAGCGTCGACCGCGCGGCGACCAGAGCGGCGGGCGTCCCCTCGAACACGACCGTTCCGCCGTCATGGCCGGCGCCGGGACCGAGATCGATGATCCAGTCGGCGTGGGCCATCACCGCCTGGTGGTGCTCGATGACGACGACGGTGTTGCCGGCATCCACCAACTGATCCAGCAGCCGCAGGAGCGTGTCGACATCGGCGAGGTGCAGACCCGTCGTCGGCTCGTCGAGGACGTAGACCGCCGCGGGCTTCGACATCGAGATCGCCAGCTTGAGGCGCTGGCGTTCTCCGCCGGACAGCGTGCTCAGTGACTGGCCGAGCGTGAGGTAGCCCAGACCGACGTCGCGCAGGCGCCCCAGGACGGTCGCGGCGGGCCCCCTCGTGAGGAACGCCGACGCCTCGACCACCGACATCGCCAGCACCTCGGCGATGTTCTTGCCGTCGAGCGTGTAGGACAGCACGTCGTCCGAGAAGCCCGTGCCGTCGCAGAGCTCGCAGACCGTCTCGACCGTCGACTGGAATCCGAGCTGCGTGACGATGACGCCGAGCCCCCGGCAGGCGGGACAGGCCCCTTCGCTGTTCGCGCTGAAGAGCGCGGGCTTGACGGCGTTGGCCTTGGCGAATGCGGCGCGGACGGCGTCGAGGATCCCGGTGTAGGTCGCCGGACTGCTGCGGCGAGACCCCTTGATGGCCGTCTGGTCGACGACGACGACGTCGTCGAAGGCGGGCAGGTTGCCGTGGATCAGCGAGGATTTTCCCGAACCGGCCACGCCCGTGACCACCGTGAGCACGCCGAGCGGCACGTCGACGTCCACGCCGCGCAGATTGTGCTGCGAGGCTCCCCGGATCGGTAGGGCTCCCGAGGCAGCCCGGACGGTGTCCTTGAGCTGCGCCCGATGGTCGAGGAAGCGTCCGGTGAGCGTCTCGGAGGCACGCAGCCCGGCGACGTCTCCCTGGAACTGCACGGAGCCACCTTCGCGGCCAGCACGGGGACCGAGGTCGACGATATGATCGGCGATCTCGATGACCTCGGGCTTGTGCTCCACCACCAGGACGGTGTTGCCCTTGTCGCGCAGCTGCAGGAGGGTCTCGTTCATCCGTTGGATGTCGTGCGGGTGCAGGCCGGCGGTGGGCTCATCGAAGACGTAGGTGATGTCGCTGAGGCTCGACCCGAGGTGGCGGATCATCTTCGTGCGCTGCGCCTCGCCGCCGGAGAGCGTGCCGCTTGACCTGTCGAGCGACAGGTATCCGAGGCCGATGTGCACGAAGGCGTCGAGGGTGTCGCGCAGCCCCTGGACGAGCGGTGCGACGGCGGGATCGACGATCGTGCGCACCCACGCGGTGAGATCACTGATCTGCATGGCCGCGGCATCCGCGATGCTGACACCGCCGATGAGGGACGAGCGAGCCCCCTCGTTGAGGCGCGTGCCGCCGCACGCGGGACAGGCGATGAAGGTGACCGCCCGATCCACGAAGGCGCGGACGTGGGGTTGGAGCGCGTCGCGGTCCTTCTGGAGCACGCTCTTGGTGACCTTGGGCACGAGTCCCTCGTAGGTCATGTTCGTATTGGCGATGCGCACCTTGACCTGTTCTTTGTAGAAGAAGTCGTGGTGCTCCTGCGCGGTGAAGTCCTGCACGGGCTTGTCGCCGTCGACGAAGCCCGACTCGCTGTAGATGCGCACCATCCATCCGTCGGGGGTGTAGCCCGGCACCAGGATGGCCCCCGCCCGCAGGGACAGGGTCTTGTCGACGAGCTGATCGAGGTCGATGTCGCTGACCTGCCCGAGACCCTCGCACTCGGGACACATCCCCCCGGTGATCTCGAACGAACGGCGCTCCTTCGTCCCCTTCTTCGCCCCGGTGGTGTGCGTGACCGCTCCGGCGCCCGAGATCGAGGGCACATTGAACGAGAACGCCTGCGAGGACCCCACGTGCGGCTGTCCGAGCCGGCTGAAGAGCACGCGCAGCATCGCGTGCACATCGGTCGCGGTGCCGACCGTGGAGCGTGCGTTGGCCGCCATGCGCTCCTGGTCGACGCGGATGGTGGCGCTGAGATTCTCGAGCGCATCGACGTCGGGGCGCGACAGTTCGCCCATGAACTGCTGGACGAAGGTCGGGTAGGTCTCGTTGATCAGTCGCTGCGACTCGGCGGCGATCGTGCCGAACACCAGCGAGGACTTGCCCGACCCGCTGACGCCGGTGAAGACGGTCAGGCGCCGCTTGGGCACGTCGAGATCCACGCCGCGGAGGTTGTTCTCGCGCGCACCGCGCACGCGGATGACGTCGTGGCTGTCGGGTGGGACCATGTTCGACTCCTCGGGATCGTCACCAGTGTGGCGCACACGTGCGACATCGGCGAGACCCGCACGCCACCGTCCGCGCGCCCGTGCACAACGGCGGACGCAACGGCCGACACGCCGCACACCGGGCCGCGCACACGGCGCGCCAGCCCCGGCGCCCGCCGTTGTGCCCGCGCGTACGGCAGGCGAGGACGGCCCGGTCCGCGTACGACGGTGCCCCCGCGGACGAATCCGCGGGGGCACCGTGACGAAAGGTCAGCCCTGGGCGCGACGGTTGGTGCGCGGGTTGCGCGCGCCGCCGACGACCATGCCGGTCGTGGGGGTACCGGATGCCGAGCGCCCGGCGCCCTGCGGACGGGCGGTGCCCGCGCCGGCTCCGGCGCGCTGCCCGCCGCCCTGGCCGCGACCGGCCCCGGCCGAACGCTGGCCCTGACCCCGGCCGCCCTGCGGAGCGTGCGCGGCGGCCGCGGGAGCCTCGGCGCCCTGGCCGCTGCCACCCCGACCGCGACGGCGACGACCGCCACCGGCGGCGGGGGCCGCGGCATCCTGGCCCTGGGTACGCGCGGCGCGCTTGCGCTGCGCGTTGGCGCCCTGCGAGCGTCCGCCGCCCTGCGGCTGCGCCACGACGGGCTCGGGCTTGACGTAGGGGGCGACCTCGCCGACGAGCGCCACGACCTCGGGCGAGGTGGGCGTGACGGGCTGCGGGGTGGCCGAGATCTTCGCCTTGCGCAGGATGTCGAGGGTGTCGCGACGCTGCTCGGGGAGCATGATCGTCACCACGTCACCGGCGGTGCCGGCACGCGCGGTGCGGCCCGAGCGGTGCAAGTACGCCTTGTGCTCGACGGGCGGGTCGACGTGAACGACCAGCTCGACGCCGTCGACGTGCACGCCGCGGGCGGCCACGTCGGTCGCGACGAGCACCTTCGCGCGGCCGTCGCCGAAGGCGGCGAGGTTGCGGTCGCGCTGCGGCTGCGACAGGTTGCCGTGCAGATCGACCGAGGGGATGCCGGCGGCGGTCAGCTGCTTCGCCAGCTTCTTGGCCTGGTGCTTGGTGCGCATGAACAGGATGCGGCGCGCCGTGCCCGAGGCGAGCGTCTGCACGAGATCCTTCTTGGCGTCGGCGTCGGCGGGCGCGAAGACGTGGTGGGTCATCGCGGCGACGTGCGAGTGCGCCTCGTCGACCGAGTGCAGGACCTCGTTGCGCAGGAACCGCTTGACGAGCTTGTCGACGCCGTTGTCGAGGGTCGCCGAGAACAGCAGGCGCTGGCCGTCGGCGGGCGTGCGCGACAGCAGGCGCGTGACACCGGGGAGGAAGCCGAGGTCGGCCATGTGGTCGGCCTCGTCGAGCACGGTGATCTCGACGTCGCCGAGGTTCGCGAAGCCCTGACCGATGAGGTCCTCGAGGCGGCCGGGGCACGCGACGAGGATGTCGACGCCCGCGGCGAGCGCGTCGACCTGACGCTTCTGGTTGACGCCGCCGTAGACGGTCGTCGTGGTCAGCTGGAACGCCGCGGCGAGGGGCTTGATGACCTCGTCGATCTGGTTCGCGAGCTCGCGGGTGGGGGCGAGCACCAGCGCGCGGGGCTTGCGACCCCGGCGGCGGTCGGTCGTGGCGGCGAGGCGCGCGACGAGGGGCAGTGAGAAGGCGAGGGTCTTTCCCGAGCCGGTCTTTCCGCGACCGAGCACGTCGCGGCCGGCGAGGGTGTCGGGCAGGGTGTCGGCCTGGATCGGGAAGGGCTCGTTCTTGCCCTGGGCGGCGAGAACGTCGATGAGGGGGGCGGGCACGCCGAGGTCGGCGAAAGTCTGGGACGTCATGAAAACTCCTGCCGCGGCGCACTGGCGCACGGCGGTTCGGGATGCCGCGATGCTGCGGCTGCATGGGCGAAGGCGCCGGGTGGCGCATCCGTTCGCCGTGAAGGTCAAAGGCCCGAGAAGAAGGGGCCGGTGCGTTCGACGACGCTAGGAGCGAAAGCTCCGATGTCCATTCTACCGGGTGAGACGCGCATCTCCGTCGCACGGGGGATCCGGCGGCCGCTTCACCTCTCTACCCTCGGGGTCATGGACGTCTCGTCAATGATCATGGGCGCCTCGATCGCGTCGATCGCCTGGATCGCTTTCTACCCGTGGGCTCAGATGCGCCGCCTCCGCGAAATCGATGCGCAGAACGCCGCGAGCGCGTCGCGGGGGTGAACGCAGCGCGGCGATGACAGGATGCCGGGTCCGGGGCATCGGGCGCTCGGTCGGCCGTCTCGCCGCGTCCGCGCGGCCCACGGCAGCTGCACCCCGCGGCACGTCTCGCGAGACCATGGGTTCGCTCCGCGCTCACCCCGCCGTGCGCCAGCAACCCGCGGCACGTCTCGCGCGACCGGGGCCTCACCCCGCCGTGCGCCAGCACCCCGCGACGTGGTCGTCGACCATGCCCGAGGACTGCATGAGCGCGTACATCGTGGTCGGGCCGACGAAACGGAACCCACGACGACGCAGCTCCCTGCTCATCGCCTCGGACTCCGGCGTCACCGCCGGCACCTCGGCGAGCGTCGCCGGCGTGGCGTGCGCGCCGGGCGCGAACGACCACATCAGGGCGTCGAGCTCGCCCGCGGCCATACCCGCCACGATGCGGGCGTTGCCGGTCACGGCCTCGATCTTGCCGCGGTGGCGGATGATCCCGGCATCCTGAAGCAGGCGCTCGACGTCGTCGGGGCCGAATCGTGCCACCACCGACGGCTCGAAGTCGTGGAACACTTCGCGGAAGCGCGGGCGCTTGCGCAGGATCGTGATCCACGACAAGCCCGCCTGGAACCCCTCGAGGCTCATCTTCTCGAACAGCGGGCGGTCGCCGTGCAGCGCCACGCCCCACTCCTCGTCGTGGTAGCGCAGGTACTCGGCGTCGCCGCCCGCCCACGCGCAGCGCGGGACGCCGTCGGCTCCGATCACGAGGTCGCTCATGCCTCCAGGCTAGGTGCGGCCCCCGACATCACGACGGCTCGCGCGACGAGAACAGGCGAGTGACACCAGAACAGGCCGACCCTCGACGGATCGGCCTGTTCTGGTGGCATCCCCTGTCCTCGTCGCGGACGAGGGGGACGGATGCCGTTACTTCGCCGGCTTCTTCTCGGGCACCGGGGCGTTACCCGACGCCTTCAGCTCGGCGTAGTACGACGCGGCCTCGTTCTGCCGGTCATCCTCGACACCCGACGCGATCGAGGCGCGGATGTGCTCGGGGCCGTAGCCGAACGCGTCGACGAGGTCCTGGGCGTGCGGGCGCAGGCGGCGGCACAGGCGGTCGATGTAGCTGGACACCGCCGACCCGCGCTGCGTCGACAGGCGCCCGTTGATCAGGTACCAGGCCAGGTGCTTCTCGATCAGCTGCAGGCCGAACAGGTCGCGCAGCCACGTGAGGACCTTCAGGGTGTCCCGATCATCGATGCGGTTGATGGCGTCGGTGAACGCCTCCCACTGCAGCAGCTCGCCGTGGGCGCGGGCGGCCTCGATAAGCTCGGCCTGGTTCTCGTTGAACAGCGCCGCCGCATCTTCACGGGACAGCTTGGATGCCGGACGCAGCCGCCCCGCGATGTCGGCGATCATCTGCTGCACGCGACCGGCGAGCAGCTCGTGCTGCTGCTCGGCGCGCAGGCCGCGCTCGACCGAGCGGGCGGTGGAACCGAAGTCGGTGACAGCCTGACCGAGCTGGCGCATGCCCGCACCGTGGAACAGCTTGCCCGCGGTCTGCCCGACCGCGAACGCGGCGAGCTGCTTGGCATCCTTGCCCTTGAACTGTCGCGCGTAGTCGGCGAGCAGCCGCTTGCCGACGAGCTGCAGCAGGATGTTGTTGTCGCCCTCGAAGGTGACGTAGATGTCGAGGTCGGCGCGCAGGCCGACCAGGCGGTTCTCGAAGAGGAAGCCCTGGCCGCCGCATGCCTCGCGCGACTCCTGCAGGGTGTCCAGCGCGTGCCAGGTCGACAGGGGCTTGAGCGCCGCGGCGAGGGTCTCGAGGTCTTCGCGGTCGGCGTCGGTGTCGAGGCGACCACTGAAGACGCCGTCGAACTTCTGCAGGAACTCGTCGTGGGCGAAGATCTGGGCGTACGTGGTCGCCAGGCGCGGCAGCAGGCGGCGCTGGTGCTTGCCGTAGTCGAGCAGCGTGACCTCGGGGGTGCCGCTGCCGGAGTCGAACTGCCGACGCTGGTTGCCGTAGGTGATCGCGATGGTCAGACCGATCGCCGACGCCCATGCGGCCGCCCCGTCGAGCGAGACGCGACCCTGCACGAGGGTGCCCAGCATGGTGAAGAAGCGGCGACCCGGGCTGGCGATGTCGCTCGAGTAGGTGCCGTCGGCGGCGACGTCGCCGTAGCGGTTGAGCAGGTTCGTGCGGGGGACGCGCACCTGGTCGAAGTGCAAGCGGCCGTTGTCGATGCCGTTCAGCCCGCCCTTGAGACCGTCGTCCTCGCCCCCGATGCCGGGGAGGAAGTTGCCCTCGTCGTCGCGCAGCGGCACGTAGAAGCAGTGCACGCCGTGGTTGACGTTGTTCGTGATGAGCTGCGCGAAGACCGTGGCGGCCTTGCCGTGCACCGCGGCGTTGCCGAGGTAGTCCTTCCATGCCCCGCGGAAGGGGGTGTGGATGACGAACTCCTCGGTCGCGGGGTCGTACGTGGCGGTGGTGCCGATGGCCGACACGTCGGAGCCGTGACCGGTCTCGGTCATCGCGAACGCGCCCGGGATCTCGAGGCTCATGATGCCGGGGAGCCACTTGTCGTGGTGCTCGCGCGTCCCCAGCTGCAGCACGGCCGAGCCGAACAGGCCCCACTGCACGCCCGACTTGATCTGCAGGCTCGGGTCGGCTGCGACGAGCTCCTCGAAGCCGGCGATGTTGGCCCCGTTGTTCTCTTCGCCGCCGAAACGCTGGGGGAATGCGCGGTGGACGGCCTTGTTCTGCACGAGCAGGTGCAGCTGGCTGAGGGTGCGCTCACGGTGCGCGTCCATGCCGAGGCTGTCGTCGCGCCACAGCGCAGGGTCCTTGATCATCTCGCGCGCCTCGCGGCGGACGTGACCCCAGGTGCCGAGCAGCAGGTCGGTGACGCGCTCGGTGTCGATGCGGGCCTCGGAGGCCTCGGCGGCGGTGTGCGCCGCGGTGGGCGCACCCCCGACGGGAGTACGCGTGCTCGTGGCGGGCGTGGTGGGACGGACGGCGGCGTCGGTCATTCTCGGCACCTTTCGACGTTGTAAAGGACGCTGACCACGGTAGGTCTTCCACAACGACCACTCAAACCTCCTGTGCGATGTTCACAACGACGCCGGGTTCGACGCCGCGGACTCGTTGTGGGTGGTCAACATTCCCGTGCGCGCGCTGAGCGCCGCGCGGTCGCGCGGCCGTGCGTCGCGCTCCGGCGCCCCCGCGGGCCGCGAGACTGCACGCGGCTGACATCTCGGCGACATCCTGCAACCGAGTTGTCAGCCAGCTGCAGTCTCAGCGGGCCGCGCACGTCTGAGAGCGGCCCGGCCGGCGCACAGCGGCCCGGCCGGCGGCGGTCGGTCCGGCCGGCGGCGGCCGGTCCGGCCGGCGCGAAGCGAGCGCGCGAAACGGACGCCGGGCGCGGCGGCGTTGCGCGAACCCACGTGCCGATTCCGCGACCTGCGCCGAGCCCCAGCGGGGCCGGGGCCGGAGCCGAGCCGCGCCGCGCCGCGCCGCGCCGAGTGCACCCTCCGTCAGTTCGCCGCGACCACCGTCAGGATGCCGTCGCCGTAGGCCTCGCGCTTCTTGGCGCCGATGCCGGTGATGCCGTCGAGATCGCCGACGGATGCCGGACGTGCCGCCGCGATCGCGCGGAGCGTCGCGTCGCCGAACACGATGTACGCGGGCACGCCCTGTTCGCGCGCCTTCTCGGCACGCCAGGCGCGGAGCGCTTCGAACAGGTCGCGGTCGCCGGCCGCCACGTCGTCGGCGCTCGATTTGCGCTGTCGGCTCGAACCGCCGCCGCCGCCGGTGCGGCCGAGCGCGTCGCGCCGCAGCGGCACGGGCGTCTCGCCGCGCAGGACACCGCCGGAGGCCTCGCTCAGCGCGAGGGTGCCGTAGTCTCCCTGCGCGACGATGATCCCGCGGGCGAGCAGCTGGCGGATGACGCTGCGCCAGTCCTGATCGGACAGATCGGCGCCCAGGCCGTAGGTGCTGAGGCGGTCGTGCCCCTGCTGGGCGATCCGCTCGGTCTTCGCGCCGCGCAGGATGTCGATGAGGTGCCCGGCGCCGAACGCCTGTCCGCGCTCGCGCTGCAGGCGCACGATCGTCGACAGCAGCTTCTGCGCCGCGATCAGGCCGTCCCACGTGTCGGGCGGCGTGAGGCACGTGTCGCAGTTGCCGCACGGCTCGGAGCGCTGGCCGAAGTAATCGAGCAGGTTCTGCCGGCGGCATCCGACCGTTTCGCACAGCGCGAGCATGGCGTCGAGGTGCTGACCGAGACGCAGCTTGTAGGAGCGATCGCCCGGCGACTGGTCGATCATGCGCCGCTGCTGCACGACATCGCCGAGGCCGTAGGCCATCCAGACCACCGAGGGGTCGCCGTCGCGACCCGCTCGCCCGGTCTCTTGGTAGTAGCCCTCGACCGACTTGGGCAGATCGATATGGGCGACGAAGCGCACGTCAGGCTTGTCGATGCCCATACCGAACGCGATCGTCGCCACCATGATCACGCCGTCGTCGCGGAGGAAGCGCGACTGGTGCGCCGCCCGCACCGAGGCGTCGAGACCGGCGTGGTACGGCAGGGCGTCGAGCCCCTGCGACGCCAGGTACGCGGCGGTCTGCTCGACCGTCTTGCGGCTGAGGGCGTAGACGATTCCGGCGGAGCCCTCGGGCTGCGAGCGGATGAACTGCACGAGCTGACGACGCGGGTCGACCTTGGCGTCGATGCGGTACTGGATGTTGGGCCGGTCGAAGCTGGCGACGAAGCCGCGGGCGTCGCGCAGGCGCAGGCGTTCGACGATCTCGCGGGCGGTCTCGGGCGTGGCCGTGGCGGTGAGCGCCATGCGCGGCACCCCGGGGAAGCGGTCGGCCAGGTCGCCGAGGGCGAGGTAGTCGGGGCGGAAGTCGTGGCCCCACTGCGACACGCAGTGGGCCTCGTCGATCGCGATGACGCTGAGCCGCCCCCGCGACAGCAGACCGAGGGTCTGCGCGCCGTTGAGCCGCTCGGGGGCGACGTACAGCAGGTCGAGCTCGCCGGCGAGGTAGGCCTGCTCGACGGCCTGCCGCTCGGCGGGCGCCTGGGTGGAGTTGAGGTAGCCGGCGCGCACGCCGTTGGCGATGAGCGCCTCGACCTGATCGTGCATGAGCGCGATGAGGGGGCTGACGACGAGGCCGGTACCCGGGCGCACGAGCGCCGGCACCTGGTAGGTGACGCTCTTGCCGCCACCGGTGGGCATGAGCACCACGGCGTCGCCGCCGTCGACGACGTGCTGCACGATGTCGGCCTGATCGCCGCGGAAGGCGTCGTAGCCGTAGACCTCGTGCAGCACCGCCCGCGGGTCGTGTCCGGTGAAGTCGCGCACGGCGGGCAGCTCGCGCGCCGTCCCGGTGGCAGCCGCCGCCCGCGCGAAGGCGGAGGCGGGGTCGACCGGGGGCGGCGGCGCGTCGAACTCCTCGGGCGGCGCGAACAGGTCGGGGTCCCAATCGGCGCCCGCATAGGGGTCGTCGGGGATGTCGTACGACTCGGGCGGTGCGTCGGCGTACGACTCGGAGGCGGCGCCGGGATGAGTCACCCCTCCACGGTAACCCGGGCCGCCGACACCGTTACCGCCCCGGTGCGCGGCGAGGACGACCGGGGCAGTGGGGAGGAGGGGCGACTCAGTGCGTGGACGGCGAGAACGACAGCTGCGACGCCACCAGACCGTGTTCGCGGCTGACGATCTGCGCGCGCCCGGGCGCCGCCCGCTCCGGCTTGACCCGGCCGATGAGAGCCCCCTCTTCGGGATTTCCGCCGAGGAGGATGCCGGTGACGCCCAGGTCGGTGAAGCGCTGGATGATCGGGTCGTACGCCGCACGGCTCGCCCCTCCGGATCGCCGGGTCAGGATGACGTGCAGACCGAGGTCGCCCGCCTGCGCGAGCAGGGGCTGCAGGACGGCGAGCGGGTTGCCCTGGCTCGTGGCGACGAGGTCGTAGTCGTCGACGAGGATGAACCCTTCGGCCCCCTTCCACCAGCTGCGCTCGCGCAGCTGCGCGGGCGTCACATCGGGACCGGGGATGCGCGTCGAGAAGTACTGGGCGAGGTCGTTCATGCCGCCCGTGGCCAGGTCGTGCGAGGTGAGGTACGCACCGAGGTAGTCGTCGGGGATCTCGCCCAGCAGCGCGCGACGGTAGTCGACCACGAAGATCTTCGCCTCGGCGGGGGTGTAGTGGCGCTGTATCTCTTTCGCCACCGCGCGCAGGAGCGAGGATTTGCCCGTTCCCGAGTCGCCGTACACGAACAGGTGCGGTTCGACCCGCGGGTCGACGCCGAAGGGCGACAACTGCGCCTCTTCGATTCCGAGCAGCATGCGGGGGTCGCCGGGCTCGGCCAGGGACCGCACCTCGTCGAGCGAGATGAGCTCGGGCAGCAGACGGAGCTTGGGACCGGGCTCGCCGTGCCACGCGGTCGAGACGCGGTCGATCATGTCGCTCACGCCGTCGGCGATCGTCGCCGGGTCGTCGGAGCCGTCGATGCGCGGAACGGACGTGAGCATCTGCAACGAGGTCGCGCTGAGGCCGCGTCCGGGCTGACCGACGGGGACGTTCGCGGCCTGCTTGCGATCGACGTCGGAGTCGGTCGGGTCGCCCAGGCGGAGTTCGAGTCGCGTCTGGATGAGGTCCTTCAGGTTGGCGCGGATCTCGAGCCAGCGGTTCGCCGTGACCACGACGTGCACCCCGAAGCTGAGACCGCGCGCGGCGATCGTCTGCACGCGGGCTTCGAGCGCCTCGAACTCGCTGCGCAGGGTCGACCAGCCGTCGACGATGAGGAACACGTCGCCGAAACCGTCGTCCAGGCGCCCCTCGCGGCGCCGCGAGCGGTAGGTGTCCATCGAGTCGACGGCGTTGCGGCGGAAGTACTGCTCGCGGGCGTCGAGCACGGCCTCGACCTCGGCGACCGCGCGGCGCACGGCCTCGGGCTCGGTGCGCGTGGCCACGCCCGACACGTGCGGGTGGCGCTGCATCGCGGTGAACCCGCCGCCGCCGAAGTCGAGCACGAAGAACTGCAGCTCCCGCGGGGTGCCGGTCAGCGCGAGCGCCGACACGAGTGTGCGCGCGAGTGTCGACTTGCCGCTGAGCGGGGAGCCGACGATCGCGACGTGACCCGCCGCCCCGCCGAGCGAGACGGTGAGGTGGTCGCGGCGCTGCTCGAGCGGGATGTCGACGACGCCGATCGGCACGGTGAGGGCACCGGCATCCCTCCATCTGCGCGACACCAGCCCGAGCGCCGGATCCTCGGCGAGGTCGGGCATGAGCTGGTCCAGCGGCGTGGGCTCCGCGAGCGGCGGAAGCCACACCTGGTGCGCCTCGGGGCCCCGATCCTTCATCCGGTCGACGGCGATCTGGAACGTGGAGCGCTTCTCGGCGACCGGGGTCGAGGGCGCCGCGGACGCGGCATCCGTCCGCTCCTCCTCGTCGTCGGGCTGGGCCGCGGCGGTGAAGACCTCGACGCGGGCGGGACCCGAGATCGGCGCGCCCAGGCTGTCGACGCTCGTGCCGGCGAGGCCGCGCGGGCGACCCGAGACGTAGGCCGCGCGGAACTGGACGAGGTTCTCGGTGTCGCTCTTGAGGAAGCCGACGCCCGGCTCCTGCGGCAGCGTGTACGCGTCCGCCGTGCCGATGATCGTGCGGGACTCGGATGCCGAGAACGTGCGCAGACCGATCCGGTACGACAGGTAGGTGTCGAGGCCGCGCAGCTTTCCCTCTTCGAGACGCTGCGAGGCGAGCAGCAGGTGCACGTGCAGCGAGCGGCCGACGCGGCCGATGTTGAGGAAGCTGTCGACGAACTCGGGCTTGGCGGACAGCAGCTCGGAGAACTCGTCGACCACGACGAGCAGCGCCGGAAGCGGAGCCAGATCGGTCCGGCCCCCGCGGCGGGCGGCCTCGTACTCTCCGACGTTGGCGAAGTTGCCCGCGGCGCGCAGCAGCTCCTGGCGGCGCACGACCTCGCCCTGCAGCGCGTCCTGGAAGCGGTCGACGAGCGCGAGCTCGCTGCCGAGGTTGGTGATGACGGCCGAGACGTGCGGCATCTCGGCCATCCCGGCGAAGGTCGCACCGCCCTTGAAGTCGACGAGGACGAAGTTGAGCTGCTCGGGCGAGTGCGTCATCGCGAGAGCCAGCACGAGCGTGCGCAGCACCTCGGACTTACCCGATCCGGTCGCCCCGATCATCACGCCGTGGGGCCCCATGCCCTGGGAGGCCGACTCCTTCAGGTCGAGCACGAGCGGCGCACCCGAGGGCTGCTGGCCGATGGGCACGCGCAGGCGGTCGCGTTCGAGGCGCGGCGTCCACGCCTGATCGAAGTCGACGGCGCGGACGTCGGCAAGACCGAGCAGCTCGGTCAGCTCCGCCTGCCCCTGCGTGGTGGGCGCGTCCACGACGACCATGGGCGCCGGGCGCAGCGGCATGAGCCGACGCGCGGTCGCCTCGGCCTCGGCGATGCTCATGGCATCCGGGACGAAGGTCTGCGCGCGACCCGCGCCGTCGATGAACTCGGCGAGCGCGGGGGCGGGAGCGTTCCGGCGTCCCTGCGGCGACGGCGCCGGAGCGTCGGCCAGGGCCACGCGGGCCACGACCGGGTCGTCGAGCTCGTCCCACCGCGTCGGCAGGTCGATGACGGTGACCCCCTGCGCACCCTCGAGTCCGGCCAGGGCGCCGCCGGTGGTGGCATCCACTCCGTCCACCACGAGGATCACGTGCGGGGTGACGGCCGCTCCGGGGCTGAAACGGGGACGCGACGACAGCTGCGGCGGCAGCATGTCGACCAGCTCGTCGATGGATGCCGCGATCATTCGCGCGGGCCCGAGTCGGTCCTGCACGCGCGAGGACATCGCGTGCGGCAGCCACTTGACCCAGTCCCAGGCGGGCGTGTGCGCAGCCCCCGCGAGCACCGCGATGACGACGTCCTCGGGGTCGTGCAGGGTCGCCGCCGACGCCACGAGGGAGCGCGCCAGGCTGCGTACGCCCTCGTCGTCGGATCCGACGAGCTCGATCCGCGCGTAATCGGCGAGGGGGAATCCGAGTGGCAGGTCGCGCTGGATCTCGTGCGTGAGCATGAAGCGGTGCGCGGCCGAGGCCGCGACGGGGTCGAGCTGGGCGAGCGGCGGCAGCTCCGGCGCCTCGAGGGTGAGACTCAGCGGCTGGTCGGCCACGCCGACGCGGGCGAGGAGGAACGTCGGGTCGCCCGGCTGCCGCTCCCACACGCGCGAGCGTTCCTCGGCGATGAACGGCAGGGCGGCGGGCGCGGGCATGATCCATCCGCCGTGGCGACGCTGCTTGCGCGCGGCGACGCGCACCGTGTCGCGCAGGTCGGAGAGGTAGGCGAGGTACTCGCGGCGGTTGCCGAGCACCTGCGCGTTGCGCTGCGCGCGCTGACGCCAGCCGTTGACCGCGACGAAACCGAGCGACGAGAGCAGGAACATGCCGCCGATGAGAAAGCCCGTCGGCCCACTGTTCGAGATGGTCACCATGACGATCGCGCCCACGCTCCCCAGCATCGGCAGGAGCGAGGTCAGGATGCCGCTGCCGCCCTCGTTCGGGACGAGCTCGGGCGGGGGCTGGACGACGATGCGCCCGTCGGGAAGAGACGGCGGGGCGATGCGCGGACCCGTGCTCACACCGGACCTCCGATCAGACGGCTGAGGGTGAAGATGCGTTCGCCCAGGCGCACACGCGTACCGTCCTCGAGAAGGGTGCGCGACCCCGGCCGCAGCACGTGGACCGCGCCGTCGTCGTCGATCAGCTCCGACCCGTTGGTCGAGCCGGCGTCGATGACCCACGCGGTGTCGCCGTCGTGTTCGAGCCGCAGGTGGGTCTTGGAGATCAGGCGGTCGGGATCGTCGACCGCGACCAGGACGTCGTCGGGTCGATCGGCGACGGGCGCACGGCCGAACAGGACGGCGGCGGGCAGGGCGAACTGCGCGCGCTGGCCGGTGTCGAAGACGACCAGCAGTTGGGCGCCCCCGACCGACGCGACCGCCGAGGTGGCGACGGGACGCTCCCCGGCCACCGTCCGGGGCTCGAGGGCGACGAGCGGCTCACCCCACGCTCGAGCGTCGGGAAGCGCGGCGGCGGAGGCGTCCACGCGCAGCGGCTCGCGCGGTGTCGCGGAACGCGCGTGCACGGTGGGCTCGGCGAGGGCGCGGGGGGTGTCGGCATCCATCCCGCCCTTTTTGCGGGGCACCGAGAGGAGAACCGTCCCGGCGGCGCGGTCGGCCCACGAGCGGCGTCGGCCGGAGCGGTCGAACGCCGCCGAGGCCACCACCACCCACGCACCCGCCACGAGAATCAGGCCGCCGAGCACGACCAGACCGCCGCGCACGAAGGCCCGTCCGGCCCCGGGCACCAAGGGGGCCTCGACGCGCGACGCGCGCAGTCCGAACAGCAGGGCTCCCGGAGTCGCTCCGCGCCGGGCCTGCAGGATCCACAGCCCCAGCAGCGCCTCTGCGACGACCGCGGCACCGAGGGCCGGAGAACCCAGAACGGATGCCACGCCCGCAGCGATCACCACGAGCGCCGCATCGACGCTGAAGGCTCCCACGCGCACCGCCACGGTCGCGGGCGCGCCGAACGGCGGCGTCTGCGTCATGTCGCCATCATCGCACGCACGATCTCGATCGCCCCGGCGGCGAGCATGCCCGCCGGAAGCGACAGAGCCGTCGCGAGCGCCTCGAACACATCGCCCGTGCGCGACCAGCCGAGGGAACGCAGACCCCTGCCCACCGGCACGACCAGCAGCGCCGCGCCCAATCCCCCCATCATGAGCAGCCCCGCGACGAGCACGAGCAGCTCGGGCGTGAACACCGGCAGCAGAGCGGTCACCGCGGCGGCCACCACCGCGACCGCCCCGGCGCGGGCGACCCACCGCAGGAACGGGACGGTGCTGCGCCGCGAACTCAGCAGCAGAGAGAGGACGACGGCGGATGCCAGCGCGATCCGCCCGCCGAGGACGACGGGACCGTCGCCCGCGAACGTCGGAATGGCGACGAACGCGCTCGCGGCGCCCGCGGCCACGAGCAGGACCGTCCCGACGGTGAGGCGGGCGGTCGAGCGCGCGACGAGTGCATCGGCGTCGTCGGCCTCGATCGTGCGCACCTCGTCGGGAAGGGCCTGACGCACCGTCCATCGCGTGCTCTGGAACCGGTCGTAGTCGATGAACGTGCCCGGGGCGACATCGACCAGGCTCGACTGCAGCACGCGCTGCGCCACGGGGACCAGGCCGAGCGTCACCGCGGCGGGGGCCGCCGGGTCGAGATGCAGCAGCAGCGCCGCCCCCCAGATCGCCGCGAGCCCCGCGGCCACGAGCGTCGCCGTGCGACTCTGCGCGCGCAGCGCGTCGGTGAAGCCGACGACGCCGAGGACACCCGCGACGACGGCCGCCGCCAGCAACCCCGTGAAGACGGCCACGAGCGTCGCGGAAGCGGGCAGATCGGGCACGACGGTCATCCCGCCGCCGAAGGCGAGAGCGACCACGCCGACGACGGGAGCGAGAGTCGCCGTGCGCGGGCGAGCGCGCAGCCCGACCGCGAGCGCGGCGAGGAGGGCCGCGACGAGCGCGACGGCGCCGACGATTATGCGGATCTGCATCGGCAGCGAGTCGCCGCCGATGGTGCGGATCAGGGCCAGGATGCCACCCCCCACCGCGAGGACCGCCCACGCCGCCGAACCGCGCGCCGTCGCGCGCCCCGCCCTTGCGGACCCCTCCTCCCCAGGAGGGACGACGGAGGGATCGACGATCACGAGGACGACGCCGTCCTCGAGCGCCGCCATCGTCGTGGGACGCGGAACCTCGCGCCCCGCGATACCGACCACCCGAGCACCGGGCTGCGCGACCACACCGGCGGCGCGCAGGACGTCGTCGACGCGAGCGTGCAGGGGAACCACCAGGTCGAGACGGGATTCGCCGTCGATCAAGGCGACGCGCCGCCCCTGCGTGACCTCCGCGCTCACCGCTCCCCCTCGCCTGTGCTGCGCACCGCCTCCCGGGCGGCAACCGCACCAGCGTAGTCGCCGCCCGCGCGGCGCTGCGCCCTTTCCCGACCCCACCGGGGATAAAGATGAGAACTTTGTCATCTTCGAATATCCACAGGAGGTTGTCGTTCTTCTTCGGATTTACGTAACGTCGATGCCCGGTGGGGGCTCCGATTTCCTCCATCGACGCCGCCCGGGATCTGCGATCCGTGGGCGGCCGACCGAACCCCAACGCCCGGGCGTGCCCGGAGGAACATCGAGGAGACAGACGTGGCAGATCTCATCGCAGCCCAGGAGGGTGCGCTTCGTCGCGGAGCCGAGGCGGTCAACACCGCCAAGTCGGGCATCGACGAGCAGGTTCGAAAGGTCCGCACCGAGCTCGACCAGGTGGCCGGCTTCTGGACCGGCGCCGCCGCCGGCTCGTACACCCAGCTCATGCAGCGCTGGAACGAAGAGACCACCAAGCTCAACAACGTGCTCGTCACGCTCGAGGACGCCCTCCGCGGCACCGAGCGCGACCAGGCGGCCTCCGAGGAGTCGCACCAGCAGACCATCGGCAACCTGGGCTCGCTGCTCGGCTGACCCCGCTCGACTCGAAAGAAGGAACCCCCATGCAGTCCATGTCCGTTCGTCCCGAGCAGGTCATCGCCCTCTCCGGTCAGATCCGCAACGGTGCCTCCGGCATCCGCACCCGTCTCGATGAGCTCGAGTCCCAGGTCGGCGCTCTGCGCGCCTCGTGGGACGGCGAGGCGCAGGTCGCCTACGACCAGGCTCAGGCCCAGTGGACCCAGTCCATCACCCGCCTGAACGAGCTCCTCCAGCAGATCGCCGGCAAGACCGACGAGATCGCCCAGGGCTACACCTCGACCGACAAGTCCGCCGCCGGCCGCTTCGTCTGAGTCCCCCCGAACCGGCGGCCGCTTACGCGGTCGCCGGTTCGTGCGGTCCGCCCGGGCCGTCCCTCTCTGCGCCCCCTGCTTCGAGAAACGAGTAGTCCATGAGTGGTCCGATCGGCTACGACAGCGACCAGGTCCAGCACAACGTCGTGCTGCTCACCGAAGTCCCCGAAGAGATCCCACCGAGCGCGATCATCAGCGAGGTCGAGGGCAACAGGGCCGAAGACACCTCGGCCGAGTTCACCCGGCACCTCGAGCAGCGCGCCGACCAGCTGGCCTCCGAGGTCGAGAAGGTCCGAGCCTGGGTGGCCGACCACGCCCGCGCACTGTCCGACGCGGTCGCCGCTCTGCGGGAGCGGGATGCGATGGGGGCTGAGGAGGCACAACAAGCTCTGTCGATGATCGACTCCGCGACGGACTCCACCCCGACCGGGGCAGGGGGCGAGTCGACGTCGTCGACGCAGTCGTTCATCTCGGGGCTGCCGCGATGAGGGGCTACCAGCGCCTCCGCGCGACGTTCGGCGTGGCAGTGCTCGCGGTCGTCATCGGCGCCTCCACGCCTCTTCCGGCGACCGCCGCCGTCGATTCGGACGCGCCCGATTCGGGCGCCGCTCACAGCGATGCGCAGTGGTGGGCCGACGCGTACGGTGTCGACGCCGCCCACGCTGCCGGCCTGACCGGCGCCGGCGTCAAAGTGGCGGTGATCGAGAAGCAGATCAACCCCGACCTCCCGGTCTTCGAGGGCACCAATCTCACGATCTCCGACAAGTCCGTGTGTGCGGCGCGAGAGGCCACCGTCACCTCGGAAATAACCCCGGGATCCAACCACGGCACGACCATGACCGCCATGATCATCGGCAACGGAGCGGGCGGCGGCGGAGTCCGGGGGATGGCTCCCGACGCCGACGTCACGTTCTACGGCCTCGGGCCCGCCGGTGAGTGCGAGCAGAACGACAGGGGCGGCCTCAGCGAGTTCGGGTTCCTCGTCAAGAATGCCGTCGACGACGGCGCGCGGGTGATCATGACTGCCGTCGGGATCACGGCGGCAGACGTCGACGCGCCCGCGGTGGCATACGCCCTCTCCCGCGGCGTCGCCATCGTGGCGGCCCTCCAGAATCCCACGACCGGTGGCGACCCCAAGACCGACATCACCGGGATGAACGGTGTCATCGCCGTGTCGGCGATCGACACGAAAGGCGAGCTGCAGAAAACGGAAGACGGCAATCCCTACGTCGTCCCCGAGACGACGGTCGTCGCCGCGGGGTGCTGCCTCCCGACCGTCGGGTCCTACGACGGAGGCTGGTCCGGATCAACGCTGCGCCAGGGATCGTCCTACGCCTCGCCGACGGTCGCCGGCATGCTGACGCTTGCGGTTCAGAAGTACCCGCAAGCGACGGGCAACCAACTCGTCCACGCCCTGCTGGCGAGCACGAACGGCGGTATCCACGACCCCGTCCGCGCCGAGGACGGATACGGCTACGGGGCTGCATGGCTTCCCACTCTGCTTCAGACGGATCCCTCGATCTATCCGGACGAGACACCCCTTATGCAGGGACCGGTCGGCACACCCACCGCGGAGCAGATCGCCTCCGCCCGCGCGAACGGATTCACCCCGCTGGACACCACGCGAAAGAGCACCTTCGACGCCGACGCGGCCCGGGGGACGACGTTCGACATGGGCGCGCTCGTGCCGTGGGTGATTTCGGGGGTCATCACGCTTCTGGTCATCGCCGCGGCGATCACCACCGTCATCGTGATCACGCAACGACGCAAGACACGCGAAAGGAACGCACCGTGACGGGTCCCAACGAAGAGCGTCTCATCCGTTTCGCCGACACCGGTTCCGCGTGGGACATGCCCGGGCGAATACCGCTGCTGGAGGGGCTCACCTCCCTGCAGGGCGTGCTGAAGAAGATCGCGGAAGAGCCCGGTGTCCTGGGGCGGAGCGGGGAAGCGGCGAGCACGACCTTCGCCGCCGCCGCCACCGATGTCCAGAAGCAGATCAACTGGATCCAGGTGGCGGCACCGATCCGGATCTCGCAGGCGAACAGCATCCGGGAACGTGCGCGCGAGTCCCTCGCCCAGCTCCCGGCGGGCAGCATGTCGGGCGGACAGGAAGCAGCTGTCCGGGCGGCGGCCATCGGATCCACCCTCGTTCTGGGACCGGTCGCCTTCCTCGCCGGCGAAGGGGCTTCCGTGGCCATCAACGGGTACCTCGCGAACCAACGCGAGCAGGCGGCGGCGGAGGCCATGACCCGGCACGCCGCCGAGATTGATGCGCTCTCGCTCGATGCGCCGCCTGTCTTCCTCCCCGACCAGTTCGGGTCCGCCGCGCCATCGTCGTCGCCCTCCGCGGGGGGCGACGACGATGGCGGCGGCCGCTCCGGTGCGCCCACGTTCCAGCCTGCCCCGGCCGGCGGGAGGCCTTCGCCGCTCTCCACCGGCGGCGGCGGCGATGCCGAACTCGATCACTACGGTCCCTTCTCCACCGACGATCCGCAGGTGGACCTCGGCACGAAACCCCCGATCGACCTGGGCAGCGTCCCGCCCGAGCTCACCCCCGACGGACCGCTCACCGGTACCCCGACGCTGCCCGGCGTCATCCCCTCCGCCCCCGGGGGTGCGCACCTCGGTCCAGGGTCCGGCGGCCTCGGCGGCGGCGGGCTGGGCGCCGGCCTGGGCTCGGGACTGAGCGCGGGGCTGATCGCCGGCGGCGGCGGTGCGGCCGCGCTGAGCAGCCTCGCCCGCGGCGCCGGGGCCCCCGGCGGCAGCCTCTTCGGCGGCGGCACGTCGTCGACGGCCGCGTCGAGCCGCGGCGGCGGACTGCTCGGCAAGACCTCGCCGGGAGCCTCCGGACTCGGCACGCGCGGCGTCGGCGGTCTCGCCGGCGGCGCGGCCGGCGGCGGGACTCCCGGCTCCTCCGCGGCGCGCGGCGCGGGCGTGCGCGCGGGAACCACCGGAGCGACGGGCGGGAGCGGCGCCGCCGGAGGCGGCGTGCGCGGAGCCTCGGGCGGTACGGGGACGGGCGGTTCACGGGCGGCCGGCGGAGCCGGCACGCGGGGCATCGGAGGAATGGGAGGCATCGGTGGGATAGGCGGCACCGGGTCACGCTCCGAACGACGCGAAGAGATCGCCCGCGGTCTGGGCGGCCCCATCGCCCCGCGCATGGAAGACGACGAAGAGATCGGGCCCCGTTCCGAGAACGCGCAGGCCGGCGGACGCGACGAATGACGTCGCCCACCGCATCGACCACCATCCACAGAAGAGGACTCCATGTCTGATCGCATCCTGGTCGGTGAAGGCGCGCTCGCCCGCGGCGCCGAGGCCGTGACGGGCGCGCACGCCGATATCGCCGACAGCACCCGGCGTGTGCTCGACGAACTCGACGAGCTCCACGGCACCTGGTCGGGCGACGCCGCGACCGCCTACGGCGTGCTCGTGAACGAATGGACGGCGGGAGCGAACCGCCTCAACGATGTCCTGATCACCCTCAGCTCGTCGCTGCGGGCCACCGCTCGCGACCAGGAAGCCGTCGAAGAAGCCCACGGGACCACCATCCACGGTCTGGGCGCGATGCTCGGAGGCACCTCATGAGCGACCTGCGTGTCACCCCCGAATCGCTGCACGCCACCGCTGCGCGACTGCGCGCGGAAAGCGCCCGCATCGACGCGGCCCTCGGTGGACTCGACGCCGAGGTCACCCGTCTTCGTGGGCAATGGGAGGGATCGGCTCAGGGTGCGTACGACGCCGCCCAGCGCCAGTGGTCGCTCACCCTCGAGCAGATGCGCGACGCCCTACACCGCATCGCGAACGCCACCGACTCGATGGCCGACGATTACGTCACCGCCGACCGCGCCTCCGCGGCTCGATTCCGCTGACCGTCCACGCCCCGCGGACGGGCGCACGCGGCGACGATAGGATTTCGAGGTTCGACCGC
Source organism: Microbacterium sp. NPDC090007 (assembly GCF_044748345.1). Classification (NCBI taxonomy): domain Bacteria; kingdom Bacillati; phylum Actinomycetota; class Actinomycetes; order Micrococcales; family Microbacteriaceae; genus Microbacterium; species Microbacterium sp. NPDC090007. Next base: position 824,234 of record NZ_JBIVFV010000001.1, on the reverse strand, counting down.
AGGGGCTTCGGTCCGAGAAGAGGGGGCCGCGCATGGCTGACGTCATGAACACCACGCGCGCGCTGCTGCGCCTGTCGGTGCAGAGCGAGGGACGCCGCCTCGACATCGCGATCCCCACGCAAGTACCCCTCATCGAATTCCTCCCCGGATTCGCCCGCTCCCTCGGCGTCCTGGACGCCTCGATGACCTCCGCCGGTTACGCGCTGCACCGGGCCGACGGCACGACCGTCGACCCCTCCCGCGGCGCCTCCGCCCAGGGCATCGTCGACGGCGAGGTGCTCACGCTCGTGCGCGGCGGACTGGTCGCGCAGCCCCGGGTGTACGACGACATCGTCGAAGCGGTCATCGACGCGACCGCACAGCAGAACCGCCCGTGGACGACCCGCGACAACGCCCGCACCGCCTTGGCCGTCAGTCTCGCACTGCTCGGGGTCTGCGCGGTCCTCCTGCTCGCGGCCGGTCGCGCCCTCCCCTTCGGCGCGCTCGTCGCCGGGGGCGGCGCCGTCGTGCTGCTCGTCGTCTCGGCCGTCGTCGCCCGCCTGGGCCAGCGCGAAGCCGGCCAGGGCCTGGGGATCGCGGCATCCGTTTTCGCCGGAGTCGCGGGCTACCTCGCCGTCCCCGTCACCCTGCCGATGTGGGGGTGGCCGATGGCCGCCGCCGGAGGCGCCGCCTTCGTGACCGCGGGTGTCGCGCTCGCGTTGTCGCGCGACCGCGCGGAGCTGCAGCTCGCTCCCCTCGTCGCCGGCGGCGCGGTCGGCGTCGCGGGCACCCTCGCCGCCTTCTTCGACCCCGCCGCGGTGTGGACGCTCATGGTCGGGGTCGTCGCCACGCTCGGCGGGGCACTGCCGTGGCTCGCGATCAGCACCACGCGACTTCGCGTGGTGTCGCCGCAGAGCGACGCCGAGATGTTCGCCGACCCCGAACCCATCGACGCCGACGACATCGCCGCCCGCGTCGCGCAGGGAAAGCGCATCCTCATCGCCCTGCGTCTGGCCCTCGCCGCCGCGGTTCTCCTCGCCACCCCGCTGGTCGCCACGCAGAACGCCACCGGCGCGATCGTGTGCGCGCTCTCCTTCGCCGGCATGATGTTCCCCTCGCGCCAGACATTCGCGCGCTCGGGGGTCCTGACGGTGATGGCCACCGGCATCCTGGGTCTCGTCGTCGCGGGCGTGGCAGCCTCGCTCGCTCAACCCGGACTGCGCGTGGGCATCCTGGTCGTGCTCGCGGTGGCCACCGTCAGCGTCGTGACGGTCACCCTGCTCGCCCCCAAGACCCGCCTGCGCCTGACCCGACTCGCCGACACGGCCGAGCTCATCGTGCTGGCGTCGCTGCTCCCGCTGGCCGTGATCTCGTCCGGGCTGGCCTGACGTGGCCACCAAGGGCGATCTGATCGAGGCGCAGAACTTCTCGCGCCGACGGCTGCTCACCGCCTTCGTCAGCGGCGCCCCCGGCGGTAAAGAGCTGCAGCCGGCCTCTCCCCTGCGGGCGGTGATCGCCGCGATCGCGCTGACGGTCCTCGTCGTGCTGGTCGGGGTGTTCTACGGGTTGATCCGTCCGGGCCTTCCGAACGGGTGGGAGAACGGCAAGCTCGTCCTCGTCTCGGACACGGGTGCCCGGTTCGTCACCGTCGACGGCGTGCTGCACCCCGTCATCAACACCGCCAGCGCTCGCCTGCTGCTGCCGGCCACCGACTACGCCGTCATCTCGACCGATCAGGCGACCCTCGAAGGCACACCCGTCGGCGAGACGCTCGGCATCACGGGGGCGCCCGACGAGCTGCCGCCCGTGTCGGGACTGGTGAACACCGGGTGGAGCGCGTGCGTCAGCGACGACACCGGCGTGGACGTGCGGATCTCGACCGCCGCGGGCCCCACCCCCGCGACCGACCGGGCCGTCGTCGTGTCGGTCGACGGCATCCTGCACGTCGTGCAGGGCGACCGCAGTTTCGCGGTGTCCAGTGAAGACGCGGATGCCGTGCTGCGCGCGGCGGGCATCTCGGCGCTCTCGCCGGTGGACGTTCCCGCGGCGTGGCTCGACCTCTTCACTGCGGGCACGGCGCTCACCCCGATCACGCTGCAGAACTACGGGCAGGACGTCTCGGGCACGTCGCTGCGGGTCGGTCAAGTCGTGCGCCAAGCGGGCGCCGCCGAGGACGAGCGCTTCCTCGTGCAGACCGGCGGTGTGCTCGAAGCCCTCTCGCCGCTCGCGTGGCAGCTGTACCAGCTCGGCAGCGGCAGCGCCCTGGGCGGACAGGTGACCGAGGTCACCGCCGACGAGATCCGCAGCCTGCCCACCGCCGCCCAGGGACTCGGCGACGACTGGCCGCGCGTCGGTTTCGAGACCGTTGCGGCGGGCCAGCGCCCCTGCGCGGTGCTGCAACCGGGCGAGGGGCAGGCCGTCACCGCGCTCGCGACCCAGCCCTCGTCGACGGCCGTCGCTGCGGGAGTACGCGTCGACCCCAGCCACGGTGCGCTCGTGCGTTCGGGCGGGCGCGGCGACCAGAACGCCAGCGTGCTGACCCTGGTGGATGCCACCGGTACCGCCTTTCCCCTGCCCGGCGCCACCGACGAGACCGTCGCCCGGCTGGGATACCGCCCCGGTGACGTCGGGGCGATCGCCGACGGCTGGACCGCGCTGCTGCCGACCGGCCCGTCGTTGAGCGAGAGCGCCGCCCAGCGCACGCCGGAGGCGAAGTGACCGCTCGCGCGGGACTGGCGGCGGTGGTGGTCACGATGGCCGTCGGGTTGACCTGGGCGCCGCTGCCGGCTCAGGGGGTGGGGCCGGCATCCGGGATCCTCTCTGCAACGAACACGCAATGCACCGCGGACACGAGGGTGGCCCAGACGCCGCCCGCGCTCGAGTCGCTGCAGAGCGACTCGGCCTGGGCGTTGACCCGCGGGGCGGGGGTGACCGTCGCGGTCGTCGATTCCGGCGTCGCGGCGAACCCGCACCTGGACGCGGTCGTGCTGCCGGGCGTCAATCTGGTGCCCGACGGCACCGACGGCTCGGGCCGGACCGATCAGTACGGACACGGCACGGTGATCGCGGGGCAGATCGCCGCGCAGACCATCGCCGGCTCGGGCGTGGAGGGCTTGGCTCCCGCGGCGCAGATCCTGCCGGTGCGCGTCTACGCCGGTGTATCCGACCAGGTGCGCGACGCCGGGTTCGGGCCGAACACCGCGCGGATGGCCGAGGGGATCCGCGCCGCCGCCGACCGCGGGGCGCAGATCATCAACGTCTCGATGAGCACGACCGAGAAGAACGGCGCCCTCGCCGACGCCGTCGCCTATGCCGCGGAACGCGGAAGCCTCGTGATCGCCAGCGCCGGCAACCGCGACTCCGAGGCCGCCGTCGAGATCGACGAGAACGACGGAGCACGCTACCCCGCCGGGTTCCCGGGCGTGATCGGCGTCGCCGCGACCGCGCCCGACGGCACGGTGACCGACGCCAGCATCCACGGCACGCACGTCCGCCTGGCCGCCCCGGGACAGCAGATCGCCTCGACCTGGCCGCTCGGCGGGGACTGCGTGGTCGCCGCCGAAGAACCCGCCACCAGCTACGCGGCGGCCTACGTCTCCGCAGCGGCGGCCCTGGTGGCATCCGCTCATCCCGACGAGACTCCCGCGCAGTGGACGTACCGACTCGAGGCGACCGCCGTGCGCGCGCAGCCGGACTCGCGCTCGAACACCTCGGGCTGGGGCGTCGTGCAACCCCACGATGCGATCGTGCTCGTCCCCGGGTTGGGACTGCGGGGCCCGCAGAGCCCCTTCGCGACCAGCACGCCCACCGCGACGCCGACGGCCACGCCCGGAGCCGTCGCCGTCGTGATCGGACCGGGACCGGATGCCGAGGCCATCCTCACCGCGACCGGCATCGGACTCGCGGGTCTCGTGGCGCTTGGTGGGATCGGCGTCCTCGCCGTGTACGTCAGCCGCCGGCGCGAAGAGACGTCGCCGCGACGCCAGCCGCCGACCGGGCGCGGGCTGTACGGACGCGAAGCGGGCGAGTAGCGCGGGCGGGCGCTTGCGGGGATCCTGGCGCGCAAGCACGAGGGCGCACGGGGGCGGGCGCGGGCGTAGGCGCGAGTGCGGGGGCGGGGGCGGGCGCAAGCGCGGGGGCGGGCGCGGGCGCGAGCGCGGGCGCGGGCGCGGGCGCGGCTGCACGTGGCTGACAACTCGGCGACATTCTGCAACCGACTTGTCAGCGAGACGCTGTTTCGCGGCTCGGCGCCGACGGACGAGCGCGCCGCCGCAACCGGTCTGGCGGCGGGGTGAGTGCGGGCTCGAGGGCGGGCGCCGCGCGGCTGCGGCGCGCAGGCGGGCGCAGGCGTCTCGAGACTGCACAGGGCTGACAACTCGGCGACATTCTGCAACCGACTTGTCAGCGAGATGCCGTCTCGTGGGCCGGGAGCGCCCGGGCCGGCTGCGCCCGCGCCGGAAGGAGGGCGCGAGCGGACCGCGGGCGCGGCGAGACTGCACGTGGCTGACAACTCGGCGACTTTCTGCAACCGACTTGTCAGCGAGACGCTGTCTCGCGAGCGAGCGGCGCGGGAGACCGACCGCGCGCCGCGGCGCGGAGAGCCACCGGAGAGCGACCGCGCAGCGCAACCGCGCGCAGCGCCGCCGGTCAGGACGAGGCGGCGGGTCGCAGCTCGAAGTGCGCGTCGCCGAGGCGGAACCGGCCCGGAGCGATCGCGGTCGATCCGGCGGCGATGCGTTCTGTCCGGCCGTCGTCGTGGACGAGCGTAACGCCGTTGGTGGAGTCGAGGTCGGTCACCGCCCATCCCGTGACGGTCCACTCCAGGCGCGCATGCTGCTTGGAGACCGTCCGCGTGTGGTCGGCGATCGGGACCGCCTGCACCGACTCAGAGGAGGCGACGGGCTTTCGCCCGAGCAGGACCACACGGCTCGTCAGGGGCACACGGGTGCCGTCGGGAAGATCGAGCGTCCACTCGCCTCGACGTCGGGACCGGGGACGGACGGTCTGCGTCTGCTCCTCGACCGGCGCCGCGGACTCGCCCGCTCCCGCGCCGGCGGTGGTATCGGTGGAGTCGGTGGTCTCGTCGACCCGATCGGCGGTGGGGGCGGGCGTCGCCGCCGCGGCGTCGATGGGACGCTGAGTCATCGCGGGGGTGCCGTGCGTGCCGGCGGATGCCGACGGCTCGACGAGCGCGGACGGTGCGACGGGCGCCGACGGCTCGACGGGCGCTGACGGTGCGACGGATGCCGACGGCTCGACGTGCGCCGCCGGCCCGACGGATGCCGCCGGCCCAACGGGCGCCGTCGGCTGGGCGGGCGCCGTCTGGGGTGTCCGGCGCAGTGAGGTGGCCTCGAGGTCGGCGGAGAGTTCCGTCGCCGCGGTGCGCGGCAAGCGCCGTGTGGGGACGTCCGCGCCCTCCGAAAGCGGAGCCGACGCGGCTGCCGACGCCGGAGCAGTCTGCGGCGTCCGGCGCAGCGAGGTGTTCTCGAGATCGGCGGGGAGCTCGGCGGCGTCCGGCGACGGCGCACGGCGCACCGACGTGCTGTCGACATCGGCAGGAAGGCGCACCGACGCGCTGTCGGCATCGGCAGGAAGGCCCGCCGACGGCGCCCGTCCCACCGACGGCACCGCGGCGGCCGTCGCGTCCTGGGAGGGCGCGTCCTCGGAGGGCGCGTCCTCGGAGGGCTCGTTCTCGGGCGCGGGGCGGGTGGGCACGATCTCGACAGGCCCGGGAAGGACGACGGGTGCGGGCGCGACGACGGGCTCGACGGACGCCGCACGCGCCCCGGCGGCAGCCGCGACCGTTCCGGGCACAGCCGTGATCGGACCCGCGGGCGCGGGGGGCGCGGACATCTCGGAACGCCGCTGCGGCCCGGGCGCGGGGAGCTCGGCATCCGTCGCCCTCTCGGGAGCGGTCAGGACCTGCGCCCACACCGGGGGGAACAGCAGCGCGAGGGCGGCGGTGCCGGCGCCGCGCCCCACGGCCGTCCCCAGACGATGAGCGGCACGCGCCTTGAGCACGAGGGCGTAGATGTTCACGACCGGTACGACCAGCAGCACCGCACGCACGGGGTCGATGCCGCCCAGCCGGAAGATCTCGGCGTCGTTCACGAGCGGCACCCAGGCGCGCCACCGCTCGGCTCCCCGCGCATCGAGAACGCGCGACAGGCCGATGGCGTACCAGACGTGCAACGCGAGCGCGGGCACGAGCAGGGCAGCGGCGATCGCGGCGATCAGGCTCAGAACCAGCATGCGTCCTCCGTCGACGGTCCCCTCGACGCTACCGTGCGCCGCCGTTCGGCGCGGCCCCTGTGGATCGGATGCCCCTGCGTCAGAGCAGGCGCGATATCGCCGAGGGCGGCAGCCACGCCGGCTCGGCCACGTCGACCCGGCGCGCGGGACACGACGTGCACCGGACGTATCGCACGTGACCCTCGCTCGTGATGTGCGACGACTCCGTGACCCATGCGTGTTCGTGGACGGATGCCGTTCCGGCGGCGGCGACGAGGCGTGGGGCGGTCATGGACCCAGCGTGATGTAATGCCGCTATGCATCTCAACCCTTACGGAGAGTACGCCGTGCTGCTGGCCGCCTCACTGGCGAACGAGTGGCCGGACGACCGCGACGGCATCGAGGCCCGCACGCGCGAGATGGGGATGACGATGACCTTTCCCGTGGCATCCGATGATCATGAGCGCACGCGCGCCGTGATCGACGAGTGGTTGCGCATCGTCGATGCCCCCGACGACGACACCCGCGCCGCTCTGCTGAACACTCAGATGGCGGCCGTGACCGCCTACCCGCGGCTGACCAACCACGACGGCGAAGGATGGCACCTGCACTACCGCGACAGCGACGAGGAGCTCCCCCGCGTGCTCGCCGCGGTGATCTCGGTCGGCACCTCGCTGCACCTCGTCACCCGCGGCATGGACCGCCTGACGCGGTGCGCGGCGGAGCCCTGCACACGGGTCGTGGTCGACGTCACGCGCAACGGGCGGCAGCGGTACTGCTCGGTGCGCTGCGCCAACCGCGCCGCCGTGCGGCGTCACCGGGCGCGCGGCTGAGCCGTCAGACGTCGGGCGTGTGCAGCCGCGCCAGGTACCGGTCGACGCGCAACGGCACACCGCCGCGGTCGGCCAGCGACACCAGGACGATCACCGCGGTCGTCAGGGGGATGGTCCACGCGGCGGGCTGCGCGAAGAACACGGCCCCGCCTGCCGTATCGCGCAGCGCGGCCCCGGCCACCAGCGCCGCTCCGCACGACACCGCCCCGACGACCATGCCCGCCACCGCCCCGCGCGCGGTCAGCCGAGTCCACCACACGCCCAGCAGCAGCACCGGCGACAGCGTCGACGCCGCGAAGACGAAAACGAGCCCCACGCTCGACACCAGGCCCGCGGGTTGTGTCAGCAGCGCGATGACCAGCGGCACGGCCGTGCACAGCACCGCCGATAGGCGGAACGACCGCACCCCGCCGCCGAACACGTCCTGACTCACCACCCCCGCGAGCGACACGATGATCCCCGACGAGGTCGCCAAGAATGCGGCGAACGCGCCGGCGACGAGCAGGGCGGTCAGCAGCTGACCGGTCAGCCCGGGGAACAGACGCGACGGCAGGGCGAGCACGACGGTGTCGGCGACCCCGGGAGCGGCGAGGTCGGGGGCCACCACGCGGGCGATGAGCCCCATGGTCGACGAGACGGCGTAGAACGCCCCGATCAGCACGATCACGGCCACGGTCGTACGCCGCGCCGACGCCCCGTCCGGACTCGTGTAGAAGCGCACCAACACGTGCGGCAGGCCGATCGTGCCGAGCAGCAGCGCGAGCAGCAGCGACCCCGTCGCATACGCGTCGAGGGCGCCGGGCCCGCTCTCGACCGGGAAGACCCGTGCCGGATCGATCGCGGTCCCGTCGCCGGCCAGCGCGATGAGCAGGAACACCGCCGGCACGAGCAGCGCCGTGAGCTTGAGCCAGTACTGGAAGGCCTGCACGGCCGTGATGGCGCGCATGCCTCCCGCGGCGACGATCCCCGCGACGAGGACGGCGACCACGACCCCGCCCACCCACGGCGGGACGTCGGCGACCACGCCGAGGGCGAGAGACGCGCCGTGCAGCTGCGGCACGATGTACAGCCACCCGATGACGAGCACGACGACGCTCGTCACCCGCCGGACGGCCCGCGACTCCAACCGCGCCTCGACGAAATCAGGGATGGTGTACGCCCCGCTGCGCCGCAGTGGCGCCGCGACGAACAGCAGCACGAGCAGGTACCCCGCGGCATAGCCGATCGGGAACCAGAATCCCTCGGCCCCCGAGAGCAGCACCAGACCGGCGAGGCCCAGGAAGGTCCCGGCCGACAGGTACTCGCCGCTGATGGCCGACGCGTTCCAGACGCTTCCGACGCTGCGCGAGGCGACGAAGAAGTCGCTGCGCGTGCGCGAGGTGCGGATGCCGGCGAAGCCCAGCACCGCGGTGATCACGACGAGCGCGCCGACCGCCGCCAGATCGAAGACGGGGTTCATGAAGCCGGCCCCGGCTCGGCGAGCTGACGGTAACGGCGCTCGTTACGGGCCGCGGCCCGGACGTAGATGAGCGCGAAGACGAGGATGACGGGGTAGAACCCGTACGCGTGCAGCAACCACGACAGGGGTACAGACCACAGGACCGGATCGCCCAGGGTCGGCAGGGCCGCGATGATCCCGGTGAGCACCACCGCGACCACGACGAACGACGACACGCACCCGAGAGCCAAGCGGAGCTGCGCGCGCACCAGCCCGCGCGAAAAGACCGCCTCGGCCTCGTCGGCGACGCGCCCGGGCAGGGCGAACCCCCGGGTCGCCGGTCGTGGGACCCGCCCCGCGGTGGATGCCGTGACCCGCACGCGTTGCGGGGGACGCGGATCAGGGGTCATGGCATCCCTCCTCCGCGAACGCGGCCGACCGCCCCGGCGCGGGTCATCGCAGCAGCGCCTCGCGCACGGCGGACACGAGGCGACGACTGACCGGCAGCTCGATCTCGGGCAGGACGACCGTGGGCGCCGACCCGGCGAGGCGTACCTCGACGACCGCCTCGCGATGCACCAGGTACGAACGGTGCACGCGCACGAATCCCGCGTCGGCCCAGCGGTCGGCCAGGTCCGACAGGGTCGCCCGCACCAGGTGGTCCCCCGACGCGGTGTACAGGCGCGAGTAATCGCCATTGGCCTGCACCCATCGCACCTCGGACCGGCGCACGAGGCGCGTCGTCGCACCCACGGTCACGGGGATCGTCTCGTCGCCCGGCGCCTCGGCATCGGCGGGTGAGGAGAGGGCGCGGCCGAGCGCCCGCGACAGCCGCTCCGCCCGGACGGGCTTGAGGACGTAGTCGACCGCCTCGAGGTCGAACGCCTGCACGGCTCCCGCATCGTCGGCGGTCACGAAGACCACCGCGGGGCGCGCGCGCAGACCCGCGAGAGCCCGCGCGAGATCGAAGCCATCCAGCCCCGGCATGTGGATGTCGAGGAAGGCCACGGCGACGCCACCACCCTCGAGGATCCGCAGCGCCTCGGCCCCACCGGCGGCCGTGCAGACCGTGTCGACCCGCGGATCGGCCGAGAGCAGCGTCGCGAGCTCGGCGCGGGCGGGTGCCTCGTCGTCGGCGACGAGCACGATGACGCTCACGCGCGCACCGTCTCGTGCTGCGGCTGCGACTTGGGCACGCGCAGGCGCACCGAGGTGCCCGCGCCGATGTTCGTCTCGACGACGAGACCTCCGGCGGGACCGTAGAGCTGCCGCAGGCGCGCGTCGACGTTGCGCAACCCCACGTGCGACGAGGGCGCGTCGAGATCGAGCAGGGCCGCCAGCTCGTCAGGGTCCATGCCCACCCCGTCGTCGTCGACGATGACCTCGGTGTGCGTACCGGCGTCGACCGACGACACCGTCAGCACTCCCCCGCGCTCCCCGGGCTCCAAACCGTGACGCACGGCATTCTCGATGAGGGGCTGCACCGACAGGAACGGGATGACGGTCGCGAGCGTCTCGGGTGCGATGCGCAGACGCACCGTGAGGCGGTCGCCGAAGCGCGCGCGTTCGAGTTCGAGGTAGGAGTGGATGCTGCGCAGCTCTTCGGCCAGCGTGGTGAACTCGCCCTGCCGCCGGAACGAGTAGCGCGTGAAATCGGCGAACTCGAGCACCAGATCGCGCGCTCGGGGCGGATCGGTCGAGATGAACGAGGCGATCGCCGTGAGCGCGTTGTAGATGAAGTGCGGGCTGATTTGGGCGCGCAACGCCTTCAACTCCGCCTCGGCCAACGCGGCGCGCGAGGCGTCCAGGCCCGCGAGCTCGATCTGCGCGGCGCACCAGTCGGCGACGTCCCCGGTCGCCCGCACGAGGGGCGCACGGGCTTCGTCGGCGAAGGCGACGACCGCACCCCACACCCTCCCGTCGACCACGATCGGAGCACCCACCGCGGCGCTGTCGTGCTCCGAGAACACTTGACGGCGCGCCGAGTCGTACACGCGGGCGGCGACGCGACGCGCCGAGGCCTCGAGCGCCGCGGGGCCGTCGAGGGCGACGCGATCGGTCGCCGTCTCGACGATGGCGACCGCCTCGGCGCCGAGCAGCACGCGCAGGTGCCGGGCCGCGCGCGCCGCGTCGGGCTCGTCGCGGCCCCCGCGCAGCGCCGCGGCCGCGGCCGCCGCGACGTGGAGCGTCCGGTGGGTGGCCCGGTCGGCGTCGCTGCCCAGGTCACGCGAGCCCAGCGCGTACCGGCGCGCGAGCACGAGGGCGAGCGTCAGGGCCGCCCCGACGATCACGCCGACGGCGCCCGCGAGCACCGGTGCGTCGAGCATCCTGGAAGCCTACTCAGCAGCAGCGCGCGCCGGGATTGCGGTCCTGCTCATCGGAGCGCTGTCGCCAGAATTGCCGTTCGGTCAGCGGCGTCGCCGCGGGGTGATGGGCGCGCAGATGCGCGACGTAGACGTCGTACGCGCGATCGCCCATGAGGGTCGTCACGTACCACCGGATGCCACGGCCCGCCCGCGCGAGACGGCACCGCAGCGTCTGGCCGCTGTCGTCGTCCGCGCCGGGGGCCGTGGCATTCGCGTGAGTCATCTCGGGGTCCTCAGTGGTGCGACGACGCGGTCGGCCGGTCGGGGTGATCGGCGGGGAGGCTCTGCCACTGCTTCTCGATGGCACGCTCCTCCGTGGTGGCGACGAAGCCCGCCGCCGCGAACCGGCGCGAGGGCACGGGCGCGTCCTCGAGGTTGTCGCCCCCTCCGGCGCGCAGGGCCTTGACGGTCACGATCACGGCCATGACGATCACGATGATCGCCAGCGACACGAAGATCACCGACAGCACGCCCTGCACGAAGGTGTTGCGCACGACCGCTTCCATCGCCGCGACGCTCTTGGCCGTACCGAACTCGGTCTTGCCCTCGGCCAGCGCCCCGCGGAACGCGAAGTGGTTCGCCCAGTATCCGACCGCCGGCACCGGCGAGAAGATCTTGTACATGGATGCCGTGATCGTCACCACCGCGGCGAAGGCCAACGGCAGCGCGACGATCCACAGCCACCGGAAGTAGGACCGGCCGCGCTTGGCGACGATGGCCAGCACCACGGCGAGCGCGATCGCGGCCAGCAGCTGGTTGGCGATGCCGAACAGCGGGAAGAAGGTGTTGATGCCGCCCAGCGGGTCGGTCACACCGAGGATGAGGATCGATCCCCAGCCGGCGACCATCACCGCCGTGCAGATCCAGACGCCGGGCCGCCACGACAGGTCCTTGAACTTCGGGATGACGGTGCCGATCGAATCCTGGAGCATGAACCGGGCCACGCGGGTGCCGGCATCCACTGCCGTCAGGATGAACAGGGCCTCGAACATGATGGCGAAGTGGTACCAGAACGCCATCATCGCCTGACCGCCCAGGGCCTGCTGCATGATGTGCGCGAGTCCCAGCGCCAGGGTCGGGGCGCCGCCGGTGCGCGAGACGATCGAGCTCTCGCCGACCGCCGCCGCGGTGGAGGTGAGCATGTCGGGCGTCAGGTTGACGCCCGCGAGCCCCAGCCCGTTCACGAAGGCCACGGCGCCTTCAACGGTGCCGAGTGTCGCCGCGGGCGAGGAGTTCATCGCGAAGTAGATGCCGCGATCGATCGACAGCGCCGCCACGAGGGCCATGATCGCGACGAACGATTCCATGAGCATGCCGCCGTACCCGATGAAGCGGGTCTGGCGCTCCTTCTCGACGAGCTTGGGCGTCGTTCCCGAGGCGATGAGGGCGTGGAACCCGCTCAGCGCACCGCAGGCGATGGTGACGAACAGGAACGGGAAGATCGGGCCGCTGAACACCGGGCCGGTCTGGCCGCCGGCGAACTCGCTGAACGCCGGCACCGAGATCTCGGGGCGCACCAGCACAATCGCCCCCGCGAGCATGACGATCACGCCGACCTTCATGAATGTCGACAGGTAGTCGCGCGGAGCGAGGAGCAGCCACACGGGAAGGACCGCGGCGACGAAGCCGTAGATGATGATCCCCCACGCGATGACCGAGCGGTCGAGGTGGAAGGCCGCGTAGCCCCACTCGGTCGAGGCGACCCAGCCGCCCGCCACGATCGCGCCGATGAGCAGCACGAACCCGATGATCGAGATCTCGGTGATACGGCCTGGACGGATGTAGCGCAGGTACAGGCCCATGAACAGGGCGATCGGGATGGTCATCGACACGCTGAAGACGCCCCACGGGCTCTCGCCGAGCGCGTTCACGACGACCAGGGCGAGGATCGCGACGATGATCAGCATGATGAGCAGGCTCGCGAGGATCGCCGCGGTGCCACCGATCTTTCCGAGCTCGTCGCGCGCCATCTGGCCGATGGTGCGGCCACCGCGGCGCATCGAGAAGAACAGCACGAGGTAGTCCTGCACCGCGCCGGCGAGGATCACGCCGACGATGATCCAGATCGTGCCGGGCAGATACCCCATCTGCGCGGCGAGCACCGGGCCCACGAGGGGGCCCGCACCGGCGATGGCCGCGAAGTGGTGGCCGTAGAGCACGCGACGGTCGGTGGGCACGAAGTCCTTGCCATCGGCCTTGCGCTCGGCGGGGGTGGCGCGGCGGTCGTCCGGCCGCGTGATGTAGCGCTCGATCACCTTCGAGTAGAAGCGATAGCCGATCAGATAGGTGCAGACGGCCGCGAACACGAACCAGATCGCGTTCACCGTCTCGCCGCGCACGATGGCGAGCATCGTCCAGCCGAGACCGCCGAGCAGGGCGATGCCGATCCACAGGGCGATCTTCGCCGGGGTCCAGCGGCTCTCGAGCTTGTCGGGCGGTACCGCGACGGGCGGAAGGTTCGGGTCGGTGACGACGTCGTCGTCGACGGAAGCGCTCATGGGGTCTCCTGTTCGCGGCTCTGCGGACTCGCCGAACATTAGAGGGATGCCGACCCCCGTCGGGGTGGCGTCCCTCGGTCGTGCGATGAGCGGCGCGAACGGTGCGACGAGCGGCGTGCAAGCTGGGCGGCGCCGTCAGAGCGGCATACCGAAGACATGACGCACGGCACCGCCGCCGAAGTCATCGGCGATGCGCCGCATGCCGAGGTTCGCGGCGACCCGTTGCGAGGCGACATTGTCTGGGTGAGTGATCGCGACCAGTTCGTCGCTGATGGCGTGGTCGCGGGCGAAGTCGCGGCAGGCGACAGCGGCCTCGGTCGCCAGCCCCCGGCCCTGGTGGAGCGGGACGACGTGGTAGCCGACCTCGAGCCTGCGCACGCCGTTGACGGCCTGCCACGTGAGCCCGCAGTCGCCGACGAACTCGCCGACGCGGGTCTCGATGATCCAGAGACCGAACCCGTGTTCGGCGTAGTTGGCCTCGTTCCAGCGGATCCATCGGTCCGCGTCGTCGCGGCTCTTCGGCGCGGGGTAGAACGCCATCACCGCGGGGTCACCGAGAAGAACGGCCATCGCGTCGAGGTCGTCGCCGCGCATCTCGCGGAATCGGAGTCGATCGGTGGGCGGCGGCGACATCCGGCCAGCGTAGCGAGGGGCACTACGACGACGCGGGGACCCTCTGCGGACCTGCCTCAGTCGCTGGGGGCGATGGGGTTGTGGGAGGCAAGTTCGATCGCGAGACGTTCCTTCGCTCGTCCGTAACGCGTTCGCGCGGTGGACGGATTGATCTTGAGTAATGCTGCCGCATCTACGAGAGAGAAACCGTCCCAGTGCACCAGAATGATCAACTCTCGGTCTCTCTCGGACAGGTTGCCGAGGGCTGAGCGAATGGCGGTGCGGCGTTCGACGAGCTCCGTCACATCTGCCGGGTCGTTGGACGACACGTGCTCAGAATCGAGAGACACGCTTTCGACCGTCACGTCCAGCTTCCGTCGTCGACGGTGGTGGTGATGCAGAACGTTGCGTGCGACCCCGAAGCTCCACATCCGCGCCGCGACAGCCTCGCGCGGCAGATGCTCCCGCCGTCTCCAGATCACGACGAACGTCTCGCTGAGCAGGTCGTGGTGCTCGGTGGCATCCCGGCGGATGAAGTAGCGCAACAGGTCGGGGCCGTTCGCGTCCACGACAGTTGCGGCCCACTCCTCGGCCGTCATCCCCGTACTCACCGAAAGGGACCCGTGCACGTATCCGTGCTGCCCCACTGCGATGCCGCGCCATGCAGCTCGGCGGGCAGTCGTCGCTCGACCACGGGCAGGATCGCCACCTTGAAGGAGATCGCGTCACGAGCCTCCTGGGTATCGACAGCCCCAGTTTCTCCGGGTTCTGGTGTTCGCGGATTCTCGATCGCTTGGTCGTAGATGTCCTGACCGACTCCGTCCCATGACGTCTCTCGGAGTGCCTCGGCGACCCGTTCTTCGATCGGTGACCTCTCCGCATCCCCGACGTGAACGGCCCACGAGCAGGAGACGTCCACACCCGTCGATGTCGTATAGCGGATGGGAATCACGACGTCCGGGTCCACGCGCTCGCCACCCATACCCAACCAGACGGGCACCGCGAGCGCGGCCCCCGTGGTGACCGCGACAGCAGCGAATGCCGCGGGAACCAGGACACGCCAGCCGTATCTCCGCGATCTCCTCGGGGCGGGCGACGAAGCCCGATCCCATGCCTCTTGAGCGAGACGCGCCGCCGATGCGTCATCCAGATGGATCGCGGGATCGCTCGCTGTCACTTCTTCATCGCTGGCACGCACGGTTGATCCCTCCACGGCGCCGACACACGGGGCGCTCACCCCTACATGCCGCCGATGACGCAGATCGTCTCATCTTGATGGACGCGCGTCGGTGAGGAAGTCCGAACGGCTCGCACCGAGACCGACCCCGTCAGACGACCGCCCGGCCGCTCGACGAGGTGGGAGCGACCGCGAAACCGTCGACGTTGCGGATCGCCGCGTGCACGTGGGATGCCGCGTGGTCGGCAACCTCTTCGGCGGTGCGCAGGTCGGCCACGTCCACCTCGACGGTGGCCGAGCCGGTCAAACGGTGGCCGACCCACCGCAGCCGGACATCGCGAACGACGACGACTCCGGTGGTCTGCGCGAGCGCGCGCTCGGTCCTGTCGAGCAGAGCGGGGTCGATGGCATCCATGAGACGCGCGCCGATCGACTTCACCGTCCCCCACAGCAGGACCATGATCGACACCGAGATGAGCAGACCGATGATCGGGTCGGCGAGCGGGAACCCGAGCAGGACGCCGATCGCACCCAGGACGACCGAGAGAGACGTGAACCCGTCGAGTCGCGCGTGCACGCCGTCGGCGACGAGAGCCGCGGAGCCGATCTTGCGGCCGACCCGGATGCGGTAGATCGCCACCGCCTCATTGCCGGCGAAACCGATCAGGCCGGCGGCGATCAGAAGCCACGGGTACTCGACGGGCCGCGGGGTGATGAACCGGTCGATGGCCTGCCACCCCGCCACGACGGCCGAGAGGGCGACGACGAAGACGATGAACATGCCCGCCAGATCTTCGGCTCGACCGTACCCGTAGGTGTACCGACGGTTCGCCGCCCGTCGACCGAGGACGAACGCGATCCACAGCGGCACCGCGGAGAGGGCGTCCGCGAAGTTGTGGATCGTGTCGGCCAGGAGTGCGATCGAACCCGTGAAGGCGACGACGACCGCCTGCAGCACGGTCGTCGCCAGCAGGATGACGAGGCTGATCTTGAGGGCCCGGATGCCGGCGGTGCTCGCCTCCATCGCGTCGTCGATCGAGTCCGCCGAGTCATGCGTGTGCGGCACGAACAGGTCGTAGAGAAAGCCCTTCACGCCTCCGTGCGGATGCGCGTGGTCATGGCCGTGGTCGCCATGTCCGTGCCCGCCGTGGGCGTGGTCCGCGTGGGCGCCGTGGGCGCCGTGGGCGTGGTCGGCGAGGTCGCCACGGGCGTGGCCGTGGCCACTGCCGTCGTGCTCGTGCTCGTGCCCGTGCGCGTGCGCGTGAGCCCGCGGGCCCGCACTCTCGCTCATATCGACGCCTGTTCGATGTGGGGGCGCGGCTGCTGTCCCAGGACGTGCTCGGCCTGCTTCACCGCGTCGATGACCAGGTCCGATGCGTGCTCATCCGTCAGTCGGTAGTAGACGGTGGTCCCCTCGCGGCGCGTGGAGACCATTCGAGCCATGCGCAGCTTCGCGAGGTGCTGCGACACCCCGGCCGCGCTCTTGTCGACGGCCTCGGCGAGGTGGTTCACGCTCATCTCCCCCGCGTTGCGCAGCGCGAGGATGATGCGCACGCGCGTGGCCTCCGCGAGCATCGCGAAGACCTCGACCGCGAGTTCGACGTACTCCGAGTCGGGACCGAGTCCGCATGACTGCTTATCTACGTGCATACGCAAATAGTGCGCCGTTCTCGCCGTCCTCCGTCCTCAGCGAAAGCTGTACGGGCACCTCCTCACGCGCTACCGTCGAGGAATGTCGGCCACGCAGCAGATCGAAGAGACCGCAGCGCTGAAGCCGCGTCGCCGCCCCAGCCGTGCGCTGATCCTCATCGCGGGCGTGATTCTCATCCCGTTCGCCCTGGGGCTGATCTTCACCAGCTACAACACGGTGACCGAGGAATCAGCATTGCGTCAGGCCTTCGCGGGGGTCGCCGGGCAGACGATCGCCATGCTCACCGCGATCGCCGTCGTCGTCATGACAGCGCTGGAGCGCCGGTGGCGCGAACTGCCCCTCTTCGTCGTGATCGCCGTCGCGGTTATCTCCTCGGCGGTCAGCTCGCTGACGAGGACCGGCGAGCAGCTCGTCCAGCTGCTGTCCACCGTCGCCTGAGAGCCGTCTGACGCGAGCGCACAAGAACAAGCCCCCTCCTGTCCACCCGTCGCGGAACATCCATGCCAGCGCATACGTTGCTGTCATCACCGACGACAGGAGACCCCCATGGCCGACGACCTGACCGTGACCCGCAACGACGACGCGGGCCGATACGAGATCCACGTGGGAGACGAGCTCGGCGGCTTCCTCGAGTTCGCTCCCGAGGGCGATCGCGTCGACCTGCCGCACACCGAGATCGACCCGGCGTTCAAGGGCAAGGGCCTCGGCTCGAAACTCGCGAGCGAGGCGCTGTCCGACCTCGCCCGTCGCGGCGACACCGTCATCCCCTCGTGCCCGTTCGTGGCGCACTACCTCGGCGAGCACGACGTCGACGGCCTCTCGGTCGAGTGGCCCGAGGGCGCCGACCAGTCGTCGTGACCCGCCTCGACGTCGCTCCCCCGGCATCCGAGGGTCCCCTCGGCTGCGACGGACCTCGCGCGCTCGTCGTCGCTGCACGCGACGTGCCGCTGGGCGGCGTGCGCGGCATGGAGGTGCACCGGACGCTCCCCCACCGGTCGCTGCCGATGGTCGGGGCGTGGTGCTTCCTCGACCGGTTCGGACCGCAGGACACCCTGATGCGCGTCGAACCGCACCCGCACATCGGTCTGCAGACGGTGACCTGGCCGATCGTCGGCGAGGTCCGCCACCGGGATGCCGTGGGCAGCGACGTCGTGGTACGTCCGGGCGCTCTGAACCTCATGACCAGCGGCGCGGGGATCTCGCATTCCGAGTACTCGGTCGGCGAGGGGCCCATCCCCCTGGATGCCCTGCAGTTGTGGGTGGCCCTGCCCGAGGACCGACGCCACGGAGCCCCCGCGTTCGAACGGCACGAGGATCTCCCGATCCTCGACCTGGGCGACGGCGCCGACGCGGTCGTCGTGATGGGCGACCTGGGCGGGGTGCGCTCCCCCGCGACCGTGCACACGCCGATCGTCGGAGCCGAGCTCCGCCTGCCCGCGGGCGTGAAGGTCCGCATCCCCCTGCATCCCGCGTGGGAATATGCCGTCTACGGCATGACCGGTGCCGCGGTGGTCGAAACGGGGATGGATGCCGTCGACGCCGACGCCGCGAGGCGCCCGACCTCCGCGTCCGAGGCCGGGCCGACGGCATCCGTCGATCACACCCGTCTGGTGTACGTGGGCACGGGACGCGACCACCTCGAGCTGCGCAGCGACGAGGGTGCCCGCGTGTTCCTGCTGGGCGGCGAACCGTTCGAGGCGGACATCGTGATGTGGTGGAACTTCGTCGGCCGCTCGCACGACGAAATCGTCGAGGCGCGGGAGGCCTGGGAGGCGCGGAGCGCGCGGTTCGGCACCGTGATCGACCACGGACCCGAGCGCATCCCGGCGCCGCCGCTGCCGGGGGTTCGACTCACACCGCGCACGCGGCGTTAGGCCCGCACGACGACGCGGCGCCCGAGCCGAAGCCCGGACGCCGCGTCATCCCGATGATCAGCGCCTGACGTAGATCGAGGTGCTCGTGCGCGAGCCCTCGACCGTGGCACTACCGGCGTAGACCGCCGTCACCCGCTGCACGCCGCGGGTCTGCGGGTCGACGGTGAGGGTGGCCGTGCCGTTCTGCAGGGTGGCGACGTAGTCCGCGCCTGCGACCGTGACCGTGACCTCGCCCTGCGCAGCGGGACCGCTGGTCGGCTTGACCGTCACCGTGAGGGTGAACGGCTCGCCGGCCGCGCCGACGCGCGGGCTCGGGGTGACCGAGATCCGCGACGAGACCACGACGGCGGCCCCGTTGCTGTCGGCCGTGCCGGTGAGCCCGGTGGCCGGGTCGGTCGCGGTCACGCGGACGCTAAGGGTGGTGCCCTGGTCGGCGCGCTGCACGCGATAGGTCGCCCCGGTGGCGCCGTCGATCGGCTGGCCGTCGCGCAGCCACTGGTAGGCGGTCGTGACGTCGGCCGGGTCCCACGTTCCGGGGGTGGCGGTGAGCGTGCGTCCGACCTTCGCCGTCCCCGACACCGTCGGGGCCTCGACGGCGACCGGAGCCGCCTCACCCGAGTCGACGGTGAGCACCGTCTGCACGTCGGAGTCGCCGTACTGCACGACGCCGAGGTAGCGGGTGTCGGCCGCGAGTCCCTGCCACGACAGCTCGTACGAGGTCGCCACGCCCTGCTCGACCGGCAGGGGGTTCGGCGTCGCCGTGAGCTGCCCGTCGCCTCCGGGGGTGACGTTGACGTACGTCATGTCCCAGGTGAAGGGTCCGGTGACCGCGTACAGGTTCGCCTCGATCAGGTACGTACCCGGGGTCGGGTTCGACAGCGACACCTGCTCGTCGGCCGAGGCCGTCGCCGAGGTGAAGCGCTCGTAGTACCGCAGGTCGTCGGGGCTGACGACGCGCGACACGAACAGGTCGAGGTCGCTGCCGGTGTCGTCGGACGAGTCGAGCGTGAAGCGCGAGAGGGTCGTCCCCTCGGGCACCTCGACCGTCCACCGCACGTAGCCGTCGGCGTCGCCGGAGTCCTGGTCACCGGTGTGGCCCTCGACCGGGTTGTCGGGGTCGCTCAGCAGCGTCTGCGCGGCCAGGCCCGACAGCGTCAGCGGCAGCTCGCCGCCCACACCGGGCAGGACCTCGACGCTGGTCGAACCCGACAGGCCCGTGCCCGACACCTCGGCCGGAGCCTCGGCGGTCGCGGGACGCAGCGCGATGGGCGAGCGCACCTGCGTGTCGCCGCTCGTCCAGGTGAGGAACCCGCTCGTCCACTGCTCGGCCGGAGCGGTCGTGCGCGAGAAGGTGACCGTGAAGGACTTCGTCTCACCCGCGGCGCCGAACTCCAACGTGGACGGTTCGACGACGGCATCCACACCGGGGACGTCGATGGATGCCGTGAACGTCCCGGCTTCGGTCGAGGTCACCGAGCGGGTGACGGTCTGGGGCTTGGCGAGGGAGCCGATCGAGATGGAGGCGAGGTTGAGGTCGCTGCCGTCGATGGGCTCGACGCCGAAGTCCTCGAGGCCCTTGCCCTGCAGGAACGCCGCCCAGTCGGACGGGCCGTTGAGGTACAGCAGACCCGGGTCGAAATACTTCGTCGGGTCGACGTGACCGGCGCCCTGGGCGAAGGGATCCTGCGCGGGGGCACCCTCGACGTCGACGGTGTCGTAGGCGGTGGTCATCATCGCCGACTTCACCTCGGCCGGGGTGGCCAGGGGACGCTCGCCCAGGTAGAGGGCGGCGAGACCGGCGACGTGCGGCGACGACATCGACGTGCCCGAGAGGAACTCGAACGTCGGGGTGGCACCGGGGGCGTTGGCCGCGGCCGCGAGGATCGCGACACCGGGCGCCGACACGTCGGGCTTGAGGATGTCGCTGCCGTCCGCGAGCATCGGTCCGCGGCTCGAGAAGCCGGCGACCTGCGGCGTCGGGGTGGTCTCACCCGTGACGTTCTCGCCCACGAGGGTGGCCGTGGCATCCGCCGTCCCCCGCACGTAGGCGAGCAGGGCGTCGCGGTAGCGCGCGTCGATGTGCACGGTCGGCACGGAGTGGAAGTCGTTGTCGACCGAGGCGGGCGTGACGTTGACGAGGATCATGCCCACGCCCCCGGCGTCCTTGACGGCCTGCGACTTCTCGACGCGGGCGTTCTGCCCACGGTCGCACACGACGATCTTGCCGGCGGCCTGCACCGGGTCGAGCGAGCCGAGCAGGCACAGGGCTGCGTTGGCCGGATCGGTTCCGGATAACGCGATGTCTCCCGCGTAGACGACGGGCGCCGTGACCTCCTGGCCCGCGGGCACCGAGACCGAGGCGCCGGCGGCCTGGAACCCGTCGGGCAGCGTCACCGTGCCCTCGTAGGTCGGGATCGTGGAGGCGGCGACCGTGGTGTACCACGGTGAGGCGTGGTCGGCCGTGGAGGCGCCGGGACCGGAATTGCCCGCCGACACCGCGACGAACACGCCCGCGGCGGCGGCGTTGAAGAACGCCTGGTCCTCGATCGCGAGGGTGCTCGTGGCGGCACCGCCGCCGATGGAGTAGTTGATGACGTCCACGCCGTCGTCGACCGCCGCGTTGATCGCGCCGAGCAGGTCGCTGAGCGCGCAGACGTCGTCGGTGGTCACGAGGGGGTCGGGGCCGGCCCAGCACGCCTTGTACGCCGAAACCTTGGCGGCGGGGGCGACGCCCGAGATCGCGCCGAAGTCGATGCCCTCGACGTCGGCCTCGACGCCGTTGTTGCCGGCCGCCGTGCTCGCCGTGTGCGAACCGTGGGCGTCACCGTCGCGGGGAGAGAGGTAGTCGGCCTCGAAGGTGAAGCCGGTGGCCGCCGCACCCTCGCCGAAGTAGCGGGCGCCGATGAGCTTGGTGGAGTAGTCCGAGAGCGACCAGCCGTTGCCCTCGGCGACGCGCGGGGAGCGGAAGTCGGTGCCGTCGCCCTTGCGGTACACGACGTCGTTGCCGTCGAGGTACGGCTCGGAACCGGCGGCGGTGCCCAGCTGCTCGCCCGCGAAGGCGGGGTTCTCCGGCGCGATGCCGGTGTCGACGACACCGACCACGACGCCCGCGCCGGCTGCGTCGATGCCGCCGACCTGGTTCCATACGCCGTTGTCGCCCTCGAGGCCGAGGAACTCGGTGGACGGGACGGCCGCGGGGCGGCGGATCTCGTCGGGGACGACCTTCTGCACGCCCTCGGTTGCGGCGAGCTTGGCGGCCTGGTTGGGATCCATCGTGGCGCTGAAGCCGTTGACCGCGATCGTGTACTGGTAGTCGGGGCTGACGCCCGCTTCGTCGGCGACGTCCTGCTGGCGCTGCTCGAGGAAGGCCGAATAGCGACGGACCTCGGGGGTGCCGGTGTCGAGGTTCGCGTCGTCGGACTTCGTGGCCTCGAGGCCGGCTTCCCCGCCGCCGTAGGTGGCGACGGGCGCCTCGTCGAGCACGACGATGTAACGACCGGTGGCGGATTCGATGGGTGTGGGTGGGGTCACCCCCTCGCCCACTTCGGCAGCCTGGACGGCGGTGCCGCCGGCGACGGTGAACAGTCCGGCCAGAGAAATGGCCGCGACCGAACGCAGGGTTCGACCCATGGTGCGCTCCAAACGGGGGGATGAATTGAGCGATCTGCGCGACATCGGTGGCGCGCGTTGGTCAAACATAGCTCAGGGCGAATTCATCGCAAACGCATTTCTTGAACTCGGTCTGGCGCAGAGCCGGTCCGACGGCCGCGTCAGCCGCGCGTCCGCACCGCCAGCCGCGCCCACCCGCGCGCCGTCAGCACCACGAAGACCCCCGCGACGACCCACGTTACGAACGCCCCGAACGCCCCCGTGAGGAAGAGGCCGAGCACGAGCGCCGCGACCACCGCGACGACGATCGTCAGCGCGGCCGCGACGAGCAGCAGGACGGCCCGGAACGGATGCCGCCGGAAGCTGCGCGGACCGTCGAGTGCACCGGCATCCGCACCACCCGCCGGCGAGGCGACGACGAATGCCACGAGCAGGCCGACCGCCCCGGCGAGAGGCGACAGCACCGTCAGGGCGCCGACGACCACGAGGGCGACGATCACCGCGGCGAGGGCGCGGACGATCCGGGGGCGCCGGGCCCCCGGCGTCCCGACCAGCACGAGCGTCGTGGCCGAGAACGCGACGAGCGCCATCGCCGACGCGGCCGCGAGCGCGACGAACCCGACCCCCATCGCGGGAGTGAGCCCGGGGAGCACCAACAGCGCCTGCACGAGGGCGTGGACGAGCACGACCCCCGCGGCGGCCGCGGTGCGCCTCACGAGGCGACTCCGGCCGCGCGGTCGATGACCTCGCTGACGCTGCCGTCGAAGACCACCTTTGACGACACGGTCACCGTGACGCGGTCGGGGTCCGATCCCGGAGAGGAGGCCGCGACGTCATCGCCCGTGCTCGTGGTTCCCGTGCAGGCGACCGAGCCGTCATCGCCGCGTGTGCAGGTGGGAACGTCCTGCAGGGCGATGCCCTGCTCCTGCAGCACGTCGATCGTCGCGAAGCGCACCTCGGTCAGGTGGTTGCCGCCGACCGGGGCGATCGCGGCGATCTGCGAGCACCCGGCCAAGACGGCCACCGCCATCAACGGCGCGATCGACAGGAGGCGCCTCACAGCCCGCGCTCCTTCTCGTAGGCGAGCAGCCGCGCCCGCTCGGTGACGTGCTGCGCCTCGAGCTGCGCGTCCGAGATGACCGACAAGTCGAAGGGCGCGGGCAGCAGCAGTTCGGTGTTGCGGTCCAGCGGCGAGCCGCGGCGCATCAGGGGCGTCTCGGCCCAGTCGTTCGCGGCGAGTTCGCGACTGCGGCTGGCGAGGTCGGCGATCGAGCCCGACGAGCCGGGCACCGCCGGCGACGAGTGGTCCAGCACCGTCGTGAACAGCGATAGCGTGCCGTCCCGGTTGTCGACGAGCTCGACGACCTGCTGCTGCTGGGGGAAGTCGATGCACGACGCGGTCGTGATCTCCCAGAACCCGCCGGTGTCGGTGGTGTGGGCCAGGATCTGATTCAGGTGGGTATGGCCGTTGAGCCACCCCACCACCACCGGGAACTCCTGCAGCAACGCGATGAACTCCTCGGCCCCGTACAGCTTTTCGTCGGCCCCCGGTCGTGTCGCCCGGTTCTCGAGCGTGAGGCTGTTGTGGTGGCTGAAGATCAGCGCGAGCACCTGGTCGCGCTGGGCGATCTCGAGCTGCGCCCGCAGCCACCGCATCTGCGACTCGGGCACCGCGCCGTCGGGACCGGCGACCGCGTTGCAGGTGTCGAGCCCGAACGCGCGGACGCGAGGGCTGAGGTCGGCCTGCCACCACGTCTCGCCCGACGCGAGGTTCTGCGCGGTGAAGCCGTGGCCGATCGGCCCCGGGGTCGGCTGGGTGCGGAAGTGTTCGGCCATGAATTCGCGCTGCTCGAACAGGTAGCGTTCCTCGTTCGCCGGCACCTGCCGGAACCCGGGACTTCCGGATGCCAGCCCCAGCGCCGCGAGCGCCTGCGACAACACGCTCGTGCTCGATGCCCACCCCTCGAGGGCGGTGGCAGCCGTGGCATCCACCGAATACGACTTGCGCCCGCCGACGGCCAGGGCGCGCAGCTGCGGGCTGATGTCGAAGGTGCCGAGCAGCAGTGTGTCGTGATTGCCGTACACCGCATACCAGGGGGCTGGCAGGCCCACCGACTCGACCTTCGCGGCGATCGCCTGCGCGAGCAGGTCGGGCAGTCGGGGAAAGCCGTAGTCGCCGAAAGCGCCGCCGCGCGGATCGCCCGGACGATACGCCCAGGTCGCCTCGCTCCAGGCCTGCACCCCCTGCCATTCCGGTCCGCCGGTGGCGGGGTCGACGGCCAGGCCGTCCATCAGGTCGATGTACCAGCGCAGCTCGAGGTGGGAGTGCATGTCGGCGCTGTCGCCTGTGACGATCGCCGCGCTCATCGGGGCTCCGGTGAGCGGGCTGTACCGCGCGTCCGAGAACCCCTGCACCATCGCCGCGGTCGCGTGCGGACTGAGCGGGTCCTGCGGGTGGAAGGCCGAGCCCCACGCCGAATGGTCCTGCACGATCATGGGTTCGATGCGCGCCGGCGACTGCGCCTCGATCACGTGCAGGTCGGAGAGGTGGCCGAGGTACAGCAGCGACCGCCGGGCTGCGGTGCGGGCGGCCGACGGTGCCCGCCGCAGCACGTCGGTGCGGGGCAGGTACGGCTCGCCCGGTCCGGTCGTCAGCGCGCGGTAGCGCCCTGAGACGAGGCTCCCCTGACGGATGGTCTGCTGCAGGGTGGTGGGGATGCCGGCGGCGAGGGCTCCGGGCGCGGTGGCGGCGCGCGCGGATGCGGCCGCGAGCGTGTCGAGTCCGATCCCCGTCGCGGCGGCGGCGGCAGCGGCGACGTGGAGGAACTGACGACGGGACAGTCCGGTCACGAGGTCTTCCGTTCGGGCGGAGGAGGGACTCGAATCTAGCGCCTCGGCGCCTCGGCCGTCGAGCGTGCCGCTCAGTAGGTCGGGGCCGCCGGAAGGCCGAAGAACTCCTCGAGGGTCGTGTAGCCGCCCTCGTGATACGCGCGCGCCAGTTCGGGACCGATGTAGCGCTGATGCCAGGCCTCGGGTTCGTAGCCGCTGACGCTCTCGCGCCCCTCGGCGTACCGCGTGATGAAGCCGAACTCCCACGCGTGCTCGCGCACCCACGCTCCCTGGGGCGAAGCCGCGACGTCGTCAAGAGTTCCGCAGGAGCCGTCGCAGGGCACGATGTCGACGGCCAGACCCGACTGGTGCTCGCTGAACCCCGGGCGGGCGCTCTCGCGGTCGGCCTCGGCGACTCCACCGACCGCGACGCGGCCGGCGTACGTGGACTGTTGCGTGGTGTAGGAGCGGAACGCACTGAGGTAGCCGATCTCACCCGCCCCCGCGTCGGACGCCGCCTTCACCATCGCGGTCAGAGCGTTCGCCGCCGCCGCGCGCAGGGCCGAGTCTTCGAGAGCGCGGACGTTCTGCGGCATGACCAGGTCGCCCGCACGGTAGTCGAGCGGGTCGAGCGGGCGCTGCTTGTTCACCACGACCCACTCGCGGTTCGGGTCGCTCAACGAGACGCACGGGGCGATTCCGGATGCCACCGCCGCACGGAACGCGCTCCCCCCGCCTGCGGCCGCGAGGGCCGCCGCGTCGTCCCCGGCCGCGAGGGCCGCGGCGAACGCGGGGTCGTCGCACGGGGTCGCGGTGGCGGCGACGGCCGACACCTCGGGCACGGGCAGCCCCGCGTCGGGGACGGCGGGGGGCCCTGCGGCGACGGCGGCGGTCAGGGCGGAATCGTCGACGGTGGCGGATGCCGTGGCATCCGCCCCGGATCCGGCCACCGTGCCGATGACGAGAGCGGAACCGATGAGGATCGCGGTCGCGGACCCGGCGGCGATCGCGAGCCGGCGACGACGACGCGCGGGCAGGGACGCCAGGGTCGCGCCGGCGGCGCGCAGGCGTTCGAGGACGCCGGGGCGAGGGTCACCGGATGCCGGCAGCGGCGCTCGTCCGACGCCGGGCGACACGGCGATCGCGCCCGTCGCGGCTTCGCGCAGCTGTCGGCGCGTCGTGGGTTCGGCGGGTGCCGGCGGTGCGACCGGCAGAGAGAGCGCCGCCGTCGCGAGACGCTCGGCCTCGGCGCGCGCGGCGCGGCGGGGCGAGAGCTCGGGATCGGGGGACGTCACTCGACCCATTCTCTCCCGCGCGCCCGCCCGGGTCGACCCCCGCCGGGTGAATCTGCCCCCGGCGACCGGGTGAACGGCCGGCCTTCGAAGGTGAGGCCAACGCGCTTGCATCCGAGTAGAACATGTGTTCGACTATCGGCATGAGATGGCAGGGACAGCAGTTGGGCGTCGACGACGCGGCGGCGCTGCCCGGCCTGGAACGCATGGACGGCCTGGTGCGGTCAGTGACCACGCCCGAGTTCGCCGACATGACGTTCCACGAGGTGCTGTGCAAGAGCGCGCTGAACCGCGTGCCCGGTGCATCGGCCATGCCGTTCGACTGGACGGTGAATCCATATCGGGGCTGCGGTCATCAATGTGTCTATTGCTTCGCCCGCAAGACCCACGAGTATCTCGATCTCGACTACGGGGCGGACTTCGACTCGCAGATCGTGGTCAAGATCAATGTCGCCGACGTGCTGCGCACCGAACTCCGACGCGGTTCATGGGCACGCGAACCCGTCATGCTCGGCACGAACACCGACCCCTACCAGCGGGCCGAGGGCCGCTACCGGCTCATGCCCGACATCATCGGCGCCCTCACCGAGAACGCGACGCCCTTCTCGATCCTCACCAAAGGGACGCTCCTTCGTCGCGATCTCCCCCTGCTGACCGAAGCGGCCCAGCACGTCAGGGTGTCGCTGGCGATGTCCATCGCGGTTTTCGACGACGCGCTGCAGCACGCCATCGAGCCGGGCACACCGAGCGCCGAGGCACGACTCGAGACGGTGCGCGCCGCGACGGCGGCCGGATTCCGGGTGACGGTGTTCCTCATGCCGATCCTCCCCCACCTCACCGACTCCATCCCCGCGCTGGACGACGCCCTCGCGCGCATCCGCGCCGCGGGTGCCGCACGCGTCGTCTACGGGGCGCTGCACCTGCGGCCGGGGGCGAAGCAGTGGTTCCTGCAGTGGCTCGAACGCGAGCACCCGCACCTGGTGTCGTCGTACCGGGGGCTTTACCCGGGCGTTGCGTCTCAGGCGCCCAAGGCGTACCGCACGTGGCTCGGGCGGCGGATGCAACCACTGCTGCGGATGCACAGACTCGACGGGTGGGACGAGGACGACCACCCCCGGGGCCGCCCGCAACCGGGCCTCGCCGCCCGCTCGGCTGGGCAGGTCGTCGCCCCGCGCGGCCAGGGACCCGTGCGGACCACCGGGGGAACGGCATCCACTCGCCCGCGCGTGGCACCCGCGAGCGAGCCGACGCTCTTCTGACACCGCACGCGCCACCGTTCATCGGCGCCATTTCGCACGACTCAACGCACGCCGCAACACATCAGCGCCACCGACCCGCCGCCACCGCCGCCTCCCTTCTCTCTCCCTCTCCCGCGCTTCATCGGCGCCAAATGGCACCACCCAACGCGTCGCACAACACTTTGACGCCACCGAATGCCCCCTCCCCCGCCGCCGCCTCGCTCGACGCGCCATCCCTTCTCCCTCCCCCCGCGCTTCATCGGCGCCAAATAGCACCACCCAACGCGTCTCACGACACTTTGACGCCGTTGAAAATCACGCGGGGGGCGACGAGCGACGAGCGACGAGCGATGAGTGACCGGCGGAAGCATCGTCGGGAAGCGCGCGAAAGCCCCCGCCCGCGGTGACGCGGACGGGGGCTTTCTCGGGTGGGATTACGCCGTGACGTTCGAGAGCTGTCGACCCGACAGCTCCTCGAGCACGTCGTCGCCCAGCTGGGTCTCTTCGAAAGGTGCCTCGATCTCAGCGCGATCGAGCAGCTCGGTCATGCGACGGCGACGCTGACGCGTGATCAGCGTGACGACGGTGCCCGCGCGACCCGCGCGACCGGTACGGCCCGAGCGGTGCAGGTACGTCTTGTATTCGTCGGGAGCATCGGCCTGGATGACCAGGTCGATGTCGTCGACGTGGATGCCACGGGCGGCGACGTCGGTGGCCACGAGCACGTTCACGCGACCCGAGGTGAGCTTCTCGAGGTTGCGCGTGCGCTTCTGCTGGTTGAGATCACCGTGTAGCGCGACCGCAGCGATGCCCGCGTCGTCGAACTGCTCGGCGAGCATCTCGGCGTACGCGCGGGTGCGGGCGAAGACGAGCGTCTTGCCCTCGCGATCGACCAGCGAATCGAGGATCTGCGCCTTGTCGCGGTGCTCGATCACGAGCACGCGGTGCTCGATGGTGCTCGAGTCCTGATCCTCACCGGCGACCTCGTAGACGGCGGGCTCGACGAGGAACTCGTCGACGAGTGCGGCGACCTCGCGGTCGAGCGTCGCCGAGAACAGCAGCTTCTGGCTGCCCTTCTTGGTCGCGCGCAGGATGCGCTGCACCGGCTCGAGGAAGCCGAGCTCGCACATGTGGTCGGCCTCGTCGAGCACGGCCACCTGCACCTGGGAGAGGTCGAGCTTGCCCTGGTTGAGCAGGTCTTCGATGCGTCCGGGAGTGCCGATGATGATGTCGACGCCCTTCTTCAGCGCGCCCACCTGGCGCGCCTGGGGCACGCCGCCGTAGATCTGCGTGGTGAAGAGGCCGACGCTGCGCGCGATGGCCTGAACCGTCCGGTCGATCTGCAGAGCGAGCTCGCGCGTGGGGGCGAGGATCAGCGCCTTGGGGGCACGGGCGAACTCGCGGCGCTGACCGGCCTGGGAGCGCAGGATGCTCTCGACGAGCGGGGCGCCGAAGGCGATGGTCTTGCCCGAGCCGGTGCGACCGCGGGCGAGGACGTCGCGGCCCTCGAGGATCGGGGCGACGGTGGCCGCCTGGATCGGGAAGGGCTTGTCGGCACCCAGGCCGGCGAGCGCACGGACGATGTTGTCGCCCAGGCCCAGCTCGGCGAAGCCGGCGCCGGTCACGGTCGCGGCATCCACCGCTTCGGCCTGCAGACGCTCGTGCACGACGTCTACGCGCTGCTCGTGCTCGGCGGAGCGCTGGGGGGCGTTCCAGTCACTGCGGTTGGGGGCGTCTGAACGGCGCGGGCGGTCGTCGAACGAGCGCGCGGGGCGCTCACCGGCGTCACGACGGGGACGCTCGTCACGGTCGAACGAACGCGCGGGACGATCGTTGCGGTCGAACGAACGGGCGGGACGGTCACCGGCGTCACGACGGGGACGCTCGTCACGGTCGAACGAACGCGCGGGGCGATCGTTGCGATCGAACGAACGGGCGGGACGCTCGTTGCGATCGAACGAACGGGCGGGGCGATCGTTGCGGTCGAACGAACGCGCGGGACGCTCACCGGCGTCACGACGGGGACGCTCGTCACGATCGAACGAACGCGCGGGACGCTCGCTCCGGTCGAACGAACGAGCGGGGCGATCGTCGCGATCGAACGAACGCGCGGGACGCTCGCTCCGGTCGAACGAACGGGCGGGACGCTCGCTCCGGTCGAACGAACGCGCGGGACGGTCGCTCCGGTCGAACGAACGAGCCGGGCGATCGTTGCGGTCGAACGAACGCGCGGGACGCTCACCGGCGTCACGACGGGGACGCTCGTCACGATCGAACGAACGAGCCGGACGGTCGCTGCGGTCGAACGAACGCGCGGGACGCTGACCAGCGTCACGACGGGGACGCTCGTCACGATCGAACGAACGGGCCGGACGGTCCTCGAAGGAGCGGGCCGGACGGTCGTCGCGGGCCGAGGTGCGGATGGTGCGGGCCTCGTCGCGACCGGCACGCTCCGACGGGCTCCAGCGACGCTTGTCGGGCGCGGCGTCGGCCTCGGGGCGATAGCCGCGGTGGCCGGGGCTCTTGCTGCCGGGCTTGCCGGCGGTGTCCGCGCCGGGGCGACGCTTGCGGTCCTGGAAAGAGGTCTGAGCGCCGTAGCGGGGCTCGAAGTTCTTGGCGGCGCGCCCGCCGGCGGGCTTCTTGTTCTTGGGCATGGGGGACTTCCTGGGTTCTGTTCGCGCGAAACAGCGACACCGCTCGTGGCGGTGAGAACCCGGACATCCGTCGGCCGGGGGCCATTTCAGTGATGGTCGAGGCCGCGATCGCGTCCTGTCCATCGGCCCCTTGGACTCACAAACCCATCCGCGCATCACGCACGGTGTCCAGAGCCGACCGCCCTACGTTACCGGTCACGCCTGGGAATGGCATCCACGCCCCTCCCCCAGTCACGAGAACAGGAGACCACCTCCGGAACAGGCCGATACGCCCTCGAACGGCCTGTTCCCGTGACATCCCCTGTTCTCATCGCCACGACATGCCGGCCCCCACACCGTCCGCACGCTCCACCGTCGACCCGCAGCGCCCCACGCAGCAGTAACCAGAACAGGAAGGTGCGACCAGAACAGGCCGGTACATTCCCGAACGGCCTGTTCTCGTGGCATCCCCTGTTCTCATCCCCCGAGGACGGGATGCCGCCCGACCCGGCACGTCGACGAAAATGGAACCATGGCAGACACCGACGCCCACCCCATCACGGTGGCGATCGAGCGGCGCATCGACCCGACGCGCACCGCCGAAGCGACCTCCTGGATGCAGGCCGGCACCGACCTCGCGACCGCCTTCCCGGGCTTCCTCGGCTCGGGGTGGGTGCGCGCGGGCGAGGACAGCGACCTCTGGTACATGCTGTATCGCTTCCGCGACATCACCACGCTCGAGGAGTGGGAGAGCTCCTCGCAACGCCGCTGGTGGCTGGACTCGGGGCGCCCGTTCGCCCGCGAAGAGCGCAGCGAGCGCCGCACCGGCATCGAGGGATGGTTCGACGCCCCGCACGGGTCGGTTCTGGAGGCGGCGACGACGGATGCCGGGACTCAGCCGATCCAGCAACCCGTGCCCCCCGCACCCCCGCGGTGGAAGCAGGCGGTCACGATCTGGGTGGGCTTCTTCCCGACGAATCTGCTCGCGTCGTGGCTGCTCGGTTTCGTGCCGGGCTTCGCGGAGGTCCCGCTGGTCCTGCGCGTGCTCGCGACGACCCTTCTGCTCACCCCCGTCATGACCTACGCGGTCCTGCCGTGGGTCACCCGCCTGCTGCGGCCGTGGCTGCAGCGCCCGCCCCGCATTCGAAAGGCCCGCTCATGACCGCCGACCCCACCGGCATCCGCTTCACCCTGTCCGGGGCGCACTCGTCCGCCCAGATCGCCCAGGTGGGCGCGGCCCTGCGCGCGCTCACGGTGGGCGGGGTCGATCTGGTGCCGCGCTATCGCGACGACGTGCCCACACCCGCGGCATCCGGTGTCGTTCTGGTCCCGTGGCCCAACCGCATCCGCGACGGGCGGTACTCCTTCGCCGGAGAGGACCTCCAGCTCGCGATCAGCGAGCCGAAGTTCGGCAACGCCAGCCACGGCCTGTTGCGCTTCGGCACCTACCAGCCGGTGGAGCAGTCCGACGAGCACCTCGTGCTCACCGCCGACGTCGTCCCGCAGACCGGGTATCCGTTCCATCTGCGGACGCGCGTGACCTACACCCTCGCGGACGACGGCATCGGGGTGACCCATGAGATCGAGAACGTCGGCGCGCGGACGGCGCCCGTGGCCCTCGGGGTGCACCCCTACGTGCAGATCGGCGGCGTCGACACCGCCGACCTCATCGTGCGTTCGACGGGCACGACGACCCTGACGATGGACGAGCGCAACATCCCCGTCGACGAGGTCCCCGTCGGACCGGGCACCGACCTGCGCGCGGGCGTGCGCCTGGGCGACACCTCGCTCGACAACGGGTATCGGGGCCTGGAACGGGATGCCGCGGGCCGCGCGGTGCACACCCTCACCGCCCCCGATGGCCGGCGTCTGGAGCTGTGGCAGGACGAGGGTTTCCGCTGGGCGCAGGTGTTCACGACGGACCGCTACCCCGGACACCCGCTCGCGGTGGCGATCGAGCCGATGACGGCGCCCGCGAACGCCTTCGCGTCGGGAATCGACCTGGACACGCTGGAATGCGGCGAGATCCTTCGACGGGAATGGGGAATCCGTCTGGTCGAGTGAAGCGGCCTTGTCCCCCAAATGGGGGACAAAGAATTGCGCATATGATCTGGGAAATTGCCGGACAAGCCCTTTCCTTTGAAGGCGGCGCGAACGATACCATGTGGCCTGACGGTTTCCGTCAAGGCCGGGGGCGGCAAAGGACCAACGTTTCCCTCGGTTTTTACCCGAACGAGCCGACGGGGGCCGAGGGTCCCGCGATGAGGGGGGATCCCCGTTCCGTCTGAAGGAAAGATCCCCCATCATGAGCAGCGCGCTCCGCTCCGCCGTCCCCGCCTTCCCCGTGATGCCGAATCTCACCGGAGTCGCGCGTCGACTGCGGACGCTCCCGTCACTGCACGTGGGCGCGGCGGCGCTGATCGTGCTGGTCGGCGGGCTGCTGCTTTCGATCGCGACGACGAGCGACCCGTTGTGGTGGCACCTGCACTTCAGCCAGCTCGGGATCTTCGGTGACCTGTCGAGCGCATTCTTCAACAGCACGCTCAAGGTCAGCGGAATGATCGTCGTGGTCTTCGCCTTCTGCGTGCGCCGGGACGTCGCACGATTGGGCCGCGGTCCGGTCCGCCGCGGCGCGGCGACCGTCGCATGCATCTGCCTGAATGTGGTCGGAGTGAACCTCGCCCTCGTCGGATGCATTCCTCTGAATACCGACAAAGACCTCCACGACCGCGTGGCCGGATCCATGGTCCTCGGATTCCTCGCTCTGCTGATCAGCGCCCCGATCATGTTCAACCGCCTCGGCAAGCGCATGGCCGTCAGCACCGGTATCGCGACCGTGTGGCTGGTCATCTCGATCGTGCTGTTCGTCACGGCGACGATCAACCTCGCTCTGTTCGAGACGATCTCGTGCACCGCGATGTTCGCGTGGTCGGGCATGTTCACGCACGTGCTCGCCTCGAGCGCCGCGAAGGCGACCGTCCGCGATGGGAGCGTGCCCGCCAACCACCTCGCGCCGCGCCGCACTCGTCGCCCCCTGTCGACCCGCCGCCCGCGCACGCCCGTCCGCCCCTCGGCATCCCGTCCCACTGCCGCTCGCCCCTCGGCTGCCCGCCCCGCGGCATCCCGCCCCATCGCCGCTCGCCTCGTGACGTCTCGCCCGAGCGCGGCTCGCCCCACGGGCGCCGGTCTCGCGGCCGCAGGGCGAGGGGTCATCGCACCACGAGTCGCCCCGCATCTCTCCACCGCGGGGACGACGACGTCCGCACGGCCCCGGATCGCCGCCGCTCCGCCCCGCACCGCCATCGCGGGGAGCGTGTCAGCGCGGCCGGCGGCCCCGGCATCCGCTTTCTCGTCCGCGCCGGTGCGAACCCAACCTGCCCGGGACCGGAGCGACCGCGCCGACACCCGCCGGCACATGCCCACCGCGCACGGCCCGCATCGCGCGCCCGTTCGCAGCCTCGCACCTCACCGGAACGCCACCCACCCGCGTCCCGTCACCGGCTCACGCCGCGTCAGTGCTTCTCGCGCAGCTCTCGTCGGCTCAACGGGTGACCGTCCTCGGCGATCGGTTCGACCGGCTCGACGTCCTGCGACGCCCTCCGTTCCCGCCGTCGCTCAGTGGCCCCTTCGATGAGGTTGTAGAGCGTCGGCAGCACCAGCAGCGTCAGGAAGGTCGACGACACCAGGCCGCCGATCACGACGACCGCGAGGGGCTGCGAGATGAAGCCGCCGTGGCCGGTGATCCCCAGCGCCATCGGGACGAGCGCGAAGATGGCCGCGAGAGCCGTCATCAGGATCGGGCGCAGTCGTCGCGCACCACCCACGATGGTCGCGTCGCGGACGCTCAGTCCGCGCGCCCGGTACTGGTTGACCAGGTCGATCAGCACGATGGCGTTGGTCACGACGATGCCGACGAGCATCAGTGCGCCGATCATGCCCGCGACCCCCAGGGGAACACCGGTGATCAGCAGCATCAGGATCGCCCCGGTCGCCGCGAACGGCACCGAGACCAGCAGTTCCAGCGGCTGACGCAACGACTTGAACGTCGCCACCATCACGACGTAGACGATGAGGATCGCCACCAGCAGGGCCAGGCCGAGCTGTCCGAAGGCGTCCTGCTGATCGGTGACGACACCGCCGACCTCCGCCGTGGCACCCTCGGGCAGCTGCACGTCGGTGAGCGCCGCGGCGACCGACGCCGATGAGCTGCCGAGGTCGTCCGAGGTGGGGGTGACGGTGATGGATGCCGTGCGCAGCCCGCGCGACGTGGTGATGGACGGCGGGGTCTGACTCTGCTCGACCGTGGCGATCTCGTCCAGTCGCAGGGTGCCGGCGGCACTGGGGATCTCCAGGGCGCGCAGGTCGTCGATGGTCGCGGGCGGGTTGGCCGATGCCAGGTAGACCGTGACGCCCCGTCCGTCGATCTCGACCGTCCCGGCCTGGCGCGGCTGCTGCGCAGCCGTGACGAGCGCACCCACGGCGCGTTCGGACAGTCCGCGCTCGGCCGCGGCGTCGCGGTCCACCCGGACCGAGACGAACGGCAGCGAGGACGAGAGGCTGCTGGTGACCTGTCCGATGCCCTCGCGTCCGTCGAGGCCGGCGACGACCGCGTCGCTCGCCTGCTGCAGCGCCTGACCGTCGGGCGCGGTGACGTCGACGGTGATGTCGGTGGAGCCGAAGCCGCCGCCGGATGCGGCCACCTCGATCTCTCCGGCATCCGTCAGCGCGTCGAGCGCGGTGCGCACGCGCTCGCGCAGCTCGACCTGGTCGGCTCCCGACTCCGAGGTGATCGAGTAGGTGATGCCCGTTCCGCCGCCCGAGAAGGCATCGCGCAGCGCCGAGCCGCTCGAGCCGATCGAGGTCTGGATGGTCTGCACGCCCTCGGTGTCCAGCAGCACGGCTTCGACCTTCTGGGCGGCGGCGTCCTCGGCATCCAGGCTGGGGGCCGAGCCGATGTTCTGCGTCACGGTGAAGGTGTTCTGACCGGAGTCGCCGAGGAAGTCGGTCTTCAGCAGCGGCACCGCCGCGAGCGTGCCGCCGAGCACGAGCACGGCGAGGCCGAGGGTGACCCACGAGTGCTTCAGCGTCCAACGGAGCACCGGAACGTAGGCCTTCTGCAGGCGCGTGGGGGGCGCGTCGGGCGCTTCGGGGTCGACCGCGTTGCCCTCGGCGTCGCGAACGACCGTGCCGGGCCTGAGGAACCACGACGCGAGCACGGGGACGATCGTCAGCGACACCAGCAGCGACGCGGTCATGGCGATGGTCACCGTGAGCGAGAACGGCCGGAACAGCTCGCCCGTCACGTCGCCGACGAAGGCGATCGGCAGGAACACCGCTACCGAGGTGATCGTGGATGCCGTGATCGCGGCCGCGACCTCGCGCACCGCGCGGATGATCGTCGGGATCTTCTCGGCGTCGCCGACGTAGTGACGCTTGATGTTCTCGATCACGACGATGGAGTCGTCGACGACGCGGCCGATCGCGATCGTGAGGGCGCCGAGGGTCAGGATGTTCAGCGAGTAGCCGAAGGCCTGCAGGCCCACGAAGGTGATGAGCACGCTCGTGGGGATGGAGATGGCCGTGACCAGGGTCGAACGCACCGAGAGCAGGAACACCAGGATGACGATGACCGCGAAGACGAGGCCCAGAAGGCCCTCCTGCGCGAGGGCCTCGATGGACTGCGTCACGAACGGCGCCTGATCGAAGACGACGGTGAAGGTCGCCCCCTCGCCGAGCTGCGACTCGAGGGCGGGGAGGGCGGCCAGCACACCGCGCGACACATCGACCGTGTTGGCCGCGGGCAGCTTGGTGACGGCGATGGTGAGGGCCGGCTGGCCGTCGACCCGCGAGAGGGTCGTGACGGGATCGCTCTGCAGCTGCACCGACGCGACGTCGGCGATCGTGGTGGCCCCCGCCTGCTGCTGCGCGGCGTCGGTGGGCACGAGCGGGAGTGCGGAGATCTCGTCGACGCTGGTGAGTTTCGCACCCGTCTGCACGGTGAGGGTCTGATCGCCCTCGGTGAGCGAGCCACCGGGGAACAGGACGCCGTTGGCGTCGAGGGCGTCGGTGATCGCCTGCTGGCTGAACCCGCGCTCGGCGAGCTGCGCCGTGTCGGGCGTGATAGTCACGCGCTGGCCGGTGCCGCCGACGATCTGGGCGCCGTTGACGCCGTCCACGTCCTCGAGCTCGGGGATGACGCTGTTCTGCAGCACGGACTGGGTGGCCTGGGCATCGCTGAATCCGGTGACGGCGAGCTGGATGACGGGGAAGTCGTCGATGCTGGCCGAGGCGACCGTGGTGTCGGCGGACTCGGGCAGCTGGTCGTCGATGCGCGCGATCGCGGCGAGGATCTTCTGCTGGGCCGCGGCGAGATCCGTGCCGTACGTGAACGACGCCGAGACGATCGAGGAGTTGGTCGTGCTGGTCGCCGTGGTCGACTCGAGGCCTTCCACGCCGCGGATCGCGCTCTCGATCGGGGTCGACACGTCGGCCTCGACGACCTCGGGAGAGGCGCCCGGGTAGGTCGTGATCACGGCGAGCTGGGGGAACTCGATCGACGGGATGAGCTCCTGCTTGAGGCTGGTCAGCGCGAGCCCGCCGAAGATCGCGGCGACGATCGTCACCAGGGCGATCAGGGCGCGGTTCTTCAGACTCAGAACGGCCAGATACGACACGGAGCACCCTTCGGGGATCGAGATTTCGATACAGAGATGTATCGGAGCAAGTATCCCACGCACGTCGGACTCCGGGCCGGGCGCACCGCAACGCCTCCCGGAAATTCCAGTGTCCAGGACCGAGGTCCCTCAGCTTGTCAAAGGGACCGGAACCAGCCTCCTCCGCGCGGACGCCTCAGAACAGAGACCCGAGCCCCAGCCCCGCCGCCGCTGCGACCACCGACCCCGCGAACGAGACCACCGCGTACGCTGTCGCCGCGCGGGTCCGCCCCTCCTCGGCCAGCAACACCGTCGTCACCGCGACCGCGCTGAACGTCGTGTACCCGCCCAGCAGGCCGGTCCCGATGATCCAGCGCCACGCTTCGTCGGCCGGGAGCATGCTCAGGATGCCGAGCACGAGGGCCCCGGTGAGGTTGACGAGGAGGATCCCCCACGGGAATCGCTCGCCTGTCACGCGTCGCACCCCCGTGTCGATCACGTACCGCAGGGCCGCTCCAATACCGCCCGCGACGGCCACGGCCACGAAGACGAGGGGCGTCATCGCTGCCTCCGCCCGCCGCGGCCGAGCAGCAGCCCGCCCCAGGCGGCCCCGGTACCGAGCACCACGGACCCGATGCCCCACCACAACAGGCCCGGTCCCGCCGCCTCGACGGCGAGCGCGCTGTAGGTGGTGAAACCGCCGAGCACGCCGGTGCCGAGGAACAACTGCACGCGCTGCGCGCGCGAGGATCCCGGCATCCGGGATCGCCACCCGAACAGGATGCCGATCAGGAACGCTCCGAGCACGTTGATGAGGGGCACGAGCGCGGGGCCGAGTCCATCGCCGACGCCAAGGGTGAGGCCCGCGCGCACGGCTGTACCGATCGCGCCGCCCACGGCGACAAGGATGACGTCGCGCCACATGCTCACCGCGCCACCCTACGCCGGGTTTTCGCGGTGTGGCGGACGCGTCGAGGTACCCCGGTCGTCATGCGCCGTTCCATGATGATGCGAGCTCTCCGCGGCGAAGTGGCCCTGGGACGTGGTGCGAAAGGGGTGCCCAAACTTGCGACCCCGGCGTTGCTTCGCGAGCGAGTTCTTTACTCGAGACCAGGCGAGGTTGTGGCTCAGACGGTTGTGGCCTGCGTGAGCGGCTGTGCGGTGGGGGTGCTCTTCGCGCTCGGAGGGGCTCGCTTCCCCGTCCTGTGGGCGACGCTGCTGATCGCGATCAGCACCGTCGGCTCCTCCCTCTGGTACGCCGTGCTCTTCCGCCAAATGCGTCGCCGGATGGAGGCGAGCTCGAGGCAGGATTCGCGCCCGGAGATCCTTAGCGGTGTGCGAACCCGGTCGGTTTTGCACACACGATTCCCGCGCGCAGCAAAGGCGGCACCGGCTTGTCGCAGCTAGGTTGACGTGATGGAGCTGAAGGCCGCCACTGTGGGAATACCTGTCCGCGATTTAGACGCTGCCACGTCCTGGTACCGGTCTGCGCTGAGTCTGGGAGATGTCGACCTCGCGCCCTTGGAGGGCCTTGTCGAATTCAACCTCGGACCCATTTGGCTTCAACTGGCCGCCGACTCAGAGCACGCTGGCGGAGAAGGTATCTCGCTCAACTTCAGCGTGCCGGATGCGTCCGCCGAGCACGCGCGCTTCAAAGACCTCGGCCTCGACGTGTCCGCGATGCAGTTCTTCGAGGGCGTCGTGGAGTTCTTCACCCTGACCGATCCCGACGGCAACAAACTGGGGTTCGTCACCGAACTGGCTTAACGCAACCGACGTGCGGCCGCCGCGGGCGGACACCTGCGGACTCCGGTGCAGAACCGGTCGGTTTGGCATCACCTTCCCGCGCCGCCGCGGCTCGGGTGCTGCTGGGCTTGTCCGTGGTGGCGACGGGCGTTCCGTGGACGCAAGGGGGGTTGGAGTGTTCGTGCTTCGTTTGTCTGGTTGACGCTGCGCCCGCGTATCGTCACATGCAAATTGGGAGGTGCGTGGAACCTTGTCAATCGACATGATCACCATGATGATCTTTGGGCCCGGCCTGTTTCTGGTAACCGTTGCGATGGGCCTGATCGCCGCTCGCAGTAACCGTGACTGAGCGACCGCCTCGGCTTTCCACCCGCGGTTTGAGGCGGATGTCGGCGCCCGCCTTCTTCGCCGGGGCGCACACTGAGTGGGTGAGCGTGACGGACCCGGCGGACGAGTATGAGGCGCTCTTCCACGTCCTCGTCCGGGTGTCACATCGGTTTCCGTCTGTACCGGAGGAGACGCTCGTCGAGCTCATCGCGGGTGAGGTCAGCCGGTTCGGCCAGGTGCGGCTCCGTGCGTACGTACCGGTTCTCGTCGAGGGCAATGTCGTCAGGACGTTGCGGGCGACACCGCGCCCGCAGACGTAGGCGCAGAACGCCACCTTCGCTGACGGTTCGGCCGTCGCCTCGCCACGTCGTGCGGCGGAATAGCGAAGGAGGGCCGCCTTTTGGCGGCCCTCCCCGTAGTCCGCGGCGGCGTGTCAGCGGTGCGGATCTTGCCGATCAGGTCGCGGGCGCTGGCTGCTCCGCCGCCGAGGGTGAGATCAGCGCGGGTGTCAAGGATCTGCTCGCTGATGGAGCCGAGTCCGCGGACTCCCCCTCAGCAGACTCCTTTCCCGGCACAGCACGGACAAACATCCCTTACCAGAAGGCTGAACGTCTGGTGCCGCTGCACCACTGTTCCCCCGCGCACCCTCCTGCCTCGGCACAGACGTCGAACGCAACCACCGCAGAACATGATCCCCATCTGCATTCCGCTGCCGATTTCCTCGCCCCCCCACGCGCGCCAATACGATTGCCCGGTGACCACCGAGCCTGCCGATGAAGAGTCCGCAATCAGCGAGATTGTCGAACGTCTCGAGGAACGGTTCCCTCAGAGCTCCCCGGAGACGGTCCGCGCAGCGGTGGAGGACGCGCGTCAACACTTTTCACGCGCCAAGGTCAAGGACTTCGTGCCGCTGTTCATCGAGCGCGAAGCCCGCGCTCGCTTAGAACGGCCTTTGCCTCCCTCATAAGCCCTTGTACCCGTAGTCACAGCCTGCGGCCCATCGTGGGCAAGTAGCGCGACCAACGGCCGCCAGTATCGAACTAGCGCTGAGCGGTCGTCTCTCGTTGCGCGGGATGTAAGGAAGCGGCTCGCGCGTCGCCCGCCGACGACGCAGCATCCGTACGGCTTCCACCGCTCGGTCGCGGTCGGCCACCTCGTCGCCGCGGTCGCCCTGACCGGCATGGGCACGTTCCTCCTGGTCGACTCCTCGATCAACCTCCTGCGCGGCGAGCACCCGACGATCGGCACCGTCAACCTGTTCGGCGTCACGATCTGGCTCGGGTGGCTGATGATCGCGGTCATGGCGGTCACCGGCATCCCTCCCGTGATCCTCGGCCGGATCAAGCTCGGCCTCGCACGCCAACTGCACAACAAGGTGCTTTACACCGACGCCGACATGAACATGGCTGACTGGCAGACCTCGCTCGGCACGATCGTCGGGGTGCTCGGGATCGGCGTGGGCCTGTGGTGGATGGATGCCGCGGCAGCCATCTTCATCTCGGGCAGCATCCTGCACGACGGCGTCAGCAACTTGCGGGCGGCGGTCGTCGACCTGATGGACGCCCGCGCGACCACGTTCGACGACAACCACCCGCACCCTCTCGCGGGCCGGGTCGATCAGTACCTCGCCGACCTTCCCTGGGTCGCCCGCGCCGGCAGCCGGGTGCGTGACGAGGGACACGTCTTCCACATCGAGGCGTTCGTGGTGCCGCGAGGCAAGCGCGTCGCCCTCGCCGACATCGAGCGCGAACGCCAGGACTGCGTCGCGCTCGACTGGAAGGTGCAGGACATCGTCATCGTGCCGGTACCCGAACTGCCCGACGTCGTCGACGCGGTCACTCCCCCAGGATCAGGCGCCTGATCGCGGCATCCTTCGATCCGCCCACGTCCATCGTGCGCCCCTTGCGGTAGAGCGAGAAGACGCGGGGATCGATGTAGCTCGCGCGAGCGACGGCCGGGGTGTTGCCCAGGGCCTCGGCCGCACAGCGGACGGCGGCCAGCTCGGCCTTCTTGCGTTCGTTCTTGCCCCCGACCGCTCCGGCGCGGGCGAGCGACTCGGCCGCCAGGATCGTGCCACGCAGCGTCCGGAAGTCCTTGGCGCTGAACGGACCGCCCGTCAGCGACCGCACGTACGCGTTGACGTCTCCGGGGGTCAGCGGCACGCGCCGGCGTCCTCGCTTGTAGCTGAGCAGCGCGGCCCGCGATCGTCCGAGGGCGAGTTCTTCGACGATGGATGCCAGCTCCGCATCGCGCAGCGACAGCTCGGCCCGCTTTCCGCTCTTCGCCGGGAACGACAGGCGGATCAGGTCCCCCTCGACGACGGCGTCACGTCGCTGCAGGGTGGTCAGACCGCGACTGCCGTTGGTGACGAAGTAGCGGGCGTTGCCCACGCGCGGCGCGACGAGGTCGAGGAAGCGGAACGACACCGCCAGAACGCGCTCGCGGTCGATCTCGGCGCGGCGCAGCGACTGCGTGACCCTCGCCCGGGCGCGCGGGAGCGACCCGGCCAGGTGCAGCGCGCGGGCGAACTTGCCCTTGTCCTGCCGCTTCGACCAGTCGGCGTGATAGGTGTACTGACGCCGACCGGCCTCGTCCGTGCCGACCGCCTGGATGTGCGCGTTGGGCTCCCGGGCGATCCAGACCTCGCGCCAGGCCGGAGGGATGACCAGACCCCGCGCGCGCTCCGCCTCGTGTTCGGGGACAGCGGCGCCGGTGTGGTCGACGAAGCGGAAGCCCGAGCCCGTCCGGACCCGGCGGTACCCCGGATCCTCGTACGGGCGCACCCGGATCAGTCGCGCCATCGCGGTCAGTGCGAACGGAGCATGTCGATGAGCTCCGCTTTCTTCTTGCGCGAGTACCCGGTGAGGCCGAGCTCTTTGGCACGCTTCTTCAACTCGACGACGGTGCGATCCTCGTAGTCCTCGGCGTGGCCGCCCTTCTCACCGACGGCGCTGCGGCCCTGGGCGGCGGCCGCGTTCGAGATCCGCGCGGCTTTCTGCTTCGAGTCGCCCTCCGCCCGGAGCTTCTCGTAGAGCTCGGGGTCCTTGAGGCTGTTCGAGCCGCGTCCGTCGGGCATGGTCGGTCCTTCCGTCGATGCCTCGACCGTAGAACCGCGCCGTCCGCGGCGCCGGGAGGGTTGACACCGCCGCACCCCCGCTCGCCGATCCCCCGCCCGCCGCCATCCGCTCCCCCGCAACAAAACGTCGCCGCGCCCCGCCCCGGCGGCGAATTCGCGCGGGGGAACAGCGACGGCGACGAGGGTGGCGGGAGGGGGTTGACGAAAACGCGATATATCTCGATACTCGACACAACGCGATATATCGCGAGTGAGGAGTGGGAGACATGGAGAAATGGATCGTCCACCCGGGCGAGACGCGCGTCATCGACGTCGACGGACTGCGAGAGCTCAAGATCGGCCTGGTCGGCGGCCAGGTCGACGTCATCGCGCACGATGAACCCGACGCCCGTATCGAGGTGCACGGCGT
Organism: Microbacterium sp. NPDC090007; assembly: GCF_044748345.1. Lineage (NCBI taxonomy): Bacteria > Bacillati > Actinomycetota > Actinomycetes > Micrococcales > Microbacteriaceae > Microbacterium > Microbacterium sp. NPDC090007. The sequence continues at coordinate 781,763 of NZ_JBIVFV010000001.1, read as the reverse complement.
CACCGTCAAGGACCTGCGCATCGAGATGGTCGACGGCCGGCTCGAGATCGACCATCCGCAGCTGCGGTGGGACAACTTCCTCGAGGTGTTCCGCAACTTCGGCGCCGGCGGCCCCAGAGCCGAGGTGAGCGTCGCCGTTCCGCGCACCGTCGCCCTGACGCTCGGCGTCGTCAGCGCGAGCGCCCTCGTCTCGGGCCTGCGCACCGACGTGCGGCTGAACACCGTCTCGGGCGACATCATGGTCGACGGCCTCGTCGGCGACGTCGACCTCAACGCGGTCTCGGGCGACGTGCAGGTGCGCGAGCTCGACGGGGCCCTCAGCGCCAACAGCGTCTCAGGCGACGTCGCAGCGACCGGACGCATCACGAAGGCCTCGATCGATACAGTCTCGGGCGCCATGCTCGTCGACTCGACGGGACCGACGCAGTCGATCTCGCTCAACTCCGTCAGCGGCACGGCAACCGTGCGGCTCGACCGGTCGCTTCCCGCCAACTACGTCTCGCGCTCGGTGAGCGGTCGCGTGCAGATCGACGGCCAGGTGCGCTCCGGAAAGGGACCGACGAACTACACCGGCTCGAGCGGCACACTCGCGGGACAATTCGTCGACGTACGCGCGAACACCGTCTCGGGCGAGATCACCGTCCTGCGTCGCGGCATCTCGGGCCTTCGCCCCGAGGAGCTCGCCGGAGAGGAGGAGTGGTGATGAGCCCGGTCTTCTCGCACGGCGACCTCCGCCTGTACATCCTGAGCCTGCTCGACGAGGCGCCGCGCCACGGGTACGACCTGATGCAGGCGCTCACCGAACGCACCGGGGGCACCTACTCGCCGTCGGCCGGCACGATCTATCCGCGCCTCGCCAAGCTCGAGGAAGAGGGCCTGGTCACCAAGACCGTCGACGGCCGCAAGACCGTCTATGAGATCACGGATGCCGGTCGCACCGAGGTCGCGGCACGCTCCGGCGACCTGCAGGGTATTCAGGCGGGGTTGGCCGACAGCGTCCGACTGATCGCCGACGAGGTGCGCGGCAGCGTCCGCGACGCGATGCGGAGCCTGCGCGCCGACCTGGCCGCGGCTTCCCGCGAGGAGCGGGAGCAGGCGCAGCCCTCGCTCGTCGACGACGCCCGGTCGCGCAGCCGCGAGCAGCTGTCGCGCGCGGACGCCGCCCTCACCGAGTTCCGCGGTCGCGTGCGCTCGGAGCTGCGCGCGCACGTCGCGCGCGGCGGCGAGCTGCGCGAGGCCGGCGTCGACGAGATCGAGGCGGCGCTGCGTCAGGCGTCCGACGCGGTCGCGCGCGCGATGCGGGTGTGAGGCCTCACTCCCAGGGCAGCTGATCGTCGGCGCCGACCGGGTCTTCCTGCGGGACGACGAGCACCGGTCGGCGCTGGCGGTGGCTCAGGCGCGCGGCGACCGACCCGGTGAGGAACTCGCGCACCGACTCGCCGATGCCGCGCTTGCGGGTTCCCACGACCAGAAGGGACGCGCCGGTCTCGTCGGCCAGACGGATCAGGGCGAGCGCGGGGTCGCCGATCTCCTGCCGCACGCTCCAGTCCAGGCCGTGACCAGCCAGCACCTCCTCGGCGGCCGTCCGCACGTCGTCGAGGGCGGCCTTGGCCGCCGCGCCCGCGATGTCCGCCGTGGTCGAGTGCACGTAGCCGTCGGGGTCTTCGAAGGCCACGAAACGCGTCGTGTCGACGTGGACGACCAGCAGCTCCGCGTGCGCCAGCGCTGCGTAGCGGGCTGCTTCTCGCACCACCCGCGAGGACTGGCCGGGTACGACGCCCGCGATGACGGGCCCGGCGGCCGGGCGGGGCTGATCGCTCATGACGGCTCCTCTCACGGGTCGGCGACGCCCGACGGCTCGGCCGGAATGCGCCGTGATATCCTGAGTGCTACTCTTACCGGCTCGGTCCGGAACCGCAATACGCAGGGCCCGCAGTGCGGCCCTCGACGTCGATCGTGAGGGGGTCTCGCATGGGGCGTGGCCGTCAGAAGGCGAAGAACACCAAGATCGCCCGTGAGCTGAAGTACGACACCTATTCGGTGAACTACTCGGCTCTCGAGCGCGAACTGGGCGCACCCGCAGCGGGTGAAGACGCCTACGTCGACAAGTGGGCCGACCAGTACAGCGACGAGTACGAGGACGAGAAGGCCTGACGCCTTCACCCTGCGTTCCCGCCCGCTGCTGATGCGGTGCGTTCGTCGTACCCGATGAAACACTCACCGAAGGGCGCCGACATTCCGTCGGCGCCCTTCGTGCGTGTCGGCACGCGGGCCGTCCCGGTCGTGCCCCTCGCGCACCAGCCCCCTCGCGTGCCGACATCCGTCGCGTCGACCCGGCAGGCGCCGCGTCACCACACCCGTCCCGTGCGCCTCTCCCACGCGTCCTCGATGCTCTCGCGCCGCGCCATGACCACCGCCGCGGGCGCGGCCGCGCAGATGACCACGCCCAGGATCACCAGCCCCGCCGTCCAGCCGCCGGTCAGCTCACGGGTCAGCCCGAGCGTCAGCGGCATCAGCGCGGCCAGCCCGTAGCCCACGCTCTGCACGAACCCGCTGAGCGCGACCGTCGTCTCGTGCGAGCGCGTCCGCAGACCGAACAGCGTCAACGCCAGGGGGAAGAGCAGAGGTGGGATGCCGATCAACACCACCCACAGCACGGTCGCCGCCGCGGGGGCGACGAGCAGGCCGCCGATCCCGGCCAGTCCGCCGACCACCGCGATGACGTAGAACGGCGTCGTCCGCCCCAGACGCGCGACGAGGACGGGGACCACCAACGACACCGGCAGCCCCATGAACGAGAAGATCGCGAGCAGTCCGCCGGCCTCGGCGGCATCCACCCCGGCGACGTCGATGAGCAGCAGTGGCATCCAGGCGAACATCGAATACGCCACCGACGAATTGACCGCGAACGTGGCGACCAGTGCCCACGTCTGCGGCACGCGCACGACGCGGGACAGCACCGACGCGCGGGGTTCTTCGACGACGTCGGCGCGCGACGCCCGGGCGCGCAGGCTGAGCAGCAGCCACGGCACCACCGCGGCGACGGCCACCCCCGCCCACGTCGTGAACGACCCGCGCCACCCGATGGCGTCGGACAGCGGGACCGCGACGAGCGGGGGGACGAACGTCGCGACGGCCATCGTCGTGGAGTAGACGGTCGTCATCAGTCCGATCCGGGCGGGGAAGTACTTCTTCACCACCGTCGGCAGCAGCACGTTGGCGACCCCCACCGCCGCGAAGATCCCCGCCGTCGCCGCCAGCAGCGACCCGGCGTCGACCGCGGCGGCGCGCAGCGCGAGCATCGCCGCACCGAGGATCGCGGCGATCAGCACCGTGCGCTCCAGGCCCAGGCGCCGCTCGATCGCGGGCGTGACCATGCCCGACACCGCGAACGCGACGGGGGGAGCCATGCCGATCAGTCCGACGATCGCCGCGGGCACGGCGAAATCGCGCTCGATCACGGTGAGCAACGGCGACAGCGAGGCCACGGCGAGCCGCAGCGTCAGCGCGAGCAGGACGACGGCCGCCGCGGCGAGCACGACCCGACCCGCCGGCGCGCGGGTCAAGACTCCTGGCTGCCCTCGACCCAGGCGAGATACTCGTCCGAGACGCTTCCCGTGACGTAACGACCGTCGAAGCAGCTCATGTCGAGGTCGACCAGGTCGGTGCCCTCCATGATCGCCGCCTTGAGATCTTCGACCTCCTGGTACACCAGGTAGTCGCATCCGAGCTCCGCGGCGATCTCGGGGATCGTGCGTCCATGCGCCACCAGCTCGTGACGGGAGGGCATGTTGATGCCGTACACGTGGGGGTAGCGCACGGGTGGGGCGGCCGAGGCGAACGTGACGCTCAGCGCACCGGCATCCCGCGCCATCTGGATGATCTCGCGGCTCGTGGTGCCGCGCACGATCGAGTCGTCGACGAGCAGCACGTTCTTGCCCTGGAACTCGGTCGACATCGCGTTGAGCTTCTGGCGCACGCTCTTCTTGCGTACCGCCTGCCCGGGCATGATGAAGGTGCGGCCGACGTAGCGGTTCTTGTAGAAGCCCTCGCGGTACTCGATCCCGAGCTTGCGGGCGACCTGCATCGCGGCCGGACGCGCCGAGTCGGGGATCGGCATGACCACATCGATGGCGCCGGCGGGCGTGTACTTGGCCACCGTGTCGGCCAGTCGCTCGCCCATGCGCAGGCGCGTCTCGTACACCGAGACGCCGTTCATGACCGAGTCGGGGCGGGCGAGGTAGACGTACTCGAACGAGCACGGCGCGAGCATCGTCTCATCGGCGCACTGCTGTGCGTGCAGGGTGCCGTCGAGCGAGACGAACACCGCCTCGCCGGGTTCGACGTCGCGGACGACTTCGAAACCGGCGTTCTCGAGCACGAGCGACTCGGACGCCACGATGTACTCGTCGCGCGGCTCGCCGCCGGGCACGTGCGCGGCGGGACGCTTGCCCAGGATGAGGGGACGGATGCCGAAGGGGTCGCGGAACGCGAGCAGTCCGTAGCCCGCGATCAGCGCGATCGAGGCGTACGAGCCCTCGACGCGCTCGTGCACGCGCGCGACGGCGCGGAACACCTGGGCGGGGTCCAGGTCGGGACCGGTGATCTCGGACTGCAGCTCGGAGCCGAGGATGTTCACCAGCAGCTCGGTGTCGCTGCTGGTGTTCAGGTGCCGACGGTCCTTCGAGAACAGCTCGCTCGTCAGCTCGCGCGTATTGGTGAGGTTGCCGTTGTGCACGAGCACGATGCCGTAGGGCGCGTTGACGTAGAAGGGCTGGGCCTCTTCTTCGTTGGATGCCGTGCCCTTGGTCGCGTAGCGCACGTGCCCGAGTCCGATGTCGCCGAGCAGCGCCCGCATGTCGCGCGTACGGAACGCCTCGCGGACCTGACCGCGCGCCTTGTGGATGTGGAACACCCCGCTGGACTCGGCCGTCGCCATGCCCGTGGAGTCCTGTCCCCGGTGCTGGAGAAGCAGGAGCGCGTCGTAGATCTCCTGGTTGACCGGACCCTGCCCGGCCATGCCGACGATGCCGCACATGGGGTGTTAGCTCGCTCCGTTCGCCGGGTGTCCGGCATCCGCGTAGGTTCCGACCAGCCGCACGGCTCCGCCGTCGACGCCCTTGGCGCCCTGCTCGTACTCGCCCTCGGGACGCGCATCGTCGCGGACGACGCCGACCTGCCAGGTCGCGATGCCGTCGGCCGTCAGCGCCGCGGTGACCGCATCGGCCACCTCGGGAGCGACCACCGCGAGGAAGCCGATGCCGAGGTTCCACGTGCCCTCGGTGGCGGTGAGGTCGAGTCCGCCCATGTCGGCCAGCACCTGGAAGACCGGCGACGGGCTCCACGTCGAGCGGTCGACGTCGACCCACGTCTGCCGCGGAAGCACGCGGGCCAGGTTGGCGGCGATACCGCCTCCGGTCACGTGGCTGAGGGAGTGGATGCCGCCGCCCACCGCGCCGTCGTCGAGCAGACGAAGCAGCGGCGAGGTGTACAGGCGCGTGGGTTCGAGCAGCGCCTCGCCCCAGGTCGCGCCGAGATCGGCCGACGCGGCACCGTAGGCGATGCCCGCGCCGGTGATGATGTGACGCACGAGCGAGTAGCCGTTGGAATGCAGCCCGCTCGAGGCGAGGGCCAGCACGACGTCGCCCCCGCGGACGCGGTCCGCGCCCCGCACGCGGTCGGCCTCGACCACTCCGGTCGCGGCCCCCGCGACGTCGTAGTCGTCGATGCCCAGAAGGCCGGGGTGCTCGGCGGTCTCGCCGCCGACCAGCGCGGTACCCGTCATGGCGCATCCGCGCGCGATGCCGGCGACGATGTCGGCGATGCGCTGCGGCACGACCTTTCCGCAGGCGATGTAGTCGGTCATGAACAGCGGACGCGCGCCGACCACGACGATGTCGTCGACGACCATGCCGACGAGGTCTTCGCCGATCGTGTCGTGCTTGTCGATCGCCTGCGCGATCGCGACCTTGGTGCCGACGCCGTCGGTACTGGTCGCGAGCAGGGGCTTGGCGTAGTCGCGCAGGGCCGAGGCGTCGAACAGACCGGCGAAGCCGCCCACGCCACCGAGCACTTCGGGCCCGTGCGTGCGGCGCACGGCCGACTTCATCAGTTCGACGGCGAGGTCTCCGGCGGCGGTGTCGACGCCGGCAGCGGAATAGGGGTTCTCGTGGGGAGCGGAAGCCACCGGAACAGACTACCCGTGGCGGACACGCGCGACTGTCGCGCAATCGGGGCAAGACCCGCCCCGCACCCCTGCGGGCGTCCCTACAATGGCGCCATGACGGGCGGTCAGCCGGAGTGGGTGATCCGCGAAGACGCGGCGCAACCGGTGCTCGTCGCGCTGTATCTGCGGCAGCTGATCGGCATCCGCTCCCCCGAGGAGCTGCCGTCGCTCCGGCGCGTGCCGACCCCGCTGACACAGCGGAGATCGGATGCCGCGCACGCGCAGCTCGAGAGGCAGTGGCGCGAGTACTGGGCGATGACCGTCGAGCCGCAGGCGCATCCCTCGCCCGTGCCGCTCGAGCTGCTCGAAGGCTTCGACACCCTCGTGGCCCTGCCCATCGGCGGGGCCGATGCCCTGCGCGAGGCCGCAGCGCCTCACGCCGACGACGCGGTGGACTACGCCCGTCTCGCGCACGACCGGTACGCGCGGGAATCCGCGGCGCGCCCCGGGGTGTCGTATCGCGCCTACGCCAGCGCGATCGCCGCGCACGAGCGCGCGGTGGGCCGCCGCGCCCATTCGTTCGAGCTCAACGTGCAGGTGCTGCCGCTGGCGCAGCGGGGGGTGTGGTGGATCGGCTCTCTCACCGTGGCGGTGACCGACGGGCTCCGGGGGGACGTCGCGGCGTTCGACGCCGCCATCCACCCGATCATCGCCGAGTTGGCGTGAGGCTCAGACCTCGTACTGCTCGTGGTCGACGGTGACCAGGCGCGTACGTGCGCCGAGGACGCGCTCGAAGATGAGCGCGGCGACCGCGGCCAGGGAGATCCCCACCACGACGCAGATCAGTGCCGTGAAGCCGAACACCTGCAGCTGCGAGTACACGACCTGCGTGTAGGGGCTGACGTTGGCTCCGTCGATCGCGACGGTGAGGATGAGGGCGGCGAGGATGCCGAGGAAGGCACCCGCCAGCATGAAGACGCCGTACTTCGGTGCGCGGCGCACCGTGACGGTCTCGATGTCGTCGCGGACGTACACCGGACGCTCGGGGACGGGCTGGTCGGACATACGCATATTGTCCCACCGTCGGGCGTCGAATGGGGCGGGTTCTTCGTCGTCGAGCGACCTGTCACGGCCGCAGCGGCAGCAGGGCGCTGAGGTCGGCGCGGACGCCGGAGGCGACGATGCGGCCGGCGGTGACGGCATCCGCCCACACCTCTCGACCGGTGGCGACGGCGATCCAGGTCGCGGCATCGGTCTCGACCACGTTGGGCGGGGTGCCGCGGGTGTGGCGGGGGCCCTCGATCACCTGCACGGCGCCGAAGGGCGGAACACGCATCTCGACCGAGTTGCCCGGGGCCTTCTCGGCCAGCAGCTGCAGCAGGTAGCGCACGGCCGTGGCCAGCGCCGGGCGGGGGGCGTCACCCGCGGCGACCGCAGCGAGCGCGGCACGACCGTCTGCGGTCTCGATGCGGCGGGGAGGCATGGCCCCCACGCTACTCGCGGCGGGGACGGCCCGGGCGGGTCCGGGCGGGTCGCGGCCGGCGCGCACATCCTCCGCGATGGGCATAAACTCCGGCCCCCCGACGCCCCCGCCGACGGAGGTTGTGCACATCGTGGAGTCTGCGGACGCATCCGGGCCGGGAACGCCGATCCCGCGAACCCGCGCTCGATAGGCTGACCGCGTGAGAATCCTGGTCCTCGGTTCGGGCGCGCGCGAGCACGCCATCATCCTCGCGCTGCGCTCCGAGGAGGCCTCGCACGCCATCTTCGCGGCGCCCGGCAACGCGGGCATCGCGCGCGAGGCGCACCTGATCGACCTCGACCCGCTGGACCCGGTCGCGGTGCTGACCTTCGCCACGGCCGAGGCGATCGACCTCGTCGTCGTCGGACCCGAGGCGCCGCTGGTCGCCGGAGTGGCCGATCCGCTGCGAGCGCACGGCATCCCGGTGTTCGGTCCCGGCAAGGCCGCCGCCCAGCTCGAGGGCTCGAAGACGTACGCGAAGCGGATCATGGATGCCGCGGGCGTCCCCACCGGACGCTCCGTCCGCGCGCACGACTCCGCCACGGTCGCCGCGGCCCTCGACGAGTTCGGCGCCCCCTATGTCGTCAAGGCCGACGGTCTGGCCGCGGGCAAGGGCGTGATCGTCACGAGCGACCGCGACGCCGCCCTGGCCCACGCCGAGAGCTACCTGCCGAGCGGCGCCGTGCTTGTCGAGGAGTTCCTCTCGGGACCCGAGGTCTCGCTGTTCTTCCTCAGCGACGGCGACCATGTCGCCCCTCTCAGCCCCGCCCAGGACTTCAAGCGCCTGCGCGACGGCGACGAGGGCCCCAACACGGGCGGCATGGGCGCCTACTCGCCGCTGCCGTGGCTGAGCGAGCGCTTCGGCGGCGAGGACGAATTCGTCGCGCACGTCACGCGCGAGATCGCCGAGCCCGTCATCCGGCAGATGGATGCCGAGGGCACGCCGTTCATCGGACTGCTCTACGCGGGACTCATCCTCACCGAGCAGGGCGTCAAGGTCATCGAGTTCAACGCCCGGTTCGGAGACCCCGAGACGCAGGTCGTGCTGCCGCGCCTGGTCGATCCGCTGTCGCGTCTGCTGCTCGCCGCGGCATCCGGGACGCTCGAAGACGAGCCGCGACCCGCCTTCGCCGACGCCACCGCCGTCACCGTGGTGCTCGCGAGCGAGGGGTACCCCGAGGCCCCGCTCACCGGGCGTGTGCTCGAGGGTGTCGATGAGGCCGAAGAGGTCGACGGCGTGCACGTCGCGCACGCGGCGACCGCGCTGCGCGACGGCGAACTGGTCGCGACGGGCGGGCGCGTGCTCAGCGTGGTCGCGACCGGAACGACCTTCCGCGAGGCGCGAGAGGCGGCGTACGCGGGGCTGTCGCGCATCGGTCTCGAGGGGGGCCAGTTCCGCACCGACATCGCCGCGAAGGTCGCTCGGGGCTGACGCGGCTGCGGTACTCGTCGGCGACGCCTACGCCCGGACGAGGAGGATCTGAAAGCCGTCCGGATCGAGGAACGCCGATGCGTTCGCTTGCCAGTACGGGTTCGTCGGTACGGTCTCACGCCCCGCCAATCGCGCCGAGATGCGCTGCAGCTCGCGCTCGTCGTCCAGATACAGGACCAGCAGAGACTCCGGGTCCGGCGTCGGAGCGCCCTGACCTCCTCCCGTCGTGAACTCGAGATGCGCGCCGGTTCCGGGCAGATCGAAGAACACCCCGTCGTATCCCGCGTGGTCGCGGAACTCCCCGCGCACCGGCAGCCCCAGGTCATCCCGGTAGAAGCGCACGATCTCGGGCAGGCGGTCCGTGTGGCGCGATACGGATCTTCATGCCCCCATTCTCAGCGCGTACGCTCGTGCGATGACCTCGACGACCTCTGCTTACGAGGCGCGCGCGCAGGAATACATCGACGCGCTCGGGTCGATGGATGCCGTGCACCCCGTCGACCGCGCGATCGTCGACGCGTGGGCGGACGAGGTCAGCGGTCCCGTGCTCGACGCCGGGTGCGGTCCCGGTCACTGGACGGCTCATCTCGCCGGTCGCGGCCTCGACGTCCGCGGGATCGACATCGCGTCGCGATTCCTCGAGCACGCGCGGGCGGCGCATCCCGGCATCCGGTTCGAGCGGGACACCATCGACGACCTCGACGCGGAGGGCGGCGAGTTCGGCGGCATCCTGTCGTGGTTCTCGACGATCCATCACGCGCCCGCTCGCGTCGATGTCCCGCTGCGGGAGTTCGCCCGGACCCTCCGCCCGGGCGGGCGGCTGGTGCTCGGTTTTTTCGTCGGCGTCGAGGTCGAGGCGTTCGACCACGCCGTCATGCGCGCCTATCGCTGGCCCACGGCGGAATGGGAGCGGACAGTGGATGCCGCGGGCTTCGACGTCCTCGAAACGCACACCCGCGAGACCCGGGGTCAGCGGCCGGTCGGGACACTCGTGTGCGAGCGTCGGGCGTGAGCAGCGCCCGCTTCGCGACGGCCCGCGACGAAGGGGCATCCGCCGTCGCGGCCGCCAAGCCCGGGCGTGGCGGCAGAGGTATCGCGGGGTGATCGAGGACGCACTGCTGGACGCACCGGTCGCTGAACGCGTCGATCGCTGGGCGGAGCGGATCCGTACCGGCTCTCGGACCGTGGCGATCGCATCGGTGGGCGTGCGCGCATTCGACGGCTGAACCCGCGCCGATGCGGCGGATGCCGCCGCCCGCGCGGGGCGACGGCATCCGTGCTCGTGCGCTACTCGCCCGCGGTCGCGGGAGCGGCCTGGGCCGCCTGCTGCGCGGCGGCGGGGTCGCGGGGCGCGCCGTGCGGGCGGATCATCGAGGGCCGCTTCATGAAGAGCACCACGATGAGACCCACGCCGATCACGATGATCGGCAGCACGAGCGACTGCCCCATCGCCTCGGAGAACCCGCCGACCACCTGCGGCGGAAGCGCTCCCCCGCCGAAGCTGGCCCCGGCATCCGCGGCGCCCGGGAGGTTCGCCTCGAGGCGGGCCTGCATGAACGCAGCGATGGATGCCGAACCGATCACCGATCCGACGGTGCGCGTCGTGTTGTAGATGCCGGCGCCGGCGCCCGCCTGACGCGGCGGGAGGTTGCGCGTCGCGGTGGTGGCGAGCGGACCCCACATGCCGGCGTTGCCGACGCCCATGAGGGCCGAGGGGATGAGGAACATCCAGATCGGGGCGTCATTCAGGATCAGCGCGACGTAGATGCCGAGCGATCCGCCGACGAGCAGCAGCCCGGGCACCAACAGGAAACGCGGATCGGTGCGGTCGAGCAGTTTGCCGGCGAAGGGGGCGAGGACGCCGGAGAGGATCGCAAGCGGCACGAGCAGCAGCGCCGATTCGGTGGGCGTGAGGCCTCGAGCAAGCTGCAGGTAGAACATCTGCGGCAGGGCCATGCTCGTCACCGTGAAGCCCACGGCGGCGATGGCGAAGTTGGCCACCGAGAAGTTGCGGTCCTTGAACAGATCCAGCGGCACGAGGGGCTCGCCCTTGCTGCGCCCCTGCGTCCAGATGAACACGCCCATGACGGCCACGCCGGCGATGACCATCGCCCAGATCCAGGCCGCCCACGAGTAGTGCTCGCCCTCTTGCAGGCCGAACACGATGAGGAACAGACCGACCGCGCTCAGCACCACCCCGAGGATGTCGAACTTGTGCGCCGTGCGGGGCAACTGCGGCACCAGGATGACGGCGGCGATGAAGCCGATGATGCCGACGGGGATGTTGATGAAGAAGATCCACTCCCACCCGAGGCCGTCGACGAGAAGGCCGCCGGCGAGCGGGCCGACGAGGGTCGCGACGCCGGCCGTGGCACCCCACAGGCCCATGGCCGCGCCGCGGTTCTGCGGCGGGAAGGTGCGGGTGATGACCGCCATGGTCTGCGGGGTCATGAGGGCCGCGCCCAGACCCTGGACGGCGCGGGCGGCGATGAGCATCTCGAGGCTGGGCGCGAGACCGCACGCCAGAGAGGCGATCGTGAAGATGGCGAGGCCCGTGAGGTAGATGTTCTTCGGGCCGAAGCGGTCGCCGAGGCGGCCGGTGATCAGCAGCGGGACGGCGTAAGTCAGCAGGTACGCGCTGGTGACCCACACGACGTTGTCGAGGTTGTTGGTGTCCGGGTCGAGCGCGGCCTTGATGGCGGGGTTCGCCACCGAGACGATGGTCGTGTCGACCAGGATCATGAAGAACCCGATGACCAGGGCCCACAGGGCCGGCCAGGGACTCTTCGCGGGGGTCTTGAAAGACCCCGTCGAGGGGGATGCCGCAGACGCGGCGCGGGAATCGGTCATGGGGTGGTCTCCTTCGAGACGCGTTTCTTGGCGAAATGTTCGGAGATCTCGTCGGGACCCCAGGCGAGGGAGCCGTCGACGAGGCGCGCGCGCAGGGCGTCCTGCCACGCGAGTTCGGCGTCGAGGAGTGCGGCTTGCCGCTGCACCTCGACCATGAACTGATCGGGGACGCCGCGATGGGCGGCCCCGTCCAGACCCGTGCGGTGCTCGTCGGCCGAGGCGACGAGCAGGGCACGGCGTCGGTCGAGCAGGGCGACCACTTCGTCGCGCTCGAGATTGTGGGCTTCGGCGAGCGCCACGCGGAAATCCGTCGCGCGCTCGATCTGCGGCAGTTCTGCGCGTACCCACTCCTCGACCGCACGACGCCCGGCGTCGAGCAGCGTGTAGGTGGTGCGTTCGGGGCGGTTGCCGTGGCGGTCGACGCCGACCTCGGCGAGCAGGCCGTCGCGTTCGAGGCGAGCGACCGTGTGGTACATCGTGCCCTTCTGCAGGGGCACGAGACGGTCGTCCTTGCGCTCTCGCAACAAGCGGACGAGCTCGTAGGTGTGCATATCGCCCTCGCGCAGGGTCGCGAGGATCATGACGGCGACCGGGGTGAGGCGGCTGGGGTCCGGCATCCACCCCTCCTTGTGGTCCGTGCTGACTAGTCCATGTGGACTATACGCTCTCCCGAGCCGCGCGTCGAGTCGGCGGGGCACCCGATGAGCGTCCAGAACACTCCGTCCACCGTGCGCCGACAGCGGCGTGTCGCGGACAGTCAACGAGGGTGGCGGCGCGCCGACGGGGGGGGGGCTTGCGTGCGGCCGACGAGGCGAATCGGCGAGCGAGACCCCGGTGCGGCGCACCTCGGCCCCCGAGCGCACGAGGTGCACGGGGGCCGAGGAGAGAACGGTCAGGGCGCGGTCGGGGGTACCGCCACTTCATCGCCCGCCGGGTCGACGTCTCGCGCCGCGGTGCGAGCCGGCGCTCCCCGCCGCTGGCGCCATCGCGCCGGCAGACCGAAGATGCCGCGCTGGTTCGCCTCTTCGACCTCGAGTCCGTAGTGCTCGCCGATCGCATCGCGCAGCTGCGCGCGCTCGGCCTTGTCGTACGCCTTCATCTCGCGACGGAAAGCGGTGACGGTCGCCCAGCAGATCGCCAGGAGCACGACGCTGAACGGCAACGCGATGCTGATCGCCGCGGTCTGCAGCGCGGTGAGCCCGCCCGCGATGAGCAGGGCGAAGGCGATCACCGCGGTGGCGAGGGCGAAGAAGACGCGCACCCACTTCTTGGGCTCCTCTTCGCCACCGGTCGCGATCATGCTCATCACCAACGCGCCGGAGTCGGCCGAGGTGACGAAGAACACCGAGATCAGGATGAGGAACCCGACGATCAGCACCGCCGACCCCGGGACGCCCTCGAGCATCTGAAACAGCGCCGTAGAGACGTCGACCGACCCGTCGGGCCCCGCCAGAGACGCCGTACCGGTCAGCTCTCCATAGATCGCCGTGCCCCCGAGGACCGTGAACCACAGGATGCCGACGAGCGTGGGCACCAGGATCACACCGACGACGAACTCGCGCACCGTCCGGCCGCGCGAGATGCGCGCGATGAAGATGCCGACGAACGGCGCCCACGAGATCCACCAGCCCCAGTAGAACGCGGTCCACGCGCTCTGCCACGCCACACCGTCGTCGCCGGCGTACGCGCTGACCGTGAACGACAGGCCCACGAAGCTCTGGATGTAGTTGCCGATCGACTGCACGACATCGCGCAGCAGGAATTCGGTCGGACCGGCGAAGAGCAGGAACAGCATCAACAGCCCCGCGAGGACGAGGTTGATGTTCGACAGCCACTTCATGCCCTTGCCCACGCCCGACAGCAGCGAGAACAGGACGAACCCGGTGATGATGCCGATGATGATCGCCTGGCTGATGATCGACGGCGGCACGACACCGAGAAAGTCGAGCCCGGCGCTGATCTGGATGACGCCGAGTCCGAGCGAGGTCGCCACGCCGAACAGCGTGCCCACGAGCGCGGCGACATCGACGGCATTGCCCCACCCGCTCTGCACGAGTCGCGCGCCGAGGATCGGCTCGAGCGCCCAGCGGATCGTGCGCGGACGCTTACGACGGTGGAAGGCGTAGGCGAGGGCGAGGCCCAGCACGACGTAGATCGACCACGCGTGGACGCCCCAGTGCAGGAACGTCTGCGACATCGCCTGCTGCGCGAGCTCGGCCGGGGTTCCCGTCACCCCGGGACGTGGCGAGACGAAGTGGCTGAGCGGCTCGCTGACACCGTAGAAGACCAGGCCGATGCCCATTCCGGCCGCGAACAGGAGCGCGAACCACGACATGGTCGAGAACTCCGGCTCGTCGTCGTCCTGACCGAGCTTGATGTTGCCGAAGCGACTGAAGCCCATCGCGAGCGCGAACACGACGAAGAACGCCGCGATCAGCACGTAGTACCAGTTGAAGGTCGCCACGATCGCGGTCTGCACCGTGTCGAACGCCGCTTCCGCCGCGGCCGGGAAGAACAGCGCGAAGGCGATGAACACCAGCGCAATGATCGCGGCGGGCCAGAAGACCCAGCCGCGGATGGTCGAATGGCGGCTCCCCGCAGGGGAATCGGTGGATGCCGCGGTGTCGGGTGCTGCCTCGGTCATGCTCCCCAGGCTACCCAGGGGCCCCCGCCCGCCCCCGGGGCAGGCGTCGAGCGGGCGTCTATGACACAATCCGCGCTGACGCGGTCTGCCCGCACCCGCGATAATGAGCGGGTGACCTCCGCTCCCCCGCTCGAGCTCTTCGGATGGCGACACGTCTACTCCGGCAAGGTTCGCGACCTCTACGTCCCCGTCGACACCGCGGACGGCGCCGCCCCCGCGCGCCTGCTGGTCGTCGCCAGCGACCGCGTCAGCGCCTTCGACCACGTGCTGACCCCCGGCATCCCGGACAAAGGCGAACTGCTGACCACGCTGAGCCTGTGGTGGTTCGACCAGCTCGCGGGAGCCGACGGCGGCCCGCGCACCGCCAACCACCTCGCGCCCGACCACGTGCTCGCCGATGACGAGGTGGTGGCCGTGATCCCGGATGCCGTGCAGGGCCGCGCCATGCTCGTGCGCTCGCTCGACATGCAGCCCATCGAGTGCGTCGTGCGCGGATACCTCACCGGTTCGGGCTGGGCCGAGTACCGTGCGTCGGGCACGGTGTGCGGCATCCCCCTCCCCGAGGGCCTGAACGACGGAGACCGCCTGCCCGAGCCCCTGTACACGCCGGCGTTCAAGGCGCCGATGGGCGAGCACGACGAGAACATCACCTTCGACCGCTCGGTCGAACTGGTCGGCGCCGAGACCGCCACCGCCCTGCGGGACCTCTCGCTCGCGATCTACCGCCGCGCCGCCGCGACCGCCGAGGCACGCGGGCTGATCCTGGCCGACACCAAATTCGAGTTCGGCTTCGATGACGCGGGCGTGCTGACACTCGCCGACGAGGTGCTGACCTCGGACTCCTCCCGATATTGGGATGCCGAGTCCTGGCGCACCGGCACCACCCCGGCCGAGCGCATGGCG
The DNA here is from genome assembly GCF_044748345.1 of Microbacterium sp. NPDC090007. Classification (NCBI taxonomy): domain Bacteria; kingdom Bacillati; phylum Actinomycetota; class Actinomycetes; order Micrococcales; family Microbacteriaceae; genus Microbacterium; species Microbacterium sp. NPDC090007. Next base: position 766,246 of record NZ_JBIVFV010000001.1, on the reverse strand, counting down.
AGCTTCGACAAGCAGATCGTCCGCGACTGGCTCGCCGCCCACTGGGACAAGACGGGCGAGCCGCCGGAGCTCCCCGCTGAGATCATCGAGCGTACGCGCGAGCGTTACGCGACCCTGCTGCAGCGGTTGACCGCCGGCTGAGCCGGGCCCACGGGGGCGTCGACAGGCTCAGCCCCCGCCGCAGCCCCACCGCACGAGGTTCCTCGGCCTGCCGAAGGGACCGCCCCACCGCACGAGGAGACACATGTTCCGCTGGAAGCTGCACGGCGACGGCCGCACCGTCGCACCCGGGGCCGTGGTCGCACCGGGCGAACGACTGAACTGGGGCGCGACGGTCGCCATCGGACTGCAGCACGTCATCGCGATGTTCGGCGCGACGTTCCTGGTACCCGTGCTCACCGGGTTCCCCGTGTCCACGACACTGCTGTTCTCGGGTGTGGGCACGCTGCTGTTCCTGCTGGTGACGAAGAACCGCCTGCCCAGCTACCTGGGGTCGTCGTTCGCGTTCATCGCCCCGATCACGGCGGCCACCGCGACCGCCGGCACGGGTTCGGCGCTCGCGGGCATCGTCGCCGTCGGCGTGCTGCTCATGGCGATCGGGTTCGTCGTGCAGTTCGCCGGTCTCGGCTGGGTCGACAAGGTCATGCCGCCCGTGGTCGCGGGCGCGATCGTGGCGCTGATCGGTTTCAACCTGGCCCCCGTGGCGTGGTCGAACTTCCAGCTCCAGCCACTGCCGGGCACGATCACGCTGGTCGCCGTCATCCTCTTCAGCGTTCTGTTCCGCGGTTTCCTGGGGCGGATCTCGATCTTCCTCGGGGTGATCGTCGGCTACGTCGCGACGGTGCTGATCCAGCTCTCGACGGGTGAGACGCTCATCGACTTCGCGGCGGTCGAGGCCGCGCCCTGGGTCGGTCTGCCGACGTTCGAGATCGCCGACTTCACCCAGCCGCAGACCTGGTCGGTGATCGCGATGTTCCTCCCCGTCGTCCTTGTGCTCGTCGCCGAGAACGTCGGCCACGTGCGCGGTGTCGCGGCGATGACGGATGCCACGGCCAACCGCTCCACCGGACGAGCCCTCATCGCCGACGGCGCCGCCACGACGCTCGCGGGAGCCTTCGGCGGCTCGGGCACGACCACCTACGGCGAGAACATCGGCGTCATGGCGGCGACCCGCGTCTACTCGACGGCGGTGTACTGGGTCGCCGGCCTCACGGCGATCGTGCTGAGCCTGTCGCCCAAGGTCGGCGCGGTGTTCAACACCATCCCTCCCGGCGTCCTGGGCGGGGTGACGACGGCGCTGTACGGCCTGATCGGCATCATCGGCATCAAGATCTGGGTCGACAACCGCGTCGACTTCTCGCGCCCGGTCAACCAGTACACCGGCGCCGTCGCCCTGGTGCTCGCGATCGCCGGGTTCACCATGCAGTGGGGCGACTTCCAGCTCGGCGCGATCGTGCTCGGCTCGGTCGCCGCCCTGGTGATCTACCACCTGGGCAACGCCATCGCCCGCGCCCGCAAGACCGGTGCCGACGACGGCGGCCCGATCCCGGCGGTCGGCCCGCTCGGCGGCGACCCGGCCTGACACCGGCTCAGAGGGTGCCGCCCGATCCCGCTCGGCGGCACCCTACCCTCGGGACTCCCCCAGGTCCCTCCCGGTAGACTGGCGGAGGCGTGTCGGGAAGTCTGGTCGACGATCTGTCGATCGACCCCGGAGGTTCCCTCGTGACCGAGACCCACACACGCGCACCGAGCTGGCCCGGTTATCGCGAAGTCCACCGCGTCACGACGCTGCTGCGGCGCGAGTCCGTCGGAGGCCTGCTGCTGGTGGTCGCCGCGATCGCGGCCATCGCCTGGGCGAACTCCCCCGCGTCGGACGCGTACTTCGCGCTGCGCGACTTCCGCTTCGGCTACGAGCCGTGGCATCTCGACCTGAGCGTCGGTTCCTGGGCCGCGGACGGCCTGCTGGCGATCTTCTTCTTCATGGTCGGCCTTGAGCTCAAGCGCGAGATCGTGGTCGGCAGCCTGCGCCGGTTCCAGACCGCGATCGTGCCCGTCACCGCGGCCATCGCCGGCGTCGTCGTGCCCGCCCTCATCTACGTCGCCATCGTGCACACGCAGCCCAGCCTGCTCGCCGGATGGGCGATCCCCACGGCGACCGACATCGCGTTCGCCGTCGCCGTGCTCGCCCTGGTCGGCTCGCACCTTCCCGGGCCGCTGCGCATCTTCCTGCTCACCCTCGCCGTGGTCGACGACCTGATCGCCATCGCGATCATCGCGGTCTTCTACACCAGCGACATCTCGCTCGTGCCTCTCGCCGTCTTCGCGGTGCTGGTCGTCGTCTACGGCGTCATCGCGCATCGCGGCCGGGCGTGGTTCTCGCGCAACGCGTGGGGCGCGTGGGTCGTGCTGCTGCCGATCGGGTTCGCCGCGTGGGCTTTCCTGCACGCGTCGGGCGTGCACGCCACGATCGCCGGCGTCGCGCTGGCGTTCACGATCCCGGTCGCCGCCTCGCGACGCAAGCCCGAGCACCACGGCATGGATCTCGCCGAGCAGTTCGAGCACCGCTTCCGCCCGCTCTCCAGCGGCATCGCCGTTCCGATCTTCGCGTTCTTCGCGGCGGGTGTCTCGGTCGGCGGCGCCGAGGGCATCATGAGCGCCCTCACCGACCCCGTGACCATCGGCGTGGTCGCCGGCTTGGTGCTCGGCAAGCCGGTCGGCATCCTGCTCGGGGTCCGCCTGCTCACCCTGGTGACCAAGGTGCGCCTCGATCCCGCGCTGAAGTGGGTCGACCTCGCCGGCGTCGGACTGCTCGCCGGAATCGGCTTCACCGTGTCGCTGCTGATCGCCGAGCTCAGCTTCCCCGCGGGCTCTCCCCACACCGACGACGCGAAGATCGCGATCATGGCGGCCTCGCTCCTGGCATCCGTCCTCGCCGCCAGCGTGCTGCTCGTGCGCAACCGTCGCTACAAGCAGCTCGCCCTCGACGAAGAGGTGGATGCCGACGGCGACGACGTCCCGGACGTGTACCAGCAGCCGCTTCCCGACGCCCGCTGACCGGCATGGCAACGCCGGCGGCGTCGTCGGTGCGGTGGTCGTCGTGGTCGACGTGGTCGTCGTGGTCGACGTGGTCGACGTGGTCGACGTGGTCGACGCCGGGAGCAGGCGACGTCACGAGAACAGGCGATGCGTCGGGAACAGGACGATCCGCGCCGCGGCGGCCTGTTCTCGTGACATCCCCTGTTCTCAGGACGGGACCGCGGCCGCGGTGACCGGTCGCGGCCGCGGCGACCTGCCGTGACGGGAAGTGCCGGCGTGGGCCTCACGTGACGGGGCGCGGCGGCGGCCTGCCGTGACGGGAAGTGCCGGCGTGGGCCTCACGGGGCGCGGCGGCGCCAGCCCGACGTGACGGGCCGCGGCAGCGGCCATCGCGGTGCGGTCAGGCGGACGCGCGCTCGATCACCTCGGTCGGCAGGATCGTGGCGTGTGCCGCGGGGCGTCCGGCGAGGATGTCGAGGAGGACGGATGCCATGTGCCGTCCCTGCGTGAGCGAGGGCTGGCGCACGGTGGTGAGCGCCGGGGTCAGAGCGGTGGCGACCGCGGAGTCGTCGAAACCCATCACGGCGATGTCGCGGCCGGGCTCGATGCCGTGCTCGCGCAGCACCGCGTACGCGCCACGGGCCATCAGATCGCTCGCGACGAAGAGGGCGTCCGGCCGCTCGCCGGCGGCGAGCACCCGGGTCATCGCGAGCGCGCCTCCCATCTCGGTGAAGTCGGCGTATTCGACCACGGCGGGTTGGAGTCCCGCATCGGCCATCGCGTCGCGGAAGCCCTGGAGGCGGTCGATGCCCGCGGGCATGTCGGCGGGCCCCGAGATCGTGCCGATGCGGCGGTGCCCGCGAGCCGCCAGGTACGCAGTGGCGAGGCGGCCGCCCTCGACGTTGTCGACGTCGACGTAGTAGTCGTCGGCGCGGACGCGGTTCGGGCGTCCGCCGTAGACGACCGGCACGACGTCGGCGACGCGGTCCAGGAACGTGTCGCTCGTGTGGTGCGAGGCCACGATCGCTCCGTCGACGCTGCCGCCGCGCAGGTAGCCGAGGGCCTTCGCGCTCGCGTCGTCGCTGGCGATCATCATGTTCATGATGTAGTCGGACTCGCTGATCACTTCGCTGATGCCGGCCACGATGGACGCGAAGAACGGATCGCCGAAGAACCGGTCGGTCTGCTCGGGGATCACGAGCGCGATCGCCCTGGTCTGGCGGCTCGCGAGGGAGCGCGCCGCGCGATTGGGGACGTACTGCAGATCGTCGATCGCGCGGCGCACCGCCTCGAGGGCGGACGGGGAGACGGCGGTGGAACCGTTGACCACCCGCGACACCGTCGATCGCGAGACACCGGCTCGCGCGGCGACCTCTTCGATCGTGGCGGCCCCGCGTACGGGTGCGAGTTCCATAGCTGCCTCCCTGAGGCCCGACGTCGAGCGCCTAGACCGCGGGCGCGGTGGCCAGAGCGCGTTCGGCGATGATGCGAGCGTACTGCCGACCCGAGTCCTTTAGGGTCCGCTCCTGGGTGTCGTAGTCGACGTAGACGATGCCGAAGCGCTTGGCGTATCCCCAGGCCCACTCGAAGTTGTCCATGAGCGACCAGTAGAAGTAGCCCCGCACGTCGACGCCGTTGTCGACGGCATCCAGGACCGCACCCAGGTGCGCCTCGACGAAGACCACGCGATCCGCGTCGTGCACGCGGGTCTCGCCGTCCTCGACGCTGACCTCGTCGTCGTACGAGGCACCGTTCTCGGTGACATAGAGGGCCACGCCCGCCTCGGCGGAGTAGTCATCGCTGACGCGCTGGAGCAGGCGGGTGAGTCCCTCGGGCTGGACCTCCCAGCCCATGTTGGTGCGCGAGAGGCCGCGGTCGTGCCAGTAGAGGTTCTCGTGCGCCGGGAAGGGCTTGCCGATCGGACGCGTGGTCGGTGCATCGCCGGCGGGCGGGTCGACCTCGGGTGCCGTGCCCCCGACGAGTTCGCCGTGGTAGTAGTTCACACCCAGCGAGTCGATCGCCGTCGAGATGACGTCGAGGTCGCCCGGACGCACGGCCTGTTCCCAGCGCTCCACGGCCGCGGCGTCGGTGACGCGGAAGTCCTCGACGATGTCGGCCGGGTACGACCCGCGGAACACCGGGTCCAGGAACCAGCGGTTGAACTGGCCGTCGATGCGCCGCGCGGCGTCGAGGTCGGCGGGGTCGGCCGGGTCGACGGCGTCCGCCACCGTGAGGTTCAGCGTCAGTCCGAGGTTGAGCGAGCTGTCGCGGGCGCGGAGCTCGCGCACGGTCTGGCCGTGACCGAGGAGCAGGTGGTGGGCGGCGAGCATGCCCTCGGCCTGCGAGTAGTGGCCGGGGGCGTGAGCACCGGCGGTGTAGCTGAGGAACGACGAGCACCACGGCTCGTTCAGCGTGGTCCACACGTCGACACGGTCGCCGAGGGCGTCGTGCATGTCGAGCGCGTACTCGGTGAACAGGTCGCTCGTCTCGCGCACCGTCCACCCGCCGCGGTCCTGCAGCGCCTGCGGGAGATCCCAGTGGTACAGGGTGAGCCACGGCAGGATGCCGGCATCCAGCAGCTCATCGACGAGGCGCTTGTAGAAGTCCACGCCCTTCGGATTGAGGGCCCCGCCGTCGGGGCGCACGCGCGACCACGACGTCGAGAAGCGGTAGGTCTGCAGGCCCAGGCGCTTCATCAGCTGCACGTCGCCGGCGTACCGGTGGTAGTGATCGCACGCGACATCGCCGTTGTCGGCGTTGATGACGGCGTCGGGGACGCGGCTGAAGGCGTCCCAGATCGAGGCGGTGCGACCGTCTTCGAAGGCCGCGCCCTCGATCTGATACGCGGCGGTTGCCGCACCGAACAGGAAGCCTTCGGGGAACGAACGGGTGGTGGACATGGATCGGGTTCCTTCCGTGGGCGCGAGGGTCATCCCTTGACCGCCCCTTGCATGATGCCACTGACCAGCTGCTTGCCCGCGAAGACGAACAGCAGCAGCAGAGGGATCGTCGACAGCAGCACGCCCGCGAGGACGATGGAGTAGTCGACGAAGTAGTTGGACTGCAGCAACGACAGCGCCACCGGCAGTGTCGGATTCTGGCGGTCGAGCACGATGAACGGCCAGAAGAAGTTGTTCCAGGCACTGACGAAGGTGAACAGCCCGAGCATCGCCGCCGCCGGCCGCGCGGCCGGGACGGCGACGGTCAAGAACGTGCGGAACGAGCTCGCGCCGTCCACGCGCGCGGCCTCGATCAGCTCGTCGGGAACGGACTGGCGCAGGTACTGCGTCATCCAGAAGACCCCGAAGGCGCTCGTCAGAGCGGGGATGATGATCGCGCCGAGCTGTCCGGTCCACCCCAGCTCGCTGAACAGGATGTACAGCGGTACGACGCCCAGCTGCATCGGCACGGCCATCGTCCCGACGACGAAGACGAGCAGCCACGGACCGCCGCGGAACTTCAGCTTCGCGAACGCCCATCCCGCGAGGGTCGAGAAGAAGACGACGGATGCCGCGATCAGGCCGGAGCTGATGATCGAGTTCAACAGCGCGGGCCAGAAGTTGACCGCGGGGTCGCCGATCACGGCGGCGGCGTTGGCGAAGAAGTTGCCGCCGGGGATCCATGAGCGGTTCGCGTCGCGGATGGTCGAGGAGTCGCCCGAGCCGATCAGCAGCGACCAGTAGAAGGGGAAGACGCTGGCCAGCAGCACGGCGCCGAGGCTGGCGTACACGATCCAGCCGGGGCGCGATCCGCGCACGGGACGCGGGCGGCGACGGCGCGCGGGGGCCGGGATGCCGGCATCCGCGATGGGGACGGGTGCGGCGTTGACGGCGGTCATCGCGTCGTCTCCTTTCCGGGTGCGGTGGTCATGGCATCCCGCTCCATGCGCTCCTTCGCGGCGCGGGCCTGCGCCCGACGTTCGCGCCGACTGCGCGGGTCGCGGGTGCCGTCGTCGCGGACGAGCGAACGGGTGACGAACATGTTGATCGCACCGATGGCGAGGATGATGAGGAAGAGGATCCAGGCGAGGGCGGCGGCTCGGCCGAAGTTCCACTCGCCCCATCCGATGTTGTAGAGCCACAGCGTGACGGTGAGCCACTGGTTGTCGGCGCCGCCGGTGCCGTACTGGTCGTACATGCGCGGCTCATCGAAGATCTGCAGACCGCCGATGGTGGCGGTGATGATCACGAAGATCAGCGTCGGCTTCAGGCTCGGCAGCGTTATCGAGAAGAACTGCCGGATCTTGCCGGCGCCGTCGACGGTGGCTGCCTCGTAGTATTCGCGCGGGATGGCCTGCATGGCCGCCAGGAGGATCAGGGTGTTGTAACCCGTCCAGCGGAAGTTGACCATCGTGGCGATCGCGATGTGGCTGGCGAAGGCGTCGGAGTGCCAGGGCACCGCGGGCAGCCCCAGGCTCTGCAGCGTGGTGTTCACGACGCCGTACTGGTCGCCGAACATGTTGCTGAAGATCAGGGCGACGGCGACGGGGGCCATGACGTAGGGGATGAGCACGCTCATGCGCCAGAAGGTCTTGGCGCGGATGTTCTGGTCCAGCATCGCGGCGACGAAGATCGCCAGCAGCAGCTGCGGGACGCTGGAGAGCAGGAAGATGCTGAAGGTGTTGCGCAGGGCGATCCAGAACTTGGGCTGCGAGAGCACCCAGGCGTACTGGTCGAAGCCGATGAACTCCCCCGAGTTGCGGACGAGGTCCCAGTCCATGAACGAGATCACCGCGGTGTACGCGATGGGGAACAGACCCGTGATCGCGAACAGGATGAAGAACGGCGAGATGTAGAGGTACGGCGAGAGCTTGAGATCCCACGCGCTGCGGCGGCTCCGGCCGACGCCGAGGCGGCGCGGTTCGCGGGCGCGGGCCGCCGGCGCCGCTCCCCCCGTGGGTCTTTCGAGTGTGCTGGTCACGGTCTGTGCTCCGTTTCTGACGCGTGAGAGGTCAGGATCTGTCGCCTCCGCCGGGGCAGAGGCGACACTTCTCGACCCCTCATGCGCGAAGGGGAAGGGCGATGGATGCCAGGGGCGCGCGGCCACGACCCCTGGCATCCGTTCTCTGGGTCAGGACAGGGCGTCGACCTCGGTCGCCCACTGCTGCCACGAGTCGGCCGCGCTCTGCGTGCCGTCCTCGACACGGGTCAGCGCCTTCTGCATGGCGTCGTTGATCTGGAAGTAGAACTGGCCCTTGTAGGGCGAGACCTCCACGGCCTGCGCGCGCTCGGACAGCATCTCGCCGACGGGGGCGTCGTTGAAGTACGCGTTCGTGCTGCTGGTGAGCGCCTCGGCGCTGAGAGCGTCGACCTGGCTCGGGAAGGTGCCCGCGTTCTCGAACGCCTTGACCTGGGTCTCGGGGTCGGTCAACCAGTCGGCGAGCTCCTGCGCGGCCTCGACGTTCTCACCGTTGGCGGGGACGGTCAGGTACGAGCCGCCCCAGTTGCCGGCTCCACCGGGGAAGACGTTGGCGATGTCCCAGCCGGTGACCTCGGGGGCGTTGCCCTCGATCACGCCGAGCATCCACCCGGGGCAGAGCATGGTGGCGAAGGCGCCGTTGGACAGTCCCGCGAACCAGTCGTCGGACCACTGTCCGAGGTGGGCGGACTGCGTGGCGCTGGCCTCGAGCACCTCGTCGTAGATGTCCCGGACCTCCGGGTTGCCGGTCGCGGTGATCGAACCGTCGTCGGGGTTCTCGTAGGCGGCCTCGACCTGGTTGATCGCACCCTGGTAGGTGCCACCGGCGGAGTCGAAGAACGCCTTGCCGGTCGCGGCGACGTACTGGTCGCCGACGGCGAAGTAGGTGGACCAGTCGCCCTCGAGCAGCTTCGCGACCTCGGCGCGGTCGGTGGGCAGGCCCGCGGCGGCGAATAGGTCGGACCGGTAGCAGACGCCCTCGGGTCCGATGTCGGTGCCGTAGCCGACGAGCTGTCCCTCGGGGCTGGTCGCGGCCTCGACCTTGTAGTCGAGCCAGCGGCTCTTGAGGTCGTCGGGCACGGGGGCCAGCAGGTCTGCGTACTCCATGACCTCCGGCATCCAGTCGACCTCGATCGCCTCGATGTCGGCGAGGCCGGTCTTGCCGAGCTTCTGGAAGTAGTTCTCGCGGGCCTCGTTGCTGGTCGCGGCCTTGTTGTGCACGATCGTCACGTTCGGGTTCGCGTCCATGTACTCCTGCAGGAGCGCGTCGGTGTAGCCGAAGTCGTTGAAGGTGGCGATGGTGAGGGTGACCTCGCCGTCGCCTGAGGCGGAGCCCCCGGCGCCGGAGCATCCGGCGAGCACGAGGGCGGAGGTGGACGCGACGGCGGCGATGAGCGCGGTCCGGCGCAGGGCACGGGTATTCACAGATCACTCCTTTGTGGTGGGTGCGTGGCTGTGTGATGCGCTCTTTCGACCTGCTCGTGGGAGCGCTCTCACTGCCGACCACGAGGATATGGGATCGCTCCCACAGCGTCAAGAGAGCGCTCCCACATCACTCTCTCCCCCGCGACGGAGCGCGCTCGCGTCCGCCGGGCGCCTCGAGGACGACCGAGAGGTCGAGCGCCTCGAAGCCGAGTACAACGACGGCAAGCCGTTCCCGCCCGTTAAGGCCCGCGAACTGCCCCAGAGGCACCCAATGGGGGCGTGACGTGAGCGCTCGAGCGCGGCGCGGCTGGGCGCTGGCCGGGATCATCCTCGCAAGCGGAGGCATCGGATACGGCTTTCGCAGCGCGTTCCCGCCGTACCCCGCGCTGACCACACCAGTTCTCATCGACGAAGCTCTCTGGCGCGCGATTCTGAGCGGGCCCCCGATGGCCGACGTCTTCGCTGTCATCGTCGCCGTAATTGTGACCCGTCACTCCAGGTCGCGGTCTTCTGTTCAGCGGCATGGCGGGGGTGTCTTCTTATCGACCTGACGGCGGGTTCAGACCCGATGGCGCCACCGGTGGATGGTGAGCCCGGTGAGCGCCGAGCCGACTGACGCTAGAAGAAGGGGCGATTGGAATGTAAGCACCGCGGATGCGCCCGCCAGCGCAGTGAGAAGCAAGCCATCCAGCGCCCAGGTGAGCCGCACGACAGCACCCAGGTCGCCCAAGGGTGTGGGGATTGGTGTGAGGAGTGCGGGCGGGAGTGGTCCCTTCAGTGCGCTTCCGATGCGGGCCGCTATCGCGAGGATTCCGAGTGTCAGAGAACCCAGAACCCCGGGGATGGCGTGTCCGGTCAGGAGTGAGCAAATCACGGTTGTGAGGACGAGCATTGTGATCGTTGTCAGGGCGGGAAAGAGCACGTGGTGGGCGAGGAGCTGTTCGTCGCTGATGCCGTAGAGAGGAAGGTCGGACGCGACGCTTGCGGCGTGTCGAATTCCGTCGGTGAGTGGCCCGAGCCCGGCGAAGAGAATCACACCCGCGACGGCGCCCAGCGCCCAGTTGGGTGACTCCGCGGAAAGGGAGAGCATGAGCAGCGTTGCTGATGCGACGAGGGCGAGAATGGCCGCAACAAGTCTGATCGGTGTGCGCGCGGCGCCCACGGCGTCTCGCAGAAGGAATGTGAATGGTCTACGAAGGGCGGGTCGTACGGCGCACAGGTGGCGACCGACCGTGGGCGCGGACTGATAGACGCTAGTGGCTGCAGCCAACTCCAGGCCGGCCGCGTAGGACGTAGCGGACTCCCAACGCAATGCCTGTGAAGTCAGCTGCGTGAGGGTGATCCTGTTCATGAGAGCTGGTGCGACGGCGACAGCAACAGCGGTCAGCGCAAGGAGGGGTGTCAACGATCCCGTGGCTGAGGCGACCGGGTGTGCCAGGCCGACCCATCCCCACGGGGTGAAGGGCTGTAGCGCTGGGATAGCACTGGCGATGACGCCCAGCGCGAAGACGGTAGGGGCGAGAACGGCCGCGGTGCGAGGCATAGCCTGACCCACCAGCCAAGCGATGGCGGAGATGAATCCGACGCAGATGCTCGCGAGAACGAAGATCAGCGCGTCGCTAGGTGTGCTGCGCGTTGCTGATACAAGGCTTGCGCTGATGAGGCCACCGACCATGGTGGTGAGCGCGACCGCCGTTGCTCCCGAGGTGAGGAGCGGCCCACGGAAGGAGACGGCTCGTGGAAGCTTGCTTGAAGCCAGCGCGTGTGTCAGGAACGGAGGTCTCAGCGCTGGGCCGCGCACTCGGCCCAACAACAATGAAAATGCCCAGAACCCTGCGGTCGCAAGCGTGGTCACGTTCTGGGCCGTCGGCGCCGTGAGGAGCGCGACTGCCTCCGCGCTGGTGATGCCCACTGAAACCGCGCGCACGAGGGGAACGATGGCCACCAGCGCGACCATCAGGGTCATGTAAGCGAGATAGATGCTATCGCCGCGGCTTCGGGCATGGCGTGTGCGCCAAATTCGAACTGGGGCTGAGACGCGACTTGTCATGCCGCCTCACCCAACCAGAGCGTGTGATCCGCGAGTTGCTCCGCCAGTAGCGAGTTGTGGGTCGCTATCACGAGGGTTGCACCCCTGTCACGTCGGGCACGCAGAGCGCTGATCACCACCTCGACGTGTTCCGGGTCCAGCCGCTGCTCCGGCTCGTCGACGATGAGCACCTCGAACGGCCGACTCAGGAGAAGCCCAAGCCCGAACAGTTGCATCTGCCCCGACGACAGCTCGTGAGGGAAGCGATTCGCCAAGGGTGTGAGGCCGAATTCTTCGAGCACTTCGCCGGCAAGTCGTGTCGCCGCCTGCGAATCATCCAGCCAGGTCGACGCGACCAGGAGTGTGTGATCCTCGACGGTGAGATCTGGCGCGATCGGCGGGAGCCCGATCATGGCCGCAACGCGGCGCCGGAAGCGGCGATCGCGTTCGGTCACGATGTTGTCCCCAATACGAACCGTTCCGCTCGTGGGTGCCCGGACGCCCGCCATCGCCCGCAGCAGCGTCGACTTCCCAGTCCCGTTGCGCCCACGGATAACAAGGACCTCGCCTGAGCCGACCGTGGCCGACACCGGTGCAAGCAGCGTCACATGACCCAGGGAGACGCTGACCTCGTCCAGATCGATCATGCGACCAATTCTCCCAGCACTCACCAGCTAGCGAATTGCGGTCCGTCATTCCGCGTCGGACTGCGAATCAGTCTTGAGGAGGGTGAATGTCTTGAAAATTGAAGCTTGGTGAGACACCCGTTCGCACTCCGCGACTGGGGCGACACCGCACGCGCGCTGGCGTAGCGGGAGCTTCATCCCGCGGATGCCCGCCCACGCAGAAGACCTCGACGCGCTGCTGCTGACCGCCACCGCCACCAAACGCGTGCAGCGCGACGGCATCCGATTTGCGTCGACCCGATACGTCTCGCCGGTCCTCGCCGCCTACGTCGGTGAAGACGTCACCGTCCGCTACGACCCCCGTGACCTCGGCGAGGTCCGCTTGTTCCACGACAACGCATTACTGTGCCGCGCGATCGCCCCCGAACGCTCCCCCGAAACGATCACGTTCGCCGACCTGCAGAGCGCAAGGAACAGCCGGCGTCGGGCGCTGAAGCAGCAACTCCGATCCCCCACCAACATTGCTAGCTCTCTGCACTCGCCCACACCGCCGCCCTCGCCGCAATCGTGCGCGCCACGAACGGGAACTCCCGTCTTGCCGATCGCCTCGTCACGCAAATCAGACGGTCCTTGAGATCAACGGCCACACCCACCTCACCCCCGAGGCCGTCGCTGCCGCCCAAGAAGCTCTACTGATCGGACGCTAAACGACGCGACAAGCGCGACATCTATCGCCGCGATTCGCAGCTCAGGGTGAGTTGCCGCTGGAGGCAGCTACCGAGCTGCTCATCCGAACGGGGACGGCGCTGGACGCCCATGGTCGCGGCGCGACGACCCGCACGGCGCCGCGTAGGCCGCTCGCGTAGACTGGCCGCACAACGCCACCCGACATCTGGAGCTGAAGTGCCCACCATCGTCGTCGACGTCATGCCCAAGGCCGAGCTTCTCGACCCGCAGGGAAAGGCCGTGGCCGGCGCCCTGTCGCGGCTCGGTGAGCACCGCTTCTCCGACGTGCGCATCGGCAAGCGCTTCGAGCTGACCGTCGAGGGCGAGGTCGACGAGGCCACTCTCGCCCGGGCCCGCGAGCTCGCCGACGAGATGCTGTCGAACGCGGTCATCGAAGACGTCGTCAACGTCGAGGTCGTGGCGTGACCGCACGCATCGGGGTCATCACCTTCCCCGGGTCGCTCGACGACCGCGACGCGCAGCGCGCCATCCGCCTCGCCGGCGGCGAGCCTGTCGCCCTGTGGCACGGCGAGCACGACCTGCGGGGGGTCGACGCCCTCGTCCTCCCCGGTGGTTTCAGCTACGGCGACTACCTGCGCGCGGGCGCGATCGCGGCGTTCGCGCCGATCATGTCCGAGGTCAAGGACGCCGCGGCCAAGGGCATGCCCGTCCTGGGCATCTGCAACGGTTTCCAGATGCTCGTCGAGGCGCACCTGCTCCCCGGCGGCCTGATCCGCAACGCCCATCAGCAGTTCATCCGCCGCGACCAGCGCCTGCGCGTCGAGAACGCCTCCACCGCGTGGACGAGCGACTTCGCCGAGGGTGAAGAGATCGTCATCCCCCTCAAGAACGCCGACGGCGGATACATCGCGGATGCCGAGACCCTGGCGCGCGTAGAGGGTGAGGGCCTCGTGGCCTTCCGCTACCTCGGGGTAAACCCGAACGGGTCGCTGGGCGACATCGCGGGTCTGACCAACCCGCGCGGAAACGTCGTCGGCCTGATGCCCCACCCCGAGCACGCGGTGGAGGCGGGCTTCGGCCCCGGCACCCCGGCCGCGATGCGTTCGGGTGTCGACGGCCTGTCGTTCTTCACGTCCGCCGTCTCGGCGGTCGTGGGCGCCGCCGCCTGAGGTCGCCCGCGGGTCTTCCACCCGACCGTCCGGGCCACGCGGGCCCCGCTGGCCGCGGGCCGGAGTGAAGGTCGCCCCCCTTTCGGCGGCGACACCCGCGGCACGGAATCGGGAATGATGAGGCTGTGCGCGTTCCGGAGCAGGACCCTGTCATCAACCGCCTCCTCGCCCTGTGGAGCGAGAGCGATCGGGCCCTGCCGTCCGAGCCGCGACTGGCCGAGATGACCGGGGCGAGCCGCGCATCGGTGCGCGAGGCGTTGATCCGCCTCGAGGAGCGCGGGTACGTCCATCGCACGCAGGGAGCGCGCACGACGCCCAACCGGCGCTTGCCCGCCGTCGGCCGGCGCATCGACGAGCAGTTCGACCATTCGCTGTCGATCACGGGGGCGGGCTATACGCCGCATCTCGCGCTGGTCTCGTCGGAACGGATCGTGCTGGCCCCGTCCGCCGCGCGCTTCGACGATCTCGCCGACGGGACGACGGTGCTGCGCACGGTCAAGGTGTGGAGCGTCGACGGCGGGGCCTACGCCCTCGCCGAGGATCTCGTCCCGGTGTCGTCCGACGCCGAGCTGGACCCCCGCTCCCCCGTGTTCGATCTGGCCGAGGCGGCGAACGGCGTCCAGGTGGCGTGGGAGACGCTCTGGGTGGATGCCGTCGCCCTCGACCAGACGCGCGCCGAGGCCTTGGGGGCGTCGTCGGGGACGCCGGTGATCGAGATGACGTACTGCGGCTACGGCGCCGACGACCGTGTGGGCTACTGGTCACGGGAGGTGCAGCTGGACGCGCCCGCCGGGTTGCGCAACGCGCTCATCCGCCGCGTCCATCGCGGGTGACGCGGTCGGGCGTCGGCGCACGTTTCGGCCGCGTAACCTCCGAGTGAACATGTCGGACAAGCAGTACCCCACACTTGTCAGACAAGCATAGGCTCGCCTCGTACCCGACGAGAGCGAGCCCCCATGACCGACACCCTCGACCTCCACCGCCTGTCCGCGCAGACGGTCACACCCCAGAACTTCGCCCCGTTCGGGGTGGTCCTCACACCCATGGAGGACGGCACCCCCTTCACCGCAGAGGAGGCGGTGCTCGACGTGTCGGGCGGCATCCCGCGCTTCTATCTCATGCACCTCGACGACAAGGCGCCCGAGTTCACCCGCGTCACCCGTCACCTCGAGACGACCCAGACGCTCATGGCCGTGGGCGACGTGTCGTGGTCGATCGCCGTGGCCGCCCCCGGCATCGACGCCCCGACGCCCGACGACCTGCACGCGTTCGTCATCCCGCCGCGCACCGCCATCACGATGCGCAAGGGCACGTGGCACGCGGGCCCCTTCTTCGCCGAGCCGGGCATGGACTTCGTCAACCTCGAGCTCGACGACACCAACGTCACCGATCACCACAACCACCGACTCGACGACGCCCACGGCGTCCGCGTCGTCATCGTGGGAGGGTGAGCGTGCTCGAGCCCCTGCCCGACGCCGCGTCGCGCCTTGCGGCACTCGAGCGCGAGGCCGCCCACCAGGGCGCGCTGAGCGCCGGGGACGCCCGCCCGTGGCTCGCCGCGCGCGACGGCGTACGGCCGGTCGTCATCGTGGGCGCGGGGCAGGCCGGGCTCGTCCTCGCCCGGGGCCTGCGCCGACGCGGCATCGACGACGTCGTCGTGGTCGATGCCTCCCCCACCCCTGCGGCGGGCCCGTGGACCACCTATGCCCGGATGCACACGCTGCGCACCCCGAAGGACATCGCCTGGCCCACGTGGGGCACCCCGGCGGTGAGCCCCCGCGCGTGGTTCGAGGCCGTCTACGGCGCACCGGCGTGGGACGGCATCCGCTTCTTCCCGACCGTCGCCTGGCAGGGGTTCCTGCAGTGGTATCGCGCCGTGTCGGGCATCGCGGTGGTGGCCTCGACGCGCGTGCGCGAACTGGTCGCCGCGGGCGACGACGATCCGATCGCGGTGCACCTCGAGGGTCCGGACGGCGAGTGGATGCTGCCCGCCCGGCACGTCGTGCTCGCCACCGGCATCGAGGGGGCGGGCGGACGCCACATCCCGGCGATCCTCGACCCTCTGCCGGCGGAGCGGGTGCACCACACCCACGACGACATCGACTTCTCCGCCTTCGCGGGGCTGCGCATCGGCATCCTGGGCGCCGGCACCGGCGCCTTCGACAACGCCGCCACCGCCCTCGAGCACGGGGCGGCGTCCGTCGACGTGCACATGCGCCGGGCCGCGATGCCGCAGGTCAGCCCCTACCGGTGGATGGAGTTCGCCGGACTGATCGAGAACTACGGGTCCTTCAGCGACGCGCAGAAGTGGGCGTTCAACGTCCACCTCTCGGCCGTCGACCAACCCGCCACGCAGAACGCGCTCTGGCGTGCGCACGCCTTCGACTCCTTCCGCTTCGTCACCTCGTCGCCGTGGGAACGCGTGGAATGGACCGGCCGCGACATCGCCGTGACGACGCCGCACGGCATCCGTCACTATGACGTCGTCCTGGCTGCCACGGGGATCGTCGCCGATCTCGCGCGGCGCCCTGAGCTGTCCGGGGTGGCGGCGGAGGCCACCCTGTGGAGGGACCGCCTGTCGCCCGAAGATGCGGCGCAGAATCCCGGGCTGGCGGCGTTCCCCTACCTCGACGACGACTTCGGACTGGTCTGCCGCCGGCCCGGGCCGTCGGCGCTGTCGCGCATCCACCTGTTCAACCACGGTGCGCGCATCAGCCAGGGCATGCTCAGCCACCAGATCCCCGGGCTGGTCGGAGGGGCCACGAAACTGGCCGTGGCCCTCTCACGCCGGCTCTTCGTCGGGGATTCCGACCGCCTGCTCGCGGAGTACCTGGCGTACGACGTGCCGGTGGGGGTGCACATCGGGCGACGGGCGCAAGCTCCGCGGCCCACGGAGTCCGCGGGGGTAGCGTCGGCTCCATGACGTCCCCCTCCCTCACCGTCTCCGTGCCCACGACTGAGCTGCGCGACGACCTCGGGACCCTCCCCGACGGCGTCGAGGTGGTGGTGTGGGACATGACGGATGCCGCTCCCCGCGACCGCTTCGACCTGGTGGTGCCGCCGTACATGTCGATGGACGGCGTGATCGAGCGGCTGTCCGAGGTCGAGGTCGGCCTCGTCCAGGGCCAGTCGATCGGGTACGACAACGTCCAGGGACGACTGCCCGAGGGTCTCGTCTTCGCCAACGCATCGAGCGTGCACGAGACCGCGACGGCCGAGCTCGCGGTGGCGCTGGCGCTGGCCGCCCAGCGTCGCCTGCCGGACTTCGTGCGAGCGCAGGACCGGGGCGAGTGGCTCGGCGGCACGGCCACGGGACTGGCCGATCAGCGCGTGACCCTGCTGGGCTTCGGCGGCGTCGGGCGGGCGATCGCGGCCCGCCTGAAGCCCTTCGAGGTGCAGCTGCGCGCGGTCGCCTCGCACGGCCGCCTGCAGGACGACGTCGAGGTCTTTCCCCTCGGGAAGCTCGACGAGGTGCTCGCCGACACGGACGTGCTCATCGCCTCGCTGCCCGGCGGCGAGGCGACGCAGCACGTCATCGACGACCACGCGCTGTCGACCCTTCCCGACGGCGCCCTCGTCGTGAACGTCGGCCGCGGCCCGCTCGTCGACACCGACGCTCTGGTCGACCACGTGCGGCGCGGCCGCATCCGTGCGGCGCTCGACGTGACCGACCCCGAGCCGCTGCCCGCCGACCACCCGCTGTGGGCGCTTGAGGGCGTGCTCATCGCCCCGCACGTCGGAGGGGCGACGGATGCCATGCGCCCGCGCATCGCGCGCCTGGTGCGGCGTCAGATCGAGCGCCTCGCCGCCGGCGAGGAACCGCTCAACGTCGTGATCGGCGGCTGAGCCGCGCGGGCGCGGTGCCCTCAGCCCGCGGCGCGCGCCGCGTAGACGTTCGCGGTCGCCGCGACGTCGTCGACGTAGCTGTCGAGGTGGTTGTACGAGAACACCGCGCGACGCCAGCCCGCGGGGCTCGTCATCTCGCCCGCCGCGCACAGGTAGCGCGCGGCGCCCAGAGCGGCGTCGTCGATCTGGTTCGGGTCGGCCTCGCCGTCGCCGTTCGCGTCGGCACGCCACCGCTGCCACGTCGCCGGGATGAACTGCAGCGGACCGACCGCACGGTCCCACACGGCATCCCCGTCTAAGACTCCCCCGTCGGTGTCGGCGATGGCCGCGCTCGCCGAACCGTCCAGGGCGATGCCCCGGATCGGCGGGTCGGGGTACCCGTCGGCGCCCAGGGACCCGCCGGAGTGCGTGCCGTGGGCGGACTCGATCGCGCCGAGCCCGGCGAGCGTGTTCCAGCCGATCCCGCAGCCCGGTTGCTCGCGCTGCACGGTGAGTGCGGCCGTGGCATACGCGCGGAGGGCGCGATCCGGGATGCCGGTGCGCCCCGCGACCGTCGAGGTCCACGTCGGGTCGGCGGCGACGACGTCCGCCGGAGCGACGGCGCGCGACGCCGGGGCGGGAACGGCATTCGCCACAGGGGTCTGATCGGACGCCCGGACGACGTCGCCGGCTGCCGCGGCGACGGACGGCACGTCCCACGTCTCAGCGCGGGCGGCGCCGGACCGATCGGCCGCGCTGCGCTCGCTCTCGCGCGCAGCCGTCTGCGCGACCACGAGCAGGCCGCCCGCGGCCACGATCACGCCCGCGAGCGCGATCACCCACGGCCAGAACGGCCGGCGCGCCGTGTCATCGAGGTCCACGGTCCCTCCCGCCGCGCCCGTCGGGTCGGGCGCACCCGGGCAGGCTAGACGCCGACGGCGACACTCGCGTGAACGGCCGGGATACGACATGCGTCCCGCCCATCGCCCCGCTCGCGCGAAGGTCAGCAACGACCTCTCACGGGGACCGACCACCGTGAACCGCGCGGTGGCGTGCCGGGCTCAGCCGCGGAAGCCCGCCGGGTTCGACAGCAGATCGGCGAACGCCAGCTCGGCCGGGCCAACCAGCATCAGACGCGAGCGCAGGTGCGCGCGCTCGAGGCGGATCGTGCGTCCCTCGGCGCCCAGCGGGTGCACCCGGACCGCGTCGGCCAGGCGCTCGCGGCTCACCGACAGCAGGGCGCCGAGATATCCCGACAGCACGACGGTCTCGGGCGCGAACGCATTGACGAAGTTCGTCAGTGCGAGCGAGAGCATCTCGACCTGGCGGGTGACCTCGGTCATCACGCGCGGGTTGCGGGCCACACCCAGCTCGACGTCGAGCTCGTCCTCGTCGAGCTTGCGGCGTCCCAGCAGCGGCTCGAGGATGTCGAGGCTCACCTCGGCCTCGAGGCAGCCGCGCCGGCCGCACACGCACGCCCGGCCGCGCGGGTCGACGACGGTGTGGCCGAGTTCTCCGGCGTAACCCGAGGTCCCCCGCAGCAGCGTCCCGTCGATGATCAGGCCGCCGCCGATGCTGCGCATCGCCCCGCCCAGGTAGAGCAGGTTGCCCACCCCCACCCCCACGCCGAATCGCGATTCGGCCAGGGCGCCGATGCTGGCGTCGTTGCCGGCGGTCACCGGCATCCCGAGCTCATCGCTCAGTCGCGCCGACACGGGGTCGCGCTTCCACCCGAGGGTCGGCGACACCAGCACCGACCCGTTGGCGTTGACCAGCCCCGGCACGGCCAGACCGGCGCCGACCACGCGGTAGTGGCGGTCGATGTCGGCGCGCATGGCTTCGACCGACGACGCCACGATCTGCACGAAGCGACGGGGCGACGGGGCGCTCGCGGTGTCGTGCCGCAGCCGCGCGTGGACCACGCCGCCCAGGCCCACCAGGGCGACGGTCACCGCGTGCGGCTCGGCGCGCACGCTCAACGCGGAGACGTGGTCCTCGGGTTCGAGATCCAGAGTGGGACGCCCGACCTTGCCGGTGCGTTCGCCGCTCGGGGCCTCGCGGACGAGCCCGAGCTCGGTGAGCTCCATGATCAGGCCCGTGACCGTCGAGCGGTTCAGGCCCGTCGTCGCTCCGAGCTGCGCGCGTGACAGCGCTCCCCGGGAGTGGAGAAGCGACAAGACGGACGCGAGATTCTGCTGACGGATCAGATCGTTCGTCGTCCGGCCGGCCGGCGGCGCGAGCGGGGTTGCGGGCTCGAACACGGCAGGGGTCATGAGGGAGGCACCTCCCCTATCTTCGCATCCTGGCGCGCATGGGCGAACCTCCGCGGGCGCGGATGGGGAGCGGGCCCCGGCGGCGCGCTCCCCATCCGGTCAGACACCGCCGTTGCGCCGCTTGTTGAAGATGTCGAACGCGACGGCCAACAGCAGCACGATGCCCTTGATCGCCATCTGCCACGCGGCGTCGACGCTGAGGATCGACAGACCCATGTTCAGCACGCCCATGACCAGTCCGCCCACGACCGCGCCGACGACCGTGCCGATGCCGCCCTGCACGGCGGCGCCGCCGATGAACACCGCCGCGATGGCATCCAATTCGTAATTCTGACCGGCGGATGCCACGGCGCCGCCGGCGCGGGCGGTGCTGACCACCGCGGCCAGGCCCGCGAGCACGCCCATGTTGACGAAGATGAAGAAGTTGACCCACTTCGTCTTCACACCGCTCATCACGGCGGCGAACAGGTTGCCGCCCATCGCGTAGATGTGCCGGCCGAAGGTCGTGCGGTTCAGCACGAAGGTGTACGCCAGCACGAGCACCGCGAGGATGATCAGCACGATCGGAGTGCCGTTGTAGGCGGCGATCGTGAACGACACCGCCATGATCGCGACCACGGCGACGGCGTTCTTCAGCCAGAACGACCAGGCGAGCTCGCGCGGCAGCTCCAGGCGGCGCAGCGTCGCGCGGGTGCGGAGCTGCTGGACGACCAGCAGCACGCAGGCGATCGCACCGAGGACGAGGGTGAGGGAATCCCAGTTGCCGACGTAGCCGAGGAAGGGCGGCAGCCAGCCCGCGCCGATCGCGGTGAAGCCGTCGGGCAGCCCGCTGATCGTGCCGCCGGTGAGGAGCACGAGGGTCAGTCCACGGAACAGGAGCATCCCCGCGAGGGTCACGATGAACGCCGGGATGCCGACGAAGGCGACCCAGAAGCCCTGCCAGGCGCCCACGACCGCGCCGACGACGAGCGAGAGGAGCACGGCCACGAACCAGGGCAGGCCCCATTGGTTCATGGCGATCGCCGCGATCGCGCCGACCATCGCCACCACCGAGCCGACCGACAGATCGATGTGGCCGGCGATGATGACCATGACCATGCCGATCGCGAGGATCAGCACGTAGGCGTTCTGCTGGATGAGGTTGTTGACGTTTCCCGGCATGAGCAGACGGCCGCCGGTGAGCGCCTGGAACAGCACGATGATGATGACCAGGGCGGCGAGGATGCCGAACTGGCGGAAGTTGATCCGCGCGAGCAGGCCGCGGCGGCGCGGACCCGGCTGTGACGGCGCGTCGACCGTCTGGGTGGATGCGGTGGCCATGTGAGTCAGTTCCTTCCGGCGGTCATGTGCCGCATGAGGGTCTCCTGCGTCGCGTCGTCGCGGCTGACCTCGGCCGTGATGCGTCCCTCGGAGATGGTGTAGATGCGGTCGGAGAGGCCGATGACCTCGGGCAGCTCCGACGAGATGACGATGACGGCCTTGCCCTGGGCCGCGAGTTCGTTGATGATGCCGTAGATCTCGTACTTGGCCCCGACGTCGATGCCGCGCGTGGGCTCGTCGAGGATCAGCACGTCGGGTCCGGTGAACATCCACTTCGACAGGACCACTTTCTGCTGGTTCCCGCCCGAGAGGCGACCGGTGATCGCGGCGACGCTGGGCGCCTTGATGTTCATCTTGTAGCGGTAGGAATCGGCCACCTTGTACTCGCGGTAGCGGTCGACCACGCCGAGGCGGGCGAGACGCGCGAGGGCGGATGCCGAGACGTTGACCTGGATGTCGCCGATGAGGTTGAGGCCGTACTTCTTGCGGTCCTCGGTGGCGTAGGCGATGCCGTGCTTGATCGCGGCGTCGACCGTGCGGACGTCGATCTGCTGACCGTTCTTGTAGACCTCGCCCGAGATGCCCGTGCCGTACATGCGCCCGAAGATGCTCATCGCGAGCTCGGTGCGCCCGGCGCCCATGAGTCCCGCGAATCCGACGATCTCACCCGCGCGCACCATGAAGGACGCGTCCTGGATGACGACGCGTTCGGTGTCGACGGGGTGGTGGACGGTCCAGTTCTCGACCCGGAACAGCTCATCGCCGATGTCGGGTTCGCGCGGAGGGAAGAGGCTGTTCAGGTCGCGACCGACCATGGCGCGGATGATGCGCCCCTCGTCGGTCTCGGGGTCGTCGCGGCGCATCGTCTCGATCGTGCGACCGTCGCGGATGATCGTGATGCGATCCGAGATGCGCAGCACCTCTTTGAGCTTGTGGCTGATGATGATGCAGGTGATCCCCTGCGTGCGCAGCTGGTCGATCAGGTCGAGCAGGTGCGCGGAGTCGTCGTCGTTGAGGGCTGCGGTGGGCTCGTCGAGGATGAGCAGCTTCACCTCTTTGGCGAGGGCCTTGGCGATCTCGACGAGCTGCTGCTTGCCCACGCCGAGCTCGTAGATCTTGGTCGCGGGATTCTCTCGCAGGCCGACGCGCTTGAGCAGGTCGGCTGCGGCGGTGTTCGTCGCGTTCCAGTCGATGACACCGCGCCTGGACTTCTCGTTGCCGAGGAAGATGTTCTCGGCGATCGACAGGTAGGGGCTCAGCGCCAGCTCCTGGTGGATGATGACGATGCCGGCGGCCTCGCTGTCGTTGATCGAGCGGAACGCCATCTGCTCGCCCTCGAGGGTGATGGTGCCCTCGAACGCGCCCGTCGGATAGACGCCGCTGAGCACTTTCATCAGTGTCGACTTGCCGGCGCCGTTCTCGCCGCAGATCGCGTGGACCTCACCGCGGTACACGTCGATCGACACGTCGGCGAGGGCCGGCACGCCGTTGAACGACTTCGAGATCCCCGCCATGCGCAGGATCGGTTCGGTCATGGTTGTACTTCCTCCGTCGGGGTGGCGAGGATCGAGCGGCGAGGCGGGTGGGCCCGCTGCGCCGCGGGAAGAGGCCGGGGCGGGCGCACCCGCCCCGGCCGGTGAGGCTCAGAGCCCGACGTCGGAGGCCTTCAGGAAGCCCGAGTCGATGAGCTTGGACTGCACGTCGTCCTTGACGACGACCTCGGGGGTCAGCAGGTACGAGGGCACGACCTTCTTGCCGTTGTCGTAGGTCTCGGTGTCGTTGACCTCGACCTCCTGGCCGTCCTTGATCTGCTGGATCATCGTGAAGACGCGGTCGCCGAGGGCGCGGGTGTCCTTCCAGACCGTCATGGCCTGCGCGCCGTCGAGGATCGCCTTGACGTTGGCCTTGTCGGCATCCTGTCCCGTGATCAGCGGGTACTCGGCGCCGGGGGTGTATCCGGCCGACTTCAGCGACGCCTCGATACCGATGGCGAGGCTGTCGTTGGGCGAGAGCACGACGTTGACCTTCTTGCCGTCGCCGTAGAACGACGAGAGGCGGTTGTCCATCTCGGCCTGAGCCTTGTCGGACGCCCAGCCCTGGATGCCGATCGACGCCCACGCGTCGTCGTTGGCGGGCGACTTGCCGCTGGGGACGACGAGCTTCCCGCTCTCGACGTAGGGCTGGAGCACGTCCCAGGCACCGGCGAAGAAGAACTTGGCGTTGTTGTCGTCGGGGCTGCCGGCGAAGGGCTCGAGGTTGAAGGGGCCCGCGCCGTCCTTGAGGCCGAGCTGCTCCTCGATGTACTGGCCCTGCAGCGTGCCGACCTTGTAGTTGTCGAAGGTGGCGTAGTAGTCGACGTTCTCGCTGCCGTTGATGAGGCGGTCGTAGGCGATGACCGTGGCGTTCTGCGCCTTGGCCTCCTGCAGCACCGGGCCCAGGGTCGATCCGTCGATCGCGGCGATCACGAGGATCTTCGCGCCGCCCGAGATCTGGTTCTGGATCTGGCTGATCTGCTGGTCGGTCTTGTTGTCGGCGTACTGCAGGTCGACGGTGCAGCCCGCGTCGGTGAGCTTCTGCTGCAGCTGCTCGCCGTCGTTGATCCAGCGCTCGAGGCTGCGGGTGGGCATGGCGATGCCGACGTTGCAGTCCCCGCTCGCCCCTCCGGCGGCACCGCCGTCGGCCGGGCGCGTGGAGCTGCAGGCCCCCAGGCCCACGGCCAGTGCCGCGATGGCCGCACCGGTCAGGATTTTCTTCAGCATGTGATCTGCGTTCCTCTCTGAACTGCAGGGACCCCCGTTGGTCGCACCCGCGCCCTCCCCGGCGTCGGATCGGGTACGTCGTCGTCCCGGCTCTGTGGTCCGTCGAATTATGACGGCTCCGAAAAAATATCCACCGAAGGGGGTTTTGTCTAGAGGCACGACAAAATTGCGCAAGCGCGTGAGGACCGGCGCGCCGCCACGAGTGAGACAAGAGCGGGTGCCATTCAGCGGCGCCATCGGACACCGGTGAGCGCACCACGCAGCCCCTCGGCGCCACCGGAGCTCCCGGTGCGCGGCGAAGCGGGCGGGACGCCGTAGCACCCCGCCCGCTCGCGGGCCTGCGTCACGCGACCTCGACGGGCTCCTTCGCGCGCGCGGCGGCCGCCCGACGGCGGGCAAGGAGGCGGTTGCGTCCTGCGGCCAGCAGCACCACGAGCAGCACCGCGTAGATGGTGAGCACGATCGGGCCCTGCAGCAGCGTCGTCAGATCGCCGTTCGCGCTCATCGCGGCATCCCTCAGGCTCGTCTCGGCCAACGGGCCGAGCACCATGCCGATGATGAGCGGCGCGAGCGGATAGTCGTGCGCCCGCATGACGAAGCCGAGCAGGCCGATGGCCAGCAGCAGCAGCAGGTCGAAGGTCGCCCCCGACGTCGCGTAGATGCCGAGTCCGCAGAACACCGCGATCGCGGCGTACAGGTACGGGCGGGGGATCAGCAGCAGCTTGGCCCACAGCATCGCGAACGGCAGGTTGAGCACCAGAAGCACGATCATGGCGAGGAAGAAGCTCGCGATCAGCGCCCACACCAGGTCGGGCGAACGCTCGAACAGCAGCGGCCCGGGCTGGAGCCCGTACTGGCGGAACGCGGCGAGCATGATCGCCGCGGTCGCCGACACCGGCAGGCCGAGCGCGAGCAGCGATCCCATCGCCATGCCGGTGGTCGAGTTGCCGGCGGCCTCGGGAGCGGCGAGACCGCGGATCGCCCCCGTGCCGAACATCGGCTTCTTGCGACGCCCGTCGAGGCGCTTCTCGAGCCCGTACGCCAGGAACGTCGGGATCTCGGAGCCACCCGCCGGCACGACGCCGAAGGGCAGGCCGATCGCCGCGCCGCGCAGCCAGGCGGGCGCCGCCTCGCGGAACTCGCGGCGCGTCAGCCAGGGCCGCCCCGAGGGCCGGACCATCGCGCCGCCCCGCACGTGGCGCTCCAGCGCCGCGACGTGGATCACTTCGCCCAGGGCCAGGATGCCGACGGTCACCGTCACGAGCGAGATGCCGTCGAACAGGTTCGGCGAGTCCAGCGTGAAGCGCGGGGTCCCGGTGACGCCGTCGACGCCGACCACCGCGATGCCCAGCCCCAGGAACAGCGAGGCCAGCCCCTTGGCGGCGCTGTCGGTCACGACGGACGAGGTCGCGGCGAACGCGAAGATCGCGAGGGCGAAGAACTCCGCGGGGCCGAAGCTGCTGGACAGCCCCGCCAGCAGGGGCGCGAAAAAGACGAGCAGCGATGCCGCGACCATGCCGCCGATGAAGGCGCCGATCGCCGCGGTGGCCAACGCCTGCGCGGCCCGACCGTTCAGGGCCATCTTGTGGCCCTCGAACGTGGACGCGATCGCCGAGGCCTGTCCGGGGGTGTTCATCAGGATGCCGGTCGTGGAATCGCCGAACAGGCCGCCGAAGTACACCCCCGAGAACATGATGAACGCCGCGGTGGGATCGAGCGAGAACGTCACCGGCAGCAGCAGCGCCACCGCCATCGACGACCCGAGTCCCGGCATGACGCCGACCGCCGTGCCGAGCACGCAGCCCACGACGACCCAGATGAGGTTCTGCCACGTCAGCGCCCCGGCGAACCCCTCGCCGAGAAGGATCAGTGCGTCCATGTCAGAAGCTCCAACCGAGGATTCCGGAGGGCAGGGACAAGCCCAGCCCCATGTCGAAGGCGATGTAGCTGAGCGAGCTGATCGTGAGGCCGACCAGCGCCGCGAACAGCAGCCGGCGCTGCCCGAACCCGCGAGCGATCCCGGTGAACAGCAGCGCCGCGGCGATGATCCAGCCCAGGATGCCGAGCAGGAACGCGAACGCCAGGAACGACCCCGCGACCCAGGCGAACGAGCGCCAGTCGACGCGCACCGCCCGTTCCCCGACCTCTTCCTCATCGATCGTGGGGGTGACCAGGGCGGCACGGACCGCGCCCACGGCGAGGACGCCCGCGAGGACGAACAGCCCCGCGGCGATGATGCCGGGGAAGAACTGGGGTCCCGGGAAGGCGGCGTTGGCGGGCACCCGCATCGTGACGATGCCCACGAGCAGGTACACCGCGAAAGCCGCGAGAACCCCCGGCATGATGAGCGCCTTGGCGATCCCGCGCAGGCCGCTGCCGCGTTGGAAACGCAGGCGGTCGCCGACGGTCGCCGACACGGACGTGGGGTTGTTCGACGGCATCACAGGCCCATCTCCTCGTACAGCAGCTCGATGCGCTCACGTTCGTCGACGAGGAAGGCGTCGAGGTCGTCGCCGGTGATCAGGCGCTCGGTCCAGTGGTACCGGGCGCGGGCGTCGGCCCACTCGGGCGTGGCGACCGACTCGAGCACCAGCTCGGTGAGCCCGTCCACCTGCTCGTCGCTGAGCCCGCTGGGCGCGGCGAGCATGCGCCAGTTGGTGAGGCCGACCTGGTAGCCCTGGTCGACGGCGGTGGGGATGTCGATGCCCTCGATCGGCTCGGCCGCCACCAGTGCGAGCGCGCGCAGACGTCCCGATTCGATCTGGTCGATGTTGTCGGGGTATCCCCCCGCGGCGGCCTGGGCGGTGCCGTTCAACAGAGCCTGGATCGCCTCGCCGCCGCCGTCGGACGAGATGTAGGTCATGTCGACGGGCGCGATGTCGGCGGCGAGCGCGAGCTCGGCGACGACCAGCTGATCGAACGACCCTCCCCCGGTCCACGGCAGGGCGCGGGGGTCCTGCCTCCAGGCCGCGACGAGGTCGTCGAGGGTCTGGAACGGCGAATCCGCCGGAACGACGATCACGTCGTACTCCTCGACCATCACGGCCAGCGGGGTGACGTCGTCCAGGGTGGCGGCCGAGCCGAACTGGACGGTGGCGGCCAGAAGTCCGGTGCCGCCGACGAGCAGGTTGCCGGGCTGACCCGAAAGCACCGAGACGTTGCCGAGGGCGATCGTTCCGCCCGCGCCCGGCATGTTGACCACCTGGACGTTGTTGACCAGTCCGTTGGCTTTCTGGGCCTGCTGCAGCTCGCGCGCGACGCCGTCCCATCCGCCGCCCGCCGCGGCGGGGGCGATGATCGTCATCGACGCGTGGATGTCGTCACCGGCGGATGCCGACGTGACCGAGCCGTAGGCGGCGACGGCGATGGCCGTCGCCGCGACCGCTCCGCCCGCGATGCGGCCGATCCATCGGCGGCGCGGCCGGTCGGCCGGTGGGTGGTCAGGGACAGGTGAGAGCGTAGGCTCCGTCATCACAGCTCCTCCTCGCGAACGTCGTCGTCACGCAGAATGCGACGACGTTCTCAGCCGGAGCGGGCGCAGCGCACCCCTCCTGCGCTTTGTGCTCATATTGCGTGCGAAAGAGAGCCCCATGCGCGAGTCCCCGTCCCCGGCCACCGCCCGGGCCGTGCGGCGTGCGCTGGTGGTGCTGCCGAGCCTCATCGTGCTCGCCGCGGTGGGCCTGACGACGGTGATCGCCGCATCGGTGCAGGAGCGCCGTATCCGCGACGACACCGCCGACCGCGTCTTCGACGTGGCGACGGGGCTCGCCGAGCTCGACGACGTGCGGGCCGCCGCGGCATCCGTCTCGGACTCCGGTGCACCCGACGATCTCGCCGACGCGATCGACCTCGCCCCGGCGACCACGGTGCTGCAGCCTCTGGCCGATCTCGTCGAGCAGACGACGGGGGTGTTCTACGTGGTGGTGACCGACGACGAGGGGGTCCGCATCACCCACCCCGACACGGCGCAGCGCGGCCGCCAGGTCGAGACGGCCAACGCCAGTGTGCTCGCGGGGACGCCGTTCCTGGGCACCGAGACCGGACCGTCCGGGAGTTCGCTGCGCGCCAAGGTGCCGATCCGCGACGGGGACGCCGTCGTCGGCATGGTCGCGGTCGGGGTACTCGAGTCGCGGATCCTGTCCGAGCGCGACGAGGCGCTCGGCGCACTGCTGCCGTGGAGTCTGGGGGCGCTCGTGGCCGGGACCCTGGCCTCGTCACTGCTCGCGGCGGCGATCGAGAGGCGCTTCCGCCGCGCCGACGCGCTCGCGGCCGAGCAGGAGCAGACCGCCCGTACCGTGACGGCACTGCGCGAGCAGGCGCACGAGTTCGGTACCCGCCTGCACGTGCTGCACGGTCTGGTGTCGCACGGCGACACCCGCGACGCGCTCGCCTACATCTCGGATGCCGTTCCGACGCTGACCCCCCGCGAGCCGTCGGACACGCGACTGGGTCCCTCGGTCGTGGGGGCGAGCCTCGAAGCGCTGCGCACCGAGGTGTCGGTGCTGGGCGCGCACCTCGAGGTGCAGGTCGATCGCGACCTGCCCGTCGACGAGACCGTCCTGATGGTGCTGGCGAACCTGTGCCGCAACGCCGCCGAGGCGGGCGCCTCCCGCGTGCGCTGCACGCTGTCGCAGGTGGGCGACAACCTGCACGGCGCGGTCGACGACGACGGACCGGGCCTCGACGCCCGCGACATCGACCGGGCGTTCGCGGCGGGGTTCTCGTCGAAGCGGGATGCCCGGGGCACCGGCCGCGGGATCGGCCTGGCGCTCGTGCGTCGCGCGATCGGCGACCGCGGCGGCGAGATCCTGGTGAGCCGCTCGGCGTTCGGCGGCGCCCGTTTCTCGTTCGAGATGGCGGTGCCGCGATGACGGCGCCGGCGATCCGGGTGCTCGTCGTCGACGACGACGCCGCCGCCCGCGCCCTGCACGGACGCTCCATCGACGAGGTGCCGGGGTTTCGCCTGGTCGGGTCGGCCGCGACCGGGGTGGCGGCGGTCGCACGCGCCCGTGAGGGGGTCGACCTGGTGCTGCTCGACATGCGCCTGCCCGACATCAGCGGGGTCGAGGTGCTGCACCGCCTGCGTACCCTCGGCGCGGAGGGACTGGACGTGCTGGTCATCAGCTCGTCGCAGGACCAGGTGACGGTGCGCCAGGCTCTCGCCGCCCACGTCGTGGGCTACCTCGTGAAGCCCTTCACGCAGGACGTGCTGCGACGCCGCCTCGACACGTATCGCGAGGAGCGCCGCGCCCGCACCGCGGCCGATCGCGAACGGGCGCTGTCGCAGAGCGACATCGACCGTCTGATGGGAACGGGCAGCGTGCGCGTGCCCGCGCGGACCTCACCCGCGGCGCTGCCGAAGGGCCTCGCCGAGGTCACCCTCGAGCGGGTGCGCGCGAGCCTCGACCCGGTGTCGTTCGCGTCGGCCTCCGAGGTCGCCACGGCGTGCGGCCTCTCGCGCGCGACCGCCCAGCGCTACCTCGAGCACCTCGTCGCGACGGGAGTGCTGGACCTGGCGCACCGCTACGGGGCACGCGGACGTCCGCGGATCCTCTACCGACTGGCTCCCTCGCCGCCGGGCTGAGCGGTTCCGCCGCGGGTGGTCTCGGCCCGGCCGCCGCGCGCGCGGCCTCGGGGGCCGGCTGCCGCGGGTGCGATGCGACCCGCGGCGCACACCGCGCGCACGCCGGGGCGGTCAGGGACGTTCGTCGTGGTCGGCGCCCGACCACAGGTCGCCGCACTCGATCAGCTCCGCATCCCGCGCGATGAGATACGGGCGCGCGCCGAGATCGCCGCGCACCGCGGCCGACAGCGGCGCCCAGTGCGCGCGCCCGAGCAGCACGGGATGCCCCGGCGCCCCGCCGTACGTCGCCTGCCCGAGGGCGTCGGGCGCGGCCCTGCGGCGCAGCCGCGCGACGGCGGCGGGAACGATGTCGGGGGTGTCGACCGGCAGCACGAGCGCGGCGACCGCGTCGCCCTCGGCGATCGCGCACAGTCCCGCGCGCAGCGACGCCGCGACCCCCGTGGCCCAGTCGTCGGCCCGCACGACCGACGCCCCGACCGGCACGAGCGGCGCGGCCTCGTCGATGCCCGCGCCGAGCACGACGGTGACGTCCCTGCATCCGCCCTGCTGCAGCGCCCGCACGGCCAACGCCAGCCACGGTGTCCCCGCCGCCGTGCGCGCGAGGGCCTTGGGGCCCCCGAAACGCCGACCCGCGCCCGCGGCCAGCACCAGTCCCGCGACGGCGGCAACGGGCTCGGGCGGCATGGTCACGACAGCGTAGCGTGCGCGAAACACGCCCCGACTACCGTCGCGTCCATGCTCGAACTGGCCGCCGATCTGGTGCCGCTGCTGGATGCCGGCGTCCCCGTCGCGGCCGTCACGGTCACCGCGGTGGTGCGCAGTGCTCCGCGCGGCGTCGGCGCGAGTCTCGCCGTGACGCGCGACGCGCGCGTGGTCGGATCGATTTCGGGGGGCTGCGTCGAGAGCGACGCCGTCATGCTGGGCCTGGACGCCCTGCGCACCGGGACCATCCGGCGCGCGCGATTCGGTTTCACCGCCGAGGGGACCGTCACCCCGATCGCCGCGGGGCTCGCGTGCGGCGGTGCGGTCGACGTCGTCGCCTACCCGATCGACGCGGACGCCCGACCCGCCCTCGACGCGGCACGCGCCGGACGAGCAACCACTCTGCGACTCGAGCTCGACGGAGAGCCCCTCGTCCTGCACCGCCCCGCGGCACCGCGCCTGATCATCCTGGGCGCCGGCGAGCACGCGGCCGCCCTCTGCCGCGTCGGCGCGGCCGCCGGATTCGCGGTCACCGTGTGCGACGACTGGGCTCTGCTCGCGACGCCCGCGCGTTTTCCCGAGGCCCGCGAGGTGGTGGTCGCCGCCCCGCACGAGTACCTCGCCACCCTCGACGACCCCGACGAGCGCACCGCCGTATGCGTGCTGACGCACGACGAACGCCTCGACGTCCCCGCGTTGCGGGCGGCCCTGCGCCTGCCGGTGGGATTCGTCGGCGCGATGGGCGCGCGCGCGACCGTGGCCCGCCGCGCCCAGCTGCTGCGGACCGCCGGGGTGACGGATGCCGAGCTCTCGCGCCTGCACTCCCCCCTGGGCCTCGACCTGGGCGGGTCGTCGCCCGAAGAGACGGCGCTGTCGGTGGTCGCCGAGATCGTGGCATCCCGTCACCGCGCCGACGCCCGGCCCCTGCGCGAGGGCGCCGGCCTCCGCCTCCACGGCGGAGAGGCGCTCCCCGGTCACGGAGCGATCGCATGCGGTGCGAGGAGCGCATGAGCGTCCTGGTCGTGCGCGGGGCGGTCGCCGTCGTCGAAGACGCCGGCCGCGTACGCACCGGCGAGGTCGTGATCGCCGACGGGGTCGTGGTCGACAAGGCCGACACGACGGATGCCGAGATCCTCGACGCGAGCGGATGCGTGGTCACCGCCGGCCTGGTCAACGCCCACCACCACCTTCTGCAGACGGCGTTCCGCACGCTCCCGGGCACCCGCGGCATCCCGATGCGGGAATGGCTGCCGGCCATGGCCACCGCGTACACCGCCGCGGGGATCGACCCCGAGCTCACCGGTCTCGCCGCCCGCGCGGGGGTGGCCGAATCCCTGCTCAGCGGGGTGACGACCGTCGCCGACCACCACCTCACCTGGCCGTCCGGCGCCGACACCGTCGGCATGGCGAGGGCGGCGGCGGACGCCGCGACCGCCCTCGGAGCGCGCCTCGTCTTCGTCCGCGGGGCGGCCCGCGACGACCCGCACGAGGCCGCGGCGTCGGCCGAGGCGATCGTCGACGCCCTCGTCGCCGACCGTCCCGGCGGTGTCAGCGCCGACGGCATGCTCCAGGTCGCCGTCGGCCCCGCGGGCGTGCACAGCGACCCGCGCGAGACCTTCGAGCTGCTCGGCGAGGTCGCCCGCCGTCACGGGCTGCGCCGACGCACCCAGGCCAACGAGGTCGTCGACGTCGAGATCGCCCTCGACCGCTACGGACGCCGGCCCCTCGACCTCCTCGAGGACTGGGGCTGGCTCGCCCCCGACGTGACCCTCGCCCACCTGTGCGACGTGACACCCGACGAGATCGAGCGGGTCGCGGCATCCGGGGCATCGGCCACCCACGCCCCGGGGTGCGACGTGCCGATGGGGTGGGGGATCGCCCCGGTGCGGGCGCTACGCGACGCCGGGATCACCGTCGGGCTGGGAACGAGCGGCGGCGGCAGCAACGACGCCGGACATCTGCTCGCCGACGCCCGTCTGGCGATGCAGGTCTCCGCCCTCGTCGGGCCGCAGCTGCCGGCATCCGAAGTGCTGGCGATGGCGACCTCGGGGTCGGCCGACGGGCTCGGGCGGACCGAGCTCGGCCGCCTCACGCCGGGCTCGGCTGGGGACCTGTGCCTGTGGGACGTCTCGGGCGTCGCCGACGCGGGGGTCGCCGACCCGGTCGCGGGACTGCTGTGGGCCTCGCCCGGGCGGCGCCCCCGCACCGTCGTGGTCGGCGGGCGCGTCCTCGTCGACGCGGGGCGACTGACGACCGCCGACGAGGGCGAGATCGTCGCCCGCCTGTTCGAGAGGGTGACACGATGACCTTCATGGCACCACCGGCACCGCTTCCACCGACCCGATCCAGCGATGAACGCCTCGGTGCGCACCTGCGATCCCTGCGCAAGGCGAGGGGCCTCACGCTGACGCAACTCGCCGAGGCGGCCGACCTCTCGCACCCCTTCCTCAGCCAGCTGGAGCGCGGTCTCGCGCGACCCAGCATGGCCAGCCTCGAGCGACTCGCCCGGGCGCTCGGCACCAGCCGCGTCGAGCTGATCGCCGGCTCCGAACCCCCGCGTGCCGGACAGGACTCCCGGCCCTCGTTCGTCGCGGCGGGCGAGGGCGTCGTCGGACCCTACGCCGAAGGGACCGCCCGTCTTCTGGCCGAGGGCCCGCGCCGCTTCGAACCACTCGAGTTCACGGGATCCAACGACGCCCCCGGCGACCACTATGTCCACGCCGAGGACGAGTTCGTCACGGTTCTCGAGGGCAGCGTCGTCATCTCGTTCGGACCGTTCGGAGAGCGCACCCTCACGGTGGGTGACTCGGTGTACTGCCGATCGGGCACGCCGCACCGGTGGCACTCGCCCGACGGCTCGACCTACCGCCTGCTCATCGTGAAAGAAGTGGTCCACGGCGACGGCGCCGACGACCCCGCCGACGTCTGAGCGAGAAGGAGAACGCATGAGCGCAGGAGTGACCTTCGAGGCCGTCGTGACCGGGCGTCACCACGCCGCGGACGGCGTCGTCGTGCTCGATCTCGAGCGTGCGACGGGCACGCTCCCGCACTGGTCGCCGGGGGCGCACATCGACGTCGTGCTGCCGAGCGGCTTGGAGCGGCAGTACTCGCTCTGCGGTTCGCCGGCCGCGCGCGGCACCTGGCGCATCGGCGTCCTGCGCGAGCGCGAAGGCTCGGCATGGCTGCACGACAACGCCCACGTCGGGGCGACGCTGCCGGTGCGGGGGCCGGCGAACCACTTCCTCTTCGCGCCCACCGCCGGGCGATCGTACGTCTTCGTCGCGGGGGGCATCGGGATCACCCCGATCATGCCGATGGTCGAGGCGGCCGAGGCCGCGGGAGCCGACTGGACGCTGCTCTACGCCGGGCGCTCGCGCGCCGCCATGGCCTTCGTCGGCGACCTCGCGTCCCGCTACGGCGAGCGCGTCGAGGTCTTCGCCGCCGATGAGGGGCGCCGCCTCGACCTGTCGGACCGCTTCGCCACCCCGGTCGCCCGCACCGTCGTCTATTCGTGCGGTCCCGCGCGGCTGCTCGAAGGGCTCGAGGATGCCATGGCGGGCTGGCCCCGCGGCAGCCTGCATGTCGAGCGGTTCGAGGCGAAGGTGCTCGGCGACCCCGTGTGGGCGGAGCCCTTCGAGGTCGACCTGATGATGTCGGGCCTGACCCTCACCGTGCCACCCGGGCGCAGCATCCTCGACGTGGCCGAGGAGCACGACGTCGTCGTGCCCTCGAGCTGCCGCGTCGGCACGTGCGGCACGTGCGAGGTGGCCGTCGTCGACGGCGACGTCGAGCACCGCGACTCGGTGCTGTCGCCGGAAGAGCAGGATGCCAATCGCACGATGATGCCGTGCGTCTCGCGGGCCGCCTGCGCGCGCATCATGCTCGAGCTCTGACGCCGACGGGGCGCGATGGGGTCGCTCGCGGCTCCGACGAGCTCAGCCGCCCCGCACGCGGGTCCATAGACCCGTCGGAGGGGCCGGAGCCCCTCCCGCCGCCGGCGCCGGAGCCCTGGGCGGGCGGGACCCCGTCACCAGAACAGGGGATGCCACCGCAACAGGACGATCCGAACGGAATCGGCCTGTTTTCGCGGCATCCCCTGTTCTCGGCGCACGCGCGGGCCGGCCGCTCCAGCCTGTCCGACAACTTTGTCGAGAGGGTCACGCGGGGGAAATACAGCGGAAACGCGCCATTCCTAGCATCGGAACAACGCCGGATGTTGGTCACACCAACACTGACGCAGCCGCCCCGGCGGCTCGCCCCGCTGTGGTGGCTCTCGTCTCGTCACTCGCCCGAACGCTCCCGGAGGCCCTCGTGTCCGCCGCTCCACCCGCTCCCCTCGCCGCTCTGCGCGGCGTGCGCCTCACCTCGGGCGCCGTCGTCGACATCGCCCTCGACGGCGACGAGGTGCTCGCGGTGGTGCCGGCCGGCAGCCCCCTGCCCGACACCGACGGTCTGATCCTCGACCTGCCCGGGTACCTCGTCACCGCCGCGGGGGCAGAACCGCACGCGCACCTCGACAAGGCGCAGTCCTGGGATGCCATCCACCCGCCATTCGGCGACCTGGAGCGTGCGATCGAGAGCTGGCACGCCTTCGCCCTGACCCTCGACGAGGACGACACCGTGCGCCGGGCCCGCTCGACGGCGCTGCGGATGCTGGCATCCGGGATCACCGCCGTCCGCACGCACGTCGACCTGCTCCGCGGCGACGACGCCCTGACCGGGGTGCGTGCTCTCGTGCGACTGCGCGACGAGCTCGCCGGCCTGATGGACATCGAGCTCGTCGCCCTCGGCGGCCCGACCGTGCCCGATGCGGTCTTCGACGCGGCGCTCGATCTCGGTGTCGACCTGGTCGGCGGCGCCCCGCACCTCGCCGACGACCCGATCGCCGACCTGCACCGTCTCGTCGCGATCGCCCGGCGTCGCGGCGTCGGCCTCGACCTGCACACCGACGAGAGCCTCGCCGGCGCCGACACCCTGGCCGCCTACGCCCGTGCGGTCACGGGCTCGCCCCACCCCCGCACGGCCGGCCACTGCGTGCGCCTGAGCATGATGGCCGCCACCGACCTCGCCGCGCTCGCCGATCAGGTGCGCGCGGCCGACATCGGCGTCATCGCCCTGCCGATCACCAACCTGTACCTGCAGGGATGGGATGCCGACCACGCCGTGCCCCGCGCGATCGCGCCGATCGGTCGCCTCAAGGCGGCCGGCGTGCGCGTCGCGGCGGGAGCCGACAACGTGCGCGACCCCTTCAACCCCGTCGGCCGGTGCGACCACCTCGAGACCGCGTCCCTGCTCGTCAGCGCCGGGCACCTCGCCCCCGAGGACGCCCTCGACGCCGTCACCGCCGGTGCGCGCGACGTGATGGGCCTGCCCGCAGCCGGCCCCGTCCCCGGCGCGCGCGCCGATCTGGTGGCCGTGCGTGCGGATTCCCTCGGCGACGCCGTCGCCTTCGCCAGCGCCGACCGTGTCGTGATCCATCGCGGCCGGCTCGTCAGCCGCACCACCGTCTCGACCGAGACCGCGGCATCCGTCCCCACCCGCTCCGCCGCACCCGCGACGGCGTCGTAACCCGCCCCCAACGGAAAGTGAGCGCCCCCGTGACCTTGGCCTCTCCCGCCCCGGCATCCGTCGCGGATCCCACCGCGCCCCTGCTGGACTTCCGCAACGTCGCCATGACGTTCCCCAATGGCACCACCGCGCTCTCGGGCGTCGACCTCACCGTCGGCCGCGGCGAGTTCGTCAGCGTCGTCGGCCCCTCCGGCTGCGGCAAATCGACCCTGCTGCGCATCGCCTCCGGCCTCGAGTCGGCGAGCGAGGGAACGGCGTCGGTCAACACCGACCGCATCGGCTACGTCTTCCAGGACGCGACCCTGCTGCCCTGGCGCGACGTGCGCTCGAATGTCGAACTGCTCGCCGAGCTCAACTGGCAGCCCAAGCGCGTCCGCGCGCCGAAGGCGCAATGGGCGATCGACCTGGTCGGGCTGAGCGGTTTCGAGAAGCACCTGCCCAAGCAGATGTCGGGCGGCATGAAGATGCGCACCTCGCTCGCACGCTCGCTGACCCTCGACCCCGAGCTGTTCCTGTTCGACGAGCCGTTCGGCGCGCTCGACGAGATCACCCGCGAACGCCTGAACGACGAGCTCATCAAGATCTTCGTCGCCCAGCGCTTCGGGGGTCTGTTCATCACCCACTCGGTCTCCGAGGCCGTCTACCTCTCCACCAAGGTCGTCGTGATGTCGGGCCGCCCCGGACACCTCGTCGACACCTTCGAGGTCCCCTTCGACCTGCCGCGCGACCCCGAGATCCGCTACACGGGAGAATTCGCGAAGCTCGTCGGCGAGGTCTCCCACGCCCTCCGGGAAGGACACTCATGAGCACCACCTCCGCAGAGCCGGTCGTCGTCGAGTCGGCCGCGTCCACGGCATCCACCCCTCCGCCGATCGAACCGCCGCGCCCGCGCGGCAGGGCCCGTCGCCGTGGCTTCGGCGCCAACGCCGCCCTCGTCGGGCCGCCGCTCGGGGTGCTCGTCGTCCTCGTCGGCGCCTGGTACGGCGTCTCGATCGCGCTCAGCGCCTCGGGCAAGGGGTTCCTCCTGCCCATGCCGCACGAGATGTTCACCCTCGGGTTCTTCGACCCGCAGGTCGGCGCCGACATCTGGGTCGCCCTGTTCCGCACGACCGGCGTCGCCCTCACCGGGCTCGCGGTCGCGATGGTCATCGGCATCGGCTGGGCCATCGCGATGTCGATGGCCCGCTGGGTCGAGCGCTCCACCTACGCCTACGCGGTGGTGCTGCAGTGCATCCCGATCCTCGCCCTGGTGCCGCTGGTGGGGTTCTGGTTCGGTTACGAGTTCCTCGCCCGCGTGATCGTGTGCGTGCTGATCGCGCTGTTCCCGATGGTGTCCAACACCCTGTTCGGTCTGCAGTCGGTCGACAAGTCGCAGCGCGAACTCTTCCGCCTGCAGAAGGCCGATCGATGGACGGTGCTCACCAAGCTCACCCTGCCCGCGGCCCTGCCCTCGATCTTCGTCGGCATGCGCACGTCCGCCGGGCTCTCGGTCATCGGCGCGATCGTCGGGGACTACTTCTTCCGCCGCGGCGAACCGGGGATCGGCTCGCTGATCGCCAACTACCAGTCGCGCCTGCAAAGCGCCGAGCTCTTCGCCGCGATCCTCGCGGCCTGCCTGCTCGGCGTGGCGATCTTCGCCCTGTTCGGCTGGTTGTCGAAAGCGGCCGTCGGCCGCTGGTACGACAGCACCCTCTGACCCCGATCCCGGATGCCATGCCTGCCCCGCACGCGATGTGCGGGGGGCGGTGTCCGGCGTCCCCGAAAACCCCGTCCCCGACCCACGCACCGTCCTGCACCCGACAGTCCCACCGTCACAGAAAGCGAACCAGCATGCAGCGCTCCACCCTCCTCCGCGGCACCGCCGTCACCGGCGCCGTCGCGATCGCCCTCACCCTGACCTCGTGCGCCGGTAGCGCCGCCGAGAGCGCGCCCGCGCCCGACAGGGAGATCGGCTCCGTCGATCTCTCGGCCGACTGCCCCTCGACCGTCGTCGTCCAGACCGACTGGAACCCCGAGGCCGAGCACGGTCACCTCTACGAGATGATCAAGGACGACTACACGATCGACGCCAACACCAAGGCGGTGACCGGCCCCCTCATGTCGGACGGCGAGTACACCGGCGTCGACCTCGAGATCCGCGCCGGCGGCCCCGCGATCGGGTTCCAGACGGTGTCGGCGCAGATGTACCAGGACGACGCGATCACCCTTGGCTACATCAGCACCGACGAGGCGGTCCAGCTGTCGGACACCACTGCGACCAAGGCCGTGTTCGCCCCCCTGGAGATCAGCCCGACCATGGTGATGTGGGACCCCGCGACCTACCCGGACGTCAAGACGGTGGATGACGTCAAGGACGCCCTCGCGTCCAACGGCGGCGTGTGGCGCTACTTCGACGGATCGGCGTACATCGAGTACCTCAAGAGCGCCGGCCTGGCGGAGGCGGCCATCCTGGACGGGTCGTACGACGGCACGCCCTCGAACTTCGTCGCCGCCGGCGGCAAGGACATGCAGCAGGGCTTCGCCTCGGCCGAGCCGTACGTGTACCAGAACGAGGTCTCGGCGTGGGGCAAGCCCGTCGACTTCGCGCTCATCCACGACGCCGGATGGCAGACCTATCAGTCCGCGGTCTCGGTCAAGGCCGGTGACTTCGACGAGCTGAGCCCCTGCCTCGAGAAGCTGGTCCCCGTGCTGCAGAAGGCGGGTGTGGCCTACTACGAGGACCCGTCCGCGGCGAACGCGCTCATCCTCACGCTCGTCGACCAGTACGCCACCGGTTGGACGTACACGCAGGGCGTCGCCGACTACTCGGTCCAGACGCAGATCGACCTGGGCCTGGTCGGCAACGGCCCCGACTCGACCTACGGCAACTTCGACGAGGCCCGCTTCGACGACTTCTTCACCAAGGCGAGCACGATCTACACCGACCTCGGCACCCCGCCCGCGGCGGGCTACACCTCGGCCGACCTCTACACGAACGAATTCATCGACTCGAGCATCTCGTTCTGATCCCGACCGGCCCGGTCCGCCTCGCGCGGGCCGGGCCGTGCCCCGGGTCGCCTTCCCCGCGAGACTGCATCTCGCTGACGACTCGGTGACAACCTGCCGCAGAGATGTCAGCGAGATGCAGTCTCGACGCCTTCGGCGCCCGATCCCCCACCGCGCGGACGAGCCGTCGCCGACCGGCCCGCGCCACCGCACCGCAAGACCCGCCGCGCCGCGGCCAGTCCCACCCCCGGCCTCCGCCCCACCGTTCCCTACCGGAGACACCCCATGAGCGACACCGCCACCCGCGTCCTCTCCCTCGAGGACGAACTGCTCGACCTGCTCGGGCCCGCCGCCGTCAGCACCGAACCGCGCGTCCGCGAACGCGCCAGCGTCGACGGCTCCCCCATGTCGCCGATCATCGCGGCCCAGCTGCCCCTGGGCCTCGCCGACCTCGTCGTCTTCGCCGCGGATGCCGAACAGATCGCCACGGCCGTGGCCGCGGCATCCCGCCACGGGGTCCCCGTCACCGTCCGCGGCAAGGGCACGGGCAACTACGGCCAGGGCATCCCGATGCGGGGCGGCCTGGTGATCGACACCACCCGCGCCAAGGCCATCGTCGAGGTCGGCGACGGCTACGTCACCGCCGAGGCCGGTGCCCCGATGGTGCTGCTGGAGCAGGCCGCGTGGGCGGCCGGCCAGGCGCTGTGGATGTATCCCTCGACCGCGCAGTCCACCCTGGGCGGCTTCCTCTCGGGCGGCTCGGGCGGCACCGGGTCGATCGAGCACGGCTCGAACGACCGCGGCTTCGTCGCCGCCCTCGACGTCGTGCACGCCGACGGCAGCGCCGACATCATCCACGTCGAGGGCGACGAGGCCCAGAAGTACGTGCACAACTACGGCACCGCGGGCGTGATCGTCCGCGCGACAGTGCGCCTCGAGCCGCTCCGCGAGTGGCGCGGGCTGTGGGCGAGCTTCCCCGATTTCGCCGGGACCCTGTCGGTGCTGCAGACGATCGGAAATCTCGAACCCTCCCCCCGCCTGGTCTCGGGCGACGGCCCCGAGATCTCGGCATCCCTCCCCTCCGACGACGCCATCCCGGCGGGCCGGTCGAGCCTGCGCGTGATCCTGGATGCCGCGCAGATCGACGCCGTGACCGCGATCATCGAGGGCGCGGGCGGGCGCGTCGAGGCGGTGCGCGAGGGGCCGCAGGCGAGCATCCGCCTGTCGATGCTCAGCTACAACCACCCGATCGAGTGGTTCCAGAAGAGCCAGCCGCACGAGGTGTTCCACCTCGAGGTGGCCGGGGCCCCGCTCGCCGAGGACATCGCGGCGGTCGAGGCCGTCTTCGCGGGGTCGCACCTGCACATCGAGTCGACGAGGCAGCACCCCATCGGCATGCTCGCCGCCCCCTACGTCAGTGAGGACGACGTGTACCGCGGTATCGCGGAGCTCAACGCGATCGGCGTGGGCGTGCACAACCCGCACCAGTGGAACGTCGACTTCAACATCGAGCAGACCGTCGAGACCGCGCGCGTGACCGACCCGCACGGCCTGCTCAACCCCGGCAAGCTGAACCCCTCGTACGCCGGCGCCCGCAAGGGGGCCATCCGATGACGCGTCTGCTCGCCGAGCTCAGCGGTCCCGCCGCGGCCGAGGCCCTGACCGAGCGATCCATCGTCGTGCTGCCCACCGGTGCGATCGAGCATCACGGTCCGCATCTGCCCTTGGCGACGGATGCCATCGTCGCCGAGGCCTCCGCCACGGCCGCCGTCGCGCGGGCTGCGGCCCGGGGGCTCGACGTCTGGCAGCTGCCGACGCTGTCGATCACCAAGTCGGACGAGCACTCGTGGGCGCCGGGGACCCTGTGGCTGACGCCCGAGACGATGATGCAGACGGTCGTCGACATCGGTCGTTCGCTGCTGACGACCCGCGCCCGCACGCTCGTGTTCCTCAACGGCCACGGCGGCAACGTGGCGCTGCTGAACGTCGCGAACCGCGAGCTGCGTCGTCGATTCGGGCTGCGCACGTTCTTCATGCCCGCCGCCCGCGTGCCCTCGTTCGACGGCACCGACGGGGGCCCCGACGAGCACGGAACCGGCATCCACGCCGGACACGGCGAGACGAGCATGATCATGCACCTGCGTCCCGAGCTCGTGGATGCCACGAAGTTCGAGGCCACGGTGCCGGCGCACATCGGGGACTTCCGCCACATCGGCTTCAACGGCAAGCCGGTCACGTTCGGGTGGCTGTCGAACGACTTCGGCCCCACCGGTGTCCTGGGCGACCCGACCGGCGCGAGCGCCGCGCACGGCGCCGCACTGTTCGAGGACAGCGTGTCGTTCGTCGTCGAGGCGCTCGAAGAGATCAGCCGATTCGACTACGTCGCGTGAACCGCTCGGAGCGCGCACGACTCCTGCAGATCCGTGGTGTAGGCGCCGCACGCCCGTCCGTCAGCAGTCGTGCGGCCAGCGGCGGCGACAGGATCGCGCACGCCGCCACCTGGACGGTGCCCGCGTGAGCGTCGCCGCCGCCCCGGCCGCCGGCGTCCGCGCGTACGGCGCGGTACTGCGGCTGCCCGGCGCCCGGAGCTTCGTCGCGGCCGGCATTCTCGCGCGATTCCCCCGCGCGACGCTGTCGCTCGGGATCATCCTCCTCGTGTCGGCGGCGACGGGCAGCTTCGCCTCCGCGGGGCTCGTCGTCGCTCCCCTCGTGGGCGGGATGGCGATCGCGGCCCCGCTGTGGTCGTCGCGCATGGACCGGTTCGGTCAGGCGCGCGTCATCCTGGTGTCGCTCGGATGCCTCGTGCTCGCGGCATCCGCGTTCCTCGCCCTGGTGCTGACGGGCGCGCCGCTGTGGACCTGGCTCATCGCGGCGTTCGTGACCGGGGCGGCGACGCCAGACCTGACCTCGGCCGTCCGCGCGCGGTGGACGGTGCTCGCCCCGCCCTCGCAGCGCACCGCCGCTCTCGCCCTCGAGACGATCGCCGACCAGATGGTGTTCATCGCCGGGCCGCCCGCGATCACCGCCGTCGCGGCCGCCCTCGATCCGGCGGTGGCGATGCTCGGTTCGCTGGGGCTCGGGGTGATCGGCGGCGTGTGGCTCGCCGCGCAGCGGGGCACGCAGCCCCCGCCGACCCCGCGAGGCCCCCGACGCCGGGCCATGGTGCTGCCGCCGGCGGGCGTGATCCCGATCGCCCTGGCGTGCGTCGCCCTGGGCGGGGTGTTCGGCGCGTTCGATGTGGGCCTGGTCGGTTGGGCCGAGCTCGGCGAGCGGCCGTGGCTCGCCGGCCCCGCGTTCAGCGCCCTGGCGGTGGCCATCGCGGTCGGTTCGGTCATCACCGGGGCGCGGGCGTGGAAACTCTCGCCCGCCGCGCGCTACATCGGATTCGCCGCGCTCGCGGCGGCCGTCGCGGTCGCC
The DNA here is from genome assembly GCF_044748345.1 of Microbacterium sp. NPDC090007. Lineage (NCBI taxonomy): Bacteria > Bacillati > Actinomycetota > Actinomycetes > Micrococcales > Microbacteriaceae > Microbacterium > Microbacterium sp. NPDC090007. The sequence goes on along the minus strand of NZ_JBIVFV010000001.1, from coordinate 723,924 downwards.
CTGCCGTTCGCGCAGGGGTCGGCTCCGGCGCTGTTCGCGGTGATCCTGCTGCTCGGTCTCGCGGTGTCTCCGGTGATGGTGTCGGGGATCCTCGTGGCATCCGCCCGCGCCCCCGAGGGGCGCGTGACCGAGACCCTCGCGTACCCGACCGCCGCGATGTCGTTGGGCGTTCCGGTCGGCGGCGTGATCGCGGGAGCGGCACTGGATGCCACCGGCCCCGCCACCGCGCTCGCCACCATCGCGGTGGCCCTGGCCCTGGCCGCCGTCGTCGCCGCGGTCGGCGAGGCGCTGCTGCGCGCGGCGGGCCGGGCTGCGCCGGGCGGCGCCGCCCCGGGCCGCGCCGCCCCGGGCCGCGCCGCCCCGGGCCGCGAGACTGCATCCCGCTGACGAGACGGCGTCAGGATGTCGCCGAGTCGTCAGCCGCGTGCAGTCTCGCGGCCGAGAGGCCCCCATCCGTACACTTCGACGTATGGGGGCGACACGCGCGACGACGGTGATCGGGATCGGCGTCCTGACGGTGATGCTGAGCGCGTGCGCGCCGCCGGCGCCGCTGGTCGAGAGGGTCGATCCGCGTCCGAGCAGCACCGCTCCGGCCGCGGTCGCGACCCCGGGGACGTCGGCACCGCGGGTCTCGGACTCGGGGCCGTGCAGCGAGGTCTCCCCCTCCTACCCGGTGCTCGACGCGACGGATCCGGAACAGTTGGGCGGGCGGACGCTCACCATCCCCCATGATCGCGGTCTCTTCGACACGGCCACGGGCGAAGCGACGGTCGACGCGTCAGGAGTGCCGGTGGCGTACGTCGCCGCCCCGGGCGATGTGTTCTCGACCATCGCGGCGCGTTTCTGCCTCAGCGAGGATCTGCTGCAGATCCTCAACCACGCCCGTCGCGACAACAACGCCCTCTACGCCGGCGACACCCTGAACCTCGACCCGCACACGATCTTCACCGTCGGCGACCAGAACGGTGTGGTGTCCGACAACGAGTTCCCCGACTGGTTCACCCTGCCGCCGCAGCGCTGAGCGGATCTCACACCCGCGCCAGCGCCGCCCCCAGGTGGCGCAGCACCGAGACGTGCCCGTCGTCGGGGTGCAGTGCGAGCGTCGCGTGCGGCAGCACGGCGGCGAGCGCCCGCCCGTGGGAGGGCGGGATCACCCGGTCGCGTTCCCCCTGCACGAGCAGAACGGATGCCGTCACCTCCTCCGGCGCGAACCCCCACGGCCGGGTGAAGGCGAGGTCGTCGTCGATGAGACCGTCCGGTCCGTCGGCGCCGGCCGCTCCGGCGTCGGCTCCGAGCGACGCCCATTCGCCCTGCAGCGCGGCGTAGTCGGCATCCACGAACTGCACCGGATCGAACTCGTCGGTCTCGGCGAAGCGCCGCCTCTCGTCCTCGCCGGCCGCGGCGGCGAGGAGTCCGCCGGGCGCCTGCATGCCGCAGAACCACCACGGCTCGTCGACGAAGGGGGCGGGAGACGCGAACATCACCACCGCGCGAACGAGCTGCGGCATGACCGCGGCGCACGCGAGCGCGTGCGGCCCCCCGCCCGAGGCTCCCACCGAGACGACGGATGCCACCCCCAGCCTCTGAAGCACCGGCTGCAGCCCTCGCGCGACGTCGACGACACGGCGCCCGGCCACCCGCGGCGATCCGGCGTACGCGGGTCGCGCCACCGAGACGACCGCGAGCCCGCGCGCCTCGGCCGCCGCACGGACGGGCTCGAGGATGGCCCCGGTCTGCGGCGATCCGTGATGCCACAGCAGCACGTCCCGCCCGGCGACGGCGCCGTGCGAGGTGTGGACGTCGAGGCCGGCGATGGTCGTGCGCATACCGCCAGGCTGACATAGCGGGGGCGGCGGGGCGAGGGCGCTGATCGAGCCGGGGGACGGCTGGCTCGTCGTCCCGAGACCACATGTATGCATTTGTCGGAATCCACGAATCGCGCCGGATCGAACTCGTCGGTCTCGGCGAAGCGCCGCCTCTCGTGCTCGCCGGCCGCGGCGGCGAGGAGCCCTCCGGAAGCCTGCACGCCGGCGAACCACCAGGCACGCGGGCAGGTGGCGCACGAGGAGCGCGAGGGGCGGGCGCGAGAACGCACCACTCACCCCATTGAGATCGAGAGCAACGATTCGCAGCTCGCGCCTGCCGCGCGCGGTCGCAGACTCACCACGCGAGACGGCGACGAATCGCGTCGGCCGCGCGGTCGGGGAACTCGTCCCAGCCGGGTCGCAGGATGCGGACGGCCAGGTCGAAGAGGGAGCGAGCGGCGTCGGCGACCGGTCGATCCAGGGCGTCGGCGATCTCGGCCGCCCATTCCGGATAATCCTGCTCGAACCGTCGCGTCGGATCGATTCGATCGCGCGACCCCGGTTCGGCACCGGGGTGGAGGGCCCGGATCGCGCGCACGAGGTGAGTGACGGCGTGGAACCGGACGAACTGACCGCCGTTCACTACCTCTCCGCGTCGGGTCCTCCCCATGCCGAGGAAGATCTTGACCAGCAGGAGGTTCGTGTCGTTGACGGGGTCGAACGCGTCACGGGCGGCAGCTTCCTGCTGACCGGCGGCGACGAGCCGTGCGGTCACATCCGCGGAGTCGACCACGACGCTGGCGTCTCCGGCCACCGCCCCGGCGAGTTCCGGCGGCTCGGCCAGGGCGAACTCGAAGACGTGGCCGTCGTCGTACATCGCGACGAACCCGATCGCGCCTTCGCGGGCGATGAGCACCACGCGATGCCGATCGGGCAGCCAACCCAGATCCGCCCGCGCCTCTTCGCCTCGCCCCGCGTGCGTCAAGACGAAGAAGTCGTGATCCGACCATTCGTCGCGACGGTACTCACCCGCATCCGAGGCTGAGCCCAAGAGGACGAGCCCGGCCAGGTCGTCGCGCGAGCGCACACCCTCGATCAACCCGGACGTGAGAGCGTCGAATCGCTCATCCGGGGGGAGGACTTCCGCCTCGTCGGCGCGAATGGGGCCGGCGTCAGGGCCGGTGGACTTCGGATGCATGTGTCCACGTTGGCACGGGCGGATGCCCGCGCGACGATCAACGCGCGTCCGTTCCAACGTCGAGTGTCCGAAACACCCGGACGCCGCCGCCCCTCCCCCCGCGTGTTCTGGACACTCGAGAGCCGGGCGGGGCGGGAGCGCCGAGCGCCCTACAGGATGACGCCGAACTCCTCCGCCAGCGCCGGCAACTGCGCGTGCAGCACCGCCGACGCCTCGACGGCGAGCGGGTTGGTCGAGACGCCGCGGTCGTTCACGAGCTCGCCGCCGACGTAGACCTGCTGCAGGTTGCGCAGGCCGCAGGCCAGTACGTAGCTGCGTACGGGGTTCCACAGCGGCCCGACGTCGGGGAACCGCGGGTCGACGACCACGAAGTCGGCGAACTTGCCCACCTCGAGGCTGCCGACGCGGTCGTCGACACCCATGATCTCGGCTCCGCCGAGGGTGTGCAGGCGCAGCACGCGCTCCGGCATCATCGACAACGGGTCGTGGGTGCGGGCGCGCTGCATGAACATCCCCGTGCGCATGTTCTGCCACGGGTCGGCGACGTCGGTGCAGGCCTGGTCGTCCAGACCCATCCCGACCTTCATGCCGAGCTCGAGCATTTCGGGCACGTGGGCGATACCCGACGCGAGTCGCCCATTGGATGCCGGCTGCCACGACATCGCGGCGCCTCCGGCCGCGGCATCCTGAATGATCTGGGGCGTGGTCTGGATGAAGTGGCCGAACATCATGCCGGGGCGCAGGGCGCCGGCGTTCTTGTAGAGCTGGAACTTGGTCTGCTGGTGGTCGATCGCCTCGTACGTCTCGAGGAAGTGCGCCTGGTTCGTGACGCCGAAACGGTCCATCACGGCGACCTCGATCTCCGCGGCATCGGGCCGGGTCGACCACTGCACCTGCCCCATGATCGACGCGCCGAGCGCGATGTCGGGGTCCATCGCGAGCACGTGGTCGAGCGAGGCCTCGAACCTTGCGAAGATCTCGTCGTCGGTACCGACGGTGGCGTCCAGCGCGATGGAGTCGACGAAGCGCAGGCCGGCGTCGTGGCATCCATCGGCCTGTCGCGTGTGCCAGGCGTGGTCGCGCAGCTGTCCGCCGCCGTCGGCGCGCTTGCCCTCGACCATGGGCTCCCACGGCAGCAGCGGGTCGGTGAAGTTGTAGGCCGTGGTCACGCCGTTGGCGAGGAAGTCGAGCGAGCCGTGCAGCGTCGCCCAGTAGATCTGGTCGGGCGAGGCGTTGTTCAGCACGCTGAACATCGACGTGCACCAGCCGTAGAGCGTCTGGTCGACGCCGAGGCCGCGCGAGCCGCTGGTGAAGAGGTGGCTGTGCGACGACACGAACCCGGGGGCGACGAACTTGCCGTCGACGTCGAGGATCTCATCGGCCGTGACACCCGGATCGGGGTCGCCGGCGCCGATCGCGGCGATGCGGCCACCCTGCACGAGCATGTATCCGCGCGCGATGTAGCCGGGGTCGTCGGTGCCCGCGGGGACCGTGATGAGACGTGCGTTGATGACCAGGAGCGACATGTTGATGACGGTAACAATCGCGTGTTTCCGCGGTGTTCCGGGCGGTTTGCGGGTCGGTGGCGAGGCTCGTCCGACTCGGGTCGGCGGGTCGGCGGGTCGGCGGGTCGGCGGGGCGGCGGGCGGCGGGCGGCGGGCGGCGGGTGGCGGGTCGGCGGGTGGCGAGACTGCATCTCGCTGACAACACCGGCGCAGAATGTCGCCGAGATGTCAGCGGCGTGCAGTCTCGCGCGCTGACGGGCGCGCGAGCGCCGCCTCAGGCGAACGCCGCGCGCACGGCCGGCGCGATCCGCGCCAGCACCTCGTCGCGCGCGGGGGTCGACGGGAACACCAGGAACAGGTGCGGCACCCCCTCGCGTCGCACGAACGTGACGGGGACCCCGGATGCCGTGAGCCGACCGGCGTAGTCCCCCGCCTCGTCGGCGAGCGGGTCGACGGCGGCCGCGACGATCACCGCAGGCGCGGAGCCGGTGAGGTCGTGAGCACGCAGCGGCGCGGCCTCGACCGGGACGACGGCCAGGGCGCCACCGCGCGCCGCAGCCGCACCCGCGCCCGCGCCGCCCGCGCCGGTGCCGCCCGCGCCGTCCCCGGCGCGGCCCACGCCATCCACGGCGCCGTCGCCCGCGGCATCCCGCACGTACTGCCCCCAGTACCACCGCATCCCCTTCGCCGTTAGCGGCAAGTTCTCGGCGTGGGCGCGGTAGCTCGGGCGGCTCGGATCGGGCGCATCGAGCACCGGGCACAGCAGCACCTGCACACGGATGCCGGGCACCCGGCCGTCCCGCGCGCGCAACGCCAGCGCGGCGGCCAGGTTGCCGCCCGCGCTGTGCCCCGCCACACCCAGCAGCGTCGGGTCGACGAGCCCGCCCGCGCCCGACGCGGCGAAGCGCAACGCGCGGTCGAGATCGTCGAGCCCGGCGGGGAAGGGATGCTCCGGCGCCAGCCGGTAGTCGACGCTCAGCACCTGCGTCCCGGTCGCCACGGCGAGCGCGCGACACAGCGCGTCGTTGTTGTCGAGGTCGCCCGCGACCCAGCCCCCGCCGTGGGCGAAGACGAGCGTCCCCCGATGCCCCGCTCGCGGCCGATACAGGCGCAGTGCCAGGGCGTCGGCATCCAGGTCGATCGTCTCGAGGGTCTCGTCGTCGGGCATCCGCACCCACGACGGGTTCGAGCGCAGTTCGGCGAGGCGCGTCGCGTCGTCCGCGTCGGCGTCGGTGGCCCCCGAGGGGATCGTCCCCGCCTGCGCGGCCAGTCGAGCGAGGTGCGCGCGCACGGCGGGATCGGTGATGGCGGGGTGGACGGTATCGGTCACGGGCGTCCTTGAGGAGGAGGTGTTGCGGCGCTTCGAGCGTAGGGTCGCGGATGCCGACACCCCACCCCCCGCGCGCACACTTCACGCCGCCGAAACACCCACGTCGCCGAGCGCGGCGACGCCGGGCGTACCGTGACGGCCGAGCGCGCGCCCGATGCCCGCGAAGGGGATGCCATGTCTCAGCGCGTCATCATCACGGGAGGGTCGGGCGGCATCGGCGCCGCGATCGTCGAGAGGTTCGTCGGCGACGGCGCCCGGGTCGCGGTGCTCGATCGCCGTGCACCGGTCGGGGACACGGCATCCCTCTTCTTCGCCGTCGACCTGCGCGACCCCCTCGACACCCGCCGTGCGGTGGGCGAGGCGATCGCCGCCCTGGGCCGCGTCGACGTGCTGGTGAACTGCGCGGGGGTGTTCCAGCACGCCTCGCTGCTCGACATCACGGTCGACGACTGGGACCTCGTGCTCGAGGTCAACGCGCGCGCGACGCTGGTGACGATGCAGGCCGTCGCCCCCGCCATGCTCGAGGCCCGCGGCGGCGCGATCGTCAACATCGCGAGCATGGCTGCCAAGCACGGCGGCGGCGGTGAGGGCCATTACGCCGCCTCGAAGGCCGCGGTCGTCGCCCTGACGCGCGCCGGAGCGCAGGAGTGGGGATGCCACGGCATCACCGTCAACGCGATCTGCCCCGGGTACGTCCTGACCGACATGGGCGCCGACACCCGCTCCGAGGCCGACATCGCCGCGTGGAGCGCGCGCTCGCCCCTGGGAAGACTCGGGATGCCGCAGGACGTGGCCGGCGTGACCCACTTCCTCGCCTCACCCGCCGGCGGGTACCTGACGGGTCAGGCGATCAACGTCACCGGCGGCATGATCATGCACTGACGGTCGCGGCAGGGTGAAGCCCGGAGAGAAGAGCGGGTGAAGTGTCGCCCGCGTACGTGGGGGCACGGCCGCAGCGACATAGCGTGTGGGGAGGGAGGAAGTCGCATGTCTACGTTCTCCGTTCGGCCCGACAGTTTGCGCGAATCAGCCGCCTGGTTGCAGCGCGTCAGCGACGATGCCGGGGTCTTCACCGACACCTGCGCGACCGACGTCGGCCACCCTGGCCTCGCTCTTTCGCTGTCCCTCTTCGCTGCGCAGTCCGCCCGCGACTGGCAAAGCGCCGCAGGGACGGTCGCGCAACTCGCCCAGCGCCTGCGCCAGAGCGCCGATCTCTATGAGAGCGCCGACGAAGGCCTCGCGGCCATCGGCCTGGACGGCGACTGATGGAACTCGGGCAGACCACTGATCCGCTCGATCTCGTTCCCGGCTCCGTCGCCGATCTCGACGGAAGTGTTCGGGCATGGCGAGGACGAGCAGAGACGGCTCAAGAGATCGCCGGCCGCCTGCGAGCGATGGCACCCCCCGACGGATGGGAGGGAGTCAGCGCCGAAGCCTTCGCCGCGAAAGTGCCCGAGGCCGCGGGCCAGTGGGAACAGGTCGCGGCGAATCTGCAGAACGCCGCTGATGCGCTCGACCGGTACGCGACCGTCCTGGGATGGGCGCAGCAGAAAGCGGCCGACGCCATCGCCATGTGGGATGCGGCCCGCGCGCAGACGATGGCCGGGATCGAGAGCTACCGCGCGGCCGAGCGAAAGGCCGCGGGGACCGGCATCGTACCCATGTACGTGGATGCGGGTGCGAGCGAGCGAGCGGACGCGCGCGGCCTCTTGGAGTACGCGCGCGCCGAGGCGCGAGACGCGGGCGACTCCGCGGCCCGCACCACGGAATCCCTCGTTCCCGCGCGAGCAGTGACGTGGAACGAGGTCGGCGCCGTCTTCCTCGCGACCCTCGCGGTTCAGGGGCAGATCCAGTGGGACGCTCTCGCCGACCTCGTCAACGGCGCCGCCTCGGTCGGCAATGCGATCACCCAGAATCCCGATGCCCTATTCGCTCTTCTGGGCGGCGGGGCGCTCGCCCTCGGCGGCGGGGCGGCGGCGGTCGGCGGAGGAGGACTCGCTGCCACAGGGGTGGGGGCGGTCCCCGGAGGGGCGGCAGTCGCGGGCGGCGTCGCCGCAGCGGGGACGGGTGGGGCGCTCGCTGCGCTGGGCGCATCGCGCCTGGCCGGGGAAGCGGCGGGAAGCGCCGGTGCCATGCTGATGGAGAAGCAGCATGGTGTCGATCGGGGTGATAGCCGTGACGACTTCGGCCAATTTGCCCACGGCCAGGAGGTCAAGCCGTGGGTGGACAAGGAATTGAAGGGGCTGGACGAGATCGAGGAGCAACTCGGTACACCAGTTACACGAGATAGTGTCGCCGCCTCGATATTGGGCAGCTCCCAGAAGAGGTTCTTCGACGGCCTTTTCCGGAATCCGGACGGCACGTGGACAGCGGTCGAGGTCAAAAGCGGATCAGCTTTCGCAAGATGCGTGAGAGGCGAAGGGGGACAACGCGCCTTCGACGACAGCATCTCGCTTGACTCTCCCGCGGTAGCCCGATTAAACGGCGAGCGAATTGAAATTGTCAGAGTGATATTGAAGGAGATGCCATGAATCAGCGCCACTACTACACGATGGACGGGAGCTCCACGGAGTTCGGGAGCGGCTTGCGCTCACCGAGAGAAGAATTCGCGCATCTCCTTCGCCTGTTGCGCGAAGGTAAGCGCTCGACGTTCATCGTCGGCCCCATCCCGGACGGCGTGCATTTCGTCGACCACATCCAATATGGCGACCGATCGACCTATCTCCAATGCGCCGGAACCTTTGAGGCGATGACGATCGAGTGGCACCGCGTCGACGACGACGGCCAGGACCGTCACTACATCGTCGGCCGTGGAGGCGACCACTCCGGCGAACCGAGCGTCGACATCCCCTTTTTCGATGGCACGCGGAAAGCCACGGTCTACCCCGACGAGGTCTTCGCACTCGACGAGGCGACCGACATCTTCTTCCACTACTACGAGACCGGATCCGTTCCCCCCTCTTACGTCACCCGGTGGTTCGATCTCACGTGGCCGAAACCGCAACCATGACGATCCGGTTCGACGGCGCGCGGCACACGGAACTCGTGGAACGTCTGCGCGGGGCGGTCCTCGCCATCTCGCAACACCTCGACGATCTCGACAAAGCCGTTTCGGCGGGCCGCACCCAGTGGACCGGCGAGGCGCGCGATGCGTACGACGTGGCGCACGGCGAGTGGTCCAGGTCGCTCGAACGCCTGACGGCCGCGCTCACCTCGGCCACGCACTCCCTCGAACAGACCGGACGAGCGTTCGATGCGGTCGAATCGACGGTCGCGCGACTCTGGGCGTGACGTCGGGGGCAGCGGCATCCCTCCCCCGTGTGTCAGCGTGTGACGCGCGCCGGACGGCACCGGCAGCCCCGCGTGGCAGCGTGGATCGGGTATTGCCCCCCACACACCGCCCGGGAGAGATGATGTTCACCCGGCTCGTCGTCATCGGCGCGGGCCCCCGCGCGGTGATGCTGATCGAGCGACTGCTCGCCCGGCGCACCCGCGCCGATGCTGCGCTGCAGATCACGCTGGTCGATCCGTTCCCGCCCGGCGCGGGGCGCATCTGGCGGCGCGAGCAGTCACCGCTGCTCAAGCTCAATTCGATGGCCCGCGACGTCACCGTCTTCAGGCGGTTGCAGAGCGTGTACCTCGACTGGTTCTGGCGGCGTACGGTCGCGATCGCGCCGCCCGGGGTCGACGACACCCCCGACGGCTGGGAGGTCGCCCTCCGACGACGGCACCCGCCTCGACGCCGACGTACTGGTCTACGCCCTCGGCCACGCGGGTCGCGAGCCGTCCGACGAGGCGCGCTCCCTGCTCGACTCCGCCGAACGCGAAGGTCTGACCTACCTCGAGCCGGCCTTCACCGCGGACGCCGACCTGTCGGTGCTGGGCGCGGGGCAGGACGTGATCGTCCGCGGCATGGGTTTGGCATCCATCGATGCGGTCGTCCTGCTCGCCGAGGGGCGCGGCGGGCGATTCGTCCGAATCGATGGGCGCCTGACGTACGAACCCTCGGGGGCCGAACCGCGCCTTCACCTGGGCTCGCGGCGCGGTGTGCCGTACCGCTCCAAGGTGTCGTCGCCGCTGCGCGGCGAGACGCCGACCCGTGAGGTCCTCACCCCCGCCGCGGTCGCCGAACTGCTCGCGCGCCCCGGGGCGGTCGACTTCGTCGACGACGTGTGGCCGCTGATCGCCCGGGAGCTCGTGTGGGGTCATTACCGCGAGCTGTTCACGGGCCACCCCGACCGCGTCGGCACGACGTGGCAGAGCTTCCGCGAGATCCTCCGGAAGGTGGATGCCGACACCCCCGCCTTGCGCGCCGCCGTCGCCGAGGTGGTCCCCGACCCGCTCGACCGCTTCGACGTGCCGGCCCTCGACCGGCCCCTCGCGGACGAGGAGTTCGCCGACGCGGGCGCCGCGCACGACCGCGTCCGCCGGCACATCCTCGACGACCTGCGGCTGCGCACGACCCCTGAGCGCAGCACGGGGCAGGCGCTGTTCCTGACCATCCTGGGGTCGTTCCTGGCGCTCGCCGACATCCCGAGGGAGCGATGGAGCGCGCGCTCGCGCGCGGTGGACCTCCCGGTCACCTGGCACACGTTCTTCAGCTACGTCGCCTCGGGTCCGCCGCCGCACCGCCTCGAGGAGCTCGTCGCCCTCGCCGACGCGGGGATCGTCCGATTCCTCGGTCCCGACGTGTCGGTGCGCGTGGAGCCCGGTCGCGGATTCGCGGCCTCGTCGCCGCGAATGCCGGGCGAGGTCGTCGCCCATGCTCTCGTCGACGCCTGGCTGCCCGCACCGGGCGCCGCCGCGAGCGATGACCCGGTGCTGCGCGAGCTCGCCACCCGGCACGGCCGCGAGGTGACCGTCGCCGACGAGGGGTTCACCGGATCTCTCGGTCGGATCGACGTGGATGCCGATGGCCGCGTCATCGCACCGACCGGCGGTGCGCACGAGACGGTGTTCGCTCTCGGGCCGTTCACCGCCGGCACCGAGGCCGGGGCTTTCACCCGTCCGAACGCGAACTCCCTGTCGCTGCGGCAGACAGACCGCGTGGCCGGGGCCGTGGCGTCCGCGCTGGCCGCGCGTCGCGTCGCTGTCATCCGCTGACCCGCCGGACCGGCGGCGCGCGTCGCCCCCACCCACGCCGCGCCGGAACGAGGCAGGATAGACCCACGCGCAATCCGAACACGAGCGGGCCTCGAACACTCCTCGTACGGCGATGACGCCACGAAAGGACGACATGCGATTCGCAACGACCCTCCGGCGCTTCGAGCTGGACACCCGGCCGATCCACCCCGAGACCCGCCGCGCCCTCGACCGGCGGTGGGCGGAGCTGCCCGAGCACGCGAAGACGCCCAGCCAGTTGCTCGGCCGCAGCGCCGTCGGCTGCGAGGGGACGCACGGCGTCTTTCCCAAGTGCAACCTCACGTGCTCGCCCTGCTACCACTCGGCCGACGCGAACAAGGTGCGCATCGACGGCGACCACACGGTCGACAACGTCACGCGCCAGATGGACTATCTGCGCGAGGTTCGTGGACCGCGCGCCCACGCCCAGCTCATCGGCGGCGAGGTCAGCCTGCTCAGCGCCGAGGACCACGCCCGCTCGCTCCTGGCGATGCGCGCGGTGGGACGTGAGCCCATGTCGATGACGCACGGCGACTTCGACTACGACTACCTGCTCGACGTCGTCCTTGGCGACGACGGCAAGCCGCGCTTCGACAAGGTGTCGTTCGCCGCGCACTTCGACTCGCTCATGCGCGGTCGTCGCGGAGCCGTGCGCCCCCGCAGCGAGGCCGAGCTGAACCCCTTCCGAGAGACGTTCGCGAAGATGTTCGTCGACCTCAAGCGCGACCACGGTGTCGACAGCTACCTGGCCCACAACATGACGGTCACCCCGTCCAACGTCGCCGAGGTCGAACAGGTCACGCGCGACGTGCTCGAGATGCCGTTCGACATGATGTCGTTCCAGCCCGCCGCCTTCATCGGCGACGACCGCCGCTGGCGCGAGGACTTCGGCGAGGTCACGATCGACGCGGTGTGGGAGCGCATCGAGGCCGGAGCGGGCCAGAAGCTGCCGTGGCAGGCGACGCAGTTCGGCGACCCGCGCTGCAACCGCTCGACCGTGGGTGTGCGGGTCGAGAAGACCTTTGCTCCCGTGCTCGATCCCGACGACCCCAAGGACATCGCCGCGCGCGACCGGTTCCTGTCGCACTTCGGCGGAATGATCTTCGGCGGCATCCCCCGTCACGTCCTGGCCGTCAAGGTGGTGCGCGCGCTCGCGTCGCACCCCGGCGACATCCCCCCGCTCATCGGACTCATGTCGCGCGTGCTCCGCCGCGCGGGTGGTCTGCGCAAGGTCGTGTCGGCCGCCCGCCGCGGCAAGGTGTCGTTCAAGACGTTCGTCATCCACAACTTCATGGATGCCGAGCAGGTGGCGCCCGCGTGGAAGCTCATGCAAGAGGGAGTCGTGGCCGACGACCCGCTGCTGCGCGAGACGCAGGAGCGCCTGGGCGCGTGCATGTACGCGATGGCCCACCCCGAAGACGGCCGTCTGGTGCCCGCGTGCGTCCAGCACTCGGTGCTGGACCCGAAAGAGAACGAGGAACTGCGCCGCATCCTGCCGCTGCCGACCGTCCGCCCCGGTGCGACCGTGACGGCGCGTCCCTCGGGCCTGACCGCGGTGCGCGAAACGGGTACCCGGACGGCTTGAGTGGGGATCCGCGAACGCATCATCCTCGTGGACGCCGGAATCCTGGCTCGCGAGAAATGCGGCACGTGGGCGCACTTTTCCCGCTTCCGCGGCGTGCCCGACTCCCTCGCCGGGATACGCACCCGCGTCTGACGTTGGTCACCCCCGCGAAGCACCTACCGGGTGAGAGTGCCTTCCCCTTTGGCTGCCTCCTGCTGGGCGTAGCTGGCGAGGCCGTTCGCTGCAAGGAAGTGCTCGGCGTCAGCGGCGGCTGCGCAGCCGGTGCCGGCGGCGGTGATCGCTTGGCGGTAGCGGTGGTCCACGAGGTCGCCGGCGGCGAAGACGCCGGGGAGATTCGTCCGAGTGGTGGGTGAGTCGACGCGGACGTAGTTGTCGACGTCGACGTCGACCTGGCCGAGGACGAGTTCGGAGCGGGGGTCGTGACCGATCGCGATGAACAGGCCCGTCGCGGCCAGCTCCGACTCCTCGCCGATGACCGTGTTCCGTAGGCGCAGTCCGGTGAGGCGGTCGGTGCCGACCGCTTCGGTGACCTCGGTGTCCCAGAGCACGCGGATCTTGGGGTTGGCGAGGGCTCGGTCCTGCATGATCTTGGACGCGCGGAGGAAGTCGCGGCGGTGGATGAGGGTGACGCTGTCCGCGAAGCGGGTGAGGAACATGGCCTCTTCGAGCGCGGAGTCGCCGCCGCCGACGACGGCGATGTCCTGGCCCTTGAAGAAGAAGCCGTCGCACGTCGCGCACCAGGACACTCCGTGGCCGGTGAGGTGCTGTTCGCCGGGGATGCCGAGCTTGCGGTAGGCGGAGCCCATCGCGAGGACGACGGTGTGCGCCTGGTAGGTGTCGCCGTAGCCGGTGGTGATGGTCTTGACCGGTCCGGTGAGTTCGAGGGCAGTGGCGTCGTCGTAGACGATGCGAGCGCCGAAGCGCTCGGCCTGGGCGCGCATGTTCTCCATCAGGTCCGGGCCCATGATCCCGGTGGGGAAGCCGGGGAAGTTCTCGACCTCGGTGGTGTTCACGAGGGCGCCGCCTGCTTCGACGGCGCTGGTGAGCACGATCGGGTCAAGGCCGGCGCGGGCGAGGTAGATGGCGGCAGTGTAGCCGGCGGGACCGGAGCCGACGACGACAACGTTCTCGATGCTGCTCATGAGGGGACTCCTGTGGGGGTGACGCCGAGGGTCGCGAGCATGGCTTCGACCTTGGTGGTGATCTGGTCGCGGATCGTGCGGACGTCCTCGAGCGGGAGGCCGGCCGGGTCGGTGAGGTCCCAGTCCTGGTAGGTCTTGCCGGGGTAGATCGGGCACGCGTCGCCGCAGCCCATCGTGACGACGATGTCGGCGGCCTGCACCACGTCGTCGGTGAGGGGCTTGGGGAACGCCTCGGCGATATCGAGACCCAGCTCGGTGATCGCCTCGATCACCGACGGGTTCAGTTCCGCGGCAGGCATGGACCCCGCCGAGCGTACGTGCACACGGCCGCCCGAGAGTGCGCTGGTGATCACAGCGGCCATCTGCGAGCGACCGGCGTTCTGTTCGCAGATGAACAGCACTTCCGGCACATCGTTCACGATTGCGCCCTTCGCCTGAGCGAGAGCGGTCAGACGGTCGGTCGCGAACCGGACGGTCTGGCTCGCCAGGTGCGCCTTCACTTTTGATGTGCGCAGCAGGCCGGTGTACGACTCGAGCACATACCGCTCGACCGTCTCGGGCGCGAAGATCCCGGTGAACTTCTGACTCAGCTCGTCCGCGAGCCGGGCGAGGTACGCCTCCGGGTAGACCAGCCCCGGCAGGGGGCGGCGGGCGCTGAAATCGACCATCGTCAGACCTCTGCGGGCAGCAGCTCGGCGAGCAGGGCCTCGACGCGGGCCTTGATGTCGTCGCGGATCGGGCGCACCTCCTCGAGTGACTTACCCTTGGGGTCGGTGAGCGCCCAGTCTTCGTAGCGCTTCCCGGGGAATATCGGACAGACGTCCCCGCAGCCCATCGTGATCACGGCATCCGACTCGCGCACCTGCTCGGTGGTCATCAAGGTCGGGACGGCCTGGGAGATGTCGATGCCCTCCTCCGCCATCGCAGCGATCGCCATCGGGTTGATCTGGTCGCCGGGCTCGGAGCCGCCGGACAGCACCTCCACGGCGCCGCCGGAAAGGACGCGCATGTAGCCGGCGGCCATCTGCGAGCGACCCGCGTTGTGGATGCAGACGAACAGGACGGTGGGCTTATCGGTCATGAGTGTTCCTCCCTCGAACACCCCAAAGCATAGACGCTTATCTATGGTTTTGTGAACGGCCACCGAGGGTTGTTCATGCCGCGTTCACCTTCAGGGTGGCGAGGAGAGCGCGCACGCGCGCGTCGATGTCGTCGCGGATCTCCCGCACCCGAGACAACGGCAGGCCCACCGGGTCTTCGAGGTCCCAGTCGAGGTAGCTACGGCCTGGGTAGATGGGGCAGGCGTCACCGCACCCCATCGTGATCACGACATCGGAGGCTCGGACCACCTCATCGGTCAGCGGCTTGGGGTACTCCCCGGCAACCGGCACCCCGATCTCATCCAGAGCCGTGACGATGACCGCGCGCACCGCGTCCGCGGGCTCCGAGCCCGCGGTGCGCACACGCACCCGGTCCCCCGCAAGATGGCGCAAGATGGCAGCGGCGAGCTGAGAGCGGCCGGCGTTCTGCACGCACACGAAGAGCACATCGGGAATGCCGCCCTCCCGAGTGGGGTCCGTGCTGGCGCGCAGCGCGTCGAGGCGGTCGGCGGCGAAACGCGATGTCATCGAGGGCAAGAGCCGGGTCAGGTGCGCACGTCGGGCCAAGAGGTCGCGGCTCTCGCGCACGTATCGCTCGACGGTCTCCCGAGAAAAGGTGCCCGCGAACCGAGTCGAGAGGTCCATGACGATCCGTTCGAGGACGTCACCGTCCACCGGAGGGGACTCGGGCGGCAGTCGGAGATAGTCGCTCACCCGGTCGAGCTGATCCGGGGCGACCGAATACCAGACGATCCGGCCCTCCGGTTGGCGCGCCAGAATGCCTTCCGCCACGAGGGCGCGCACGTGGTGGCTCACGGTGGGCTGACGCAGTTCGAGCGCGTCGGCCATCTTGCCGACGAGCTGGCGCCCATCCGGGCTGTCGAGGATCATCGAGGCAATCCGCGCCCGGGTGGGATCCGCGAGCAACCGTAGGGCTGTGGTCGAACCGACGGAATCCATAGATGAAAGTCTATGCGAAGCTGGGCGCATGACTCCTGCTCCCGCTGCCCTCCTTCGCCGTGTCGCCGCCGAATTCGCGGGCTCCGCTGCCCTGACCGCGATGGTCGTCGGCTCCGGGATTGCCGCGACCAGCCTCTCTGACGACATCGGCGTGCAGCTGCTCATCAACGCGATCGCGACTGCGTTCGGCCTGTTTGTGCTCATCACCGTGCTGGGCTCCATCAGCGGGGCCCACTTCAACCCCGTCGTCTCACTCGTGGACCTTGCCTTCGGCTACCGCGGCGCTCGGGACGTCGTCCCCTACATCGGTGCGCAGATCCTCGGCTGCATCACCGGCAGCATCCTCGCGAACATGATGTTCGACCTCCCACCCGTCGCATTCAGCACCACGGATCGGATCACCCCGGGACACCTGGTCGCGGAAGTCGTCGCAACGGCCGGACTGGTCGCCGTGATCTTCATCCTCGCCCGCAGCGGCCGCTCCGCCTGGGCCGCCGGCGCCGTCGCCGCCTACATCGGCTCCGCCTACTTCTTCACGAGCTCTACCAGCTTCGCGAACCCCGCAATCACCATCGGCCGCATCTTCTCGGACACCTTCGCCGGCATCGCACCAGCATCTGCGCCGCTGTTCGTCATCGCGCAGCTGCTCGGGGCCACCCTCGGCTGGGCAGGCGTCCGACTGCTTACCCCGCGCCACACCCCACCGCCTGAGCAGCACGGTTCACGGCGCGTTCACCGCCGCTGATCAAGATCCTCCCTACCCCGACCAACACCCATCCGAAGGCGCCCACATGAGCACCCCCACCGTCCTCTTCCTCTGCAAGCACAACGCCGGCCGCTCCCAACTCGGCGCCGGGCTCCTCGAGATCCTCGCCGGAGACCGCTTCACCCCCACCTCCGCCGGCATCACCCCCGCCGAAAACGTGAACCCGGCGATCGCCGCGACCGTCGCAGAGCTCGGCCTGGACATCAGCCACCGCACGCCGCGCGCGGTCACCGCCGAAGACATCGAGACGGCCGACATCGTGGTCGCCATGAAGCCCGGACTGCCGCTTCCCGCGACCCCCACCGGCCGTTACCTCGAATGGTCCTTCCCCGACCCGACCGACTGGAGCGCAGAGAACGTCCGACCTCTCCGCGAAGCCGTCACCGCTCGCATCCAAGCCGAGCTGCTGTAGGCACGCCACGTAGCGACAACAGAACGCCGCCACGGAGCGTTGTTATCCACAGCTGCAGAGAGTGAATTGACGGGTGGTGCAAAACCGATCGGTTTCTCACCACTACCATCTACCTCCGCAGGTGGGGTTGGACCACAGTCAGACTGTTCCCATCGGGGTCGAGGATTTCCGCGACGCTGACAGCTTCGACCGCCTCTGCCTGAATAGGAAGCACTCGCACCTCGAAGTCGAGCCCGAGCTGCGCCGCTGCATCCGAGGCCGCCTTCATATCACCGACGTTGATGGTTGCCAGTCCGCCACCGGCGCGCTCGCTATCTTCGCGGATCTGCAACGTTCCCTTTTCGGGTAGGTCGGGGTCAACGAGGTACCACTCCACGATCCCGGTACTGGGCTTCCCGTCCGGCGCGCGTCCGAACAACTGCGCATAGAACCCTTCTGCCGCCCCAACATCTCGAACGGGAAGAGCCGCAAAAACGGTCAGCGCGGGCCACGTCGTCATGCGCGGCAGAATACGCCGGCTGCCCCTCTAGGACGAGTGTCAGCTCCGTAGTGCCTTCCCGCTGCCACCGTGAGCCCTCGCGACTGTCGTCGAGCTCGGTGTCGACATCAGCGATCCCGGATGGTGCGAAACCGATCGGTTTTGCACCACCCGCGGCCGACGCGAGGCACTACAGGGCTTCGGCTTCACGAACTGATTGCAGGAGCAGGCGGAGCATCTCGATAACGTTCCTGCGCTGGTCCTGATCAAGGCCCGCCAGCAAGCGGTCTTCGTTATGGAGGTGCTCGCCGATGAGTCGATCGACGAGCTGGACTCCTGACGTCGTGAGGCGGACGCGGACTACGCGGCGATCGTCGCCTGATCGCAGGCGCTCGACGAGGTTTTTCCCCTCAAGTCGATCGATGCGACCGGTTATAGCGCCCGACGTGACCATGGACGATGCCAGCAGGTCACCAGCCGACAGATCGGCATCCGCCCGCCGCAGGGTCATCAGCACGTCCAACTCAGATTGTTCAAGCCCGTTGGCGCGGGCGAACTTTTGAATGGCCGTATTCACCAGGACCGCCAGCCGTTGTACGCGTCCGAACACCTCGAAAGGCGAGATATCCAGCTCTGGTCGCTGGGACCGCCACTGCGCGGCTGCAAGATCGACTTCGTCCATGCTTATATTCTGTCATAAACCTTGACGCTAAGAATCTTAGCGTTAAGATGTTAGCATGACGGACAACCCAGGTGTATGCAAGGTCGCTGTTGCAATGTCAGTGTCGGTAGACGGCGTAGCCGGAGGGGAGCGGGAGGCGGACCTCATGTCGGTGCACTCCGCGCTTCTCGACTGGCAGTTCTCCCTGGCCTCCTGGCGCGCCTCGCAGGGAATGCAAGGCGGGCAGGCGGATCGAGAGTCAGACCTCTGGCAGCAGCAGTTCGAACGGTTTGGAGCTCAGGTAATCGGGCGCACCATGTTCGACTTTGGTTTCGAGCCATGGGGCGATGAACCGCCCTTTCACGCGCCGGTCTTCGTCCTCACCTCGACCCCTGGCGCACCCATTGCGAAGGACGGTGGCACCACCTACTTCTTCGAAACAGGCGGGATCGGTGCCGCCGTCAACGCAGCCGTTGCCGCCGCTGACGGACGCGATGTGCTCGTCGCCGGCGGAGTCAAGACCGCGCGAGCAGCATTGGAAGCTGATCTAGTCGACGAAATTATCCTGCACGTCGTCCCTGTGATGCTCGGGCGCGGGGTATCACTGCTCGGCGCCCTGGGCCGCGATCTCACCCTGCAATGCATCCAAACAATCCAGGGCGAACGAGCGCTCCATCTGCGCTACGCCGTCGAACGATGACGCCGCGGGTTGAGCCCTCACGGTGCGGTGGGGCGGGACGCGGGCCAACCAGACCCCGATGCCACTTTGCAGCCTGATCCCCGCAGTGAGGAGCCGTGCATCCGCCTTAGCACAGGAGTTGGTCGAAGCGGAACGCGGCGAAGTCTCGCACCGGCAGGACTCGGACATCGCGGAAGCCGGCTTCAGTGGCGTACTGATGGAGCAGCGCGGGTCGCATCACCGTCCCGGTGGCGGCGGTGGGTTGCGTGGACATCCCATCGGGGAGGCAGATGATAATCGCCCACCCGAACGCGAGGCCAGCGAAGGAGGACAACGCTATCCAGCCACTTGAGGCATTGAACGTGGCATCGGGGTCGCTCAGGAGGACCAAAGTGATGACCGCCGCGACGGCTGACACAGCGGTCGAAAAAAGAATGTGCGGAGCGGCGCGGCGCTTGTCGAGAGCGCGGGCAGTGACAATGCAGGCGTAGATGGCCACACCGCGGGACCGCGACTACCGCTCTTGCTGGCGCCGGATGGTGGCTCGCGGGAATTGCTGCTGGCGTGGCCGCCGCCGCTCTCCTCTTCTGGGCTCGCCGCGCTGTTGCGGAGCGCGGGATGCAAGGTGACCAGGAACCCGAGGCCTGAATCGCGCCGCGCCGGGGCAGCAGCGCTGCGTATCGGATCGGTTCTGCACAGTCTTCGAGCATGACTTGTCGGCCCTGCGACGGCGGACGGTCCCCGCCGACAATGCTGGCAGGGACCGCGTGGTGGTGTCTTCAGGTAGCTCAGCCGTTCGTTGTGCCCTGTTCGAAGCATCCCTGGCATCGAGGCCACTCTTGTCGACCTGAACCGTTTGCGAACCCGTAAAAGCAAGCGGACGACGGGCATCCGCGCCGTCGAGGTGTGCGGGCCGGAGCAGGTTTCTGATGGATCGGACGCCCGGTCAGCCCACGACGACGTGTGCGAGCGCTTCTGGCACCGACAGCGCGACATCGTCCCCCGGGCGCAGCGCCGACACCGAACCGACCTCGGCGTGCAGCTCGAGCGCACCCGCATTGACGGTGACCTCGATGCGCGCGCCCACCAACCGGCGCGACCGGACCGTGCCGACGATGCGGAGGGGGTCGGCATCCGTCTCCTCCGCCACCCGCACGTCCTCCTGCCGGAAGACGAGGGTGGCGGGCCCATCGGCGACACCGGGCGCGGCCACGGCGCCGAGGGCACTGCGATGGATGCCGCCCACCACCTCGCCCGGGACGGCGTTGCGGCCGCCCATCAGCTCGGCGGCGCGCAGGCTCCCGGGCCGGCGGTACGCGTCGGCGACGGTGCCCTCGTGCAGCAGCCGGCCGTGCTCGACGAGGGCGATGCGATCGGCGACGCGGGCGGCCTCGTCGCGGTCGTGGGTGACGAGCAGGATGGTGGGCGAGAGGTCGGCGCGCACCGCCTCGAGCAGGTCGTGCATGTCGGCGCGCAGCGCCGGGTCGAGGGCGCTGAACGGTTCGTCGAGCAGCAGCACAGCGGGCTCGGCCGCGAGCGCGCGGGCGATGGCGACGCGTTGCTCCTGTCCGCCCGACAGCTCGCCGACGCGGCGGGAGCCGTAGCCGCCTAGGCGCACGGTGTCGAGGTACCGCTCGGCGCGCTCGCGGGCGCGGGCGCGCGGCATCCCCGCGACGCGGTCCGAGAATGCGACGTTGTCGAGCACCGACAGGTGCGGGAACAGCAGCGAGCGCTGGAAGACCATGCCGACGCCGCGGCGCTCGGCGGCGACCGCGGCCACATCGCGACCGGCGATCGAGACGGTGCCGCGGTCGGGGGTCTCGAGCCCGGCGATGACGCGCAGCAGCGTCGACTTTCCCGACCCGCTGGGTCCGAGCACCGCCGTGCAGGTGCCGACGCCGACGGTGAGCGAGAGGTCGTCGAGGGCGGGCGACGGCGAGGCCGTGTACGTCTTGGTCAGGCCCGACAGGACCAGGTCGGCGCTCACGCGACCACCTCTTTCATGGGCAGAGTACGGCGGCGGCGGCCGAAGGCCAGCACACCGAGCAGGAGCAGCACGGGCGGCACGACCGCCGACAGCGACATGAGGGCGACGGCCGCGTCGTTGCCGAGTCCCGCGGCGGCCGAGGCGACCACGAGGGGCAGGGTGACGACCTCTCCCCCGCCGACGATCAGGGTGACGATGTAGTCGCTCCACGCCACGAGGAACGCCAGGAACGCGGCCCGAGCGAGGGCGGGCGCGATCATCGGCAGCTGCACGCGGCGCAGCACCTGCAACCGCCCCGCGCCGAGGAGCCGCGCCTCTTCTTCGTACGAGGGGTCGTAGGCGCCGTACGCCGTGCGCATGATGAACGCCGTGTACGGCAACGCCATGACGGTCAGCACCATCGCGACGCCGACGACCGAGGGCACGTGCGCGCGCAGCAGCACCACGTTGACCCCCAGCACGGCCGCGAAGGGCGGGAGGGCGATCGGGGCGAGCAGCAGTACCGAGACCAGGCGGGCGCCGGGGACGACGCCGAAGGTCAGCGCGCGGGCAGCGAGGGCGCCGACCAGCGTCGCCACCACGGCGACGACCACGCCCAGCACCAGCGAGCGCCCCAGCGCGGGCACCGCTCCGAACGCGATCGCCTGGTCCAGTGAGCGCAGGCCGAAGGCCGTGGGGAGCGCCGACGGAAAACTCCACCGGTCGGCGAACGACCACAGCGCGAGCGGCAGCAGCGGGAGCGCGAACCACACCATCAGCCCGACGGCGAGGGTGCGGCGCAGCACCTTGCCGGCGCCGCGCGAATGCGTGAGAGGGCTGTCGAAGGCGGTCATCGCCAGGCCGCCGTCCGTCGCAGCGCGGCGAAGGTGAGCGCCACCGCGCCGAGCGCGAGCACGCAGGTCACCAGCGCCACCGCGGCGGCCTCGGGACGGGAATCGAGCGAAACACCCTGGAACAATCGGACCGCGAGGACGGGCAGCGGTTCGGGAGACGTACGCCCGAGCAGCCACAGCACCTCGTACGAGCCGAGCGCGTAGACGAAGCTGATGGCCGCGCCGATGAGGATCGTCGGTGCCGTCAGCGGCAGCAGCACGTGGCGGAAGCGCTGCGCGCGACCCGCTCCCAGCAGCGCGGCGGTCTCGTCGTAGGTCTGGATGCGGGTGGCCAAGGTCCCCGTGACGATGAGCGCGACGAACGCCGACTCCTTCCACGCCAGCTCCACGATCGCCGCGCCCCACAGGGGCCCGCCGACCCACGGCAACCACGCGTCGGGCGCGATACCGAGCAGGCGCGGGAGCACCCCGGCATCCGTGAGCAGCAGACCCACCGTGGCCGCGGCGATGAGGTGAGGGATCGTGACCGTGAGGGTGCCGAGCGCCGCGACCGCGCGGCTGGTGCGGGTGCGCGACACGATGACGACCGCGGCGGCGGTGCCGATGACCACCGCCAGCGCCGTCGCGACGACCGCGACGCTGACCGAGACCGCGATCGCCGCGAACAGCTCCCCGGGTCGCGCCGTGAACGCCTGCACCCCGGGCCGGGGCTGCCCCACCACCGGCAGCAGACCGAAAGCCTGCAGCACCGTCGCCCCGACGCCGCCGCCCAGCACGACGAGGGCGAGGACGACGGCGGGCAGCACCAGCGCCGCCCCCCGCAACCTCGCACGCCGCGAGCCGGTGCGCCGGGCGACGGGCGCCCAGGTCACTGCGACAGCACGTTCTGCCGCCAGCCGTCGTCGAGGGCGGGGACCCATTCGGCGGCGAGTTCCGCGTGCGCGTTGCGCGAGAGCTCGTCGTACGGCGGCACCACCGGAGAGGCCGGCAGCGCGTCGAAGAGGGCGCGGTCCTCGGCGGACAGGGCGTCCAGATCGAGCACGGGGAACTGTCCCCACACGTCGGGTTCGGCCTTCTTCGCCTGCTGCTCGGCCGAGAGGGCGACGTTCGCCACGACCATCGCTCCCGCCGCGGCGTCGGAGTTGACGGGCAGACCGAGGAAGCTGGCGTTGCCCACCGTTCCGTCCTCGAGCGTCAGCACCTTCGTCTGGGCGGGATAGGTGCCGTCGGCCACGAGGCCCGTGAGGGTCGCCGGGCCGTAGGTCATGGTCATGTCGACCTGACGGTCGGCGAACAGCTGACCCAGCTCGGTCTCGTTCGCCGGATACGTGTCGCCTCCGCGCCACAGACTCGGCGCGAGCGCGTCGAGACGGTCCCAGAGGGCGGGCGCGAGCTCGTCGAAGGCGTCCTGCGAGAAGGCGGTCGGCACCTGGTCGGCGCCGCCCGAGACGCTCGCGAGCGCCTCGCGCACGAACACCGACCCGGTGAAGTCCGGCGGCGCCGGGTAGGTGAAGCGGCCGGGGTTGGCCTCGGCCCAGTCCAGCACTCCCGCCAGCGTCGTGGGCGGGTCGGCGATCGTCTCGGCGTTGTAGGCGAGGGTGAACTGCGCCTTGTGCCAGGGCGCCTCGCAGCCGTCGACGGGCGTGCCGAAGTCGGACTGCAGCAGCGGGTCGTCGGCGCCCGTGTTCGCCATCGACGGGAGCATCCCCGTCCACCCGCAGCGCCAGGCCCCGGCCTCTTTACCCGTGCGGAAGTTGTCGCCGTTGACCCACAGCAGGTCGACGCTGCCGTCTTCGCGTCCCGCCTGCAGTTCGGTGAACACGCGGTTCAGCGCGTCCCGCGTGTCGGTGACGGGCACGCGCTCCAGTGTCACGCCGAACTCCGCGACCGCGGGGGCCAGCACGTCGTCGATGTAGGCGTTGCCCTGATCGTCGCCGCCGTACATCCACAGCTGGACGGTCTGGCCCTGAGCGGCCGAGAGCACGGCATCCCAGTCCGAGAATTCCGCCGCGTCGGGGGTTGCGGGGGCGGCGCATCCCGTGAGGGCGAGAAGAGTGGATGCCGCGGCCACCGTCAGGGCGGTGAGGCGACGTCGGCGTCGAAGGGGGGTCATGGGGCTCCTCGGTCGGTACCGGCGACCGCTGGTCGCGCGCGGACTTAGGGTAAGGGAAGCGGAGGGGAATCGATGGAACCGGACCGAACCGACGCGCCTGCGCGCCGTGCGATACGTCGACCCCTTCTGCGACTCGTCCTTCTCGGAGTCTTCGTCGCCGTCGTCGCAACGGTTGGCTTCGTCTTCGTCCCGCACGACGTCGAGCAGATCCGCGCCTGGTCCGGCCAGGTCGGGTGGGCGGGGGCGGTGCTGTTCACGCTGCTGTACGCCGCGCTCACCCTCAGCCCGGCGCCGAAGAACGTGCTGGGCATCGCGGCCGGCCTGGTCTGGGGTTTCCCGGTGGCGTTCGCGATGGTCTACGTGGGCGCGCTGCTGGGGGCCGCGGCATCCTTCCTCATCGGTCGCGCGCTCGGCCGCGAGGCCGTCGAACGCTTCACGGGGGCGCGGGTGGCCCGCCTCGATGCCGCGATCGGCCGCCGCGGACTGATCGCCGTGCTGAGCGCCCGGCTGATCCCCGTCATCCCGTTCACGCTCATCAACTACGGCGCGGGGCTGACGTCGGTGCGCCGACGCGACTACGCCATCGGCACCGCGATCGGGATCCTCCCGGGCTCGGCGGCGTACGTCGCGCTCGGGGCCTTCGGGTGGGAACTCGGCCCGGGCTTCTGGGTCGCGCTGGCCGCTGTGGGCGTGTTGCTGGCAGCCGGGCTGATCGCCGGTGCGGTCGTCCGCCGACGCCGCACCGCGGGGGCCGCCGATGCTTGACCGCTCGATGCGCGCGGTGCTCTCGGGTCCTCTGGATGCCGCGGCCGCCGTCCTCGATCGCCCGGGCGTCACACCCGATCGCCTCACGATCGCGGGTCTCGTCCTCGCGCTGGCTTCGGCCGGCGCGGCCGCGGCGCAGTGGTGGGCCGTGGCCGTCGTGCTGTGGCTCGTGTCGCGGGTGGCCGACGGGCTCGACGGAACGCTCGCCCGGCGCCGCCGCGCGCAGGGCCGGGGCGGCGAGAGCGAGGCGGGCGGCTTCCTCGACATCACGGCCGACTTCATCGCCTATGGCGCGGGGGTCTTCGGCGTCGCGTGGGGCGCCACGACCGCGTTCGACACGCCGTGGTGGCCGTTCCTGCTCGTCCTGGTCGTCTATTACGTCAACGGCACGGCGTTCCTGGCGTTCTCGTCGATCGCCGAGCGCACCGGGCGCCGCATCGACGACGGCCGCTCGCTGTCGTTCCTCGGGCGCATCGCCGAGGGGACCGAGACGATCGTCGTTCACGCGCTCTGGCTGATCCTGCCGTTCTGGGCGGGAGGGATCGCGGTGGTGTGGAGCGTTTTCGTGGGCGTCAGCGCCGTGCAGCGGATCGTCGTGGGGTACCGCCTGCTGCGGTGAGATCGCGCGGCTGCCCGGCTCGCCCGTACAGCTCGTCGCCGATGCGCGCAACCGCGCCCCGCCGTCAACGCCGACGCCGACGCACCCGGCGCAGCAGCCGGATGACCGCGGCCACCGCACCCCGCCGCAGGGCCCCCTGCGCGTCGCGGACGGCGGCGTTCCACCCCGCGTCCGAGTACGTCGGGTACGCGTGCAGCACCCCGGCGAGCGCGCGCACCGTGAGCTTGAGCGACACCGCCGTCGACAGCTCGCCCAGCGACTCCCCCGCGCGCGGCCCGACGATCGTCGCGCCGACCACCCGACCCCGGCGGTCGACCACCAGACGCGTGAAGCCCCCGGTGCGCCCCTCGGCGATCGCGCGGTCGAGGTCGGCGTGCACCGTCTCGACGACGCGCAGGCCCGCGGCCTCGGCATCCGTCGTCGACACCCCCACCGCCGCGACCTCGGGCGCGGTGAAGGTCACGCGCGGCACGTCGTCCAGGCGCACCCGACGCGACAGACCGAGCACGGCGTTGGTCGCGGCGACACTGCCGAACATCCCGGCGGTGTGCGTGAATCGCGGCAGGGGGGTCGCGTCTCCCGCGGCGCGGATGCGCGCGTTGCTCGTGGCGAGGGTCCGGTCCACCGCGATGGCGCCTGCGTCGTCCAGGTCGACGCCCGCGGCATCCAGCCCCAGCCCCGTCGTGTCGACGCGTCGGCCGAGGGCGGCGAGCACGTGTTCGACGACGACCGTGGAGCCGTCGCTCAGTCGCGCGGTGGTGCGTCCGTCCGCACGGTCGGCGTCTGCGAGCGTCGTGGTCAGACGCACGTCGACGCCGTCGGCGCGCAGGGCGCGGAGCACGAGGGCGCTGGCGTCGGGGTCCTCCTTCGGCAGCAGCCGGTCCCCGCGGTGCACGAGCGTGACACGGCTGCCCAGGCGCGCGAAGGCCTGCGCCATCTCGCATCCGATCGCTCCGCCGCCCAGGACGAGCAGCGTATCGGGCAGCGCCTCGAGGCCCCAGAGCGTTTCGTTCGTGAGCGCCTGGACACCCTCGGGCACCACCGGCGAACTGCCGGTCGCCAGGATCGCGTCGCGAAAACGGATGCCGACGCCCTCGACGACCAGCGAACGCGGCCCGTCGAAGCGCGCCCGACCCCGCAGCGTGAACACGCCCGTCGTCGCGAGCGTCTCGGGCGAATCGACGGGTTCGATCTCGGCGATCGCGCCCTTCACGTGCGCCATGACGGCCGCGAAGTCGACCCGCACCTCACCCACATGGATGCCGAGCCGCCCGGCCCCCCGCGCATCCTGCGCCGCGTCGGCCGCCGCGATGAGCGCCTTCGACGGCACGCACCCCGTGTAGAGGCATTCCCCTCCGAACCCGCGCTCCTCGATCAGCAGCACCCGCGCACCCAGCACCGCCGCGGTGCGCGCGGCCACGAGACCCGCGCTGCCCGCCCCCACCACGACGAGGTCCCACGCGATGCGGCCGGCCTCGGCGGATGTGAGCGGGCGGGCGCGTCGGCGCGGAGCGGAGGTCATGTGCGAAGCCTAGGCTGGGATCGGAGGGGGTGGCGCGATGGCGGCACTGCTGCGCCGGTACGGCGTCGGCGCACGGTGGTACGACGTGCTCTCGGGTGAGCGGTGGGTGTACGCGGCGGGCCGCGAGGCCGGCATCCGCCTTCTCGATCCACGTCCCGGCGACACCGTGATCGACCTCGGCTGCGGCACCGGGCTGAACTTCGCCGGTCTCATCGCGGCCGTCGGCCCCACCGGGCACGTGATCGGCGTGGACCGCAGCACGGACATGCTCGCCGTCGCCCGTCACCGGGTGGCCGACGCCGGGTGGGACGACGTCGTGACGCTGGTCGAAGCGGACGCCGCGACCCTCGACCCCGGGACCCTCCGCGCCGCGAACGGCGGACGAGCGGCGGATGCCGTGTTCTCGACCTACGCGCTCAGCGTCATCCCCGAACGCGACGAGGCGTGGCGGCGCGTGTGCGCCGCGGTGCGCCCGGGCGGACGCGCGGGCATCGTCGACATGCAGCGACCGCGGGGGCGGTGGCGGCTGCTCGAGCCCCTGGCGCTGCTGGCCTGCGCGACGGGAGGCGCCGACATCGACGCGCACCCGTGGCGCCTGCTGGAGCGCGACGCGGCCGGCCCCCGCGGCGTCGCCCGCGCGGAGCGCAAGGGCGGGCATCTGGTGGCCGTGGCGGCCGGCCTCTCGCCCGCCGTCACCGCCTGACCTAGCACGCCCGCGCGGCCCGGCCGGCTCGCCCGGTCGCCCCCCTCCTCCGCGACCGTCCGCGCCCGCCCCGCCCCGCCCCGGCACACCCCCGCTCAACCGTCGAGTGTCCAAGACGCACCGCAACCTCCCCACACCGCGCGGCGTTTCCTGGACACTCGACAGATCCAGCGCGCGACCGCGCCCGCCCCACGCGCCCCACCGCCCGGCCCGACCGCCCCGCCCCGCCCCAACCCTCCGCCGACCCGCCCCGTGTGTTTCGGCGAATGTTCGTGACGGCAACATCGCCGAAACGCGCCGTGCCTAGGCTCGCGTCCATCCGCAGCACCCCGGAGGATGCCATGATCACGGCCGGCACCACGTTCGGTTCCGACGTCGACGACGTCGACGCCCTCGTCGACGATCCGCTCGCCCTGCTCGTGCGCTGGCTCCCCGCGCACGACAGCGAGCTGCGTCCGCTCGCCGCCCTGTCGACCATCGGCCGGGACGGACTGCCGTCGCTGCGGCACGTGCTGATCAGCGATCGGGATGCCACGGGCCTGTACTTCCACACCGATTCGGCGAGCACGAAGGTCGCCGAGATCGCCGCGAACCCGGTCGCCGCGATGGCGGTGGCGTGGCCCGAGACGGGGCGCCAGCTCGTGGCGCGCGGGGTCGTGGAGCGGGTGAACGCGTCCGAGGCCGCCGCCGTGTACCGGCAGCGTTCGCGCTACCTGCAGCTGCTGGCCTGGGTCAACACGCACGAGAACGCGCAGCTGCCCGCCGCGGCGCGGCGTCACCTGTGGAGCGAGTTCGACGACGCCCACCCCGTGCTCGACCCGCCCGAGCGATGGGTGGGATTCCGCCTGCGACCCGTGACCCTGACGTTCTGGCGCGGCGACGCGCAGGGGCAGAGCACCCGCCAGCACTACACGTTGACCGAGGGCCGCTGGTCGGGCCGGGTCTTGGCGGGCTGAGCCGTGGACATCACCACCGTCACCTCGTTCCGCTCTGCGCGCTCGCGCGCCGACCTCGCCCTCGCCCCCGGCGAGGTGGTGATCGCGGGCGGCACGTGGCTGATGAGCGAACCGCAACCTCGCACCACCGGCTTCGTGGACCTGACGACCCTGGACTGGCCCGACCTCGAGGTCACCGACGAGGGCCTTCGCATCGGTGCGACGTGCACGATCGCGCGCCTGATCGACTGGGCAGAGCGCGAGGCGCCGCCCGCCTGGACCTCGCTCGCGCTCGTGCGCCCCGCCTCGGACGCCCTGCTGGCATCCTTCAAGATCTGGAACACCGCCACGGTCGGCGGCAACGTCTGCCAGGCGTTCGCGGCGGGGGCGATGATCGCGCTGCTGTCGACGCTCGATGCCACCGCCCTGGTGTGGACCCCCGACGGCGGCGAGCGGCGCATCGCCGTGGCGGACCTCGTCGTCGACGACGCCGCGACCTCCCTCGCCCCGGGCGAGGTGGTGCGTGCTCTCGACGTTCCCGCGCACGCCCTGCGGGCGCGGGTGGGCCTGCAGAAGATCGCCCTCGCCGAGCTGGGGCGCTCGGGCGCCGTCGTCACCGCGCGGGTCGACCCCGACGGCGCCGCGGTGTTCGTGATCACCGCCGCGGTGCGTCGGCCGCGCGTCCTGCGCTTCGCCCGGGTGCCGGGTGCCGGAGAGCTGCGGGATGCCGTGGCCTCCGCGACCGACTTCTACACCGACCCGCTGGGCAGCGCCGACTGGCGGCGCGGGGTGAGCGTGGTGCTCGCCGAACGGCTGCGTCAGGGCTTCGCCCTGGACCGCCGGGAGGGCGCCGCATGAGGTTCCTCGTCGACGGCTCGCCGGTCGAGGCGCAGCCGCGACCGGGACAGTGCGCCCGGACGCTGCTGCGCGAGACGGGCCATGTCACGGTGAAGAAGGGCTGCGACGCGGGTGACTGCGGCGCGTGCTCGGTGCTGCTCGACGGCACGCCGACGCACTCGTGCATCGTCCCGGCGATGCGCCTCGAGGGGCGGATGATCACGACGGCCGCGGGACTCGCCCCGGGCGACGAGCTGCATCCGGTGCAGCAGGCCCTCGCCACCGGCTTCGGCTTCCAGTGCGGCTTCTGCACCCCCGGCATGAGCGTGACGGCATCCACCCTGACCGCCGACGACGTCGACGACCTCGACCGCCGCATGAAGGGCAACCTCTGCCGATGCACCGGTTACCGTCCGATCCGAGAGGCCATCCGTGCGTCGGTCCTGGGGCCGGTGCGCGAGACGGGTCCCGGATGCCGCGCCGACGACGGGTGCACGGACGGGTGCGGCCGGGCCCCGGCAACCGTCCCGATCGAGACCGTGGGCACCTCGGCGGTCCCCGAGGCCGCGCGCCGCATCGTGCAGGGACGGGAGCCGTTCACCCTCGACGCCCCTGTGCCCGGTGGGCCGCCCCTGGTGCTGCGGGTGGTCGTCTCGCCGCACCCGCACGCGCGCATCCGCGCGATCGACACGGCCGCGGCCCTGGCGATCCCCGGGGTGGTCGCCGTCTTCACCCACGACGACGTGCCCGATGTGCGGTACTCGACCGGGCGGCACGAGCACCGCACCGACGATCCCGACGACACGCGCATGCTCGACGACGTCGTTCGTCACGTCGGCCAGCGCGTGGCCGCGGTCGTGGCGGAATCGGCCGAGGCCGCCGACGCTGGCTGCCGCGCCGTCCGAGTGGACTACGAGCTCCTCCCCCCGGTGTTCGATCCCGAGGAGGCCCGCGGGCCCGGCGCCCCGCTCCTGCATCCCGATCGCACCCCCGAAGAACGGGTGATGGATGCCGCCCGCAACGTCGTGGCCGGTTTCCACACGGGGCACGGCGGCGACATCGACGAGGCGCTGGCGGCCAGTCACGTCACCGTGACGGGCGAGTGGCGTTCGTCCCGGGTGACGCACGCGGCACTCGAGACCCACGCGGCGGTCGGCTGGCTCGACGACGACGGACGGCTCGTCATCCGGTCCTCGACGCAGGTGCCCTTCCTCACCCGCGACGAGATCGCGCACGTGTTCGACCTCGAGCGCGACCGCGTGCGGGTCTTCGCCGCGCGGGTCGGGGGCGGTTTCGGGGGCAAGCAGGAGCTGTTCACCGAGGACCTCACGGCTCTCGCCGTGCTCAAGCTGGGGCGACCGGTCGCATACGAGTTCTCGCGTACCGACCAGTTCGTCCGCGCCTCGCTGCGCCACCCCATGCGTGTGCGCACCACCTTGGGGGCGGATGCCACGGGCCGGCTGACCGCGATGAAGCTCGACGTGCTGAGCGACACCGGCGCCTACGGCAACCATGCCATCGGCGTCCTGTTCCACTCGTGCGCCGAGTCGACGACGCTGTACCGCGTCCCGACGAAGTGGATCGCCGCCGAGGCGGTTTACACGAACAACCCGCCGTCGGGGGCGTTCCGCGGATACGGGCTCGGGCAGGTGGTGTTCGCGGTCGAGTCGGCGATGGACGCGCTCGCGCAGGAGCTCGATGTCGATCCCTTCGACCTGCGCCGCCTGAACGCGGTGCGCGAGGGCGACCCCCTGCACCCCGACGACGACGAGAAGTACGAAGAAGACCTGATCTGGGGCAGCTACGGCCTCGACCAGTGCCTCGACCTGGCGCAGGACGCCCTGCGCCGCGGAAACGGGGTCGATGCCCCCGCGGGCTGGCTGGTGGGCGAGGGCATGGCGGCCGCCATGATCGCGACGATGGCTCCCCGCGGGCACATCGCCCACACCACCGCGACCCTGCGCTCGGACGGCACGTTCCTCTTGCGGGTGGGCACGGCCGAGTTCGGCAACGGCACGTCGACGGTGCACCGTCAGATCGCGGCGACGGTGCTGGATGCCGCTCCCGACCGTCTCGAGCTGTGGGCCGCCGACACCGACGCGGTCCGCCACGACACGGGTGCCTTCGCATCGGCGGGGACGGTCGTGGCCGGCAAGGCGCTCCACGCCGCGTGCGTCGCGCTGCGGCGACGCATCACCGAGATCGCCGCCGACCTTGCGGGAGGGGATGCCGCGACCGCCGAGCTGTCGGCATCCGGTGTCTCCGTCGGCGACGAGGTCGTCACCTGGGACCGCATCGTGGCGGCGGCGCCCGCCTCGCTGCTCGACGAGAACGGCCTGACGGCCGACGGAGCGGAGTTCGGGGACCTGCGGTCGCTCGCGTTCAACGTCCACGCGGTGCGGGTGGCGGTGGATGCCGAGACGGGGACGGTGAGGGTGCTGCAGTCGGTGCAGAGCGCGGACGCGGGCGTGGTGATCAACCCCGCGCAGTGTCGCGGCCAGATCGAGGGCGGTGCCGCGCAGGCCCTCGGCGGCGCGCTGTACGAAGAGGTGCTGCTCGAGGATGGCGTGGTGAAGAACCCGGTCTTCCGCACCTACCGCGTGCCGCAGTTCGCCGACGTACCCGACACCGAGGTGTACTTCGCCGAGACCGACGACGCCCTGGGCCCGTTCGGGGCGAAATCGATGAGCGAATCGCCGTACAACCCCGTGGGCGCGGCGATCGGCAATGCGGTGTCGCGAGCCCTGGGGCGGCGCGGTTACGAGCTGCCGTTCTCGCGCGACCGGGTGTGGCGGCTGGCTCAGGACTGACGCCCGAGACGACGGGCGCGCGGGGTCCCGTTGTTCACTCGACCCCTTCGACCCGGCGGCGCAGCTCGCGACGGGCGTGCGCGAGGGCGCGCGCCGAGGGGAAGCCCGAGCGCGCGACCGCGTCGGCCGTGTGGTACCCCGCGGCGAGCAACCCCTCTGCGACTTCCCACCGGCGGGCGCGCACCGCGTCACGAGGCGTCCGGCCATGACGGGCGAACACCCGGGTCAGATACTGGCGCGAGATTCCGAGCAGCGCGGCGAGTTCTTCGACCGAGAAGTCGGGGCGCACTGATTGCTCGTGGATGATCGTCATCGCGGCGGCGTAGGTGGCCCCCGAACCGCCGGTCTCGTCGCCACCGCGGCGTCGACTCGCGATCAGGGCGATGCACAGCTTCTCGATCGCGTCACGCAGCGGATCGCTCGCGGCGGGGGTGACCCTGGTCTCGGAGTTGAAGATGGCGTTGACCGTCGAGGCGAGGGCCTTCCAGACGGGTCCGTCGTCCGTCCCCGGTAGAGCAGAGGCTCCCTCGACCGGCAGGTGCGCCGACTCGACCTCGATCCGACCGGACGGTGCCCGGCAGACCGCGCCGCCGAGAGCATCCGCCGGGAACATCACCGCTCCTCCCTCTTCGCACAGGATGCCGATCTCGCCACTCGACCACGACCATTCCGTCTGCCCTTCGGCCTGAAGGACCAGAGCGCTCTGCGGGGTGGGCGCGTCGACAGCTGTCGAGCGGATCGACATCGGGGTATGCCATACGCGCCGCACCGTCATCTCGGCCAGAGTGATCTGGTCGACGAAGACGACGGGTGTGGCCGGGGTGAGCGCGTGGGCGTCGAGCGCACGGTCGGCGAACCACCGAAGGGCCTCGTCTCCTTCCAGGCGCAGCATGCGTGATGATCCCCCTTCGTCGCCGCGTCGCGCGTCGCCTCCTGCGGTCCGAACGCGCTCGTCCGATCCTGGGGGCTCGGCCGCGGCGGCGCGGCCGCGCCTCCGACGCGCGCCTCGGGATGACGCGCCTCAGCCGCCCATCCGCTTTCGCGCGTCGACCCGCGCCGATGTCCGGACCGTCGTGGGTCGAGGACGGCCGCCCCGGGCACGCAACCGCAGCCTCTTCACCCGGTCCCTCAAGAGTCATCTAGGACGCCATCACCCTGTGTCGCGATGCGATGGCTCACGGGCGGCGACTCGAGGCTGCCGTCCGGAGCCGCTCGCATCGGTCGCCTCGACACATGCCCGGTCCGCCCAGAGCCCCGCCCCTCCGGACCCCCGCTTACGCCTTTGGCGTCACCCGCCTCGCGTGCGCAACCCCAGATGCCTCGTCACGAGCACACCCCGGGATCCTGCTCTCGTCAGCTCCTAGAAAGGACCACCCCATGTCCGAAACCCTCGACAGTCCCTCCGATCCGGCGCGCGGGCTCTCGCGCCGCTCGCTTCTCACCGCTGCTGCGCTGAGCCTCCCCGCCGCGGTGGCCTTCGCCGGCGCCGCCGGCCCCGCCTCGCCGGCGTCGGCGGCCAGCGGCTCTGCGCAGTTCCTGACCTTCACCAACGGCGGCCTCACCGGCGCTCTCACCTTTCCGAACGTACCGACGACGGCGCGGCCCATCGGCGGCTACGGCCTGTTCCTCGACGGCACCACGCTCTGGTACGGCAACTCCGTCTACGCGAAGGGTGTGACCGCGGCGCGCGGCAACCGCAACGACGTCTGGGACTTCTTCAGCTACGTGCAGAACGGCGTGGCGACCAGCGTGCGAGGCTCGAACGGCAACATCTACGACGTCCGCACCTGGCCGCAGGTGCCCGCGACGGCGACCCCGGTCGGTGCTTTCGGAGCATTCCTCGACGGCGGCGACCTCTGGTACTTCGGTTCCATCGTCGCCACGGGGGTGAAGCAGGCCACCGGCCTGAGCGGAGGGGTCGGCAAGACGCCGTCGGGCGCATGGACCGACTGGGTCGGCTTCTTCACCAACGCCGCTCGCGCGTTCAAGGGCGTGGGCGGGGTCACCGGCGAGTGGCAGGCGTGGTTCAACATCCCGGCGAGTGCGCAGATCACCCGTCTGCCCGGCCTGTGGCTGAACGGCAACGGCGACCTCTGGTACGGCGACCTGCGCCGGGCCTACGACGTGCTCAGCGCGTCCGGCACGATGACGAACGACCCGACGCTCGCCATCGGCAGCTACGTGGCGAACGGGCGGTCCTACCGATACGCGACGTCGGTCATGGTCAACCGGGGTGTCGTGAACAACCCCGCGGAGTTCCCGAGCGTCCCCCGCTCCGCGCGTCCCGTGGGCGCCCTGGGCGTCTTCCTCGACGGCACCGACCTGTGGGCGCGGCGTGCCGTCGTCGCGCGCAACGTCGTCGCGGCCGTCGGCGACAGCATCCTCTCGACCGACCACGTCTCGCTCATCACGAGCGCGTGACGATCGCGTGCGCGTGCCCTCCGGGGCACGCGCACGTGCGCCCCGTACACCCGCGTCTTCACCCGGTGACGGATTCGACAACACCATAGAACGCCCCGCCAACGTGGCGATCATTGTGCGCCGCTTCGACTGAGATCCTGTGGCGGCCAGCACAGAAAGGGCCCTCCCATGTCGGAAGACTCCGAATACAACGACTCGACCCCCCGCCTTCCCTCGAGGCGCACGATCATCGCCGGCGCGGCCTGGTCGGTACCCGCGATCGCCGCACTCAGCGCGTCCCCCGCCGCGGCGGCCTCGAACGACACGGTGCTCACCTTCGACCAGGCTTCGTACTCCGGTCAGGTGTGCACCACCATCAGCGGCGCCTACGTCACCGCCACGACGGGGGGTGCCGCCGCTGCGGGCAAGGTCGTGACGGTCTCTCTCGCCGGCGGCTTCACCTTCTCGGGAGGCAGCACCAGTGCCACCGGGACGACCGGGGGTGACGGCCGCTTCACCCTGCCGACGATCACGGTGCCCAACCAGCCGAACAGCGGCACGGCGACGGCGACGGCGACGGGAGCCGCTGCAACGTCCGTGCCTCTTCAGGCGAAGGGCACCTTCGCACGGTTCATGACCATCCACAACATCGAGGTCGTCAGCGACACCGTCTTCGACCTCATCCCCAGCACCGCGGTCCCGATCGGCGGCTACGGCCTCTTTCTCGACGGCTCGACGCTCTGGTACGGCAACTCGGTCTTCTCGAGCAACATCAGCAAGGCTCGGGGCAACCGCAGCGACACGACCGACTTCTTCAGCTACATCGAGAACGGCGTCGCGAAGAGCGCGTACGGTTCCAACGGCTCGGTGACCGCGATCCGGACGTGGGCGAACGTGCCGGGCACCGCCACCCCGGTGGGCGCCTACGGGACCTTCTTGGACAACGGCAACCTGTGGTACTTCGATGCCATCGTCGCCAGCGGTGTCGACCGCGCCGCCGGGCTGAGCGGCGGGATGAACGGGCCCGCCCAGGGCCAGTGGCAGGACTACGTGGGGTACTTCAACAACGCCGCGCGATCGTTCAAGGGCGTCAACGGGACGCCGCAGGATTTTCAGGCCTTCTTCAACGTCCCCTCGACCGTGTCCGCGACCCGCATGCCGAACCTGTGGCTGAACAACAACGGCGACCTGTGGTTCGCAAACCTCCGCCGCGAAAGCGGGGTCTCGAACGCGTCGGGCGCGCTGCGGACCAACGCGGACGACGGCACCATCGTCTGGACCTCGAACACGCCCGGTGCGCAGGACGTCTCGGGCTACCGGACGGGCAATCGACGCACGTTCAACTCCACACCCACGAACGCGACGGCGGCCGGCGGCGAAGGCGTGTACGTCGCGGGTTCCGATCTATGGGCCAACAACCAGAAGAGGACGACCAACGTCGCCAAAGCCGTCTCGGACGGGGCGCCGAACGGCTACATCCACATCTCCTACGTGACCAACGGCTGCTGAGCCCTCACCTCCGCCACGCGCGCGTCCCCCGTCGGGGGCGCGCGCGTCGTGTTTTCCGGACGCCCGTCCTCACCCGCGCTCTCAGCTCGCGCCGCGAATGCCTCCGCCCGGGCGCCGAGGTCAACCGTATGTAGGCATACGCAATCGTCTCGGAGAAGCTACCGACGTCTCTAAGGAAAGGTTCCGCATGTCCTCTACTCCTCCCCTGAACGGCGCCTCGCGGCCGCCGTCGCGCCGTACCGTCCTCGCCGGCGCCGCCTGGTCCGTTCCGGCGATCGTCGCCGTGACCGCCTCTCCCGCTGCTGCGGCGTCCCACCAACTCGTGCTGACCTTCGAGCGGACGTCGTACGCCGGCCCCATCTGCGAGACGATCGACGAGGTCGTCGCCACGGCGACGATGGACGGTACGCCCCAGGCAGGCGTGGCCGTCACGGTGACCCTGTCGGACGGATACACCTTCGCGGGGGGTGCGACGACCGCCACGGGGACCTCCGACGGCAATGGGCGGTTCGCCGTCCCCACCATCGACGTCCCGAACTCGGGAAAGAGCGGCACGGCCGCGGCCACTGCCTCGGGAGCGACCGCGGGAACGACGACACTGCGAAGCGCATACGCCCTCTTCCTCTCGACGGCGAACGGTGCCCTCAGCATGCCCGCCGTCTTTCCCGACATTCCCTCGACCGCGACGCCCGTCGGCGGGTACGGGCTCTTCGTCGACGGCACGGACCTCTGGTACGTCGACCGGATCATCGCCTCGGGTGTCAGCGGCGTCCGCGCGAACCGCAGCGACACGAGGGAGTACTGGAGCTACTTCGCGAACGGAGTCGCAACGAGCAGCGTCGGCTCCAACGGCACGGTGATCGCCACCGAGACCTTCTCCCGGGTGCCCGCGACCGCCGAGGTCGGCGGCTCCTACGGGGTCTTCCTCGATAGGAACGCCCGACAGCTCTGGTACCGCAACACGGTCTGGGAGAACTCGGTGTCCGCGGTGACGGCGTACACGTGCTTCTCGAACGGCGCCCGATTCGACTACGCCTGCTACGCGGTCCAACCCCCCGGCGGGAACACGGTCTTCACCCTCCAGCGCTGGAAGAACGGGACCGGAACCGGCACCTTCGACAACACCACCGCACCGCGCGACTCCGTGTTCGAGCGTGTTCCGAATCTGTTGTCGAGCGGCAATGGTGCGCGCCTGGACTGGAGCGACTCCACCATCGCCCACAACGTGACCGGGGTGTCGGGATCCCTGATCGTCGACTGGACCGAGGCCATCAGCTCCTACATCGAGTCCGGGGTGGCCACGAGCCGTCACTCCGCCGACACCGTCTGGACCTTCCCAGCCGTGCCCGCCTCGGCGAAAGCCGTCGGATCGTGGGCCACGTTCCTCGACGGCAACGACCTCTGGTTCAACAACGCTGTCGCCAAGACCAACGTCGTCTCCGCCGTCGGCGACTCCTTCACCAGTTCGGGCGACTCCCACATCTCGGTCATCAAGAAGGGATGCTGATCGACGGTCCGGCGCGCCGCTCAGCCGCGCCGGACCGGTTCCCCACCGCGACCGCCCCTGTTCGTGGACGGCTCTCAGAGCGGAGTCGCGGTGCCCCTGACCGCGATACCGCCCACGGCGGGCACCTCGACGGCGAGCACGCTGGGACGCCCGATATGGCGGCCCTGACGCACCGTGAAGCCGAAGGGGGCCGGCATCCCGAGCCGATCCCGCAGATACGCCCCGAGCGAGGCGGCGGCTGAGCCGGTGGCCGGGTCCTCGGTGATCTCGCCGACGGGGAAGAGGTTGCGCGCCTCGACCACCACCCCGTCGGCGACTTCGCCGCCGACGTGCACCACCGTGACCGTGCCCTTCCAACCCTGCTCGTCCATCAGTTCGCGCACCAGAGCCGGATCGAAGGTGAAACGGTCGAACTCCTCACGAAGGGCGACCGCGATCACGGGGTGCACGTTGCCCGCGAAAGACTGGGCGAGCGGCATCCGCTCGTCGAGGGCGGCGCGGTCCAAGCCCAGCAGGCCGAGCAGGCGGCCGGCGACCTCGGGCTCGAGATCACCGGTGGCGGGCTCAACGCTGGTGAAACTCGCGGACAGGCGGCCGGTCGCGTCGCGCGACGTGTCGACCTCGACCGCGCCCGCCGCGGTGTCGAAGACGAACGGGCCCTCGCCCTCGGCTTCGGCGAGCGCCACGGCGGTCGCGATCGTCGCGTGTCCGCAGAACGGAACCTCCGCCCCGGGCGAGAAGAACCGTACGCCGACCCGGCGACCCGCGCGCTCCCCCACGAACGCCGACTCCGGATGCCCCAGCTCGGTCGCGATGCGCTGCATGTCCGCCTCGGTGAGCGAGGTGGCATCCAAGACGACACCGGCCGGATTGCCACCGCCCGGCGCCGCCGCGAACGCCGCGAACTGCAGGATGTCGGGAAGGTCGGGGGAATCGGTCATGCGGCCATTCTCGCGCGGACGCTCAGCGGGACTCGGCCGCCAGGTGCAAGACCGACTCGGCCAGGGCGCGGATGCCGGCCGCGACGTCCGCACCCCGGACCGACTCGGCGGGATGATGGCTGATTCCCTCGGCGTTGCGCAGGAACAACATGCCGACGCCAGTGATGGCCCCGATCGCCATCGCGTCGTGCCCCGCCCGACTGAACAGGGTCGGGGCCTCGGCGCCGATGCCGGCACGCACGACGTCCTGCAGCAGGGGCGCGCAGAAGACGGCGGGAGCGGTGTGCACCTCACGGGAACGCCACCGCAGTCCGCGGCGGCCCATGATGGCATCCAACTCCGCCGCGATCGACGTCCAGGTGTGATCGCGAGTGTCGTCGAACTCCCCCCGCAGGTCGAGCGAGAAATGCGCCTCGCCCGGCACGACGTTCACCGCACCGGGGAACGCCTCGAGCTGACCCACCGTGCCGATGATGTGATGCTCGCCGCGGCAGATCCGCTCCACCGCGAGCGCCGCCTCGCTCGCGCCCAGCAACGCATCGCGCCGCATGTCGTACGGCGTCCCGCCCGCGTGCCGGGCCTCTCCCTCGACGATCAGCTGAAAACGCCGTGCCGACGCGATCGACGACACCGCGGCGAGCGCCTGGTCGGCGCGATCGAGCTCCGGGCCCTGCTCGATGTGCGCTTCAAGATAGGCCACGAGCTCGTCGGGGCGGCGCGCGGCCTCACCCACTCGACCGGGGTCGAGTCCGAACTCGCGGAAAGCCTGGCGCAGGGTGGAGCCGTCGGCATCCGTCAGCTCCCACCAGGACTCGTCCCATTGACCCGCCACCGCCGATGACCCGAGCAACGCTTTGCCGAAACGCGTGCCCTCCTCGTCGCTGAACGCGATCACCTCGAGGGCGAACGGGAACGGACTCGTCGCCACGCCGTCGGCGTCGACGTGGCGCACCAGACGCACGACCTCGAGCGCCATCAGCACACCGACGATGCCGTCGTACCGACCCGCATCGGGGACCGTGTCCAGGTGCGAGCCCATCAGCAGGGCGGGAGCGTCGGGGACGCCGGCGGGAGCCAAGCGGCCCACCTGATTGCCCGCCGCGTCCTGCCGCGTCGTCATGCCCAGCTCGCGCATCCACTCCGCGGCCAGGCGGTTGACCCGCGCGTGCTCCGGCGAGAGATACACGCGCTCGATCCCGCCCGTCATCGACGAGACGCGAGCCAGTTCCTCGCACCGACCCATCACGCGTCGCGCCGCCGACGCGATGCGCTCGGGGGATGCCGACAACCGGGTCGCGACCGTCATCGCGCTGCCGCCGCGTAGACCGCCTGCGCCGCCTCGACGCCCCCGCCGGCCGGCACCGCAGCGCCGTGGCGACGCAGCACCGCCTCGAGGGCGGCAAGCGTCGTGAGCACCGCGTCGGTGCGGGCGTTGTACCCCATGGTGCCGATGCGCCACACCCGGCCGTGCAACGGCCCGAACGACGTGCCGATCTCGATCCCGAAGTCGCTCAACAGCTCCGACCGGACCGCGTCGCCGACGACCCCGTCCGGGATCTCGACGGCGACGACGTTGGTCATCTTGTGCGCGACGTCGCCGAACACCGTCAGGCCCAGACCCTCGACACCGGCGAGCATCGCATCGCCGTGCAGGCGGTGGCGGTGGATGGTGGCATCCCGGCCCTCGAGAAGCAGCACGCGGGCGCACTCCCGCGCCCCGTAGAGCATGGTCGTCGCCTCGGTGTGGTGGTTCAGGCGGCGCGGTCCCCAGTAGTCGAGGATCATCGCGAGGTCGAAGTAGTTGGAGCGGATGAAGTCGGATGCCGAGGCGTCGCCCTCTTCGCGGATCCCGGCCTCGACGCGGGCGCGCGAACGCACCACCTCGACGGCCCGGTCCGACAGGCTGATCGGTGCCGACCCCGACGGCCCGCCCAGGCACTTCTGCAGGCCGGCGGTGGCAGCATCCAGTCCCCACGCGTCCATCTCGAAGGGGTTCCCGCCCAGCGACGCGGTGGCATCGGTGTAGAAGAGGGCGCCGTGCGCGCGGCAGATCTCGCCGATCTCGTCGAGCGGCTGCAGCATCGTCGTCGAGGTGTCGCCCTGGACGCAGGCCACCAGATGCGGTTTCACCCGCTCGATCGCCTCGCGGATCGTCGACACCGGGAAGACCTCGCCCCAGGGCACCGCGATCGTGTGCACCTCGGCGAGGGCGCGCTCGGCGATCTCGGCGAGCAGGTGACCGAAGCGGCCGAAGACCGGTACGAGAACGCGGTCGCCGGGGCGGATCAGCGACACCATCGCCGCCTCGATCCCCGCGCGGCTCGTGCCGTCGATCAGCAGCGTCGCGTCGTTGGCGGTGCCCCA
Source organism: Microbacterium sp. NPDC090007 (assembly GCF_044748345.1). Lineage (NCBI taxonomy): Bacteria > Bacillati > Actinomycetota > Actinomycetes > Micrococcales > Microbacteriaceae > Microbacterium > Microbacterium sp. NPDC090007. The sequence goes on along the minus strand of NZ_JBIVFV010000001.1, from coordinate 683,337 downwards.
GACCTCGCGGTACAGGGCCTGCGTCTCGGTCATCGTCGCCGTCATGAACGGGTCGTACTGGCCGACCAGCGGGGCCCCCATCGCGCGCAGCACGCTCGGGTACGCCGAGATGGGACCGGGGCCCATGAGCAGACGGGCGGGCGGGTCGATCGGGCCGGGGAGGTGGGACATCAGGACTCCGTAGTGCAGGGGTGGGATGCGGGGGTACGCGGGATGGCGTGCCGGGGCGCCGGTCGACGCGGGGCGGCGTGCCGGGGCGCGGGGGTACGCGGGGCGGCGGGCCGCGGCGCAGGGGTACGCGGGATGGCGTGCCGGGCTCCGGAGATACGGGCAGCTCGTGCCCGTCGGTCGGCGGGGATCCGCTGCTCGTGGCGTTCGATCCGGAGCGCGGCACACACTGCGCGGGTCATCGGCCGCCCCCCGCCGCGACAAGGGCCTCGAGGCGGCGGGCGAGACGGACCAGCGCGATGTCGGTGCCCGCGCGAGACACCAGGCACACGCCCACGGGCGCACCCTCCACCGTCAGCAGGGGCACCGAGACCGCGGGCAGCCCCGCCGCCGCGGCGGGGGCGGTCATGCGCAGGGTCGCGGAGCGGACGGCATCCACATCAGCGGTCCGAAGCGGTGCCGGACCGGGAACCGTCGGAAACATCAGCACCGCGTCGAGGACGAGGTCGGCGAGGTGCGCGGCGATCGGCTCGAGGTCGCGGCGGGCGGCGGCCTCGTCGGCGGCGGTGATGCGCGCTGCGGCGGCGAAGCGCTCCGCGACCGCGGCACCCACAGCCCCGGGGTGCGCACGCAGCCACTCGCCGTCGTTGCGCCAGGCCTCGGCGCCCTGCACCGTCCGGAACGCGGTGAACGCGGCATCCACGTCGACCGCGTCGACGGCGCGCAGGGACGGAGGATCCTCGGATGCCGCGAGCGCGGCGAGGAGTCGAGAGAACACCGCGCGGGTGTCGGGATCAACGCAGTCGAGGATCCCCTCGGGCACGAGAAGGCGCCATGGCAGGTCGTCGCCGGAGGCGCCGTAGACGTTCTCGGTCGTCGCGGAACCGTCGTAGCTGAGGCACCACTCGGCCACGCGCTGCAGCGTCTCGCCGTCGCGCGTGAGCCAGCCGATCGTGTCGAACGACTGCGCGAGCGGCAGCATCCCCTGACGCGGGACGAGGTCGTGGGTCGTGCGCAGGCCCCACAGGCCCTGGTACGACGCGGGTACGCGGATGGAGCCCGCGGTGTCGGTCGCGAGACCGACGTCGGCGTGGCCGAGGGCGACGGCCGCGGCCGGTCCGCTCGAGGATCCCCCGGGCAGCGCACCGACGACCGCGCCGTTGGGCGGGGTGCCGTAGTGCACGTTGTCACCCGCGATCGAGTACGCGAACTCGTCGGTGCGGGCGATCCCCCGCAGCGACGCCCCGGCGCGCAGCAGGTCGGCGACCGCGGGAGCGGTGACCTTCTCGGGACGCGCCTGCTCGAGGTACGTCGGATTGCCGGCGCCGATGCGGAATCCCGCGATCGCGAAGAGGTCCTTCACCGCGACGGTGAGTCCGGCGAGCGGTCCCTCCCGCGCGCCCTGCAGGAACGGGTCGCCGACGCTGCGCCAGATCGACCGGTCGAACGCCGGCGTGCGCGGGGTGACGTGCGCGGCGGTGATGACCCACCGGCCGTCGACGTGCTCCCACACCTGCGTCTGCAGACCGCGGCCTCCGCCGGTGAAGCGCGACACCGACGCGAGCAGCGCGACGTCACCGTCGATGCTCGCGGCGTCGTCGTCGGCGTGCGGACGGGGGCCCCGGGCCAGCGGGCGGTAGTGCACGTCGGCGATCTCGCGCGGGGGGACGCCGCCGCGCAACGACCGGAATCCGCTGATCGCGTCGTGTCCGACGAGCAGGCCGCCGGAATCCCCGCGCAGGGTCTCGGGTCCGGGTGCGAAGAACGCGTCGAGAGCGTCGAGATCGTTCGCCACGATCGCCCGCTCGTACGCCTCGAAGGCAGCCCGCAGGTCGGCGGGGATCGTGGCATCCGTCACTGTCGTCCCTTTCTCGGCGCGTCGTCGGACGTCGAGTGTCCACGACATGCGGATGCTCGCGCGACCCATCCGCGTGTCGTGGACACTGAACCATCGTCCGCAGCGCGACGCAGGATGATGCCGAGGGATGCGCCGGGGGCCTCGGCACGGGCCAGGGCGGCGGCGAGCGCGGCGCTCACGCGGCACCCCCGTCGCGGTCCAGCGGCACCGGCTCCACGGCCGGAACTCCCGCGAAGTCGGCCTCGCGGATGCGCGCGTGCACGCCCGAGACGATGTCGACGACCTGCGAGATGTCGAAGTCGGTCGCCGCACTCAGGTAGGCGTAGGCGAGGTGCTCGTCCATCCCCCACCGCCCGTTCATCAACGTGAGCGCGGCGCGCACGCACGCGCGCATCGCGGCGTCGAGGTCGGGGTCCATGCCGGTGGGCACGAGAAATTCGGGGGTGCGCACGAGCGGGCCGGTGACGTCTCCGAACGCGGCGCGGGCGGCATCCGCGGGGATCACCTCGAAGCGCAGCGTCGCCCGGAGCGAGGCCTCGAGCGCCGTGAGCGCCACCTCGCCATCACCCTGGGCGAAGTGCGGATCGCCGACGTAGGCCATCGCCCCCTCGACCTGCACCGGGAGGAAGAGGGTCGTCCCCTCGACGAGCAGGTTGATGTCGATGTTTCCGCCGTGGGCGCCGGGCGGAACGGAGTGCGGTCGCTCGTCGGCGGCGACGGCGACGCCCATGGTCCCCAGGAACGGCGCGAGGGGGAACGCCACGACCGGCGGTCCGCCCTCGACCACCGGAAGCGTGCCGAAGAGCGCACCCGCGCGCTCCTCGACCGACGCGAAGACGCTGACGTTGTGCTCGGTACGGGGCAGTTCGCCCGGCAGCGCCCCCTTGCCGTGACGGTTCGAGATGACCCCGTAGGGCACGCGCGGCACGAGGGTGTCGACGGTGATCTTGAGCAGGTCGCCGGGGCGCGCGCCCGCCACGCGGACGGGTCCGACGACGACGTGCGGTCCGTCGGCGAAGGGATCCCGCGAGACGGATGCCGCGATCTCGACCGCGTCATCGAGCACCTCGTCGACGGGCACGCCGTGCGCGCCGAAGAACGCTCGCGGGTCCTTGCCCTGGTCGTCGAGCACGCCCTCGTGGCTGACCGTGTCGAACGTCACGCTCTCACCCGACGCGATCTCGAGGACCGCCGCGTCGCTCGCGCACGGAAGGCGCCCCCACAGCACGGTCGCCGGGGTGGCGGGGAGGTAGTGGTCGCCGGGGATGGGGCCCGTGTGCCGCTGGAGGATCGGGAAGGAGGAACGGGCGCTGGGGGTCCCGGTCCCGTCGACGGGCTCGGCGACCTCGGCGGCGGTCATGCGGGCACCACCGTGGGGGCGGGGAGGATCTCGCGACCCTCGCGCTCGGTCACGGGCGCACCGCGACGATAGGCGGACACCCCGCGCAACCAGGTCTCGCGGACAACGCCGAGGAGCGTCTCGCCGTGCCACGGCGACACCGGATTGCGGTACTCGAGGCGGGCGGCATCCACGACGAATGGCTCGTCGGGGGCGAAGGCGACGAGGTGCGCCGGGGCGCCGGGCGCGATCACGCCCAGTCCGGCGAGTCCCGCGATGCGGGCGGGTCCGGTCGTCAGCAGCGGCAGCAGCGACTCGAAGGCGAGGCCGCGCTCGCGGGCCGTCGTGTGCACGGCCGACAGCCCCGTCTGCAGGCCCGAGATGCCGCCCCACGCGAGACCGAAGTCGGGGTGGCCCTTGAGCTCCACGGTCGCGGGCGAGTGGTCGCTGACGATCGCGTCGATCGTGCCGTCGATCACCCCGGCCCACAGCTGGTCGCGGTTGTCGCCGCCACGGATGGGCGGGCAGCACTTGAACGCACCGGCACCGTCGGGCACCGCCTCGGCGTCGAGCGTGAGGTAGTGCGGGCAGGTCTCGACCGTGAGACGGACGCCCTCGGCCTTCGCCTCGCGGACGGCGGCGAGCGCGCCCCCGTCGGAGACGTGCACGATGTGCGCCCGCGCCCCGGTGCGTCGTGCGGCGGCGATGACGCGTTCGATCGCGGCGCGCTCGCTCATCGGGGGCCGGCTGCGCTCGAAGTCGCGGTAGTGCGGACCCAGTGCGCCGTCCGCGTGCAGGTGGGCGGGGTCTTCGGCGTGCACGATCAGCACCCCGTCGAAGACGGCGATCTCGGCGAGGCACCGCTCGAGCTGGTCGGCGTCGAGGTGGCCGAACTCGTCGATCCCGCTCGGCGAGAGGAAGCACTTGAACCCCACCACGCCGGCGTCGGCGAGCGCGCGCAGCGAGCCGAGGTTCTCGGGCACGGCCCCTCCCCAGTACGCCACGTCGACGGCGAGCTTTCCCCGGGCGGCGGCGCGCTTGGCATCCAGCGCCTCGACCGTGGTGGTGACGGGCAGGCTGTTCAGCGGCATGTCGACCACCGTCGTGACGCCGCCCGCGGCCGCCGCGGCGGTGCCCGTCGCGAAGCCCTCCCACTCGGTGCGCCCGGGTTCGTCCAGGTGCACGTGCGAGTCGACCAGACCCGGCAGCAGCACGGCGTCGGCGGGCAGCACCGTCTCGGCCGAGGCGTCGAAGGGGTCGATGCACGTGATGAGGCCGTCGTCGATCACGACGGTGGCGGGCGCGAACGCGCCGTCGAGGTAGACGCGTCGGGCGGCGATCCGGGTGCTCATGTCGCTCACGTTAGGCACCTCGCGTTTCGCCGATGTAACCGTCATCAACATTCACGCGAACACCTCGACGGGTCGGCGCACGGGCGGGCTCGCGTACTCGTCGCGCTTGCTCGTGCCGAGCCCCATCCGCACCATCCCGGATGCCACGCCCACCGCCGCGGCCACTCCGTCGACCACCGGGACCCCGACGCGAGCGGTCAACTCGGCGCAGAGGTCGGCCATGCCCGCGCACCCGAGCACCACCACATCGGCCCCGCCCTCCGCCGCCTCGGCACTCAGCCCGGCGATGGTCGCCACCGCCGCGGACGTGGTGTCCTCGAGGTCGAGCACGGGGATGCCGGTCGCCGCGAGCGAGACGCACGAGCGTTCCATGCCGTAACGCGCGACGAGGTCGCGGGCCCGGCCCAGGGTGCGGCTCAGGGTCGTCACGACACCGAAGTGCCGCCCCGACACGGCGGCGAGGTGCATCGCCGCCTCGGCGATCCCGACGACGGGGACGGTGACCAGCTCGCGCGCCGCATCCAGCCCCGGGTCGCCGAAGCAGGCGATCACGTAGGCGTCGGCGGGCGATCCGCCGTCACGGTCCGCGGCGACGAGCTCCGCCACCGCCGCGGCGGCCTCGATCTCGTCGAGGTGGGTCTCGATCGCCGCGGCGCCGGTCGCGGGGCACACCGCGTCGATCTCGATGCCCGGTCCCGCCACCCCCCGGGCGGCGTCCGCGATCTTCGCGGTCATCGCCCGGGAGGTGTTGGGGTTGATGAGCAGGATCCTCACGCGAGTGCCTCGCGCGGGCCGTCGGCGCCCCGGCGGGACGTCTGCGTCGTGCCGCGCTCCGGATTCGCGGGGTCCTTCGCCGCGTCCGCGGCCGCTGCGGCTGTGATGGGCGCCGAGACTCCGGAGCCCTGCACGGCTCGGGCCGCGTGCGCGACCGTCTGCGCCTGCACGGGCACCTCGGCCGAGACGGCCGGGGGCTCCGAGGCCGTCGTCGCGGCCGCGCCATCGACCGTGCCGTCCGAGATGCCCTCGGTCTGGCCCTCGAAGGTCGGGATGCGCGGGTCGAGCCGCTCGAAGAACAGGAAGAGTCCCAGACCCAGCGCGCAGCCGATGAACCAGCTGTAGTCGCTCACGGCCGACACGTCGAACAGGCCCAGGTCGGCGAACAGCTTCGGGAAGATCGCGACGGCGACCGTGGGGACACCCGCGGCGATGACGGCCTTGACCGCGTTCGGGTTGAAGCCGTTGCGGTACCAGTAGGGGCCCGCGGCATCCATCGTGAACATCGCATCGACGTTCACGCGCTGGCGTGCGGCGAAGTAGTAACCCGCGATCAGGATGCCGAAGAGCGGGCCGATCAGCGCACCCAGCACGCCGAGGGAGTAGTGGATCGCGTCGGCGTTGGAGTACCAGTTCCACGGCATGAGGAACGTCGAGCCGACCGCGGCGATCATGCCGCCCGCGCGCCACGAGATCTTCTTGGGCGCGACGTTCGAGAAGTCGAACGCCGGCGAGATGAAGTTGGCGACGATGTTGATGCCGACCGTGGCGGTGACGAAGGTGAGTCCGCCCAGCAGGATCGCGAACGGGGTGTCGATGCGCTCGACGGTGGCGATGGGGTCGGTGAGCAGTTCGCCGAACACCGGGACCGTCGCGGATGCCGTGATGACGGTGAGCAGCGAGAAGAACAGGAAGTTGATGGGCAGGCCCCAGAAGTTGCCCTTCTTCACCGCCGCGAAGCTCTTGCCGTAGCGGGCGAAGTCACCGAAGTTGAGCATCGGGCCCGAGAAGTACGACACGACCAGCGCGATGGCCGCGAACATCACGGGGATCGACGCCCAGAAATCGAGCTGCGTGGTCGACAGGGTGAACGAGATGTTCTCGATGCCCGCCTGCGAGACGAGGTACACCGCGAGCACGATCATCACGAGGTAGACCGCGGGGCCCGCCCAGTCGATGAAGCGGCGGATGACCTCCATGCCGTTCCAGAACAGCAGGAACTGCGCGGTCCACAGGATCGCGTACGAGATCCAGCCGAGGGCAGACAGCCCCGCGAACGACACGTCGAGCAGGGCGGCCGAGCCCGGGACGAACTTCAGGAAGACGATGTTCAGCGACTCGGCCGCGAGGAAGGTCTGCACGCCGTACCAGGCGATGGCGATGAGACCGCGGATGATCGCGGGGATGTTCGCACCCCGGATGCCGAAGACCACGCGGTTGATGACGGGGTAGGGCACGCCCGTCTTCTGGCTGGGCTTGGCGACGAGGTTGGCGAAGACCTGAACGATGACGATGCCCGCGATCAGGGCGACGAGCACCTGCCAGGACTGCAGGCCGAGGGCGAACAGCGAGCCGGCGGTGACGTAGCCGCCGACGGAGTGCACGTCGCTCATCCAGAACGCGAAGATGTTGTAGCTCGACCACTTCTGCTTGCGCAGCGGAGCGAGGTCCTCATTCGCCAGACGCTCGTCGTAGTGGGGCTTCATGTTGCCGCCCCCGTGGGGGTGGCCGGCGGCCTCCACGAGGTCGTGGGGGCCGGTGAGGGGTGTGGAAGTCATGTCATTCCTCTCAGGACGATGGATGCCACGACGTGGAGTCCGCGGCCGGAGTGGAGCTCTGATGTGAAGTTATGGGTTCACGCGACGCGAGCGGTTTCGCTCGTGTAACGAGCTTGTGAAGTCGCTCCTTCACACCCCGGGCATCCCTAGACTCGGGGCATGACGCAGCCGCCCCTCGCCGAAGCCGTCGACCAGGGCGCGGTCGCAGCGAGCCCGGCCGAGGAGCGTCCCGCGGCGGGAGCGGCATCCGCCGGCAGCGCCTCCCGCGCGCAGGCGCGTCCCGCCGACGGCGGCGCCACGGCGACCGAGCCCTCGACATCCGTCGGCGCCCGCATCCGCGATCTCCGTCAGGCCCGGGGCATCTCCGCTCGCTCCCTGGCGAAGTCCCTCGGCATCTCGCCCAGCGCCGTGTCGCAGATCGAGCGCGGGGTGCTGCAGCCGAGCGTCTCGCGGCTCATCGCCATCACCGACGCCCTCGGCGTCCCGCTCGTGGCGGCATTCGACCCGGCATCCGACCGCCCCGTCGACCCCGTCGGCCCCTCGGGATTCACCCTGCAGCGCGCCGGGCAGTCGCCCGACATCGTGCTCGACAGCGGGGTGTCGTTCCGCCGCCTCACCCCCGGCTCCTCCCCCGGCGTCGACTACTTCGAGTCGGTGTACCCGCCCGGGGCCTCGGCCCACGGCGCCGACGAACTGTTCCACCACGAGGGGTACGAGGTCGGCACCCTCGTCGCGGGTGAATTGACCATCGACTTCGAGGCCGAGCGGGTGATCCTGCGGGCGGGGGATGCCATCAGCTACCCCTGCTCGGTCCCCCACCGGCTGCACAACACCGGCGCCGTCGACGCGGTCGCGCACTGGCTGATCGTGCACGCCTGACGCGCGCGGCACGGTCGCGGCCAGCGCCGCCGACGCACCGGGGCGCCGGACGTGCACCGGGGCGGTCCCCCGACGCCCCGCTGCACCGACCGCGCCCCACCCACGCCAACCCCCCCCCTTGCCAGGAGCCCCGCGCGATGCGACGCCTCGCGCAGAATGTTGCCCATGGCAACATCGCCGACACATCCCGCCACGGCCCTGTAACGCAGCGCGCCTAGCCTGACCGGCATGCACCTGCACGACTTCCATGCCCTCGACGACGCGGATGCCACGGCTGTCGCGCGCGTGTGGGCCGACGTTCCGGGCTGGGTTGACGCCGTCGTCGCGGGTCGACCCTACGCGAGCGTCGACGCCCTCGCCGGCTACGCGGGAGACCTCGCCTCGGCCTGGTCGCCGGATGACCTCGAGGCCGCGCTGCACGCGCATCCCCGCATCGGCGCGAGAGTCGCGGGCGACGGGACCGCAGCGGCGGCATCGCGTCGCGAGCAGGGGTCGATGGCCTCCGCCGCCGACGACGACGTCGCGGCCATCGCCGCGGGCAACGTCGCCTACGAGGAGCGGTTCGGACGCGTCTTCCTCATCCGCGCGGCGGGGCGCACGCCCGGCGAGATGCGCGCCGAGCTGGAACGACGCCTGACGAACGACCCCGAGGCCGAGACGATCGAGGCCACCCGCCAGCTCGCCGAGATCGCACTGCTGCGTCTGCGCACGACCTTCGCCGACGACGCTCCCGCCGAACCGGAGGCCGCGGAATGACGCACGTCACCACCCACGTCTTGGATTCCACCGCCGGCACCCCCGCGGTCGGGGTCACCGTGACACTGGCCCATCTCGACGGCGCGGCCATCGATTCCGCCACCACCGACGTCGACGGACGCCTCTCGCTCGGCCCCGATCTGCTCGACGACGGCGACTACGCCCTGACGTTCGGCACCGGGGCGTACTTCCGCGAGCGGGGGGTCTCGTCGTTCCACCCGGTCGCGACGATCGCGTTCACCGTCTCGGGCGAAGCGCACCTGCATGTGCCGCTGCTGCTGAGCCCCTTCGCCTATTCGACCTACCGCGGCAGCTGAGGAGCGACATGAAGGTCATCGTCATCGGAGCCGGGGTCGGCGGAACCTCGGCGGCCCTCGCCCTGCAGAAGCTCGGGCACGAGGTGGTCGTGTACGACCGCATGCGCGAGAACCGGCCGGTCGGGGCCGCCTTGTCGCTGTGGTCGAACGGTGTGAAGGTGCTCAACTGGCTCGGTCTGGGGCCGCAGGTCGCCGCCCTCGGAGGCCGGATGGACGACATGGCCTACTACGACGGGCACACCGGCGACGAGCTCTGCCGCTTCAGCCTCGCCCCCGTCACGGAGCAGACCGGCCAGCGCCCCTACCCCGTCGCCCGGGCGGATCTGCAGAAGCTGATGATGGATGCCGTCGGCCCCACCCGCATCCACCTCGGCGCGCAGCTGACCGACGTGTCCGAAGCCGACGGCGTCGTCACCGCCACCTTCGCCGACGGCTCCACCGACACCGCCGACCTGCTGATCGGTGCCGACGGGGCCCGATCGCTCGTGCGGGATTACGTCACCGAGCCCCGCGGCATCCGTCCCGAACGCCGCTATTCGGGATACGTGAACTACAACGGCCTGGTGGCGGCCGACGAGCGGATCGGACCGCTCGATCAATGGACCACCTATGTCGGCGACGGCAAGCGGTGCGCCGTCATGCCCGTCGCGGGCGACCGCTTCTACTTCTTCGTCGACGTGCCCGGACCCTCGGGTGTGGTCGAAGACCGCATGGCGGCGCTCGAGCACGCGTTCGGGTCGTGGGGCGCCCCGGGCGTGCGGGCCCTGCTCGACGGGATCGACCCCGACGAGTCGCTGAACCGCGTGGAGATCTGGGACATCGACCCCTTCGACACCTGGGTGCGGGGGCGCGTGGCGATCCTGGGAGACGCGGCGCACAACACCGCTCCCGACATCGGGCAGGGCGCGTGCTCCGCGCTCGAGGACAGCTTCGCCCTCGGCATCGTCTTCGCCACCTCGACCCTCGGCGTCGAGGACTCGCTGAAGCGCTACGAGCGCATCCGCACCGAACGGGCGGGCGACCTGGTGCTGCGCGCCCGCAAGCGCGCCCACGAGACGCACGCCTTCGATGTCGCAGCGACCCAGGCCTGGTACGACGGCCTGCGCCGCGAGGACGGCACGGGCGTGATCCGCGGGATCGTCGGCAACATCGACGGCAGCCCCGTCGAACTCGGCGCCAGCGTGATGCGGTGACGACCGCGGGCGCCGCGCTCACGTCTCGAGCGGCGGGCCTCGGGTGCGACGCCCGGGCGGGTGCGGGAGGCCCGTTCCACCCGGGCGGATCCCCCTCGGAGAAGTCGGAGCGAACCACCCTCACCCCGCCGAAGAATCGCAACGGTATGTCACCGTGTGACGCACGCCCGCCGGTGCCGGCGACCCCGCGTGGCACCGTGGATGCGACGTATCCGCACCGCTCACGCCGCCGGGAGGCCCCATGTCCGAGTACTTCGATCGCACCGCCGACAAGACGTACACCAAGGTCTATAAGGCCGAGACACCCGACATCCTCGCCGCGTTCGCCGCGTTCAATCAGGCCGTCTTCGCGCCCGAGGGCCGCGCGATCCCGCTGAAGTACCGCGAGCTCATCGCACTGGCCGTCGGCATCACGACCCAGTGCGTCTACTGCATCGACGCTCACTCGCAGAACGCGGTGAAGGCAGGCGCCACCGAGGCCGAACTCGCCGAGGCCGCCTGGGTCGCGACCGCCATTCGCGCGGGCGGCGGGTACGCACACGGACGCCTGGCGTTCAAGCTCGCCGACGACGCCCGCCCCCACCAGCACTGACCCCGTGACCGACGCACCCTCGCCCTCGCCCCTACCCGACGGGCACAACGTACCAGAGCCGGGCCCGCTCGAGACCGAGGCGCTCGAGCACATCCGCGCGCTCATCCGCATCGACAGCATCAACACGGGCGATGCGGCCACGATCGGCGACGGCGAGACGCGCGCCGCGCTCTACGTCAAGGAGCACCTCGACGAGGTCGGCTACGAGACGGTCCTGGTCGAGCCCCGCCCGGGGCGCGCGAGCGTGATCGCCCGGCTGGCCGGTTCGGATCAGGATGCCGGAGCCCTCGTCGCCCACGCGCACCTCGACGTCGTGCCGGTCGATGCCGACGACTGGACGCACCCGCCCTTCGGCGCCGAGATCCACGACGGCCTGCTCTACGGTCGCGGAGCCGTCGACATGAAGGACTTCGCCGGCATGCTGCTGGCCATCGCCAGGGCGTTCCGCCGCGACGGGACTGTGCCGCGGCGCGACCTCATCTTCGCGTTCTTCGCCGACGAAGAAGCCGGGGGCGTCTGGGGCGCCCGGTGGATCGTCGAGAACCGCCCCGAACTCTTCGCCGGAGCCACAGAGGCGCTCAGCGAGGTCGGCGGCTTCTCGATCCCCCTGCCCGACGACCGCCGCGCGTACCTCGTCGCCACCGCCGAGAAGGGCGTGACGGTCGCCACGCTGACCGCCCGTGGAGCCGCCGCGCACGGCTCCCGCCCCACCACCGACAACGCGGTCGTGCGCCTCGCGCGGGCCGTGGCCGCGGTCGGCGCGCATCGCTTCCCGGTCGTCCGGACCGCGACGCTCGAGCGCTTCCTCGAGGTCTACGGACGCGCCGGCGGCGAGCCCCTCGACGGTGACGACCTGTCTCGCCTGGGGTTCTCGGCATCCGTCATCGATGCGGGAGCGCGCAACACGGTCTCGCCGACCGTGCTGACGGCCGGGGGCAAGATCAACGTCATCCCCGCCTCGGCGAGCGCGACGCTCGACGTGCGCGTGGTGCCCGGGCAGGCGGACGTGCTGCGGGACGAGCTCGCGGCCGTCGTCGGCGACGACATCGAGATCGCATGGTCGCGGTACATCCCGGCGATCGAGGCTCCGGCCGAGGGGCGGCTGATGGACGTGCTGCAGGATGCGGTGACCGCCGAAGACCCCGACGGCACCGTCGTGCCGTACCTGCTGCCCGCCAGCACCGACAACAAGCACCTGAGCCGTCTCGGCATCCGGGGCTACGGCTTCGTACCGCTGCGCGTGCCCGCCGACTTCGACGTGTTCGGGCAGTTCCATACCGCCGACGAGTGCGTACCGGTGCAGGCCCTGTTCTTCGGGACCCGGGTGACGGCGCGGATCCTGCGGGACGCGTAGGGCTCGCGCGGAGTCTCGCACCGCCCGACGCCCGCCGAGCCCCCCGCCGTCCCCGCGGCTCGCGCCACCACCGGGGCGCTCCTCGCCCACGGAATGCGCGGCGCCCGGCGCTGTTGTCTTAGGTGCGCCCCGACGCACCTCGCTCAGAACGGATGCCCATGACCACCACCTCCACCCTCCCCGTTCCGCACGCCGACGCCACCGTGCTCGACAATGCGGCCTGGCACTCGCTCGCGGGTCCGCACGCGCACTTCGCGATCGGCGGCGACCTGGTCAAGCGCTATCCCGACGACGTCGCCCCCTTCGTGGCCGTGCGCACCTGGGACGACCCGGACGTGTGGGAGGCGCTGCGCGACCTGGTCGGGCCGGGAGCCGACGTGGGCCTCTCGGGCCTCGAGGGCGAGATCCCGACCGGCTGGGAGTGGGTGGGCGGGGGCGAGGGCGTGCAGCTCGTCGAGACGGACGCGCTGCGCACCCGTCCCGACGACGAGGCCATGGAGCTCGGCGCCGACGACGCCGCGGAGATGATCGCGATCGTCGAGCGGAATCAGCCCGGCCCCTTCCGACCCCGCACGTACGAGCTCGGCCGGTACATCGGCATCCGTCGCGAGGGCCGACTCGTCGCCATGGCGGGCGAGCGCCTGCATCCCACCGGCTGGACCGAGATCAGCGCGGTGGCGGTGGATGCCGACCACCGCCGCCAGGGCCTCGCCTCACGCCTGGTGCTCGACGTCGCCTTCCACATCCAGCAGCGCGGCGATCGTGCGATGATGCACGCCGCCGCGTCGAACGTCAACGCGATCGCCGCCTACGAGCGCCTGGGGTTCGCCCTGCGCCGGCGCAACCGATTCGCGGCGGTGCGCACACCCGCGTGAGTCGGCATCGGCGCGCGATCGCCGGTTCGCGGCGCGGCGCACGGGGTCAGCGCGCGAGCGGCGTCGCCGTCCCGCTGACGCGCACCCCGCCGCTCACCGGGACGTTCACGCGCAGTTCGCTCGGCCGCCCGATGTGCCGCCCCTGTCGGACCGTGAAGCCGAAGGGCGCGACGCGCCCCACGCGGTCGCGGAGGTACGCACCCAGCGCGGCCGCGGCCGACCCCGTCGCGGGGTCTTCGGTGATGTCGACGACGGGGAACAGGTTGCGGGCCTCGAACACCTCGGCATCCGGGCCCTCCGCGTGCACGACCGTCACAGTGCCCGCCCATCCGCACTCGTCCATCAGCGAGCGCAGGGCCGCCGGGTCGAAGCCGACGGCGTCGAAGAGCTCGCGCGAGGCCACCGCGACGATCGGATGCGTGTTGCCCGCGAACGACTGCGCGAGCGGCAGACGCTCGTCGAGGTCGCTCTCGGACAGATCCAGGATGCCGAGCAACCGCCGCGCCACGTCGGGGTCGAGGGTGCTCTGGGCGGGGTCGACGCTGGTGAAGCCCGCGGTCACGCGCCCCTCGGCGTCCCGCGCGGTCTCGAGGGCGATCTCACCGGCGGCCGTATCGAAGACGAAATCCCCCGGGCCCTCCGCGTCGGCCAGGGCAACGGCGGTCGCGATCGTCGCGTGGCCGCAGAACGGCACCTCGGCGCCCGGCGAGAAGTACCGCACGCGCGCGCGGCGGCCCTCCCGCCCGGTCACGAACGCGGTCTCGGGGTAGCCGAGGTCGGTCGCGATGGCCTGCATCCGCGGCTCGTCGAGGCCCGTGGCATCCAGCACGACTCCCGCCGGATTGCCGCCGCCGGGCTCTGCGGCGAACGCGAGCAGATGCCGGATGCCGGGACTCGGGGTCATGCGTCGATTCTGGCCGACGCGGGCTCGGCCGAGACGCGGGGGCCGCGCAGAACTCCTTGAGAAGTCGTGCGGGGACCGAGCCGAACTCCTGAGGAATCGGGCGGCGGGGCCCGATACAGCCGTCACGGGCTCGCCCTCGACCGCGAGCTCAGGAGTTTCGCACGCTGCGCGGGCACGGCTCTCGCGCACGCGCTGCGCGGGCATGGCTCTCGCGGACGCCGCGTCAGATGTGGAAGACGGAGTGCAGGTCGCCGCCGAGCGCCTCGCGGCCGCCCAGCCCGTCGATCTCGAGCAGCGTCGCGATGCCGATGACCTCGCTGCCGACCGCCTGCAGCAGGTCGCGCCCCGCCCCGAGAGTGCCGCCGGTGGCGAGGACGTCGTCGAGCAACAGCACGCGCGCGCCCGCGGCGTTGTCGTCGTGCATCTCGATCCGGGCCGAGCCGTACTCGAGGTCGTACGACATGCTCGCCGCCGGGCGCGGCAGTTTGCCGGCCTTGCGGATCGGCATGAGCCCCACGTTCGCAGCGATCGCCGCGGCGCCGGCGAGCAGGAACCCGCGCGCCTCCACTCCCGCGACGGCGTCGAAACGTCCGGCGAAGGGCTCGATGAGGGCGTCGACGACGGTGCGCAGGGCCGTGGCATCCGTCAGCAGCGGGGTGATGTCGCGGAACACGATCCCGGGCTTCGGATAGTCCGGGATGCTCGTGATGAGCGATTCGGCGCGGGCGAGGGCGGAGGCATCGGGCACCGACCCAGCCTAATCGCGCAGACTCCGGCGTCCGGGGGCGGCGCCGAAACCCGCGCGGTTCGGCACGGGATCGCCGGGGCGGGCACAGCGGCGGGGCATCGCGCCGACACCCGCGCGGTTCGGCACGGGATCGCCGGGGCGGGCACAGCGGCGGGGCATCGCGCCGAAACCCGCGCGGTTCGGCACGGGATCGCCGGGGCGGGCACAGCGGCGGGGCATTGCGCCGACACGCCGCAGCCGCCCCGGCACGACGGGCGTGTCGGCGGAAGCCCCCGCCGCTGTGCCCGCGTCCGACGCCGCCACACCCGTCGACCCTGCTGCAAGCGCTTGCAGTATCGTGGACCCATGACTTTCACGCAGGAAGACGCGCGCACCGAGCTGGCCTCGGCACCGGGCTCGGAGTGGTGGCGCACCGCCGTCATCTACCAGATCTACCCCCGCTCGTTCGCCGACGCCTCGGGCGACGGCCTGGGCGACCTCCCCGGCGTCACGGCGCACCTCGACGACCTGCGCGAGCTGGGGGTGGATGCCATCTGGCTCAGCCCCTTCCAGACCTCGCCGCAGAAGGACGCCGGCTACGACGTCGCCGACTACCGCGACGTCGACCCGATCTTCGGCACCCTGGCCGACTTCGACGCGATGCTCAGCGGTGCGCACGAGCGCGGCATCCGGGTCATCGTCGACCTCGTCCCTAACCACTCCAGCGACCAGCACGTGTGGTTCCAGCAGGCGCTCAAGGCCGCCCCCGGCAGCCCCGAGCGCGCGCGGTACATCTTCCGCGACGGCACGGGCGAGAACGGCGAACTGCCCCCCAACAACTGGGAGAGCGTCTTCGGCGGCGGCATGTGGAAACGCGTGACCGAGGCCGACGGCACGCCCGGGCAGTGGTACCTGCACATCTTCGACGAGACCCAGCCCGACTTCGACTGGACCAACGAAGAGGTGCGCGCCGAGTTCCGTGACGTGCTGCGCTTCTGGCTCGATCGCGGGGTCGACGGCTTCCGCGTCGACGTCGCCCACGGCCTGATCAAGGCCGAGGGCCTGCCCGACTTCACGCCCGACCCCGACGGCGGCTCGATGGGCGGCGACGCCGACTCCGTGCCCTACTGGGGTCAGCCGGGCGTGCACGACGTGTGGCGCGAGTGGCACGGGGTGCTCGCGGAGTACGACGGCGACCGCGCGCTGTGCGCCGAGGCGTGGCTGCCGACGGTCGCCGAGACGGCGCTGTGGGTGCGCCCCGACGAGATGCACCAGGCGTTCAACTTCCACTACCTGGAGACGAAGTGGGATGCCGCCGCCCTGCGCGACGTGATCTCGGAATCGCTGCAGGAGTACGGCGCCGTCGGCGCGCCCAGCACCTGGGTGCTGTCGAACCACGACGTCGTGCGCCACGCGTCCCGCCTGGCGTTGACGGCCGAGAACCCGCAGGGTGCCGGCATCGGGCCGAAGTCGCCCGGAAAGCCCGACCCGGTGAAGGGGCTGCGCCGCGCGCGCGCCGCCACCGCGCTGATGCTGGCGCTGCCCGGCTCGTCGTACCTGTACCAGGGCGAGGAGCTCGGTCTGCCCGAGGTCATCGACCTGCCCGACGACGCGCGCCAGGACCCCACGTGGTTCCGCACGAACGGCGAGCGCTATGGTCGCGACGGCTGCCGCGTGCCGCTGCCCTGGACCGCGGCGGCCCCCGCGTACGGCTTCAACGACACCGGCGCCTCGTGGCTGCCGCAGCCCGGCGAGTGGGCCGGCCTGGCCCACGACGTGCAGATCGACGACCCGTCCTCGACGCTGTCGATGTACCGGGCGCTGCTGGCCGAGCGTCGCGCGCGCGACCTGGGCGCGGGAGCGCTGGAGTGGCTCGACGGATACGGCGACGACGTCGTGGCGGTGCGCAACGGCTCGCTGCTGGTGATCGCCAACCTCGGCGACGCCGCGGTCGACCTGCCCGCGGGCGAGGTGCTCGTGGCCAGCGGCCCGCTCGACGACGACCGCCTGCCCACCGACACGACCGTCTGGATCGCGGCGGCCTGAGCCGCGGCATCCGGGAATCGACGAGGCCGTGGCCGGTATCGACGACGTCGCCCGCCGGGCGGGCGTGTCGACGGCCACGGTCTCGCGTGCGTTGAGCGGGCGCGGTCCCGTCTCGTCCGCGACGCGGGATCGCGTGCGCGCCGCCGCCGACGCGCTCGGATACGTCGTGTCGGCGTCGGCGTCGAGTCTGGCGACCGGACGCACGCGGGCGGTGGGCGTGGTCGTTCCGTTCCTGGACCGCTGGTTCTTCAGCACGGTGCTCGCGGGGATCTCGGACGGACTCGTGCGCCGCGGTTACGACATCACCCTCTACAGCGTCAGCGCCGATCCCGCCGAGCGCCGCCGCGTCTTCGACGACCACCTGCGACGCCAGCGCATCGACGCGGTGATCACCATCGCCCTCGAATTGGATGCCGACGAGTCGGCGCAGCTGAGGGGCCTGGGCGTGCCGATCGTGGCGATCGCCGGACCGAACCCCCTGCTGACCACCCTCACCGTCGACGATCTCGCGGTCGGCCGCCTGGCGACCTCGCACCTGCTCGAACTCGGCCACCGGCGGATCACGCACATCGGCGACGACGGGGCCGGTTCCGCCGATGCCGGATCGTCGGTGCCGGCGCTGCGCCGCCGCGGCTTCGTGCAGAGCCTCGCGGCCGCGGGCATCGACGGTGCCCGGATCGAATCCGCCGACTTCACCATCGAGGGCGGATCGGCCGCCGCCACGCGCGCCCTGAACGCCGACGACGCGCCCACCGCCCTGTTCGCCGCCTCGGACGAGATGGCGATCGGCGCGATCCTCGCGGCGCGGACGCTCGGACTGCGCGTGCCCGAGGACGTCTCGGTCATCGGCGTCGACGGGCACGAGCTCGGCCGGTGGTTCGGCCTGACGACGGTGGACCAGTTCGCCCGCGGCCAGGGCGAGCGCGCCGCCGCCGAAGTGCTCGACGAACTCGACGGCGCCGAACCGGCCCGGGGGCGCGGGACGCTGCCGTTCGAGTTGGTGGACCGCGGGTCGACGGCGCCGCCGCGGGGGTGAGGCACCGCTCGCGACGAGCGCTCCGCTGCGGCCCGCCGCCCCGTGCGCGCAGGCCCGCGGACCCTCAGCGGCCGGAGCCGGCCAGCGAGCCCGTCGTGAGCTCGGTCGCCGGGTCGAACAGCAGGCACGAGATCTCGCGGTCGCCCGACGCCCACGTCTGCTCCGTGGGTCCGACGAAGTAGTAGTTGAGCGTCGAATCGTTGTAGGACGCCCCGACGTACCCCGGGTACGCGGCCTCGCAGCCCGCGAAGGCGGCCTCTTCGATCGCGGGGTCGCCGGGGAACGCGGCGGCGTCGGGCACGTCGAAGCCGGCGAAGATCTCGAAGGCGTGGGGCGCGGCGCAGTCGACCACGTTGCCGGCAGCGATGACCCCGCCGGGCAGCGAGTCCAGGCACGCCCCGACCGTGAGCACCGACGGGTCGACCGCGGCCTGCTCGTCGGGCGCGATCGTCACCTCGCCGTCCTGCGACAGACCGAAGGGGTCGGACCCCGAGGCCCCGGCGCCGAACACCGCGAAGACGACGAACGCCAACGCGGCGACGAAGCCCACGACGGTGAGCACCGCGCCCGCGACGATCCCGGTCAGGGCGAAGCCACGGCCTTTCTCTCCGGTGCGCTTGATCTGCGCCAGCGACAGGGTCCCCGCGACGACACCGCCGATCGGGAAGAGGAACCCCAGGACGATCGCGACGATCGAGAGGGTGTTGGTCCGGCCCGGTGCGGGCTGCGGCGAGGCGTAGATTGGAGGCTCGGCGACGGCGGTGGAGGCGTATCCCGGATAACCGTTCGCCGCGAAGCCCATCGCCGCCGACGACGGCTGAGCGACGACGCCGACGGGCGCCGCGACGGTGAGCAGGCCCTGCTGGGCGAGTCGCGCGCCGGACAGCCGTGCCGTCTCGGTGATGACGTCACCCGTCTCGGCCGCGTCCCTCCGGACCCCTCCGACGGTCGACTGCTCGAAGACGGCCAGCGAGCCCTCGTCGACCGCCGTGACGTGGACGGCGAAGCGGACGGCCACGTCCTGCCCCGCGAACGCCCCGGCCCCGAGCGCGGCGCCGTGGCTGCCCCGCTCGACCTCGAGCGATCCCGACGCCGTCGGCCGCACGTCGAATCCCTGATCGGTCAGCACCGTTGTGAGGGCATCGCGCGCCGCCTCGACGGGGAGGGACAGTCGCAGTTCAGCCGACGTCATGGGGGCTCCTGTGCTCGCGAGCCACGGGGATCGCGGCGTCGGTCCAGGGTACCCGCCGCCCGCCGCGCGGCCCAGGCCCGGAATCGCGTCCGGGCCCGGGCCGCGCGGGACTCAACGGATGCGCCCGACGAGGTCGTCGCGGGTGAGGGTGTCGGCCTCGGCGAGCACCGCCCGCGCGGCGTCGCGGGCGTCCTCGACGTTCCACAGCAGGACGCCGACCACCCGGTCGTCGTCGAGGTAGTACACGACGCCGTGGTCGGCATCCGTCCAGTCCTCCACCGTCTCGAGCGAGGAGTCGAGCGTGCCGACGGCTTCGTAGCGGATGCCGAACACCGCCGAGTAGTAGTAGGGCGTGTGCGTGTACGCCTCGGCGGCGCCCGCGAGGTTGCGCCCCGCCGTCTTGCCCTGCTCGTTGGCGTTGTCGACGTGCTCGACCCGGCGGCGGCCGAGCAGGCGGTCCGGGTAGCTCGCCACGTCTCCCGCGGCGTACACGTCGTCCACCGACGCGCGCAGCTGCGCATCGACCACGACGCCGTCGTCCACCGTGAGTCCCGCGCGCTCGGCGAGGTCGCTCGCCACCTCGATGCCCAGACCGCTGACGACGGCATCGGCGCGCACCTCGTCGTCGTTCTCGAGCTGCAGCTGCACGCCCGAGGCATCCGCTCGTCCGCCGGCGACCTTCGAGCCCGCGACGATCTCGACGCCCGCGTCGCGGAAGAGCTTCTCGAACCGCTCGGCCAGCGCCGCGGGGAACACCGCGTCGCCCAGCACGCTGCCCGTGTGGATGAGGACCGTGTCGACACCGTTCTGCACGAGGGCGGCGGCGAGCTCGGATCCGATGTAGCCGCCGCCGACGACCGCGATGCGATCGACCTCGTCGGTCAGTGCGCGCAGGGCGCGGTAGTCCTCGGCGGTGCGGAACGACAGCGCGCGCGCCCCGCCCGAGTGGTCGTCGATCGGCAGCGGCACGGGCGTGCCGCCGGTGGCGATGAGCAGCTTGCCGTACGAGAAGGCCTGGCCGCCGGCATCCACTTCTTTCGCCTCGGGGCGGATCGCGGTGGCGCGCGTGCGCAGGCGCACGTCGGCGCCCGTGTCGGCGGCGGTACCAAGCGGCACCTTGTCCCACGTGAATTCGTCGTCGGTCCAGAGCTTCTTGCTCAGGGCGGGGCGCGTGTACGGCTCGTCGACGTCGTCGCTCAGGATGCCGATGGACCCGTCGGCGTCGATCTCGCGGATGCCGCGCGCGGCGGTGTCGGCGACCATCCCGCCGCCGACAATGAGGTAGTCGAAGTGTGTGGTGGTCATGCGCTCAGCCTCCCCGCCGCGACCGACCGGACCCGACGGGTTGCGGGGGTGCGCGGGTTGCGGTACCGCCGCCGCTCCTCCGCCGTCCCCGCTGCCCCGCCGCCGCCGCTCCTCCGCCGTCTCCGCTCCCCCGCCGCCGCCGCTCCTCCGCCGTCCCCGCTGCCCCGCCGCCGCCGCTCCTCCGCCGTCCCCGCTCCCCCGCCGCCGCCGCTCCTCCGCCGTCCCCGCTCCCCCGCAACAAAACGCCGCACCCCTCACCCCACGCGACGAAAACTCGCGGGGGAACCGCAACGACCCCGGCGCCGCAACCGCCGCCGCTCCCCCGTGGAAACTCGCCGCACCAGCTACCCCACACGACAAAAACGCGCGGGGGAACCGCGGCAGCGCCGGGACCGACCGCGGCAGCGCCGGGACCGACCGCGGCGGCCCCGGGACCGCGCGGGGCGGCGCTGACTAGGCTCGGACGCATGAGCGTCGACCTCGAGAGCCTGTACACCGACCTGCACGCCCACCCCGAGCTGTCGTTCCAGGAGACGCGGACCGCGGGGGTCATCGCACGCCACCTCGCCGAGCTGGGCCTCGAGGTCGAAGAGGGCGTCGGACGCACGGGGCTGGTGACGACCGTCCGCAACGGTGACGGTCCGGTCGTCTGGCTGCGCGCCGACATGGACGGCCTGCCCGTCGAGGAGCAGACCGGACTCGCCTACGCCAGCACCGCGCGCGGCACCGACCCGGCCGGCAACGCCGTGCCCGTCATGCACGCGTGCGGCCACGACATGCACGTCACCGCTCTGATCGGCGCGCTCGAACGACTGGTCGCCACGACCGACGAGTGGTCGGGCACGATCGTCGCCGTGTTCCAGCCGGCCGAGGAATACGGTGCCGGGTCGCAGGCGATGATCGCCGACGGCGTGCTGGAGCGCTACCCGAAGCCCGACATCGTGCTCGGTCAGCACGTCACCCCCCTGCCGGCCGGGGTCATCGGCGTGCGCCCGGGCACGCAGATGGCGGCCTCGGACGGCCTCACCGTCGTGCTGCACGGCCGCGGTGGACACGGCTCGCGCCCCCACTCCACGATCGACCCCGTCGTCATGGCGGCCGCGACCGTCATGCGTCTGCAGACCGTCGTCTCGCGCGAGGTCGACCCGCGCGACGTCGCCGTCGTCACGGTCGGCTCCATCCACGCCGGGCTGAAGAACAACATCATCCCCGCCGAGGCCAGACTCGAGTTGAGCCTGCGCTACCCCGACGACGCCGCGCGCGAGCGCGTGATGAGCAAGGTCGAACGCATCGTCCGGGCCGAGGCCACGGCATCCGGAGCCGAGAAGGAACCCACGATCACCACCGACCACTCCCTGCCGCCGACCATCAACGACGTCGACGCCACCGCGCGGCTCAGCGACGCGTTCCGGCGCGCGTTCGGCGAGGGCGCGGTCGTCGACCCGGGCATGTTCACCGGCAGCGAGGACGTGTCGTGGTTCGCTCGCGGGTCGGGCGCACCGCTGGTGTTCTGGTTCTGGGGCGGAGTCGACCCGCAGAAATTCGCGGATGCCGCGGCCGGCGGCACCATCGAACGCGACATCCCCACGAACCACTCGCCGTTCTTCGCCCCGGTGCTGCAGCCCACGCTGGATCGCGGGGTCGAGAACCTGGTCGTGGCGGCGCGGGAGTTCCTCGCCTGACGCCCCCCCCCCGGCATCCGTCCCCTTCGCGCACCTCAGGGGCAGACACCTCCGTTGAGCGTCCACGACACGCCGCTCGATGCTCGCGTGACGCGGCGTTTCTTGGACACTCAACCGCGTCACTTGATGCCGCTGCGGGCGAATCCCGCCACGAAGTACCGCTGGAACACCAGGAACACGATCGCGATCGGTACGACGTTCAGCAACGCGTACGCCATCGTCGCGCCGTAGTCGCTGCCGAACTGTCCCTGAAGGTAGAGCAGTCCGATCGGCAGGGTGAACAGCCGGTTCTCGCGCAGGGCGATCAGGGGCCAGGCGAAGTCGTTCCACGACGACAGCAGGCTCATGAACACCAGTACCGCGATCAGCGGCTTCGACAGGGGCAGCACCACGCGCAGGAACGTCTGCACGTGGCCCGCGCCGTCGAGGCGTGCGGCCTCGATCAGTTCACGGGGGATGCCGAGCATGAACTGCCGCGCGAGGAAGAGCCCGAACGCCGAGGCCGACACCGGCAGGATCACCGCCCAGTACGTGCCGTAGAGCCCGGTCGCGGTGACGATGCGGAACAGCGACACCATGATCACCTGCACCGGCAGCACGAGGGTGGCGAGCGCGATGAAGAACAGCGCGGTCGATCCCCGGAAACGCAGCTGTGCGAACGCGTAGCCGGCGAGCAGGCTCGTGCTGACCGAGATGAGGGTGACCACCACGGCGATCGCCACCGAGTTGCCGAACCAGGTCGCCACGGGGAACGAGGCGAACACGCGCTCGAAGTTCTCGACGGTGACCTCGCGCGGCCAGAGGCGCAGGTCGCGACCGCCGAGCAGCTCGGCGCGCGACGAGAAGGCGACCGCGAGCATCCAGTACAGCGGCGAGACCGCGGCCAGACCGACGATCGCGACGATGATCGTGCGCACGACGATCCCCCCGCGTCGCGACCGATTCGCGGCACGGCGACCCGGGGTCACTGCCGGCGGGGAGAGCGGGGACGCGGATGCCGTGGCATCCAGGCGCTCATCGATGCTCACTCGACCACGTCCTTCGTGCGGGAGGCGCGGTACTGCGCCGCGGCGAACACCAGAGCGAAGACGAAGAGCACCATGCCGATCGCGGCCGCATACCCCTGATCCCGCGTGACGAAGCCGGTCTCGTAGGCATACGTCACGAGCACCGAGGTCGCCCCCGCCGGCCCGCCGCCGGTGAGCACGAACACGATGTCGAACACCTGGAACGAGAAGATGACGTTCAGCACCACCAGGAAGAACGACGTGGGTCCGAGCAGCGGGATCGTGACGTTGCGGAAGCGCTGCCACCGGTTCGCCCCATCCAGGGTCGCGGCCTCGTAGAGGTCGGGGCCGATCCCCTGCAGTCCCGCCAGATAGATCAGCATGTTGAACCCGGTGCGCCACCAGACCGTCGCGAGCACGATCGTCGCGAACGCCGGCACCGGGTCGGACTGCCAGGTGACCGGTGAGAGCCCGACGGCGCTCAACAGGCGGTTCAGGATGCCGGAGTTCTGGTCGAACACCAGCACACCGATCAGTGCGGTGGCCACGCCGGACACCGCCATCGGCAGGATCAGCAGCGACCTCCAGAGGGGCCGAGCCGGAAGCGCGGTGTTCAGCAGCGTCGCCGCGATCAGCCCGAGCAGCATCGACAGGGGCGTCACCAGCAGCGTGAACAGCACGGTGTTGCCGAGCGCCCGCCAGAACAGCGGGTCGCCCACGAGGCGCGCGTAGTTGTCGAGACCGGTGAAGGTGCCGTCGCCGAACCCGTCGGTGCGCTGCAGACTGACGACGAACGCCCCCACCAGCGGCACGAGCACGAACACCAGCAGCAGCAGATAGTTCGGAGCGATGAACCCGTAGGCCGCGAGCGCCTCGCGGCGCGCGCCCGGGCGGCGGGGGCGCATCCGCTCCCCCGAGCGCCCCGGTCGCGCCCGACTGCCGGACTGATCGACCCCGGGTCGCACGACCGCGGTGTCAGCCACCGGTGGCCGCTCCGATACCGGACTGCATGTTGGTCACCGTGGTCGCGGCATCCTGGGCGCCCGTGAAGGCGAGATCGAGCTGCTCCTTCAAGACCGGGATGATCGCCGACATCGACGGGCTCGCGACCTGGGCGACGTCCTGCGGCTGCACGAGCGCCGCCTGTCCAGCGAAGACCGGGGCGAGCTCGGGGCGCACGTCGAATTCGAGCTGGTCGTTCAGCAGGTCACCGCGCGTGGGAAGAAGGGATGCCGCACGGCAGAAGTCGCGCATGGGCCCGGCATCGGTGACGAACTCCAGGAACGCCGCGGCCAGCTCGGGCTGCTGCGTGTTCGCGGTGGCCACGAGCGCGTTGCCACCGAAGTCGCTGCCCGCGCGGACGTTTCGCGGAGCGTAGGTCGCCGTCCATTCGAAGTCGGCCGTGGTGTCGGCATCCGGGATCTGGAAAGCCCCCGACCAGACCATCGCGACCGACTGCGAGAACCACGACTCCGCCGCGTAACTGGATGAGGCGATCGTGTTGTTGGCGGGGACGTAGTTCTTGGTGAAGAACGAGCTCGAGAACTCCACGGCCTCACGCGCCGCATCGGAATCGATCGCCGGGGTCTTCTGATCGGACTCCAGGAATGCTCCGTCGGACTGGAAGAGCAGGCTGAGCCAGCGGGTGACGCCGTTGCCCTGCCAGTTGTACGCCCACGGCCAGCGGTCGGCGGGGAGCCCGGCGCGCAGGCGCTCGCCGAGCGCGTCGAGCTGGTCCCAGGTCCAGGCGTCATCGGGCGAGGTGGGGATCTCGGACGCATCGATCCCGGCCTGGCGGAACAGGTCGAGGTTGACCAGGATCGCCGACGTGTCGGTGTGGTGCGGCAGGCCGAACGTGCCGTCGCCGTTCTGCACCGCGGCCCACGCCTGCGGGGTGAACTGGCCCTGGCGGTCGGCCGACAGCAGGGGCTTGAGGTCGAGCAGCTGGCCCCGTCCGGCGTACGCCCCGAACGTGTAATACGGCACGCGGAAGACGTCGGGCGGATTGCCCGCCTGCAGCTGCGCGTCGATGTTGGTGAACATCTGCTCGTAGGGCACGGCGTTGAGCTCGATGGTCGAGCCCTCGTTCGCAGCCTCGAACGCGGCGATGGCCGCACGGAAGCCGGCGAGTTCGGCATCCGTCCCCCAGGTGGTGAACGTCAGGGTGCCCTGGCGTCTCTCGGCGGGGGCGGACTGCACGAAACCGCAGCCGGCGAGCAGCAGCGGGAGGGCGAGGGCCCCGGACCCGGCGAGGAACGTACGGCGTGTCACTGTCATGGCAATTCTCCGTTGGTCGACTCGAAAGGCGGACGCCGGGGCCGCGCTGCCCTTCGCGGGAGACGGTACGCCCGCGCGTGGGCGATACCCGGGGGTTGCGCAGCGCGCGTCCGTCTGCCGCACAGCCCGCACGCCCGACGTCCAGCCCCCTGCGCTCGCTCATCCGCGGGGGTACGTTCGCGTCTGTGACCTTCAACGACAACGCCCGCGTGGGCGGCAACACCGCCCGCCGACGAGGAGGCACCGTGGCCGCCGTGGGCGGCGGTGCGGTGGGCATCGGCGGCATCGTCGTTCTGCTCATCTCGCTCTTCACGGGCACCGACCTGGGCGGCCTGCTCGGCGCCGGCGGTGCCCCGGCCGCTCCGCAGAGCGGGGGCGAACGCGTCGCCAGCTGCGAGACCGGGGCGGATGCCAACACCGACGACGACTGCCGGCTGGCCGCCGCCTCGCTGAACATCGACCAGTTCTGGCAGGAACGGCTCGAGGGGTACCGGCCGCCGCAACTGATCATCGTGGACGGATCGACCTCGACGACGTGCGGCACCGCCTCGAACGCCACCGGACCGTTCTACTGCCCGCCCGACGAGACGGTGTACGTGGACCCGACGTTCTTCGCCATCCTGCGCGAGCAGTACGACACGACCGCGGGTCCCCTCGCGCAGCTGTACGTGCTCGCCCACGAATACGGCCACCACGTGCAGAACCTCATCGGTGTGATGCAGCAGTACCCGAACGACGGGACCGGGCCGGACAGCAACGGCGTGCGCACCGAACTGCAGGCCGACTGCTTCGCGGGCGCCTGGGTCGCCGCGGCGGGCGAGGCCGTCGACGGGAACGGCACGCCCTACCTCGAACCCCCCACCGACCAGCAGATCACCGACGCACTGTCGGCCGCCGCCGCCGTCGGCGACGACCACATCCAGGCCGAGTCCGGGGGAACGATCAACCCCGAGAGCTGGACCCACGGCTCGAGCGAACAACGCCAACGCTGGTTCGACACGGGCCGGCAGGGCGGCGTCGATGCCTGCGACACGTTCGCGGTCGACGGCGCGACCCTCTAGCCCGCGGCATCCGTCCGGCCGAGGGGACGACGACCTCGGGCTGCGCGATCGCCGTCGCTCTCGGGCTGAGCCGGTGGAGCCGGCCCTCACCGACGCGGTCGTTGCGAGCAACCCGATGCGGCCCGGAGCACGGCGACCGGACCGTTCGCCGGGGACACCGGGATCCGCTCCGTCGCCTGGGCGGATTTGGGCGACCGGGGAGCGCTGCGGTCGTGCGAGCGGGAACGGCTTCGCACCGGTCTCCGCCTCACGAGGGAGGTCCGACGCTCCGTGCGCTCATAGCGTGGAGGCATGGCCGCGAAAGAGAACCCGCCCGCGTCGGCGACGGTCTGGTATTTCATCGCGGCGGTGTTCCTGTTGACGCTCCCGGGGATGCTCTTCCCCGACCTGTCGTGGTGGGCGCGCGTCGCCGCGATCGCGGTCGGCGGGGCGCTCATCGCCATCGGCATCGGCCGCCTGCGGAACGAGGCGTCCGACCCGGACGATCGCAGCGTGGACGAGTGAGGGGCCGCCCCAACGGCCTCCACGACCGCTCGAACGCGTGAGCTCGCTCTCTACGTGGGAACGACGGGCGACATCGAGTCGGACATCCCGGCACGCCGACCGACGAGCGCCGACCGTGGATAGGGCGGGCCCGGGATGGGCGATCGGCCCCTCACCCGACCGGGGTCACTCCTCGCGGGGACGCGACCGCACGATGAGGACGACGAGCACCCCGAGCAGGACGATCACCGCGCCGCCCGCGAGCAGGCCGATCGTCACGCCGGAGGGCCCGCCGCCGTCCGCCGCGGCCGACGTCGTCTCGGGCGCGGCGGTCGCTCCTGCCGCGCTGGCGCACACCGAGGCATCCGTGCCACCGGATCTGCTCTCCCCCGTGTAGGTGAAGGGGATGGCCCCCGAGACCGGGTGACCGTCGGACGAGACCGCGCGCCACTCGACGGTGTAGTCGCCGGGCTCGCCGAGAGCGACCGGCAGGGTGAGTGTCGGACCGGCGAGGCCGACGCAGTCGCTCTCGTAGTGGCGTCCGTCGGGGCC
Organism: Microbacterium sp. NPDC090007; assembly: GCF_044748345.1. Taxonomy (NCBI): domain Bacteria; kingdom Bacillati; phylum Actinomycetota; class Actinomycetes; order Micrococcales; family Microbacteriaceae; genus Microbacterium; species Microbacterium sp. NPDC090007. The sequence goes on along the minus strand of NZ_JBIVFV010000001.1, from coordinate 655,830 downwards.
GAGCACGATGACGATGTTGCCGCCGTCGTAGCCGAGCAGGTTGGCGCTGAAGTCGAGCGTGACCTCGTCGAGCACCGCGACGCTGTCGCCCGACGCGGGGTTCGACGACACGAGGCTGTCGTGGGCGGATGCCGCCACCGCCCCGCCCAGGGCGGCGGCCGTCGCCGACGCGACGACCACCACCCCGGCCAGAACCCGACGCAGCGTGTTCCGGGAACGCACGCTCAGCCGCGCTTCGGGCGACGCGCGAACGCGAGGGCGCCGAGCACCGCGCCACCGGCCGCGACGACGAGCGCCGCGATGCTCAGACCCAGGGCCACGCCCGAGGAGTCGTCACCGGCGGAAGACGTCGCAGCGGCGTCGTCCATCGCGGGAGCAGCCGACGCGGTGCCGTGCGCGCCGTGGCTGTGCTCCGCGCTCGGCGGGGTGTCGTTGATGTAGAGCACCGGTGCGGGCTCCAGGGTGTCGTCGGCGGCGACCTCGTCGGGCGTCGCCGCCCAGTCCACGACCTCGCCGTCCGAGTACGTCTGGGCGGCGGGGAGCACGAGGTGGCCCGTGTCGGGGATGGGGCCGAGGACGGCCGAGAACATCTGGAACTGATCCTGACCGATACCCACCCCGGGGTCGGCCTGCCACACGATCTTGAGCGCGGCATCCGTGATGGTGTTGCCCTCGACCTCGACCGGCGCGGGCAGCGCGCCCTTCTCGACGGTGGCGGTCCAGCCCGGGACGGGCTCGACCAGCACCGCGCTCAGCGGGGTGTCGGTGGGCAGGTCGACCTCGAGCTTGACGGTGGAGGCCGTCTCGGACTCGGTCGGCACCCGGAAATCGACGGTGGCGTAGCTGCCGGGAGTGGCGGTGGTGGGGTTGACGGTGACGTGCGCCGACGCCGCGAGGGGCGCGGCGATCGCGAGGGCCGCACCGGCGGTGAGGCCGACGAGGGCACGACGAAGGGTGGTCTTGCGGGACATGGTGCTGCTTTCTGGAAGGGCGCACGCCGGAGAGGCGCTTCACGCGCGGAGGAGGGGTCGAGGTGTCACGCCGCGCGCGGCGGACCCCGATGCCTCATCGGCGACAACACCGTCATCGCCCTCGTCAGCAGCAGCGGCTCCGGCGCCGGGCGCACGGCGTCCGTCTGCACACCGAGACCACGGAAGGGTCGCAGCACGGCCAGAACGGCGACGACGAAGCCCGCGATCGCTCGCAGGGCCCGTTCGCCTCGGCCCAGTGCCGCGATGGTCACGGCCGCCGCGAACGCGTGCGCCACCCACATCCACGGCGAGTGCGCGACGTGCGCGGGGGCGACGGCATCCCACGCGATCACGGTCGGCCCGTGATGGGACGCGGCCGCGGCGCCGCTCGCCGTCAGGTCGAGGGCCAGGATGCCGTGGAACAGCGCCTGGCTCAGCACCACCGCGGTCGACAGTCGCCACCACGACATCGTGCGGCCGGCCAGCAGCACGCACACGGGCGTGGCGAGGCAGAGTGCCACGGCGATGTTGACCGCGGAGGGGAGGTGGGAGTCCACCGCCCCGTGCGAGACGGTGGCCAGGAACGTCGCGACGGCGGCCGCGGCGATACCCCGGCCCGCGCGCTGAGCGCGTCCTGCTCTCGACGACATGCGACTCCTTCCCCTTCAGCCTATGCGGCGTCCGGGCGGGGCTCGCCGGCGGTGCTCCGCCGTCGAGACGAGTCGGGGCGGCGCGGGCCGTTTCGGGCGGCGCGCGGCGGGGGCGCGGGGCGGTGGGGGCGTGCGGCGCGGCGGGGGCGTGCGGCGGGGGCGTGCGGCGCGGCGGGGGCGTGCGGCGGGGGCGTGCGGCGCGGCGGGGGCGTGCGGCGCGGCGGGGGCGTGCGGGCGGTGGGGGCGTGCGGCGCGGCGGGGGCGCGCGGGCGGCGGGGGCCGCGGCGCGGCGGGGGCGTGCGGCAGGGGCGTGCGGCGGGCCCGGGCGTGCACAACGGCAGGGGACATCCCCGACACGCCGGCACCCGGCATCCGGCGACGGCGTGTCGAACACCATCCCCGCCGTTGTGCACGCGGGTCACGGCCACCCTGCACCGCCGCTCGCCCCCCACCCCGCCCGTGGTCGAGCACGCGACACGGCCGAGGTCAGACCACCCCGCGACCCCGCCGAGTCAGGCCACCCCCGCGACCCCGCCGGGGTCAGGCCACCCCGCGACGCGGCACCTCAGCGACGCGGCACCCCAACGACGCAGCACCCGCGCGACACGGCCGAGGTCGGGCCGCCCGCGCGACGCGGCCGGGCTCAGGCCGATGCGGCCCGCAGCGCCTCCCAGGCGTCGTGGGCGGCGTCGGCCAGCAGCTCGACGTCGGGGACCGCGACCGGGTCGACGCAGAAACCCACGCCGAGCCAGCGGTCGTTCGAGATCGCCGCGACTCGCAGGGCGTGGCGCGGGGCGGGTTCCGACGACGTGTAGACGTGCGCGACGCGCCGTCCGGCGACGGCGACGGCGACGCGGGGTCCGGGCACGTTCGAGATCGCGAGGGCGAACTCGCGCGGGTCGTCGGCGAGCGCCCGCGCGGCGACCCCGACGGGTCCGGCCGCGGCGAGCGCGTGGAAGAGCTCGTCGAGGGAGCGGGCGTCGTGCCCCGTCTTACGTCGGCGGGACTGCGCGCTGAGCAGGTCGAGACGCCGCAGGTCGTCGGGCTCGCGCAGGTGGAGGTCGAGGTCGACGAACGAGTCGCGGTTTCCGGATGCCGCGGCGTCCTCGCCCCGCTCGTGCAGGCTCACCGGCACCTGGGCGTTGAGCCGCGGAGTGTGCCCGTGATGGAGGAGGCGACGGCGCAGCGCGCCCCCGACGACGGCGAGGAGCACGTCGTTCACGGTCGCGTGCTGCGCGCGTGAGGCGCCGACGGCGTGGGCCTCGGCGAGCGGCACGTCGACGAAGGCGAGGGCGCGGCGTGCCGTGATCGGCCGGTCGAACGGCGACCGGGAACCGGGGTGTCCGAGCTCGCGGGCCAGGGTCTGCGGCATCCGCTCCCATTCGCTCCAGCGGGTCGGTCGCGTCTGCGGGTCCCGCACGCCGACGTCGTGCGCGGGCGCGTCGTGCGGTTCGAACACGACGCTCTCGAGGAAGCGCACAGCCGTCAGCCCGTCGGCGAGCGCGTGGTGCAGGCGCACGGCGAGGGCCTCTCGTCCGTCGTCGAGCGGGCCGATCAGATCGATGCTCCACAGGGGGCGCGAGCGGTCGAGCGGCTCGGACATCAGCTCACCGACCACCGCGCGCAGCTCGGCCGCATCCGCCGCCGCGCGGCGCCTGACGTGGTGCGCGAGGTCGGGGGCACCGGCATCCGCCCACGACGGGACGCCCTGCTCGTCGACGACGACCTGGCGCCCGCGGGGGAACGCGGCCAGCCTGTCGGCGACGCTCGCGCGCAGCGCGTCGAGGTCGAGCGCCGCCCCCGGCTCGAGCACGAGGAGCTTGAGGGCGTGCCCGCGCACGACGGCCGACTCCAGCGCGAGGATGCGGGCGTCCGCGGCCGACAGCGGCTCGTTCATGCCGCAACGGTAGCGGTCGGCGGGGTGCCCGGTCACGTCGTTTCGCCGACCGCCCGGCCATGCGTTCGGCACCGCACGCGCGCAGGTCGCCGGGGCAGATGCCGCTCACCGTCACGGCCGGTTCTGAGACGCGCGTCAGCGGAGCGGGTCGTGACCGTCCACGGACGGGCTCACCACCCCCGCGCGATCATCGACCAGACGACGCCGGCCGATCCAACCGGTGAGGCCGCGACCGTCGCGCCAGACGAAGAACAGCGCGGCGGTGGCGAGGGCGAGCATGAGCGACGTGAGCGACCACGGGTTCGGAAGGGCGGCGAGCAGCACGTACGCCCCCGCACCGGTGGCGAAACGCAGGGGCCGCGCGATCCAGCGGGGAAGGACGCCGTCGGTGAACCTCACGCGGGTGGCGAGGTCGCCGACCGAACGCCCGGTGACCAGCACCACGACCGCCCACAGCGTCACCGAGACGACCGTCCCGGTGACGGATGCCGGCCCCGAGGCCGCGGACGAGATCGCGTCACCGGCCAGCACCGCGAGCACCGCCTGCACCATCGTCGCGACCGCGAATCCGACCAGCCAAATGCCCACCACGTCGCAGACGATGCCGAGAAGACGGCGTCGACGGGTCACGGGACGGGGGTCTTCGGCATCCGGAGCCACCGCCGCTCCCCGGTGCCGCGCCGGCACCGTGAAGGCGATGAGCGAGCCCAGGAGCGCTCCGCCGGTGTTGGCTATCAGGTCGTCGACGTCGAAGACGCGGTAGGCGCACGGGAACAGGCCCCAGGCGCCGGTGAGCTGCGTTGTCTCGATCAGGCTCGACGCGAGGAACCCCGCCAGGCCGGCGACGACGATGCCCCGTCCGCCGAGCACCCGCAGGAAGAAGCCGAGCGGAACGAACAGGATCACGTTCAGGGCCACCTGCAGCACGACCGGGTCGGTCAGGTACCGCCCCGACACCGCGACGGCAGCACGGACGTCGTCGACGAAGGCGAAGGGCTGCAGGTTGGTGCCCGCGCAGGTGTAGACCTGCGAATCGGGCAGGGGAATGAGCGTGTACGTCCAGATCGCCCAGAAGTACACCGCCGCTCCCGCCCACAGCAGCGAACGCCAGAGCGTCAGTCCGCCGCGACGGCGATAGCTGATCGCGACGAACGGCACGAAGGCCAGCACCGCCACCAGGGCCCCCGCGAAGACGGCCAGCAGGCCCGAGCGCACGATGGAGTCCACTCGGCGAGCCTATTGAGGCATGAGCGGCGCGCCGGTCGATTGCCCACCGCGCCGTAGCCTGACAGCATGACCCTCGCCGACGCCCTGCGGGACGAGCTCGTGGCCCGCATCGACGAGACCGGCTTCGATGCCCACGGTCTGCACGTCCGCGCGGGCGCGAGCGAGGCGACGCACCGCTGGACGCCCGACGTCCGCGAAGAGATCCACTCCGTCGCCAAGGCCGTCGCCGTTCTGGCCGCGGGCATGGCCGCCGACGAAGGACTCGCGGATCTCGACGAGCCCGTGGCCCGTTTCGTTCCCGCGGTCTCGGACGCGACGCTGAGGGACCTGCTCTCGATGTCGAGCGGCGTCGACTTCCCGTACTCCGAGACGATGATGAGCGACTGGCCCGACCTGGCCGAGGAGTTCCTGTCGCGACCCTCGCGGGGTCGCGTGTTCCAGTACTCCAACGCGAGCACGTACACCGCGATGCACGTGCTGTCGCAGCGCATCGGCGACGTCGAGGAGTTCCTGCGCCCGCGCCTGTTCGCGCCGCTCGGTCTCGACGAGGTGTCGTGGCGGCGCTGTCCCCTCGGGCGGGTGCTCGGCGGAGAAGGGCTCGCGCTGCGGACGGACGAGATGGCGCGCCTCGGTCTGCTCATCCGCGATCGGGGCGTCTGGGACGGCCACCGCCTCGTGTCATCCGGGACGGTGGATGCCATGCACTCGGGCTGGATCGACACCGGGAGCACCACCGACGGGTACCGTCGATACGCTCTGGCCGGGTGGGACGGGCCGGGGGCCGTGTGGCGCCTGCACGGGGCCTACGGCCAGCTCGTCGTCTTCGCCGCCGACGCGGTCGTGACGGTCTCCGCCGACGATCACGCGGGCGCTGATGCGGTGACCGCTTTCATCGCCCGGACCACCGCTCGGTGAAGGCTGCTCGGGATGCCGGCAAGACGGCATCCGGTGCATCCGTTCGGCACGGGCGGAGGACCGGACGATGAACGTCGCGCACCTCGGATTGCGCCCCGCGTCCAGGGGGCGTAATGTCGCGCGCCGTGACTGACGAAAGTCGCGTTGACGGCGAAGAGACGCCGATCGCGAAACGCATCCTGATCGGCGAGCCCCTCACCTCCGAAAAACTCGACGAGCAGCTCCTGCCCAAGAAGATGGCGCTGCCCATCTTCGCCTCAGACGCCCTGTCCTCGGTGGCCTACGCCCCGCAGGAGCTGCTGATGATCCTGCTGATCGGCGGGACGGCACTACTGACCCTCAGCCCCTGGGTCGCGGTGGCCGTGGTGACCCTGCTGGTCGTGGTGGTGCTCAGCTACCGTCAGCTCATCAAGGCCTACCCCTCGGGCGGTGGCGACTACGAGGTCGCCAGCAAGAACCTGGGCGAGGTGCCGGGCGTGGTGGTGGCCGCCGCCCTGCTCGTGGACTACGTGCTCACGGTCGCCGTGTCGGTGGCATCCGGAGTCGACAACATCATCTCGGCGCTGCCCGCCCTCAACCCGTTCCGCGTCGAGATCGCCGTCGGCTTCGTCATCCTCATCGTGATCGTGAACCTGCGCGGCGTGCGCGAAGCGTCCAGCGTCTTCGCCGTCCCGACCTACATCTTCATCGGCTCCGTGGCCCTGATGATCGTGGTGGGCCTCGGCCGGGCCGTCGCCGGCGACGCCCCCCACGCCTCGAGCGCCGACTATGGCGTCCAGGCCGAGTCGCTCACCCAGGCCGCGTTGATCCTGCTGATCCTGCGCGCCTTCTCGAGCGGCTGCTCCGCCCTCACGGGCGTGGAGGCGGTGTCCAACGGCGTCCCCGCGTTCCGGATGCCGAAGATCCGCAACGCCCAGACCACGCTCACCATGATGGGCGGCATCGCCATCATGCTGTTCGCCGGCCTCACCGCGCTCGCGCTGATCGCGGGGGTGCGGTACGCCGAGAACCCCTGCAACCTCATCGGATTCGACTGCGTCAACAACCCCCAGCCGAGCCTCATGGCCCAGGTCGCCGCGGCCACGTTCGGCATGGGCAGCATCCCGTTCTTCATCATCCAGGCCGCCACCGCGTGCGTGCTGCTGCTGGCCGCCAACACGGCGTTCAACGGCTTCCCGCTGCTGGGCTCGGTGCTCGCGCGCGACGGCTACGCGCCCAAGGCGCTCAACACCCGCGGAGACCGCCTGGTCTACTCCAACGGCATGATCATCCTGGGCATCGTCGCCATCGGCGTGCTGATCGTGTACCAGGCCAACCTCACGACGCTGATCCAGCTCTACATCATCGGCGTGTTCGTGTCGTTCTCGCTCGGTCAGATCGGCATGGTCCGGCACTGGCGCCGCGTGCTGCGGGGGTTGAAGGACCTGCCCCCCGAGGCGGCGAAGCAGCAGTCGGCGGCGATCGAACGCCGCTCGGCGATCTCGGGCCTGTGGATCAACTCCGTCGGCGCCGGGATGACCGTGCTCGTGCTGCTGATCGTGACGGTCACCAAGTTCACGCACGGGGCCTGGTTGGTGTTCATCGCCATCCCCATCCTCGCCGTGCTGATGATCGGAGTGAACCGCTACTACCGCGACGTCGAGCACGAGATCCGCATGGACGACGACGTGCACTTCGGCTCGTCCGGCGACGTGGCGATCGTGCTGGTGAACCGGCTGCAGAAGCCCGTGATGAAGGCGATCGACTACGCCCTGGCCGCCAACCACGACAAGACCCTCGCGGTGCACGTCGCCATCACCGACGAGGACGCCGCCCGGCTGCAGAGGGAGTGGGCCGAGCACGACATGCCCCTGCCCCTGGTGATCATCGACTCGCCGTACCGCACCTACAGCTCGCCGGTGTCGACGTTCATCAAGAAGTACCGCGAGAACAACGGCTCGGCCGTCGTCACGGTCTATCTGCCGCAGTTCATCGTGGGCCACTGGTGGGAGTCGATCCTGCACAATCGCCGCTCGCGCCGTCTCGCCCAGCAGCTGATGCTGGTGCACGGTGTGTCCATCACCCTCGTGCCGTGGTTGTTGGATTCGTCGGAGCTCATCTACGGCCGCCGCTCGCGCCCCCTCCCCGGTCAGTCGCGCAGCGGTCGGCCGGTCGCCGAGGTCCCGGCACAGCGGGTGAAGAAGACCCCGCCTGGCCCGGCATCCTGAGCCGACCCGGGGACACGCCCGCCCGGCCCGCGAGACTGCATCGCGCTGACAACTCGGCGACATCCTGCAACCGAGATGTCAGCGGCGTGCAGTCTCGCGCGAAAAGCGCCGGCGCCCGACTCAGTCCGTCGGGCGCCGGCGCATGCGTTTCACGTCGGTGCGGCGCTGCTTGGATCGCAGCCGACGCTCGTGCGAGCCGCGCGTCGGCTTGGTGGGGCGGCGCGGCGGCGCCGGGGGGCGCACGGCCTCGGCCACGAGCACGGCGAGCCGCGCCCGCGCGGCGTCGCGGTTGCGCAACTGATTCCGGTGCTCCGACGCCACGATGGTCAGCACGCCGTCGACGAGCCGAGCGCCGAGACGGCCGACGACCCGCTCGCGCTGGACGGGGGAAAGGACGGCGGATGCCACGACATCCCACATCAACTCCGCCCGTGAGTCGGCGGTGTTCACACCCTGACCGCCCGGGCCGGACGAGCGGGAGAACCGCCACGACAGCTCGGCCACGGGGATCACGAGTTGCGCGCTCACGCGCACATCACCATCGGCCATGACTCCATCATGCGCGCTCGTCGCCGCCGCTGTCGCGCGGCTCGGCGCCGAGCCAGCATCCGCCTGAGGAGGACGGCAGCCGGCACCCGAGGTGTCAGCGGGTCACCGTCTCACGACCAGAGGACCCACTCGGGCACCGTACCCGGCTGGCGCGAGACTCCACACGGCGGGCCGCACAGCCGACGCGTAAGCGATGCGTATGCGTCCGTAAGCGACCCGTAGGGAAAACGTGAGGGACCGCGGATGCCGCCGCCCGGCGGAGTTGTATCGACCCACGTGCCGCCCCGCGGCGCCCGCGGTTCCGCCGCGGACACACCCGAATCTGGAGTCGTCGTGCTCGATGCCGTCTTCCTCGCCGTGACCGTCGCGTTGTTCGCGCTGGTCGCCCTCGTCGCCAAGGGGGTCGAGAAGCTCGCACCCGAGGGCCGCACCTCGCCCGCTCGCGCCACCAGCCCTTCCGCCCCCGCGGCCCGACGCGACGGGGGCGAGCGCTGATGATCTTCTTCTCGATCCTCGCCGCCGTGCTGGCCGTCGCCGCCGTGGTGTACCTCGTGGTCGCCCTTGTCCGACCGGAGAAGTTCTGACCATGGATGCCGGAATGATCTGGTCCATCGTCCTGACCAGCCTCACCCTCATCGTCGCGCTGGGCCTGACCTACCGCCCCCTCGGCGACTACATCGCCCGCGTCTACACCGGCGAGCGCGACCTGGCCGTCGAACGCGGCACCTACCGCGTGATCGGCGTCGACCCCCGCAGCGCCCAGACCTGGCAGGCCTACCTGCGCTCGGTGCTGCTGTTCTCGTTCGTCAGCGTCGTGTTCGTGTACGCGATCATGCGTCTGCAGGGCGTGCTGCCGTTCTCGCTCGGTCTCGACGCCCCCGGCGAGGCCCTGTCGTTCAACACGGCCGTCTCGTTCGTCACCAACACGAACTGGCAGGCCTACTCCGGTGAAGCCACCCTCGGCTACACCGTGCAGTTCGCCGCCCTCACCGTGCAGAACTTCGTCAGCGCCGCGGTCGGCATCGCCGTCGCCGTCGCCCTCGTGCGCGGCTTCGCGTATCGACGCAGCGGCGTGATCGGCAACTTCTGGGTCGACCTGGTGCGCGGCACCTACCGCCTGCTGCTGCCGTTCTCGATCGTCGCCGCCGTCGTGCTGCTCGCGGGCGGCGTCATCCAGAACCTGTCCGGGTTCACCGACGCAACGACCATCGCGGGGGCGGCGCAGTCGATCCCCGGCGGACCGGTCGCCTCGCAGGAGGCCATCAAGCTGCTCGGCACGAACGGCGGCGGCATCTTCAACACCAACGCCGCGCACCCGTTCGAGAACCCGACGCCGTGGACGAACCTGTTCGAGATCTTCCTGCTCCTCGTCATCCCGTTCGCGATGCCGCGCGCCTTCGGCCGCATCGTCGGCGACGACCGTCAGGGCTACACGATCCTGGGAGTCATGGCCGCGATCTTCGTGGCGTCCAACGCCCTGGTCGCCTGGGCGGAGCTCGCCGGAAACGGCACCGCCCCGATGCTCGCCGGCGGCGCGATGGAGGGCAAGGAAGTGCGCTTCGGCATCTTCGGCTCGACGCTGTACGCCGCGTCGACCACCCTCACCTCGACCGGGTCGGTGAACTCGATGCACGACAGCTACACGGCACTGGGCGGCATGGTGCCGATGGTCAACATGATGCTCGGCGAGGTCGCCCCCGGCGGCGTCGGCGCGGGTCTGTACGGCATGCTGATCCTCGCCGTGATCGCGGTGTTCGTCGGCGGACTGCTCATCGGTCGAACGCCCGAGTACCTCGGCAAGAAGATCGGGCCCACCGAGATCAAGCTCGCGAGCCTGTACATCCTCGTCACGCCCACCCTGGTGCTGGCCGGAACGGCCCTGAGCTTCGCGGTCCCCGGCATCCGCTCGGATGTCGAGAGCACGTCGATCTGGAACCCGGGTGTGCACGGACTGAGCGAGGTGCTCTACGCCTTCACCTCGGCGGCCAACAACAACGGCTCGGCTTTCGCGGGCCTGACGGCCAACACCCCGTGGTTCAACACCGCCCTGGGCGTGGCCATGCTGCTGGGTCGATTCCTGCCGATCCTCTTCGTCCTGGCTCTCGCGGGTTCTCTCGCAGCCCAGGATGCCGTGCCCTCCACCGCCGGCACCCTGCCGACGCATCGCCCGCAGTTCGCGGGTCTGCTCGCCGGCGTCGCCGTCATCGTCACGGCTCTCACCTACTTCCCGGTCCTGACCCTGGGACCCCTCGCTGAAGGACTCTCCTGATCATGTCCGCCACATTGACCCACGAACCGGCTCCCGCCGAGGCGGCCCCGGCCCCGCGCCGCGCGTTCAGCGCCGCGCAGATCGCCGCCGCCCTCCCGGGGGCTGCGAAGAAGCTCAACCCCGCCGCCCAGTGGCGCAACCCCGTCATGTTCCTGGTCTGGGTGGGCGCGGCACTCACCACCCTCATCGCGATCGCCGAGCCGTTCATCGGCGGCGCCGACGGATCTCTGCCGTTCGGCTTCACCTGGGGCATCGCGATCTGGCTGTGGCTCACGGTGTTCTTCGCGAACATCGCCGAGTCGGTCGCCGAAGGCCGCGGCAAGGCGCAGGCCGCGACTCTGCGCAAGACCCGCACGACGACCTCGGCCCGCCGCGTCGTGTCGTACGACGAGAAGGCCGATGCGTCGGCATCCCGTGCCGCCACCGAGGACGTCCCCTCGGGCGACCTGCGCATCGGCGACATCGTCCTGGTCGAGACGGGTGAGCTCATCCCCGGCGACGGCGACATCGTCTCGGGCATCGCGACGGTCGACGAGTCGGCGATCACCGGCGAATCGGCCCCCGTCGTGCGCGAGTCCGGGGGCGACCGCAGTGCCGTCACCGGAGGAACGCGCGTGCTGAGCGACCGGATCGTGGTGAAGATCACGTCCAAGCCCGGCGAGACGTTCGTGGACCGCATGATCGCGCTCGTCGAGGGCGCCTCGCGTCAGCGCACCCCCAACGAGATCGCGCTGAACATCCTGCTCGCGAGCCTGTCGATCGTCTTCGTCGTGGTCGTCCTCGTCCTGAACCCGATCGCCTCGTACGCGGCATCCCCCGTGTCGATCCCCGTTCTCGTGGCGCTGCTGGTGTGCCTCATCCCGACCACGATCGGCGCCCTGCTGAGCGCCATCGGCATCGCGGGCATGGACCGCCTCGTCCAGCGCAACGTCCTGGCGATGTCGGGCCGCGCCGTCGAGGCCGCGGGAGATGTCACGACCCTGCTGCTGGACAAGACCGGCACGATCACCTACGGAAACCGCCGCGCCTCGGCTTTCGTGCCCATGAGGGGCGTCGGCACCCCCGAACTCGCCGAGTTCGCCTCGCTGTCGTCGCAGGCCGATCCGACCCCCGAGGGCGTCTCGGTGGTCGAACTCGCCGCGGCGCAGGGGATCGTCGCCGACATGCCCCGCGGAGCGGAGTCGGTGCCCTTCACGGCCCAGACGCGCATGAGCGGTCTCGACCTGGCCGACGGCACGCAGGTGCGCAAGGGCGCGAGCTCGGCCGTGCTCGCGTGGCTCGAATCCTCGGGCAGCCCGATCGCTCCGGCACTGCGGGCGCAGCTGATGAGCGAGACGGATGCAATCGCCCAGTCCGGCGGCACTCCGCTCGTGGTCGCGACGTGGACCGCGGCGGGCGCGAACGGCGCGGGCACGGGCCGCATCCTCGGCGTCATCCACCTCAAGGATGTCGTCAAGGACGGTCTGCGCGAGCGCTTCGGCGAGTTGCGCGCGATGGGGATCCGCACCGTGATGATCACGGGCGACAACCCCCTGACCGCCAAGGCGATCGCCGCCGAGGCCGGTGTCGACGACTTCCTCGCCGAGGCCACCCCCGAGGACAAGCTCGCCCTCATCCAGCGCGAGCAGGAGGGCGGCAACCTCGTCGCCATGACCGGTGACGGCACCAACGACGCCCCCGCCCTGGCGCAGGCCGACGTGGGTGTCGCGATGAACACCGGCACGTCGGCCGCGAAAGAGGCCGGCAACATGGTCGACCTCGACTCCGACCCCACCAAGCTGATCGACATCGTGCGCATCGGCAAGCAGCTGCTCATCACCCGCGGCGCGCTGACCACCTTCTCGCTGGCCAACGACATCGCGAAGTACTTCGCGATCATCCCGGCGATGTTCATGGGGGCGTTCCCCGGGCTCGCGGTGCTCAACATCATGCAGTTGTCGTCCCCGGCATCCGCGGTGCTCAGCGCGATCATCTTCAACGCGATCGTCATCATCGTGCTGATCCCCCTCGCCCTGCGCGGCGTGAAATACCGCGCGGCGAGTGCGTCGAGCATCCTCAGCCGCAACCTGCTCGTGTACGGGCTCGGCGGCGTCCTCGTCCCCTTCATCGGCATCAAGCTCATCGACCTCGTCGTGAGCCTGCTCCCCGGCTTCTGAAAGGCCCCGTCATGCGCACCACCTTGCGTACCACCGGCGTCGCCGTCCGCGCGATGGCCGTCTTCACCCTGCTGCTCGGCGCGGGCTACATGCTGCTGATCACCGCGATCGGTCAGATCGCGCTGCCGTTCCAGGCGAACGGGTCGCTGGTCCGTTCCGCCGACGGGGCCGTCACCGGCTCGCAGCTGATCGGGCAGTCCTTCGCGGATGCCGACGGCAACGCGCTGCCGGAATACTTCCAGTCCCGTCCCTCGGCGGCGGGCGACGGGTACGATTCCACCGTCTCGAGCGGATCCAACTGGGGGCCCGAGAACGAGGACCTGATCGCCGCGATCGAGGAGCGCACGGCCGCCTCGGTCGAACTCGACGGCTCGGGGTCGATCCCCGCCGACGCCCTCACCGCATCGGCGTCGGGCCTCGACCCCGACATCTCGGTGGCCAACGCCGAGCGTCAGGTGGCCCGTGTCGCCCAGGCCCGCGGAATCGCGGCCTCGGAGGTGCAGGCCCTCGTCGCCGAGCACACGATCGGCCGCGACCTGGGGTACCTCGGCGATCCGCGCGTCAACGTCCTGGAGCTCAATCGCGCGCTCGACGCCCGCTGAGCGAGGAGAATCAGGGACATGCGTATGCCCTCCGCCGCCGTCGCGCCGCCCGCGCGGCGGCGGCGCCGTGCGCCGCGGGGCTTCCGCCGCGCCGTCGTGCTCGCGCGCGCCGCCGTCGCCCCCGGCCGCCGCCTCTGCTCCCCCGCAACTTTCGGTCACCGCACCCCCCACCACACGACGAAAACCCACGGGGGAACAGCGACGCCCCCCAATCCCCGCCGCGCAACACCGGCGACGCCCACCCCCCGGAGCCTCGCGTGAAGCGCGGGCGGCTGCGCGTGCTGCTGGGAATGGCACCCGGCGTGGGAAAGACGTACGAGATGCTCGAAGAGGGGCGTCGCCTGCGCGACGAGGGGCGTGACGTCGTCATCGCGATCGTCGAGACCCACGGACGCGCCGCCACGGCGGCCCAGGCCGAGGGTCTCGAGGTCATCGCGCGCCGGCCCCTGGATCATCGCGGCGTCGCGCTCGACGAGATGGACCTGGATGCCGTCCTCGAGCGGCATCCGCAGATCGCGCTGGTCGATGAACTGGCGCACACCAACGTCCCCGGCTCGCGCAACGACAAGCGCTGGCTCGACGTCGAGGAGCTGCTGGACGCCGGCATCGACGTCATCACGACGGTCAACGTCCAGCACATCGACTCGCTCAACGACGTCGTCGAGAAGATCACCGGGGTGTCGCAGCGCGAAACGGTCCCGGATGCCGTGGTGCGCTCCGCCGAGCAGATCGAGGTCGTCGACCTGGCACCGCAGTCGCTGCGCGACCGCCTCGCGGCAGGTTCGGTGTACCCGGCGGAGCGGATCGATGCGGCCCTGTCGAACTATTTCCGCCTGGGCAACCTGACCGCCCTGCGCGAACTCGCCCTGCTGTGGCTCGCCGACGAGGTCGATTCGGCCCTGCAGCGGTATCGCTCCGAGCACGGTATCGAGGGGTCGTGGCAGGCGCGCGAGCGCGTGGTCGTCGCCCTGACCGGTGGTCCCGAGGGCGAGACGCTGCTGCGCCGCGGGGCGCGCATCGCCGCTCGCTCGGCGGGTGGCGAGCTGGTCGCCGTGCACGTGTCGACGCAGGACGGCCTGCGCGCGAGCGCCCCGGGCGCCCTCGCCGAGCAGCGCGCGCTGGTCGAGACGCTGGGCGGCTCGTACCACCAGGTGGTCGGCGGGGATCCCGCGACCGCCCTGGTCGACTTCGCTCGGTCGGTCAACGCGTCGCAGCTGGTCATCGGCGTGAGTCGTCGTGGCCGCGTCGCCGCGGCTCTCACCGGCCCGGGCATCGGCGCGACCGTCATCCGCCTGTCGGGTGACATCGACGTGCACATCGTCAATCACGCGCGCGCCGGCGGTCGTTTCGCCCTCCCCCGCCTGACCGGCACCGCGCTCAGTGCGAAGCGTCGCATCCTGGGCTTCGTCACCGCGATCCTCGGCGGGCCGCTCATCTCGCTGCTGCTGCTGTCGACGGGTTCCGACGACTCCATCGCCGCCGACGTGCTGGTGTACCAGCTGCTCGTCGTGGTCGTGGCACTGATTGGCGGCATCTGGCCGGCGGTGTTCGCCGCGGTGCTCTCGGGCTTCACGCTGAACTTCCTGTTCATCGAACCGCTCTACACCGTCACGATCAGCAGCGCCGCGAACACGATCGCCCTGGTGCTGTACGTGATCATCGCGACTCTGGTGAGCATCGTCGTCGACCAGGCCGCCCGCCGAGCCCGCGCCGCCCGCCGTGCCGCGGCCGAGGCCGAGCTGCTGGCCACGGTCGCCGGCAGCGTCCTGCGCGGCGAGAGCGCCGTGCCGGCACTGGTCAGTCGCGCGCGCGAGGCCTTCGGGCTCGCGGGTGTGCGGCTGGTCCAAACGGATGGCCGGGTCCTGGCGACCGACGGCGAGCCCGTGCGCGACGGGCGTCAGGTCACCCTTCCCATCGGCAACGGGCGGGCCACGCTCGAACTGCACGGCGGCGATCTGGACGCGAGCGAGCGCCGCCTGCTCGACGTCATCGTCGCGCAGTTGTCCGCCGCTCTGGAGCGCACCGACCTGGCCGAGACCGCCGCCGAAGCGGGAGCCCTCGCCGAGACCGATCAGGTGCGCACCGCCCTGCTCTCCGCGGTCAGCCACGATCTTCGACGCCCCCTCGCCGCCGCCGTCGCCTCACTCGGCGGTCTGCGCGCCGCGGGCGAGAGCCTGTCGGCCGACGACCGGCGCGAACTGCTCGAGACCGCCGACGAGAGTCTCGCGACCCTGTCCGTCCTCGTCACCGACCTGCTCGACGTCAGTCGCGTGCAGGCGGGCGTGCTGGCGGTGTCGCTCGCCCCGACCGACGCCGCCGGCGTGGTGCTCATGGCCCTCGACGAGCTCGATCTGGGGCCCGACGACGTCGAACTCGCGCTCGACCCCGACCTGCCCTCGCTGCGCGCCGACCCCGTTCTGCTGCAGCGCGTGCTGGTCAACGTGCTCACGAACGCCCAGCGCTACACACCCGACGGCGAGCGCGTCCGCATCGCGACGAGCCGACTGGGCGGGACCGCCGAGATCCGCGTCATCGACCACGGTCCCGGTATCGCCGCGGACCGTCGGGAAGACATGTTCTCGCCGTTCCAACGTCTGGGCGACACCGACAACACCGCCGGTCTCGGCCTCGGCCTGGCCCTCTCGCGCGGATTCGCCGAGGGCATGGGCGGCACCCTCACCCCCGAAGACACCCCCGGCGGCGGCCTCACCATGGTGATCGCACTGCCGATCCAGAGTGCGGATGCCGCGGCATCCATCACCCCCAGGAGCATCGCGTGAAGATCCTCATCGCCGACGACGACCCCCAGCTGGTGCGAGCCCTGCGCATCACCCTGGCCGCGCACGGCTACGACGTCGTCGCCGCGGCCGACGGGGCCGCAGCGATCACCCTCGCCGCGCAGTCCCACCCCGACATCGTGCTGCTGGACCTCGGGATGCCGCACCTGGACGGCGTGCAGGTGATCCAGGCGCTGCGCGGCTGGACGACCGCACCGATCGTCGTGGTCTCGGGCCGCACCGGGTCGGCCGACAAGGTCGAGGCGCTGGATGCCGGAGCCGACGACTACGTCACCAAGCCGTTCCAGATCGACGAGCTGCTCGCCCGCCTGCGGGTGCACGGGCGTCGGACCGTGCCCACGAGCGGGGAGTCCACCGTGCGCTTCGGCGACGTCGAGGTCGATCTGGCCGCCAAGGCCGTGCTGCGCGGGGGGACGCGGGTGCACCTCACCCCGACGGAGTGGCGGATGCTGGAGTTCCTGGCCCGCAACCCCGGGTCGCTGGTCACGCGTCAGACGCTGCTCAAAGAGATCTGGGCGAGCGAGCAGGTCGCGGACTCGGGATACCTGCGGCTGTACATGTCGCAGCTGCGCAAGAAGCTCGAGGCCGACCCGTCGGCGCCGGTGCACCTGCTGACAGAGCAGGGGATGGGGTACCGGCTGGTGGTCTGAGGCGCGGCCGGGGACGCGGCGCGGGGAGCGGGACCGAAGTCCCGAGAAAGCTGAACGCCGACCGGGCCGGGCGACGACGCGCACACCCGGGACGGGGTCCCGAGACGGCGGGTCGGCGGGCCCCAGGGCCGGGACGCCCCAGGGTCGGGCCGCACTCCGGCGACGCCGGGTCGGCGGGCCCCCGGGCCGGGACGCCCCAGGGCCGGGACGCACTCCGGCGACGCCGGGTCGGCGGGCCCCCGGGCCGGGACGCCCCAGGGCCGGGACGCCCCGGGGCCGGGCGGGACTCCCGAGAAACCGGGTCGCCGGCCCGTGGACGCGTCGGTTCTGCCGTCGCCGACCCGAAAAGTCAGGAGTTTCGCTCGGCCTCGGCCCCGTCGTCGGTCGCGCACGCCTCGAACTCGGCTTGCACGCGGGCGCAACGGCAGGCGTAGACGATCGAGTGCAGCAGCATCAGCGGACCTCGCCGACCGTGTGGCATCCGGGGCAGGGGACGGCGATCCGGTCGCCTACGCGCACGTCGCCGGGGAGCATCACGGTGCCGCACGGCTCCTCCCCATGGGCGTCGAGCACCGCGAACGGCTCGTCGTACGCGTGCGACACCCGTCCGAGCAGTCGCGCCTCGCGCCACACCACGTCGAGCCCTAGGACGCACGCGTCCAGCCGCACGGTGTCCGGCGCGGCATCCACCACCGTCGCCACGATCACGGTCGTCGACAGAACGGGGGATGCCGCCCCTCCCGACGCCGGGATCACCGCCGGCCCCGTGCACACGCACGGCGTGCCGCAGATGTCGGCGTAGCGGACGACCGACATCGCACGCACGGTGACGTCGTCGAGGGTGGGCGCCGAACCGGCGGGCCAGGCCGCGGCGTCGAACGGCGCCGGGATGCTGGCGCGGAGGGTCGGAAGGAGGGCCGTGAGGGTCATGGCATCCGGTCTACGCGCCGCGTGCGCGCGGATCGATCGTCCTCACGCTTCGCGAACGGCCCCCGCGCCGTTCCTCACCCTTCCCTCGCGCCCCCGCCCCCGCCCCCGCCCCGGGCCCCCCGCCCGCCCGCCCCCGCCCCGCACCCCGCGCCCCCTGAGACGCCGAGACTGCATCCGGCTGACATCTCGGTTGCAGGATGTCGCCGAGTTGTCAGCCCGGTGCAGTCTCAGCGCCCCGCGGGGGGCGATAGCCGACCGCGCCCGCCCAGCCGCCGCCGCGTAGCCTAGAGCGGTGACACTCCCCTTCGACGTGGCCGCCGTGCGCGCCGACTTCCCGATCCTCGAGACCGAGGTCGACGGCCACCCGCTGGTCTACCTCGACTCCGGCGCGACGAGCCAGAAGCCGCGTGCCGTGCTCGACGCCGAGCGCGACTTCCTCGAGCGAGCGAACGCCGCCGTCCACCGCGGGGCCCACACGCTCGCCGCCGAAGCGACCGAGCTGTTCGAAGACGCCCGCGTGACGGTAGCGAACTTCGTCGGCGCCGAGCCCGAGCAGCTCGTGTGGACGAGCGGCGCCACGGCCGGCCTCAACCTGGTCGCCGGCTCGCTCGGCTACGCCGGGCGCCTACGCGAAGGCGACGAGATCGTCGTGACCGAGGCCGAGCATCACGCGAACCTCATCCCGTGGCAGGAGCTCGCCGCCCGCACCGGCGCGCGCCTGCGCCACATCCCCGTGCGCGACGACGGCATGCTCGACCTGCACGCCGCCGCCGACCTCATCGGCGCGCGCACGAAGGTCGTCGCGTTCCCGCACGTCTCGAACGTGCTCGGCATCGTGAACCCGGTCGCCAAGCTCGTCACCCTGGCCCGTGGAGTCGGAGCCCTGACCGTGCTCGACGCGTGCCAGTCGGCGCCGCATCTGCGCCTGGACCTTCCGGCATCCGGGGTCGACCTCGCCGTGTTCTCGGGGCACAAGATCCACGGGCCGTACGGCATCGGGGCGCTCTGGGGCCGCGACGAGGTGCTCGAGGCGCTGCCGCCGTTCACCACCGGCGGGTCGATGATCACCACCGTCACCCTCGACCGTGCCGAATACCTCCCGCCGCCGCAGCGCTTCGAGGCCGGCACGCAGCCGGTGTCGCAGGCCGTGGCCCTCGCCGCCGCCGTCCGCTGGCTCGGCGCGCACGACCTCGACGCCGCGCGCGCGCACGAGGCCGCTCTCGAGACGCGCATGCGCGAGGGGCTGCGATCGATCGACGGCGTCCGCCTTCTCGGCGACACGGATGCCGCGGACCGCATCGCCCTGCAGGCGTTCGAGGTCGAGGGGGTGCACGCGCACGACGTGGGGCAGTTCCTCGACGCGCGCGGCGTCGCGGTGCGCGTCGGGCACCACTGCGCCCAGCCGCTGCATCGCCGTTTCGGCATGACGGCGTCGGTCCGCGCGAGCGCGGCGATCCACACGTCCGCGGCCGAGGTCGACACGTTCCTCGACGCCGTGTCGGGTGTCCGCGGGTTCTTCGGGGTGGGCGCGTGAGCGGGCTCGAGTCGCTGTACCAGGAGCTCATCCTCGACCACGCGAAGAACCGGCGGGGCTTCGGTCTCGCCGAGCCCGGCGCGCACAGCGCGACCGTCCACCAGCGCAATCCCGTCTGCGGCGACGAGATCACCCTGCGCGTCGACGTCGAGGGCGGCCGTGTGGCCTCCGTCACCTGGGAGGGCGCGGGCTGCTCGATCTCGCAATCCTCGGCATCCATGCTGGTCGCTCTTCTGCAGGAGGACGGCGGAGAAGAAGGGATGCCGATCGCCGACGCCCAGGCGCTGATCGCGCGATTCCGTGAGGCGCTCCGCTCGCGCGGCACGATCCCTCTCGACGAGGAGACGTTCGCAGACGCCGCGGCCCTGTCCGGGGTGTCGAAGTACACCGCCCGGGTGAAGTGCGCGATGCTCGCGTGGGTCGCGCTCGAAGAGGGGCTGCGCCAGGCCTGACGCCGCGGCATCCCCGCGTCGCAGAAGTGCACCATTGCCGGAGCGATCCGCGCAGATCCTCCGAGGATGGCGCCTTTCTCCGTGTGGAGGTCGGCGCGGAGGCGACGAAGAGAGGGCGGATGCCATGACCACCGGCGCTGGAGGATTCAGCGCCGCGCGGCACCCGCCGACGAGGGCGACCGCCGAGCCGCGGCACCCGCGGCACCCGGGCCCGTGCGCCACCCCGCGAAGTCGCCGCCGCCGGGACGCGCCCCACGCGCTCCCCACTCGACGAGAACGCTTCTCAACTGCGCGCTCACACGCCGCATCCATTGACGCCGCCGGGGCCGCGGGGCTTGGCTGTGGGCATCCCTCACGATGTGTCGATCCGAGGTCGCATGTCGTGACCGGACGGGTCTGCGGGCCCTGCCCCGCAGGACACGATCAGGTCGGCACGACCGGCCGGAGAGGACGAAGATGTCCAGCAACAAGGCAGTGGCCTACAAGGAGCCGGGTGTCGTCGAGGTCATCGACACCCCGTACCCCGAGTTCGAGCTCAAGGACGGCCCCGGGGTCAACCCGGCGAACATCGGCCGCAAGGTCCCCCACGGCGCGATCCTGCGCACCGTCTCCACCAACATCTGCGGCTCCGACCAGCACATGGTGCGCGGGCGCACCACCGCCCCGGCGGGCCTGGTGCTCGGGCACGAGATCACCGGCGAGGTGATCGAGGTCGGCCCCGACGTCGAGTTCGTCAAGGTCGGCGACATCGTCTCGGTGCCGTTCAACATCGCGTGCGGGCGGTGCCGCAACTGCAAGGAGGGCAAGACCGGCATCTGCCTGAACGTGAACCCCGACCGCCCCGGCAGCGCCTACGGCTATGTCGACATGGGCGGCTGGGTCGGTGGTCAGGCCGAGTACGTGCTCGTGCCCTACGCCGACTGGAACCTGCTGGTCTTCCCCGACCGCGAGCAGGCGCTCGAGAAGATCCTCGACCTCACGATGCTGTCCGACATCTTCCCCACCGGTTTCCACGGCGCCTACACCGCCGGCGTGCGCCCGGGCTCGACGGTGTACATCGCCGGAGCGGGTCCCGTCGGCATCGCCGCGGCGGTCGGCGCGCAGCTGCTGGGGGCCGCGGCGGTACTCGTCGGCGACCTGAACGCGGAGCGTCTCGAGCAGGTGCGTTCGATGGGCTTCGAGAGCGTCGACGTGTCCAAGGGCGACCCGCGTGATCAGATCGAGCAGATCCTCGGGACTCCCGAAGTGGATGCCGCGGTCGATGCGGTCGGCTTCGAGGCCCGCGGCCACGGGTCGGATTCGTCGCACGAAGCGCCGGCGACGGTGCTCAACTCGCTGTTCGACGTGACCGCGGCGGGTGGGGCGCTCGGCATCCCGGGTCTGTATGTGACGGGCGACCCGGGCGGCGTCGACGAGGCGGCGAAGGTCGGGTCGCTGTCGCTGCGCCTCGGACTCGGGTGGGCGAAATCGCTGTCGTTCACGACGGGACAGTGCCCGGTCATGAAGTACAACCGGCAGCTGATGATGGCGATCCTGCACGACAAGGTGCAGATCGCGAAGGCCGTGAACGCCACGCCGATCTCGCTCGATGAGGCTCCGCAGGGCTACGCGGACTTCGACAAGGGTGCTCCGCGCAAGTACGTGCTGAACCCGAACGGGTACATCAAGGGCTGACGCGGATCTGGGAGAATCGCGCCGAACTCGGACTCATCGACCGCTGTCGTCCGAGAATGGCGCGATCCTCCGCACTTCGTGCCGGACGGATGCCGCGGCCCCGCCGCCGCGGCATCCACCTCACCCCACGACCACGCGTTCCATCCGCTGGTAGCTCCGCTCCATCCCGTCGACCATGCCGGTGGCCAGCACCGCGTCGCGGGTCGCGGCATCGGGGTACTCGATCACCAGGGTGAGCAGGGTGGCGCCGTCCTCTTCGTAGAGCGACAGGTCGTTGACGGTGCTCGGCAGGTCGGTGCCGGTCATGTGCTCGGTCTGGACCATGCGGCGCGGTTCGTCGAGCAGCAGGATCTCACCGTCGAAGCCGAACCCCTCGCCCTCCGTGCCGGGCTCGGGCTCCCAGGCGATGCGGTAGCGGCCGCCCTCGACGCGGTCGATCTCGCTGACCGACATGCGCCAGCCGTCGGGTCCCAGCATCCATCGCCGCATCAGATCGGGGTCGAGGTGCGCACGCCAGACGACCTCGCGCGGCCCCTCGATCAGTCGGGTGATGCGCACGTGCTGATCGCTGAGCATCTCGAGTTGCGTGCCCTGGCCCTGCGCGAAGGCCCTCAGCCCCTGCAGCACGGCATCCAACTGGTTCATCGCGAGCGTGGATCCCTCGACGGCGCCCATCGCGACGACCTGTTCGAGGGCCTCAGCCGAGGCGAAGCGACTGACGTTCGTCATACGCGAGCCCTCGGGCGTGGCCTCGAACGTGAAGACCATGCGCATCGAGGGCATCCCCTCGATCGGCTCGCCCGCCTCGTCCGCGAAGGAGTCGACCACCTCGAAGCCGCGCGGCTCGTCGATGGCGGTGAACTCCCACGCGCCGCCGGCTCGCTCTCCCCGGGGCGACGTCATGTGATAGGTCGCGCGCCCACCGACGCGGAAGTCGAACGTGTCGAACGTCGCCGGCCATCCCGGGGGTCCCCAGAATCGCTCCAGCTGGCGCGGGTCGGTGAACACCTCCCAGAGCCGCTCGGGTCCGACGGTGAAGTCGGCGATGAGGGTCATGGTGAGCGTTTCGGTGTCGGTGTCGACGGATGTGACGGGCATGACGGTCTCCTTCGTCGGTCAGTTCTGGGAGGTGGATGCCGGGGCATCCGGCTCTGCGGACAGCACGGCGTCGAGGCGGTCGATGCGGCCGCGCCACAGCTCTTCGTACGAGCGCAGCAGCCACTGAGCCCGTTCGAGGGCGTCCGGATCGGCACGCACGAGTCGAACCCTTCCCTTCGCGCGCTTGGTGATGAGCCGCGCCTCGGCGAGCACGGCGATGTGCTTGGACACCGCCGCGAACGACATCGCGTATGCCGACGCGAGCTGCGTCACGGACTGCTCCGAGACCAGGGTGCGCCGCACGATGTCGCGCCGCGTGGCATCGGCAAGGGCGTGGAACACCCGGTCGATGTCGGCGTCGCTCTGTTGTTCAACCATTTGGTTGCACGTTAGCGCGCCCAGAGGAAAGGCACAAGAGCCGTGCTGTCGGGAACGCGTTCTCGTTGCACTTGCGGGCTTTACGTCGCACTAGTCCCGTTCGTCGTTGCACTCGATGCAGCGAACCGCCGATGCGGCTGCGCCCGCTCCGTTTCCCCAGCGGGAGCATCAGCACCAGGCACGTAGCGTCGCGAGCCCCGAGGGAGGCATCCAGGTGCGACCGGTCGACATCGCGAAACAGATCACGACCAGGCGCCGCTCTGCGGGCACCGAAGTGCACTGGGTGCCGCGCGCACATGAGAACGGCGCCGGCCTCGAGCAGCAGCACGCCGTTACCACCAGAGCTCGGCGAACGGGACTGGGCTGCGATCGATCCTGTGCAGGTGCGCACCTCGAAAGGCGTCCGTCACTACTTCACCGGCGCGCTCTACTTCTGAGAGCGCGCACGCAGTCATGTGTGGTGCGAGTCTCAAGCAGAGCGCTGGGAAGTCCTGTGGCTGGACTACGGCGGGCAGGTTGGCCCTATCGGATCCGTAGGAGGGCGATGGCCTGCGAGGGCGGGTCCTGGCTCATGATTCTCGTCTTTCCCACGCGCGTCTCGGCCGTGGGCGGGCACGGCGCTGCGCCCTGATTGTTGGATCGCTCACTCGGGGATCTCGATAGTGACGTCGCCGCCTTCGAGGAGGGCGAGCTGCTCTTCGGTGGCGGTGTAGGTACCGAGATGGAGCGTGGAGTCGGAGTATCCGATTTCGTCGGTGTTGTAGGAGAACCCGAGGTTGCCCCATGGCGTGTAGTAGATCAAGTCGCCGTCTTCGGGATCCGATCCGCCGGTGCCGGACCAGTCGAGCTCTCGAGGCAGGTAGGCGATCTTCTCGCGGCCGTTGAACTCCTCGAAGGACACCTCCAGGGGCAGCATGGCGAGGAAGTCCCGCACGGCTGGCGTCTCTTCACCGATGGTCACATCGATGCTCCCGCGGTCGGACGTGAACCGCACGTGCGCTGCTGGGTGGCCGGAGGCGGAGAGTCTCCGGCCACCCGAGGTGGTCAGACGGTCAGCAGCACCTTGGTGGCGCGACGTTCGTCCATGGCCCTGTATCCCTCTGGGGCCTCTTCGAGCGGCAGGGTGAGGTCGAAGACGAGGCCGGGGTCGATCTTGCGGTCCCAGATCAGCTGGATCAGCTCCGGCAGGAACCGGCGTACGGGGGCGGGGCCTCCGTGCAGGTGCACGCCGGAGAAGAACAGCTCGTCGCCGGGGATGGTGACATCGTGGGAGACGCCGACGAAACCGACGTGCCCGCCGGGGCGAGTCGAGCGGATCGCCTGTTGCAGAGCCTCCTGCGTGCCGACCGCTTCGATGACGGAGTGGGCTCCGAGGCCGTCGGTGAGTTCCTTGATCTTCTCCACGCCCGCGTCTCCGCGCTCTTCGACGATGTCGGTCGCGCCGAACCGCCGGGCAAGCTCCTGCCGGTCTGCGTGACGGGACATGGCGATGATGCGGTCCGCGCCGAGCTGCTTCGCAGCCAGGATGCCGAGAAGACCCACCGCCCCGTCACCGACAACGGCGACCGTCTTTCCCGGTCCGGCTTGGGCGGCCACGGCAGCGAACCAACCGGTACCGAGCACGTCAGAGGCGGCGAGGAGCGAGGGAATGAGGTCGGGGTCCGGCTGACCCGGTGTGGCGACGAGTGACCCGTCCGCCTGCGGGATGCGGGCGTATTCGGCCTGGGTGCCGATGGTGCCCATCAGGGTGCGGTGCACGCAGTGGGACTGGTAGCCGGCCTGGCAGATCTCGCACGTGTTGTCGGAGGTGAAGAACGATCCGACGACGAAGTCGCCGACCTTCACGTTGCGCACATGGGCGCCGATCTCGGTGACCACTCCGGCGTACTCGTGTCCCATCGGGGCGTGATCGACCGGTTCCGCGCCGCGGTACGGCCACAGGTCCGACCCGCAGATGCAGGTCGCGGCGAGCTTGATGATGGCGTCGGTCGGCTCGACGATCGTCGGGTACTCCCGGTCTTCAACCCGGACGTCACCGGGCGCGTACATGATGACTCCACGCATCGTGGTGTCCTTTCTTTGTTCCTTGGTCGAGGTTTATGAGACTTGAACGGCGTCTTGCCGCGCGGCCGCGGTGCGCGATGTCGATACGCGGCGGCCTGGAAGGAAGAGGAGGCACGCGGCAGCGGAGAAGATCACTGCTGTGGTGGTGACGACGCCGAGGGGCAGGATGCTCGTGGCCCCGGCGACACCGACGAGGGGTGCGGCGAGTCCACCGAACCCGAACCGGATCATGCCGAGCACCGACGATGCGGTACCGGCCATCTGCGGGTACTCCGCTAGAGCGAGGGTGGTTGCCGGTGGGCTGCTCGTGGCGACGCCGCTGGTCAGGGGGAACAGGGAGGCGAGGACGACGGTGACCGGCGTGGAGACGATTCCCGAGAGCAGGAGCCCGGTTGCGCCGATGGCGGCCAAGGAGATGCCGATGAGGAGGGTTCCGTGCAGGCTCCACCGGGCGGCTGCGCGGCCGGCGAGGAACCCGAACACCATGAATCCGGCGGAGTTGGCTCCGAATGCGAGGGCATACTCCTGTGGCGAAAGCCCGTAGATGCCCTGCAGCACGAAGGTGGCCCCGGACAGGTAGGCGAACAGCGCCGCGTACATGAAGCCTTGGTTGAGGATCGCGCCGAGGAATCGGCGATCGCTGAACAGCACCCGGTAGTCGTGTCGCAGCGCGGCGAAACCGCCCGACGTTCGGTTCTCCGGTAGCAGCGTCTCGGTGAACACGAACAGTGTGATCGTGAGGATCAGCACTCCGATCGCAGCCAGGACGACGAACAGGCCCCGCCAGTCGGTGAACTGTGCGAGCTGCCCGCCCAGCAGGGGGCCGATGACCGCGGCGAGTCCGCCCATGACGGTTACACGACCGTAGAAGCGGATCAGCTTGCCGCCGGTGTAGATGTCTCGTCCTGCCGCTTGGGCGATGACGACTCCCACCCCGCCGGCAAGGCCTTGGACGAAGCGGGCGGCGATGAGCAGTTCAATGGTGCCGCTGGCGGCGCACAGCAGCGAGGTGAGGACGTAGGCGATCACCCCGATCAGCAGGATGCGGCGGCGACCGTACCGGTCGGACAGAGGACCGGCGATCAGCTGCCCCAGGGCGAGCCCGATGAGACAGGCGGTGATCGTGAGCTGCGCGGCGGAGGTCACCGCGCCGAGCTCCTTCGTCAGCGCGGGGAGCACCGGGAGGTACAGATCCATCGAGATCGGCCCGAACGCGGTCAAGACCAGCAGGAGGGCCGGAAGCCAACGATGTGCGTGTCGGCCGTTCGGCGGGGTGATGGGTCTCACAGCTTCCATAAGATCTCTCTTCGCGCGCCTCCGGGAGTCTCTGATGAGAGGTGTATCGACAGGGCACCCCACGTCTCCGTCGCGGCTCGAGGCGTTGCCCGTTACGGTCGCGGGCAACACCGATGGGCAGGGGCGAACGGTGCGAGATGTCCGGGCGCGCACCCCTGCGCCGCACACGCGGATGTTTGTGTGAGCACTTTCGGGATGTGGGCGCTGCCGGGGTGGTGGAGTCAGCGCCCGACGTAACCCATGTGCATCGCGTTGTAGCGATCGCCGTGCACACCGATGCGCTTGGCGAGCGTGTCGAGGTCGGCGAGGTCGTCCGCGGACAGCGCCACGGAGGTGGATGCGGCGTTCTCTTCGATCCGGGAAACGCGTCGGGTGCCCGGAATGGGGACGATCCACGGCTGTTGGGCGAGCAGCCACGCCAGCGCGACCTGCCCGGGCGTTGCGCCCCGCGCTTCGGCAAGGGTGGCGACGTGCGCCACGAGCGCCTGGTTGGCTTCCCGGTTCTCCTCACTGAACCGTGGAATAGTCGCTCGCACGTCACCGTCGGTGAACGAGGTCGTCTGGTCGACAGTGCCGGTGAGGAAGCCCTTGCCGAGTGGGCTGAACGGCACGAGCCCGATGCCGAGCTCGGCGAGCACGGGCAACACCTCTGCCTCGGGGTCGCGAGTCCACAGCGAGTACTCGCTCTGCAAGGCCGCCACGGGGAAGACGGAGTGCGCGCGTCGGATGGTCGCGGCGGATGCTTCCGAGAGCCCCAAGTGACGCACCTTTCCCTCGGCGACCAGGTCACGAACGGTGCCGGCGACGTCCTCGATGGGCACGTCGGGGTCGACACGATGTTGGTAGAACAGGTCGATCACGTCGGTGCGCAGGCGTGTCAGGGAGGCTTCCGCGACGGCGCGGATCTGTTCGGGTCGGCTGTTGAGACCGACGCTCTTCCCGTCCCGGATGTCCCAGCCGAACTTGGTCGCGATCACCACCTGATCACGGACGGGTTCGAGCGCCTCGCCGACGAGCTCCTCGTTGACGTACGGCCCGTAGACCTCCGCGGTGTCGAAGAAGGTGACGCCGAGGTCGACCGCGGAGCGGAGGACACTGATCATGTCGTCACGGCTGCCGGGGTTCGGTCCGTAGCTCTGCGACATTCCCATGCAGCCGAGTCCGACCGCGGAGACGTCGAGTCCTTGTCCGAGTGTGCGGGTGTGCATGATCAGTCCTTCCGGGTTGACGGTTCGGGGTTGTCCATCGCTGTGGCGGAGGCTTCGACGTCGTGTGCTGCCTGCCAGCTCGCGAGCAGCCGCAATCTCTCTTCGCTCTCGGAACCGACCTGGGGAACGTAGATGAGGAAGGTGAGGCCGGGGTGCTGGACGAACTGCATGTCCTCGTAGCTGAGCTCGAGTGCCCCCACGATCGGGTGGACGAAGTTCTTCACCCCGGCGCCGTGCTGTCGCACGTTGTGCGCTCCCCACCGGACGCGGAATTCGTTGCTGCGGGTGGAGAGTTCACCGACGAGGTCTTGCAGTCCACGGTCGTACGGGTCACGCCCGGCTTCGGTGCGGAGGATGCCGACCGTGATGGCGGCCGCCTTCTCCCAGTTCGGGTGGAAGTCGTGGGCGCGCGGGTCGAGGAATGCGTATCGGGCGAGGTTACCGTCGCCGGGCGATTCGAACACCTCGGCCTGGAGGGCGCGACCGAGGGCGTTGGCGGCGAGGATGTCCATCCGGCCGTTGCGGACCACCGCGGCACCGCCGGTGACAGCGTCGAGCATCAGTTCGATGCCGGAGCGGACCGATGCGGGTGTGCCGCGTTTGCGGCGTGACCGGGTGGGGGCGGGGCCGGCGGCGCGGGCCAGGTCGAAAAGGTGCTCACGTTCGGCGTCGTCGAGCTGGAGCGCCTGGGCGAGCGCGTGCAGCACGGACTCGGATGCGCCGGCGATGTGACCGCGTTCGATCTTCGCGTAGTACTCGATGCTCACTCCGGCGAGAGTCGCGACCTCGTTGCGGCGCAGCCCGGGAACCCGGCGGTTGCTGCCGCCCGGGATCCCCACGTCGTCGGGGGTGAGCTTCGCGCGACGAGAGGTGAGGAACTCGCGCACCTCGGCCTTGTTATCCATGCCGTTGACGTTACGCGTGAGCATCACAGCGGTGGGATGCCCTGCGAGTACACGTCTTGCCAGGGTCTCCCTCAACGCTCCCGAGGGGGGTTGAGTAGTGGTGTCTGACGAAGGAGGACACCATGACTGATGGGACGACCGGATGGACCGGCGGGCAGCGCGCGTTCGGAGATTTCGCGCCTGGACTGGTGCACTACACCGACAAGGTGCTGTTCGATGAGGTGTGGGAGCGCGGCGATCTGTCCAAGCGCGACCGGAGCCTCGTCGCCGTCGCGGCATTGACCGCGATGGGAAAGACCGACCAGCTGCGGTTCCACCTGAACTTCGCACGCCAGAACGGCGTCACCGAGGCGGAGTTGAAGGAAGCGATCCTGCACCTCGCGTTCTACACCGGCTGGCCGAACGGGATGGCAGCGATGACCGTTCTGAAAGAGATCATCGAGAACTCCGGGGACTGAGATGACCTTCGACAGCCTGTTCCCCCGGGGCGAGAAGAACGATGCGTTCGCGGAGTACTTCATCGGGCAGAGCTACCTGGCCCCGCTCGCGAGTCTGGGGATGAGCATCGCCAACGTCACCTTCGAACCCGGATGCCGCAACAACTGGCACCAGCACAACGCCACGTCCGGGGGCGGGCAGATCCTCCTCGCCGTCGCCGGCAGCGGCTGGTATCAAGCTGAGGGGGAAGAGCCGGTCGGCCTCGAACCCGGCACGGTGGTCGAGATCCCCGCCGGCCGCAAGCACTGGCACGGCGCGAAGGCGGACTCTTGGTTCAGCCACATTGCCATCGCCGTACCCGGCGAGAACACATCCAACGAGTGGCTCGAACCCGTCACGGACGAGTACTACGCCGCTGTGAACAACACCGCGAGCACGCACAACCCGTGAGCTGCCCCTGCGCGCGGCGGAGCCGGTTGGCGACCTTCTTGACGGCCTGGGGGTCGTGCAGACTGCGGTCGTGCGAGGGGCCCACCTCGATGCCGGCGAGGGCCGCGAGCCCGCGGTCGGGGCGTACCCCGCTCGCCTCGACGACGAGGACGGCCCCGATCGTCGATCCGTCGGCGAGTCGGACCGAACCGGGCTCCGCCCCGACGATAGTCGCACCGAGCCTCACGTCGACGCCAGCGTCCGCGAGCACCCGCAGCACGGGCGCCGCCATCTCGGGGTCCAGCGACGACATCACCTGCCGCCCGCGACTCACCAGCGTCATTTGCTGCCCGCGAAGCCGGTGCCGACCACTGCGTCCGCGGCCTCCGCTCCGTACATCAGCACGGTGGCCGCCGGCTCGGCGATCAGTCGGCTCGCGTCCGTCGGCATCCTGAGCCGAAGCGGCGGAGCAATCCGCACCCGCACCTGGCTGTCATCCGAGATCCCGACGCGCTGGACGCGTTCGCCGCCCGCGCTCGTCGCGGCCGCGCTGAGGTCGAGCGCCTTCGTCGGGAGCCCACTGGACCCGCCACGCTGTCACGTGCCCGAGAGCAGATCCTCCAGCGGCCCGTCCGGCAGCACGACCCACCCCTCGCGGCGGGCCACGGGGAGCATCTCGGATGCCGGGGGCGCGAACGACCCGAGCGCTCCCGCGCGGGTCGCGAGAGCGGCGACCACCGCGTCGAACGCGTCGGCCTTGCGGATCGCCAGCGCCTCGAAACCGCCCGCGTCGAACCAGGGCGCGCGCTCGCGCAGCGCGTCGAGCAGGATCGACCGGCGATCTGCATCCACGCGATATCCCGTCGTGTCGAAGCCCCACAGGCGCAACGCCCCGCCGGGGTAGACCTCGAACAGCCGCCCCTCGGCGGCACGGTCCACACCCACACCGGCCGCGGCCAGGCGGTGCAGCAGACCCGCGCCCCGCAGGGCGGTCACCCCGAGCCGATCGGTCGAGACGCTGAGCGGCCAGCGTCCGATGCGCTCGCGTACGACGTGGTCGGTGTGACGGTAGACGAGCGGACGGCGCCACGCCGCGTCGCCTTGCACCGGACCGAGGGCCGGCAGTTCGGCGACGTGGTGCGCGGAGACGAAGTCGACGAACGCGTCGGGCCAGCCGAGCGGGCAGTCCACGCCCAGCCACGCGTCGCCCGGGGTGACGGATGCCACGATGTCGGCATCCCGGATCCCGATCTCGAGCCGCGTCAGGCGGGCCGCGCCGCCGGTCCAGACGATCTCGGCGAGCGCCGTGCCGGGTGCTTCGGCGGCGAGGTCGACTCCGATGGTTCTCACCGACAGGAGCCTAGGCCGCTTCGTCCGCTCGCAGGCCCGGCCAGGCACCCCCGCCGCCGGGTGCACAGCTCGACGCCGCTGACAACACGTCCCGAATCCGCGTCCGACCTGGGAGGATCGACCCATGGCAGACGAGGACCTCCCCGATTCGCTGGAACCGGCGACCGACGTCCCGCCGCGCGACGAGCCGCCCGCGCCACCGACCCCCAAGGGCGACCTGCGCGCCGTGTCGATCATCGCGATCGTGACCGGGGCGATCGTCATTGCCTGGTACCTGTTCGTCGTCACCGTCAGCACCGTGTCCGAGCTCGAGCAGCTCGCGTGGATACAGATCGGCATGTGGGGGCTCGCCGTGGTCTCGGCGGCCTGCGGCATCCTGAGCCTGAATGCGCGCATGGCGCGAGAACTCGCCGCGGCGGGCTTCATCGCGGGGGTCGCCGCGGGGCTGCTGTCGATCTCGATCGGGTTCTTCAGCGGGCTCGAGCTCCTGAGCTGACGAGCGGCGCAGGCCCCACGTACCGTGCCGACGGGCGGATGATCTTGGCGTCCCGCGCCTGCTCGAGCACGTGCGCGCTCCAGCCGATCGTGCGGGCCAGGGCGAACGTCGCCGTGAACATCGTGCGCGGAATGCCGCACTGCTCCATCACCACCGCGGCGAAGAACTCCACGTTGGCGTGCAGGGGCCGCTCGGGTCGTCGGGCGGCGAGCTGCCGCTCGGCTTCGCGCTGGAATGCCTGGGCCCGGGCGACCCGTTCGCCGCCGAAGCCCTCGGCGATGCCGCGCAGCAGCTCGGACCGCGGATCGGCCGTGCGGTACACGGCGTGCCCGAAGCCCATGAGGCGCCGCCCGGCGTCGAGCTCCGCCGCGATCCACGCCGCCGGGTCGTCGCCCGCGCGGTCGAGACTGTCCAGAGCGCGGGCGGGGGCCCCGCCGTGCAGGGGACCGGCGAGCGCACCGAGCGCACCGCAGAGGCAGGATGCCATGTCGGCTCCCGTCGAGGCGATGACCCGAGCGGTGAAGGTCGAGCCGTTGAAGCCGTGGTCCATCGTCGCGACCAGGTAGGCGGTGAGCGCGCGCACGTGCGCTTCGTCGGGGCGGCGGCCGGTGACGCGCTCGAGGTAGTCGGAGGCCAGCCCGCGGCCGGTGGGCGTGAACCTGGGGGCGAGGGCGAGCGGGGCGAGGGCGGCGAAGGCGATTGCTTCGTCGATCCGAGTGGCGTCGTCCAGGTCGTACAGCGCGGCGGACCGGCGGACGGATGCCGCGAGAGTCCACATCGCGCGCAGCACGGCGAGGGGTTCGTCGGCGCGCGCCGTGACGCCGGCGACGAGTTCCGGCATCCGCTCATCCCGCTGCGTGCGGGCGATGCGCTCCGCGAACGCGGCGCTCTGGGCCGCGTCGGGGAGGTGGCCCAGGACGAGCAGGTGCCACACCTCCTCGACCGTGCGGGTGCGCGCGAGCTCGACGGCGGAGTGGCCGCGGTAGTGGAAGAACCCGGCGTCGCCGTCGACGTCGCCGATGGAGGTTTCGGCCGCGACGACGCCGTTGAGGCCGCGGGGGACATCGATCAGGTCGCTCATGCGCCCAGTGTGCGAACATGACCGCGACAGCGTCAACGTTGATCGGATCAAGATGAGCGCACCCCTCCCCCGCCTCTCGGCCGCGCAGACCGCCGCCCGACTCGGCGTGAAACCCGAGACGGTCTACGCGTACGTCTCGCGCGGACTGCTGCACCGCGAGCGCGACGCGTACGGCTCGACGTTCGACGCGCTCGAGGTCGAGGCCTTCGCGTCGGGCCGGCGACGCTCAGCCGCTCGGACGCCGGCGCACCCCACCGTCGGCATGCCCCTCGGCGTCGTGCAGACCGATGTCGCCGACATCGAGGATGACGAGCTGCTCTACCGCGGGCGCCGCGCGCGCGACCTGATCGACCGCCCGTTCGCCGAGGTCGTCGCGTGGTTGTGGGATGCCGAGCGCCTCGACGCCCCCGACACCGCGATCGGCAGCGCCCGCGCCGTGGTCGACGCCCTGCCGGTGCACGCCGGGGCCATGGACCGCCTGCGCGCCGCGCTCACCGGCTTCGCCGCCGACGACCCGCTGCGCCACGACACGAGCGCCGCGACACTGCATCGCATCGGGTGGACGCTGCTGACCGGGCTGCCGGTCGCCCTCGGCGGCGATCCGCACCCCGACGTCGCTCACTCGCTCGTGAGTGCCTGGGGAGGAGCCGCGAGCAACACGGTGGTCCATGCCGTCAACGCCGCGCTCGTGCTGTTGATCGACCACGACCTGGCCGTGTCGACCTTCGCCGCGCGGGTCGCCGCTTCGGCTCGCGCCGACGCCTACGCCGCCGTCGGCGCCGCCCTCGGCGCGGCCGACTCGCCGCTGCACATCTCGGCCGCCACCCGCACCGCACGACTGCTCACGCGGGTGCGTCGCGGCATGGACCCCGAACGGGCGTTGACCGAGGCGCTGCAGGACGGAAACGGCATCCCGGGCTTCGGTCACCCCCTCTACCGCGACATCGACGACCGCGCCGACGCGCTGTTCCCCCTGCTCGGGGCGCTTCCGGACGGGGAGGGGACGATGGATGCCGTGGCCCGACTGCGCGCGATCGTTGTGGATCGCGCCCGCCTGCAGCCCAACATCGACCTCGCCCTCGCCGCACTGGTGTCGGGCGCGCGTCTGCCCGACGACGCCGCGAGCACGATCTTCGTGCTGGGCCGCATCGCCGGATGGATCGCCCACATCGGGGCGGAGTACGCGGAGCCCGCGATGCGGCTGCGCCCGCGCGGGGAGTACGTGGGGCCGTGATGTTGCGTCGATATTTCGGCATCGTTTTTCTTGTGGTCGCAATCGCGAGCGCAGCGGGCTGCGCGCCCACGCCACACGAACCCAGGGGGAACGAGATGACGAATGGACGAGCCGAGAAGCAGGGCGACGGCACACTTCGCACCGACCTCGCGCCCATCGCCGAGCGCTACCCCCAGCTCGCGTCGGCCGAGTCGATCACCTGGATGGGGGGCACGACCGGGACGTCCGACATCGGGCCGACGACGTACTGGGTGGACGTCGTGGCGGTCATCCCGCAATCCGAGGTCGAGACATTGCGAGCAACGGGGGAGCTCGACTCGGTGAAGATCCCCGAGATGGTGTCGGGGATGCAAGACGAATTGCCGGCCGGACCCTTCGAGGGCAGTCCCGCGCTGGACGAGCTCTTCTCAACGGACGGACACAGCGCGACCGTCGCCCTGGACCCCCGCGCACGCACGATCGTGCTGTCCGGGCTCTTCGAATAGCGCGGCCGGGTGGGTCCCGTCGGCGCTGCAGGCGGACCGGGCGAACAGGCTGCACCCGAGGGGCGAACAAGTAGGAGGATGCCGCGGATTTAGCCAGGCGCCTGGCTAGGTTCCCGCCATGATGTACAACGTCTTGGAGGCCCGGAACAACCTCTCGCGGCTGATCGCCGACGCCGAGTCGGGGACGGAGGTCACCCTCGCGAGACGGGGAGTTCCCGTGGCACGAATCGTTCCTTTCGCCGCGACTGAACCTTCTCGGAACGCCTTCGCGGCGTGGCTGCGCGAGAATCCGCTGACGCCCGAATCGGCCCGCCCCATCGAAGAAATCGATCGCATCATCGCCGAGAACCGGATCGCGGGAGGGTGATCTATGTCGACAGCCGCTTGGTGATCTACGCGGTCGAGCGCGACGACGACCTCGGTGACCGGGCGCGCCGGGTGCTCGCCGAGACGGACTCACCGCTGGCCGCGAGCCCTCTCGTCATGCTCGAAGCCATGGTCGGACCGATGCGCGGAAGACACGCAGAAGCGCAAATGCGCATGTGGAGCACCTTCCGCCGATTCGAGATGCTTCCGGTCGAGCCCGACGCGTACCTCGGGGCGGCGCGCCTGCGAGCGAGAAACCCGACCTTGCGGACATCGGACGCCCTTCACCTCGCCGTCGCGCAGCTTGCGGGGTGCTCGCGCCTCTGGACCAACGACTCGCGCCTAGCCGCCATCGCACCAGAGTTCGCCGAGCCACCACCGCGTCGCGCGGGTTACCGAAGGGTCGGCGACCAGGCGACGGACGAGCCGCACGACGTCGGCGCGAGTCGCAGCACGGCACGCCGGTCGACGGAGCCACCGGACCGCCGCTGCGGCACCCACCGCACGACGACGAGGGCGAGCCACAGCACGACCAGCCCGGCGACGAGCCCGAGCACGACGATCAGCCACTCAGGCACGGGGCGTCAGCGGTTCTCCCAGTCGCGGGCCATCTCGACGACCGCGGCGACGGCCTTCTCGGTGTCGGCGGGCGACCCGCCGGCGCGGCCCGCCACCAGACCCGCGACGAACGCGCTGAGGGGCGCCGCGGGACGGGCGACGCCGTTGGCGACGTCGCGGGCGAGGTCGAGGATCAGCGACACCGGGATGTCTCCGCGGGTCAGGCCGAAGCGCTCGGCGAGCGCCGCGCTCCAGTCGTCGAGCGCCTCGGGGGGCAGGGTACGGGATTCGGTCATGGCTCCTCCTCGGGCCTCTCGCAGATCGTCCCACGTATCGACGTCGCGGGTCAGGTCGGCATCCACGGCGATCGAGGCGATCGCGAGCCCGCCCAGCAGCGCGCGCATCGACGCGTCGCGCCCCGCGGCCGGAAGCGCGGATGCCACCTCCCGCACCGCCGCGGCCCGGTACCGGCCCATGAGCCATTGCCGGCGCCCGTCGTCGAGGCACACCCCGTCGACGCCGGGGGCCAGCGGCGCGGCGAGCCGCGACATCACATCGGCGGGCGCGACGGTGTCGCACGCCAGGACGTAGAGGTCGTCGGCATCCACTTCTCGGAGGGCGGCGACGATGGCCGCGACCGGTCCGCCGTAGGGAGGGTCCTCGCGCACCCACGTCACGTCGAGCGCCTCGTCGAGCACCGGGGCCACGACGACGACGCGTCGCGCTCCCGCCCGGCGGACCGCGGTGACGGCGGCGGACAGCAGCGTCGCCCCGCCCACCTCGAACAGGGGTTTGGCGGCCCCGCCGACGCGGCTGCCGCGTCCGCCGGCGAGCAGGATCGCGTCGACGGTCACCACAGGGCGACCGTCACGAGGGCATCGGGTGGCAGGTCGTCCTCGCGCGAGGGGATGACGGCGAGACCCTCGGCCTCGCCGAAACCTCTCGTTCCCCGCGGGGTCGGCGTCGCCCGCCACCTCTCGGGGTCGGACCGGTCCAGCGACACGGGCACGTATTGCGTCCGGCCCGGTCGCGCGCGCCAGCCCCCGGCGAGCGCGACGCGCACCTGGGAGCGCGCGAGTTCGACGTCTCCCTCGAGGGCGCGCAGGGCGGGACGGACAAACAGTTCGAACGACACCGCGGCGCTGACGGGATTGCCCGGCAGGCCGAACAGCAGCGTCCCCGCCGCCGTGCGTCCGAAGCCCTGCGGCTTGCCCGGCTGCATGCGCACGCGCTCGAAACGCATGAGGTCACCGAGGGTGTTCTTGACCACCTCGTACGCGCCCGCGCTGACACCGCCCGAGAACACGACCACGTCGGCTCCGGCGGCCTCGGCCTCCGCGATCGCCGCGCGCGGGCCCTCGCCCTCGTCGCCGACGCTCGTGCGCAGCACCACGTCGGCCCCGGCCTCTTCGGCCAGCCCGGCGAGCAGCACGCTGTTGGACTCCGGGATCTGCCCTCGCCGCATCGGCGCGCCCGGGCGGACCAGCTCAGACCCGGTCGAGACGACCGCGACACGGACCGCCCGCGACACCTCGACGGTGCTGACTCCGGATGCCGCGATCGCGCCGATCCGCGCCGCGTTCAAGCGCACGCCGGCGTCGACGACCAGGTCGCCCGCGCGGACGTCGGATCCTCGGCGACGGATGTGCGCCCCCGGCCCGCGCGGGGCGACGACGACGTCGACCGGATCGAGGCCGCCGGCGAGGCCGCGGGCGGTGTCTTCGAACGGCACGACGGCCGTGGCGTCGGTCGGCACCGGCGCCCCCGTCATGATGCGGGCGGCCACGGCGGCATCCATCCGCGGATCCCGTTCGGTTCCGGCGGGCAGGTCCGCGATCACCCGCAGAGTGGCCGGCGCCCGAAGGTCGCGCACGGCGAAGCCGTCCATCGCCGAGGAGTCGAACGCCGGCACGTCCACGGCGGCATGCACGGGATGCCGCAGCACCCGCCCGCGGGCCGCGGCCACGTCGCGCGACTCGGCATCCAACGGACGCACCGCGTCGAGGACGGCGGCGAGGTGCGCGGCGACGTCGATCACGCGCGCGATCCGTCGGGGAAAGGGGGCATGGTCTCAGCGTAGGCGTGGGCGCAAGCCGTGCGGTCGGCGGCGGGGCGCTCACTACGGTGGCGGCATGGACGGCTTGACCTACACCGAGGTCGGCGCGACGGCCGGCGAGATGCCCCGGGGCTACCACCACGTGCGCGCGGGCCGCGTCGTGGGTCACGGCCGCGCGGATTTCGAGCGCGCGGCCGACGCCCTGCTCGCCGGTGAGGCCCAACGCCGTGCCGGGGCGCGCGTGACGCTGAGCGAGACGCCGATGCGCACCGGCACGCGCGTGACGATGCGGCTGGGGGTCTTCCGCATCCCGTGTCTGGTCGTCTGGGCCGAGCGCACCGACACCGTCGCGGGCTTCGCCTACGGCACGCTTCCCGGTCACCCCGAGCGCGGCGAGGAACGCTTCACCCTGACGCTGCAGCCGACCGGCGAGGTGGTGTTCGACATCGCCGCGTTCTCGGCCCCGGGCCGCTGGTTCACGCGCGTCGGCGCTCCGCTGGGCCGGCTCGTGCAGGCGTGGATGACGCGGCGGTATTTGCGCGCGCTGGACGCCTGACCGGTCGGTTTGGCGCCGCGGGCGCGGCGGAGGGAGACCGCGGCCGGCTCGCGCCCGGTGCAATCCCGCCCCGCGTGAACGACGAAGGGCGCCCCGGCCGAAGCCGGAGCGCCCTTTCGCCTCGCGAGGTCAGGAGCGGGGACGATCGTCCTCGACGACGGCCTGCACCTCGTCGGTGGCCGGGGTCTTGTCGTCGTCTCGCACGTCGTCGGCGGCGATCGCGATGTCCACCGCGGCGTCCTCGAGGGCGGCGGCGACGACGTCGCGCACGTCCTCGTCGTCGCGGGCGGCGTCCGTCGACGCCACCGGAGCATCGGCCGCGACCGGGGCGTCCGCCCGCGCCGTGCCGGCACGCACCGTGTCGGCGGCCTCGGCCACGGCGGCCGCCGCGGAGGCGGCGCCCGCGGCCATGGCATCCTGGGCCTCGGCGAAAGCCTTGGCCGCGTCATCCGCCTTCTCGCGGATCACCGCACCCGCCGCATCACGCTTCTCGCGAACGACGCCGCCGGCGGCCTCAGTCTTCTCGCGGATCGCGGTACCGGCCTGATCGGCCCTGGCACGGACGGCGGCCTTCGCCTCGGCCGCCTTCTCGCCGACGGCCGCGGTCGCGGCATCCACCTTCTCCTCCGCCTCGTCGACCGGGTCGCGGTCGAACGGGCCGAACACGCCCGTGACCACGACGTCGACGTCCACGCGGCCGCGGCCGAGGGGCTGCAGGGCGTCGCGCACGGCGCGGCGCACCGCGTCGGACACCTCGTGCAGCTTGTGCGGGTAGTCGACGACCAGGGAGATGGTCGCGGTGACCGAGTCGGCGCGATCGGTGTCGATCTTGACGCCCGGAACGGTGCTGGCCAACCCGACGCGCTCACGGACGGCGTCGGAGGCGCGGCCGAGAAGGCTCCCCAGTGCGTGCACTCCCGCAACCGAGCTCGCGGCGGTCGCCGCGAGGCCCGCGGCGGCGTCGAGGTCGGGCGGATCGATGGTCGGATCGATGGTGGTCATGAGGTCTCCTCGTCAGATGTCACTGCACGCGGGTGTTGTCGCGTGCGAGCTTGGCGCGCAGGCCCGAGTGGATCGAGATGTAGGCGCGCACGTTCTGACCCGTGAGCGCGGCCAGGTTGGTCACGAGAGTGTCGACGTGTTCGGCCACCTGTCGGGGCGAGGTGTTCTGCCGCGGGGTGACCGCGACGTGCAGCACCGACTCGTTCTTGATCTCACCGGCGCTGATGCGCGAAGACAGGATCTCGTCACGCTCGCCCAGGGCGTTCTTCAGCGCCTCCGACGCGAAATCGTCGGTCACGGTGATGCGCCCGGCGTCGTTCGCGCTGCCGGTGGACTGCAGCGGCGCCTGACGGCGACCGCGGACGGCGGATGCCGCGATGACGACGAGGACGATCGCGAGGACCACGAAGGCGGCGACGGCACCCCACCCGGCCGAGTCACGGCCCAGACCCTCGAGCCACCCCTGGAATCCACCCATGACCGAGGTCCAGGTGTCGGTTCCGCCGGGCAGCAGCCCGACGGCGAGCGCGAGCGCGCCCATACCCAGCAGCACCACGGCGACCAGGAAGAGCAGGAAGCGGTTCAGACCGCGACGCGTCGCATTCATCGGGACTCCTTGGTGTCGGGTCGCTGCACCCGCAGGCGGGTGCGCACGGCGGGCGTGAGCTTGTAGGCCGAGACCTCTTCGTCGACGATGCGGCGCAGCTGCGCCTCGTCGACCGGGATGCCGACCGGGGGCCGCACGGTGACGTCGGCCGAACGGTGGGCGACGCCCACGACGATGTCGTCACGCGAGATGCCGGACTCGTTGCTGAGGTGCTGCGCCAGAGCCGAGGCGATCACGCCGTTGTCGACGACGACGGCACGCTCACCCCATGCCATCTCGTGGCGCGAGAGGCGGCCGGGCTTGAGCGCGAGCACGAGCACGATGAGACCGAGCAGGGCCAGCACGACGCCGCCGACGATGAAGGCGACCGGCATGAGCGCGGTCGGCGCGGCCACGACCGCGTTCAATGCCGCACCGGGCGCGACCAGCAGGGGCTGGGCTCCGGTGAGGTTGAGGATGATCTCGACCGCGGCGTACGCGAGCGCGAGCAGCAGCAGCACGACCACGACGAGCATGGCGGCGGTGCGCGGGGAGTGCGTCTCGCGACGCACGACGGTGCGGAGCACGGTGTCCGTCATCACAGCACTCGCTTTCGTTGGGGAACGGTGGCGCCCGAGATGGTCAGGTCGACGCGCGAGATCTCGCGGCCGAACAGGTGCGTCAGGCGCGAGCGCAGCTCGCCCTGGGCGGCGGTGGCCGCCTCGAGCACGGGGGTGGCGGCGCGCACGGCCTCGGTGTCATCGAGGCGCGGCACCGGGAACGGCGTCGACACGCGCACGGCGGCGGTGTCGCGGGCCGAGACGATCTCGACGTGGACGCCCTTGGCATCCACCCCGATGATCTCGGCGGCGGCCCGCTCGGCCGTCTTCTGCAGCACGCGGTTGGCGATGTTCACGTGGCCGGCGGGCAAGCCGGGGTCGGCAACCGCGGTGCGGTTGCCGACCCCGGGCGAAGCGGTGACGGTGGTCACGATGTGCTCCGCCCCGAGAAGGCGTTGATGATGTTGCGGAAGTCGAGCTCACCCGAGGTGATGCGCGCGACGACCACACCGATCGCCATGAACAAGGCGACCAGGATGAAGCCCCAGAAACCGAAGATCAGGGCGCTGAGGGCCAGGACGAGCCCGACCAGGGCGCCCTTCGTCGTGGCGCTCAACGGACGCGCTTCTCGTCGTCGCCGGTGTTGTTGTCGTCGTCGCCGGGGATGTGCACGTCGTTGACGTCCACGTTCACCTCGACGACCTCGAGACCCACGAGGCGGCTGATCGCACCGGCGACGCGGCCACGGACCTGGTCGGCGACCTCCTGGATCGGAGCGCCGTACTCGACGACGATGGTGATGTCGGCAGCGGCCTGGCTCTCGCCGACCTCGACCTTGACGCCCTGCGTCAGGTCGGTGGCGTTGATGGCGTCGCGGATGGCGCCGAGGGCACGGGCTCCGCCGCCACCGAGCGCGTAGACGCCGTTGACCTCGCGGGCCGCGATACCGGCGACCTTGGCGACGACGCCGTCGGCGATCGTGGTCTTGCCCTCGGTGTGGGCCTCCTGGCCGCGGGCGCCGAGGGGACGGTTCACGCGCGACGCCGCCTGGGGGACGTTCTGCGCAGCGGGAGTGGTGGGGGCGTTCTCAGCCATGTCGGTGCCTTTCGAGTGTCGGGGACCCGGTTGCTCCGGGGTGGGCGCTTCGGCCTACATGACTAAGACGTACCGGTCTCGGCAATCGTCACGCCGGGATTAAAAATGTTTGGCGGATGTGTTTCCACACGCATTTTGATCAGGGTCTTATCCGCAGGATGCCGCGGCGGTCAAGGCCCGCACCGCACCATCCCGATCCGTCACGATCGAGGCGTTGCAGCCGCGTCGGGTCGGATCCGGTGTGACACTCGCCCTGCTCGCGACGTCATCCCCTCGACACCCCCGTGGGAACAGACAGGACGGAGCATCATGGGCAAGAAGGACAAGAAACGCAAAGAGCCGGTCGCCATCGCGGACTCCACCTCGGAGCAGCAGCGGCAGAAGGCGACAGCCTGGTCATCACCGGCCCGGTACGCCGCGGAACTGTTCGGGACGTTCCTGCTGGTGCTGGGTGGCGTGGGCACAGCGCTGTTCGCGGCCAGTTTCCCCAGCGGCGACGACAACCAGGCGGGCGTCGGCTTCCTCGGCGTCTCGCTGGCGTTCGGCCTGACGCTGGTCGCGGGCATCGCCGCGGTCGGCCACATCAGCGGCGGCCACTTCAACCCGGCCGTCACGCTCGGCCTGCTCTCCGCGGGCCGCACCGACGCCCGTCACGTGCCCGGCTACATCCTGGCGCAGCTGGTCGGCGGCATCCTGGCCACGAGCGTGATCGCCCTCGTCCTGGCCGGACGCCCCGACGGCTTCTCCACCGCGCAGCAGGCGGGCTTCGCCTCGAACGGCTTCGGCGCGGGCAGCCCCGGCGGCTACGGCCTGGCCGCCGTCTTCGTGACCGAGGCCGTGCTGACCGGCATCTTCATCGCCGTGATCCTGTCGGTCACCGCCAAGGCCGAGTACCAGGCGTTCGCGCCGATCGGCATCGGCCTGACCCTGACGCTGATCCACCTCGTCAGCATCCCGATCAGCAATACCAGCGTGAACCCGGCCCGCTCCATCGCGACCGCCGTCTACGGCGGAGCCCTGCCGCTGAGCCAGCTGTGGGTGTTCATCCTCGCCCCGCTCGCCGGTGCGGTCGTGGCGGGTCTGGTCGTGCGCGCGCTCGGTCGCCGCACGGTCACGGCCTGATCGCCACGCCACGCGATCGGCCCGGGGTCGTCGGCCCCGGGCCGATCCGATACGCGCGGGCCGGGCGTACGCTCGACCCATGTCCCCCCTCTCTTCGACGACGCGGGCCTGACGTGGGCCGCCTCACCGCCTCGCGTCGGGTCACCCGGATCACCCTCGAGGGCGCGAACAGGCAGAGACCGGATGCCGTGGCCGTGGAAGAACCGCTCGAGATCC
This sequence comes from Microbacterium sp. NPDC090007, assembly GCF_044748345.1. NCBI lineage: Bacteria > Bacillati > Actinomycetota > Actinomycetes > Micrococcales > Microbacteriaceae > Microbacterium > Microbacterium sp. NPDC090007. Next base: position 613,770 of record NZ_JBIVFV010000001.1, on the reverse strand, counting down.
GCGTCGCGGGGTCTCCGCTCGCCGTCACCATGCGCACCCCCGGGCACGACGTCGAGCTCGCCGCCGGCTTCCTGGTGTCCGAGGGCGTGATCAGCCGCGGCGAGCAGTTCGCGCGCGCCATCCACTGCGGAGGCCCGGGCACGGGCGGCGCGGACGGCAACACCTACAACGTGCTCGACCTCACCCTGGCGCCGGGGGTGGCGCTACCCTCTCCCGACATCGCGCGTTCGTTCTACACGACCAGTTCGTGCGGCGTGTGCGGGACCGCCTCGATCGAGGCGGTCGAGAAGGTGTCGTCGTACGACGTCGCCGCCGACCCCCTCTCGGTGTCGGCGCACGACGTCGCCGCGTTCCCCGGTCGCCTGCGCGAACAGCAGAAGACGTTCGACAAGACCGGGGGCCTGCACGGTGCGGCGCTCTTCGACGTCGCCTCGGGCGAGCTGCTCGTCGCGCGAGAGGACGTCGGCCGCCACAACGCGGTCGACAAGGTCGTCGGGTGGGCCGTGCTGAACGACCGCCTGCCGCTGCGGGGGACCGTGCTGCAGGTGTCGGGGCGCGTGAGCTTCGAGCTGGTCCAGAAGGCGGTGATGGCCGGCATCCCCATGCTCTCGGCCGTCTCGGCCCCGTCATCGCTCGCGATCGAGCTGGCCGAACGCGCGGGGCTCACCCTCGCGGCCTTCGTCCGGGGCTCGAGCATGAACCTCTACACTCGCGCGGATCGCATCGTCGCCCCGTCCACAACCCCCGTGACGGACGAGATGGCGAGCGTACGCTGACGTCAGCGCTCACGGTGTGCGGATGCCACCGACTCGGCGCCGCATTCCACGGAGGGCAACATGGGTGAATCGTTCGGGCTGATGACCGAGAAGCCTCGGCAGGGCGGCCTCGGGCCGACCTCGACCGGAGAGTGGTCGAGCACGGGTGCATACGAACACCCCGCCGCCGGCTGGGGCGCGGCGGCGACGGTCGGCAAGGTGCTGCTCGAGCAGCGGCAGCCGGTGGCCGGCACGAAGGCCATGTTCACGATGAACCAGCCCAAGAGCGGCTTCGACTGCCCCGGCTGCGCGTGGCCCGACGACAAGGGCGTGACGCTCGACATCTGCGAGAACGGCATCAAGCACGTCACGTGGGAGATGACGCACAAGCGGGTGGGCAAGGAGTTCTTCGCCGCGCACTCGGTGACCGAGCTGTCGCAGTGGAACGATTTCGACCTCGAAGACGCCGGACGCCTGGTGGGGCCGATGGCCTACGACGCCGCGACCGACCATTACGTGCCGATCTCGTGGAACGACGCCTTCCGCACGATCGCCCGGCACCTCACCGCGCTCGACTCGCCCGATCAGGCCGCGTTCTACACCTCCGGTCGACTGAGCAACGAGGCGTCCTTCCTCTACCAGCTGTTCGCCCGTGAACTGGGCACGAACAACCTGCCGGACTGCTCGAACATGTGCCACGAGGGCTCGGGTCGCGGGCTCACGGCATCCCTCGCCACCGGCAAGGGCACGGCCGACCTCGAGGACTGGCAGGAGTGCGACGCGCTTTTCGTACTCGGCGTCAACGCGGCCAGCAATGCGCCCCGCATGCTCACCAGCCTCGCCGAGGCGATCGACCGCGGCGCGCAGGTCGTGCACGTCAATCCGCTGCGCGAGGTCGCGGGCACCCGCACGATCGTGCCGCACGAGATCCTCGACATGGCGACGTTCAACTCCACACCGACCAGCACCATGAACCTGCAGGTGCGTCCGGGCGGCGACCTCGCGCTCGTCCGCGGCATGGCGAAGGTCGTGTTCGAGGCATCCGAGACCGACCCGACGGCCCTCGATCAGGACTTCCTCGACCGGTACACGACGGGACTCGACGAGTACCGCGCCATGGTCGAGGCGACGCCCTGGTCGGAGCTCGTCGAGCAGGCCGGGCTCACCGAGGCCGAGATCCGCGGCGCCGCCGACGTCTACCTCGGCGCGGAGCGCACCGTCATCAGCTGGTGTCTCGGCGTGAGCCAGCACCAGCACGGCGTCGACACCGTTCGCGAGATCGTCAACCTGCTGCTTCTGCGCGGAAACGTCGGACGCAAGGGCACCGGCCCCTCGCCCGTCCGCGGGCACAGCAACGTGCAGGGCAACCGCACCTGCGGCATCAACCACAAGCCCACCGAGGAATGGCTCGCCAAGCTCGACGAGGTGTGCGGCATCACGTCGCCGCGCGAGCCCGGCCTCGACACCGTGCACACGGTCGCGGCCCTTCACCGCGGCGACCTCAAGGTGTTCCTCGGCATGGGAGGCAACTTCGTGCGGGCGGCTCCCGACACCAAGCTGACGGCCGAGGGAATGGGCCGCTGCGAGCTGACGGTCCACGTCAGCACCAAGTTGAACCGCAGCCACCTCACACACGGCAAAGAGGCGCTGATCCTGCCGTGCCTGGGGCGTACCGAGCGTGACGAGCAAGAGAGCGGCCCCCAGTCCATCTCGACCGAGGATGCCATGAGCTCCGTCATGCTCTCGCTCGGCTCCCGCAAGCCCGCGTCGCCCCACCTTCTCAGCGAGCCCGAGATCATCGCCCGTCTCGCGCGCGCCGTGATGCCCGAGTCGGCGACCCCGTGGGAGTGGTACGTCGGCGACTACGACCGCATCCGCGACGTGATGGCCAAGGCCCTCGTCGGGTTCGAGGGGTTCAACGAGCTCGTACGCCAGAAGTACGGCTTCCGCATCCCGCAGCCCGCGCGCGAGCGCGACTTCCGCACGCCCTCGGGCAAGGCGGAGTTCTCGCACGCCGATCTGCCGAACGTCATCCCCGAAGAAGCCGACGTGCTGGTGCTGCAGACCATGCGCTCGCACGACCAGTGGAACACCACGATCTACTCGGCCGACGACCGCTACCGGGGCGTGCGCAACATCCGCGAGCTCGTCTTCATGAACCGGCGCGACATGAAGGAGCGCGGCATCGCCGAGGGCGACCTGGTCGACATCGTCGCGACCTCGCGCGACGGGTCGGTGCGCAGCATCACGGCGTTCCGCGCTCTCGAGTACGACACCCCGCGCGGCAGCGCTGCGGGATACTTCCCCGAGATGAACGTGCTGCTCGGCCCCGACGACTACAGCCGGCAGAGCGACCAGCCGCTGATGAAAGACATCCGCGTACGGATCGCGAAGACGGCCTGAGGTCGGGGCGCGCACCGGATTCGGAGAATCGCATCAGAATCGGATGAGCTCTGCGGTGGCATCCGATTCGGGTGCGATTGTCCGATTCTGTTGACCCGCGAGCGCACGCCGGGCCTGCCCCGCCGGGTCGGGGCCCGCCGGTTCGTCTCCCGGGACGTCCGTCACCGCTCAGAGGTCGAGCTGCCAGAGGGCCTGGGTCGTCGTGACGCGCAGCGCGTCGGCGGCGTCGGTGAGCGCGCGCTCGGCCCCGACGACCTCGCTCATCGAGAAGACGCGCGACCCGACGGCATCGGCGGCGACGACCCCGGCGATGACGACCGACGGCACCCGGTGGCGCGCGGCGACCGTGAGCACGTGCCCCGGACCCTTGCCCGCGAGGCTCGTCGCATCGAACGCGCCCTCGCCGGTGAGGACCAGATCGGACTCGGTGAGCGCCTCGCCCAGCTCGAGCGCCTGTGCGATGTAGGCGGCGCCGTCCACGACCTCGGCACCGGCGGCGAGAAGCGCCCCCGAGAGCCCGCCTGCGGCCCCCGACCGGGGGACTTCGCCGACGTCCCGACCGAAACGCGCGGTCCAGTCGGCGGCATCCGCCCGCAATCGTCGGGTCAACCGTGCAACGAGGTCCACGTCGGCGCCCTTCTGCGGGCCGAACACCTCCGCGGCACGGACGAACGTGGTGGTCGTGTCGGTGAGCACCGTCACCTGCCCGGCCGAGAAGGGCACGTGATCGCCCAGCGCGTCGATCGCGCCGCGACCCCCGTCGGTGGCCGCGACGCCACCCGTGCCGACGATGACGCGCACCGACCCTGCGTCGAGGGCCAGCCCGATGAGCTCGCCGACGCCGCGGGTGGTCGCGGCCCAGGGGTCGTTCGCGGTCGCTCCCCCCGCGAGGACGAGCCCGGATGCCGCGGCCGACTCGATCACGGCGGCTCGGCCGTCGAGTCTCCAGGCGGCCCGCACGGGTGCGCCGAGCGGACCGGTCACCTCGTCGTGCACGTTCGCGCCGCCGAGGGCGTCGAGCGTGCCGTCTCCGCCGTCGGCCATCGGCACGATGGCGATCTCAGCCCCCGGCCACCGGTCGCGGACGGCGAGGGCCATGGCATCCGCCGCCTGCCGCGCGGTCAACGTGCCCTTGAACTTGTCGGGAGCGATCACGATGCGCATGGGCGTCCTCTCGGCGGACCCCGTCGCGGCGCCCGTGACCATCATGTCGTGCGGCGTGCCGCCGCACGGTGGCGGCGGACGCGGCGAGACGTCGTCTCGGATCGCGGACGCGTCCCGCGCGACGGCCGCCCCACCGGGCATGTCGGCGCGCCCAACTAGACTGACACTCGTCCGGCCCCTGCGATCTTGGAGCTCAGCCGCGTGACCACCTCGAACCCCGCCGCCCGTACCGCTCCGGCGGACACCGTCGACAACGCGATCGCCACGCCCGAGAAAGAGCAGCCGTACGGCGCGCTCGGACTCAAGAGCGACGAATACGCCCAGATCCGCGAGATTCTGGGCCGCCGGCCCACGAGCGGCGAGCTGGCGATGTACTCGGTCATGTGGAGCGAGCACTGCTCCTACAAGTCGAGCAAGATCTACCTGCGCCAGTTCGGCCAGAAGGTCAGCGACGAGATGAAGACCCGCCTCATGGTGGGCATGGGCCAGAACGCCGGCGTCGTCGACGTGGGCGACGGCTGGGCCGTCACGTTCAAGGTCGAGTCGCACAACCACCCGAGCTACATCGAGCCCTTCCAGGGTGCGGCCACCGGTGTCGGCGGCATCGTCCGCGACATCATCTCGATGGGCGCGCGGCCCGTGGCCGTCATGGATCAGCTGCGTTTCGGCGCGATCGACCACCCCGACACCCCGCGCGTCGTGCACGGCGTCACCAGCGGCATCTCCTTCTACGGCAATTGCCTGGGCCTGCCGAACATCGGCGGCGAGACGGTGTTCGACGCCGTCTACCAGGGCAATCCGCTGGTCAACGCGCTCGCGGTCGGCGTCATGCGCCACGAGGACATCAAGCTCGCCAACGCCACGGGCGCGGGCAACAAGGTCGTGCTCTTCGGCGCCCGCACGGGCGGCGACGGCATCGGCGGGGCCAGCATCCTGGCATCCGACACCTTCGCCGACGGCGGACCCACCAAGCGTCCCGCAGTCCAGGTGGGCGACCCCTTCGCCGAGAAGGTGCTCATCGAGTGCTGCCTCGAGCTCTACCGGGACGACCTCGTCGAAGCCATCCAAGACCTCGGGGCCGCGGGGATCTCGTGCGCGACGAGCGAGCTCGCCGCCAACGGCGACAGCGGCATGAAGGTCGAGTTGTCGAAGGTCCTGCTGCGCGACCCGTCGCTCACGCCCGAAGAGATCCTCATGAGCGAGAGCCAGGAGCGCATGATGGCCATCGTCGCGCCCGAGAAGCTCGACGCGTTCCTCGCGGTGGTCGGTAAGTGGGACGTCGAGACCAGCGTGCTCGGAGAGGTCACCGGCGACGGCCGCCTCGTCATCGACTGGTACGGCGAGCGCATCGTCGACGTCGACCCCTCGACCGTCGCGGTCGACGGCCCGGTCTACGAGCGCCCGGTCGCCTACCCGACCTGGATCGACGCGCTGAACGACGATAGCGCTGCGACGCTGGCACGGGCGACGGATGCCGACTCCCTCCGCGAGCAGTTCACCACCCTCGTCGCCAGCCCCAATCTCGCCGACACCTCGTGGATCACCAACCAGTACGACTACTACGTGCTGGGCAACACCGCACTGAGCTTCCCCGACGACGCCGGCATGATCCGCGTCGACGAAGAGACCGGTCTCGGCTTCGCGATCGCGACCGACTGCAACGGCCGCTACAACCAGCTCGACCCCTACAACGGCGCCAAGCTCGCCCTCGCCGAGGCCTATCGCAACGTGGCTGTCACCGGGGCCGTGCCCACGGCGGTCACCGACTGCCTCAACTTCGGCAGCCCCGAGAACCCCGAGGTCATGTGGCAGTTCAGCCAGGCCGTCGAGGGTTTGAGCGACGGCTGCCTCGAGCTCGGCATCCCGGTCACGGGCGGCAACGTCTCGTTCTACAACCAGACCGGCGACCAGCCCATCCACCCGACCCCCGTGGTGGGCGTGCTGGGCATCATCGACGACGTGGCCGCGCGCATCCCGAGCGGTTGGCAGGATGCCGGTGAGAACCTCTACCTGCTGGGCACCACCGCCGACGAGCTCGACGGTTCGCAGTGGGCCGGGACCATCCACGACCACCTCGGCGGACGCCCGCCGAAGGTCGATCTGGCGCAGGAGCGCAAGCTCGCCGAGCTGCTGCAGGCCGCGGGGTCGCAGTCGCTCGTCTCGAGCGCGCACGACCTGTCGTCGGGCGGGCTGGCCCAGACCCTCGCCGAGGGCGTCCTGCGCTTCGGCGTCGGCGCGCGCGTCTGGCTCACCGAGCTCATGGAGCGCGACGGAGTGGATGCCACCGCCGCCCTGTTCAGTGAATCCACGGGCCGCGTGCTGGTCAGCGTGCCCCGCGAAGAAGACGTCAAGTTCCGCGGGCTCTGCGACGGCCGCGGCTACCCGGTGCTGCGCATCGGCGTGACCGACGTCGAGCCGGGCGCCGAGGCGACGCTCGAGATCCAGGACGTGTTCACCGTGCCGCTGTCGGAGCTGCGTCGCCTGTCGACCGAAACGCTGCCGGCCGTCTTCGGTCCGACGATCTCCGAACCCACCGCCTGAGGCCCCCGGGCCCTCACGCCCCGCACCCCGAGAGGAGACGCGCGATGACCGACGACGACGACATGACCGTGTTCAGCGACAAGCGTCAGAAGCGCGTCAAGATCACCGCGTGGATCGTGATCGGCGCGCTCGTGCTGACCGGCGGCGGCGCCACGGTGATCTCGTTGATCCTGGGCTGAGGCCCGTGTCCCCGCGTGAGGGATCGAGTTCCGTCGCCTGATCATCGAGTCGGCGACAGCAGCTGACCTGTCGGCACGCGCCGCGCAACCGGTCGCCGCCGACGTCGTCCGGCCGGCGGGACGCCGCGAGCGCCCTCGCCACGTCGCGACGTCGCCGGCCGAGGTGCGGCGACGCCAGGGCGGTCGTGCACTCGCCCCGGCGCGGCCTCGCGTACCGGGTCAGTACTCGAGGAGCGGGCGCAGCTCGACCGTGCCGTACAGCGGAGCCTGACGCGCGTACTCCGTCGCCGCGTCGAGGTCGCCGACCTCGAGCAGGTAATACCCCGACAGGGTCCGCGACGGCCGGGGCTCGGCATCCGGAATCCGTGAGATCGAGGTCACCACCGCGCGGGAGTGCTCGACCTCGGCGAACCGGCCCGACTCGACAATCACTCCGTCGACGCGCAGGGATTGTTCGTACCGCATCCAGGCGGCGAAGTCCTCGTCGGCGTCGCCGCCCTCGTACGTCTCGTCGGACCACATGACGAGCATCACCTTCATGACGGACCTCCCCGTTCGCTCGCGCCCAGCCTGGTCGCGCGCGAGCGCGCACGCAAGGCCCGTCAGACGAGCGCGGCGAAACGTTCGGTGTTCTCCACCGGGCCGATCACGATGAGCAGATCGCCCTCGCGGATGACGGATGCCGCGCCCGCGGCGTGCCATTGGCCGTCGCCCCCGCGGATCTTGACGATGGTCACTCCGTGTCGTCGACGGACGGCCGACTGCTCGAGGGTCTGGCCGACCAGCTCGTGCGGGGCCACGGTCTTGGCCACGACGAGGTCGCGGTCGAACTCCACGTAGTCGAGCATGGAGCCGCGCACGAGGTGCGCCACCCGCCGGCCCATGTCGGCCTCGGGATAGACCACGTGCTCGATGCCGAGCTGCTCGAGGATCAGGCCGTGCTGCTCGCTGATCGCCTTGGCCCAGATGGAGCGCGCTCCCATGCGCTTGAGCAGCGAGGTCGTGAGGATGCTGGCCTGGATGTCGGATCCGATCCCGACGACGACACGGTCGAACTCGGCGACACCCAGCTGTTCGAGAGCCGCCTGCTTGGTGGAATCGGCGCGGACGACGTGGGTCAGGACGCCGTTGAGGGACTGGACGATGTCTTCGTCGGTGTCGATGCCGAGGACCTCGCTGCCGCTGCGCACGAGCTCGGTGGCGAGGGCGCCGCCGAACCGTCCGAGTCCGATGACGGCGATCGAGGTGGCGGCATTGCCGCGGACCTTGCGTCGGCTGAAGAACGTGTTGTTATCCAATGATCGGACGCTCCTTCGGGAGTTCGTACATGCGTTTCTCCCGCGTCAGCGCCAGAGCGGCTCCGAGCAGGACGGGGCCGAGCCGGCCGATGAACATGAGGGCGATGAGGATGACCTGCGCCATCGGCGGGAGGTCCGCGGTGATGCCGGTCGACAGACCGACCGTGGCGAACGCCGACACGACCTCGAAGAAGACCCGTTCGAAGCTGAAGGGGCTGATCAGCATGATGGCGAGGGTCGAGCCGACCACGAGCGCGACCGACAGCAGGGCGACGGTGAGCGCCTCGCGATGCGTGGACCGCGGCAACCGCTTGCCGAACATGTTGACGGCGGTGTCGCCACGCAGTTCGGCGAGCACGATGAAGAGCAGGACGGCGAAGGTGGTGATCTTCAGACCGCCGGCGGTCCCGGCCGGTCCACCGCCGATGAACATGAGGATGTCGGTGACGAACCAGCTCTCGGGCAGCATCTGCGAGACGTCGATCGAGTTGAAGCCGGCCGTTCGCGGCATGACCGACATCGTGAACCCGGCGAGCAGTCGTCCCGCCGGGTCCAGCGCGCCGAGTGTCGCGGGGTTCGACCACTCGAGGGCGGTGAGCACCACCGTCCCGACGACGAGCAGCAATGCCGAGCCCACGAGGACGGTCACGGTGTTGAGGGTCCAGCGGCGGGGGAACCGGAAACGTCGCCAGAGCTCCATGATGACGGGGAATCCCAGTCCGCCGAGGATGATGGCCGCGCAGATCGGCAGGCAGATGAAGGGGTCGGTCGCGAACGAGATGAGGCTGTCGCTGAAGAGAGCGAAACCGGCGTTGTTGAACGACGAGACGGCGTGGAAGACGCCCAGCCACAGCGCCCGCGCGAACGGCTCGTCGTACGCCAACCAGAACCTCGCCGCCAGCAGGATCGCCACCACCGCCTCGGTGGTCAGGGCGATGATCGCCACGCCCGACAGCACGCGACGGACGTCACCGACGGCCACCGTGTGGGTCTCGCTCACGGCGGTCAGCCGGGTGCGCAGTCCCAGGCGGCGGGCGACGAGCAGCCCGAGAAGGGTCGCGAGGGACATCACGCCGAACCCGCCCACCTGGATGAGGACCATGATGACGGCCTGACCGAACGGCGACCAGAAGTTGGGCGTGTCCACCACGATGTGGCCGGTGACGCACAGAGCGCTGGTCGCCGTGAAGAGCGCCTCGAGGAAGGTCGCGGACCGCTCCTGCGTCGCGTTCGGCAGACTCAACAGCGCCGTGCCGACGGCGAGGACGCCACCGAAGGCCAGGGCGATGACCCGGCCCGGGGTGAGCAGGGCAGCGCGCCGTCGGGCGGGCCGTCGCTGCGCACGTGCTTCTTGTCTCACCGGGATACGATCTCACACCCCTCCCGCCCACCCGCACGCGGCAGGGCCCTCTCCCACGCGGCGCCCCGCCCCCTCTGCCCGCGGCCCGCAGATTTCGGGCCGGCACCCCGCACCGTGTCGAAAGCCGGACGTAGCATGGGGACGTGGAACCGCTCCTGGCCCTGTTCGTCGAGTGGTGGTGGATCGGCCCGGCAGCGGCCGGTGCGGGCACCGTCGGCTGGGTCGGCGTGCGCCGCTCCCGCCGCCGCGCGCTCGCCGCCGGGGTGACGAGCACGGGCGATCGCGCCGTCCGCGCGTGGGCTTCGCGTCCGATGGGCAAGAGCGCCGCTCGTCGTCTCGAGGTGGATGCCGCCGTCCTCGACCTGCAGATGGCGCGCAACGCGGTCACCCGGGGGCGGGCGGACGTCAAGGTCGCCGATGCCGAGGTCGTTCGCGCTCAGGCCGAGCGAGCGGCATCCCGTGTCTCGTCCGACGCGGTGTCCGCCGCCCGCGCGCGCCTGGTAGACGCCCAGCGCGACCTGCGCGCCGCCGTCGCCGAGGTGCGCGCGCGCCGCGCGGGACTCAAGGCCGCCAAGGCCATGCTGCCGGCGATCCGCACGGGCAGCGCGCCGCTGCCGGTCGCCCGCCTGCTCGCGGAGCACGACGCGATCCTGGCGCGCTGGATGGCCTACGAGACCGATCCCGCCCTCGCCATCGACTACCCCGCGATGAGCGACCCGCGCTCTCCTCTGCTCGCGGACTTCCTCCGGGCGCACGAGCGCGCGCAGTGGGTGCGTCCCGCATCGGTGCAGACGCGTCTCGCCCCCGCCGATTACCTCGCGTACCGCGACGCGGTGCGTCGGACGGCCCATGCCTTCGACGACGCCGAGCGCGCGGCCCGCGGCGGCACCCCGACGAGCGGCGAGAACGGCGACGCGTGGAGCCGTGTGGCATCCGATCTCGCCGAAACGGCCCAGCGAGCGCTTACCCGCTCCGTGGAGTCGATGGGTCGCGCCGCGGCCCGCGGGTGGGCGGAGCGGGGCGCCAAGCGCGCGGCGAGGACACCGTCGCGCACCGACGCGCCGTCGTCCCGCACCGAGGGGCCGCCGCCTCCCGCGTCGGACGGCACCCCGTGGCCTCCGCCCGCGCGCGACCGGCCGCACCCGCCGCGACCGTGAACGGCGGCTGCGTGAGCGCGTAGCATGGCGCCGTGCAGGACTTCTGGAGCTTCGCCGGTGATTACTGGTGGCTCGTCTTCCCCCTCTTCGGGATGACGATGGGCGCCATCAACGCCCGCGTGAAGCACCGCGAGATCAGCGCGCGACGACGCCACAAAGAACAGCTGGAGTTGTTGAGGGCCCAGGGCGGCGCGATGGCGGTCTCCTCCGCCGGGGGCGCCGGCGGGGCAGCGCAGATCGCCGCACCCGGCGACGACACGCAGAGGCGCATCGTCGCCGCACACGACGAGGTGACGCACCGCTGGCTCGAGTACGAGCTCGACGCCGCCAAGCTCATCAGCTACCCCGCGATGAGCGATGGACGGCAACCGCTCACGGCCGCGTTCCTGCGCGCGAAGAAGGTCGCCGACAACCTCCGTCCGGACGACGGCGAGACCCTCTCGGCCGAGCGGATGAAGGAGTACCGCGACGCCGTCACCGACTACGAGGTCGCGTTCGATCTGGCCGAGCGCGACGCGCGCCGCGTGAAGGACGCCGCCTTCACCGCCGACGAGCGCAAGCGCCTCGACACCGCGAAGAAACTGCTGACGGTGGCCACCGACCAGGCCGCGACCCCGAACGAACGGCAGCTGGCCTACCGCCGTGTACGCGAAGAGCTGGACGGACTGATCCTGCTGTCCGACGACGCCGTGGAGGAGCTCGAGAAGAAGGTCGCGCTGGAGCTTCCGCGCGAGCGCACGAACCCCCCGGCATCCGCACCCCCATCCGAGGCGGCGCCGGGCTCCACCGCCCCCTAGCGCGGGGGGCGCTGCCCGACCGCCCGGCATCCGACCGGCCGTCGCCGCGGCGCATCACCGCTCAGAGGGGCGCACCACCATCGGACGGATCAGCGCCTGGCCCCCGAGTTCGGTGCGAGCGCCCAGTCTTGCGGCACTCCCATGCCGGCCCGCGCCCAGGCGACTCCCGTCGCGAGGCGTGGGCCGGGGCGGAGGCCACCGCGGTCAGTGCGCCCGGCGGATGCGCACCGGTCCGGAGGCCGTCCTCACGTCGACCACCTCGCCCCCCTGCGTGACCTCGACCTCGCCCGAGACCACCAGCTCGTGCGCGGCGTCGCGCGCGGGCTGCATGAGGTCGCGCCACTCGTCGCCGCCGACCGCGCGCGCCGCCTCGGACGGGCAGATCGTCTTGCCGGCATCCCGCGCGGCGAGCAGATCGCGAATGGATGCCACGAGCCGGGGATCCGCACCAGACGACGTGGTCATCTGTCCAGTCTCCCTCCGCTCCAGGGCGCCGGGGTCAGAATGAGCCGGTGATCACCGAGCGCCACGCCCCCGACCTGCCCGGCAGGGCCGTCATCGCGCAGCGGTGGAACCGCGCCGTGTTCGTGCACTGGCGGGTCGACCCGACCGAGGTCGCGCCGTTCCTACCGCCGGGGACGCGGCCCGATGTGCACGACGGGTCGGCGTGGGTCGGCCTCGTGCCCTTCGTGCTGAGCGAGTTCCGCTTCCTGCCGCTTCCGCCGGTTCCGCTGGTGGGCACCTTCACCGAGATCAACGTGCGCACCTACGCGGTCGACGAGGAGGGCCGTCGCGGCGTGGTGTTCCGGACGCTCGAGGCCGAGCATCTCGCGCCGGTCCTCGCGGCTCGGGCGCTGTTCGGGCTGCCGTACCGGTGGGCGCGAGCGGGGGTGCGCACGGACGAGGCGCGCATCGAGTACCGTTCGCGGCGCCACGGCCGCGGCCCGGGCACGCGAGTGCGGGCCACCTTGGGCACCGAGACCGTCGACACCCCCCTGTCGCGCTTCCTCACGGCGAGGTGGGGCTTTCATGAACGCCACCTGGGCCGCACGATCTGGGCCGCGAACAGTCACGAGCCGTGGCCCCTGGTCACCGCGGAGCTCGACGCCCTCGACGACCAGCTCGTCGCCGACTCCGGCTTCCCGCAGCTCGCCGGCCGCACTCCCGACTCGGTCCTGGCGATGCCGACCGGGCACCCCGGCTTCATCACGCGCTTCACCGCGGCCCACGCGATCCGCTGAAGCGCGCACGGCCCCCTCCACCGCTGGGTGAAGGGGGCCGTCGGTCGTGCCGAAATCAGCTGCGCTGCGTCGAGAACGCCTCGGGGTTCTGCTCGAGCCACGCGTCGACCGCTTCGGCCTCGCGTCCTTCGCCGAACTCGTTGACCACCAGGTCCTCGAGCGAACCGTACTGCTCGTCGTCGAGCTGGATCCCGGCGATGAGCTCGGCGGCATCCGGGTAGGTCGAGGCGAAGCCGGCGGTACCGAGGAAGTGCAGGGCCTCGGGGTCGCCCATGAGACCCTGCGGGTCTTCGAGGTCCTTCACGTCGTAGGCGTCGTTCGCCCAGAACGGACGCCACAGGGTCACGGCGATGTCCTCCTGCGCCGCGATCGCGTTGTCGAGCTCGGTGAGCATCGCCGCGGTCGACGAGGTGACGAGTTCGAAGTCCCCGTCGAGGCCGTAGCCGGGCAGCATGGTCTCCTGCGTCTGCTTCGTCAGCCCCGCTCCGGGCTCGATGCCGTAGATGCGTCCGTCGAAGCGCGCGGCGTTCTCCCGCAGCTGCTCGATCGAGTCGATGTCGACGTAGCTGGGCACCGCGATGGTGAGCTTGGCGTTGTCGTAGTACGCGCCGAGGTCGTCGATGTCCTCGCCGTAGCGGTCCATGTACGACTTGTGGGTCAGCTCGGGCCACGCCGAGGGGTAGATGTCGATGTCGCCCTGGGCGAGGCCCGTGTAGAGCGGGCCCGCCTCGGTGAGCGTCTGCATCTCGACGGAGTAGCCGAGCTTTTCGAGCTGGTCCTCCAGCAGGTAGGCGGTGCTGAGGCCGTCGGTCCACGACGGCAGGAAGCCGAGCGTGATCGTGCCCTTGTCTCCGCCGTCGCCCGAGCCGCCTTCGGCCTGGTTGCCACTGGCGCAGCCGGCCAGTGCGAGGACGCCGACGGTGCCGAGGGCGAGAGCCGAGGTGAGGTGTCGCGTGTTCATTGCTGTGTTCTCTTCCTTTTCGTATGTGATTTCCGTGGTTTCCCGCGCCCGCGGCGCCATGGGTTGTCGCTTCCGCAGGAGACGAGCGACAATCCTCGGCGACTCGCGCCCGGGACGTGCGGGGCCGGGACTCAGCGCCCCGAGGGCACCGGCGCGCCGCGCGGTGCGGCGGGGGCGTCCTCGGCCGGGGTGTCGGCATTCCCCGTGTCGGCGGTGCGGGCGGCCGCCGTGGAGTGCGCGGCGCGCCGACGGGCGAGGACACCGAGCAGCGACGAGGTGTTGTCGATGCGGTTGCCGAGTGCCGCGGTGAGACGATCGAGATAGACCGCCAGGATGACCACGCTCAGGCCCGCCTCGACACCCTTGGGGAGGTTGACGGTCGAGATCGACTGCACGACCTCTTTGCCCAGGCCGTCGGCGCCCACGATCCCGGCCACGACCGCCATGGACAGCGCGAGCATGATGACCTGGTTGACGCCGGCCATGATGGTCGGCATCGCGAGCGGCAGTTGGATGCCGCGCAGGATCTGCCAGGGAGTGGCCCCGAAGGCGTGCCCGGCCTCCACCGTCTCGGAGTCGACGCCGCGGATGCCGAGCTCGGTCAGACGCACGCCCGGGGGCAGCGCGAAGATGACGGTCGAGACGACACCGGGCACGACGCCGATGCTGAAGAAGGTGATCGCGGGGATGAGGTAGACGAAGGCGGGCATCGTCTGCATGAAGTCGAGGACCGGCTTGAGCACCGCGCGCACCGTGCTGTTGCGCGCCGACCAGATGCCCAGCGGCACCGAGATCGCGACGGCGACGACGGTCGCCACGAGTACGAGCGCGAGCGTCTGCATGGCGGTGACCCACTGCCCCATCGCGAGGATGAGGGCGAAGCCCACCACGGTGCCCACCGCCAGCTTCCACGAGCGCAGCAGCCAGGCCAGCGATGCGGCGATCACGATCACCACGACGATGGGCGCCGACAGCAGCACGTCGCTCAAGCCGCCCACGAGGAAGCGCACAGTCACGGCGATGACGTCGAAGACCCCGGAGAGGTTGTCGCGCAGCCAATCGACGGCGGAGTCGACCCAGGACCCGACGGGAATGCGGAAGCCGTCCATCAGCGCACCCCCTCGGTTCCGGATGCCGGTGCACCGACGGGCGCGTCGAGCACCGCATCGATCTCGGCGGAGGGCAGGGGTTGGGGCAGCACGGTGAGCTCCTCGGTCGAGGTGGGGCCGGGGCCGAGGGCGGCGAGGAGGGTGACGCGCGGGATGACACCGCTGAGACGTCCGTCCGCATCGAGGACGGCGAGCGGCAGCGGCGACTCGACCGAGGGCACGAAGAGGTTCATGAGAACCTCGTCCTCGCGCACGCTCTGCGGCACGGGCTGCAGTCGGCTGAGCAGCGAACCCTCCCCCGCTCGCACGAGCTTCATGGCGTCGCGGTCGGTGATGATGCCGAGCGGTTTGCGATCGCGGTCGGTGACGTAGACGGCCGACATGTAGGCGTCGCGCATCTGCCGCAGGGCGGTGCGGGGACCGGCCGACGCGTCGACGCGGGGACGCGGGCGCTCCATGACGTTGCCGGCGGTGAGCACCCGAGCGCGATCGACGTCCTGGACGAACTGCTCGACGTAGTCGTTGGCCGGGTCGGTGAGGATGTCCTCGGGGGTGCCGATCTGCACGATCCGCCCGTCGCGCATGACCGCGATCCGGTCGCCGAGCAACATCGCCTCGTTGAGGTCGTGGGTGATGAACACGATCGTCTTCTTCAGCGTCCGCTGCAGTTCGAGCAGCTGCTCCTGCATCTCGCGGCGGATGAGCGGGTCGAGGGCACTGAAGGCCTCGTCCATCAGCAGGATGTCGGTGTCGGCGGCGAGCGCTCGTGCGATGCCGACGCGCTGCTGCATCCCGCCCGACAGGGCCGAGGGGAGCTTGTCGCCCCACCCCTCGAGGCCCACCAGCGCGAGGATCTCCTCGGCCTTGGACAGGCGTTCGGCCTTGCCGACGCCGCGGAGCTCGAGGGGGTAGGCGACGTTCGCCGCCACCGTGCGGTGGGGCAGGAGCGCGAAGTGCTGGAACACCATGGCGAGACGCTCGCGCCGGAGTCCGCGCAGACGAGCGGGACCGACGCCGGTGAGAGCGTCGCCCTGGACCTCGACGGTTCCCGCGGTGGCCTCGTGCAGGCCGTTCAGCATGCGGATGATCGTGGACTTGCCGGAGCCCGACAGGCCCATGATGACGAAGATCTCGCCCGGCCGGACGTCGAAGCTCGCGTCGATGACGGCGGCGGTTCCGAGGTCGGAGATCTCGTCGCGACCGGCGCCGGAACGGAGCGTGTCGACGGCGGCCTGAGGGGCGCGGCCGAAGACTTTGAAAAGATTGCGGGCCGCGATGGCCGGTGCCTGGATGGCAGGCGGATGTGTCACTATGTGCACCTCGACGGCCTTCGGGTGGCCGCAGCGGTCACGCCCGGGTGGCAGCCCTCGGCGCCCGGGTGGGGTGGAGCGCGTCGGCGTCGGACATCGGGTCCGGCGCCCAGGCCGCCGACCGTACGCTCGCGACGCGCACTCCCCCGAGTCCGCACCGACGACCGCGGACTGGTCGGGTGGGCGGCCCTCAACGGGCCTCCACCAACGTTTCACGCTGATGGATCGCCTGGCAAATTACCGGTCGCCTTGAAATTCCGGATGCCGTGTGGCACGCGCGCCCGTGTGCTCGCGCCGAGGCGCTGCCGACCGGGCGCCGCCGCGCGTCGTCAGCTCGGGCGTGTCGCTGCGTCGTCGGAAGGGGGATCGGACGCCGCGGAACGATGGTGGCGGATGACCTCGGCGACGACGAAGTTGAACCACTTCTCGGCGAACACCGGATCGAGGTCGGCCTGCTCGGCGAGCTGGACGAGCCGCGCGATCTGCTGCTCTTCGCGGGTGGGATCGGACGCCGGCATCCCGTGTTTCGCCTTGAGGACGCCGACCTGCTTGGTGCAGCGGAAGCGCTCCGCGAGCAGGAAGATCAGCGCGGCGTCGATGTTGTCGATGCTGCCGCGCAGCCCCTGCAGGATGGTCGAGGGATCGGCGTCGGTCATTGGTCCTCCCAATCGCTCCGACCCTACCGCGCCGCGTGGGGCCGCTCGTGCGGTTCCCCGCGAGTCCTACAGTGTGAGCATGAGCCGATCGACGCGTCCCGACCCCACCGCGCAAGGCGCCGACGCCGGGGCCGCCACCACGCGCGACCGGCCGGTCTGGTCGGCGCTCGCGCGCCCGTATGCCGCGGGCTTCTTCCTCACCCTGGGCGGGTTGACCGCCTTCGTCCTGTCCCTGGCGCTGGGCCAGCTCTCGACGGTGCTCATCTACATCGCGATCGCTCTGTTCGTCGCCCTCGCCCTCGACCCGATCGTGCGGTTCCTCGTGCGGCGCGGACTGTCGCGCGCCTGGTCCATCGTGATCGTGTTCGGCGGCCTCGCCGTCATCCTCGCCGGAGCGCTGTGGCTGCTCATCCCGCCGGTCGTGCGACAGGTGGAGCAGTTCATCGGCGACATCCCCGCCTTCGTCAACGACCTCATCGATAGCGACGCCGTGCGGTGGGTCGAGCAGAACTTCGGCGACAGCCTGGGCGACGTCCTGCAAGAGGTGCAGAGCTTCGTCACCAACCCCGCGAACATCGCCGC
Source organism: Microbacterium sp. NPDC090007 (assembly GCF_044748345.1). Classification (NCBI taxonomy): domain Bacteria; kingdom Bacillati; phylum Actinomycetota; class Actinomycetes; order Micrococcales; family Microbacteriaceae; genus Microbacterium; species Microbacterium sp. NPDC090007. The sequence continues at coordinate 596,257 of NZ_JBIVFV010000001.1, read as the reverse complement.
GATCGGCGGCGGGCTGCTGCAGGTGGGCATCGGCATCGGCGAGTTCGTCTCGGGCGCGATCGTCGTGCTGGTGCTGAGCCTGTACTTCCTGGCATCCCTGCCCCGGATGAAGAACAGCCTGGTGCGCCTGACGCCCGCGCGCAGCCGCGAGACGGTCGCCGACATGACGGGCCAGATCACGGAGTCGGTGGGTGGCTACCTGGCCGGCATGGTCGTGCTGGCGCTGTGCAACGCCGTGTTCGGCTTCATCGTGCTGACCATCCTCCAGCAGCCGTTCGCGGCGTTGCTGGCGGCCCTCGCGTTCGGCATCACGCTGATCCCCCTGGTGGGGTCGGTGCTGTTCTGGGCCACGGCCACGGTGTTCACGCTCATCGTCGACCCCACCGCGGGCCTCGTCTTCGCCGTCGTCTACCTCGTTTACATGCAGATCGAGGCATATATTCTGACGCCGCGGGTCATGAACCGCACCATCTCGATCCCGGGGGCGCTCGTCGTGATCGGCGCCCTGGTCGGCGGCACCCTGCTCGGACTCCTGGGCGCGCTGGTGGCGATCCCCGTGACGGCCTCGGTCCTGCTCATCATCAAGCAGATCGTCATCCCGCGGCAGGACGCCAAGAAGTAGTCCCCCGTCCCCGTCGGCTCGCCCCGCGCCGTGCCGCGCCGCGGCCCAGTCCGGCCCGGTTAGGCCGGTCTCCCGCGCCGATAAACGCTCTTCGCGACGATAAACGCGTCGCCGCGGCGTTTCTGCGCATCGATCCCGTTTATCGGCGAGACGGGCGGCGCGGAGCGGGCGCCACGGGGTGCGCGGCGCGGAGCGGGCGCCACGGGCTGCGCGGTGCGGGGCGGGCGGCACCGGGTGAGCGGCGCGGACGCACGGAGCGGCCCGGTACGGGCGGCGTCAGCGGATCGGCAGCAGGCGCGTCGGCGACGGCGACGGCGTGCGATGACGCACCCGTCCGGGAACGCCGGTGCGCGCGTCGAGCGGGAGCGAGACGACCTCGTGCGCGAGCTGCCCCGCGACCAGGAGCGTGTCGTCGAGCACCACGTGATGACGGGGCCAGTGGGTGCCGGTCTCGGCGAGCGCGAGCAGCTGCAGACCTTCGCCCGCGCCGCGCACCGACAGCACACCCACCGTGTCGCTGCCCCGCACACCCGCGTACAGCGTGGAGGCGTCGCGGCTCAGGCACAACTCGGCAGCGGTGTCGGTGTCGAGTGTGCCGAGCAGGGGCTCACCCGACCGCACGTGCCAGCGCCCCTCGCGGTCGGGGGCCAGCACGAACACCTCGCAGCTGAGCTCGGTCACGACATAGAGATGACCGGAGGGATGCCAGACCCCGTGCCGCGGACCGCTGCCCTTCGGCAGCACGACCTCCTGCACGAGGCGCAGGTCCCCGGCGCCGTGGCGCCAGATGCGGACGAGGTCCAGGCCCATGTCGGTCGTGGCCACGAGACCTCGCGGCAGGAAAACGGCGTGATGCGCGCGCGACACGCGGGTTCCCGCCTTGGCCTCCTCGGACTCGGCGTCGGTCTCGGGCCCGTCGTCATAGGCCGGGACGAGGTGCGAGAACTCGTCTCCCGCGGCCTCGCGCAGGGCGCGGGCGGCGGCGGCGAGATCCGGCACCACGGCTCCCGAGACGCGCGCACCCGTCGAGACGGTGCCCTCGTCGGGCGACGACCCGTACGGATCGGCGGCGTCGGCGGCGGCGACCGGGTTCGAGGGGCGACCCGCGGCATCCAGGTCGATGCGCACCACCCGCCCGTCGCCCCAGCAGCTGGCCACGAGGAAGGACGCATCGGGGGCGACGGCGACGTGACAGACGGCGGCGCCCGCGGTGACCGGCGCCCCGACGGGGGCCAGACGCGTGTCTCCGGTGCGGCGGTAGGCCTGGACCGTGCCGTCGGACTCGAGCGCGGCGTACAGCAGGTCGTGCGCGGGGTGGGCGGCGATCCACGACGGCGACCCGGGCGCCGCCACCGCGGTCCCGACCATGCCGAGGGGCCCCCCGGCGCCGGGTGCGTCGGCTTCGCCTGCCTGCAGGATGCCGATGCCCTCGGCCGCGCCGTCGTCGGGAGCGTAGGCGCCGACCCAGAACCGCATCAGTCGATGAGGTCGTGGCGCACGATCACCTGATCGCGGGCCGGACCCACGCCGATGACCGAGATGCGGGTACCGCTCATCTTCTCGAGGGCGAGCACGTAGTCCTGCGCGGTCTGCGGCAGGTCGTCGAACGTGCGTGCGGTGGAGATGTCCTCGCTCCAGCCGGGGTAGTACTCGAGGATCGGCTTGGCGTGGTGGAAGTCGGTCTGGTTGACCGGCAGGTCGTCGTACCGCTCCCCGTCGACGTCGTACGCGACGCAGACGGGGATCTGCTCGAGACCGCCGAGGATGTCGAGTTTGGTGAGCACGAGGTCGGTGATGCCGTTGATGCGCGTGGCGTAGCGGGTGATGGGGGCGTCGTACCAGCCGACGCGGCGAGGACGCCCGGTGGTGGTGCCGAACTCGAACCCGCGCGAACGGAGCCAGTCGCCCTGCTCGTCGAACAGCTCGGTCGGGAACGGACCGGAACCCACGCGCGTCGTGTACGCCTTGACGATGCCCACGATGCGGTCCAGGCGATTGGGTCCGACACCCGCACCGGTCGCGGCGCCTCCGGCGGTCGCCGACGACGAGGTCACGAACGGGTAGGTGCCGTGGTCGACGTCGAGCATGGTGGCCTGACCGCCCTCGAAGACGACGACGTCACCGGCCTCGAGCGCGTCGTTGAGCAGCAGGGATGTGTCGGCCACCATGGGCCGCACCCGCTCGGCGTACGACAGCAGGTCGTCGACGACCTCGTCGACCGTGACCGAGCGGCGGTTGAACACCTTGACCAGCAGGTGATTCTTCTGATCGAGGGCACCCTCGACCTTCTGGCGCAGGATGTTCTCGTCGAAGAGGTCCTGCACGCGGATGCCGACGCGGTTGATCTTGTCGGCGTAGGCCGGACCGATGCCGCGGCCGGTGGTGCCGATCTGCCGCTTGCCGAGGAAGCGCTCGGTGACCTTGTCGAGCGTGCGGTGGTACTGCGTGATGATGTGCGCGTTCGCGCTGATCTTGAGGCGGCTCGTGTCGAGGCCGCGGGCGTTCAGCGCCTCGAGCTCGGCGAAGAGCACCTCGAGGTCGACGACGACGCCGTTGCCGATCACCGGGGTCACCCCCGGAGACAGGATGCCGCTGGGCAGCAGGTGCAGTGCGTACTTCTCGTCGCCGATGACCACGGTGTGGCCGGCGTTGTTTCCGCCGTTGAACTTCACCACCCAGTCGGTGCGCTCACCGAGCAGGTCGGTGGCCTTGCCCTTGCCTTCGTCGCCCCACTGGACGCCGACGATCACGATTCCGGGCATGTGCGCTCCTCGCGTCTGAATCCGGCGGTACACCCCATCCTATCGAGCGGGTCGGACACGCCCCGGCGGCCTGCCCTCGCGGGCGTCGGCTCACTACCCTGGAGCGATGACGAGAACGACGGGCCGGGCCCTCGGCTGGAACATCGCCCGCGCGGTGGCGGCGATCGCGATCGTGGTGGCCGTGGTGGCGCAGTTCGTGTCCTCGGCGTCCGGCGCCGCGGCCGCGGGGCGCGACGTGACGACGACCGTGGCCAACTTCTTCAGCTTCTTCACGATCCTCTCCAACGTCTCGGCGGCGATCGTGCTGGTGCTGCTCGCGCTGAGCTTCGTGCGGCGACGGGCGGCGGGCCCCGAGGTCGACCCGCCCGCGCTCGCGACCGCGCTCGCGTACGTGTCGACGTACATGATCGTCACCGGCGTGGTCTACAACCTGCTGCTGCGCGGGCTGCCCCTGCAGCCCGAGACGGTGGGCTGGTCGAACGAGATCCTGCACGTGTGGGGACCCCTGTTCCTCCTGCTCGACGTGCTGTTCGGCTCCGGCCGGCGCCGCCTCCCCTGGACCGCGGCGCTGGGGGCTGCGGTCTTCCCGATCGCCTGGATCGTCTACACGCTGCTGCGCGCGCCGCTGATCACCAACCCCACGACGGGGGCGCCGTACTGGTACCCCTACCCGTTCCTCGACCCGAACACGGGCGGGTGGGGCAGCGTCGTGGCGTACATCGTCGTCATCGCGGTCACCATCGTGGCCCTGGCGTTCGGGATCGTCGCGATCGGGCGGGCACGCGGCATCCGGATGCCGCAGACCTCCCCCGCCTGAACAGACCTGGCCCTACCCTGGTGAGCGTGCGAACGCGACTGATCTCTGCGGCCCTGGCCGCCTCCGCCCTGCTTTTGCTCGCCGGATGCGCGGGAACGACCGCGACCGACACCGCGCCGTCGTCCACCGCCGCCGCGCCGACAGCCGCGTCCGGCGAGTGCTCCTTCGAGGCGTCGGGCCAGCCCGCGGTCGACGTGACCCCGCCCGCCGCGGGCACCGAGCGCCCGAGCGGTCAGGTGCAGGCCGTGCTGCAGACCTCGGCCGGCGACATCCCCCTGACCCTCACCGGCGAGCGCACCCCGTGCACGGTAGAGAGCTTCGTCTCGCTCGCGCAGCAGCAGTACTTCTCGAACACCGAGTGCCATCGCCTGACCACGCAGGGCATCTTCGTGCTGCAGTGCGGTGACCCCACGAGCACCGGCCGCGGCGGCCCGGGCTACCGCTTCGCCGACGAGCTCGACGGCAGCGAGACCTACCCCGCCGGCACGGTCGCGATGGCCAACGCCGGCCCCGACACCAACGGGTCGCAGTTCTTCCTCGTCTACCGGGACACCCCCCTGCCGCCCGACTACACGGTGTTCGGGCAGATGTCCCCCGAGGGCCTCGCGGTGGTGCAGTCCATCGCCGAAGCCGGCACCTCCGGCGGCTCGGCGGACGGCGCCCCGGCCACCCCCGTCACGATCACCGACGTCACGATCGGCTGAGCCCTCCTCCCCCGTCCCCCCGAGGCGACCGGGGATGCCCTCGCGTCGGGCCACGGCATCCCTCCGCCCTAGAATCGAGGGCATGTCCAAGGTCTTGCAGTCCCTTCCCGTCGGCGAGCGCGTCGGCATCGCCTTCTCGGGGGGTCTCGACACCTCCGTGGCCGTCGCGTGGATGCGCGACAAGGGTGCGGTGCCCTGCACGTACACGGGTGACCTCGGCCAGTACGACGAAGACGACATCGCCTCGATCCCGGGGCGGGCGACCCAGTACGGTGCCGAGATCTCGCGACTGGTCGACTGCAAGACGGCACTGGTCGAAGAGGGCCTCGTCGCCCTCGCCTGCGGCGCGTTCCACATCCGCTCGGGCGGGCGCACGTACTTCAACACCACGCCGCTCGGTCGCGCGGTCACCGGCACGCTGCTGGTGCGTGCCATGAAAGAGGACGGCGTCGACATCTGGGGCGACGGCTCCACCTACAAGGGCAACGACATCGAGCGGTTCTACCGCTACGGCCTGCTGGCCAACCCCGCCCTGCGCATCTACAAGCCCTGGCTCGATGCCGACTTCGTCACCGAGCTGGGCGGGCGCAAAGAGATGAGCGAATGGCTCGTCGCGCACGACTTCCCCTACCGCGACAGCGCCGAGAAGGCCTACTCGACGGACGCCAACATCTGGGGCGCCACCCACGAGGCCAAGACCCTCGAGCACCTCGACGTCCCCCTCGAGACGGTCGAACCCATCATGGGCGTGCGTTTCTGGGACCCCTCGGTCGAGATCGAGACCGAGGACGTCACGGTCGCGTTCGAGGCCGGTCGCCCCGTCTCGATCAACGGCGAGCGCTTCGACGATCCGGTCGCCCTGGTGCGCGAGGCCAACGCCATCGGCGGCCGCCACGGACTGGGCATGAGCGACCAGATCGAGAACCGCATCATCGAGGCCAAGTCGCGCGGCATCTACGAGGCTCCCGGCATGGCGTTGCTGTTCATCACGTACGAGCGCCTGGTCAACAGCATCCTGAACGAGGACACCCTCGCCACCTACCACGAGCAGGGCCGGCGCCTCGGGCGCCTCATGTACGAGGGACGCTGGCTCGAGCCGCAGTCGCTCATGCTGCGCGAGTCGATCCAGAAGTGGGTCGGTTCGACGATCACGGGCTCGGTCACGCTGCGTCTGCGCCGCGGTGAGGACTACACGATCCTCGACACCGTGGCATCCGGCATGTCGTATTCGCCCGAGAAGCTGTCGATGGAGCGCGTCGGCGACGCCGCGTTCGGTCCGGTCGACCGCATCGGCCAGCTCACCATGCGCAACCTCGACATCGCCGACTCGCGCGCACGCCTGGAGCAGTACGCCGGTCTGGGCCTGATCGGCGGCCCGACGGGCGAGCTCGTCGGCGAGATCGCCGTCGGCGGCGCCCGCGAGATCGTCGAGCCGGCCGCGCCCCTGAGCGCCGACGGCGAGCGCCTGGCCGAGGCGACGGATGCCGCGGGCGAGGGCGCCGCGTTCGACTCCGGCACCGACTGACCCCGACCTCGACGAGAGCCCGCGCTGCCACCCCGGCACCGCGGGCTCTCTCGCGTGCACTCCGCCCCGTGAGGTCGACGGTCGCGCCGGGTTCCCGACCCCGCCACGGGGATAAGGGCCGAGGCCGCCTCCGCCTTAAGTTGCACACACGCGTGCACTTTCGGCGTACACTGATCGCTCGTGAGTACTCCCGCCCGCCGCCGCGACGCCGTCGAGAACCGCGCCGGCATCCTCGACGCGGCCACCGCCGCCATCGGCCACGACCCCCGCGCCTCGATCGACACGATCGCCCGCCGCGCCGGCCTCTCGCGCCGCGCGCTCTACGGCCACTTCGACGACCGCAATGCCATCGTCCGTGAGGTCATCGCCGCCGGCGCCGCCCGCTTCAACGCCATCGCCGACGCCGTCGACGACGCCGACTCCCGGGTCGCGCTCGCCCGCCTGGCCTCGGAGTTGTGGGCCGAGGCCGCCCACGTGCAGGCCGCCGCGGCGCTCGCCCTCGACGACGCGCACCTGCCCGAGACATCCGCCGCCCTCGCCCCGCTGCGCCGCCGTATCGACGCGATCGTCCGCCGCGGTCAAGAGCAGGCGCAGCTGCGCACCGACCTCCCCGCCCCCACGCTTTCGCGCCTGCTCGAAGAGACGGGTCGCATGGTCGTCTCACGCGTGGATGCCGAGTCCTCCACCGCCCGCTCGATCGCGGTCTGCGCGGTCCTGGGCATGGCCGGCCTGTCGTGGACCGAAGCCCGCGCACTGCTCGCGGCGCACCCCGACCTGGAGACGCGATGAAGATCGTCCTGCACGAGGTGGGCAAGGGCCGCGCCCTGCCCCCGACCTCGACGGCTTTCGAGACGGGGACGGCGACCCTGGTCATCGCCGAGACCGAGCAGCGTCCCACAGTGCTCGGGCTCGTGGCATCCGGTCGCATGAGGATCGACGGCGGCTCCGTCCTGATCGACGGTCGCGCCGACCGCGGATCGATCCGACGCCGCGTCGCCCTGGTGGACGCGCCGCTCGTGTCCGAGCCCGAGTCCAACGTGACCGTCACCGGCGTCGTCGCCGAGGAGCTCATGTTCGCCGGACACGCACCCACGCCCTTCGCCGCGGCGCGCTGGCTCGAGGGCCTGGGGCTCGACGGGCTCGCGGCGACGGCGATCGGTGACGTCGCGCCCGCCGCGCGCATCCGCCTGCTGCTCGAGCTGGCCGCCCTGCGCTCCGGCGTCGACGGCCTCGTCCTCGTCGCTCCCGACCGTCACGGCGGCGAACCCGCCGCGTGGTGGCGCCTCGCGCGCGAGTTCGCCGAACGCGGCTACGCCGTGCTCGTCGTCGCGGGCCGGGCTTCGCACACCGCCCTCGCCACCGCGGATGACGCCGCCGCACTCGGCGCCGCCGCACTCGACGCCGCCTCTCGCGACGCCGCCAGACTCGACGCCGCCGAGGAGGTCGCGCGGTGAAGATCCCCCAGATGATCGCGGCCGAACTGCGTCGGCTCACCTCGACGCGGATGTCGGTGCTGGCCCTCATCGCCCTGCTCGCCGTGCCGATCCTCTACGGCGGGCTCTACCTATGGGCCAACCAGGACCCGTACGGCAACCTCTCCAGCGTTCCCGTCGCCCTCGTCGTCGACGATCGGGGCGCCGAGGTGAACGGCCAGCAGCGCAACCTCGGCGACGAGGCCGCCGAGGAGCTGCTCGACGGTGACGCGTTCGAGTGGCATCGCGTCTCGGGCGAACAAGCCGACGCGGGCCTCGCGGCGGGCGACTTCGACTTCGTGGTGACCCTGCCCGCCGACTTCACCGACGCCGTGGCCTCGCTCTCGAGCGACAACCCGCGCCAGGCCGACATCGAGCTGCGCACCAACGACGCCAACAACTACCTCGCCTCCACCATCGGAACGCAGGCGGTCGCGCGCATCCAGGCCTCGGTCGCGCAGAAGGTCGTCGGCGAGGCCGGTCTGACCCTGCTCGACGCCCTGCACACGATCCGCGTGAGCCTGGTGGATGCCACGACCGGGGCGACCCAGCTGGTCGACGGCCTGACCACGGCCAAGGACGGCTCCGCGCAGCTCACGAGCGGGTCGACGACCCTCGCCGACGGTGCCGCGACGCTCGCCGACGGCAACGCCCGACTCTCGACCGGCGCGGACCGGTTGCGCTCGGGAACCGCGCAGCTGCGAGACGGCGCCGCGAAGGTGGCCGACGGCGCGCAGCAGGTCGCCGGCGGGGTCGACCGGATCGACACCGCCGCCCGGCAGGTCGGCTCCGTCGCCGGCGACGCCGCCGCACAGCTGCCCCAGGCTCGGGCCGACATCGCCGCGGCCCTCGCGAACGCCGGTCTCGACCAGGCCCGCATCGACGAGATCCTCTCGCGGCTCGACCCGGTCGGTCAGCGCCTCGAGGCGGCCAACGGCCGCGTGCAGGACACGGTGAACCAGATCGACCAGCTCGACGACGGTGCCCGCCAGGTCGCCGCCGGCAGTGCCACGGTCGCCTCGGGCGCGGCGACGGCCGCCGACGGGGCGTCGGCCCTGGCGGACGGTGCGGCGGCAGCGGCATCCGGAGCCTCCGCCCTGCGCGACGGATCGGTCCAGGTGCGCGACGGCGCGACCCGGCTCGACGACGGTATCGACCAGCTCCAGGGCGGGGCGTCGCGCCTGCGCGACGGACTCGCCTCGGGCGTGGAGCAGATCCCCGACACCGACGACGCCACGCGTCAGGCCCAGGCCGACGCGATCGGCGACCCCGTGGCGGTGGGCACGACCTCGGTGACCAAGGCCCAGAACTACGGCGCGGGCCTCGCCCCGTTCTTCGCGGCCCTGGCCGGCTGGATCGGCATCTACGCACTGTTCCTCATCGTCAAGCCCGTGTCCAAGCGTGCGGTCACCGCGCTGCGCTCCCCCGTCCGCGTGACGCTCGCGGGGTGGCTGACACCCGCGGGACTCGGCGCCCTGCAGATGGTGGGCCTGTTCACGGTGCTCGCCGTCGCGCTGCGGTTCTCGTTCGCGAACCCGTGGGCGGCGCTCGGCATCCTGCTCCTCGCCTCGGCGACGTACGCCGCGATCGTGCTCGCCCTGAACGTGTGGCTCGGGTCGGTGGGGCAGTTCCTGGGGCTCGTGCTGATGGTGCTGCAACTGGTCACGGCCGGGGGCACCTTCCCGTGGCAGACCCTGCCCGCCCCGCTGGCCGCTCTGCACCACGTGCTGCCGATGGGGTACGTCGTGGATGCCCTGCGCCAGGTCATGTACGGCGGCGACGTATCGCGGGTCGGGCCCGACCTGCTGGTGCTGGGCGCGTGGATGATCGGCGGCGTGCTCGTCGCGGCCATCGGAGTCACACGCATGACCCATCACCGCACCCTGCGCGACCTGCAGCCGAGCCTGATCGGCTGAGACCCGCTCCGCGCCCGACGGCGGTCCCCGGGGGCGTCGAGGGGACCGCCGCGGGCCGGCGACGCCCTCCGCCCGGGCGGCGCGACGGACGGCATCGGCGCGCGGGCGTCAAGGGTCGCCGCGCCCGCGGGCCCGAGCCCGTAGGGTCGAGGAATCCGACCGGAGGGATGCCATGCCCGCCCGCAACACCCGCCTCATGCGCTGCACCCCCGACGACCTGTTCGCCGTCCTGTCGGACGGCTGGCTCTATCCCGTATGGGTGGTGGGCGCGGCCCGCATGCGCGATGTCGACGCCGGCTGGCCCCGCGAGGGGGCCCAGCTGCACCACTCGCTCGGCGTCTGGCCCGTGATGATCCACGACCAGAGCGAGATCGTCGAGTGGGATCCCCCGCGCCGCATGCGCCTGCGGCCCGAGGCCGGCATTCTCGGGCGCGGAGTGCTCCGCATCGACGCCCGCCCTCACCCCGTGGGCATCGCGGTGACGATCGCCGAGGAGCCCGTGTCCGGTGCGGCGGCGATCCTGCCCACGGTGCTGTGGAAACCGCTGCTGAGGCTGCGCAACCGCGAGTGCCTCAACCGCTTGGCGTTCCTGGCCGAGGGGCGCCGGCAGGAGCGTGAGGCACAGGAGCTGAACCACCGTCGACGCACCCCCGAACCGGACGAGGGCACACCCTCGCCGCAGGCGCAGCAGGACGCGCGAGAATCCCAGGTCTGAGACCGGGTCAGCTCTCGGGACGCGTTTCGGCACCCGTCGAGCCCGACTGCTCCGTGCGGTGCTCCAGTTCGTCGACGTAGAGGTTCTTCTCGTCGGTCGTGCGGTTGCGATACGCGGCGCGACCGACCATGTGGGCGGCCAGCGGCGCGGTCGCGAACTGGATGAGCACGATCGGGATGCCGAAGGCCACGACGCTCCACTCCCGCGCGGCCAGGGCGACGGCGATCACGATGACCAGCACCCCGAGCACCTGCGGCTTGGTCGCCGCGTGCAGGCGCGTCGGGACGTCGCGCCAGCGCATCAACCCGATGGTCGCGGTCAGGCACAACACGGCGCCGATCAGCACGAGGACGAGGGCGACGGTGTCGAGAACGGCGTCGAGGGTCATCTCGGGTTCTCCTTGCGCGCGACGAAGCGGGCGACCGCGATCGATCCGAAAACCCCGACCGCGGCGATGATCAGCATCGCGGGCAGCGAGCGCGTGTGGTGGTTGATGACCATGTCGGCGCCGAGGATGCACAGCACCTCGGTGAGCAGCACGTCGGCGGCCACGGCGCGGTCGAGGATCGACGGACCGATCACGAGGCGGATCAGCGCGAGCACGGCGGCCACGGCGAACACCACCAGGATCACGGCGACGAGGGCGTTCACAGCAGGGTCCTCCCGTCGCGCGGGGTCTCGACGGCGTGGTGGGTGGAGCTGTCGGCGATGCGGGCGCGCAGTTCCTGCAGCTCCTCCTTCGACCCCACGGCGCGCGTGATGCGCGCCTCCCAGCCGAGCACGACGCGACGCTGGTGCTCGGCATCCGCCTCACTGCGGACGCCGATCGTGTGCAGGAACAGCGTGCGGTTCTCGCGGTCCACGTCCACGATGAGCGAACCCGGGATGAGGGATGCCGTGATTGCGGTGTGCGCCATGATGACGTCGTCGTCCACGCGCAGGGGCACCGCGATGATCGCCGCCCCGGGCTGCCGGCGGAAGTCGAGAACCTGCCACGCCACGATCAGCGAGCCCTTGACGACCGCGCCGAGGAACGTCACGACGAAGACCAGGCCGTACCAGAGGTTGATGCGCCCCGACAGCTCGACCGGGGGCAGCCGGAAGACGCGGGTGACGAAGACCGCCATGACCAGACCGGTGATCAGGGCGAGCCAGGTGAACTGCCCCCACAGCAGCATCCACAACGCCACCAGCCACACCAGCAGCGGCAGCTGATGCAGGAAGAGCGAGACCTGGGCCCGACGCGTGGGACTCATCCGTCACCCGCCTGTTCCTGCAGCTGCACCAGGGTGACGCCGCCGGCGATGCGTTCTCCGGCACGCAGGCACGCGTCCAGCAACGGACCGGCGAACACGGTCAGTGCGATCGTGACGGCCACCATTCCGGCCGTCGCCATGGTCATGATGCGGGGGGTGGTGCGGCGCTCGGTCGAGATGGCCGCGGCGGGTGCGTTGCCGAGGTACGCGATGCGCTCCATCGCCTCGGGAGAGTCTTCTTCTTCGCGCCAGAACGACAGGTTCCACGCGCGCATGAGGGCGTACAGCGTCAGGATCGACGTGACGATACCGCCCACGATCAGCACCATCATCACCGGCGTGCCCACCTGAGCCGCAGCGTCGAAGAGGGCGTACTTGCCGATGAAGCCCGAGAACGGCGGCAGGCCTCCGAGGTTGATCGCCGGGATGAAATACAGCACCGCGAGCAGAGGCGCCGCGCGCATGAGCCCCTTGACCTTCAGGATCGACGTGCTGCCCGCGCTGCGTTCGATGAGGCCCACCGCCAGGAACAGCGTGGTCTGCACGATGATGTGGTGGACGATGTAGTAGATCGTCGCGCCGATGGCGAGCGGCGTGTTGATCGCCAGCCCGAAGATCATGTACCCGATGTGGCTGACGAGGGTGAACGAGAGGATGCGCTTGAGCTCGGCCTGCGCCACGGCGCCCAGGATGCCGACGATCATCGTGGCGAGCGCGACCATCATCAACACGAAGTTGAAGTCGTTGTCGACGAAGAGCTGCGTCTCGGTGCGGATGATCGCGTAGACGCCGACCTTGGTCAGCAGACCCGCGAACACCGCGGTGACGGGTGCCGGAGCCGTGGGGTAGGAGTCGGGCAGCCAGAACGACAGGGGGAACACGGCCGCCTTGATGGCGAACGCGAGCAGCAGCATGACGTGCAGGACCGTCTGGATGTCCTGCGGCAGCTGTGACATCCGCTCGCTGATCTGCACCATGTTGACCGTGCCGAGCGCGCCGTACACCATCGCGATCGCGGCCAGGAAGAGGATCGACGACACCAGCGAGACGACGATGTACACCACCCCGGTGCGGATGCGCGACTCAGTACCGCCCAGGGTGATCAGCACGTAGGAGGCGACCAACAGGATCTCGAACCCGACGTAGAGGTTGAACAGATCGCCCGCGATGAAGGCGTTGAAGATGCCCGCACCGAGGATCAGGTACGCGGGATAGAAGATCGACACCGGGGTGTCCTCGTCGTTGTCGGCGGCGCCCTGACCGATCGAGAACAGCAGGACCGCGAGCAGCACGATGCTCGTGACCACCACCAGCAGTGCCGCCAGCACGTCGACGTACAGGACGATGCCGAGCGGGATGTCCCACCCCGCGATCGCCACGGCGATCGGCCCGTTCGTGTCGACCTCGACCAGCAGCACGGAGCCGAGGATCAGCACCGTCACCAGGGCTGCGACCGACACGATGATCTGCACACGCTTACGGCGCCCGAAGACGAGGTTGACGGCGGCGCCGATGAGCGGGACGCCGACGAGCAGGGGCACGAGAGCGCTCACGAGCGGTCACCGTCCTTCGGGTCGTCTGCGCCGGCCTCGGCCGGGGAATCGTCCCGTTCCCGGGCCGGGGGGTCGCGACGCACCGCCACCCGGTCCACGGGGGCGTCGTCGACGAGCGTGGACAGGTCTCCCTGGTGCAGGACGCGGATGGGCGAGGCCACGTCGCCGACGAAGTCGGTGGTGACGTCGTCGTCGTCGGAGCGCGCCTCGTCGTCCATCGCGTCGTCCGGCATCTGCGGGGTGCGTGCGCGCAGGGCCACGTCGTCCGCGTCGTCGACGACGGTGTCGGCCTGACCCAGCTGCCACGAGCGGTAGATCAACGCCAGCAGGAACGCCGAGATGCTGAAGGTGATGACGATGGCGGTGAGCATGAGGGCCTGCGGGAGCGCGTCGGACATGTCGGCGGCATCCGTCTCTCCGCCGTCGTAGAACGGCGCACGGCCCGGGGCGCCCATGACGACGAGCAGCAGCAGGTTGGCGGCATTGCCCAGCAGCAGGAATCCGATGAGCACGCGGGTGAGGCTGCGCTCGAGCATCGCGTAGACCCCGCACGCGAACAGCACTGCCATGACGATGACCAGGACGAGGGAGATGCTCACGAGCTGACCACCTCGGCGTCCTCGGGCCGTTGCGACTGCCGGTCGACCTCGGCCCCGAGACTGCGCAGGACGTCGAGCACCAGCCCGATGACGACCAGGTAGACGCCGATGTCGAAGATCGTGCTGGTGACGAACTCCCAGTGACCGATGAGCGGCAGATCACCCTCGAAGGTGAAGCTCTGCAGGGGCGCGAAGCCGAAGACCATGGGCACGAGGGCGCACAGCACCGCGATCGCCATCCCGGCGCCGAGAAGTCGTCCCGCGTCGGTCGGAGCGGCGGCGCCGAGCTCCCACCGCCCGCCGGCGATGTAGCGCATGACCAGACCGAGACCCGCGACCAGGCCGCCGGCGAACCCGCCACCGGGCAGGTTGTGACCGGCGAACAGCAGATACAGCGACGCGATCATGACCGAGTGGAAGAGCACGCGGATGACGATCTCGAGCAGGATGGACCGGTTCTCGGGCTGCACCTTCGCGCCCGACACCAGCCATGCGCGTGGCGCCCCGGCCTCGCCGACGCGCTGGGCGCGCACACCCGCGTCGGTCTCGACGAGCGGACGGCGCCGACCGAGGCCGACGACGCTGCGGGCCGTCCCCGAGCGGCGGTTGAGGTTGTCGCTGCGATCCGTGATGAAGACGAGGGATGCCACGCCCGTGGCGGCGAGGATGAGCACCGACAGCTCGCCCATCGTGTCCCACCCGCGCAGATCGACGAGGGCGACGTTGACGACGTTGCGCCCGTGACCGATCTCGTACGCCAGGGGCGGCCACTCGAGCGAGATCGGAAGCTCCTGGCGGGCGCCGGTGGCGACGATCGCGACCAGGGCCATGATCAGACCGACGCCGGCACCGAGTACCGCGCGGGCCAACGGCGCGACCGACTCGTTGTGCTCGCCCATGCGGGCCGGGAGCCGGCGCAGCACCAGGGCGAACACGACGAGGGTCACCGTCTCGACGAGGACCTGGGTGAGCGCGAGGTCGGGGGCGCCGCTGGTGGCGAAGAGGACGACCAGACCGAGACCGGTGACCGAGACGAGGGCGACGCCGGTGTAGCGCTTTCGCGCCCGGACGGCCAGGATCCCCGCGGCGATCATGAGCGGGGCTGCGATCAGCTGCGACGGCGACTGCCAGGCATCGAGCTGGGCGCGCCACTCCTGCGACGACAGCAGGGCGACGCCCTCGGCGACGACGAGGACGATGAAGATCGTGCCGACGTAGAACGGCAGCGAACCTCGCTGGAACCGGGCGGTCACCCATTCGGAGGTGTAGTCGACGCCGCGCAGCGCACCGTTGTAGGCATCGTTCGCCGTGAACGGCAGCAGACGCGGGCGCGTGTGCAGCTGCGTCTTGCGCACCGCCCAGAAGACCGCAGCGCCCAGCGCGAGCGTGCCGAGCGAGATGAACAGGGCGGGTTCCAGGCCGTGCCAGAGCGCCAGGTGGTACGGGTATGCGGGAGCTTCGAGACCGGGCGTGGCCGGGGCGAGGCCGTCGGCGTAGGGCGTGAGCCATGCGTCGACGACGGGGGCGATGAGTCCCAGGACGAGCGACCCGCCGGCCAGCAGCACGGGAGCGGCGAGGAACCCGATCGGGGGGTCGGGCCAGTCGGTGGTCTCGACATCGCGCTTGGTCCAGTACGCACCCCAGAGGAAGCGGATGCCGTATCCGGCCGTGAGCGCCGACCCGAGCACGATGCCGATCAGCGCGACGACGCCCCACACCGCGCCCTGCTCGGCCTCGTGCAGCAGGGCGGTGAGGGCGGTCTCCTTCGCCACGAAGCCGAGGGTGGGGATGACGCCCGCCATCGACGCGATGGCGACGAACGACGCCGTGGCCATGACCGGCGCTTGGCGGCCGAGCCCCGAGAGGTGACCGATGTCACGGGTGTTGAGCTGCCGGTCGATCACGCCGACGACGAGGAACAGACAGGACTTGAACAGCGCGTGGCTGAGCAGCAGGGCGACGCCGGCGAGCGCGGCGTCGCGCGTGCCGTACCCGAGCATGACCGTCAGGAAGCCGAGCTGACTCACGGTGCCGAAGGCGAGGATGCGCTTGAGGTCGCGTTCGCGCAGCGCCTGGAAGCCGCCGAGCAGCATGGTGAACACGCCGAGGGTGATCAGCGTCGGACGCCAGAAGGGTGTCTCGGCGAAGCCCGGCGCGAGGCGCGCGATGAGGTAGATGCCGGCCTTGACCATGGCCGCGGCGTGCAGGTAGGCGCTGACCGGGGTGGGGGCGGCCATGGCGCCGGGGAGCCAGAAGTGGAAGGGGAAGATCGCCGATTTGCTGAGGGCGCCGACGAGCAGCAGCAGGACGGCGATGTCGACCACGGTGCCGGTGGGAGGGTCGGCCAGGATCGCCGCGAGGCTGGAGGTGCCGGCCTGCACGACCAGCAGCACGATGCCGATCAGCATCACGAGGCCGCCGAGAGTCGTCACCAGCAGCGCCTGCAGGGCCGCGCGACGACTGGCGGCGCGGGCGTGATAGTGCCCGATCAACAGGTACGAGAGGACGCTCGTGGCCTCCCACAACATGATGAGCACGACGATGTCGTCGGTGAGCACCAGGCCGTACATGGCGCCGGCGAAGGCCAGCAGCACCGCCGAGAACTGCCCGACGCCCTGCGTCTTTCCGCGGAAGTACCACCGGCAGTAAAGCATGACGAGTGCCCCGACGCCGGTGACGACGAGGGTCAACAGCCAGCCGAGCACGTCCATGCGCATCGAGAGCGAGACCTCGATCGCGGGGATCCACCGGTATTCCTCGAACGGAATGTCCCCGCCGAGGACGGCGGGGGCGAGCAGCACGGCGTGCGCGAAGGCGAGAACCGGCAGAACCGCCGCGACGTAAAACGCGCGGGCCCCAATCCGCGAGACCACGTACGGGAGCAGGAGGGGAAGGACCGCGAAGGCGCCCAGGAACATCAGCATGCGCGGGCCTCCTCGGGGTCGACGAGCGGGATGCTAGGGCTCTCGGGGTCGGCCTTATTCTATGCGGCGCATAAGAGTTTCCGCGCAGCGGGTTCTCATGTGGTACGCGGCGGAGCCGTCGTGGTGCCCTCGCGGAACACGCAGGAGAGATCGAGGCCCGAGGGCACGGCATCCTCGAGCATCGCCGCGACGGCCTCGCCGGCCGCTCGCCCCTTGGCCGTCGCCGGCTGGACAAGGGTGGTGAGGACGTGCGGGGCGAGACCGTCCACGACGACGCCGTCGAACCCGGTGACACTCACGTCCTGCGGAACGCGCAGCCCCGCTTCTTCCGCGGCGCGGATGACCCCGGCGGCCAGCAGATCGCTCTGCGCGATCACCGCCGTCGGGCGGCGCGCCGGTTCGGCGAAGATCACCCGGCCCGCGATCGCACCCTCGTCGATCGAGCTCGTCGCCGCGGCCAGTGCCGGCGCATCGGGGAAGACGTCGCGTGCCCCCGCGAGGCGATCGGCCGTCACGTCGACGCCGATGACGGCGTCGTCGGCGATCCACCCGCGGCGGCGGGAGGGGTCGACGGGCAGTGTCACGAGCACGACATCGCGGTGCCCCAGGTCGGCGACGTGCCGCGCGGCCGTGCGCTGCGCCTCGACGTTGTCGAGCAGTACCCGCGGCACGCCTTCGCCCGCGTCGCCCTCGACGACCACGACCGGGATGCCGCGACCCCGCACGATCTCGAGCGACTCCCGCAAGCGCGGGCTGCAGCCGATCAGCACGGCCGCGTCGATGGGGGCGGTGTGCAGCGAGGGTTCGCTGACCGTCTCGCCGTTGTCGCGCAGCAGGAGCAACGCGGCCCCGAGGCGTGAGACCCCGTCGGCCAGGCCGTCCATCATGTGCGTGGTCACCGGATCGAGGAAGGCGGTGCCCAGGTGCTGGTCGAAGACCACACCGACGATGCCCGAGCGCCCGCGGCGCAGCGAGGCGGCGCGCGGGTCGGGGCCGGTGTATCCGAGCGACTGCGCGGCGGCGAGCACGCGCGCGCGCACGGCGTCCGAGGTCGGCGTCTTCCCGCTGAAGACCACGGAGGCGGTCGAGGGCGATACGCCCGCCTCACGGGCGACGTCGCTGATGGTGGCGCGGCGGGTGCTCACCGGCTGATCGTAACCCGGGCGACACGTGTTTCCGAATCGATTCGATACAGTGTGGACATGTACTCCACGCTGACCCGGTCCCAGCTCGTCCGCTGGCACATCGCGATCTGCGCCATCTTCCTCGCGAGCGGGCTCAGCATCTCGACCTGGGCCTCGCGCGTGCCGCAGATCAGAGAATCCCTCGGCATCGAGAATTCCGGGGTCGGCCTGCTGCTGCTCGGCATGGGGGTGGCATCCATCATCGGCCTGTCCCTCGCGCCGACCGTGATGGCGCGCATCGGAGCGCGATCGGGCATGCTCGCCGCCCTCGTGCTGGTCGGCGTGGGCCTGACGATTATCGGATTCGGCGCCGACACCCTGCAGATGTTCGGCGTCGCGCTGGTGGGTCTGGCGCTGTTCGGCTTCGGCAACGGCGCTGTCGACGTGATGATGAACGTCGAGGGCGCGGCCCTCGAGAAGGCCACGGGCCGCACCATCATGCCCTTGCTGCACGCCTTCTTCAGCTTCGGCACCGTCATCGGCGCCGGTCTGGGCTTCGTCGCCGTCAGCCTGGGCATCCCGGTCGTGGCGCACTGCGTCGCGATGGGCATGGTCATCCTCGTCGTCGCGTTCGTGGCGGTCGCCAACGTGCCCCGCGTCGAACTCGCTTCGGACGCCGCCGTGGCAGAGGTGCGCCGCCCGTGGCGCGAGCGCGTCGCCGTATCGCTGCAGGCCTGGCGCGAACCCCGCACCTACACGCTCGGCGTGATCATGCTGGGCATGGCCTTCGCCGAGGGCAGCGCGAACGACTGGCTCCCCTCCGCCGTCGTCTACGGCCACGGTGCCCCCGAAGAGGCGGGACCGGCGGTGCTCGCGGTCTTCTCGATCGCCATGACCGTGGGACGTATCGCCGGAGGCCCGGTGGTGGACCGTCTGGGTCGCGTCCTCGTCCTGCGCGTGTTGGCCGGCACCGCGGCCGCCGGACTGCTGCTGTTCATCCTCGCGCCCTTCGGACCGCTGGTGTTCGTCGGCGCCGCGCTGTGGGGCCTGGGCGCCTCACTCGGCTTCCCCATCGGCATGTCGGCGGCCGCCGACGATCCGGCCAAGGCGGCCTCGCGCGTCGCCGCCGCCGCGACCATCGGCTACGTCGCGTTCCTGTGCGGCCCGCCGATCCTCGGCTGGATCGGCGACCACATCGGTCTGCTCAACACGCTGCTCATCGTGGTCGCGCTGATCGTGGCATCCGGTCTCTTCTCGGGCGCGGCCAAACCGCTCGTCGTCGAACCCGCGCGCGCCGCCGAGCCGGCGCGCCGCGATTAGGCTCGTCGGGTGCGTCTCGTCATCGCCCGTTGCTCCGTCGATTACACCGGCCGCCTCAACGCGCATCTTCCCCTCGCCACCCGCCTGCTCGTCCACAAGAACGACGGCAGTCTGCTGGTGCACTCGGACGGCGGCTCGTACAAGCCGTTGAACTGGATGAGCCCGCCCTGCAGCCTCACCCGCGAGCAGCCCGACGAGGTCGATGTCGAGGACGGCGTGATCGAGCGGTGGCGCGTGACCCACGCCAAGACCGGTGACGCCCTGCTGGTGCGCATCCACGAGATCGTCCACGACACCGCGCACGATCTGGGGGTCGACCCGGGCCTGATCAAGGACGGCGTCGAGGCCGACCTGCAGCGTCTGCTCGCGGAGCAGGTGTCGGTCGTGGGCGAGAACCTCACCCTGGTGCGCCGCGAGTACCCCACCGCGATCGGTCCGGTCGACCTGCTGCTGCGCAACGACGACGCCCCCGGCACCGTCGCGATCGAGGTCAAGCGCCGCGGCGACATCGACGGCGTCGAGCAGCTGACGCGCTACCTCGAGCTGCTCAACCGCGACCCGCTGCTGGCGCCCGTGACGGGCGTGTTCGCGGCGCAGGAGATCAAGCCGCAGGCCCGCGTGCTCGCCACCGACCGCGGCATCCGTTGTCTCACCCTCGATTACGACGAGATGAAGGGCGTGCAGTCCGGCGCCCCGCGCCTGTTCTGACGCCCCGGCCCCGGCGACCGTTCCCCGGCGTCGCCCGAGGAACCCGGGTTCCGGATGCCGGTGCCTCTCGCCCGGTGTGGGGCACCCACCGGATTCCCGGCGCCGGCGTCGCGCCGAAGGGCGCCCGAACTCCGGATGCCGCGACACCTCCCGGGCCCGTTCGCGGAAGCCGGCCGCGCGAGGACGCAGGGGGCGCCTCGCGCGACCGACGCGGACACGGCCGGCGCTCGCGCGACGGCCGAAGAGGTCGGGCGGGGTCTCCGCCCCCACGGAGACCCCGCCCATCACGGCATCCCCCGGGAGCCGGATCCGTCACCACCCGAACGACGGCGACGACCTCGACGCTAGGGCGCCCCGACGACGGCGCACCCGGACGGGCGGTCGATCCGGACAGTCCCGGACAACACCCGAACGGCCGCGCGGGCGAGTCGACGCGCCCGTCCGACCCGCCCGTCCCTTCGGCCGGCGCTCGCTAGAGTGGCGCGCAGCGGGCGACGCGGGGGGCGGAGTCGCGTGAGGGGGAGACGTGACTGCTGTGCCGACGCCGGGCGAAGAGGGCGACTCCCTCGACCGGATCGCCGCCGATCTGACCTCCCTCAAAGCGGCCGACGGGTGCTCCTTCGCACAACTGGGTCGGCGCGTCGGCACCGTGCGCGTCGCACGAGGTGTCCCCGCCGAGGCGGCCTCGCCCCCGCGCAGCACTGTCTACGACCTCTTCCGTCCCGGCCGCACCTGGATCGACACCGCGCTCCTGCGCGACATCGTGCGCGCGCTCGGTGCCGACGAGAGCGAGGCCGACCGGTGGGTCGAGCGCTGCGTGCGCGTGCGCCGCAGCGGCGAACGCGCCCATCCCGTGCGAACCGAGGCCGAGCCGCCCGCGCCGCCGGTACCGGCCCGCGCACCGGCGCGCCCACCGGCGGCCCCGCCGACGCGGAAGAAGCGGACGACCATGGCGCTGCTGCTGGGGGGCATCCTGCTCAACCTGCTCGGTATCGCGGTGGTCCAAGCCCTCGACCTGCCGATCTTCCTCGACATGGTGGGGACGGCGGCGACGGCGATCGTCCTGGGCCCGTGGCACGGCGTCGTCGTCGCCCTCGCCGGCAACCTGCTGGGCTTCACGGTGGGGGTCCCCGCGGCGGCGCCCTTCGCCCTGGTCAATGTGGCCGGGGCGCTGGTGTGGGGCTTCGGGGTGCACCGCTTCGGCATGGGCGACGACATCCGCCAATTCTTCGCGCTGAACCTCATCGCCGCCGTGGTGTGCGCGGCCATCGGCGCTCCCGTGGGCTTGCTGCTCTTCGGGGGATTCACCGGCCACGGCTTCGACGCCGTCACGTCGTCGATCGCGACCATGGGGGTACCCGTGATCGCCGCGGTCTTCTCCGCGAACCTGCTCACCTCGCTCATCGACAAACTGCTCACGGGGTTCATCGCGCTCATGATCTTCGTCTGGCTGCACGGGGCGGTGCGGGTACCGGCCACGCACATGCCCCTGGTCGAGCGCCTGAGCGCCCCCTCCCCCGCCCTTGAAGGATCGGGGCGGGGCGCAGCGCCCTCGACGCACGGATTCGGCCGGCTCGGTCGTCGCCCCGATCGATCCGGGCGGATGCCGCCCCGGTAGCGTGGTGCGCATGCCCGCACGCTCCCCCTTCTCCTGCGTCCTGTGGGACGTCGACGGAACCCTCGTCGACGCCTCGGAGGGCATCCTCCGCCGCTTGACGATCACCCTCGAGCACTTCGGACGCACCCCGCCGACGCGCGGCGAGCTCTCGCACTGGATCGGTCCGCCGATGTTCGAGTCGTTCCAGGCCAATGTCGACATGACCCCCGAGCAGGCCACCGAAGCCGTGGCGTTCTACCGCGGGCTCAACCGCAGCGAGGGCTACACCGTCAGCGCGCGCCTGTACCCGGGGGTCGCCGACCTCATCCACGACCTGCACGCGGCCGGCATCCCCCAGTCGACGGCGAGTTCGAAGCCCGAGGTGCAGGTGGTCGCCCTGATGGACCACTTCGGCCTCGAGCCCTCCCTCGAAGCGACCGTCGGTGCGTCGCTGGACGAGCGGGCCCTCGCGGCCAAGTCCGACATCGTGCGCGAGGCGTTGCGCCGTCTCGAGGCCCAGGGCCACGACACCTCTCGTCCCGTGCTGATCGGTGACCGGCACCACGATGTCGAGGGTGGGCGGGATGCCGAGGTGCCGGTGATCTTCGTGCGCTGGGGCTTCAGCTGGCCTCACGAGGCCGAGGGGGCCCAGGCCGCGGTCGACGACATCGACCAGCTGCGCGCCCTGCTGCTCGTCGACCGACCGGACGTCGCGGAGACCCCGGTCGGTGACTGAGATCCCCTGGCTGGTCCCCGCCGCGGTCGCCCTCGGGGTGGCCGCGGTGCTGGTGCTCGCCGTCGTCGTGATGGTGCGCGTCCATCGTCGTTCCCCTCGGATGCGCGCGGCGGCGCAGACCGCCCTACAGCAGGCGACCGAGGCCCTGGGCGGACTCGACGACGCCGTCGACGACCTCGACGTGGCGTTCGAGGCATTCGACGGCGTCGAGGCGTCGGACGTCCCGGCCGAGCTGCGCCGGGCGCGCGCGTCGGCCCAGCGCGCCCGCGATCGCGGCTTCGCCGAGGTGCTCGATCTCCGTGCCGACACGTCGGTCGCCGCTGCGCGGCGCGACCGGGCCGGACAGCTGCGCCAGTCGCTGCGGACGCAGACGGAACGCGCCGCGGCCGCGAACCAGCAGTTCGGGGAATGGGCGCGGACGCACCGCGACGTCGCGCTTCTGTACGCCACAGCGCGCCGCCGGCGCGAAGCGGTCGTGGCCGCGGCGGGCGACCCGGAACCCCTGCTCGCTGCCCTGCGGGACCGCTTCGACCCCGCGGACCGCCGCGAGGCGGAGCGGGCGGCGGGCGCGGCGTCGACCGCCCTTTCCGCGGCGGACGACGCCCTGTCGTACGACGATGCTGCGCACCTGCTCGCCGCGACGCGGGCCCTGCGCCGCGCCGCACGATGCCTGCGCGCCGTCGAGGACGAGCACCGCATCGCGGTGCAGGCGGCCGCGAACGCCGCAACCGAGATCGATGCGGCGCGCGCCGAGCTGACGGATGCCGTTTCGGCCGCCGCCGCGCGGCCCGAGGCGTGCGCGCCCGACGCTCCCGTCCGTCTGCGGGACGCGATGGCCACCCTCGACGATGCCGCCGCCCGGTCCGCGCGACGCCCCCGTGAGGCGATCGCGACCGTTGCGCGGGCGCGGGCCGCCCGCGACGTCGCCGTCCACGGAGCGCTCACCCCCCGCCGACGTCTCGAGGCGGCGCGTGCCGCTCTCCCCGGTACGCTCGCGTGCGCTCGCGCGGCGCTGGCGACCGCCGAGGCCGGCGACGCGGCCTCCGACGCGCGGCCCTCGATCGCTCGGCGTCTCGACCTCGAGGACGCGCGACGACATCTCGCGACCGCGCGCGCCGAGACCGACGCCGCACCGGCGCTCGAGGCGGCTCGCGCCGCATGGCGGGCCCTCTCCGCGGACTGACCCCGTACCGGCGCTCGAGGCGGCTCGCGTCGTTCGGCCCTCGCCGCGCACGGACCTGCGCGGCGAGGGGGCGTGCCCTATCGTGAGCGGCATGGGGCACGACAGCACGACGACCCGGCTTCGGACGCTCGCCCGACGCGTCCCGGTCACCCTGGGACTCACCGGCGTCCTGCTCGTGGTCGGTGTGGTCTCGCAGGGCCTGTGGACGCCGTTCGAGCGGTCCGATGCCTTCTCCCAGGTCGCCTACGGCCTGCCGGCCTTCGAAGCGGGGCGGTGGTGGACCCCTCTCACCGGGACGTTCTTCGTGTCGAAGCCCTGGGTGTATCTCGCGGGCGTCCCGGCGCTGGTCGGCATGGGGTATCTGGAGCACCGCCGCGGTTCGCGAGCGACCGCAGCCTTCTTCGCCATCGGCCAGCTCTTCTCCGTGATCGCGGCGGCCGGCGTGCTCTGGGTCGGCGCCTCACTGCCGTGGTCCTGGGCGCAGGAGCAGGCCACGGTGCTGGACGTCGGGCCCTCGGGCGGGGTGCTGGCCTGCGTCGCGGGTGCCGTGGCGCTCCTCCCATCGCCCTGGCGTCTGCGCGCGTGGACGGCACTGATCGCCGTCCTGTCCGTGACGTTCGTCTACTACGGCTCGCTCCCCGACCTCGAGCACGTTCTGGCCGTCGGCCTCGTCCTGGCGGTCGGTCGGTCGTTGCGTCCGCAGCGGGTGAGCGTACGCGAGCAGCGGATGCTCGCCTTCGCCATCGTGTGCGCGCTGGGGGCGATCGAGATCCTCGGCTACGTCGCACCCATGACGGGCCCGTTCGGCTACTCCGCCGCGACCTCCGGATCGTGGATCGACGTGGCCGTCAACACCGCGATCGTGCTGGCCGTCGCGACCGCGCTGCGCCGGGGGCGCCGGTGGGCGTGGATCGTGGTGCTGGTGTACAGCGCGCTCAACCTCGTCCTGGTCGTCCTGCTCATCGGCATCCTGATCCTGGTCGGCGTGATGGATCTCGAGGGCGATGTGAACGTCGATGTCACCAGCATCGCGGCCTCGTCCCTGCTGTGGGTGCTGGCGTCGGTGTATTTCGTGCTCGTGCGGGCGGCATTCCGCGCGCGTCCCCGGGCCGCCCTCGGCGACGCTCCCGCGCCGACGGTCGAAGAGGTGCGCGCGGAGCTTCGGGCGACCGGCGGCGGGACCCTGTCCTGGATGACGACGTGGGAGGGCATGTCGTACGCGCGGTTCGGACGCGGGATCGTCGCCTATCAGCGCCGCTCCGGAGTCGCCCTCGTCCTCGCCGATCCGCTCGGCCCCGTCGACGCGCGCGCGGAGACCGCGCGCGCCTTCGTCCGCGGTTCCGAGGCGGCGGGACTCGCGCCGTGCTTCTTCAGCGCCGGAGCCCACACCCGCGACGCTGTGCCCGAAGGCTGGCGCGCCATCGTCGTCGCCGACGACACCGTGGTCGATCTGCCCGGTCTGCAGTTCACGGGTAAGGCGTGGGGAGCCGTACGCACCTCGCTCAACCGCGCCCAGCGCGAGGGCATGACCTTCCGCCTGTCGCGATGGGACGATGAGACCTGGGGTGTGCGCCAACAGTTGCGGGCGATCTCCGAGAGCTGGGTCGGCGACAAGGGGCTGCCCGAGATGGGCTTCACCCTCGGCACCCTCCACGAGGCGGCGGACCCCGAGGTGCGGCTCGCCCTCGCGATCTCGCCGGACGGCGACGTCGACGGCTTCCTGTCGTGGCTGCCCGTGTACGGCGAGGACGGCGTGCGCGGGTGGACGCTGGACCTGATGCGCCGGCGCGACGGCGGGTTCGGTCCCGTCATGGAGTACCTCATCGGCTCCTCGGCCCAGCAGTTCTCGGCGGAGGGGGCGCAGGTCATGTCGCTGTCGGGTGCGCCGCTGGCGCACGAGTATCCCCCGGATGCCGGGGTCATCGCCGATCTGCAGCAGCGGATGGCCGCGATGCTCGAACCGGTCTACGGCTTCGCCTCGCTGCACCGCTTCAAGCAGAAGTTCCATCCGCGTTACGAGACCATGTACCTGCTCTACCGCGACGAGGCCGATCTCACCCGCATCGGTGCCGCCCTCACACGTGCCTTCCTGCCGCACGCGACTCTGCGACAGTTCGCCGCGGCGGGCAGGGACCTCGTCCGCCACGAACGATGAAACCCCGGCGCATCGTGGATGCGCCGGGGTTCGTGCCGAGTGGTCTCGGCGGAGGATCAGAGGGGGCGGATGTTCTCGGCCTGCAGGCCCTTGGGGCCCTGTGCGACCTCGAACTCGACGCGCTGGTTCTCTTCGAGCGAGCGATAGCCACCGGACTGGATCGCGCTGTAGTGCGCGAAGACGTCCTGGCTGCCGTCATCGGGAGCGATGAAGCCGAAGCCCTTCTCCGAGTTGAACCACTTGACCGTGCCCTGCGTGCTCATGGTGATGCCGTTTTCCGCTTGAGCCGGCACCGTGCGCACCGGACTGTGAGGCAAAGGTAACGGTCATGGCCCGCGCGCGCACGACTCCGTGACACAAACGTTGCGTCCGGCGAGGCGGACGGCGAAAGAGACCGAGCCCATACGACGCCCGGGCTGAGCAGAGCTCGAAGCCCGGGCGTCGACGGATCCCCCCGGATATGTCACGCGAGGCGTGACGGCGATCACTTTACCGTCGCCGGACGCCGCGCGCGACACGAATCGGAAGAATATGTCGATTGTGTCCAGGTTCTGTGATATCCGATGGACGTAAACTCCGCGTGATGGATGGTCGGCGTCGCGCTTCGGCCCTCGTCGACGATGCGTACCGGCAGCTCGGCGAGGCGATCGTCGACGGCCGCCTGCAGCCGGGTGACCGCCTGCGCGACGTCGAGCTGGCGGCTCTCATGGGCATCTCCCGCACGCCCGTGCGCGAGGCACTGCAGAGGCTCGAACGCATCGGACTCGTCGAGGTCGCCGCCAACCGATACACACGCGTGGCCGCGCTGAGCGACCGCGCCCGCCGCGACATGCGCGAGTACGCCGCGCAC
Source organism: Microbacterium sp. NPDC090007 (assembly GCF_044748345.1). Classification (NCBI taxonomy): domain Bacteria; kingdom Bacillati; phylum Actinomycetota; class Actinomycetes; order Micrococcales; family Microbacteriaceae; genus Microbacterium; species Microbacterium sp. NPDC090007. The sequence continues at coordinate 569,719 of NZ_JBIVFV010000001.1, read as the reverse complement.
ACCATCGGCGGGGCGCTGCGCGTCGCCGTCTTCCGCGCCTCCGAGGATGATCTCGTCGAGGCCGCCCGACGCCTCGACCTCATGCGCGACGCCTCGACGTCCGCCGCCTACGTCGACGCGATCCTCGCCCTCTACGCGCACGTGGTGCAGGCCTCCGGGAACGTCGTGTTCGCCAAAGCCCTGTCCCAGACCGACCTCGTGCTGCGCCGCAACCTCGAGGGGTGGCAGGGCGTGGACGACGACACCAGGATCCCGCTCTTCGCCGCCCTGCGATCCCAGATCCTCTCCCGTGACGCCAATGCAGCGACGTGGAGTTTCCTCTCCCTGCACGGTTTCGCGTGGTCGCGCAAGGACGAGGACGACGACACGGCATCCCGTTAGCGTGACCGCATGCCCCGCACCGAGCTGCACGACCTTCGAAACGACGACCGGGATGCCGCCTACGAGGCGGTCCGGGCCAGCCGGTCCGCGTGGCCCCGAGCCGCGTTCGCCGATCGTGCGCGCTTCGACGACTGGACGAGGCGTGACGACGTGTCAGCCTGGGTGGTCGGATCCGACGATGACATCGTCGGTGTCGCCGCCGCGATGGATGTCGACGGCGACCGTGAGATCCTCCTCGCCGTCTCGCCGTCCGCCGACGACGATGCCACCACCGATGCACTGCGGCTTCTGACCGCGCGCGAGCCCGAGCGGCCGCTGTACGCCTGCGTCGCGGCCGACGACCAGCCTTCGCACGACGTCCTCGCCCGGATCGGTTTCGTCGAGCATCGCCGCGACGGCGACGACGTCGTCTATGTGCTGCCGCCGACGCTGGAGTGACGCGGAGCCGCCGAGCGGCGATCTTAGACGGACGCACGCGACGGTCCGCGGCGCCATCCGCCGTCCGTTCGAAGGAGCTGCCGTATCCTCCTCGATCGCGGCTCCCGGGTCCGAGCCGCGAGGGGTCACCCCATCTTCTTCGCGGCCGCGCGCACCTTCTTCAGCGCCTTCGGCACCCGTTCGAGGTGCGCGTCGGCACGGATCTGTGCGTGACGGGCGATCTCGTCATAAGGAGCCGTCGCCTCCTGCGCGGTGAAGGCCCGGCGATGCGTCTCGACGGCGCGCTCGGCGAGCAGCAGATCGTCGCGGTGTTCCCCCAGCAGCGTGTGGACCCGCTTCGCTGCCCGTCCGAGTCGGCGATTGTCGCCACCGAGCATCGAGGCGTCGGCGGCGTTCACGGCCTCTGAGAGGTACCGAAGCCGACGGGCGGCCTTGCGCACGTCGTGCAGGCGGTCGAGCGAGCCATCGGAACGTCGCGCTGCACGCGCGAGTCGATCGACGTCGCGCCGCAGCAGACGCCGGAAGGTCTTCTTCGCCGCGGCATCGTCGAGATCGATGCGAAGACCCGCCTCGCGGATCAGCTGCCGTCGCGCGACCCCCGCCGGCGTCTCGTGCGCTTCGACGACGCGCGCGTGCAGGTGGCGGTATTCGGCGCGCTCGTCGCCGACCAGGCGACGCCGGGCGTCGGCGTCGTCGATGCCCAGCTCCGCCATCACCGCTTCCGCGCGCTCGGCGCGCACCTCGGCGTCGCGGGCCTCTCCGAGCACCTGGCCCCAGGGCTTCAGCGTCGCCCGGGTCTCGGCGAGGACGGTGTCGTCGGAGAGCCGTTCCAGGGACGACAGGATGGAACGCAGACGGCGCACCCGCGTGCGATGTGCGTGCACGCCGTCGGGTTCGTCGCGCAGGGCGCCCGGCTCGGTGCTCTCGACATCGGCCGATGCTTTCTGAACGATGCGGCGGGCGAGGGTCTGAGCGGTGATCGTGTGGCGGGACATCCCGTCACGCTAGAGCGCTCCGCACGCCGGCACGCCGGGGTTGACGTCCCCGCGAACGCGAAAAGGCCCGGGGCGCGGTCCAACCGCCCCGGGCCTTCTCGACCGATGTCAGCGCGCGGCGCGACGACCCACGATGAGGCCGTAGATCAGCAGGACGATGATCGATCCACCGATCGCCAGCAGCCACGTCTGCAGCGAGAAGAAGTCCTGGAGAGGAGCGTTGAAGAGCAGGCTGCCCAGGAACCCGCCGAGCAGAGCACCGACGACACCGAGCACGAGGGTGATGATCCAGCCGCCGCCCTGCTTGCCGGGGAGGATCAGTTTGGCGATGGCGCCGGCGATGAGGCCGAGGAGGAGAAATCCGAAGAATCCCATTGTTGTGTTCCTTTCAGCGAGTATGAACCGATGCCCGCTCGAGGCGGGACTCTCGTTGCATCCAGCTTCCTCCCAGCTAGGGGAAACGACAGGTGGGTTGCATCCGGCGGAAAATTCTGGGAGGGGCCCATGTCCGAGCCCATCCGCGTGCCACCGCAGCTGCGACTCCCGAGCTCGCGGTCGGCGGGAGACGCCTCGCGTCACTGCCCGTTTCCGCTCAGCCCGTGCGCGGAACAGTTCGGGCGCGGGCCGACGAATGACACCTCTGTAGTTTCGTAGCTATCACCGATCCGCGCGGTTCTACACATCCCCCTGCACAGATCCCCGGGCCTTTCCCACAGTTGTCCACAGAGTTATCCACACTGTGAACAAGCGTCATTCGTCCCTGCGTGCCGCGGCGGTCACTGCGACGAAGAAGCGCTCTCCGTGAAACATATGACGTAGTACTCTGGCGGACGTCGGCATCGACGCCTCCGCGATGCCCCGCGCATTCCGCATCGAGGAGACCCATGACCGCTGCAGCGTCGACCATCCCGGACCCCCGCCTCGCTTTCGCGCGCATCGGTGCGCGCGGTCGGGAACGACCCCACCTCCGAGCGGGTGGCTCGCTGCACGACCTCTCGGCTCTGACCCCCGACATCACGGGCGCCTGGCTGGCGGCGGGAGGGATGACCGAGGCGGTGGAGGCATGGCGAGCCGGCGCTCTCCCGGTCTCGACGTCCTCCGCCGAGAGATGGGGCGCCCCGGTGGCTACCCCCGGCAAGATCGTCTGCGTCGGATTGAACTATCGAGACCACGCCGAAGAGACCGGCGCCGCCCTGCCGAGCGAACCCGTCGTCTTCATGAAGGACCCGTCCACGATCATCGGGCCCTTCGACGACATCCACATCCCGCGCGCGTCGGTCAAAACTGACTGGGAGGTCGAGCTCGGCGTCGTCATCGGAGCCGAAGCCCGGTATCTCTCCTCCCCCGCCTCCGCCGCATCGCACATCGCCGGGTACGTCGTCTCGCACGACGTCTCGGAGCGGGAGTTCCAGCTCGAGCGCGGAGGCCAATGGGACAAGGGCAAGAGTTGTGAGACGTTCAACCCGCTGGGCCCCTGGTTGGTACCCGCCTCCGAGGTGCCCGATCCGCAGGAGCTCGCCCTTCGCCTGTCGGTGAACGGCGCCGTCCGACAATCCGGATCGACGTCCCGCATGATCTTCGACGTCGCCCATGTGATCTGGTACCTGAGTCAGTTCATGGTCCTGCGGCCCGGGGATCTGATCAATACGGGAACCCCCGCCGGTGTGGCGATGGGGCTCCCCGACCAGCCCTATCTGCGCCCCGGCGACGTCGTGGAGTTGAGCATCGACGGACTGGGCACGGCGCGGCAGACGGTCGTCGACGCCCCCCTGGGTGAAGGGGACCGATGATGATTCCCCAGGACCACGCCGGCCTCATCGCCGTCGTCACCGGCGGTGCGTCGGGTATCGGTCGGGCGACCGTTCACGAGCTCGCCGCACGGGGCGCACGCGTCGCATCCCTGGACGTCGACACCCCCGACCTCGGATCCGACGCGGTCTCGCTGACGTGCGACATCACCGACCGTCGATCCGTCGACGCCGCCCTCGCACGCGTGCACGAACTCTTCGGCGGACTCGACGTGCTCGTCAACAACGCGGGCGTCAGCGCCATCGGCACCGTGTCGGCCAACGACGACGACCAGTGGCTGCGCGTCCTGGACGTCAACGTCGTCGGGGTGGCGCGCGTCACGCGCGCCGCCCTCCCGCTGCTGCGCCGTTCTCCGGCGGCGTCCGTCGTGAACCTCGGCTCGATCGCCGCCGTGAACGGTCTCCCGGAGCGCGCGCTGTACTCGGCGTCGAAGGGCGCGGTCCACGCTCTGACGCTGGCCCTCGCGACCGACCATGTCCGCGAGGGCATCCGGGTGAACTGCGTGGCCCCGGGCACGGTCGACACCCCCTTCGTGGAACGGATGCTGCAGGGCTTCGCCGACCCCGTCGCCGAGCGTGCGGCGCTCGACGCGCGTCAGGCCACCGGACGCATGGTGACCTCCGAAGAGGTCGCCTCGGCGGTGGCGTTCATCGCCGGACCGGCCGCGGCATCCATCACGGGCTCCTGCCTGCTCGTGGACGGCGGGGTGACCGCACTCCGCGTGCGGCCGCTGTAACGGGGCTTTCCGGGGTCAAACATCATATGTACGATGTAGGAGCGCTGTCGCCGAGGGGCCACGGCGCCTCCCCATCGCCCACCATCGGAGGCAACATGCGCGCTGCTGCGTATCTCGGAGACGGCTCCGTGGCCGTCACCACTCTTCCCCCCACCCCGCCCGCTGTCGACCAGGTCGTCATCGACGTCGCCTACGTCGGGGTCTGCGGCACCGACCTGCACATCATCCACGGCTCGATGGACGCGCGGGTCAGTCGCCCCCTGGTCTTCGGTCACGAGATGAGCGGGACGATCCGCGAGGTCGGGGCGGGGGTGAGCGGGTGGAGCGCGGGCGACAGCGTGACCGTCATGCCGCTGGACTGGGACGGCACCTGCCCCGCGTGCCGTCACGGACACGAGCACATCTGCCAGAACCTCACCTTCATCGGTATCGACAGCCCCGGCGCCCTGCAGCAGTCCTGGACCGTCCCGGCGTCCACCCTCGTGGCGATCCCCCCGACGCTGTCTCTGCGCACCGCCGCGTTGATCGAGCCCGTGGCCGTCGCCGTCCACGACGTCCGGCGGTCGGAGCTGCGCGCCGGCGATCGGGCGGTCGTCATCGGCGGGGGGCCCATCGGCGTGCTCATCGCCTCGGTCGCGCGCCAGGCCGGCGCAGAGGTCGTCGTCCTCGAGTTGGATGCCGGACGACGGGAGTTCATCGAACGCCTCGGCTTCGCCACCGTCGACCCGTCGAGCGTGGACGCGGTCGCCTGGGTCGAGGACTGGACCTCCGGGGCCGGCGCGGACGTCGTCTTCGAGGTCTCGGGGGCCGCGGCTGCCGTGCGCTCCGCCACGGCCCTCGCCCGCGTGCGGGGGACGGTCGTGATCGTCGCCATCCACCCGACCCCGCGAGAGATCGACCTCCAGCGCGTCTTCTGGCGGGAACTCCGTCTCCTGGGCGCCCGCGTCTACCAGCGCATCGACTTCGAACGGGCCATCGAGCTGCTCGACCGACAGGTGATCGACGCCGAGGCGATCATCACCTCCGTGCACCCCCTCACCGCCGTCGACGCGGCCCTGCGAGAGCTCGAAGGCGGTCAGGCACTCAAGGTGCTCATCGACGTCCAGAGCGAGGGGGTGTCCGCATGAGCCACCCGTCCTTCGACCTCACCGGCGTGACGGCGGCGGTCACCGGCGCCTCGCGCGGGATCGGACTCGCCATGGCGGACGCCCTGGCCGGAGCCGGAGCCGACGTGATCGCCGTCGCGTCCTCGCCCTTCCTGCGCGACAGCCCCGCGGAACGAGCCGTGACGGCCCACGGGCGCGCCTTCACCGGCTTGCACGCCGATTTCTCGGACGTGGCCGCCGTCTCGGCCCTCGGCGACCGACTCGCGGACGCGGGCATCACGGTACTGGTGAACAATGCGGGCACCATCGAACGCGCCCCGGCGGCGGTCCACCCCGTCGAGTCGTGGAACCGCGTACTCGCCGTCGATCTGACCAGCCATTTCGTCCTCACGCAGAAGGTGGGCGCACGCATGCTCGACAAGGGGTATGGCAAGGTCATCTTCACGGCGAGCCTGTTGAGCTTTCAGGGCGGCATCAACGTCCCCGGTTACGCGGCGGCGAAGTCGGGCATCGCGGGGCTCACCCACGCCCTCAGCAACGAGTGGGTCGGGCAGGGCGTGACGGTGAACGCGATCGCGCCCGGTTACATCGCGACCGACAACACGCAGGCCCTGCAAGACGACCCGGATCGATCCCGCAGCATCCTGGACCGCATTCCGGCGGGCCGATGGGGGCGCCCGGCCGACCTGGGCGGCGCGACGGTGTTCCTGGCCTCTCCCGCCTCGGACTACGTCTCGGGTGTGGTCCTGCCCGTCGACGGAGGGTGGCTGGCACGATGAGCTCCCCCTTCGCCGACGTCGCCATCGTCCCGGTCCTGACCGCCCCCACGGCGAGCGCGGCCGTCATCGCCGGTCGTGCCCTGCAGCGGGCGGGCATCACCTGCGTCGAGGTCACATTGCGCACGGCCGCCGGCGTCGATGCCATCGCCGCGCTCTCGGAGCACACGAATCTCTTCGTCGGTGCGGGCACGGTGCTGCGTCCCGCTGAGGTCGACGCCGTGGCCGAAGCGGGCGCACGGTTCGTCGTCAGCCCCGGCCTCGACGAACGTGTCGTCGAAGCCACCCGCCGACACGGCCTGCATCCGCTACCGGGGGTGGCGACGGCATCCGAGGTGCAGAGAGCGGTGGGTCTCGGACTGTCGACGGTGAAGTTCTTCCCCGCCGACCGGCTCGGCGGCCTCGAGACCATCAAGGCGCTGTCGGCGCCGTTCCGCGAGGTGCAGTTCGTCCCCAGCGGGGGGATCTCTCACCACAACCTCACCGCCTATCTGGCGCACGGCGCCGTCGCGGCCGTGAGCGGTTCCTGGGTGGCGCCGTCGGGTGCGGTCGCGGCCGAAGACGGGCAGGCGATCGAGACCGCCGCCACCACCGCCGTCGAGACGCTCGTGGCGGCCGGATTCCGCGTCCCGCTGCACCCCGAGAACTAGCGGAGGTCGTAGACGCGGGTCGCCGTACCGCCGAGTACGGCGGCCCGTTCGGTCTGCGTCAGGGAGCCCAGGGCGGTACCGACGGCATCCCACACGCGGTCGTAACCGCCGGCGAGGATCGCCAGCGGCCAATCTCCGCCGAACATCAACCGCTCCGGTCCGAAGATCTGCATCGCATCCTCGACGAAGGGGACGACCTGATCGACCGTCCAGGCATCCAGGGGTCCGACAGACGAGGACAGGCCCGAGACCTTCGCCGTCGTCTGCGGAGCCGATGCGATGTCGCGCAGACGCGCGGCCCACTCGGCGCGGTCGCGATCGGTTCCCCCCACGGGGGGTTTGCCGAGATGATCCAGCACGACGCGCACCGTGGGGTGCCGCTCCAAGGTGTAGGTCACCTCCCCGAGCTCTGCGTGGACGGAGGTCACCATGTCCAGGGGTACGGCGATGGATGCCAGATGGCCGATGTTCTCTTGCTGAGCCCGGCCGCGGATCCAATGCGGATCCGCCTTGACGTGGCTGAGGTTGCGGAGGCCGACGAATCGAGGTCGTCGTCGAAGACTCCCCATCTCGGCGGCGAAGTGTTCCGCGTCCGCGGAGAGGTCTGCCCACGCGACGACCCCCCGCACCCGTGGCGAGCGCGCCGCCTCGGCGAACATGTTCTCGGTGTCCGCGGCGGTGTCGTCGGCCTGGACCAGGACGACGCCGTCTATTCCGTGGGCGTCCAGGGCGGGGGCGAGATCTTCCACGGTGAAGGTGCGGTACAGCCGGGGGACCGTTTCGTTCGGCCAGGCGTAGTCGGCGGCGACGAGATCCCACACGTGCACATGGGCATCGATGATCATCGTTCGGCCGTCCGGGCGGCCTCGGCGAGCTCGTCGGCCCGTGCGTCGAGCCGTTCCCACAGGCCTTCGGGGATCTCGACGCGGGAGCGCTCGACTCCGCTGACCACATGGTCGGCGGTGCGCGCGCCTAGGACGACGCTGCGCACGGCCGGGTGGCGCAGGGCGAACTGCACGGCGACATCCGGCAGCTCGACCCCGGCGTCGCGACACAGCTCCGCCATGTCTCTCGCCCCCTGCAGCAGCTCCCGGGGCGCCGGGGAGTAGTTGAAGCGCGCGTCCTCGGGCACCACCGGGGTGCTGAGCAGACCGGAGTTGTAGACCCCCGCCGCCACGATGCTGACGCCGTACTCCAGAGCGGCGGGAAGCAGCTCTTCTTCCGCGGAGCGGTCCAGAAGGGTGTAGCGCCCCGCGATCATCACGACGTCGATGTCGCAGTGTCGGATGAACGCGGTGGGCATCTCGGCCTGGTTCATGCCCACGCCGATGGCATCGACGACGCCCTCCTCCTTCAGTTCTCTCAACGCTTCGATCCCGGTGGTCGATGCTGCATCCCAGTGATCGTCGGGATCGTGCAGGTAGGCGATGTCGATGTGGTCGACCCCGAGGCGCTGCAGGCTCTCCTCGACGGAACGCCGAATGCCGTCCCGGCTGAAGTCCCACTGGCGGCGGACGGTCGCGGGGACGATGAAACCGTCGTCGTCGAGGTGCCCGGCCCCCTCGGGATTGTCGACGAGCAGCCGGCCCACCTTCGTGGACAGGACGTACTCCTCTCGCGGCCTGTCTCCCAGGGCGCGCCCCATCCGGCGCTCTGAGAGCCCCAGACCGTAGTGCGGTGCGGTATCGAAGTACCGGATGCCGTTGTCCCACGCGATGTCGATGGCTGCCCGGGTCGCGTCATCCGTCGTCTCGCGGAAGAGGTTGCCGAACTGGGCGCCGCCGATGCCGAGAGGGGTGAGTCGGGCGGGGTCGAAGGGAAGGCGGGTCATTTCTCCTCTTTCCAATGAAATCATACGTACGATGTCTTTCATGACACAGGTTCGCCGAGCAGGTTCCGTCATCACTCTGCGCGAGGAAGCCATCGAGGAGTACGAGCGCTATCACAGCGCCGTGTGGTCCGACGTGCTGGCCGCCCTCACCCGCGCCCACATCCGCAACTACTCGATCTACCGGTATGGAACGTTGTTGTTCTCGTACTGGGAGTACGACGGCGAGGATTACGCCAGGGACCTCGCCTGGCTCGACACCGATCCGGTGTCGATCGAATGGGTGCGCATCATGCAGACCTTCCAGGTCTCGGTCCCCGAGGCGCGACCCGGACAGTGGCTCGAACTACCCGAGGTCTTCCACCTCGACTGATCACGGACTCAGGTGGTGCGCGCCGTCGGGGAGCCGGCGGCGTCGCCACGAGCCGAGGATGTGTTCCTCCATGGCCACCCGGGCGGCTTCATGATCGCCGGCCTCGATGCACGCGAAGACGCGCTCGTGCTCCTCGAGGGTGAGCCGGACGGCGTCCACCGGACCGTTGCCGTCCCACCTGCTGCTCTGGCGCGCGCGCACGAAGAGCGATCGCGCGATGGTGCCCGCGATCTGGTTTCGCGAGGCGGCCATGACGGCGAGGTGGAACTGCAGGTCGGCTTCGAGGAACGCGGCGTTGTCGGACGTCATCGTCCGCATCTGCTCGAGGTGCGACTCGATCTGCTCGATGTCGTCCGCGCGGTGCGCGTGGGCGACCTCGCTGGCCATCACACCCTCGAGGGATGCGCGGACGACGCTGACCTCGTCGAGGACGCCGAGGCTCTCGTCGTGGCGCACCAGGGCGTCGAACACGAGCGGGTCCAGGACGTTCCATTCGTGGTAGCTGCGCACCTGCGTCCCGCGCCCCTGGGCGACGACGACGAGACCCTTCTCCTGCATGCGCTTGACGCTCTCGCGGATCACGGTCCGGCTCACGCCGAACTCATCGCACAGCGCCTGCTCCGGCGGGAGGAAATCGCCTTCGGCCATCTCGCCCGTGACGATGAGCTCGACCAGATCCTGCAGCACTCGCGAACCGATCCGGTCGATCGGCACCCGGGGCACCGTCTCCTCGGTACCGTTCCGGCGAGATGGTGACATGACCGACATCTTATTCCGCCCTCGTCGCGGCACGGGGCAGGCGCACCCCGAGCTCCAGTCCCGCGCGGCTCGAGCGGACGTGAGGACCACCCTCACCGCCCCAGACGAAATCGGCGCTGCCCGTGAGCACCACCTCGTCGAGCGCGACCCCGCCGCCCGGTGTGTCGCCCAGAACGATGCCGCCATCCTGCACCTCCCAATCCCACGTCATCCCCCGGGGTGTCGCCGCTGTCGTCACCTCGGTCGTGAGGTGGTTCGGCACGGCGGTGGCGACGTGCACCACCGCGGGGTTCGACGACAGCCCGATCGGGCTGATCGGCAGGTCTCGCGAATGCGCAGCGACGGCGACCCGCAGCGAATGCGTCACACCCCACACCGCGGCGGCTTGCACGATGTCGATGGCCCCCGCGTCGAAGAGCTGCCGGTACTGCTCCAGCCCGGTCAGGTTCTCACCGGTCGCCACCGCGACGCCCGAAGCGTCGCGCAGGTGCCGCAGACCCGCGGCATCCCATCGCCGCAGGGGCTCCTCGATCCAGGCCAGCTCGACGCGATCCTCGAGATGGCGCAGGTAGCGGACCGCCTGGGGAAGGTTCCACGATTCGTTCGCGTCCAGCATGAGGAGGGGTTCGTCGGTCGCCTGCGCGAGCAGATCGCGGACGAGCTCGAGTCGTTCGGCATCGTGCTGGTAATCGCGGCCGCCCTTGAGCTTCGCGGCGGTGAACCCGCGGTCGCGCATCGAGGTGTAGAAGGCCTCCAGCGCCGGGGCGTCCAGCGCGATGTCGAGCCCGGACGCGTATCCCGGCACGAAACGGTCCTTGCCGCCCAGGAGACGCCAGAGCGGCTCGCCGGCGAGCTTGGCCTTGATGTCCCACAGCGCGGAGTCCAGCGCGCCGATGCCGCCGAAGACCGCACCGCCATGGCCGTTCTTGAACATGCGCGCGATCATCCGGTCGTACAGCGCGGCTGTCGCCCGCGGGTCTTCCCCCTCGATCGCCTCGAAGAGCTGCGGGATGCCGTCGTGCATCCCCATGCCGATTCCTTCGACGCCCTCGTCGGTCTCGACGACGACGACCGGCAGCGCGGTCACTCCCGAGCTGATGAAGCCGTTGACGTCGCCCACGGGGCGACCCCAGCTGATGGTGGTGTTGATCAGCCGATAGCCGGTGATCTTCATGAGACGACCCTTCTCGTCGTGCGCGGCGCCGTCATTCCTTCGTCCCGCCGGCGGTCATACCCTCGACGAGGAAGCGCTGGGAGAAGAGGAAGACGATCAGAATCGGAGCCACCGAGACGAGGGTCGCGAGCGCCATCACCGGCAGATCCAACGTGACGGAGGCGGCCGAGGTGGGGTTGAACAGAGGAACGTTCGACAGCAGCTCGGCCAGTCCCACCTGGATGGGGGCCTTCCGGCCCGGTTCCATCACGAAGGGGAGGAAGTAGTTGTTCCAGTTCCCCACCAGGTTGAAGAAGCCGACCAGGGCGATGACCGGCGTGGCCAGTGGCAGCGCGACGGAGAGGAAGACCCTCAGCTCGCTGGCACCGTCGATACGCGCGGCGTTGAGCAGGTCTTGGGAGACGCTGGTCGTGAAGTAGATGTACGTCAGGTACACGCCGAAGGGGAAGAACGAGAACGGCAGGATCACCGCCCAGGGAGTGCCCACCAACTTCAGCGCGCTCATCTCGAGAAAGATCGGCAGCACGAGTGCCGTATTCGGGATCAGCATCACGACGAGCGTGACGATGAGCAGCACCCCCCTGCCGCGAAACTTCGTCATCGCCAGGGCGTATCCCGCGGGGATCGAGACGATCAGGGTGAGCACCAGTGCGGCACCGGTGTAGAACGCCGCGTTCGCCGTCCACTGCCAGATGACGCCGTTCTGGAACTCCGACAGTCGCGCCCAGTTGTCGGCGATCGTCGAGAACGAGCCGAAGCTGAACGGAGATTGACCCGTCAGTTCGGTCGCGCTCTTGGTCGGGGCCAACAGCAGCCACACGATGGGCAGACCGAACACGAGGACGAAGAACAGGATGACGACGGTCGCGAACGAGCGCCCCAGGAACGCCGCGGGGGTGAGGCGCGTGAGGGTCGTCGACCGCAGGGCCTTATTCGCGCTCAAAGAGTCCCCCTCGGAAGACGAAGAAGGCCGCGAGTCCCGCCGCGACGACGAGGAGGAGGAGCGAGATGGCGGCAGAACCGTTGAAGTCGTTCTGGCGGAAGGCATAGAGGTAGGCCACCTGATTCAGTGAGTAGTCGAGGCCGACGACGCCCTTGCTCGCCTGGGACAGGACGCGCGGCTCGACGAAGAGCTGCGTACCCGCGGCGAGCGACATGACGGCCATGTAGGAGATCCACTTGCGCAGCAGAGGGATCTGGATGTGCCACGCGGTGGCGATGGGACCGGCACCGTCGATGCGGGCGGCCTCCATCACCTCCACGCTGATGTTGTTGAGCGCGCCGTACATGATGACGATCCAGCCGCCGGCACCCGCCCAGAAGGCGATGACGGCGAAGACGACCGGCAGGTTCGGCTCACCCACCACATCGACGAAGGTGTCGAAGCCGAGCAGACGCAGGAAGCCGCTGACCGGGCTGACGGTCGGGTCGAGCATGAACAGCCAGAGCAGCACGCTCGATGCGCCCGCGAGCGCACCCGGGATGTAGAAGATGAATCGCGCGGTGGACGACAGCCAGCGGACGCGGATGGCATGGACAATGACCGCGAGGATCACCACGAGAACGAGCAGACTGCTCAACCAGATGGCGATGAAGGCCGCGACGTGTCCGACGGCGGGGAGGAAGCGATAGTCGGCGATGACGCGCTGGAAGTTGGCGAACCAGACGAAGGCGCCGTCGCGGGTGAAGGCGAGGAAGCCGGCGTACAGCGTCGGGAAGACGCCGAAGGCGAGGAGCAGGAGGACGTATCCGCTGACCATCAGGTAAGCGAAGGTCGACGTCGCTCGGCGCAGAGAGAACATGTCGCTCCGTTTCTGGGCGGTCTGGCCGCGGCCGTTCGGGGGTTGGGGGTGGCTGCGGCCAGACCTGTATCGGGGGTCTGGCCGCAGCCCGGTGGGGACGAGGCGATCAGACCGGAGGAAGACCGGTGGTCGGAATGCCGGTCAATCGACCGTGTAGCCCTGGACCTGAGCCTCGTTGCGGATCTCGGTCTGCCACTCCTCGATCGTGCTCGACACCGACTGGCCGGAAGTGATAGCGGGGATGACGATGTTCGCGTACGCCGTCTCGGCGCTGAAGCTCGGGTAGCCCCAGCCCTGCCAGACGGAGGATGCCGCCGTCGACACGGCGTCCGCGAAGTCACCGGCGTAGAAGTTGCTCGCGGCCTGCTCCTCGAGCCACGAGTCCGCGGCCGACTGGTACGCGGGCAGACCGGAAGCGAGCTCGACCGCCTTGTCGGAACTGGTGACGAATTCGAGGAACTTCGCAACCGCGGCGAGGTTCTTCGAGTGGCTGGAGCCGTACCAGACGCCTCCGCCCACGTTGCCGGTGACCTTTTCGCCGTCGGACCAGGACAGCGGGGCGGCCGCGCCGATCGTGCCGGCGGTGTAGTTCAGGCTTTCGGGGTTCTGGAAGAGCGCACCCGAGTACCAGGCGGGTCCAGGGATGGCGAGCAGCTTGTCCTTGTACTTCGAGACGAACTCGGAGCCGAAGACGCTGTCGGCGACGAGCGTCTTGTTGTCCAGCATGTGATCGAGCAGCTCGGTGACCTTCTCGGAGTTCGGGGCCGAGAAGTCCGAGGTGAAGGTGTCGCCGTCGACCTGGAAGATGGGTGCTTCGCCACCCCAGTAGTACACGTAGGGGGCTTCGAAGGAGTCACCGAGGGAGCCGAGGATGTATCCCGGGTGCTCGGCCGCGACCTTGTCGCTCAGGGTCTTGTACTCTTCCCAGGTCGTCGGGATCGAGTACCCGAACTGGTCGAAGAGGGCCTTGTTGTACCAGAGCACCACGGGCGCGAGGTCGTTGCGGAGTCCGTAGACGGTGTCGTCGACCGTCATGGGGGTCAGCGCACCGTCGGTGAAGCCGTCGAGGAAGCTCTGGTCGAGCAGGCCCTTGTTCAGGGGGGCCGCGAACGCCTGAACGCCGTTGTTCTCCTTGGAAGCCCAGGACGTGTCGTTCTGCTGAGTCGAGAACACCACGTCCGGCCAGCCCTCGCCGGACTGGTCGAACAGGGCGACCTTCTGCTGGAACGAACCGGACCCGCCGGAGCCCCCGTCGTAGGTCTCGACGTTCACGGTGATGTCGGGGTTGGCCTCGATGAAGGCCTGGGCGAGCGGTTCACGCGACGAGTCCACCCAGACCGTGATCGCGCTGGAGGGGTCCTGCTCGGCGGCGGTGAAGCCGTACTCCGTATTGCCGCCGCCCTCTCCGGCGGAGGGGCTGCACGCACTCAGTGCGAGGGCGGATACCAGCGCAACACCCCCGGCGAGGGCGATGCGACGGTGGCCGCGGATGGGGTTCAGCGTCATGGGTAATCTCCTGTCTTCTTCGACGAGGTCGGGTGACCATAGGCTAGCGTAGAACATACGTCATATGTATGAAGTAACGAAAATGCAACGGCCGTGTCGATGGCGACACGGGGGAAGGAGGCGGGCATGGCCGCTGTCTTGACGTTCGGCGAGACCATGGCGTTGGTGCGCGCCACAGAGATCGGCGGGTGGGAGACAGCGTCGGCCGCGCACATCAGCGTCGGCGGCGCCGACAGCAACGTCGCCATCGGTCTGGCACGTCTGGGGGTTCCCGTGGCGTGGATCGGCCGCGTCGGTGACGACCCCCTGGGGCGGCGCGTCGACCGCGAGATCCGCGCCGAGGGTGTTCTCACGACGAGCATCGTCGATGATCACCACCCCACCGGCCTCATGCTCAAGGAGCAGCGCACGCCCGTGCACACACGTGTGTCGTTCTACCGGGCGGGGAGCGCGGGCAGCGCCCTGCGTGCGGAGGACATCGGCGACGACGCCATCGCCGCGGCCGAGATCGTCCTGGTGAACGGGGTGACCGCCGCGCTCTCGCCCACGGCGCGCGCCGCCGTGCTGTCGGTCGCCGCCCGCGCCAGGACGTTCGGCACAGAGGTCGTCTTCGACGTGAACCACCGCCCCTCCCTCTGGCGGGGCCGTGACCCCCTTCCGACGTACCTCGAGATCGCCGAGTGCGCCGACGTGCTGTTCGCCGGCGAGGACGAGGCGCGATTGCTGCTGGCGACCGAGGGCGGCTCGGCCGCCGACCTCGCGCGAGCCCTGGCCCGGTCCGGACCCGCCGAGATCATCGTCAAGAGCGGTGCGGACGGCGCGACGGGACTCTCGGACGGTCAGCTCCGTCACGTGCGAGCGGTACCGATCGTCCCGGTCGACACCGTCGGCGCCGGAGACGCCTTCGTGGCGGGCTACCTCGCTGCTCGCTTGCGCGGCGCGACGCTCGAGGAACGCCTGTCCCTGGGAGCGCGGTGCGGCGCGTTCGCGTGTATGGGCCCCGGGGACTGGGAGAGCCTGCCGCGCACAGCCGACATCGCCCTGCTGGGCGCCGCGGACCCCGTCGAGCGCTGAGCGTTCCCGGCATCCGGGATCGCATCCCTCCCCGCGGCGCACGGGTCGCGGCGCGACGCACAGGGGCGGTCGGTGTCCGTCGACACCGACCGCCCCTGCTCGGCTCACCGCACCCGGATGGGCGTGCGTCGCATTGCCCAGAACCCGGCACCGAGAACGAGGAGCACCACCGCGGACAACGCGATTCCAAGAGGCAGCTGCGCCCCCGTCGCGGCCAACTGCCCTGGCGTCACGACCGTGAGCGGCAGACGGGCCAGCTGGCCGCCGTCCGCCCCGGTCACGACGATGGTGTGAGCACCGACCGGCGTGGTCGGCGCGATCGGGACGGTGAACACCAGAGCGCCGGACGCGGTCGCCGCCGGGATCCCGGTGATGACGACGGGGTCGCTGTGCAGGACCGCACGCACCTGCTCACCCGGCGCCAGTCCGGCCATCGTCACCCGGACCGAGCCGCCCTGTTCGACCGAGGTGGCCGAAAGAACGGCGCTCACGGCCGACCCGGGCGCGGGACGAGTGCTGGCACTCGGCTGCGCGCTCCCACTCGCTGACGGCCCCGAAGTCGGAGTCACCGACGGCTCGGGAGTCGGAGTCACCGACGGCTCGGGGGTCGGAGTCACCGACGGCTCGGGAGTCGGAGTCACCGACGGCCCCGGGGTCGGAGTCACCGACGGCTCGGGAGTCGGAGTCACCGACGGCTCGGGAGTCGGAGTCACCGACGGCTCGGTGTACTCCGAGATCGGGAAGTTCCACCGCTCCCGCGTCCCCGCCGTGCACGTCGCGAGCTCGGCGGGAGCACCGTTGTCGGAGCGCCCACCACCCGGGGCGAGGCACAGGCCCGACTGCTCCGCGATGATCTGCCCGTTCTCACCGAGCGTCCATCTCTGGTTCGCTCCGCCGCTGCAGTCCCAGATCACGACCCGGGTACCAACGGTGGTGCCGGAATACAGCACGTCCAGGCACTTGTCGCCGAACACGCGCAGTTCGTGGTCGGGCGTGTAGGTGAACCGCTGGTTCGGGTCCCCCTTGCAGTTCCACAGCGCCGGTTGCGTTCCGTTGGATCGTGACGAACCCGGGATGTCGAGGCACTTCTGCGAATCGACGTGCCGAAGCGTCTCGTTACGCGGAGCCGGATCGGTTCGCACGACCGACGCCGCGGACGCGGGCGAGACGGTGTCATCGGCATCCACGACGAACAGCTTGTAGCTGCCGGTCGCTTTCGGAACCGTGATCGTCGAGGCATTCCCGGCGGCCGCGCTCATGCGGTCTCCGACCGTGAAGACCGTCGTGCCGGCCGGAGCGAGCCACAGCGTCTTCGCGGCGTCACCGACTCCGCGGATCGGGATCGACGTGGTCGACGTCGTCACCAGTGCGCTCGCGGGCAGGGCGAAATCGACGTCCTCTTGCAGGCCGCCCAAGATGTCGCGGTAGTCCGACTGGATGCCGGAGTCGACGGCGACGCGGTACGCCTGAACCGGCCATACGAAGTCGGGGACCACGCGCACGTCCTCCACGACGCTGTTCGGGATGTTCTTGTCGAAGATGCTGTTGATCGGACCCCAGGTGTTCCGGATCTGGAGGCTGTTCTGGCGCCCCCAGGTGCCGGAATGGATGATGTCCGTCACCCCGGGGTCGATCTCCATCACGTTGTCGTTGTAGCTGATGTTCGCCGAGCCCTCATCGGGATGCAGACCGTACGTGTGTCCGGGACGCACGCCGTCGGCGTAGTTGTCATCGATGACCGTGCCCCGCTGATTCCCCAGGGAGTACAGGGGGCCCGAGTCATTCAGCGTGCGCATGGTGTCGCGGATCTCGTTGCGTTGGATGCTGTTGTTGCGCGCGACGGTGGTCGGGTTCCCGGGGGCATTGGATTCCGCGGAACCATCGAAGTTGCCCCATCCCCAGCCGAGCGAGATACCCGCCCACTGCGCGCGATCGATGCGGTTGTTCTCGATCGCCACGGTGTCCAGGAAGTAGCCCGAGATGACCGCCGATCCCCAGAAGAGGACGGCACTGTCGTGCAGGGCGTTGTTGCGCACCGAGATGTTCTTCGGGGCGCCCTCCACGCCGGCGGCGTAGTGTTCGCCGTTCGTAGGCGTCGCGTCGCCGATGTACACGTGCTGCGGATCACCGAGGTTGATGGCACTGCCGGCGATGTCCTCGGTGACGTTGCCCTCGATGGCGGAGTCGACGACGTCGTTGTTGAATTGGATGCCGTCGGCGCCGGTGTGCTGTACACGGTTGCGCTCGAATCGGATCCCGGAGGCGCTGTCGACCTCTACGGCGCCCGGCTGCACGTGGACGTTGCGGTACACGTAGTCATGGAAGTTGCGGCGGTTGTAGGTGAGATTGACGAGGTTGCCCTGCTGCGCCTGCTTGAACGACGAGCCGTCCACCTGGGCCAGGTTCCAATCGGAGTGCTGGAGCGTGAGCCCGGAGAACGTGAGGTTCTGCACCCGGTGCGTGAGGTCCTCGCCCGACACGTCGAGGATGGTCTCGACGTTGTCGGGCGCGAAGACGGATGCCGTCGACAGATCCGTGTCGGCGTCCTTGTACAGGTAGAGCATGCCCGCGTTGCGGTCGTAGAAGAACTCGCCCGCCTCATCCAGGAACTCGCGCGCGTTGGACAGCATCTGCCAACCACCGCTCTGCAGGTCGCCGTTGAAGGCCCCCTGCGCGATCGCCGCGCCGGGCTGTTGGAATCTGACGACCCTCTGGCTCGCGTCGTCGTTCGTCGTGACCTCACGGACACCCGTGATCGCCGTGGTCCACGTCGTCTGCGTCTGCACCTCCATGTCCGACTGGTTCGTGGCGATCGCCGGCACGGCATCCAGTGCGTACGACGAGCCGTCGCATTCACTGCCGGATTCCCAGGCCCACGGAGCCTGTCCGGCGGTGATCTCGTAGGTGCCGTAGCAGCCGTTCGACCACACCCATTTGCGGGCCATCACCGCCCGCTCGCCATCGACGTACAGGGCACGCAGCTTGTCGGGCCGATCGAGGCGAGCCTTCCAGACGTTGCCCGACTCCTGCGTCCAGCCGGTCACCGCTTCACCCGCCTCGAGGATCGGCTCCTCCCCCTGGTAGGCGGTGTAGATCACGCGGTGACCGTTCGTGCCCGAATCCTCTGTGCCGAAGCGGAGCGTGTCGTCGACGGGGTAGGTTCCGCCGCGCAGGTACACGGTGATGTCCTGCGTCATGTCGTCGTTGAGCGTTCGCACGACGTCGCGAGCGTGCTCGATGGTCCGGAAAGGCGCATCGAACGATCCGTTTGCGCTGTCGTCGCCGTTCGGTGCGACGTACAGGGACGGACCCGAGGGCGCCGGCGCAGGCGCGGCAATGGCGGGCGCGGCGACACCGGCGCCGACGAGCAGGGCGGTGAGAAGGGCGCCGGTCAGGGTGGGACGCCATCGGGAGGCGTGTGGCGAGGGAAGCAGCATCGAGTGCCTTTCGGGTCGGCGCCTCGGAGGGCGCGGGTTGCCCGCTCGCGAAGGAGCGGGGGGTCGGCGGGGCGACGCGGCGTCGCGCGGCATCGGACGGGCGCCCCGCGGATGCGCTCCCCGGCCGGGCGGGGGAGCGCATCCGTGCGTGCGTGTCAGCCGCGAACGGTCCAGCGCTGGACGGAACCGCCCGAGCAGCTCGACAGCTGGGTCGGTCCTCCGTTGTCGGTGCGCGAGCCCGAGGTGGCCAGGCACAACCCGGCCGATCGGGAGGTGATGGTTCCGCTGCCGTCCAGGGTCCATTTCTGGTTGGTGCCGCCGTTGCAATCCCAGATGCCGACGGCACTGCCATCGGTGGTGCCGTTGTAGAGGGCATCGAGGCACTTGTTGCCGAAGACGCGCAGCTCCCCGGCCGCGGTGTACGTGAACCGCTGGTTCACGGAACCGCTGCACGTCCAGAGGGCCGTCCGGGTGCCGTTCTGCGTCGACGCGGCGGGCACGTCCAGGCAGCGCTGGGCGTCGTTGAGGACGACCGTCGCGTTCTGCGGGACGGTGGCCTGCGCGATGGGGAACGTCCATCGCTGGTTCGTCGCGTTCGTGCAGGTGGACAGCTGCGCGGGAGCGCCGTTATCTGTGCGCGACCCGGTCAATGCCAGACACAGGTTGGATCCCTTGGCGGTGACGGTGCCGTTCCCGTTCAGCGTCCACTTCTGATTGCTTGCGCCGCTGCAGTCCCAGATGATGACGCGAGTGCCGGCGGTGGTCCCTGCCCCCGCCGCGTCGAGGCACTTGTCGCCAAAGACCCGGATCTCCTCGTCGGGGGTGTAGGTGAACTGCTGGTTGTTCGAGCCGTGGCAATCCCAGAGGCCCGGTTGTGCGCCGTTCTCGCGCGAGGCTCCGGGGACGTCCAGGCACTTCTTGGCATCCACGTGGGTCATGGCCTGCGTCCTCGGCGCGGGTGCCGTGCGAACCACCGTCGCCTTCGAGGTGGAGGCGACCGATCCGTTCGCGTCGACGACCGAGAGCGTGTAGGCGCCCTTGGCCTGCGGCACCGCGATCGAAGTCGCGTCGCCCGCCGCCGTGGTCATCGTCGGACCTTGGGTGAAGCTCGTCGTCCCCGCCGGCGCGAGCCACAGACGGCGGCTGCCGTCACCGACCCCGCGGATGGCGACGGTCGTCGTGGAGTCGTTCGCGATCACGCTGGAGGGCATGGCGAAGTCCGCCGTACGGGCGATGGTGCCGAGGATGCCGCGGTAGGACGGCTCGATCCCCGATGCCACGGTGACGTCGTACGCCTGTGCGGGCCAGACGAAGTCGCCGGATACCCGGACGTCTTCCACGACGCTGTTCGGGATGTTCTTGTCGAAGATGCTGTTGGTCGGTCCGAAGGTGTTGCGGATCTGCAGGTTGTTCTGCCGCCCCCACGTTCCGGAATGGATGATGTCGGTGACGCCGGGGTCGATCTCCATCACGTTGTCGTCGTACGAGATGTTGGCCGAGCCCTCGTCGGGGTGGATGCCGTAGGTGTGGCCGGGACGCACGCCGTTGGCGTAATTTTCGCTGATCACGCTCGTCTTCTGGTCGCCGAGTGTGTACAGCGGGCCGGAGTCGCTGAGGAAGCGCATGGTGTCGCGGATCTCGTTGCGTTGGATACTGTTGCCGCGTGCGACGTTGCTGGGCTTGCCCGGGGCGTTCGAGCCGGACGTCCCGTCGAAGTTGCCCCACCCCCAACCCATCGAGATACCGGCCCAGGACGTCTTGTCGATGCGGTTGTTCTCGATGGCGACGGTGTCGAGGAAGTAGCCGGTGATGGCGGCCGAACCGAAGAACAGCACGGCGCTGTCGTAGACGTAGTTGTTGCGCACCGAGATGTCGGTCGGAGCCCCTTCGACCCCGGCGGGGTAGTGCTCGCCGTTGCTGGAGGTGCCGTCGCCGATGTAGACGTGCTGGGGATCACCGATGTTGATCCCGGATCCGGCGACGTCGTTCGTGACGTTCCCGTCGATCCGGGAGTCCACGACGTCGTTGTTGAATTGGATGCCGTCGGATCCGGTGTGCTCGACGCGGTTGCCGACGAACTCGATCCCGGCCGCGTTGTCGACTTCGATGGCCCCCGGCTGCAGCTGGACGTTGCGGTAGACGTAGTCGTGGAAATTCTTGCGGTTGTACGTCAGGTTGACGAGGTTGCCCTGTTGGGCCTGCTTGAACGATGAGCCGTCGATCTGCGCCAGGTTCCAGTCGGAGTGCTGAAAGGACAGACCGGTGAAGACGAGGTCGTGCGCGCGGTTCGCGGTGCCTGTCCCGGCGACGGCGAGGATCGTCTCGACGTTGTCGGGGGCGACGACGGACGCCGAGGACAGGTCCGTGTTCGCGCCCTTGTAGAGGTAGACCGTCTTGGCCGCGCGGTCGTAGAAGAACTCCCCCGGCTCATCGAGGAACTCGTACGCGTTGGAGAGGGTGTGCGTCCCACCGCTCTGCAGGTCACCGTTGAAGGCGCCCTGCGCGATGGCGGCTCCCGGCTGCTGGAACAGCACGGCCCGCTGCGACCCGTCCGGGGTGGTGGTCACCTGACGGATGCCGGTGATCGCGGTCGTCCAGGTGGTCTGCGTCTGCAGTTCCATGTCCCGGGCGTTGCGCGAGACGGCGGGCACATCGTTCAGGGAGTACGTCGCTCCGTCGCACTCGCTTCCGCTCTCCCACGCCCACGGCGCCTGACCGGCGGTGATGTTGTAGGTGCCGTAGCACCCGGTGGAGTTCACGACTTTCTTCGCCATCACCGCGCGCTGGCCGTCGACGTACAGGGCGCGGAGCTTGTCCGCTCGGTCGAGAGGTGCCTTCCAGATGTTGCCGGAGTGCGGCGCCCATCCGGTGATCGGCGTTCCGGCTTCGAGCACGGGAACTTCGTTCTGGTAGGCCGAGTAGATCACTTTGTGGCCATTGGTGCCGGAGTCGGAGACACCGAAGGTGATGGTGCTGTCGACGGGGTAGGAGCCGCCGCGCAAATACACGGTGATGTCACCGCTCATACCGGCATTCATCGTGCGGACGACGTCTCGCGCTCGTTCGATGGTCCTGAAGGGGGCGCCGAGGGAGCCGTCGGCCCCGTCATTGCCGGTGGGCGACACGTACAGGGCCGTGTCGGCTGCAGAGGCGGCGGGGGCGATCACCGGAGCGGCGACCACCCCCACGCTGACAAGGAGCGCGGCGATGACGGAACCCACCGTCATCGGCCGCTTCATACGCTCGGCAGTGAGCATGAAACACCTTCCAGGGAGGGGGAATCCCGGACCTCGACGTCTAGGACATCAGTCATAGTACCTATTCGTCACCGGAGGCGCTAGGGAGGTGACCCGGTCCGCATGATCCCCTTCGCGGAAACGGCGAAGGCCCCGGGCGAACCCGGGGCCTTCGTGTGTTGTGTTGTGGCTCTGTTTATCTATCCGCGATCCCAGTCCTGGCGCGGCTCGTGACGGGCCCCGCCGAAGCGATTACACGCTAAGCCCCCACGTTTTACATGTCCCAGGTCGGAGGGCGAAGTCGAGGGACGTGTCACCCCGCCATTCCCTCCCCGTGATGGGGCTGCGACGCTACCTCCGAAGCTGAATTGTCGTCATGGCTCATCCTGTGCAGCTGTTCCCTCCCTCCGGGCTCGACGACGTGGACCGTCCCCATCGCCGGTAGGTCGGCCCAGCCAACTGTTGATCCTCTCTGACTGAAGGCGCGCGATCCTCCGCGAGGTCACGGTGCCGCTCAGGGGTATCACGCCCGAATGAGTCTCGATGATGAGATGGCCACTCTGAAGCACGCCGTCGACCACCGTCCAGCCAGCCAGGAACATCAAGCCCGTATAGGCGTCGTGGCGACATCGCAGAATATCGCTCCTCGGATAGCGCTTTGTGGTGAACCAGGAACGTGCAACCAGTTCATCGTTGCTCAGGTAAACACCTGTCCACGGCAATCGAACACAGCACCAGCCCCACGGGACGAGCAAGCTCGAGGATAACCACACGAATGCTTCCCAAGAACCACCCGGTACATACGGAGCGAGCAAGGCCGCCACGAAGAACGCCGGCATGTAAATGGACGTAGCCGCAAAGCGAGCCGCCCGCCCTAGGCGTCCACTTGGAGAGACTCTTTGAGGGGTTCGAGTATTCACACCGCATACATCGTTCTGTTGTTGGACAGTCGCACGACTCGTCCAGCTTGTCTAATGGAGGGCGCAAATGGCCTACTCACAGCGGGACGATTGGACACCACGTCCAAGGTGTTAGTCGCGGCAATCTCTCCACCTCTGGACGCCCATACGGCTCGACGCGTCGGCTTGAATGGACCGGTAGAACGATCCTGTGCCTCGGTTGATGGTCGCCACCTTCTTCGCGACGCTAATCGCTAGAACTGCTTTCGACGCGAGGCCACCCGTGACTGCGCCGAGGAGTTCGAGAGCCACGCCGTCGGGTCTACCCGCAAGTCCATACCCAATGGCCTTGACCACCGAACATACGGTGCCCACCACGCCGAAGGCGAACATACAGCCCCATTGCAGCACCGGGTTGTCGATTATGCTCTGGCCGATTGACCTAGCGTCGAGGCCGGTCAGGTCATTCTTCCCAATCGGGTCCGTCGGTCAAACGTAGTCGTTGTCGACACCACTGCCAAGCCGCACGATGTGGCAACGACCGCAATGAGGATGGTGGTGAGCCGGCGCGTGCCTGCGGGCACCGGCCGCGATGACGCTCGCTTCGGCCTCGGTGGGAATGGGTGCCCGCGTCGTCGGGCTCTCACACCCCTCACTCGCCCGTCGCCAGCACGGCCGTTGCCACCCCGAGCTGAGAGCGCCCCGGTAACACTGCGGGAACATCTCGCTCGCAGCTGGAATGCTGGAGACAGCCAGCCGCATAGGAAACGTCCAATGTGCAGACTCTGGACGCGCCTCCGCTCTGCGTCTGATGAGGCCGCTCACAAACTGTGTAGCTTGTGAAGCTAGGTGCTTACCAACGCCGTCAAAGCGTGCTCAAAACCGCCTCTGCCAATGCATCGAGCCGAGCAGCCAGGACTTCGTCGCCTGCCTCTGCAGCCGCGTCGCGGGTTTTCCGAATGGTAACTAAGGCTTCTTCGCGCTTTGATGCGCCAACCCCACCTTCGAGCCACATCTGCGATCCCGCGAAGTCGGCCGATAATTCGTAGGCTTCGACTAGAACTGACCACAAATCCTCGGGAAGGCCGGAGCCCGGGAGCGCCTTCTCAAGGTCATAGTGATCGAGAAGCGAATCAGCCATACGCATGATTTTGAGCTTCACCCTGTAGCTCACCACATCGTGTACCACTTCCCGCTCGGCGCGATCCTTCCACCCGGGACCCCTTATATTTTCCGGGAACCCCGTTGTATTTCTTCAAGGTGCTTCGCGATATGGCAAGGTAACGCGTGGGAGACTGTCCTCGCTTTACCCCGTGCTTCCCGTAGTGATAGACGGAGCTTGATTGCGAACTGCCGAAGCTGCCACGGTCCCACGATTTACCAATAGCTTGATATTTTCGTGACCTTGCAGCGAAGGCGATGACCTTGGGAGCACGGTATGCCGCATTCTCTGTCCCGCACAATCACTACAGCCCGTGAGGCAAACCGCACAGCCCTAACCGTGAGTAACGAATTGACGCGTCATCTATCATCCCGGAGCATTCGCAATATCGTGGAACACAACCACTGAGCACGTTCCTCTGCATCTTGAGCTGAGCCTTCCACCGTAAGTCGACCCTCCGCCGAAACATTATCAAAATAGCCGATGGTCGCATGAACAACCATCCGGGTTTCACCGGGCATGCTCGCGTGAACCAGCCAGACCTCCGGGGCTGACTTTTCTTCTGCCGTTATGAGTAGATTGGGTTCGAGCGCCAAGAGAAGCTCGCATGCACGCTGCGCAACACTCTGAGGTTCATCGTTCTTCAATTGAGGTAACGCCCCCTCATCCAATCGCGGTGCACTCGCGAGCCAGTCGATCTTTGAACGTACGACGAACGGAACTTTACCTGCGCCTTTCCGCCCTTCGCAAATACACTCCACCCAGTTCTGACGAACCTGTTCTTATTGTTCAAAATGCGGGTTTGACCGTTTTTCGACCCGCTACAGACCAGCCAGAGTTGCCAAAGGCTCGACTCCGTGCACCGACGAGAGGGGCACGCTCAACCATCGTCACGGTAATCTGCCGCAGACCAACTGCACCCGCGGCTCGAGCACTCCCAAAGGCTATTCCCCCAGGGACCAAGAACAACAGGGCGCTCAAGACGACCCCCTGCAACTCCCGGTTACGGGCCTTCTGTTCCTCGGTCAAGCGGTCGTAAGCGCCCATGTACGAGCTCCATCCGCACTCCGCGCAATTGTCGCGAGCAAGGACCCCTCGCTCCATCCGCGTCGACTCAACCGGTCAGTTGGCCGCAGTATGCTCCGAGTTCACTGGAAGCTTCAATGAACTTCGCCGCCGATTCCTGCAATTCGGCCATGTATGCACCCGTCCTGTCGTCGACCGCCGTCGTCAGCAGCGAAGTGAGCGTCCTCCCTGTATCTGCGACCGATTCCATACGCTCGCGCACGTCCTCATCGGCGGATTGAACAGTAGCCTCGAACTCGGTCAGCGCCTCGCGAGCTTTCGCAGGATCGACCTCCGCCCCAGACTGGACGTTGGACGCCATGTCGCTTACGGCGGACGAGATGGAAGACAGCTGATCGGCCGACCTTTGGCACGCGTTCAGTCGAGGATCGCCTGTGCAGGATGCCAAGAGGAGCGCAACTGCCACGCAAAGGACCGAAGCCGACACAGCGCTTCGGGGAGTTGGGGATCTTCTGCCTAGATACACGATCTTCGCGGGCCTTCTCAAACTTCGAACGAACGCAGGAATCGCGAACATCGCAGATTTTTCAGTAGTTCGAGGTCCGCGCTTCTCCGCGCGGTCGCTATGTTGGCGGAGAGGAGGACATTCGGCCAGTTCTCACGCAGCATCTCCTCGATGAGGACGCTGAATCGGGATGGGCCGCCGAGCACCCCCCGCCAGTCACTATCGCGCAGGTCTTCTGCCCACACCACGGCTTGGAAGCTTGGGTCGATGATCATCCGACTAGCGTCATAACCACGAACGTCCAGGCTGCCTCGTATCTCGGAAACATCCAGCGTGTAGGCGGCTCCCGCCTCCGCCTTCCGGATGGCGGGCAAGTAATGCGCAAGTCTCCCCATCGGATCCGTGATGTCGAGCACCAGAGTGCCGATCCTGCCACTAAGCCGCACCTCTTCGAATGCGCAGGCATATAAGAAACGCGAAACGGAATCCGCTTTGACGTTCCTCACCTCGACTCGCCGGAGGAGTGCCCCACTTAGACGGGTAGACGAAAGGACGAGGTTGCGCACCGAGACATCTTGGATGAGAGGTCGCTCATACCCTGTCGGGACAACCTCGACGTTGCAGTCCTGCAGGGTGATATCGGCACAGTGCCGATCCGTAATGGGCGACCCCGCGGCAACATCGAGAGTCAACTCTTGCATCTTGGTCAGCCTTCAATAATCCACTGAATTTACGTCGCAACACGCTCCGGAGAAACATAGTTGCGCGATAGATGTTTCGCGATGGTCGACGGGTTAGTCGTCGTGACTTCGAACAGGTTTCCAACGACTTTATCGGCGAAGTCTTCCCGATCGGCGGGTCCTCTCCAGCTCGCACGTCGAAGCCAACAACCAATACCTGAAGCGCGAAGGTGGCAGTGACCTCGGCGACCCCCGCCGGCGGCGGCCCCGCGGATACGCCTTTCAGGCCCTGGCTATCGCCGCGGCCACCGCAGTCAGCAACATGAGCCGCATCGTCACATTCCTCGAAGCGGCGGTCAATCGAGTGGTTTCAGCGACAGCGAGGCGGCGAGCGCGGCGCCGGCGCGACGAGCACGGCAACCGCCTCGAGCACCCGACACGTGCATAGACGACGCTCGCACCCGAACCGAACATCAGTTGTAGGACCCAGCCCCGGAAGGGGCTACTCGTGTTGGTGCGGCGCAGTTGCGCGGTCCTCGGGCGGGCTGCACGTGGGGTGGCGACGGCGGAAACGACGAAGCCGGCCAGGAAAACTACTCCTGGCCGGCTCCGTTTTTCGATTTGTAAAGAACAGCCCTACTGATTAGTAAAGACCGCCTGTTGTGGCTCTGTTTACGTATCCGCGATCCCATTCCTGGCGCGGCTCGTGACGGGCCCCGCCGGTAGCGATTACACGCTAAGTCCTCAGGTTTTACACGTCCCCGGTCAGAGGCCGAAATCGAGGGACAGGCTGCCGTCGCGTCGACGAACGATTTTGTAGCAGGGGCACAGGACTGCCCGCGTCATGCGGCGGCAGGGCGAGATCAGGATCTTCCTCCTGAGCGTCTCCGCGCGGTCCGACCGCCGGGAGCCTAGGCGCGTTGTGGAGAGCGGACCGGTGCCAGGCGACTCACGCGGCCACAAAGGGAGGACGTGGGGAATGGAGTGCACGCCAGACCGAAGTGACAGCGGCTGGGCCAGGTGCGACTCGCTCCGCCTCCTCGAGAAGGCGCACCAGCGCCAGACCGGTGACGCGCCCGTCCCCCAGCTCGAAAGACACAATCGTGGCCGCCAGAGAAGACAACACATCCTCACAGAGACCGAGCTCGTCCACACCCTGGTTGAGTGCTCGAACGATTGATCGCTCCGGCGCTCCGCTCACGTCACCGACACGAATCGCGGCCAGCGCCTGGAGGAGCTCCTCCCGCAACTCAGAGTTCGAGCGATCAGACGGGGCGGCAGATTGGACCGCATCAGACCAACGACGCCAGGCCGTCATGTCGCGGAACGGACCGAGTGGTACGCGGATGTCGAAGGGTCGCACTATCGCCCCCCTCAGGCTCGGTGACTGGAAGTCGGATGCGGGCTGGTGCGTGAGAAAGGGGTCCGGTGAGCTGAGAAGACCATCACGGAGAGAAAGAAGATTCTCCGCTACCCCCCAATCGTGAATATCGTTCAGGATCTCGACGGCAAGCACGGCCACACCCGGCGCACCCTCGGCGAGATCGAGCAACAGTCGCTGGCAGAGGAATTGTCCGACACGAGCGGACTGCCTCGCCGAGTCGGCCACCATGTTGACGAGCTCCAAGCCGGCCTGGGGCCACTCCTTCTGGCCATCTCTGAGGTAATACATGATCTGCTGCCAGCCCAGCCATTCGACAACCCCGGGCTGCTCGGCCAGATCGAGCATTGCCGCGTAGTAGGGCCAAGCAAGTGGAGCATCCTCTTCAAAGTCAGGCACCACCAGATCCTGATCGTAGGCCCCATTGCCGGGATTGACCCTCGCTCCCAGCAACTCTCTGAGAAGAGCCGCCGCGTCGCGGTTTATTGAACCCACTTTGCCGTCCTTCATATCGAGGCCGACGACGGGA
The DNA here is from genome assembly GCF_044748345.1 of Microbacterium sp. NPDC090007. Lineage (NCBI taxonomy): Bacteria > Bacillati > Actinomycetota > Actinomycetes > Micrococcales > Microbacteriaceae > Microbacterium > Microbacterium sp. NPDC090007. The sequence goes on along the minus strand of NZ_JBIVFV010000001.1, from coordinate 541,457 downwards.
GCCACGCGACACACCCACTCAGCCGCGAGCGCTGACCATAATATGCATAGTCGCAGGCCCGCTCTCGGTCCGTCGTGAAGTGCCCCCTGTCCGCTCGCGCGTCGATGATGTCAAGGCTGAACACGCTCTTCGGACCTGACTTCAAGTTCGGGCTCACGGAGGCGCCTAGTCGGCATTGCCACTCCGCTTCTTTCCGGAACAATTCCAGTCGAACAATTGCTCCACCCCAAAGAAGCGGTTTGATCCCAATACGAGCACCGGAACGAAGACCACAACCAGGCAGATCTTCAGCCACACGTCTGCTTCGCTGAAGATTATGGCGAGTGAGGCGGCTATAGCCACCAGAAACGAGCTGCTCGACAACAACCGACACGTGCGTTCCTTCATGAGAAGGTACTCCTAGGTCTCTGCCGGTCGGGAGTGTATCGAGCGGTCGAAACCGCGGAGTAGACGGAGGCAACTACCTCGACGTGTCCCGCCAAGCCGAGTAATCGACCCCATCTTGCGTTGTGCGTCGCTCTGAAATACGCTCGGGCAATCTTCTTCTGGCTCTTGCTGCTACCGGGCAAATTCCTGAACTTCATCCCTGTCCGATCAACGGCGCTAGCTCTCGCCATGACGCGGGTCAAGGTCATAGTGATCGAGAAGCGAATCAGCCATACGAATAACCGTCTGCTTCTGCCGAAAGCTCACCGCATTTCTCGCGTTCCAGCGGGTCGCTCATATTCATCTTCACTCGCTTCGCTGGTGTAGTTCATTCCAAAGCTCCTCCACGCTGAGGCTGTCAACCCACTCCGCCTGTTCGCGATTGGCCCTGACTACCCGAATCCGAGTGACTCTCCACATCCGCTTGATACCTTTCCGAGCCCACGCCACAAATTGGCTGGTGGCGTCATTGCCCAAGCTAGTCAGACGCGCGTTGCCGTCACTCACGTCTATCGCTATTGCGCATTGACGAGCATCAAAAGCAGCCACGATTTCGTCCCACATATCGTCCTCGTAAAGTCCGTCCAGATCACGAGGCGAGTCAACTCTTTGAAAATATCCGTCACTCTCGAAAATAATAACGGGCCAAGCTGGTGACTCGTCTTTCATCAAAATCCTCCCTGCCAGGGACGATGTTTCGTTATTCCCGGCCTACGGTGATAGTGCGGCAGGAATTGCGCCAAACCGGTCACCTTCTTGCTGCGGACTCGATGAGAGTGAATCCCGAATACCCGCTCTCCTTTCCAGACGAGGTCCGACCCGCGGCCGCCACCCCGGGAAAACTTGACCCCAACCCGGGCATTTTTCATGCTGTGTCCGAGTAGGCTCCCAACCCGCCCGTAGGTACCTCCGCCCATCGCGCCAACCACGGCCCCGCCCATCGCTTGCCCTCCGAGAGCCCTCCACGAGAAAGAAGAGGTCCCGGCATTCCTCGCCGAATAGGACCCGGCTGCAACCGCCGCACCAACTACAGCTCCTGCAACGATTCCGCAGACGACTGTCGCTCCGCAAGCGGCGACGGCGGCCACGCCGAGCGCAATCCCAGCGACGTTGACAGCAATGTCGAGCGCCGAGCGCCACCACTCGCCTCCCTCAGCCCGCCCCGTTAGGTCATTCTTGCCAATCGGATCGGTCGGCCAGACGTAGTCGTTATCGACGCCACCTTCCACAGGGTCCACCTGCAAGAACCGACCGAGAGCAGGAACGTAGAGTCGTGCGCCCATCTCGATCACCTGGGCAGAGCCGGCCGACTCGACGAGCTTCTGCGCACCTTGGTGCCAGCCGGTGGTGTCATTAACCGTCCCCTGGTCGTCCGTCGCAGCCGTGCCCATCGCGTACGTCGTCGGGTCTAATGGTTGACCGAACGGGTCGTAAAGACGTGCACCGGTCACCGTCGCCCCGTCACCCGTCACGAGGGTGTGGCCCTGCAGGGAGGGGTACGACCACGATGAGGCACCTGACGCGGGGACATCGACCGTGACCCCACCAGGCAGTGGAAGGAAGACGGTGGGTGCCGCGGACCCCGCCTTCACGGCCCACGGAACATCACGAGACTTATCAACCGAGCTACTTTTTTGTGCGACGGTCGAATACGCTGGGTCAAGCGACTCAGCCACCACGAGACGTTCTCAGACGCTGCTGAGAAGTGTCCATGGCGGATCTGACTTTTCTACAAGCTCCCGCACTGATGTGGCAAGATTCCCGACTACGGTGACTTCGAGACCGCGGACCTCGGCCAGGGAGGCAAGCCCATCAGCCGTTCGGCATCGGATTACGCTTAGCCGTTTAAGTGTCGACAAATCACGCAGTGTGCTGACTCCGTCCACATTCACTACCGATTCAAGCACCAGCGTCTCGAGGTGGCGAAATTCCGCGAGAGAGCGAACATCGAACCGGCGTGCCCCGTGCAGGTAGAGGGACCGCAGGCGCGACTCGTCCGGCCCTCTTCCCACAGAAACGCTTCGTATTTGCCGGGCCCCCTGCAAAGTCAGCTCGCGAAGGCGGTAAGGAATGAACGAGAACGAACCCTCGTATACGTCGTGAAACTCCGCCGACTGAAGATTCGGTGCGCGAAGAACAGATTCAAATGCCTTTAGGGTGCCGAAGTACCAAGTTAGGTTGGCGAGCCCCGAAAGATCGGTTTCAGGCGAGTCGGAGACCATCAGTTCCAACGACGCCAGCCCACGCATTTGAGCGATAATTCGCGTGTCGACATTGTGACCGTAAATGGCGAGGTGCGTCAGACCTCCAAGATGCTGCAGAAACTCGAGATTTGAATTGGAAAGAATGAGGTGAACGCCGTACCCACGGTCGCGGACTGCTGTGATCTCGTCGAACGTGGGGGCAATTCCTTCGAATATGGCGTACGGAACCGCATCTTGCGGCGCGCGCCGTACCAAGATTCCGTCCTCGATGGAGAATGGACTTCCAAATTCATCTCGTTCCATTCCGCCTCCTTGAGATCCTGGCAATATCAAAGTCCATACCTGCGCCACTTGCTCGGAGCAATTTCATTTCTCCTGTTGGCGAGCCTGGATAGGCCATATCTATTGATCATCCTCTGTTCTGCTACTCGCAGCGCGGTCCTGCCACCAACCACCGGGTAAATTTGAGCCCGGGATGCAGCCTGCGCGGTTATCTTTCCGCGAGCGACGTGTTTAGCGAGACGCTTCTCGACATTGATGGACATGCCCACATAGGGGCGTCCCGACTTCGGCACTCCGGCCCGTGCAATTGTAGACGGCACGACGTACACGCCTCTCGTTCCAGCCGCGGCCACCCGGAGGAGTCCACCGCCCGGGACGAACGTGATCGCGGCAGATATTACGTTCCCTGCGATCTCGTGTGAACGAGCTTTCTGCTGCTCTGACATGCGGTCCCAGCTGCCCATATACGAGGACCAACCGCACTGGGAGCAATTGTCCCGCATGCGTCCAGAAAGATCCGAATCGCCAACGGGGTCAGTGGGCCAGACGTAGTCGTTGTCGACACCCCCTTCGACGGGATCCACCTGGAGGAACCTTCCGACGGTGGGGACATAAAGCCGCGCCCCCATCTCAATCACGTGGGTCGATCCGACGGATTCAACAACCTTCTGCGCACCTTGGTGCCAGCCAGTGGTGTCGTTGACCGTCCCTTGGTCATCTGTCGTCACAGTGCCGATGGCGTAGCTTGTCGGGTCTACCGGTTGCCCGAAGGGATCGTATAGGCGTGCACCGGTCACGGTGGAACCGTCTCCGGTCGCCAGCGTGTGGCCCTGCAGGGAGGGGTACGACCACGACGATGCACCTGACGCGGGGACATCGACGGTGACCCCACCAGGCAGTGGAAGGAAGACGGTAGGTGCCGCGGACCCCGCCTTCACGGCCCATGGAACATCACCCGATCCCGCGAATGAGAATCGCGTCGTGACCGCGGGGGCGCTGCCGGCAGGATCCACGGTTCGCGCCACGATGCGGCCAGTGGCGTCACGCACAATCGCCACGGTCGACCCGTCGGCGTAGATCGTTCCACTGTGCTGGTTTTCCACGTCGTACGTGAACGTCATGTCTGCCAAGCGGGTGGTATTGCCGCGCACGTCGTAAGCGAGTTCCGTCGCGCTCAGTCCGTCTGCGACGGTGGTGGCGCCGGAGGGGGCTCCGGTGACGGTCGAGGAGGTGAGACGGTCCGCCCAGTCGTAGCAGTAGTTCGTCGTGGTGGTCTGGACCGTGCTTCTGCCTGGGGCGGTGTACTTGTCGGTGTACCCGGTGCGGTTACCGGACGCGCCGGCTGCTGTGTTGGGACCGCAACCGCCGCTCGACGCGAACTGGTATGTGAGCTCATGACCTGGGATCTTCGCCGTGGTGAGGCGCCCGGCTGCGTCGTACCCGTAGGTCGAGCTAAACGAACGGGTACCTTGCGTGGTCTGCTGCTGCACGATGCGCCCGGCGACCGACCTGGTCACCGCATCCGTGATGGATGTCGCAGAAGGGAAGGTCCAGGTGTTCTGTGCGACCGTTCCGCGCTTGTTGTCCCATCCGACCTGCAACTTGGACCCGCCGAGATAGGCAACCTGGGCGAGGCGCTGCTGCGCGTCGTAGGTTCCGGCCGCGTAAACCTGTCCCCCGTACTTGACCTGGGTGGTTTTGCCATCGAGGTCGTAGGTGAACTCGGTGATGGCCCCTGACAGTCCGCTCCCCGTCGTTGCGACGCTCTTGACGCGGCTGGTGAGCGGCTCGTACGTGGGAACGGTGACGGTGCCCCACACGTCCGTGTAGGACACGAGGCGGCCGAGCAGATCCGTCTTGGTGGTGATGGTCGAGTTGGTGGACCCGGGGATAGCCGACCCGGCAACGGTGACCGTCAAGCCGGTCGCCGTGGTGGTGTAGGTGGTGTTCACGGTCTGACCCGCGGCACCACTCGCCCCCACTGAGGTGTCCTTGGTCGTTCGGCCTCGGGCATCCACCACGGTGCAGGACCAGCCGGCATCGCCCGTCACCTTCGTGCCTGCGGTGCGGCCCATCACGTCGTAGACATAGGAGGTAACGATGGCCGTTCCGCTTGCGGGTGTGGCCGAAGTCGAGGACTTGAGCATTCCGAACTGTGGCGTGTCGGCAGGCACCCCGCAGGTGGCCTCAGTCAGCTTCTCCAGGTCGCCCCAGTAGGCGCGGGTGATGCTCTTGTCTGCGGTGATGTTGCCTGACGCGGCCGCTGCGGGAAGGGCCCTGGACTTCTGCCGCAGCCATCCGTCACCGCCGAGTGTTTCAAAGGTCGCCGTGGTCTTCAGGGCGAGACCGCCCGGGTCGACGGTGGTGTCCGTCGCTTGCCCCATCATCGGGTCGCTGTACGTGGTGCTGCCGGTCATGGTCGGCGCGCTCGCGCCCGTGACGGTGGTGGAATCATCGACCCTCGTGCTGGTCACCAGCCCAAAATCTGGCCGCAGTTGAGCGCCGGGCACGATGACGAAGTCCCCGTTCGACGGTGTTGCCCACTTGAGTTGCAAGGTGGCAACGGACGTGTCGTCGAAGTACTCCAAGCGGATCCGTCGTGTCTCCCCTGCTGCGACCGTGATCGGTTCGCTGGTGGCGTCAGTCGCGCCCTGGGAGCGCCAGGAGGAGACGGTCTGAACTTCGTCGAGCCACACCCGCACGCCGTCATCGCTGGTCGTGCGAAGGCGGTAGGTGCCACTCTCGGGGAATGTGATCACACCGGTTGCCCGCATGGACCAGTGGTCGGTAGATACCCCCGCGACAGGGGCGTTTTCTCCCCAGGCGCGGTCGATTGCTCCCCCAGTGACACCGGCGATGCCGAGGCTGTATGCGGCGGGCTTGCCGCTGAGCTTTTCGGTGTTGGAGTAGTAGGCGGCCTGCAGCCCGTTCAATCCGCCGTCGTAAGTCGTGCTCGAGGACGCGGGGGCGGTACCGCAGGCGGCATTGCTGGTCGCATCGGCGAGAGGGCGTCGGTCCGCGCCGAAGCACGCGGCGGGGGCGGGACCGTAGTTCTCGACCGCGCGGTCGTTACGGTCGTAGACCGTCGTTCCGGTGAGGCCGTTTGCGTCGGCTTTAGACAGGAGGAGGTCCTTGCCTGCATCCCACGTCTGCGAGGTGGTGACGCCCATTGCCGTCGTGGCCGACGTCTGCCGCCATGCGCCGTCGTAGGTGACGGTTTGGACGGAGCCAGTGAGGCCTGCGTCGGTGATGGTGGTCTGTCCGGTGCCGTAGCTGTAGCTGCGCGACGGTCGTTCAGCCGCGGTCTTCCCATCCGGTGCGGGCAGCGTCACTGACACAGCCTTGTTACCGGTGTAGACAATCGTCGTGGACGCGGGGTCGCTTGAGGACGCGGTGTCGGTGACGGGGAGCGAGTCGTTTGCGGTGCTGTCGCGGATCTGGCTGAGGAGCCCTGCGGCGCTGTCGTATCCGAGCAGGGTGAGCTCGTCGCCGGGGTCGAGGATGCCAGCGAGCTGGCCGTTGCCGTTGTAGAACAGTCGCGATTCGGTGCTGTCCGGGTAGGTGATCCGGCAGAGCATGTCGACCGGTGCTTTCGCCCATCCGGCCCCGGCTCGTTCAGGACAGACCGTTCGGTTGCCGTCTTGGTAGGTGAACGACACCTTTCGCAGGTAGCTGTCGCCGCTCTTCGACACCGGGTCGAAGACCTCGGTGGCGACGCCGTTCGCGTTCAATAGCGTCTGTGGAGATGCGGCCTTCCTGACGTCGTCGGGAGGCGTCGCCGAGGTGACGCGACCTTCCTTTCCGAACTGATAGATGGTGCCGTCTTCATCGGTGAGGACAACCCACCCGTTTCCGTCGATGGAAACCACACCGTACTCGCCCGCGGGCGGACGATAGCCACCGCCCGACAACTTCGTGTAGGTGTGCACCTTGCCTGAGGTGTCCGTGAGGACGACGGACGACTCCGTGGCTTGCGCTGCCACCCAGCTCGAGGTCGCGCCCGACAACGGGAGCGAGGAACCCCACCCCTGGGGGAGGACCTGAACGCGTTTCGTGAACCAATCCGGCGGAACAATGAATTCCTCGCCTCCAGCACGAACCCAGAGTTCGGCAGTGGCGCCACCGCCGATCTCGAAGAATTCGTATCGGAAGGGCATTGCGGAACCGCTGAACTTTTTTGCGGGACCCCAAGTCTTGATGGCAGGCGCGGCGGCCCAGTTGTCAACGAGCTTTTCCTCATTTATCCACACCCGCGCGCCGTCGTCCTGGCGGACGCCGAACTGTACGTCTTGTCCCGCGTAGCGCTGAGGGATTGTGATGAAACCGTTCCAGCGAGCCATGAAGTAGTCGCTGGGGAGGGCGTCAACGGCCGGTCCTAGTACCCAATCGAAGGATACGGCCGGATCTGTTCGAACGACAGCCGGAGTCTTGCCATTCATATCGAACACGGCATTAGCCCTGGCTTCGGACGCGTCGAAGTACTCGCCCGTAAGGCCTCTGTTGGCGTTAGGCACTTCTTGCGAGTTGTAGGTGAACGACATGCCCATGGCCCCGCCAAGCGTTTGCACAGTGGGAGAGGCGAAGGAGACGTTCACGTTGCCGTTAGCGAGGTTCGTGGATACCGCCCCGGTGGTGTCGAACGGGGACGGCCCGGATCCGCCAAGACGCAGGTCGGTGCGCAGTCGCTGCACCCACGTATTCAGCTTGTTCGTGTCCTGTCCGTCATTCGTGAACACGGTCCACGAGTAGATACCGCCGTCCTGCAGCGTCCCCGCTGGCACTGTCCAGGAGGCCGTACCGTCGGTAGCGCTGATCCAGCCGGAGGTGACGACAGCGCCCGATTTCGCATCAGAGCCGGTGGCGATCTTGAACTGATACTTCATGTTCCCGCCGGTGGGATCGGTGTCGTTGACGGCACCGACCTTCAAGGTGGGGGTGAGCGTGGTAACGGTCTCAGGTGTTTCCGCTGCGGGCTTACCCGGGGTCGCGGTCGACGCAGCGGGCAGCGGCACCTGGTTGGTGGTGAATTTGTAGACGGGGCTTTGCCGGAAGGTGGATTGCCCCATCCAGCCGTTCGCGTCGTCGACGACGGAGGTCCGCCAGAAGTACTCCCGTCCTGGGGCGAGAACGTCCTCGGGAACCTGCCATTCCCGCCAGCCGTCCCAGTTGCGGCTGGCGATGATGTTCGTCATTCCGGGGTCGGTTGCGACCTCGTAGGCAAACTGCTGCGCGCGCCCGACGGGGTTTGTCGAGTCCACGCCGAGGATCGGTCGCAGTCCAACGCCGGTGGAGCCGTCGCCGACGCGGGTGCCCCAGACGGTGGGGTAGTCCCATGCGTCGATCCATAGGTCGACGATCACGCGTTTGTGTGAGTAGGAGGACCCTTCCCACCCGCCGACCATGAACGCCGGGCGGTCTCCGATCCGCAGCTGGTTGGCGAGACGTTGAAGGACACCGTCTCCCTCGCTCTCGGACCACCCGGTGCTGAGGTTGTAATTCGCGAGGTGCGGGCCCATGCCGTTGTATCCGAAGGAGCTGGCGTGCTGGACCCACCCGGTCTGATTCGATGTGGTGCCGTATCCGTCGTAACCAACGTTCACTTTCGCGCCAGCGATGAACTTGCCCGGGATCGAGCCATAGTCGAACCCGACGACGCTACGCCAGTAGCGGTTTGTGTTGCTCTCTCGGGTGTTTCCGACGTTGAGGGTGCCGTTCCACACCGTGCCGTCTGACTTGTATGACTGACGGTGTCCCCACCCCATGAAGGTCGGGTCGATGCGAACCGGGTAGACGCGGGCTGGGTCGGCCAGCCACTTCTTGTCCGCCTGGATCGTGTACCGCCAGGTTCCATCCGACTGCTTCGCCAGGTACGGGGTCAGAGCAACTTCCGTATTTGAAGAGGTGGACTCGTTTCCCGCGGAATCCATCGCGATGGGGGTCGGGATCATCAGCACCGGCGTGCCGTCGGCATCCACGAGCTCCACCGCGCCGCCTTCAGCGAGCCGGGGTTCCAGATCGGAAGCGGACAGCACCCACGACCATGAAGACCGGGACGGAACCTTCTCGAGGACGAGCGATTCCTTCACCGCTCCCGGTTCGATGCGGTACTCGAGGTCGGTGTCGGGGCGGACATCACGGTAGGTGATCTGCTCCCAGTCGTCCCACCACCAGAACGGTGTCTCCAGATCGCCATCGGTAGCGCCCTGCAGGGTGAAGGACACCGAGTGCCCCTCCCGCTGCACCGTCACCGACGGCGCCGAACCGTTGCCGCCCTCGAAGAGGGGCGCGAGAGGATGGTCCTCGACCGTCCACGCGTCCGCGCCCGCGTCTTCCGCCCGGGACACGGATGTCTGCGGGGTTGCCCAGGTGCCATCTTCCGACTGCACGTTCAGAGCGTCGGTGGACAGGTGCGTGACCGTCGAGCCCGTGGGTGACTCGTACTCGGTGGACGAGTCCGTCCGGGCGACAGCATCCAGGCCGCTTTCCGGAACGCCGCCGTCCAGTCCCTTGGGTGCTGCGAGGGGTGCCGGCGCGACGATGGGAACAACCGGCTGCGGTTCGGCTACATCCGTCGCATCCTGAGGGATGGCCAGATCGCCCTGCGGTACCTCAGGCGCCGCCGTCGGCTCGTCCCCGGCCGGGAGCGATTCGACCTCAGGAGTCTCAGCCGTGGCCTCGGGAGCCTGCGTAGCCACCGCGTGCGCGGCGTCCGCCGGTAGGGCGGTGGAGATGCCAAGTGTCAGGATCGTGCAGATCGCAAGAGCTGAAAAATGCGCGCGAAAAGGCACACATACCTCCGACTGAAAGCCGCCCCCCGGCGGAAAGATTCGACCCTGACTTGTTCAGGCGAAGCTGAGCATACACACAGAAAATGTCCAGCTTGTGAAGCCACATTGGCCGTTAACCGCCAGATTGACCCAAACAGTGTCCCCGAAGCGAAAACTTGGCTGGTGCGCGGCGTAATCCTTCGAGTGCATGGACGCAGCCTCCAGGCCGCAGCAGATCCTCTGCCTCGCCCGATCATGCTGCCCCCGACGACTGCCAGCGGCTCACCGTCCGGCACGAAGTCGGGCACCTCGTCCTGCATGTCGGACGGCCCCAACCAGTGCGGCCGACGCGACGAGAAAAGAGAACGAAGCTCGCCGGTTTCGCCTCCGCGTTCCTCGCACCGGGTGATGCCGTCATCATTGACCATGCAGATGCACGCGTTTCGCTCACCGCGTTGACGAGGTTGAAGGAGCGGTTGGGGTGCCCCATCAAAGCGTTCTCAACCCGCTTCCGCCAACTCGGCGTGATCGACGATGACCACGCTCGCAGCCGGCAAGGCAGATCTCTGCACGGCGGTGGAGCAAGTAAGAGCCCATCCACATTCACCCGCAGACGGGTAGTGAACGAGGTGTCCAGCAATTTGACGGCACGCGCTACGGCCAAGGCCGTCGGGCGCGCGCTAGGCACGAGCGAAACCAATGAGGCCGACCGCCCAGCTGTCGTCGTCGGCACAACTCGTCACGCCTAGTAGACGCGGCTCGGGGATGTGCGGCCCGTGCACGACCATCATGCGGCCCACGCCAACGGTGACCTCGCCCCCTGATCGGTAGGCTGCAGGCGTGCCTATTGACGCAGCTTCAGCTCTCGCAGACCTTTTAGAGAATTGGCGCCTCGTTCCCGCTGGGTACACAAGCGACTCCGTTCGCGGCAATAGCGACCCAGCGACAGACGTCCGCTTCTGGCATGAGCAGGCCCGCGCGTTTGAGCTGGCCAAGGAGGTCGAACGGACCCTCTCTATGCTGGAGCAGAACGGGCGCAGAACCGGCCACTTCCGGGCGTACCTTCCTGCCATCTACGGGGCTATAGGCGGATGGACGGTGCCCTTCCGCACTGCGGAATCTCATGACAGAAACATCCTGGAGGAAAGCGCCATACATTCCTTGCGCTCTCTTTCAGATGTCCTCCACGCCTTGGGCTCCGTCGACGCCGACACCGACGAATATCGGCACTCGGTCAGCGACGCCATTGAGTACGTCCGAAGTCTTCTCACCGATTACCCAGATTTGGACCAGCGCTCGCGCGGTTACCTCCTGGCTTTGGCTACTGAGCTCGAACACGCGCTGAATGATGTCGACGTCTTCGGCACCGCGCTGGTTCGCAAGCTCAGCACCGAACTCGCTGGTGTCCTTTTCGGTCAGGCCGTGCGGGACGCCAAGACGGACCGCAGCAGGGCACGGCGGTTTTGTGAAGCAGCGACCAAGCTGTTCTGGATTGGAGCTGGCGCTGGTGCTGCAAAGGCCGCCGAGATCGGAGCAAATGAGATTGCTAATCAGTTGGGCATGATCGGGGACTGACCTACCACCACCGCGCACGGTCCAGCTTGAGGGGCGCCTGCCTGCGGGCTCTTGGTGAGCGAGACTGCGAGCGGAGGTTCGGACACCACCGACGCAACCTTTCACCCCAGCGATACTGCGTCTTGCGGTCGTTCCGCGGCCAGGGTCAGAAGGCCTCGTTCTCCAACGCAGCCTCGTAATCGTCTAACCGAACGCCGCGTTGGGCCTTCATCAGGGTGACGATGTACTCAGCGCCTTCGTGAGCCCTCAGTAGCTTGAGATTCACGGCAATCGCGAGCAGCTCCGCCGTACTCACCACTGCGACGGTGAGGGCGCGATCCTCGACGTATCTCCTGGCGCCACGATCATCGGTGAGGAAGACCCCTTTGAGGCCCCGGTTGGTGAATACTGCGAGGGACTCAGCCTCTCCGTAGCTTTTCAGGAATGGCTCGTCCGGACGACGGATTTCCCGACGGATGCGACGAGCTTGGGCTTGCTCCCCGTCGTCGGCAATCCAGGTGTGCGCTATGAGCCCGGGAACCTCTTCCAAGCCTGGATACAGACCCGTCGCGATGGAATCCTCGCATTCGGCCTGCACGGCACCCGTCCATGCCCCACGCCCGTCGAGGAGGGACCTAAGAAGATCTGTTCTCCTGATCAGTGCGAAATTTATGGGAACGGTGTTGTCACAGAGGTTGTACTGCACGGAGGTCTACGCGGAGACGGGGCGGAACAAGGCCGTGAGGCTCGCTGGAGTACGCCCCGGCCTCGCCTGGGTGTCGGTGTCGAAGTTGTAGGGAGCATCAAGCATCCACGACAACGTCGATGTGTGCGTGCCCAGTTCCTCATGGCTTGCAAGCAACCTGGTCGGGAAGCGGCGCGCCGCGGCGTCGCGTAGGCGGTTGGTAACGGGATCATCAAAAACGTTTGCGCCGCGGATGTGGCGGCGAAGAAGGGACATCAAGGAGGACGTTTGGGGCGGCTGAGCCAGACCGAGATGGCTCAATCGACGACCGAGTGCATCCAGAGAGACGCCGTGGTCCCACACCCATTGCGCGAGGTCGACATCGCTCACATGCGCCCAATCGACCTGTTCGAGAACGCTGCTCGGCATAAGCAACTCGGCGGCGTAGGCATTCGCTGACGACTCACCCGCGCTCTCCACCCCCTCCGCGAGGTCAGTGAAGTCATCGTGCGCGATGTGCCACAGTTCGTGGGCGATGGTGAAGTTCTGGCGTCCCCAAAACGCGTCGTTGGGCACCACGATGACGGTCGCATTCGGCACCTTCAAGCTCACGCCAGCCTGCGCCGGCATTCGGAGCTTGATGACATCCACCCCGAACGTCTGCTCGACTGCACTAGCGAAGTCTCGAACCCATCCGACCCCGAAGTTCTCCTGGAGCACGCGTCGGGCCTCAATCGGGTCGCGTGGCACAGCCCGGCAAACGGGCGGATCGACGAGGTTCTCCGCCTGTTCGTAGGAGGTGACGACACCTTGGATGATCCCCGCTGTCGCCTCGTCGCCGACGGAGGCTGAGTAGCCCCCGATGGCCCAGTCATGACGGGCGGCAATCTTGACGGGAAAAGGTTCCTCCCCCAGGAGAAGCCAGTCCGTGCTCACCTTGAGCTCTCGCGCCAGTGCGACAACCTCCCGTCCAGCGAGTCCACGTGAGCCATTTACCGCTCGAGACAAAGCCGACGGGTCCATACCGACGCTGCGCGCAAGCTCGGCCTGAGACATGTCGGGAAAAGTGGAGCGGAGCCGCCCGACAATCCGGTCGCCGATGGGGTTCATACGAAGAGACTACCGTTGCGTTGCGATTATCACAACGCACATGTCTGGGAGGACGCGGAGTTACAGGGCCAGAACGACGGTTCGGGCAGGCGAGATAGCCTCGACCGCCGCGGGCGGGCGCAAGAGACGTTCCTCGAGCACGGTCTCAGCTCGCTCCAGATGAGCAGCCGCGGCGCGGGCAAGCTCCGCGGCGTTGTGAAGGTCGCTGCGCAGCCGGTCAAGAAGTTGCTGCTGAACCTCGCGCGGGGGCACGGGGATGGGTGCATGCGCGAGCTTGCCAACTCCCAGATGCCACAGTGACCCGGATGTCGTCGTAGCCGCCGACTGCGCGAACGCACGACCAGCTGCACAGTTCAGCCAGGCTGCCACGAACTCAGGCGTCAAATCCGATGACTTGAGCCGTGCCCGAATGATGCTGTTCTGGATGATGGTCGTGTCCGGGCCCTCGCCATCCCACACGGCAGCGCGTCCGACCTCCTCGCGCGAGTTGCCTTCGACGACGAGGACGTCGCCGACCTCAAGGCGCAGCCGCGACACGGTGGCGTCGGTGGCCGCCATCAGCTTTAGGTCCGTCAGGGAGACGTGGCCGGCCTGGACATTCGCGGCACGGAGGTACTCCACGTCATTGCCCTCCGCCTTGGAGTGCTTGCTCGGGATCTGTGTACCCAGTCGCAGGTCCGCCACCTCACCGAACGCGCGGATCGGGTACTCGCTGACCAGCCCGCGATTGTCGGGGATGGTGTCCCACCTGTCCAGGGCCGCAAACCGTTGCACCTTGACGCCCACGTCGTTCCCCTTCGGCGCGCGGGTTGCGATCTCGTCGCTGAATCGTTCCCACGCTTGCGCGAGCTGTGCTTTCGCTTCGGCGCGAGCATGCTCCGCTGCACGCCTCTGGTTGCTGACCGCCTCGACCAATGCGAGTTGTGTGTCAGGGTCAGCCATAGGAATAGGGGCACCGGCGAGCTTGGCCGCGCCGATGTGAAACAAACCACTGGTCGTTGTGGCCTGCTCCCGAATGTAAGCGTTGCCAGCGCGGGAGTTGAACCAGGTGAGAAGGTACTCACCGCTCAGCTCTGCCGAGCGCAGTCGGGCGCGCACCACGCTGTTCTGGTGAATGCACCCGTCGACGTGGCCGTCCCAAACGGCTGCGCGTCCGACCTCGCTGACGGATCCGGACCCCTCCACGAACAGAAGGTCTCCTGCCGCTAGTGCCAGCGACTGAGCCTGCGACGCCGAAACTGTCATCTGCCGGATGTCCGAGGTGTCCACGTGACCGCGTCGGACGTTCGCGGCGCGCAGGTAGGGGTGGGAACTGCCAGGAACGCTGGTTCCCTTTCGAGGCACCTGCGCACCCAATCGGATGTCCGCGATGTCCCCCAGGGCTACGACGGGAAAGGCGTAGACCTGTTGCATGCCCGTCGCGGCGGCGTCCCACCGGTCCAACTGTGCGAACCGCGCTGTCGCCACGGTCACGGCTTGACCGCCGACTTCCACGCAGCCAGGATCTCGGGCAGGTCGTTGGGGACGTGGCTGCCGGTGTCACCCGTGGCGGTGATACCGACAGCCGATGGCGCCGCCATGAATACCGGGTAGTCGAAGGCATCGCGCACGTAGGCCCACATTTCGCTGGTGCGGGCATCGTCAGCACGACGCAGCGCAGTCCTCAGCGTTGCCAGCGCCGCAGCGACAGCGGGGACATCCGCCGCACGACGGGTGAAAGAACGGATGTGAACGCCAACTTCCCCGGTGCGGGGGGCACCCTCCCAGGACACACCACGAACGCTCGAGCGGTCTGCGGATCGGACCAGGCCGTGCATCGGCGTGGTAGATACCGGGAAGTCTGGGTGCACGCCGAACTCAGCAAGCTTTGTGATTGCCGCATCCAACTCGGCATCGCCGGTGGACTCCAGAGCCGTGACGGCTGCCGCTACCGCCGCATCGCGTTGTTGAGCCCAAGACGCCTCGGTCTTCGAAACCGCTTCCTGCCAGCATCGCTCCCAGCGCTCGGCGTCTTCATCGGTGAACTTTCGAAGAAACAGCACGGACGCCGTCACCGACGCACCCGAGAAGCGGAACGTCTCGGCGGGGAGGGCGACGACGCCCTGCAAGAACGCCTGCCCTTCCACCCACCGCCGCAACCACGCCTGAGATGCCGCGTTCAGGTTGCCGTTCGGCAGGACGATACCCATCCTCCCGCCGGGTCGAAGCAGCCGCAGACAGCGTTCTAGGAAGAGCTGCTCGGTCTTTCGCGATTTCGCCCCACGGCCGATGTCGAACGATTCCAGGATGGGGGTACGACGGGCGGCGACAACGCGGTCGTGCGCTGCGCGCCACGCCGTGCCGTAGCGGCGTTGCATCGACCTCAGGTAGGCCGGGTCATCAGGTACGTCCGTCTCGGGGGTCGCGCCTACGACTTGGGCGTTGCTGACGGTCGCACCGAACGGAGGGTTGGTGATGACCACGTCGAAGCGCCCCTCGAACACTCCGTGTGTGTCGATGAGACCGTCGTGCCAGTGAATGCCGCCATGCCCGTCGCCGTGCATGATCATGTTCATCTTGGCTGTACGGGCAGCGCGCGGCTCTTTGTCTGTGCCGTAGATGCTGCGCCACGCCAGGCGCCCAAGCCGCGTGTCGGCCTCAGTGTTACCCACACCCGTCGTCGCCAGTTCCGCGGTGATGTCTGCGACCGCTCGCGCGACCCGCGCGTCACGCTCGGCCAGCGCCTGCTCCGAGGCATCGTCGGGGTACTCCGCGGAGATCGCCTCGATGGCCGCGTCCCGCTTCTCCTGCACCTCGCTGATGATTCGCTCGCGCACATGTTCGAACGCACGAATGAGGAACCCGCCGGAGCCTGCGGCCGGGTCACAGATGATCTCCCCCTCGCGGGGGTCCAGCATGTCGACGATGAAATCGACCACCGGTCGAGGAGTGAAGAACTGCCCCAACTCGCCTCGGAAGGTGCGCCCGAGGAAGCGTTCGAAGGCGATTCCCTTGACGTCTTCGCCCGTCTTGGAGAGGTTGAAGCGTTCGAGCTTTCCAACGATCTGAGAGAAGGTGGTTTCGGAGATGCCGAGGCGGTCATCGTCAGCGAACAGGTCGTCTTCGGCGAATGCCGCCTTGGTCAGGTTGAACAGTTCTTCGTGCACCTCCAGGCGAGAGTTTGACAGGAACTCCCGAGAACGCCGCAGGTAATCGGTGGTGAAGGATTCCAGGTTCTGCTGACGCTCAGTGCGGAGCTTGATGAAGAGGATCTTCGAGATGGTGTCGAAGGCCCGGTCCGGGGTCATCGCATGGTTGTCGCGCAGTAGCGTGTGACATTCGAACAGCACTCGCTGAAACTGCTCGCGGTCGAATACCTCGAGCTCGTCGAGAAGCCGTTGCAAACGGGCACTGTCCGCCAGGTCGGCAAGGGTGGGCCAGGTGGTGATGTGTCTGGTCCGGCCCGGCATCGCATGCACAAGCTCCGAAGCAAGGAACGCGGTTTCGTTTGCCCACAGCAGGAAGCGTGCACCCGATGCGCGCGCGTACGACTCACCCTGCCAGTAGTCCGCTGGCTGGATGGGCCCTCTACCCGCTTTGGTCTCCACGACCATGACCGGAGATGCGCCGTCCTGCTTCGCCTCGACGCTTGACCACACGACGATGTCCGCACGCGGGGATCGTCGGCCGTGGACGGTGCGTCGCTCCTGGTCCAGTTGCTCGAGCGCGTACCCGCCGACGGTGTGCAGTCGGTGAATCCACTCCTGGCGAACCAACTCCTCGGGCTGGTGGGCGGCGTTCAACCACCGCCCGCGAAGGGGCACCCACAACAGGTCACCGTCACGGTGCACCCCCTCCGGTCCGAACGGTGTGGAAGGGGCAGGAGGCATGATGTCAAGGCTAAAGCAGGGCTGGAGGATCAACGTTGCGCCGGACGGGTCTGCGGGTGAGGACATGGCGAGGTTATGCGCGGTGCGGATCGCAAGATGTGACAGCGGTGGTGCGAGACGTACTCCGCCGGCCCCTCCGCTGCACCAGCTCGGGGACATGTCTCTCTCCGGCCGCGGGTGTCGGTTACGCTCTCACTCGCCCGCCCCCTCTTCGGTGCCGACCTGAGCGAGAAGCGCAGAGCGGTCACCGACATGAACGAGCACGGAGGAGACCCCGACCATCCGACGGTGCGATGGGTTGTATGACGGGGGCTGTTCGAAGTGGGATACGGTGACGCGCGCCGTATCTTCACTGGCGGTGAATCACGTAATGGCCCCATTCGCCGAAGGGGCTAGGACCCGTACCGCAGCGCCCTCGATATTGGGTACCGTCAACCGGCCCCCGCTGCCGCCCGACCGCCCCCTGCGACCCACCGACGGCGGCGGGGTCCGCCATACTCTGCGGCGACGAGTGGACCTCGCAGCTCGGAGTATCTGGCCGTCGACGCGCGCGAGACACGACCCGCTGAACTTTGACGGTATTGGGCTTCACGAACCCCACGCCGATGCCCATGGACTCAACGCCAGCTCCTAGCGAGCGTTTACTCCGGCCACTCCTGACGGAGGTCTAGAAGGTACCCGTCCGGATAGACATCGCTGAACTCGTTCACGACGGCCTCCAGCTGGTGGACATCCAGCCGTTCGGGACCGCCCGCTGCGGCCACGGTCTCGCCTGTGGGCAGGTGACGTCTCACCCGCTTTGCCCGCGTCATATCCACCACCATTGGTCCAGCGTCTGCAAGACCGGCTCCACACAACCACCATGAGCGAGCCATTGAGCTGGTGTGGCGCCTTCGAGGTCCTCGTCGACATTCTCCATGATCGCTTGCAGTGTCCGCGCCTCGATGCCGTCAGCTGCGCGCAGAACGACAGGCAAGTGCGGAAGGAGACGTCCACCCTCCATCACCTGCCACCTCGGATACACAACGCGGCCGTCGTGGTTGGCGCCGGCGAGAAGCTCCTGTTCGAACATCTCGTGGACACGCTGAACTGTGACGCCGAGCAGGTCGGCCATGTCCCGCTCGCTGAGATGGTTGGCAGACTCCTTTCGCTGATCGGCCGCGCTGCGGGCTACGTAGGCGTCGTTCTTTATCTCAGCCTCGTCCGTGAACCAAGCCTCGGGAATGTCGGCGCTGAGCGCGAAAGCCTTTTCTACAGCGGTCAGCGGGTGCCAATGAAGATCGCAGAGCACCGTTCGCGAGCGGGTTCTGGGGATGCCGGGACGGCCGCAGACTCCGCAGACCGTACGCACTTCTTCCCTGGCGCGGCGGATCCGGCGGGCGAATCGAGCGCCCCCACCGCCAGTACGGGTGAGGTAGATGAGCTCGTTATCGACCCGAGCGGCCCGCCGTAGTTGATACTCCGGGTCGATGACAGCGAGGTCGGCGTCAAGGCTGTGCAGCACTCCCCACCACCCTTCGGGCACCTCCACCTGAGGCCACCATCCTGGCGGTATGCGCCTCAGCAGCGGTGAGAGCAACTGAGGCGAAACGACCCGTTCTCCATCATTCGGCCCCACTTGGTTCATGAGAGATTGCCACCGCCGAGAGAAACCATATACACATGGGCTTTCTACGCCTGTAGAGAGGTCATGGCAAGTGTTGACGGAGCCGTCGCGCCTTACGCGCCCTAGCGGTCGACCAAGCGACTGCCGACTTTGGATGCGAAGACACGAATCTCGCTCGACGCCCCACCCCCGCATAGACACGGATCAAGCGCAACAGATAGCGTCACTATCTTATTCAATGTATTCAATTCCTTCCGGGGTGAAGCCTGCCCGCCGCAGGCCGCGGCAGCTGGTGCGAACCTCCCCGCCTGTCGTCACCACGCCGGTGTCGCATCCTCCGTTGGCCGTGACCGCGACACGAGCCATCCGGGCGTCACGGTAGAGCCATCGGATCCAGCAACTCAGTGCACCATCTTCGGTCGCCGCGCTACACGTGTTTCTCTACATCCGCGGCCACGCGTCTCGGATGCGAAATCGTCCCTCTTGAGGTTGCGGACGTCCCTGAATAACAGTGTACGAGAGCGACTTCTACGCGCGATACTGCCTATTCGGGGGACGAGGCTAGGTCGCCGACTTCAATGTCAGACTGTGACCGTGCTGGCAGACCGCTCCACCTCAACGTCCGCGAGGGAAGCCTCCGTAATGGTCGCGGGGGGTTTGCTCCTCAGCATCTCGACCGTCATGGATGTCGAAAGCGCAGTCGACTTCGCGTGGCTGCAACTTGTACTCGCTTCGGGTTTTGCGGGCATAGTGGCGGCGACCGCCGTTCTCGGGCGCCGCTCAAGTGGCCTACTGAGGTCGCTCGGCGTGTCAGGGTCGGTTGTATGGCTTCTAGGCTGGTCGTGGGGGTTTCACGTCGGGTTGTTCCTGAACGTGCCAACTGGAGTTTTCGGCGTCGTTGCGGGAGTCCTGTACTTTGCGGCAGCTATGATGGCGCTTCGCAAGAGTGAGCCGCGCATTGCGACGCCGCTCGTGGCACTGGCGGCAGGGTCGTTCTGTTCAGCGGGCATCGCCTTCACGGACGTTGTCTTCATCCCACAGTTCACCTTCCTTCCGGTGGCGGTCGCAGCTGTTCTGGCGGGTGTCGCGCTCCTCCATCCGTGCCATGCAACCTCGCGGCAGTCGCGTCACACCTGACGCCGCCTCCATCACCGGCGAGGTGGTCCTGCATTCCTGAACCACCTCTGCTTCGTTGTCCCGGCTCGCTTGTGCGGTGAACGCTGATGCCGGCGCATCTGCCGAGATCGCGAACGCCATCTCCCTGTCGGTCGGGCGAGGCACACCCTGCACGATGTCCTCGTCCGTTGTCGCGGGGCGGGCGCCGCGGCTAGGTCCGTGGTCGACGCAGAAGGTGATGAGCCGGTCTCCTGCCGCTGAAGCCACGCCCCGTCCGCGCAGTTCTCGCAGATGCGGATGAACTCCGATTGCGCTTCCACGATCAGGCTCTCAGTCTCGTCAGTCGGATTGCCGAACCCCATTGCGAAGTCGAGCACGCCCAGGTCCTCGTCGAGTGGTAGGGCTGGGGGCCACCACCCCTGGTTGATGTGCAGAGTCCGGAGACCGGAGCGCTCGAGTCTGGATACGAAGGGCATCAGTAGCGGGGCATTGCTGGGCTGTCGCCGATGTCGGCTGACGGCGCGCCCGGTCGACGCCCATCACTGATTCCTCACCTGTGTGCGACCGAGTCGAGACCTATCGCAACACACCGAGAAACAGAACGAATGGAAAGGAAGCCAAGTACGTCACCGTCCATCCCGCCGCGAGTCTGCGCCGACCCAGCCGCGCCGCCCATACACCGATGGAGCCAACTGCACCGGCGATGAACGGCATCGACCAGAGCAGAACTACCCCGGCGAAGCGAGCGAAAGAGTCAATCCCGCCGAGCAGGCCGAGAAACCCGGCGCTCAGGACAGCGGTTACCGAAGCAAAACTGTGTAACAGACCGACCCAGCGGACCCATCGTGCATCCAAGCGTTCCCGCGCGCCCGCGAGAGCAAAGACAAGATGCCCGAAAAGCAGCCCGAAGGACAACAAGGTGAGGGTCAACTGGCCCTGGACAAGCGTGTGTCCTGACTCTTCTCCGCTAACCCCGGACAGCAGGATTCGAACGGAACCACTGAAAAACCAGGCGAAGGCGACGAGGAGGCTAGACGCGCTAACTACCGCGTAGACGCCGTTGACCATCGACGTGCGCTGCGCATGTAGGGTCACGACGCACCTCGCATAACCCGGACGAGCTCATCATGTGCCGGGGTTATGTTCAGGGGCGTGGGCATTTGGTCAGCAGCGCACCGTATGTCGCTTCGTCGATGTGCCCGACGCGCGCTGGGTCGCGCAGGTGGCCGTAGGGATCGAACACTTCGCCGTCGAGGAACGCCTGCTCCGACGGCTTGTCCCCGGCGTCATACCCCTCGTCCTCAAGGCAGCGGCTCAGTTGGAGGAGTCCCCGGTACAGCGCTTTGTTCTGCTCCTCCGAGAGCACCGGTGATTCGTCGTAGTTGAGGTCCGATTTGCAGGCCTCTTCCGCGACTCGGTAGGCGGACGCCTGCGATCCGTCCAGGGTGGCCTGAATGCTGTTGTCAGCCATCACCTCGACCTCCCAGCCGGCGTCGCCGAGACATTCCGCCATCGCCTCGGCAAAATTGGGGTCAGTCCCGCTGAGCTGACCCGCCTGGTAATCGATGGGTCCCACATCCTCGGCGGCGCAGCCGGAGAGGGTGGCGGCCGCGAACAGCAGTACGACTGCGGCGATACGTGTTCTTGAAGTCATGGCTTCTCCATCGACGAGTGGGTCGACGGAGAAGCGTCGACCCACCCGTTCCGTTCCTGGTCAGACGCTGCAGCCCATTCCGCCGCTCTGCATCTGCGAGTAGTGGTTGACTGCACCCTTCTGAGCGTCCTCGTCCGCGCTGTTCAGGTAGTTGCGGACGTAGTTCGACTGCCCGGAGAACGTGCGCGAGGTGTACGTTCCGTTGCCCGCCCAGATCTCGAACATCGGCGAGCCGCCCTTGGTCGTCGCTTCGACGAACGCGTGCTGCGGCCAGTTGCAGTTCTTTGCTCCGTAGGTGATCGCGTTCGCGGCGACAGTGCCGGAAGCGACGATGCCGACGCTGAGAACGGCGGCCGCGAGAGAAATTGTGCGCTTTTTCATGAGTATTCCTAACACCATGATTCAGAACGATTAAAGGTGGGCGCCCACTCGGAGGCTAACGCGCGGCAATCCTCTCCGGAAAGCACGGCGGGAAGAGTTCGTCCATTCGGACGAACGGTCCGTGTGCTTGCGTTTTCTGGGTTTAAAGTCGATGCCGTGCTGGCAGACGCCAGAGTCGTTCGGGGCCGACCGAGGGAGTAACGGCGATATGAGTGAGCGGCGTGGAGGCTCTCATTGGGCGGCCCTCGCCGCGGCGACCGCCGCAGGGCTCGCCCTTGGCGCAGCGGGGGTCTGGGCCATTAGCACGGTGATCGTGCCCCCGACCGACCCTCTCGAGGACGCGCCTCACACCTTGGTGTCGGTGCAGACGGGGGACGTCGGGTCGAGCTTGAACGTCAACGCCACCGCCAGCTGGAGCTTGAGCGAGGCCGGCCGCAACCAAGCAGCTGGAGTGGTGACCGACATTCTCGTCACCGACGGCGCAGAGGTGCAGCAGGGCGGTCCGCTGTACGCTGTCAACCTCCGGCCGGTGACGGCGGCGGCGGGACAGACACCCGCATTCCGGGAGCTCGCCCCCGGCACCGAGGGCCCGGATGTGCGACAGCTGCAGACCATGCTGAGCGACCTCGGGTACTACGGCGGCGCAGTCGACGGGAAGCTCGGCACCGGCACGGAGCGCGCGCTCCGCGCGTGGCAGAAAGCGGTCGGGTACCCCGTCACCGGGATCGTGTCCGTCGGGGACATCATCTTCGTTCCCGAGCTCCCCAGCCGGGTCGTCATCGACTCGAAGCTCGTGCAGCGTGGCAGTGTCCTCAGCGGTGGGGAGAACGTGCTCAGCACCCTCTCCCCCGCACCGACGTTCGCGTTGCCGATCACCGCCGCCCAGGCTGATCTGGTACCCGACGGCACACGAGTCGAACTCACTGCACCCGACGGGCTGACCTGGACCGGTCAGGCGCAGGGACGGCGCTCCGACCCCGCCCAACCCGATACCGTCACCGTGCTCCTAGCCTCGGCCAACGACTCCCCCATCTGCGCCGAGGCCTGCGCGAGCCTGAGCGCCACCGAGCAGTCCATCCTCCCCGCCCGCGTTGTCACCGTCCCCGCGGCCGAGGGGCTCACCGTGCCCACGAGCGCATTGTCGACGCAGCCGGACGGATCGACCCAGCTCATTCTCGACACCGGCCAGCACGTCACCGTCACCGTGCTGTCCGCCGCGAGAGGTGTGTCGCTGATCGAGGGCGTCGCCGAAGGGACGCTTGTACGTCTCCCCACGGTGGAGGACTGACGTGCTGGAGGCGCGCGGACTCACCTTCGGCTATGTCCGCGGCGCGGCTCTGCTCGACGGGTGGTCTGCCGCATTCGAGACTGGTTCGCTGACGGCTCTGACCGGACCGTCCGGACGAGGAAAATCGACCCTCCTCTACCTCCTCGGCCTTATGCTCACCCCACGTGCAGGCGACATCCTCGTGCACGGGCGTTCGACACGCCGGGCCACCGACCAGGAGCGAGCGCGGCTGCGGGCGGAGCAATTCGGTTTCGTGTTCCAGGACGCCGCCCTCGACGCCACTCGCAGCGTGCTCGACAACATCACAGAAGCCTCGCTCTACAGGGGCACGTCCCGCAGAGCCGCTGCCCACCGCGCGAGGGAACTGATGGACGAGTTCGGCGTGAACGTGACGCCGGAGCGTCGCCCAGGCCAGGTGTCCGGCGGGCAGGCACAACGCATCTCGCTGTGCCGGGCGTTGCTTGGGAATCCCGCCGTGATCCTCGCCGACGAGCCGACGGGGAACCTCGACCCCGCCAGCAGCGATGTCGTCGTTGCCGCGCTGCGCGCGCAAGCCCGTCGCGGGTGCACCGTAGTGGTGGTCACGCACTCCTCGGCGGTAGCGGATGAATGCGACGAGGTCGTGCAGCTGTGAACCGCGTCCTGCCGCTAGCGCGGGAGGCGCTCGCGTCGGCCCGGGCGCAGCCTGTTTCCTCAGTGCTGACGGCACTCATCGTCGCGGGGATGCTCCTCGCTGTCATGTTCACCACAGGTAGAACCGTCGGTGCTGAACAGCGGGTTCTCGCGACCCTGGACTCCGCGCAGACGCGGACGATACTCATCCGCGCCGATGATGGAGCGGGAGTCCGCACCGACGTTCTGAAGCGCATAGCCGCCCTGCAGCAGGTCGAATGGGCGGGAGCATTTGGTCGTGCGACCGACGGGGTGAACGCCGACCTGCCATCAGGCGAACGGGTTCCGGTCCGAGCCGTGTACACCGAGGACCTCGGTGCCCTGGGAATCCCGACGGCGCGCTCCACGAGCGGGACCCCGGACGTGTGGCTCTCCGCGGACGCAGCCCGCGAGCTCGGCTTGAGCGCATACGCGGGTGCGGTGCAGGTCGGCAAAGCCACCTGGGGGGTGGGCGGTGAGCTGGATGCCCCGACCTACTTGGACATCTTCGAGCCCCTCGCGCTGGCCCCGTCCGAGGACGGGAATGCGGACATCAGCGTGCTACTCATCGTCGCGACGGAGTCCCGGTACGTCAGCGCAGTCGCCGCGACGGTGTCGAGCCTTCTCGCGCCCGAGGACCCCGGGAAGGTCTCGCTTGAGACATCGTCCGGGCTGACACAGTTGAAGGAGGTCGTCCAAGGTCAGTTGGGGACCTTCTCACGGGGCCTGGTGCTCGCGCTGCTGGCCGTGACCGCCGTGCTCATCGGATCGGTGGTCTATGGTCTTGTGACTCTGCGGCGCCGCGACTTCGGACGACGACGTGCCCTGGGTGCCAGCCGGGCAGTCGTGGTGTGGTTGATCCTGGGCCAGACTTTCGCCCTGTCCCTGCTCGGCGCTGCGATAGGGACCGCGCTGGCGTGGATTCTGCTGACGGTGTTGAGAGACCCGCTCCCGGACTGGTCCTTCACCGTCGCCGTGTCGGTGCTGCTGGTGTTGGCGGCGACGCTGTCCAGTCTGCTGCCAGCCGTCGTCGCCAGCAGGCGCGACCCGGTACGCGAGCTCCGGGTGCCCTGACACGCCAAGACGGTCATCCTCGACATCCCTGACATAGCGTCTACAGCCGGCGGCGGCACTCAGGTCATGAACAGGTGCCCGGGCCGCATGACGGCTGGCCGCTCGCGGAGCCGACATGCGGGCCGCACGCCAGTTGGGAACCCGCCAGCGACGTCCGATCTTCGACACTCGGAGCCGCTCGGTCGCGGTCGTCTGATCGGATGAAAAGGCGGATGTGTTCTCCGGGCGCAAACCCGGGATCAGAGCCCTCCCGGGCCGCCGCAGGGTGACGGGCGAACGCCTTCGCGAACGGAGCAGGAATGAACCGGTGCGGCGGGCGGGAAGAGGTCGTCGTGTGTCCAAGCAGTCATGACCACGCTATGCGGCTGGTGGCACTGAGCTCTCGCGCAAGCCGCGGCGCGGCGCAATACAAAGGTCGCGCCGCCGCGACGCCCCAGCCTGATCCCCCGCTGGTGCAGATGCAGACGAGGCAGGAAGGCGCCGCGAGCGTTCGGGCATTCCGATAGCCTCCCTGGGCGCGCCGGCGGGGAAACGGAAGATCCTCGGCTTGACCAAGCACACTCGCGACGGCGGTGACCCGACATCAGCCACAACTCGGAAGGACCGACACCATGATCAGCTCCCCCTCTCCCGGAGTCGGAGGCGCCCACTCTGAGGACATCGCCGGACGCCGGCCGGATTCGCGAAGGTGACGTGGTCGGCGCGGCGTACGCCACCGAAGCCAGCGGTGTCGCCGAGCACCTGCTCCTCAGCGGAGAGAACCCCTCTGCCGCTCATGGGTTCTTCAGCCTCGAGGCAATCGCCGTGCACCCCTCCTTGCGCCGCTCCGGTCTCGGCACGCAGCTGCTCGCCTCCGTCGCAGAGCACTCTCGCCGCGACAACGCCGCGAGACTCCTCCTCGCACGTATCGAGAAGGGCGACGCCGACCTCATCGAGTGGTACCGCGCCCGAGGGTTCGTCATCTGCGAGCCCGACCAAGTCCTTCGCATTGGCCCGGTGCAGATCACGCCGTCGGAGGGTCATCGCGACTCCTGGATGGACCTCGGCCGTCTCCAAGCCTGACGCGTGACCGCCACCCGCTGCTGACTGCGTAGAGGTGATGCTCTGGACCGCCGCGCGCGGGGAGCGGCACATAACCCACCTGCGCTTCGCTGGGCGGCGCTCACCCCGTCCGAGCCGACGAAACGTCCCATTTCGGCAGGGGACCATCCGCTGTCCGCCGTGGCAGGATGACTCCAAACCTGGAGGTTCCGTGAATGGTCGAGCTGACGGCGACAGAGCTGGCGACCCGCTTCGGCGTCTCGCGCCGTCACGCTATTGAGCTTCTCGCCGACGGGGCCATCACTGGCAGGCAGCTTTCCTCCAGTGCTTGGCTTGCCCATTCCGACTCGGTGCTCCTCTACGAAGCGTCAGCGCAACGGGGCAGTGGTGGCCGGCTATCTGTCTCGACTGCCTGGGGCCTGCTGTAGGAATTGAGCGGCCTTCCCACCCCCTGGCTCTCCGCTTCGACGCTGTGGTGCGTGCGCCGGAGATTGGGGACGACGAACGCTGAGGAGATCGCACGTGCGGTCTCACACAGAACGCGACTCCACCGCTATCGGGCGGCCAATCCGAGCAGGGCCAGCACGGGTCTCATATCCACCGGGCGAGCGTCTGCGAGCCTGCTGGGGTCGGCCTGATGGACGACACCCGTCAGGTGTGCGGCTATCTTCCTCGAGACGTGGACGCTGAGGACTACGCGGCTTCTCATTTCCTGGTGGCCGACCCCGCCGGGCCCGACAGTCTCTACGAGAACACCCTGCCGGTGCACTGCGAGGGCGACGTCATACCCACGTCCGTCATCGCCGCGGACCTTGCGGTCAGCTCGAACACCCGGGAAAGGAGCGGGGGTCTGCGCGCGTTAGAGGACCTGCGTCAGCGGTGGCTTGCGGGTGTCGACTGATTGACGCCGCGACGGTGCCGCGAAGTCGTGGCGTGTGTTCGAGACGTGCAGCTCGGGTTCCAACGGCGGTGCGCGGAGGCAGTGGGTTGCTCGTGGGTCTGTGCGAGTCCCAAGGCGAGGGCGCCAGATACGACTTCCCGCGCTCTGGGCCCGTCACATCGCATCTTTGAGGCCGCGGACGTATATCGGCACCAGCACCACCCATCCCGCGGCCAGCAGCCCGGTGGCGACGAACATCGCGGCTCTCAGATCGAATAGACCCACTAGGGCCGAACTCAAGAGGCCGCCTAGAGCGAGCGCGCCGTAGGCGAACATCCGGTAGGCGGCGCCCGTCTTACCTTGAGCGTTCACCGGCATGTTCCGCTGTCTCATCGAGATGGCCTCGACGTTGTACGCAGTCAGTCCCGCCCCGTAGAAAAAGAAGACCGCCAGAGAGATGCTCACCGTCGCCAGGTTGTTCTGTTGTAGCCAGGCGAGGGTCATCGGCGCTACTGCCGAGATTCCGGAGTATACGACCAGGCGGGATATTGGTGTCCGCCGTCCTCTCGCCATTCGGCTAGCGACCGCAGCACCCACAACCGCTCCGATTGCACCTCCTCCGAGAACGAGCGCTACGTCTGTCGAATCGAGGCCGACTTCTCGGACGGCGAAGACGAGGAAGGTTGTCATGAACGCCTGCTCGAACGTGTTGAACCATGTACTGCTCATCAGTAGTGTGCGAAGAACTCGACTACGGAACGCGATTCGCACACCCTCGGTCAGGCGCGACACAAATGGAAGGGCCTGGCGCGGTTGCACGATCTCGACGGCACGGTTGCGCAATAGGAGCATCGCAGCGAAAAGGAAGCCCGCGGCAAAGAGCGCTGTAGTCGGCCACGGGGTGCCAATGGCGATCAGACCCGCCCCCAGCAAAGGGCCGAGCACCTGTGCGAATGAGAGAGATCCTTGGATGCGCGCATTCGCCCAGGTAAGACCGTCGCGGGGGACGGTGTTGGGAACGAATGTCTGTATGGCGACATCAAACGCCGCGGTGAACAACCCCGCGCACAGCACCAGCATCATGAGGGTGGTCGTTGACATCGCTCCTACAGCGAAGATGGCTGTGGCGACAATGAAGACCAGGCTACGTCCGAGATGTGCGCCCACCATGAGGGGGCGACGCCGCACCCCGTCAATGTAGGCCCCGAGAAGCGGCGTGATGACCAGCACGGGCGCGTACTGGAGTGCCGATAAAAATCCAACCTGATCCGACGGCGTCTCGAGGTAGGTGATCGCGAGCAGCGGCACCGTGACCGTGATCGCCTGTGTGACGATCTGACTCGCGGACTGACTCACCCAAAACCGGTTGAACTCACGGCGCCAGTCAAGCGCAACGCCAGTCATCATGCGTGCCATTCATGGAGCGTGCCCGAGCCAGGCTCCAATCCGAGCTCCATTGCCCTCCGCTCATTGTGGGCAGTCACGGATCCTCGATGAACGGCGACACCCTGCGGTGGTCTGAGCAGAGACCATCGAGGTTCGACTTCAGCGCCGCGGTGTCTCTTGTAGGTGCTATTGCCAGCGCCGACACTGATGTGCCGCAGACCATGTTCAGCCGCATACGAAACAGGCCCGTAAACGAGCACTCCCGGGTACCGGCCCGAGGTGTCGCCGGCCGGACCGTAGTCAAGACCGACGAGGCGCACCCAGAGACGCCCAGCTTCGACAAGCGCAAGCGAAAAGGCGACCGGATTCGCTCGCGGACCGTAGTAGAAAATGATGGAGGCGTCCGCGGCCGACACGCATCTGGTCAGATACCGCAGCATCCCTTCCACTGTGCTGGACGCACCATGCCGCGATTGTGTTTGAACCGCGAGAGGCGCGCAGGCCGCAAGCAAATCAGCGCTTCCCTCGTCGACCATCTCCCACGCCGGCATTCCCTCCGACTGTCGTAGATCACGACGGACGCCGTACCGGAGCTTGCTGCTGAGACCACCCAGGTAACCGTCGAAGTCGTCGAAGTGAACGGGAATCGAGCAATCCAGCTCCGACAGGACGGGAATGAATGCGTCATCCGATCCGATGACCAGCTCAGCCGTTTGCGTATCCGCGTACAGCCATGCCATGGACGACGACTCAATCTGCCGGAGGCTCGCGAAAAGTGATTCCAGTGCTCTCACATCGCGTCTCGGCAGGTTTGCCGGGTTGTACTGGCCGTTTCGAGCACCCACCAGCAGTTGGGGGTACCACATCTCGGGGGCGCCCTCTGCCAGGTCGCCCATAATGCTCGGCGCGTCATACACGGCGTTCGAGGTACGGTGCGACAGCAGATGCGAGATAACCCACCCTTCCACTTCGTGATAGTTCTCGGAAACGTGGAGCGTCGCGTGGCCGTTTGGCTCAGCGAATGCGTTATTCCAGCGAAGACTCGAGTACAGGCTTTCGCTCACGAAGGTGTTTTCGCCGGCGGGGTGCGGAAGTGGAACCCGTGTAGTGACCCACTCAGACATCTCCCACCGCCAGCAACGGGGGGATCAAGGATTCCGCGGCGGCTCGTGCGGCTGTGGCGGATAGTGAGGGGGTGGGTGCGAGCGCGCGGACATGGGCGACCGAACCTCGAAAATCCGCGGCGGGCGCAAGGATCGCGCCAGCGTGTACGCCGCCGACCATGTCCACCAACCAGGGGTAGGCCCGAGCCTCATCGACGCGTGACGACTCGAGGGCGCGGCCGCGCATCGGCGCATAGGACACGTACCCGGATGAGAATTTACCGTTGAGGGCGGGGGCCGCAATAGGTAGCCCGACAGCAGAATCGTGGAGCATTTCGTAGAGGTCGCCGTTCAAACAGTCGCGCAGCATGGGAACGAAGAATCCGCCGGGAAGACGTGCATTGACCTCCACGAGGTGCGACGTTCCAGGCCTGAGAATGAACTCTGTATGGAGGAACCCCTGGGGTATATCGAGTGCCCGAACTATCTCGCGCACAGCATGCTGCATGGCGTCGCGGTGCGCAGCGGTGACTTCTGTCGGGAAGGTGTAGCCCACCTCGGCCATGACAGGCGGGGCGGTCAGCTGACGGTCCGTGACGCCCAGAAAGATCGGTCGCCCCTCGGTGACGAGGGTCTCCATGCTGACGAGAGGCCCCGCGACGAACTCCTCCATCATAAGATCACCATCCAGCCAGCGGGGCCGGGAGGACATCTCTTCCCACGCCGCCGCCGCAGTGGCCGCTGTCTGGGCGAACGCAACGTCCATGCTCCCGCTACCGGCGACGTTCTTGATGATGACCGGTCCCCCGACCGTTTCCGCGAACTCCTTGGCCTCTGCGACGCTACGTGGGGACGCCCAGCGCACGTGGCCGACGTTCAGTTCGTCGAAGAGCTCACGAGCGCGTCGCTTATCCCGTAGCCGCGCCACCGCCTGCACGCTGAGGAAGGGAGCCCCGAGAGCTTGCGCCAGGTGTGCGGTGTAAGGCAGGTACTTATCGGAAGACGAGATAACCCCGTGCGAGCGCGCTGGGGACGGCAGCCACGACGGGACACTCCAAGACGTTGTGTCTGCCACATGCAACCGCCCCCGTGCGGAGAGCTCAGCGATGACATGGCTTCCGGGGCTTGTCGCGTAACGGTCCGGGAGGTTTGTGACGAATGCGACGTCCCGCCCTGCATCGTGGAGGGCAGCAAGCAACGTCAGGCCAGCGCCGGTGGTGGCGGCCTCAACGAAGAACAGCATCGACCTGGCCCCCTTCCCGAAGCACGCCCACGCGATCCGAGAGCAGCCGCTGCACGATGCGGTTAGAGAGCAAGCCCAGGCAGCTGAGATTCGCAAACCCCGGCCCTTGGGCAAGCGTGGCCAGGGCCGGTACGAAAAGCGGCTGCGGGAGGCCGGCAGGAGAAAGGTCATGACCAACCGCGTGAGTCAGCCCCTCCGCCGTGAGGGGTACACCAGCTGATCCCGTGACATACGCGAAGGCGTTGGAGTCGAAGAGACCGCGTAGTTGGCTGACCGTATCGAACCCACTGCAGTTCACTACAACGTCCGCAATCAACTTCTGAGCCCGCGGACCGAACGATACTTCGAAGGCTGAATCGCTGGTGCGCGTGACTTCGCTGACTTTGCCTCTAACGAAGGTGACACGTTCGTCTGAAGTGAGGGTTTCCAACATGGTCGGGCTCATCACGCCCCGGTCAGTGCGTTTGATGAACGCAGCGCGTTCGGCAAACGTCATGCTCGTCCACCCGGCTGCCGTCGGATCTGTGTACACAGCGTTATCGAGGAAGGTCTCGGACCGCTCCCGCGGATGGGTGGGGGCTATGAGCGATACGTGACCCGATGCTCCCAGGCGCCCGAGAACGGTGATGGCTGCGCTTGCGGCGCTTTCACCTCCACCGACGACGACGACGTGGGCGTCGTCTGTCACCACAGACGCGGCAAGATCATTGCGGGTGGAAGCGGCGGTAAGAATCTCCCCCATCGCGTTGCCCGGCACCTCTCGCGGTGAGCCCGGTCCGGTAATCAGCAACGAACGTCCCAGAGCTGTGTGCGTTGCGCCTCCCGGTTCAGTGAACTCCACCTCCCAGAACGGCTCGTCCCGGCCTATTCGCGTGATCTGCCCGAGGGAGGACGCGACTCCGTTTGTCGCCTGCGCGTGAACCCATGCCAGGTACCGACCGAAGCGGTGGTGTGTAACCGCCGGGGCACCGCGATCCACCCATCGCGCGTACTCGCCCTCGGCCCGCAAGTACGCAGACCAGGAGAAGCGTTGCATCTCCCGTTCAACGCTCCCCAGATGTTCAGGGAACGCAGCGTCGCTCGCGTACGGGTAGCCAACATCCTTCTCCGGCCGGGTGCCCAGTCGTTCTGTACCCGACGTGAAGCCATCGTCGCCCAGCCAATGCGAGGCCGGCTGCTGCTTCTCCAGAATGAGTGCGGTAAGGAGCCGCCGGCCGCTGACTTCGTTCACGGCGTGGATCTTCGCTGCGACTGCTGCAGCTTTAGCCCCTGCGCCGAGGACGATGATGTCGTAGATCACTGTGCCCTCCCTGCAGTTTCGGGGACGACGCTCGCCTTACGAAGGAGGGCTACGGCGTCTTCGGCCAATGCCGGCGCCAGCCTGATGCCTGAGCCGTGTGTGGCCGTGATTAGGACGACTCGTTGGTTCCCCGCTGCGACAACATGGGGCGTCGAGTCCGGGGTGTAGGTGTCCACGTGGACGCGGGGCCGAATGTCCGACAGCCCGCCCCACGTCGTCAAACGGCGGACAGCGTCCACACCTTTATCGCGCACCTCGCGAGGTAGATCACCCGGCCCCGCGTCGACGTCCCACTCCGCGTGCCGAATGCTCATCGCGATCTCGTCTCGGCGCGTGGTGGGCAGGATGAAAATGGCCTGTTCAGCATCGGCGAAAGCCGACGTCCCGCGTCTACCGGGCTCAACCTGCGCGCGAAGGCCGAACACACGTTTGGTTCGAAGACCGAGGGCGCGCGCGGCGGAGGCCCAGCTGTTATCGGCGGCTGTGATCCAGGGCCCGACCGCGACGATCACCCCATCCGCCTGGATGTCACTGCCGTCGTCCAGCCGCACCAACACTCCCCCGCGCGTGGGGATGGTGTCGGCCGCTTCTCCAATGATCTCAGTGAACCGTGGGTCCCGTCTGAGATCGCGCAGCAAAGACGCGCCATGCGCTAGAGGCGAAATGCGATATGCCCAGGATGCGGTGATCTGCGGCAGCACGTCCGGGTTCACATCACGCCGCAGCGGCGCGCTCAGGTCCGAAGGCGCTTGGCTCATCGGAACCGTGCCACCCCAGACAGAGATCGACTCGTCGGCGTCGAATCCGTTCCAGGCAACGGGATGCCGCGTCCGCCCATCGGAGCTGCTGCGTCCGAGGTGGTGGCTCCAGGACCGTTCGATGAGGTCGCGGTGACGCTCGGACCAGAAGATCGGCAGGTCGCCAGCGCCGGCTTGGCCGCTGATGCCGGCCAGTGGCGCGGTCTTCTCCACCAGAATGACCCGGGCGACGTCGTCGTCTTTCAACAGGTGCATCGCACTCGTGAGCCCAAGGATGCCCCCGCCGATCACCACGTATTTGACGCCGCTCATTTCTGGTCCTTCCACCAGAAGCTGAGGATCACGAGCTCCTCCGCGTCTGCGAACACTCGATGGTGGGCATCAGGGGTGATGACGAGCGGAACCTCCGAGGGGACCAAGTCGTAACGGATGCCGTCGATCAGCACGTGTCCAGTCCCAGCCCTGACAATCCAGAGCTCGCGACTTGGATGAGAATGACCGCCGGTGCTGGCGTTCGGGGGAACCGCGAAAATCATGCTCCCCGACGTCGTCGCGCGAGCGCTGAACTCAGTTTCCGCAACTACGGTGCTCATCGGTTGCTGGCCTTCCCTGAGTCTGCCGGTATCCGGTCCAGATCTAGTTCGAATACGACGGAATCCCGGAGGCTTCCGTCAGCGCGCTTCATGTCGGCGTGACGCGTTTCCACCAGGCGCGCTCCCAACTTCCGGATGGCGCTTTGAGACCGAGTGTTCCGTTCATCGGTCTGCAAGATGACCCTTTCGACTCCGATATGGTCCCGGGCCACTTTAAGAAGGGCTTGCTTGACTTCGCTGTTCGCGCCGCTGCCCCATCTGGACGGAGTCATCATCGTCGAACCGATCTCCACCGAGCTGGGGTTCAAATTGATGAGAGAGGTTGTGCCGATGACCTCCCCTGCTTTGTCCATGATCGTGAACTGAACTCGGTCCGGGTCGAGGGCGCGGAGCTCCAGCCGCTGCCGCAGAGCACGGGCATCTGTGGGACGGCCGCTCGGTATGTGCGTCCAGACCTCGCTGTGGTCGAGGGCGCGGAAAAGAACCTCTGCGTCCTGCTCGGCATCGAGCAAGCGGATGGTGAAGCCGCCGGTATCCACTGCAAAGTCTTGCTTCTCTGACACCTGCCGCCAGCGGTTGGCACGTATCTGGATCGTCGGGAGCACTTGTGAGGCGTGTAGAACGTTCCGGAATTCAGGCATAACGGGGGACAAAGCTGTCTCTGCGAGCCGAAGCGCCCTCAATTGGAGCACCCAGCGCCCCGCGTCGCTAGCACCCGACGCGACAGACCTCCGGGCGGCATCGAGCGCAGCATCTACGACTGCCAGTCCTTCCAATGCCAGCAACCGGGGGTTGAAGGTGCGCGCGCTTGAGTATCGCCCGATCCTGGTCGCCGCGACCTCCAGAGACTCCTGCAGGTGGTCACGTTCTGCTTCAGAACCCCCGCCGATACTCGTGCTCGCGACATCGAGCGTCAGCAACCGCAACCACTCGTCGAAGTTGCCCCGCGTACGCTCGCTCGCTTGTTCAAGCTCGCGCACCGTGAAATTCGTTCGCTCGATCTCAGGCCGGGTGACGCTCACATACAGGCGGATGTCGTCGAGGGCGTGGTCTTCGAGAAGGTCGTCTCCCCAGACGACATGGTTCCGAGATGTGGAGAACTTCTCACCGTCGAGGTTGTAGAACTCATTGCTGAGATACGTCAACGGCGCAGACAGACCGTGGTCCTCCAGGGCGAGAAGCATCGCGGTGAAGACAACGGCGCGAAGGTAGGCGTTATCGAACCCGAACAACACGACCAGATCCGCGCCAGCATGCAGCCGCAGCTCCTCCCGCCACCCTCGTCCATGTTTCTCCGCCACCGCGTCGATGGCCGTGACGTATCGACCGACCAGCTCGAAGCCGGAGTAGAGAACATGCTGACCCGCACCAGGGGTGGGCACGGGCACGCCATCGGTACCCGGGATGCTGACGGGGAAGTCGGGCAGGACGCGGTCGAGAACCGCCCCCAAGTACCGACGTAGCGTCGGTGTGGACTGCGCTACGTCGTGATGCGTCCGGAGTCTTTCACGCAGCGATTCAAGGCGCAGCATCCAACGCTCGATGGCGACGAGCTCCGTTTCACTGCTGCACACGGAGCAACGCGCGTCGACGAGAGCCGCTTCGTCGTAAGGGAGCGCACACTGCTCGCACTCAATACCCGCAGTCTGCGTGGACGAGCAATGCGGACAACGGCCGGTGAGGAAAGCCTCGAAGCGGGGTACCGCGCACCGCGGGCAATGGTGCGTGGGGACGGCGAGATACTCCACATACCCGGCGTCCAGGAGAAGATCGAACACCTCGCGGCTGAGGGCGGGATACTTCGGGTTCCGGGGCTGCACGAATACCGCCGGCTCAATGCCAAAGCGTTCGAGAGTGCCACGAATAAGCGTGGTGTTGCTGTCCGCCTCCTCGTAGAACGTTCGATTGGCGAGACGTGCCGCCGCGGCGACCTGACTTTGGTGCCCCACCGTTCCCATCAGCAGCTGCGGGTCGCGGCCGGCATCCTGCAACGCGCGCCGAAGGACATCGGCGGCGATGAACGGTCCAGCGAGGTGGCCCACGTGCAGACCACCGTTCGGTGTCGGGAACGAGGGGAGGATCCACACCCTCCGCTCCTGCGCTTTCATCTCGTCCGTGCTCATCGGCAACTCCTCGGGGCTGACCTCCCCGGCGAGGTGGGGAGCAGACCCGACTACAGCACACGTCCAAGATGAAGCCCGCTCACACAAGCGCAGGCGAGGAGTCCGCCGTGTCGCCCTCTCCCCCGTCATTCCGGGCCTGCGGGGATCGTCGCACTGCAGCGGGCGGACGGTAATTCATCAAAATGGACGAGAGCAGCTGGGAGCGCCGTCCGACCCTCAGATCGGGCACACAGAGTGCCTAGACCCTCGCTGCGCCTCAGCGAGTGACATCTCCGTGAAGCAGTGCAGACAGAGCTTTCCGTGCTTCTTCTCACAGCCGCATGCCCCGCAATCGGGGCAGATGTACTCTCCGCACCTGTCGCAAAACGTCGCGTCGGCGCGTGCAAAAGCGCTATCGCAGGTGGCCGACACGCACGAGACCATGTCGCGATCCCATTGCGCGCTGCCGAAGCGGTAAGTCGGCCGAGCAACAACGAAGATGTTCACTCCTGGCGCGTCCCACCCCCAGTCATAGGTGACGTCCGACCGAGCCGACCCAGTGCCGTAGACGAGCCCCTCCGTCGCACCGACTGACTGTTGCTGACGGGACGTCAGTGTTCGCAGGTCAGGTTGCACGCTTCCTTTCGGCGGACGCGCGAGCGCGGAGTGCTCGTCGCTCACGCTTGAGAAGACGACGCCGCTTATCGGGTCTGCGACGATGACGACCGCGTGTGGGTCCTCGACCGCCGCGTACGCGGACGCCCTCATCGATGCTGCCTGTCTCGATACCTTGCCGCCTTGGGTGAGGGCGAGTATGAAACCCGGGGTCAGCCGACCGCACCATGCCGACTCAACGACGTGGTCGGGCATGAGGACTTTCACCGCAACCCGATTGCTGACGGCTTCCTCAACGTGCTGCGAGACGGTGGGGTGATCCCGGCGTGAAGGTGCAAGGACGTCGAGAGCCCACTCTGGATCGGAATACTGCAGATGATGACCGAATTCGTGCGCGGCCGTGAAGTTCGCTCGGGCCGTGCCCTGTTCTCGCGAAACGCGAATTCGTGCGGGCCTTCGCTGATACGTGCCATGCAGCTCGCAGACCGTGCCTTCGGGTGCGCCCCATTCGAATTCCAGGTCGCTCGAGTCGGTGAGAGCCCTCGTGATGTCCGCCTCGACAGCTGCTCGAGGCTGATCGAAAGTCATGTTCGAGAGCAGATGCTCAGCTACAGCCTCAACCGTCGGCGGGTGCAGCCATTCCCCGATCCCTCGAACCTCAGGAAGCACTTGAGTCCGCAATCAGGGTGCGGATGGCGTCGGCCGCTCGGGAAGCTCGGCGGGCGGTGACGCTATCCGTGCGCGCCGCGAGGGCGTATGCGTCGCGTGCGGCGTTGCGCGCTTCCCTCTCCGAGATACCGCGCGTTGCGCATAGCTCAAGGACGAGTCCTTTCACCTCAGGCGACGTCAGTTCTCGAGTCGGTAGGTCCACCACCTCCGTCGTCCACGCGTCTGCGTTTTCCCCCAGCGCCTGACGCTCCTCCGGAGTGAGGATCAGACCGCTCCACAACTCGAGGATTCGCCCCGGTTCCCATCCGGTGTGTTCCTGGAATTGGCGTGGCGTCATCTCTGTCGCCGCGATGTCGAGGGTGCTTTCCTCGGCGGATGGCCATTCGATGAAACAGCGCCGTTGGAAGTCCCTTACAAGGTGGTCCACAGTGGATGAATCCTCCTCGCCGTCGCCGGGAGCGAAGGTGGCGAGGTCGCCGCGCCCGTGAGCCCATAAACGCAATTCGCGAATCCGGTCGTCGCTCAGCACGGTTCCCAGCCGGCGATGAAGGAGAAAACGTCCCAGTCCCGTCTCGAGGCGCGGCCAGACGGTGATGGACGACCCTGCGAGAGGCACGACAACATTTGCGGGCCCCGCTGGTCCGGCCGTAACCGGCATTCCGAGAACGTAATCATCGCGAACGACGGCGACGACGACGATGCCCTCATGAAGGCCATTCCAGGACAGTTCCCACACGTCGCCCGACGCAGGAGTAGATGCGGGATCGTCGAATCCCGCTGCCCACTCAGGGGTGTTTTGTACGGCCACGTCCATGATCCCTTTCTGAAGCAAAGTTTGCCAGCCTAGCGGACGACTCAGCTATGCGCGGTGCCGTCAGAAACCCAGCATTCGGTCCCAGAATCGGCGCAGGTTCATCGTCTCGCTTTCACTCAGCGTTCCGTAGAACTCGCAGTCGTTTTCGTTCGCGAAATGCGCCCTGAAAATGCTGTGCTGGAAGCGCGTGCTGAACATGCCGGGAAGGTCGAGTCGACACGAGTCGTCCCTGGCGCTGAGCACGCAATCCTCCTCGGAGTACGACTGCGTTTGCTTCGTTCTCCCAAGGACAGTCACCACGTCAATCCGGGGGTGCACGACCACGTTTCGACGGGGTGTGTCGTGGGCGTCAGGGACGACGTGAACGCCGACCCCGTAGATGTCAGCGAAGTCGGGATCCTTGCCGGGCATGGACGGATATTAGCGGCGAGGTTCGATCCGACCGTGATGCGCGAATTCCTTTGGTCTTCGGCGCGTGTCCATTGAATAAGCGATCCGCGGCGCTCACCCCGACCTCGTTCCGCCACAGCAGGGAAGCTGGTGACGGAAAAGACCTCGCGCGTTGTCAGAGCCGGCGCTGTTGAGCACGTCAATGAATCATCCAATCGGACGAACCTCGACACCCGTTGCCTAAGCGCACGACGATTGTGCCGTCATGCTGCGCTCTGAGCCGGTGACCGCCGAGTCAGTTGGAAGTTGACTTGGTCGCCAGCTTCGGAGAGACCACCTCGTCACACCATTCGTGGTCGGATTCACGTGAGGCTCGCACCCCATCGTCGACGGGCACCAGAAGCAGGTCGAGCCGCGCGGTGTCGACATTGTCCTCACCCCAGCGCACCGTCCTGAACGCCTCGTGAGGCACCTGACCGCCGTCGAGCAGTGGCGCAGCGATTGCGGCCGGTCAGGGGGGGGACTGGTCGTGACGCTGAGCCAGCCTTGTCGCATAGAAGAAGGTTTGAAAAATGTCTTCACGGCTCAGGCGATGCTTGCCGCTGGGTTCGTCCCCTCCGCTCGCGTAGACCGGTTTGAATTTGCTGTCGATGACACGCACGGGGACCCCACCGTCGTAAACAAGGTCCGGCCGAATGGAACGGTAGGTGCGCCCAAGACCGTCGACGAGTGCCTGGCCCTCCGAAGTCTGTCGAGTGACCTGCAAGCCGCGGCGCTTGTACGCGAGCGCCGCGATGTCTTCGACGAGTGTCTCGAACAGCAGCGCGAGGTCGAAGGTCGGAGCGTCAATGCCCACGTCTGCACGATCCGGCTCGAAGTTCAGTCCGAACAGAAGCGCTCGAGCTAAAGCCAGGACAGGTCTGTACGCCTCGGTTAGACGGTTTAAGCGGCTCATCGCTCTGTCGAAATCGTGTTGAGCAGGGACGACCGGCTCCGCCAGGGATCTCCACACAAACTCTTGCGTCCGCAGCTGCACCGCACCGGGAAGCCACCGTTGCGCGCCTGCGATACCCGCGAGGACAAGCCGGTTCTCTAAGACGTCCGTCGTCTTCTCGTCGAAGCGCGTCAAGACCGTCCCGTCCTGGGGTCGACCACCTTATCGGTGCCACAACGGACGACCGCGTACCACTCCGAGGCGTTCGGTGCGTTGCGCGTAGGACTGAGCAATGTGGGCGGCGGCGAGCCTTTCCGCCTCACGGCCCATCAATAACGCCAGCACCGTCATGATGCTGCGATGTCCTCGGTCGTGTCCGGATGTTGCGAGCTCATACGCGCTGTCCGCTAACTCGGGGAGTCCACTGCGTCGAAGTAGCAGGTAAAGAAAAGCTGCTGCGCTGAACGGAGGCTCGATCCACAGCGTGAGCGAGCTTGTCGCGCTGGGCCCTAACGATTCGCCAGCGAGGTCACAGTGCCTCACCCCACCCGTTCGGACGAAAACGAACGCGACTTCATCCTTCGACGCTCGCGCGTAAGCGGCGCCACCGTTGGCCGGGAGCCGATCACGCAACCGCTCATCGCTCTCGACAGGACTCCACACACGTGGCGGACCCCGCAAAATCGTCACATGAAGGCCGACACTGCGCACA
This sequence comes from Microbacterium sp. NPDC090007, assembly GCF_044748345.1. Lineage (NCBI taxonomy): Bacteria > Bacillati > Actinomycetota > Actinomycetes > Micrococcales > Microbacteriaceae > Microbacterium > Microbacterium sp. NPDC090007. Next base: position 502,250 of record NZ_JBIVFV010000001.1, on the reverse strand, counting down.
CTTTACGTCCACCCATCGCGACGATCTATCAGAACTCAGACCAGGTCGCCGGGATCCTGCAACAGATCGTTCGCCAACCGCTGCTCACCGAAGAGTCACGCGAGATGAACACCTTCGTTGTCGACGATACGAACGCCACAGGTAAAGCGACAGGGGCCGCCGAGGCCAGAGCTCGAATGCCCATTCTCGGAAACGCGTCCGCAAGAGGCGAGGTGACGGCGGGGTTGTCGTCGAGTTGGACACAGAGCAGCGGAACAGCGTCACGCCAACAGTTCGTCTACTCGCAGGCTTACAACCTGCACCTCGTCCGGGAATACCTCCAAGCCGGAGGGCACCTGACGCAGATGGCCTCTATGGAGGACGCGGCGGCTCTCGCTCCCGGAGCTTTTGTGGAATTCACCACAACATTCGACCCCGTCGAACTGACGCTCGCCCTCGATGTCATCTCCCCCCAACTCGTGGAGGCGGTGACGCGCTTTCAGGTGAGACAGAGCTACAAGGACCAATTCCCCACCGATGGAGGGCACGAGGCGCGCGTTCGACACGCTGAGCGGATGCGCATGGAGGAGGAGACGAAAGGTTCCCTCGCCCGCGCGATTACCGACGCCGTTCGTGCCGACGCGCGCCAGGAGACGACCAGGGAATACTACGCACGGGTCGCGGGCGCGCCCCCGCTCACGGCCATCACCATCTGCGACCTCGCTCACTTCATCGTGGACGACCCCGACAGGCTGTTGGACGGGACGTTCACGGTGCTGGGGAAGGTGATCTCCGCTGTCGAGCACGACGTGCCGACGTTCGCGCGCAACAAGCTCCTTCGCAACCTCGCTCCGAGTGCGCTCGATGTCGGTGTGGCGAAGCTCGAGGAGATGCTCCAGCACGCCCCCGAGATGGGAGGGGTCTCGGCATCGACCTACATCGACCTGAAGCTGAGTTCTCGCGTTGACGGTGCGTCTGTGCGCGTGATGCCTCTCGCCATCTTCTCCTGACGGAGCCCCGCGGCGCCGGTCGTGGTCGGCGACGGAACGGTCACCCGAGCAGGGCGAGAACCTGAGGGATCTGTGAGGCGAGGTGACCGCCCAGCGCTCCCGTCGCCGTATCTGCGAGGAATACTCCGATGGCGTTCAGGGCTCGACGAACTCGAGATGAATCGCCGGCAACCGTTGCGTCATGGGCCTCCCCGATGAGAGGCGCGAGTGCCCCTTTCGACCCCTCCGGCAGAGCTGGCACTGCATCGGCGAGGACATCGAGCAGCCGTGCGACCTCCACTCCCCATTCCGTGCTCGCCGTGAGGGACTGTGTGAGGTGGGAGCCCCCGACGTTCACGTTCGTGCCTCCCGTGACGATAGCGGTGACGTTGTTCACTCGCGCCTCGCGTACGATTTCTCGTACAGACCGGTTGTTCTCAACGGCATTCATCCCCGCCGATGTCACCGCGGACGCTCCCTCTTCCATCAAGCCGCTGGCGAGCAAGCGCGCGGCTGCCCGGGCGAGTTCGGTGAGCGTGTAGTCGACACCGAGATAGCCCGCGCCGGTTGCCAAGAACGCATCGATGCTCGGGGTGAGGCCCTCAGTCTCGGAACGGATATACGCCCACCTGAGAAGCTCATCCTGCAGGGCGAGCAGACGTCGAATGGGGTCGATTCGTTCCCGCTCGAAATCGGCGATGGCGTCTTTGCCCGCAGGTTTGATGAACACGGCCGAGAGTCCACCCATCGTGAACGCGCCTTTCACGAGACCGCGCTGATCTAGAAGGTGCACATGGTCTTCGAGCGTGTGCTGCGTGATCCCGAGATCTTCCGGAACAGACCTGAGGAGAACGGCACCGCTGACGCTGTCCGTCGACTGCTGTTCGGTCAGCTCGACGATCTTGGACAGAATGCGCAGACGTGTTACCAGTTCAGGTTGCATCGAAACCGCTTTTCGGTGGGACGGGGGCGGGCAGAGTCGCGGACCCGTCGATGACGGAAATTGGTGGCCGCGTCGACGTCAGCCGGGTGCACGAAATCGGCGGCCCGACTGACGTCGAGGCGTCACCGGCAGAACTGAACGGACGTCGTGCTGAAGCACTGGAAGTTGCTCACGGTGCTGGCGAACATCTGCTTCTGCTGGCCGTCACGCTGCTCGAGCGCCTGCAAAGAAAGAATGTGACCCATCTCTCTCACCTCCCCTCGTTATCTGTGGTCGGTTCGATCACCGACACAACCGACCGGGGGGAGGACAGAAAAGGCAGAAAGACGGGGTGCGTCTTGGGCTCTGCCTGAGTACAGCTTCGAAGGGCGACAAGGGCGGAAAGAACACCAGCGCTACCCGTCGCCAGGTCGGCCGATAAACGCAGCAAACCCTTACCGGGAAAGGAGATCCCTTCTGGGCGCTCGACCGCATGGAGTCCGAAAAGTCCAGCATGGTTGTCGAGTAGGGCGTCCACGTCACTCGTGTGTGCGGCGCGGGCGGCGAGAAGGAAGTGGACGAGGCCAGCCCGTCCCTCCAGGAGACCGGAGTAGGCCACGAACGCGGGAGAAGCAGCCCGAACTATCCCGCGCAGGAGGGTCGCATGCCTCGCGTCGTGCCGAAGGGTGAGAAGTTCGGCGAGGACCACACCCACACCGGCGGAGCCGCTACCCAGGTAGGGCATGAGACGCCACCCTTCGTCCACCTGAAGCGAACCGTCATTCGCGAACCGGCAGACGGCGATATCACGTTCGACAGCGTCCACGGCCAACTTCAGGTGTTCCGGCGCTTGGGTTCTCGCATAGAGACGGAGTGCGAAAAGTGACGCGCCTGACCAGCCGTTCATGAATCCCGCTTGACCCGTCGCGGCTGTGTTACGTCTCACCTCGGTAGTGAACAGCTGCTCTTGCAGGTCCTCCGCGACCCGCAGGCAGGCCCTGATGGCAACCGGGGTGTCGCCCATCTCGAGCAATGTCAGGCCGAGCCCCGGGCTCCCTTGGTACAGGCCTGGGCCCAACCCGGAGAGGTCGGCTGCGTACAGCCGTTCCAATGCCCGCGACGCTCCGGCCGCGTCTCCCAGGACGTGACGCGCCCAGGCGACACCTGCGACGCCGTCCATCAGTCCCAGCGCCGGGTGATCCGAGTAGAGGAGGCTCTCGGCGGCGGCGTGAAACCACTCCGTAGCGCCGTCGGGCGCGGTGATGTCAGCCATGCGCAGGGCGAGTAGCACGCCACCGGCGCCGTGCGCGAGTGAGGCGGGGGACTCTGCGAATTGCGCTGGGTCGCCCGGCCACGCTCGGTCGAGGCGTTCCAACGACACGTCCGCGCACACTCCCGCGCCGATCTCATCGACGTCGGGGACAGCAGGTGACGTGGGGACCGGCCGTCGATCCCTGCGCGTCTCGACCGCCGGCGTCTCGTAGGAAAGCTCACGAGTCACTTCGTCCACCCAGCTGGGGCCGAGTTCGAAAACCTCGTCCGCCCACCGCGCGAGGCTCGCTGCCTTTGCGCCATCCAGGTTGATGAGGGAAGTGAGGGGGGCAAAGAGGAACACTCGCAGGCACGCCAGCGCCCACCGGTCCAGCGCGACGCCTGTACGTCCGTCCGGCGGAAGGAACCCGGGGGCACCCAACAGCGCCGGGGCTTCGTCTTCGACGGGTCGCGCCATCTCGAAGTCGAGCAGCACGACGGTCTCGTCGTCGAGGACCATGATGTTTCGCGGGTGGAAATCACCATGGGTGTAGCCGGCCGTGTGAACGCGTTCGAGGGCGTCCGTCACGCGGGCGACGACGCTGACCACCCAGTCGCGGTAGGACTCCAACGCGGTGGGCGTCGGGTCGGCCGTGATGAGTGGATAGCGTTCGAAAGCTATTTCATGCAGGGAGCGTCCTGGGATGCGGTCCATGACGAGGAATTCGTGCCCGTGAGCGCTGAAGCTTCGCCGGGCGGTGACCACGCAGTCGAGGTGCTCGAGCTTTTCAAGAACTTGAATCTCGCGGCGCAAACGTGTTGCTGCGTCCGCACCGTCGGGTGTGAGACCCGCGTACGGGCGAGCCTCTTTCACGACAACGCGTGTTCCATCGGGCTCAACTGCTTCATAGATCCCTCCCGCGTTGGAGTGATGAATAGCCGCAGTCACATCGGGGAAGGCATCGGGGACAGGTTCGGCGGACAGTGCGGCGGCTTGCTCGCTGATGAACCCGGGCGGGACGACCCAGTCCGGAATGACGAAGGCGGGTGAGCGAACGTCAGGCACCAACTCCCCTGTGGAGTTGCGTATGGCGAGTTCCTCAACCCCGTCGACACGTATCGTGCGGGCGATGAAACTGCCGTATCGGACGTAGAGCGGACCGTTCCTCCATCGAAGATCCGATAGGACGTAGGGTCCCGGTTCGCCTGCGAGCTGCTCGTCCAGGGCCAGAAGCGTGGAGTGGAGCCGCGACTCGTTCTCCGGGTAGATGGTAAGGAATTTCCCCGACGCTGCCCGGTCTGCATCTTTGCTGTTCGCGAGTTGGAGGGTGGCGGCGCTCACGAGGTGTTTGAACGTCAACGCATGCTGGTTGCAGTAACTCGCCACCCGCTTGAGGACGGTTTCGGCGTTGTCCTGCGTGGCGCTGACATGGATCTTCCACCCCTGCTCGGGGAGCGTCGTTCGCGGTGGCATCCAGCCAGCCCAGTGCCCGTCATCCGACTCGGACCATGGGGACCAGTCGAGGTCGGCGGGCAGAGTGAACCGCAGCCCTGCGCTTCGCGCATCACGGGCGGGCACGTCATAAAAGAGCGGGTGCGCGCGCGCGTAGAGAGGGTAGATCGGATCCACGGCCCCCGCGTTCTTCCCGAGCCCCCAGTGATGGGCTGCCGGGCCATCTTGAACGCAGCGAACGAAGGGTGAGACGAGGCGGCGGGCCGAACTTGCGCCTACGCAGGTACTGCGTTGCGCGCGTGAGAGCCGGGAATCCGCCCATTTTCACCGCGCCGAACGGCCCGGACGCGGGTGAGGAGAGGACTCCCAGTTGAGGGGTTTTCATCCGAAAGGACTACTCCTGAGTCTCACCGAAACCATTGCGGTGACCCCAGAGGGCCAGCTGCGTCCGATCCGAGAGACCGAGCTTACGCATGGCTGACGCCGCGTGCGTGCGAACGGTGTTCACGCTCAAGGTGAGCTCTCTTGCAATGTCCTCGTTGCTCGTGACTCCGCGACTGAGCTGCTCGACAACTCTCACCTCAGCGCGCGAGAGAAGCCTGCGGTCAGCACCCGCCGGCGGTGAGGTCGAGCTTCGACTCGCCAGCTCTCTGAGAATTCGGGGTGTCATGCGCGATGAGATGGTGGCATCTCCTCGGGCGACACCTCGAATGACCTCAACGAGCTGGTCGCTGTCGTGATTTTTGAGGAGATACCCGGAGGCGCCAGCACTCAGTGCGTCGAGCACGAAGGCGTCGGACGCTTCACTGGTGATGAGGATGACCTTCACCGTTGAGCCACTCGCGGACAGCAGTGCGCGCGTGGTCTCGATCCCATTCATTCCCGGCATATGCAGGTCGACGAGAGCGACGTCTGTTTTTTCCGCCGAGGCGACCATGAGGGCGTCCCGTCCAGACCCAGCCTCTCCGACGACGGTGATGCCAGGTGCGTGCTGCAGGCGCATGCGCAGTCCTCGCCGGACGACCTTGTTGTCGTCAACGATGAGCACTCGGAGGGTCTCGAGCGAGCTAGTCACGGAATGTGATGTCCGACGAGCTGATCATGCAGCGGTATGGAGAACTTCATTAACCAACCCCCCTCGGGTGTTGCGAAGGCGGTGAGCGAGCCATTCAACATGCGCAGCCGGTCCTGCAGACCGTCCAGGCCCCAGCCGAGACTCAGGACGTCCGCCGACGGTTCCGTTGCAACCCGGGCCGGTCCGTTCACGATGGTTGCTCGAAGCGTGGCCGCTGTAACGACGACATCGACGGCGACAGCTGCACCGGCGGCGTGTTTGGCGCAGTTGGTGAGGGCCTCTTGCACAGCGCGGTACGAGGCAGTGGAGACTGCGGCGGGGAGGCCGTCAACGTCACCGCACACCTGCGTCCTCAGTCGCATGCCGCGTTTGGTCCAGTACGACTCCAGTTCGGGGAGGCTTCGAACATCCGGGGTGCGTTCAACGGCGCTATGGTCCACCGCATCGAGGTCGCGCAGGGCCGCGTACAAGCTGGCTGAGGCGAATTTACCTTCGCTGCGCATGTCTTCGATGAGCTCCACGGCTTGACGGGTGTCGCGAATCTCGATCTCCACAGCCGCGTCCGCAAGCGAAAGCATCCCAGCCAGGTGCTGACCGGCGACGTCGTGAAGCTCCCGAGCGATTCGGCCGCGCTCGTGGACGCGAGCGTTTTCGACGCGCTCATCCACTTCCCGTGCGCTCGCCTCAGCAGCATCGTGGACGGCTCGCACGCGCGCGGAACGTCTTTCCCACCAGATTCCGAGGGCGGTGGCCCCCGCGACCGGGGCTGCAAAGGAGACGATGCTTTGGAGAAGGAAAGCCCAGATGACACCGAGCGAGGCTCCGGTGGAGAGAGACCACCCAAAGAGACCGACAGCGGCGATGAGAACGACAAGACCGAAGGTGCTCAACGCGACACCGGCTCGCTTTCGTGCCGCTTGGAGGAACATGGCCACGGCAACAACGAGCGGCATCGCCGCGACCCACGTAGGTACTTCGAAGACTGCGGCGACGGCGACGTACGCAAGAACTGCTACGACCGCCGCGAGTCCGGGCCGGGTTCCGCTCAGCAGGAGCGCGGCGGCCTGCACCGCGCAGGCGAGCACGCACCCGATGGTGACAACGGCGAGTGGGATGGGGTACTGCCACGGCGTCTCATCGATGAGGACTGCAAGCGGGTTCGAAAGGACCTGGACGGTCGTTGCCAGGAACACGATGACAGCAAGGCTGACTCGCGCTCGACCGCTGGCAAGCACCTCCCCCAGCTGCGGCGCGGGAGCTGACCCCGCGGCGCCCTGCCGGCGGTCGGGGCGCACTTCGAGCCCACTGTTCTGCATGTCCATCACTCCACATTCGATCATCGACGGTGAAGGCGCCCCTGCGGGATGCCCATCTGGCGGGCTTCATCCACCCGCCCCGTCAATCGCTGACACTCGATGCCCCCATGGCCTCAGCTGGTTTACGTCTCAGACAGTTTCGCCGATTCGGGCAGCAGTTCGTGCGGCCGGACGCCGAAGGCGTCGGCTATGCGATAGATCGTGGTCATCCGAGGATTAGATGCCGGGCCGTCGGCCTTCGAACTGTTACGGCCGGCTTCGAGAAGCTGAACGTGGTTCTTGGTGAGGCCGACGAGGTGGGCGAGCTGCTCTTGAGTGAGCTCACTCTGAGCGCGCAATTTCCTGACGCGAGCGCCAAACTCCTGGGCCTCAGGCCGACTCCACACCACTTCTATATGGTCTGCATCCGTGTCCGGCGCGTCGACCATACATATAGGGATTGTTGTGCGGGGTCCTTATCGGACTACTCGGCGTGCAGGCGCTATAGACAACATCACCAGGAGCAGGTTGGGAAGCGATATCCCCCTGGCCGCCATCTCGGATACCTGATTCGAAGGATCAGGCAAGGACTGAAAGGTGGGGCAGAATGCATATATGGCAATCCGGCGCATTACCCAACTTGTCGACGATTTGGACGGCTCCGTCCTGGAGGATGGGGAAGCCAAGCGACTCACATTCTCCATTGACGGTCGCGCCTACGAAATGGACGTCTCGTCCGAGAGTTATCAGAAGTTCAACGACGCCGTCGCGCCTTTTGTCAGCGCGGCACGTCGCACGGGCACCCACACTTCCTCGCCGCGACGCCGCGCGAACCAGAAGGCCCTGGATTTGAGTGCTGTGCGAGCCTGGGCCCGTGAGCACGGTCACGCGGTCAGCGACCGTGGACGCGTCCCCGCGTCCTTGCTAGACGAGTACCGCGCAGCGACAAGCTGACGCTCGCTATAGTCGGATCGCGGACCTCTTCTTAGTCGCTACCGCCTGCCGTCGAAGACCTTTTCGCTTGCCTCGCAGAGTCCTTCGTGAAGCACTGGCGGGCCCGTCCGGGATAGGCCTCAGTCGAAGCCGCTGACAGATACGCTGACGCCATGTCGGCACCCTCGCAATATGAGCAGGACGCATGGTCCGCTGTTCGAAAGCACCCGGGCAGACCCCTTTCGCGAACGCTCTGGAAAATTAGCGATAGCGCCGCCAAAGGCGTGGCGGCCGCTGGGCAAAAGGCGGCGGAGTACATCGAAAGCCACCCCGCGGCTGACTCCGCGGTGGAGCGGGTGAAAGTCTTCGCCGCAAAAGGCGCGACCGCGGTGAGCGCGGCGACCAAGAAGGCGGCTGACACTGTCCCCGCCGGTGTCGGCGACTGGACAGGTGCAGCGCTCGACTCGGTGAAACGCACGGCGGCCCGCGCTTCCCGAGTCGGACTATCCGCCAAGAGGGTTGTCGAACTTCACCGCAAGAAGGGTCACCCCGTGAGCGAGCTCGCGGATGTGCGACGCCTGGACCTCCAACAGGTGGACCGTGTGGGCCGCCGAGGCTCGGACATCTACTACCCAAGCATCGCCGCCCTCACGGGGGCCGGCAGTGGACTCATCATCTCGGGCGGCCAGCTCGCTACAGCGGCGACCGCGGGCGCTGCCGCGGCCCCCACGACCGGCGCCGTGCTGGGAGCTTTCGCCGCAGATGCCGCAGCGGTGCTGACACTCGCCACGCGCGCTGTAGGTCACGTGGCCCTCCTGTACGGATACGACCCCGAGGATCCGAGCGAGAAGATTTTCGCGCTCTCCGTCGTCAACGCAGGAACAGCTGTGTCCGCCAGCGCTAAGACCGCCGCGATGGCCGACGTCTCACGGCTCACGCAGGCGCTCATTCGAGGGAAGACCTGGGACATTCTCAACCACAGCGTGTCGTCGAAAGTGACAGGTCAGTTCGCGAAGGCGTTCGGTGTTCGCCTGACCAAGAAAGGCTTGGGCAAAGTCGTCCCCCTCGTGGGCATAATCCTGGGCGGGGCATTCAACTGGGCGACCCTCGAGGGCATCTTCGACGCCGCGAACACCGCGTATCGACGGCGGTTCCTGCTGGAGAAGTACCCCCAGCTCGAAGCGGATCTCGAGTCGGACATCGACTCTGATCCGGATTTCCCCGATGAACCGGACGAGCGAATCAGTGTGCTGGATGAGCTCGCGGAGGCGGGCGGACCGGACCTGCGGGATAACCCCGGTCAATGGGCCTGAAAGCAGGCGAGCGGCTCTCGATTCACGACGCCACCGGCACGGCAAGACCTTGCAAGTAGCCCCACCACGTCACCTGAAATGCCGTGAAGCGCTCGACCTGCTGGTCTCGAACCCAGGACCCCACGTCGAGAGGGACGGTTGCATCATCTCTTGTCGGCCAGGTGCGGGTCTGGCGGAGGTGCCGTTGCAGAGCGAGGGCTGAGTCGCACCACTGTCGTCGCCGACCACAGCGACCCAATCCGAGTATCGCGTCATCGAATGCCGCCAGCCACCGGCGCGTCTCCGCTTCCGCCGGGGTCAGGGTCGATTCCGCTTTAAGCCAGATGTGGTCGAACTGTCGGTACCAGAGCATCTCCATGCAGTTCGCCATGCGCGGGCGCCCAGGGATGCTTGTATGCGCCCGCACGCCCATAACGCTGTCCGTTGAACGTGGTGCTCATTGCACGTACGCGTCACCGCGCCCACGCCCACGCGGTGTGCCTTGCTTCCAGCTTGGTCGACTCGAACGCCCCCGCCCACAGGTCGTCGATGTGCCGACCCGCACTGTCCGTCTCGACGTTGAGCCACTGCGCCCACGTCCACGGATCGTTGATGCCACCCCTCAGGGTCTCCAGGATGGGACGAAGTTGCGGGACGATCTCCCCATCGCGAACTTGAAACGACGGCAGGAGCTCGACGCCGTCCAGCGTCATCAGCACGAGCACTCGTAGTTCGGCAGCCGCAGCCCTGACTTCCTGTTTGGTCGTACCCGTCGCTCGGGCAAACGATGCGACCGAATAGCAAGGTCCGACAATCTCCGCCCACGGGCTCCGTTCCTCGACCACGATGTCCTCCTCCATCGACGGCAGGTCCTTCTCACTGGGGCACCGACGGCTTCTCGCAGTGTCTACGGGCGCCCGGGGCGGTCTCCGCGTCATCGACCAGGTACATATGGTTTCTACGCTCTTGTGCCACGTCGAGCAAGGGGATGCATCTCACGCCAGCGCTGGAAGTGACACCGCGCTCCAACGTTGGATCCTCATCGGGAACCCACGTGCCTAGGAAGCGCGCTCGTCCAAACGGATGAGAACCGTTCCACAAAATCGTCCCGCTCGGGCCAACTGGGTTATCCACAGCATGGGCCCCGTTCAAGACAAACGGGTTCGACGGCGTCCTCGGTGACGGCCAGCCGTGCCGACTCGTTGGCATACCTCGCGCCAGAAACCCCGGATCCCAGGTGTCGAGCGGGTTCCAGCCGTAACCGTGGCCCCTGTTGTGCGAGTTATCCACAGGACTATCCCGTTTTAAATCGACCCCGGTAATCCGGCCGCTCCGCGGCGCCGAGGCCTTGATATACAAGGGGAGTTCTATTTAAACGAAACGAGGACTGCCGGTGCTGGAGCGAACCGACGACGAACGCTACATCGATGACTTCCTCGCTCAGGTCGAGAATCGAGACCTCGAGTTCAAACGAGCCGAGAACAGCTTCGACTGGAACAAGGCACTGGCGTACTGCGCCGGCATCGCCAACAGCGGCGGCGGCTATCTCATCCTCGGCGTGACTGACGACCGCACCGTGCACGGCACCGCGGCCTTCTCGGACCCCAGACAACTCGAGCTACGCGTCCACGAGAAGCTCAGCCTCGCCATCGCCATCCGCGAGTTCCTGTACGAAGGCAAGCGAGTCCTCGTCATTCAGATCCCCAAACGCCGACGGGGCACTCCGGTGAGCTTCGACGGCCGCTACTACCTGCGTGTGGGAGAGAGTCTCGTCGACATGAGCGCACATCAACTCGGTGCGATATTCGACGAGCTACGCGAACGCGCGGGGCTGATCGTCGTCACTGACCACCTCACGGCGGCTGAAGTGGAGGGCCTCCTTCACCTCGACACCTATTTCCGCCTGTTGGAAGTCCCCCGCCCGGCCCAGTTGGTCGACGCCCTGGCTGTGCTGACCGCCAAACACCTTCTTGTGTGCAACGACAGTGGGACATACGGCATCACCGCAACCGGGGCGCTCTTCCTGGCACACGATCTCGCCCGGCATGGACTCTCGTGGCGTCGGATCCGACTCATTCGGTACGCCGCGACTGACCGGGTCAACGCGGTCTTCGAGCACCTGGATTCCCGGGGCTACGGGCTGTGCTTCGAGGACATCCTCGACTTGGTACGAGCACACGTACCGGTGGTGGAGATCATCGAGGACGGACTCCGACAAGTCCAGCCGATCTATCCGGGCACTGCGATCCGTGAGTTCCTGGCGAACGCACTCGTGCACCAGGACCTCGATGAGCAGGGTGTGCAGATCACGGTTGAGATCTTCGAAGATCGTGTTGAGATTCGAAACCCCGGCAAGCCGCTCATCGACGTCAAGAGGTTCGTTGACGAAACGCGGTCACGAAACCCTGAGCTTGCGGAGATCCTCCGGCTCGCAAACATCTGCGAAGTGCGCGGCAGCGGAGTAGACCGAGCTCTCATCGCCATCGAAGATCTCATCCGACCGGCACCAAACTTCACAGCCGGTGAGAGCGCGACGACCATCGTCCTGCACAAGGAGCGCGGCTTCGACGAGATGAACCTCGACGAGCGGGTCTGGGCGGCGTTCCTTCACGCCTCGGTTCGGCATGCCGGCAGCAGCAGCCTCACCAACTCGTCCCTACGCGCCCGATTCGGGTTGCCCGATTCGAAGGCGGCTGTGGTGTCTCAGGCCATCGCCGCGGCGGTGGAGTACAACCTGCTCAAATTGGACCCACGCTCCGGGGCGTCCCGGCGTCACGCTCGCTACCTGCCGTACTTCGCCTAAGCGCCGGGGCGGGCCTGGCCTGTCCTTAGACATGTCCAACGGCGCGTCCTCGAGGAGATCGTCAAAAATCCCGGTAGACATGGAATTTCGCGCGCGCTAACTTCAGCGCATGGACGAGCGCGGAGGCCGGTCGAGCGGGCTTCGCGCGCCGGGGTCATGTAGGGCCCCTAAAGCCGGGTGCCACGATGTGACGTACCGGGTGAGCGCCAGGGCGACGGTCGGAAAATGGCCCGCCCAGTAAGCGATGTCGGCGAACTGCGCCATCGTCTCGCCCCGCAGCAAACGCTGCTGGCGATCCGCGCTCAGGCCCTCGGCCCCATTCGCGTGCTCGATGTGAGCGTTGACAGTAGTGCCGTTCATAACCACCGCCTCACGAACGGCGTTCGCCAAAAGGTGTTGCAGCATCGCCGCACGGTATCGCGGACTGGTTGGGTCGACCCCCTCGGCGGGCTCGATGGGAATCCCTACCTTGCCGAATGCGGCGCGCTCTTTCACAAGTGCTCGTGGCTCGAAGACAGCCCCAAGGCCTGCTGGTACTCGCCCCAAAAGTCTCGACCCCCACAAAATGCACCGGCTTGGTGCGTGATTAGACCGCGGCAGCTGGCTCGAGATCGTATTGAGCCCGCACCGACTCCGCTGGAGTGCATAGCCCCACCACTATGCCCCAACCTGACATCTTCTATCTGCGCATCCAGAAGCTGGGACCGACCGACGTCGCCCGCACGCACGCGGCGACCCTGCGCCCCCTCCTCGGACGCTTCCGCACCCACACGCACCCCAAACGCACCGAGCGGCTGCTCGCAAAGTGCAGTTACGCGTCCCTCCCGCCCGAGGCACGTGCGATGACTGAGACCTGGCGCCCCGCCGAGGGCTTTGGCCTGGGCCCGGAGGGGGAGGCGTTCGTCCGCGACGCGGTGTCCATCGCAGCCCCTCACACCGCCTACAGCGCGAAGCTCTGCATCAACTACACAGCCCGGTACGTCCACTGGTGCCGCATGCGCGGGTACCCGCTCACCGCAGAGAGCATCTGGTCGCCCATCTCCATCGACCTGTACTCCACCACCGCGAACCTCGACCGAACGGAAGGCACCCGACGCAATTACCGCGCCGTGCTGATGCGCATCAGTGAAACGCTGCTGCCGGAAGCTCATCCGGATAAGGTCACGGCCCTGTCAAAAAAGGCGACCATCGAGCCGTACACAGCGGAGGAGATGGCCGGGTTCCGCGACTGGGCTGGGATGCAGCTCACGCCGCTGAAGTCGCACCGCGCGCTTCTCATCCTCGTGTTGTGCGCCGGGGCGGGTGTCCGGACCTCTGAGCTCGCGCAGCTGCGCGCCGAACATATCGTCCGAGACCATGCCGGAACGCTCGTGGACATTCCCGGTGACCGCGCCCGCGTGGTCCCCCTCCTCACCGAATGGGAGGAGTGGGTAACCCCGATGCTTGAGCGGCGGCCGAACACTGAGCTGTTGTGGGGGAACATCGCGCGCCGCGACACCAACAACATCGTCTCCGCGTTCACTCAGTACTCCAACGGCACCCCACCACGCTCGGACCGCCTCCGCAACACCTGGATGGCGACGCATCTGGTTGCGGGCACGCCGGTGAAGATGCTGATGCGCGCGGCCGGGGTCGAAACTCTCAACCACATCAACCTGCTGCTCAAGCACCTGCCGGATATCGACGAAGCGCAATACCTCCGCGCCCTCCGAGGGGAGTCGCAGCGATGACCCCCAAAGAGGAAGCCGCCATCAGCCTCTTCGAGAGCCGCATGCTCGAGGCCACGGGGTACACGTCGGAGGAGTATGGGAAGGTCCGCGGCGTCGGTCCTACCTCGCTCGCGCACGTACAGCTGTACGGCAAGCTCATCGACGAATCCGGCGTCGTCACCCTGCTGGAAAAGTGGTTCGCCGAAACTCGCCGCTCCAGTGCCGGGCGGAAGCCCATCATCCCGTTCCGCGCTGCGCTGATACTTCACCTGATGCACTCGGGCAAAGGCAATATCCGCTACCACGACATCGCCCGCACCCTCTACGCGCAGCTGCCTCCGACCGCGTTCGAATACCTCGGCATCACGACCACCGTCGGGGACCACGAAGAGTGGTACATGCGATTCTGGAAGGCGCTCAACCGCATCCTCGCTCTCCTCAGCCCGTGGGACGTGCCCCGCAACACCTTCCTCTCCGCCGAGGCGTACCGCCGTGCGCATGAGACGTACTCGAAGGAGCGTCGCGACCGGATGGACATCATCATGAACGCACTCGCCCACACTTCCGCCCGCCGGCTCCCAGAGGCCATCCGAAAGGACTACAAGGGCAACGTCGCCCTCGACGCAACCGCTGTGTATCTGACGGGCCGCCCGAATCCCCGCATCTACAATCTCGATAGCCCCCGCTACAACCTCGACGCGATGAGCGGGCCATATACGCGTGAGGGGGCGCACGAAGGTGACGGTCGCCGGTCTGACAGCCCGGCGTGGGAGGTGGAGACCGTCGTTACCGTTCCGAACACGCCGGGCGATACCGAGAGCTTCCCGTTCCTCACCACCGGTATCACCATGCACGCACCCGGCAAGGTGAAGCACGGTCCGCTCATCGCAGTGAGGTTCCACACTGAGCTCTTCGACGAGCGCGGGTTCATCCTGGTGGACCGCAACTACAACAACCTCAAGTCGCACCGCTTCCAGAACCCGACCCGCATGATGGGGTTCCGCCACGTCTACAACTTCAAGGACAAAAAGCGCGAGGCCGTCGAAGGCGCCATCGGCGATGTCATCGCTGTCGACGGATGCCTCTACGTGAAGTGGATGCCCATCGACCTCATCAACGCGACCTACAACTTTCACCACGAGGACCCTGAGCAGCGCATCGACGAGTCGACCTACCGCGAGCACCTTCGCTCCCGGACGGCATACCGGTTGAAGAACCTCGGGTACCCGGACGCCGAGGGACGCCAGCGCTTCATCTTCCCCGACCTGTCGAAAGTCGCTTGCTTCGACACCGTCATCCGAAATAAGCCTGTCCGGCCAAAGCTCACCCAGCGCACCTTCACCCTGGCTCCCGACTCGGACGAGGCCATGCGCATCATCAAGCACCTGATGCACTTCGAATACCGCAGCCCCGAATGGTTCAAGTGGGCCGGGCAGCGCTCGCATGTCGAAGCCAACAACCAATACCTGAAGCGCGAAGGTGGCAGTGACCTCGGCGACCCCCGCCGGCGGCGGCCCCGCGGATACGCCTTTCAGGCCCTGGCCATCGCCGCGGCCACCGCAGTCAGCAACATGAGCCGCATCGTCACATTCCTCGAAGCGGCAGTGAACCGTGTCGTCTCAGCGACCGACAGGCGGCGAGTACGGCGCCGACGCGACGAGCACGGCAACCGGCTGGAGCACCCGACGCGTATATAGAGGACGCGCGCGCCCGAACAGAACACGACTCGAACGACCCCGCCCCGGAAGGGGCTATTGGTGTTGGTGCGGCGGATTTGCGCTGTGCTCGGGCGGGCTGTGCGCGGGGTGTTGGTGGCGGGAACGACGAAGCCGGCCAGGAAAACTACTCCTGACCGGCTTCGTTTTTCGATTTGTAAAGAACAGTCCTATCGAAAGATAAAGACCGCCTGTTGTGCGCGAGGGGGGACTTGAACCCCCACGCCCTTGCGGGCACTGGCACCTGAAGCCAGCGCGTCTACCTATTCCGCCACTCGCGCGAGTCACGGCACGGATGCCACGAACTCAACTTCCCGAGAATATCACGGCCGCGACCACCTCACGAAACGCGGCCGCGAAAGTCCGCTTCCATGACCTGTCCAGCCGTGCTGACTACGATGTGCCTACTGGTCTGCCTGCCTGAAGGAGTCTCGTGGGGCTACTCGACAGTTTCGAGAAGGGTCTCGAACGCGCCGTCAACGGTGCGTTCGCGAAGACCTTCCGCAGCGGCATCCAGCCGGTGGAGATCGCCTCTGCGCTGCGCAGTGAGCTCGACAAGAAGGCCGTGGTCGTCACGCGCGACCGCATCCTCGCGCCCAACACGTTCAGCGTGCGCCTCTCCCCCGTCGACGACGACAAGATGAGTGCGCTCGGGTCGACCCTGGTGTCCGAGCTCGACACGCTCGTCAAGAAGCACGCTCGCACGCAGGGCTACTCGTTCGCGGGTCCCGTCGCGATCTCGATCGAACGGGATCCGTCGCTGTCGACCGGAACGCTGCGCGTCGATTCGCAGACCACCGAGGGGCGCATCGCGTGGCGCGGGGTCGTCGACATCGACGGCACGCGGCATCCCCTCACCGGAGCGCGCACGGTCATCGGGCGCGGCAGCGACGCCGACATCACCATTCCCGACGCCGGCACCAGCCGCAAGCACGTCGAGATCCTGTGGGACGGGGAACGTGCGATGGTCCGCGACCTCGGCTCGACGAACGGCACCACCCTCAACGGTCGCAAGGTCTCCGAGGCCGCTCTGCCGCCCGATTCGACGATCTCGATCGGCCGCACCAATATCGTGTTCCGTGTGGTGGCGCAGGCGCAGCCGCCGCGGCGCCCGTCGGCGTCCGACGCCACGCGCATCTTCGACGCACGGGAACGGGGACCCCTGTCATGAGTCCGTTGACTCTCCTTCTTCTGCAGGGCGGCTTCCTCGTCCTGCTGTGGTTCTTCGTATTCGGTGTGGTGTACTCGCTGCGCGCCGACCTGTTCGGCGTCAAGGTGCGCAAACTCCCCGAGCCCGCGGCATCCCCCGCTCCGATGGCGGCCGCCCCGACGGCGGCGCCCGACGCGGTGACCACCCAGGTCAAGCGGCCCGCGCCTCCCGCGCCCGCTCCGGCGGGCGGTCTCGCGACCACGTCGGCCGTCTCGCGCATCGTCATCACGAGCGGTCCGAAGGCGGGCCTCGAGCTGCCGCTCGGCACCGAGCCGCTCACCATCGGTCGCTCGAGCGAGTCCGGCCTGGTCATCCGCGACGACTACACCTCCAGCCACCACGCGCGTCTCGTGCTGTGGGGCGATCAGTGGATGCTGCAGGACCTCGACTCCACCAACGGCACCTCCCATGACGGCGTCCGCGTCGCCGCTCCCGTGCAGGTGAAGGTGGGTGCACCCATCAAGGTCGGCGCGACCACGTTCGAGTTGAGGAAGTAACGCTCCTCCATGGTCTTCCAGGGCTCGAGCGCCGCCATCTCCCACACGGGCAAGGTGCGCTCCAACAACCAGGACTCCGGCTACGCCGGGTCCAATCTCTTCGTGGTCGCCGACGGCATGGGCGGTCACGCCGGGGGTGACGTCGCCTCGAGCCTGGCGATCGGCCGTCTCACCGAGCTCGACCAGCCGTTCTCGACGCCCGCTCAAGCCGAGCACGCCATCCGCGACGCCCTGGCCGACACCGCGGCCGAGCTGATCGACACCGTCGCGCGTCGTCCCGAACTCGCGGGCATGGGAACGACCGTCAGCGCCCTGGTGATGGTCGACGACTACGCGGTGATCGGCCACATCGGCGACTCGCGCATCTACCTCTACCGCGACGAGACACTGACCCAGATCACCGCCGATCACACGTTCGTGCAGCGCCTGGTCGACTCGGGTCGCATCACCCCCGAAGAGGCGCGGTACCACCCCCGCCGTTCGGTGCTGATGCGCGTGCTCGGCGACATGGATCCCGACCCCGAGGTCGACAGCTTCATCATGCCGACGCAGGACGGCGACCGCTGGCTGCTGTGCTCGGACGGACTTTCCGGCGTCGTCGACGACGATCACACCGCCAAGACCCTCGCCCTCGGTATGCCCCCGGCGCGCACGGCCGACGCCCTGCTCAAGCAGGCGCTCGACGGCGGCGCACCCGACAACGTCACCGTCGTCCTGGTCGACGTGGGCGGTCAGCATCCCGTGTTCATCGGCACACCGACCATCGTCGGATCCGCGTCGAACCCGAGCGGGGTCGTGGTCCCGGCAGCGCGTCCCGGTCGGTCGAACTGGCTGCACCACGCGCGACAGGTCGCCAACGAGCCCACGCATTTCGAACCCGCCGCCGAGTTCCTCGAGGAGCTCATCGAAGAGGACCGCCGACGTGCGCGACGGCGTCGTCTGGGGTGGCTCGCGGCGCTGCTGGTCGTGCTGATCGGCATCGGCGCCGGTCTGTTCGCGGGGTACAACTGGACGCAGACGCGGTACTACGTCGGTGCCGACGACGACTCGGTCGTGATCTACCGCGGCATCCAGCAGTCCATCGGTCCGATCTCGCTGTCGACCTCGTACGAGGACACCGACATCGTGCTCGCCGACCTTTCGGCGTTCGACCGCCAGACGGTCGAGGCCACCATCTCGGCGCGCTCTCTCAGCGATGCCGAACAGATCGTCGATCGGCTGCGGCCGGCGGCGGAGGAAAGCGGATGACCGACCAGAAGCTGACCCGATCCACGGATGCCGTGTCCACCGACACGGCGGTGATGCGCGCGCTGAAGAAGATCCGCGTCCCCGCCAAGCAGCGCAACCGCGAGTTCGGCCTGCTCGTCTTCGCGATCGCCGTCTACGGCGCGGCGGTGGTGCTCGTACAGCTCGGAGCCACGGGAGCGGTCGAGACCGGCTTCCTCGTACTGGCGGCGGTCCCGGCGGTCCTCGCGCTCGTGACGCACATCGTTCTGCGCCTGCGCGCCCGCGACGCCGACCCGTTCGTCCTCCCCATCGCCACCGTCCTCACGGGCCTGGGCATCGCGATGATCTACCGCATCGACCTGGCCGGGCAGGTGAGCGGGTGGGATGCCACGGGCCACCGCCAGATCGCCTGGGCCGCCATCGCAATGGTCGCGGCCCTGGTCGTGCTGGTCTTCGTCCGCAACTACCGCGTGCTGTTCCGCTACACCTACCTCTTCGGCCTGGTCGGCATCCTGCTGCTGCTGCTGCCGTTCGTGCCGGGCCTGGGCACCGATCAGAACGCCGACGTGTGGGTGTCGCTGGGATTCGTGTCGTTCCAACCCGGAGAGCTGGCCAAGATCTGCCTCGCGATCTTCTTCGCCGGCTATCTCGTCCGGACGCGCGAGAGTCTCACCTCGACGGGCACGCGCTTCCTCTTCATGACGTGGCCGCGAGCGCGCGAGCTGGGTCCGGTGCTCATCATCTGGCTCGTCTCGCTCGGGATCATCGTGCTCCAGCGCGACCTCGGTACGGGACTGCTCATCTTCGGCATGTTCGTCGCGATGCTGTACGTGGCGACCGGCAAGACCAGCTGGGTGCTGATCGGCCTGGTGCTGGTCGCGAGCGGTGCGTTCCTGGCATCCCGCGTTCTTCCCTACGTCAACGGCCGGTTCGCGAACTGGCTCAACGCCTTCGATCCCGAGGTGATCGACCGCGACGGCGGAAGCTATCAGCTGGTGCAGGGCATCTTCGGCCTGTCGCACGGGGGCCTGTTCGGCACCGGACTCGGACAGGGCCGGCCGTACATCACCCCCCTGTCGCAGAGCGACTACATCGTCCCGAGCCTGGGCGAGGAGCTCGGCCTCGTGGGGATCTTCGCGATCCTCGCCCTCTACATGGTGTTCACCAGCCGTGGCATCCGCGTCGGCCTGGCCGGACAGGACGACTTCGGCAAGCTGTTGGCGACGGGCTTCTCGTTCACGATCGCGTTGCAGGTGTTCATCATGGTCGGCGGTGTGACCCGCGTCATCCCGCTGACCGGCCTCACCACCCCGTTCCTGGCCGCGGGCGGCTCGTCGCTCATCGCCAACTGGATCATCGTGGCCTTCCTGCTGCGGATCTCGGATGCCGTCCGCAGCCGGCCCCGGGTGGTGATCGGCTGATGATCCCCCCGTCCGCACCCGTCGTCATCCCTATCCGCGAGGAGGCACCGTGACCAAAGAGCTCCGACGCCTCAGCATCGTCATGCTGGCGATGTTCCTGGCCCTGTTCGCCTCGACGAGCATCATCCAGGTCGTCCAGGCCAACGCCCTGACCAACACCTCCGGCAACACCCGTGCGCTCTACGACTCGTACGAGGTGCAGCGCGGCTCCATCATCGCCAGCGGCACCCCCATCGCGCAGTCGGTCCCCTCCGACGACGTCTACAGCTGGCAGCGTCAATACACGGATGCCGCGATGTGGGCGCCCGTGACCGGCTACGTGAACCCCGTGCTCGACTCGCGCACGGCGATCGAGCAGGCCGAGAACAGCGTGCTGAGCGGTCAGGATTCCAACCAGTTCTTCTCGCGGATCGACCGGGCCATCACCGGACAGGCCCCGCGCGGTTCCAACGTCGAGCTCTCGGTCGACGCCACCGTGCAGAAGGCGGCGTGGGACGCCCTGGGCGACCAGCAGGGCGCGGTCGTCGCGATCGAGCCGTCGACGGGACGGATCCTGGCGATGGTGTCCACGCCGAGCTTCGACACGAACGCCCTCGCCTCGCACGACACAGCGAGCGTCGACGCCGCGTACGAACAGCTGGTCGCCGACGCGTCGAAGCCCCTCGACAATCGCGCGATCGCGGGCGACCTCAACCCGCCCGGGTCGACCTTCAAGTTGGTCGTCGCCTCGGCGGCGCTGGCCTCGGGCCGCTACACGCCCGAGTCAACGTTCCCCAACCTCGCCGCCTACACGCTTCCGCAGTCGACGAACGTCGTCCGCAACGCCGGCGGCGGCGCCTGCGGCGAGGGCGACACCGTGACCATCGCGACCGCGCTGCGCCTCAGCTGCAACATCCCCTTCGCCGAGTTGGCGGTCGAGCTCGGCGACGACGCCATCCGCGCCGAGGCCGAGAAGTACGGCTTCGGCTCCTCGTTCACGATGCCGCTGCAGTCCACGGCATCCACCTACCCCGCCTCGCCCAACGCCCCGCAGACCGCGCTGAGCGGTTTCGGTCAGGGCGACGTGCGCGCGACGCCGCTGCAGATGGCGATGGTCTCGGCGGGTATCGCGAACGGCGGGGTGGTGATGAACCCGCGCATGGTCGACCGGGTGATCAACCCCGACCTGTCGGTGTCGTCCGAGGGGACCGACAGTGAGTTCGGCCGAGCACTCGACACCGACGTCGCCACGCAGATGGTGACGATGATGACGGCGAACGTCCAGGACGGCGCGGCATCGAATGCAACAATAGACGGGGTCCGGGTGGCGGGTAAAACCGGCACCGCGGAGAACGATTCCCGTCCCTACACTCTCTGGTTCACCGGCTTCGCACCGGCGGACGACCCCCGGGTCGCCGTCGCCGTCGTGGTCGAAGACGGCGGAGGCCGGGGGCAGAACGGGAGCGGCAACGAGATCGCCGCCCCGATAGCGAAGAAGGTCATGGAGGCGGTGCTGAGCAAATGAGACCGACGCAGGGTGTGACCTTCGGAGGACGCTACGAGCTGGATTCGCGGATCGCGATCGGCGGGATGGGCGAGGTCTGGGAAGCGACCGACCACGTCATCGGACGTACCGTCGCGATCAAGATCCTCAAAGACGAGTACATGGGCGACCCGGGCTTCCTCGAGCGCTTCCGCGCCGAGGCCCGCCACGCCGCACTGGTCAACCACGAGGGCATCGCCAGCGTGTTCGACTACGGCGAGGAGGACGGCAGCGCCTTCCTCGTGATGGAGCTCGTCCCCGGCGAGGCCCTGTCCACGATCCTCGAGCGCGAGGGCTCGCTGTCGACGGACAAGACGCTCGACGTCGTCGCGCAGACGGCTGCGGCACTGCAGGCCGCCCACGCGGCCGGTCTCGTGCACCGCGACATCAAGCCCGGCAACCTGCTCATCACCCCCGACGGCCGGGTGAAGATCACCGACTTCGGTATCGCCCGCATCGCCGACCAGGTTCCGCTCACCGCGACCGGCCAGGTCATGGGGACGGTCCAGTACCTCTCGCCCGAGCAGGCTTCGGGTCACCCCGCCTCGCCCGCCACAGACACCTACTCGTTGGGGATCGTGGCGTACGAGAGCCTCGCCGGCAAGCGTCCCTTCACGGGCGAGTCGCAGGTCGCCATCGCGATGGCGCAGATCAACGAGCAGCCCGCTCCGCTTCCTCCCACGGTCGCGGTGCCGGTGCAGAACCTCGTCATGGCGATGATCGCCAAGAAGCCCGAGGACCGTCCCGCCTCGTCGGCGGCCGTCTCGCGCGCAGCCACGGCGCTGCGTCGCGGCGACCTCGCCGCTGCGGCCGCCGCCGTCCCCGCGGTCGCGGCCGGTGCCGCCGCGGCCGACGACGCGACGCAGCTGCTCACCGCAGGTCAGACCTCGGCGACGACGCGGCTCATGCCCGCGGCTGCCGCCACCTCGCTCCTAACCGAGGAGCACACCGAAGAAGACCCGGCCCCGCAGAAGAAGAAGCGCAGCCCCTGGACGTGGCCGCTCGTCGCACTGATCGTCCTGCTCGCGCTCGTGCTGGGTGGCACCCTCTTCACTCTCCTGGGCAACCAGGGAGAGCCGGATGCCGCGCCCACCAGCGCGACGCCGACCGCGGCGACACCGAGCGCGGCACCGTCCTCGCCGTCGCCGACGCCCACGCAGACGTCGCAGCGTGTCGAGGTCGCCTCGCTGGGCCTGCAGGGCAGGACCTGCGACGAAGCGCGCGCGATCCTGGATGAGAACGATCTCGTCGCCGACTGCCGCGTCGGCAACGCCGCCACGTCGGCGAACGACGTGGGTCTCATCTACGACGTGAACCCGACCGGTCGCGTCGACGAGGGAACGACCATCACGGTCACCACCTATGCCGACCAGACCGAGCTGCCCACCCCCGGCACGCCCACTCTCCCGGGTGCGTCGGTCTCGGCCGGCAGCACCGTCCAGGTCTCGTGGCAGCAGTACACCTGCCCGAGCGGGACCGGTCAGGTCACCTCGTACAATTTCACGGCGACCAACGGCACCTTCGCGACCAACGGCCAGTCCACGGCGTCCTTCGCCCCCGACGCCCGCAACGCGCAGTTGCAGGTGAGCAACTCCGTGGGGCAGACGCTGCGGGTCACCTATACCGTCAGCTGCTCGGGTACGGGCGACCGTCAGGCCGGCCCGTCCGGCGAGGCGTCCGCGACGATCGCCGGGGGCAGCACGCCGTCGCCGTCGACGACGGGGAACGGCGCCGCCGCCACCCCCGTCCGACCCTGATCCCACGACCCCGACGCCAGGAGTTCCCTCTCGTGACCACTGAGACGCGCGTCCTTTCCGGGCGCTACCGTGTCGACGACCTCATCGGTCGCGGCGGCATGGCGAGCGTCTACCGCGGCTACGACGAGACCCTCGGGCGCACCGTGGCCATCAAGATCCTCAAGAGCGATCTCGCCGGCGACGCCGCCTTCCGTACGCGCTTCCGCCTCGAGGCGCAGGCGGCGTCGCGCATGGCCCACCCGACGATCGTGCGCGTCTTCGACGCGGGCGAGGATGCCGAGACCGGACGCGACGGCGTCCAGCGGCCGGTGCCCTACATCGTCATGGAACTCGTGCACGGTCGCCTCCTCAAGGACGTCATCGCCGAGGGCCCCGTCCCCACCGACGATGCGCTGCGCTACACCGACGGCATCCTGGAGGCCCTGGAGTACTCGCACCGCGCCGGTGTCGTGCACCGCGACATCAAGCCCGGCAACGTGATGATCACCGACAGCGGGCGTGTGAAGGTCATGGACTTCGGGATCGCTCGCGCGGTGTCCGACTCGTCGTCGACCGTCGCCGAGACCACGGCGATCGTCGGCACCGCGGCCTACTTCTCGCCCGAGCAGGCGAAGGGTGAAACGGTCGACGCCCGCGCCGACCTGTACTCCACCGGCGTCGTGCTGTATGAACTGCTCACCGGTCGTCCCCCCTTCCGCGGCGACACCCCGGTGGCCGTCGCTTATCAGCACGTCAGCGAGGCGCCCGTCCCGCCGAGCGAGATCGACGAGAAGATCCCCCGCGCCCTGGATGCCATCGTCCTGCGCGCCCTGGCGAAAGACCCGTTCCAGCGCCCGCAGGATGCCGCGAGCTTCCGCGAGTCCCTGGACGAGACGATCGACGGCAAGGCGCCGACCAAGCGTCAGATGTCGGCGCTGTCCAACGAGCTCTACGGACCCAACCCCCGCCAGGCCGCCGAGACGGCGAGGTCGCTGCGTCAACTCAGCACCGACACCACCATGCGGCGTACGCAGCCCGGTCCGCCTGTCGCGTGGATCTGGGGCGGGGTCAGCGTCCTCGCGGTGCTGCTCGTCGCCGTGTTCGTCTGGGTCACGCAGATCCAGCCGTCCGCCGACGTGCCCACGGCATCCCTCGCCGTTCCCAATGTCGTCGACATGTCGTACGAACGTGCCGTCGAGACCCTCGAGGCCGAGCAGCTGACCGCGAGCCGTGTGAACGAGTCCGACGAGACGATCGCCGCCGGCAACGTCGTCGAGACGGTTCCCGCGGCGGGGACCAGTGTCGCGGCGGGGCAGAAGGTCACCGTCTACGTGTCCACCGGTCCCGACACCGCGACGGTCCCCACGCTCGAGGGCATCACCGAGAGCGAAGCGCGCACCGCGATCGACGAGGCGGAGCTGTCCCTGGGATCGATTCGCCGGCAGGACGACCCCGCGCTGGCCGCGGGCACGGTCATCTCGGCGACCCTCGAGGCGGGCACGAGCGTCGCAAAGGGCACCACCGTCAATCTCGTCGTCGCGAGCGGTCAGGTCG
This sequence comes from Microbacterium sp. NPDC090007, assembly GCF_044748345.1. Lineage (NCBI taxonomy): Bacteria > Bacillati > Actinomycetota > Actinomycetes > Micrococcales > Microbacteriaceae > Microbacterium > Microbacterium sp. NPDC090007. The sequence continues at coordinate 477,667 of NZ_JBIVFV010000001.1, read as the reverse complement.
TCATCGTCGATTACACCGGTTACACCCTCGACGGAGCCCGGCGCGAGCTGGAGTCCGAGGCGAAGCAGCTGACCGTGCAGACGCAGGAGGATCCCGGATGCCGGGCGGCCACGCCTCCCACGGTGACGACGCAGTCCCTCGCCCCGGGCGAGGTGCCCGTCTTCAGTGAGATCACGCTGACGGTCTGCTCGGGGACCTGAGTCCGCGCGGGTGCAGCTCGCCTCCCCGCGCGGCGGCGCCGGGCAGGCCGGCATCCTGCAGCCATCGGCCGAGGAGCGCGTGCCCGCCCTCGGTGAGGACGCTCTCGGGGTGGAACTGCACACCCTGGATCGGCGACCGGCGGTGTCGGATCCCCATCACCACACCGGTGTCCGTCCACGCCGTGACCTCGAGCTCGGCGGGGAGGGTCTCGGCGATCACCGACAGCGAGTGATAGCGCGTGGCCACGAAGCCGTCCGGCAGATCGCGGAACACCCCCGCGCCGTCGTGATGGATGACGCTGGTGATGCCGTGCAGCAGCTCCGGTGCATGGTCGACCCGCGCACCGAAGGCGGTGGCGATCGCCTGGTGGCCCAGGCAGACGCCGAGCAGCGGCATCCCTTCGTCATGCGCTCGGCGGATGACGCGCACCGACTCCCCCGCGTCGTCGGGGTGTCCCGGGCCGGGTGAGACCAGGATGGCGTCGGCCGCGGAACCCACCCGTTCGGGCACCGTCGGGTCATCCGCCGACAGCATGACCGTGTCGGCTCCCAGGTCGCGCAGGTAGCCCGCAAGGGTGTGGACGAAGCTGTCGCGGTTGTCGACGACGGCGACGCGCCACGCGGTCACTCGACCGTGACCTCCGACGGGTAGACCAGGTCGCTGACCCAGGGGAAGACGTAGAAGAACAGTCCGTACAGCACCGCGGCCAGCAGCACGAGGACGATCAGCAGGCGTACCCACCACGGACCGGGGAGGATGCGCCAGAGGGCTCCGTACATCAGGCTGCTCCAGAGGTGAGGGACATCGGCGGACCGGCTTCCGTCCGCGGGGTGTAGGACTCGAAGACGCCGTACGCGATCGCGCGCTCGGAGAAGCCGTAGCGCGGGCTGCAGGTGGTCATGGTGATGACGCGGTCCGTCGCCTCGACCTCAGGCTGCTGCGGCAGGGGCAGCAGCACATCGACGCCGTCGGGCCGGACGTATTCGAGGTTGCGGTAGCGGTAGGTGTACCAGCCGTCCTGGGTCTCGACCACCACCGCGTCGCCGACGCGCAGCGACGGCAGATCGGCGAACGGAGCACCGTGACTGCCCCGGTGGCCGGCGATGGCGAAGTTGCCCACCTGACCGGGCATCGCGGTGTCCGGATAGTGACCGAGACCGATCGGGTCCAGCGTGCGGGACGAACTGACGCCGCCCGCGAGCGGGAACTGGTAGTCGGCGCCGAATCGGGGGATGTGGACCACTCCGAAGCGCTCCGCATCGCCCGGCTGCGGAAGGGCCGGGGGATCGGCGATGGGAGGGACCGCGGGCTGCACGGGGTCGGCGGTCGTCGTCGGGGCAGGGGGGAGGGGGTCCGTCGCCCATTGCTGGCTGAGGCTCTTGCCCTCGTCCTTGAACTGCGCGCCGATGATGGCGTCGCCGATCCACAACTGCCACACCACGAACAGCAGCACGAGCACGCCGGCGGTGACGAGCAGATCGCCGATGATCCCGACGATCGAGATGCGGCGACGCGGCGCGGGAGCGGGTCGGTGACCTCGACGGGTCTGCGGCTGCGTGTCGGACTGCACGGGGCCGAGTCTAGTTCCGTGGGTTCACGGGCGCCTGAGCATTAGACTGTGCGGCATGGCTCGAACTGGCAAAGGCGAAGACCCGATCGCCGAGCGCAACGACGCAAACGCAGCTCCCAACCCGGTGTGGTTCCTGCCGATCATGATCGGCCTCATGCTGGTGGGCCTGGTCTGGGTGCTGGTGTTCTACCTCAGCGGCTCGCAGTTCCCGATTCCCGGCATCGGCGCGTGGAACCTGGTCATCGGGTTTGGCATCGCCTTCGTCGGCTTCCTCATGACCACCCGGTGGCGCTGAGTTACACGCGTGTAATTCATCCCCACCTGTGGATGGGGCTGTGGATAACTGTCAGAAGTAGGCGATTGCCGGCACGGCGAGCAGCGCGATGAGCGCCGCGGTGAAGGCGATCATCAAGCCGGTCTGCAGGCGGCGCTGCGACGCGGCACGCGTCCGGGAGTAGATCAGCCCGACGACCGCGCCCGTCAGCAGTCCGCCCAGGTGCGCCTGCCACGAGATGCCGATCGCCGCGAGCGAGCCGGCGAAATCGCCCGAACCGATCGCGTTGAAACCGGCGAGCACGAACGGCCACGCGAAGTTGATCGCGATCAGGATGCCGATGACCCGGATGTCGGCGCCGATGTGGCGTCCGATCACGAGGAGCGCCCCGAAGAGCGCGAAGATCGCCCCCGAGGCACCGACCGTCCACACGCCCGGAGCGAGCAGCGCGACGGCCACCGAGCCGCCGACGGCCCCGAGGATGTACAGCGCCAAGAACCGCCAGCGACCCAGGAGCGGCTCGAGGCTGCGGCCGATGAACCACAGAGCCAGCATGTTCAGGCCCACGTGGAAGAACCCGTCGTGCACGAGAGCAACGGTCACGAGCCGCCACGGCTGGATGAAACCCGCTTGCGGCAGCAGGAAGATGCTGTTGAAGGCGAGCAGGCTGCTCAGCACACCTCCCACCCCCGGGATGATGCCGATGATGTAGGCCAGCCCGGTGACGGCGATGATGCCGAGCGTCATCCGGGGGCGGTCGCCGGACACGACGGCCATGGGCCGCGATGCCCAGCGGCGCTCCGCCTTCTTCTGTGCGGGGGTCTGCGCGGCTCTCTGCTCGGCCATGCACTCCGGGCAGATGACGCCGACGGCGGCGGGGGTTCGGCACTCCGAACAGACGGTGCGCATGCACCGCTGGCACAGCACGAAGCTCTGCCGGTCAGGATGCCGGTAGCAGAAGTTGTCGCTGTTGCGACGGAACTCCTCGGTGGAAGACACCCGCCGCCGTCCGCAGGGTCAGACCGAGACGACGTCGACCGACTGGAGCACGACGGGCTCGATCGGGCGGTCGCCGGCGGCGGTGGGGACGGCGGCGATCTTGTCGACGACGGCCTTCGAGGCGTCATCGGCGACCTCGCCGAAGATGGTGTGCTTGCCCTGCAGCCACGGAGTGGGGTCGGTGGTGATGAAGAACTGCGACCCGTTCGTGCCCTCGGCCTGACCGGTGATCGCGTTGCGGCGCAGACCGGCGTTCGCCATGGCGAGCTTGTAGGGGGCGGTGAAGTCCAGTTCGGGGTGGATCTCGTCGTTGAAGTTGTAGCCGGGTCCGCCGATGCCCTGACCGAGGGGGTCGCCACCCTGGATCATGAAGTTGGGGATGATGCGGTGGAAGATCACGTCCGTGTACAGGGGACCTTCACCCTTGGCGCCGGTTGCCGGGTTCGTCCACTCTTGCGTTCCATCGGAGAGACCGACGAAGTTGCGGACGGTACGCGGCGCGTGATCGCCGAACAGGTTGACGACGATGTCGCCGTGGTTGGTGTGCAGGGTCGCGACGGCGGTGTGGTTGGCCATGGGTACATTCTCTCAGAGTTATCTGCAAGGGTCGGCGGCGTCGACGGCCCGTTCTGGCAAGATGAGGGCAACGTACATCCCATCGATAGGGAGGATGAGCCGTGGGCCTCAGCCGCAAGAGCAAGAAGGAACTGCGCAAGCTCCAGAAGCACGCCGCCAAGGTGTGGGAGTCGCAGCAGGTGCTGCTGGGCGAGAGTGGGAAGGTCGCTCGCGAAGCAGGCCACCAGCTCGGTCGCTTCAGCCGCGAAGATCTCGTCCCCGCCGTTCAGGACGGCTACAGCAAGTACGCCGCGCCGTACGTCGACAAGGGCGTGAAGGGCACGAACCGCTTCCTCAGCCACAAGGTCGTCCCCGCGGCGGGCGCCGTGGTCGGCGGAGCGATGTCGGTGTGGGATGCGGCGGGCGACACCCGTGACCGTCTCGCGAAAGGCCGTGGGTTCGAGCTCGACACCCACAAGTACGCCAAGCGCGCCGAGAAGTACGGCAAGCAGGCCACCAAGCGTCTGAGCAAGAAGCTCCCCTCGCAGCACGACGGCATCGGAGCCGGTGGCGTCATCGCCATCATTCTCGGCGTGGTCGCGGCCGCCGGCGTGGCGTACGCCGCATGGCAGACGTTGCGTGCCGACGACGAGCTGTGGGTGGCCGACGACCCGCTGCGCGCGCCGGACGCGTGAGCGACCCCACCATCAGAGTCAGAGAGGCCGCGCATGAGCGCGGCCTCTCTGTCGATGTCCGCGAGCGTCCCGCCGCTGCCAGCCTGGACGAGGCGGCCGAGCTGCTCGGCATCCCGCCGGCATCCATCGTCAAGACCCTGGTGGTCAAACGCTCCGACGACACGTACCTCTTCGCGCTGGTGCCGGGCGACCGTGCCATCTCGTGGCCGCGATTGCGGGCGGTCGTCGGTGCGAACAAGCTCCGCCTGCCCGAACCCGACCTGGCCCTCGCCGCCACCGGGTACGAGCGGGGCACGATCGTGCCGATCGGCAGCTCGACCGCCTGGCCCGTGTACGCCGACGAGCGCATCGTGGGTACGCGCATCGCGATGGGTGCGGGAGCGCACGGCGACAGCCTCTTCGTGGAGGCGGACGACCTGATCGCGGCGTACGACGCCGTGGTGGCCGACATCACCGTCGAGCGCGCCTGACACCGGTCAGCCGCGGGGCAGTCCCGCCATGCGGAACGCGACGTCGACGAGCTGCACACGGCGGAGCCGGCGTGCCGCCGCCATGGTGAACCACTCCGCGCGATCGGTCGATCCGTCCCTCTCGTAGCGCAGTCGACCACCGACGACCCGGGCGCGGTACACGATGCGCAGGGCGTGCAGCGGGTCGGTCGCTCCGTCGGCCAGGCGTGCCTCGGCCGGGATGACACGCGAATGGATGCCGAGGAGATCGCCCACCTCGACGCGGAACCCCGTCTCTTCTCGCACCTCGCGGCGGACCGCGTGCACGGGATCCTCGCCGGCCTCGAGACCGCCGCCGGGCAGAGTCCACGCGGCGCGACGCCCCTCGACCCAGTGGGCGAGCAGCACGCGGTCGTCGTCATCGGTGATGACGGCGTACGCGGCGACCCGCATGTCCATGACCAGACTCTAGCGACCCGCATCCGCCGCACCCGGCCGTCGACGTGCGGGTGAACGCGAAGAGCCGGCCCGTAGGCCGGCTCTTCGTCACGATCGTGGAGCCTAGGAGATTCGAACTCCTGACATCCTGCTTGCAAAGCAGGCGCTCTACCAGCTGAGCTAAGGCCCCGGGAAGGGAAGGGGTGGGGCTACCAGGACTTGAACCTGGGACCTCTTCATTATCAGTGAAGCGCTCTAACCGCCTGAGCTATAGCCCCGTCTCGCTGACGTGATGTCAACCTCGAAGACTTTACCGGAATCTCGAGGTTTTGACGAATCGACGTCAGTTCGAGGTGAATCCGACGAGCAGACCGCCCGTCACCTTGACCGCGAGGTTGTAGATGCCCGCCATGACGGCGCCCATCACCGTGACGATCACCAGATTGAGGATGGCCACGATCGCGGCGAACGCCATGACCTGCGGCAGTCCCACGTACTGCGACAACGTCGCCCCCCCGTCGGTGAAGCTGGTGAAGAACTCGTCGAGCCTCGTCAGCAGCGTCGCAGACACCACGAGATAGATGAGGAAGTACGACACCACCGTCACGATCGAGACGGCCACCGCCACCAGGAACGACAGCTTCACCGCCGACCAGAAATCGATGTACACCAGCCGCAGACGCACCTGCTTGGCAGGGGTCTTGTGAGTCGACTTCTTGGCGAGTTTGTCGGCTACCGTGCTCATGCGTCAGTACTTTCCTCGGGGGTCTCGGGAGTGGAGGCGGTGGCCTCGTCCGCGTCATCCGCGGCGGGCTCCCTGGTCGTCTCCGTCGTCTCGGCCAGGTTGCGCTCCGCGTTACGGGCGATCGCGATGATCCTGTCGTCGCCTCCTGCGCGGGCGAAAACGACACCCATCGTGTCGCGTCCCTTCGCGGGCACCTCGGCCACGGAGGAGCGTACCACCTTGCCGCTGGCAAGAACCACAAGGACCTCATCGGTCTCGGACACCATCATTCCGCCCGCGAGCACCCCGCGATCGTCGGTCAGACGAGCCACCTTGATGCCGAGTCCGCCGCGGTTCTGCATGCGGTATTCGGTGACGGCCGTGCGCTTGGCGTAGCCGCCCTCGGTGACGACGAAGACGAACTCGTCGTCGCGGGCCACGGATGCCGAGAGCAGACTGTCGCCCTCTCGGAAATCCATCCCCTTCACACCCGACGTCGACCGACCCATCGGGCGCAGCGCGTTGTCGGTGGCGGAGAAGCGCAGGGACATGCCCAGGCGGCTGATGAGGAGGATGTCATCGCCCTCGTCGACCAGCATCGCGCTGACCAGCTCGTCGGCCCCGCCCTGCTCGGTGTCGTCGGCGTCGTCAGAGACCTGGCCGCGCAACTTGATCGCGATCACTCCGCCCTGGCGGTTCGTGTCGTACTCATCGAGCCGCGTCTTCTTCACCAGACCGCCGCGCGTGGCCAGCACCAGGTAGGTCGCGACCTGGTAGTCGCGGATGTCGAGGATCTGGGCGATCTCTTCGTCGGGCTGCAGCGCGAGCAGGTTCGCGACGTGCTGGCCCTTGGCATCCCGCCCCGCCTCGGGGACCTCGTATGCCTTGGACCGGTAGACGCGTCCCTTGTTCGTGAAGAACAGCAGCCAGTGGTGGGTCGTGGTGACGAAGAAGTGCTCGACGACGTCGTCGGCGCGCAGCTGCGCACCCTTGACGCCCTTGCCGCCCCGGTGCTGCGAGCGGTAGTTGTCGCTGCGCGTGCGCTTGATGTAGCCGTCGCGGGTGACGGTGACGACCATCTCCTCTTCGGCGATGAGGTCCTCGATCGACACGTCGCCGTCGAAGCCGTGCAGGATCTCGGTGCGGCGATCGTCGCCGAAGCGGTCGACGATGGCCGTCAGCTCGTCGCGGATGATCGTGCGCTGACGACCCGGGGTCGCCAGGATGTCGTTGTAGTCGGCGATGCGGGCCTCGAGCTCGGTGGCCTCGTCGACGATCTTCTGACGCTCCAGGGCCGCCAGTCGACGCAGCTGCATGTCGAGGATGGCCTGGGCCTGGATGTCGTCGATGTCGAGGAGCTTCTGCAGGCCCTCGTTGGCATCCTGAGCCGTCGGCGAGCGACGGATGAGCGCGATGACCTCGTCGAGGGCGTCGAGTGCCTTGAGGTATCCGCGCAGGATGTGCATGCGCTCTTCGGCCTTGCGCAGGCGGTAGCGCGTGCGCCGCACGATGACCTCGACCTGGTGGTCGATCCACAGACTGATGAACCCGTCCAGCGACAGGGTACGCGGCACACCGTCCACGATGGCCAGCATGTTCGCGCCGAAATTCTCCTGCAGCTGGGTGTGCTTGTACAGGTTGTTCAGCACGACCTTGGCCACCGCGTCGCGCTTGAGCACGACCACGAGACGCTGGCCGGTGCGACCCGAGCTCTCGTCGCGGATGTCGGCGACGCCGGTGATCTTGCCCTCGCGCGCCAGATCGCCGATCTTGACCGCGACGTTGTCGGGGTTGACCTGGTAGGGCAGCTCGGTGATCACGAGGCACGTGCGGCCCTGGATCTCTTCGATGTTGACCACGGCGCGCATCGTGATCGAGCCGCGACCGGTGCGGTAGGCGTCCTTGATGCCGCGGGTGCCCAGGATCTGCGCCCGGGTGGGGAAGTCGGGCCCCGGGATGCGCTGCATGAGCGCCTCGAGCAGCTCATCGCGCGTCGCATCGGGATTCTCGAGCGCCCAGAGGGCTCCCGCGGCCACCTCGCGCAGGTTGTGCGGGGGGATGTTGGTCGCCATACCGACGGCGATGCCGACCGAGCCGTTGACCAGCAGGTTCGGGAAGCGCGACGGCAGCACCGTCGGCTCCTGCGTCTGACCGTCGTAGTTGTCCTGGAAGTCGACGGTCTCTTCTTCGATGTCGCGCACCATCTCGAGTGCGAGCGGCGCCATCTTCGTCTCGGTGTACCGCGGGGCGGCGGCGCCCTGGTTGCCCGGGGAGCCGAAGTTGCCCTGGCCGAGGGCCAGCGGATACCGCAGCGACCAGGGCTGCACCAGCCGGACGAGGGCGTCGTAGATGGGGGCATCACCGTGCGGGTGGTAATGGCCCATGACCTCGCCGACGACGCGGGCGCACTTCGAGAACGACTTGTCGGGGCGGAACCCGCCGTCGTACATGCCGTAGATCACGCGGCGGTGCACGGGCTTGAGGCCGTCACGGACGTCGGGCAGGGCGCGCCCGACGATGACGCTCATGGCGTAGTCGAGGTAGCTCCGCTGCATCTCGAGCTGCAGGTCGACCTGGTCGATCTTGCCGTGGTCGTGAACCGGCTCGCCGCGGACTTCTTCGGGTTCGGGCGTGGTGTCGTCAGCCATGTGTTCTCAGTTCCGTAGTGCGTGCGTCGTCGGTCGGCGCCGTGCGTCGGCGCTCCGGGTCAGATGTCGAGGAAGCGGACGTCTTTGGCGTTGCGCTGGATGAAGCTGCGCCGCGACTCGACGTCTTCGCCCATCAGGACCGAGAAGATCTCGTCGGCCGCGGCCGCATCGTCGATCGTGACCTGCTTGAGCGTGCGGGTCTGGGGGTCCATGGTGGTCTCCCAGAGTTCGTGGTCGTTCATCTCGCCCAGACCCTTGTAACGCTGGATGCCGTTGTCTTTGGGGATGCGGCGACCGGAGGCCTGACCGTCGACGAGCAGTCCGTCGCGCTCCCGGTCGCTGAAGGCGTACTCGTGGGGGTGGTTCGACCACTTCAGTCGGTACAGCGGGGGCTGGGCGAGGTAGACGTAACCGGCCTCGATGAGCCCGCGCATGTAGCGGAAGAGCAGCGTCAGCAGCAGCGTCGTGATGTGCTGGCCGTCCACATCGGCGTCGGCCATGAGGACGATCTTGTGATAGCGGGCCTTCGCCATGTCGAAGTCCTCACCGATCCCGGTGCCGAAGGCCTGGATCATCGCCTGGACCTCTTTGTTGCCCAGCGCACGATCGAGACGGGCGCGCTCGACGTTGAGGATCTTTCCGCGCAGGGCCAGGATCGCCTGCGTGTGAGGGTCGCGGCCCTGCACGGCGGAACCGCCGGCCGAGTCACCCTCGACCAGGAAGATCTCGCTGATCGAGGGGTCTTTCGAGGTGCAGTCCTTGAGTTTGTCGGGCATGGCGGCCGACTCGAAGACGCTCTTGCGGCGAGCGGTCTCTCGGGCCTTGCGGGCGGCCAGACGGGCGGTGGCGGCGTCGATCGCCTTGCGGATGATGTTCTTGGCCTGCGCGGGATTGCGGTCGAACCAGTCGCCGAGCTTGTCGCCGACGACCTTCTGCACGTAGGCGCGCGCTTCGGTGTTGCCGAGCTTGGTCTTGGTCTGCCCCTCGAACTGCGGCTCGGACAGCTTGACCGAGATGACCGCGGTGAGGCCCTCGCGGATGTCGTCGCCCGTGAGGTTGTCGTCCTTCTCTTTGAGGAGGTTGTTGGCCCGCGCGTAGCGGTTGACGAGCGTGGTCAGCGCTGCGCGGAAACCTTCTTCGTGCGTCCCGCCCTCGTGGGTGTTGATCGTGTTGGCGTAGGTGAAGACGTTCTCGGTGTACGCCGTCGTCCACTGCATCGCCAGCTCGAGCGCGATCTTGCGCTCGGTGTCCTCGGACTCGACCTCGATGATCTCGTCGTTGACGACGTCGGCCTTGCGGACGCGATTGAGGTGCTCGACGTAGTCGACCAGCCCCCGCTCGTACAGGAACGAGTCGTGCCGGGCCTCGGTCACCTCTTCGCCGGGGTCGCCCTCGGTGATGAGCGACTGCGGCCGTTCGTCGCGCAGGCTGATCCGCAGCCCCTTGTTCAGAAAGGCCATCTGCTGGAAGCGCGTGCGCAGCGTGTCGTAATCGAAGTCGACGGTGTCGAAGATCGTGGCATCCGGCCAGAAAGTGATCGCCGTTCCGGTCTTGTCGCTCTTTTCGCCCTTCTCGAGCGGAGCGAGCGGGACGCCACCGGTGCGGAACGACTGTCGCCACACGTGCCCCTGACGCTGCACCTCGACCTCGAGACGCGTGGACAGCGCATTGACGACGGAGGAGCCCACGCCGTGCAGACCGCCCGAAACCGCGTATCCGCCGCCACCGAACTTTCCACCCGCGTGCAGCACCGTGAGGACGACCTCGACGGTCGACTTGCCCTCGGTGCGGTGCATGTCGACCGGGATGCCGCGACCGTTGTCGACCACGCGAACGGCCCCGTCGCTGAGGATCGTGACATCGATGGTGTCGCAGTAGCCGGCGAGGGCCTCGTCGACGGAGTTGTCGACGATCTCTTGCACGAGGTGGTGCAGGCCGCGCTCCCCCGTCGAACCGATGTACATGCCGGGACGCTTGCGGACCGCCTCGAGTCCCTCGAGCACCTGGATGGCGTCTGCCCCGTACTCGTTGGGAACCTTCGCGGAGGTGGTCGCTTCGGGTTCCTCGGAAACGGTGTCGGGGTTCTCGGACGTCATGAGTGAACGCGCTCCAGATCGATTCGTTAGAAATCCCATCCTATCGCGCGAGGCATCGTCGCACGGCGTGTACGCCCCGGAGCGGGGATAAATCACGTCTGACCGTGACCGACCATGGATCAGCCGTAGGTATCGCGCGGACCGCGGCCTGGAACGGCTCTAGGCCCCCATTTCCACGAGGGGACGTCCGGGCCCACGAAACGGATCGCTTCGACGCCCGCCTCGGGAAAGCGACGGGTGATCTCGGAAAGGATGTGCGCGCGCATCAGCTGGAGCTGCTTGGCCCATGCCGTCGAGTCGGCCTGAACGGTGAGAGTGCCGGCCTCCAGGGCCACGGGGCGGGTGTGCGCGGCGGTGTCCGCCCCGGCCACCTCGTCCCACGTACGCACCAGATCCTCGCGCGACAGCTGGGCCTCCCAGCCGGCCGACCGCGTCAGCGCCGAAAGGACGTCCCCGAGGCCGCGAGGATCGCGCCCGGGCGAGAAGGGGGCGTTCTCGCCGTCATCCGCCCGGCGCCGCTTCTTCTTCTTGCGGTACGGCGACGGCTCGAGACCCCGCAGGCGCAGATAGGTCGAGAGGGTCTCGGGCAGATCGGGCTCGTCAGTCATCGCCCGCCCCGGTGATCTGCCCGGCCTCTACACGGACGACGCGGGCCCGCAGGCCCTCGGGGATGTCCTCTTCGACAGCGGAGGTGACGATGACCTGCTCGTATCCGCCGGCGAGATCGGCCAGGCGCGCCCGCCGGCCCGCATCGAGCTCGGCGAACACGTCGTCGAGGATGAGTACCGGATCACCCAGACGGGACTCCGCCCGCAGCAGCTCCGCGGATGCCAGTCGCAACGACAGGGCGACGGACCACGACTCTCCGTGCGAGGCATAGCCCTTCACCGGCAGACCGCGCACCTTCAAGACCAGATCGTCACGGTGCGGCCCCACCAGGGTCAGACCACGCTCGATTTCGGCGGAGCGGCGGGCGGCCAGAGCTGCGCGGAACTGCTCCGCGAGGGGCGCCGACGATCGGACGCCGTCCACGGCTTCGCCCTCTTCGGGATCGCCGCCACCCACCGACAACGCCCACGCCAGGCGCGGGTCGTGATCCGCGCCGGCGATGGCCGCATACGCGCGGGCGACGGGCGCGGAGAGGTCGGATGCCAATGCGAGGCGCGCCTCGATCACCTCGGTGCCGAGGGTGACGAGCTTGTCGTCCCACACGTCGAGGGTGCTGAGGGCATCGCCGCGGACGCCGCGCGCCCGCGCGGACTTGAGCAGGGCGCTGCGCTGACGCAGCACGCGGTCGTAGTCGGCGAGCACCGCGGACATGCGCGGTGTGCGCTGCACGATGAGCTGATCGGCGAAACGACGGCGGGACGACGGGTCTCCGCGGACGATCTGCAGGTCTTCGGGGGCGAACAGCACCACCTGCGCGTACCGAGGCAGCTCGGTGGTGCGGACGTTGACGCCGTTCACGCGCGCTTTGTTCGCCCCTTGACGGTTGAGCTGCAGCTCCAGCAGCACCCGGCGCTCACCGTGGGCCAGACGGGCGCGGACGATCGCGGCATCCGTCCCGTCGCGCACCAGGGGGGCGTCGGCGGAGACGCGATGCGAACCGAGAGTGGCAAGGTAGGCGACGGCTTCGACGAGGTTGGTCTTGCCCTGACCGTTACGACCGACGAACACATTGGCCCCGGCGGAGAGCGTGACGTCGGCACCCGCGTAATTGCGGAAGTCCTTCAGTCCGAGCTGCTCCACGATCACCGAGTCAGACTACCCGCCGCCTCCGACACGGTGAGCGGCCGAGCCGCTCAGCGCAGCAGCAGGTTGGGCTGCAGCAGGTACTTGAACGAGCCTTCGCCGCCCTTGTCGACCGAGGTCTGCGGGGTGACCAGGACGGGGCTGAGCTTGTTGGCGTTGTCGCTCGAGGTGAACGTGATGCGTGCGAACTCGCTGCGCACCGCTCCCAGCGATTCGAGCAGGTACTGGGGGTTGAGACCGAGGGTCACCTCGTCGCCCAGAAGCGTGGCGTCGACCGACTCGGTCGCGCGCGCCTGCTCCGTGCCGGACGCGTCCATCGAGACCCCGTCCGGGCCGAACGTGAAGCGCAGCGGCGCCGACCGGTCGAGCACCAGCGCGACGCGGCGCACGGCCTCGGCGAGCTCGGCGGTGTTGACCACGCTGTGGTGCTCGGTCTGAGCGGGGAAGAGCCGGCGCACAGGCGGGAAGTTGCCCTTGATCAGCAACGAGGTCACCGTCTTGTTCCCCGACGAGAACGCGATGATCTCGCGATCGCCGGAGCCGGAGAACGCGATCGAGATGTCGCCGCCGTGCGCGAACGTCTTGCCGACCTCTTGCAGGGTGCGTGCGGGCACCAGGGCGGTGGTGGGCTCCTCGGATGCCGCGGCCCCGCCGTCCCACGGGATCTCGCGCAGCGCGACGCGGTAGCGGTCGGTCGCGACCAGGCTCAGCCGCGTCCCCGAGGCCTCGAGCTGCACGCCGGTCAGGACCGGGGTGACGTCGTCGCGCGACGCGGCGAACGCCACCTGCGCGATGGCGGTGGCGAACTCGTCGGCGGGCACCAGACCGGACTCCCCGGTGACCTCGGGGATCGCCGGGTATTCCTGTACGGGCATGGAGGCCAGGGTGAAGCGTGCCGAACCGCAGGTCAGCAGGATGCCGCCGTCGTCGTCGACGGCGATCTGGATGGGCGCGTTGGGCAGGCGGCTCGCGATGTCGCTGAGCAGGCGCCCGTGGACGAGGATCGTGCCCGGCTCATCGACGGTGGCCTCGATGGTGGTCCGCGCGGAGGCTTCATAGTCGAACGCCGCGAGCGTGAGTCCCTGCTCACCGGCCTCGATGAGGACGCCGGCCAGGATCGGTTGCGGGTTGCGCTGAGGCAGGAGCTTGACCACGAACGAGACGGCTTCGCTGAACACATCGCGATTGACGTGGAACTTCACGGGTGCTCCCTTGACGGCGGGTATGGCTTACCCATGCTAGTGCCCCCTTCCGGCGGACTCTGCCGAGGGGTCTGCGCACCACGAGGTCATCGAATCTCTTAACAATGATTTGGGATCTTCATCTTGTTAACAGCTGTGGACAGTGTGGATAACTTCCGCCTCGCCTGTTAACTGCAGGGAACACGGGGGTTGTTAACTGTGGACGGGTTGCGGAGAGCCTGGGCACTTAACGCGTCGGCGCCGTGGTTGGCTTCGACCCTCCTCCACAGGGTTAACAGCTCCGTGCACATGTCATCCGCAGTAAATTCGAGTTATCCACAGGTTTTCCACACTGTGTAGAACTCCTCCGAAAAGACCTCGTGAGGCGCCGCCAGAGCCCGAATCGGGCGGGAAAATGCGAAAAGGGCCCGTCCGCGATCGCGGACGGGCCCTGCAGTCAGACGGGCGCTCAGCGCATTCGGCCGAGCTGACTGGTGATCTCGGAGACCTGGTTGAAGATCGAGCGGCGCTCCTTCATCAGGTCGCTGATCTTCTTGTAGGCGTACATCACCGTCGTGTGATCGCGGTTGCCGAAGAGCTGACCGATCTTGGGCAACGACAGGCTGGTGCGTTCCCGGCACAGGTACATCGCGATCTGCCGCGCGGTGGCGACGGCCTGTGAACGGCTGGAGCCGTACAGGTCGTCGACCGACAGCTTGAAGTACTGCGCGGTGGCGGTGATGATGTCGGTGGGCGAGATGACGTTCGCGTCGTCCTGATCGATGATGTCGCGCAGCACCGTCTGCGCGAGGGACATGTCGAGCGTGGACCGGTTGAGGCTGGCGAATGCCGAGACGCGGATGAGCGCGCCCTCGAGCTCGCGAATGTTCGACGACACCACGGTGGCGATGTACTCGAGGACGTCATCCGGGATCAGCAGTCGCTCGCTCTGGGCCTTCTTGCGCAGGATCGCGATGCGGGTCTCGAGGTCGGGTGCCTGGACGTCGGTGATCAGGCCCCACTCGAAGCGGCTGCGCATGCGGTCTTCGAAGCCGGTGAGCTGCTTCGGCGGCAGGTCGCTGGTGATGACGACCTGCTTGTCGTGGTCGTGCAGCGTGTTGAACGTGTGGAAGAAGGCTTCCTGCGTCTCGGCGCGACCCTGCAGGAACTGGATGTCGTCGATCAACAGGATGTCGACGTCGCGGTAACGCGCCTGGAACGCGGATCCGCGGTTGTTGGCGATCGAGTTGATGAAGTCGTTCGTGAACTCTTCGCTCGAGACGTATCGCACGCGGATGCCGGCGTACATGCTCGCGGCGTAATCGCCGATGGCGTGGAGGAGGTGCGTCTTGCCGAGACCCGAGTCGCCGTAGATGAAGAGCGGGTTGTAGGCCTTGGCCGGCGCTTCGGCCACCGCGACGGCGGCGGCGTGGGCGAAGCGGTTGGACTGCCCGATGACGAAGTTGTCGAACGTGTACTTCGGGTTCAGCCGGGTGTCGCTGCGCGAGGCCGGAGTGATCGGCTCGGGCGCCTGCTCGGTGATGCTGCTCGAGGCGGCGGGCGCCGATGAGCGCTCGGTGCTCGCCACCGGCACGGGGGCGGAGTCGCGGTGGGACTCGACGAGGTCGGGATTGACCACGACGCGGAAGGTGCCCACCTCGGGGTCGCTGCCCTGCACCTGGGCGAGGGCCTCGAGGATCGACGCACGCATGCGCTTGTTGAACTGCGCAGCCGTCAGATCGTTCGGCACGTCGAGGTAGAGCGTGCCGCCCATGACACCCTGCGGGACGGCGAGGTTGAGGAACCCGTGCAGCTGAGGGGTGACACGGTCATCGGTGAGAAGATGGTCCAGCACAGCCGACCAGACGGGGACATCCGGTACTTCGTACAGAGACATGTCCCCTCCGGGATCTTGACGCGACGGAGATCGACGAAGTCGCGTCGAACCTGTGGATAACTTCCGGGGCCACGCTAGTTCGCGGCTCTCGCGGAGCAAAATCCACTGTAGGACCCGGCCGCGTGTCTTTGCCACGCTTGTGGACAACGCCTGGGGATAATGAGCGGTCGGCCGCTCGGTTTGAGTTAACGCCGGACTCGACGTAGCCTTAGTCGGTTGACTTATGCCTATACGGCAGTCCCGACCCCGTCCCCGGCAGAAGAGCATCGGGCGACACCACCTCCGGAGTGACCCATGAGCAAGCGCACCTTCCAGCCCAACAACCGTCGTCGCGCCAAGAAGCACGGCTTCCGTGCCCGCATGCGTACGCGTGCCGGCCGCGGCATCCTCGCGGCGCGTCGCGCCAAGGGCCGCACCGAGCTCTCGGCCTGACAGACCCGGTGCTCGCGAAGCCGAACCGACTCACCCGCGGATCGGACTACAAAGCCACAGTCCGACGGGGTTCTCGGTGTGCCGCAGCGCACACCGTGACCTACGTCGGATCGTCGGCCGAGACCGAGACGCCACGCTTCGGCTTCATCGTGAGCCGACAGGTCGGCTCCGCAGTCACCCGCAACACCATCCGCCGCCGCCTCAAAGCGGTGTGCGCCGAGGCGCTCCCGTCGATTCGCGGGGGCGCCTCGATCGTCATCCGCGCACTTCCCTCTGCGGCGACCGTCGACTACGCCACTCTGCGCGCCGAGGTCGTGCGGTGTCTCGAGCGAAAAGCATCGGCATGAGCGTTTCCACACTTCCGACGTCGTCCACCGGATCCGGTCGGTTCACGGCGGACGGGGTTCTGGCATCCGTGCCCCTGCTCCCCCGTAACGCGGGACTCGCGCTCCTGCACGCGTATCGGGCGACGATCTCTCACGTCTACGGCGACGTGTGCAAGTACTACCCGTCCTGCTCCGCCTATTCGGTGGGCGCCGTGCAGCAGCATGGACTCGTGAAGGGCATCGCGTTCACCGCGGCCCGTCTCGCCCGCTGCCATCCCTGGGCTCAGGGTGGCATCGACGACGTCCGTCCTCACCGGGCCTTCCGCCACGAACTCACCCGGCACGGTTTCGTCGTGCCCGCCCGAAAGGACTGATCGTGCAATTCGATCTCATTGGGACCATCCTCTGGCCGCTGAAATGGGCGGTCGAACTCGTGCTGGTGGGATGGCACGCCCTGTTCACCGCGGTGGGCCTCGCGCCCGCCGCCGGTCTGACCTGGGTGCTGTCGATCGTGGGCCTCGTGCTCGTGGTCCGCGCCGCCCTCATCCCGCTCTTCGTCAAGCAGATCAAGAGCCAGCGCAAGATGATGGAGATCGCTCCGGAGCTGCGCAAGGTCCAAGAAAAGTACAAGGGCAAGCGCGACCAGCTGTCTCGCGAGGCGATGAGCCGCGAGACCATGGCGTTGTACAAGAAGCACGGCACCACCCCGGTGTCGAGCTGCCTTCCTCTCCTCGTGCAGATGCCGATCTTCTTCGCGCTGTTCAGCGTGCTGAACGATGTGTCCAAGCACGCCAACAGCGGTCAGGGTGGTGTGGGTCTGCTCACCCCCGAGCTGACGCGCGAGTTCTACGACGCCCGGTTGTTCGACGTGGCATCCATGCACGTGAATCTCGTCACGGCCTGGGGCCAGTCCGACGGTCAGGTCACGGTCGCCATTCTGCTGACGCTCGTCGTGCTCATGATCGCGTCGCAGTTCTTCACGCAGCTGCAGATCATCTCGAAGAACCTGTCGCCCGAGGCCAAGACCGGCCAGGCGTACCAGATGCAGAAGATCATGCTGTACATCCTGCCGCTGGCGTTCATCTTCTCGGGTGTGTTCTTCCCGCTCGGTGTCGTCATCTACTGGTTCGTCAGCAACCTGTGGACCATGGTGCAGCAGTTCATCGTCATCCGTGAGATGCCGACACCCGGATCGGATGCCGCGAAGGCTCGCGAAGAGCGTCTGGCGCGCAAGGGCAAGGCGATCGACTCGTCCGGCAAGGTCGTCTCGATGGAGAAGTACGAGGCAGAGCAGCAGCGTCTGCTCGAAGAGGCCGAGCGCGCTCGAGCGGCGGCCCCCAAGCGTCAGCAGCCCGTGGGCAAGCAGCGCGCGAAGAAGCAGCAGTCCGCCAAGAACCCGAGCGCCGGTGGTGCCTCCGGTTCGTCCTCCCCCGCTTGACCCGGAGATCACGATGACGACGTCCGATCAGATCGCGCCCGAACAGAACGCCGCCACCGAGGAGCAGCTCGAGCAAGAAGGCGACATCGCCGCCGACTACCTCGAGGGGCTGCTCGACATCGCCGACATCGACGGCGATCTGGCCCTGGATGTGCGCGCGGGGCGCGCGTACGTGTCGGTCGAGGCCGACGACGCTGCGGCGCTGTCGACCCTGTCGCACCCGGAGACGGTTCAGGCGTTGCAGGAGCTCACACGACTCGCTGTCCAGAACTCTACGGGGCGGTTCTCGCGTCTCATCCTCGACATCGGCGGGTCGCGCGACGCGCGCCAGCGTCAGCTCGAGGACCTGGTCGATCGTGCCATCGCCCGACTCGACGAGGGAGCATCGCAGGCGTCGTTGCCCGCGATGTCGAGCTACGAGCGCAAACTCGTGCACGACATCGCGGCTGATCGGGGCTACTCGTCCGAGTCGTTCGGCGAAGGGGCGGATCGCCACACCGTCCTGCGTCGAGGCTGAGCGACGGATGCCGGAACAGCTCGAGTCCGAGCCGGCGGCGGCCGCGCACCTCTTCGGCGATCGGATCGAGATCGCTCGTCGCTTCACGCAGAACTTGGCGGTACACGGCGAGGAGCGGGGTCTCATCGGTCCGCTCGAGGTCCCGCGGCTGTGGACCCGGCACATCTTGAACAGTGCCATCGCCGCACCGTACTTCCACGGACGTGCGGTCGACGTCGGCTCGGGGGCCGGGCTTCCGGGCCTGGTCCTCGCCATCGCACGACCCGACGTCGAATGGACGCTCATCGAGCCGATGGAGCGACGGACGGCTTGGCTGTCGGAGCAGGTCGCCGAGCTGGGGCTCTCGAACGTCACCGTCGCCCGTATGCGCGGAGAAGAGTGGACCGAGGGCCGCGTGTTCGATGTGGCCACGGCGCGAGCGGTGAGCGCCGTGCGGACGCTCCTGCCCATCACCGCGCCCCTCGTGCGCCCCGGAGGGCGTCTGGTGTTCCTCAAGGGTGCGAACGTGGCATCCGAGATCGAGGCTGCGGCGAAAGCTGTCCGTAAACACGGACTCGTGGACATCGCCGTCGAGGTTGTCGGTGAAGGTGTCCTCGACGAGCCGACGCGCGTCTTCCTCGCGACAGTTTCTCGATGATTAGACCTCTGATCAGGTAATTTTCATTCTGCTTCGGTGAATGGCGTGGCGTTGTGCTCGAGAAGCGTTCGTTCGCGTCGCTTCCGCTTCCTCTGAGCGTCTCGGGACCCAGCCCCGGTCGTTGCGCCGGGTTGCCCGATCCGCACCCCTGGGTCGATCCTGTCGTGGGCGCCCCGTCTCTCGGCAGTGGGGGTGCTGCGGGCCGGTTCGGTGGCGGAGCGGCCCGATGTGCCGGCTGTCGCGTCGCGATCGACGCGCGGACGCGGACCGGGTAGGAGTCCCGCAGCACGCTCTGCGGACCGCGCGACTCATTTGTGCTCGAAGGTCGCCCGTTGGCGAACCGCGCGGAACGTCGGTGCATGCGGTCTGCTGCGCTTGACGTGTCGCGGGGACGAGGGTGGGTGACGCGGTCGGCCCGCGAGAATTGGCCCGCGCCGTGGGCTGCCTGCACCTCTCTGGCTCTCACGCGCGCACGGTACGCTGCCGCCGGTTCGACGGGCACACCTCCATCGATGACTGAGCGTGCCCTCCCCCGCCGATCTTCCTTGTGCGCAGGTGTGCGTGTCGTCCACGCCCGTCGGATGACCCGGCTTGTTCTGGGGGCCACACGTGATCGTCATCGAGGTCGAGCTATGCCCATCCGTCGACTCCGGGCGGCGATGCGCAACGGGCGGCGGAGTCGGCCGGACGAGCAAGACGTCGTCACTACCGTCACGCCTGAGCGGCGTTGGGCGGGCGTCGAGGAGGACGTCGATGTCGCGACGATCGGGATCTCGCGTCAGCAGCTTGCGGCGCGCGTCAGCAAATTCCACATGTTCTGCCCGCGGCCGGTACCGCAGGAGTCCGAGCCTCTCTACTCGTGGCGTTTCGGGTGAGATGCCACCGATAAATGCTCGGCCCGCGAGACAAGTGGGCTGTCCCCTGCGGGCGGGTCGATTCGAGCACGAGGCGGAAGACCTGACTCGCACAGTCATTGTCTTGAGTGGGTGCTCGACCGTGGTCTGTTTCACGTGAAACAGTGAAGGCGGCCGCACGCGCAGGAGACAGTGGGATTCAGAGGCAATCACTCCCTCTCGGGTCGGGAGAAGCCACTAGCCGGCGCGGCTGGGTGGTCGCGCCGAAACCCGGCTGACAGGCCTTCGCATCGTTCGACACGCTCGCGTGTGCGAGGGCCATTACTTTCTACGGCTGCGCGTTCGTGCCGGCACCGGGCTGGGGCGCGCTCGCATCGCTCGACACGCTCGTGTGTGCGTCTGAGCGCAGGGCGGTCATCCCCGTCATGTCGGGTATCGCGAGGCATCCTCTGTGGAGGCGACAGGCGAGGGGGGGCGCTACGGTGTGCTCCCCGACCACACCTAGCTGCGCTCGTTCGCGACTGACCGTGAGCGTCACGGGCGCCCTGAAGGCACCACGGTGTGCATGTGAGGGCGACCGTGGTTTCAGATCGGAACGCGCGTGCTCACGAGCTCCCTCTCGTTACGCAGGCGTCGTCCGATGGGGCACGAAAGCTCGGAAGGTGCGGTCTCGGCCTACACCCCCTCGCAACGCACGGTGCAACTCGAGACGATTTCGGCCAACTCACGCGAGACCCTGCTTGGACGGGTCGATCGAGGTGTGGCCTGAGCCTTGCGGCTGTATGGACTTCCCTGCCCGCCTGGAGAGGCGCCTGGGCGGCGGGTCTTCGGCGGCCTGTCTGGACGTTGAATGGCGTGCGTCCGTGTCCGAATCGGTGCGCGTCGGATGCGGTTCGATTCTGGATCAGGTCCGGCAGCTTCGGCATTCGACGCGTGGTCTTGTCTGGTGGCTCCGCTACGTCTCCGACGCGGTGTTTCACGTGAAACATCCCCGCATCCGCGGTTCCAGAACCCGGGTACTCAGGTCGCGGACGTCAGCAATTGTTGTGGGTCGGGTTCGAGGGCATCAGGACGAGACATTCCCCTCACCTCCTCTGCTCTGCGTGTTCGCTGGGTGGACTGTTCGCTTGCTCCGTTGTGCCGGTCGCGTGTCTGCGCATCGCGGAGGAGAGATTCCAGCTTGATAGGCCGCGCTCGCACGACTCCCCGGCTGAACCGGGCAGGGTGCGGTTCAACCTCCACTCCCCCTCGTTGCTCACTCAGCGAGCCGGCGTGTCCGTGTTCTACACGATGCAACTCGTGTACCGAGCCCGCACTGCCTTGCCTCGACCGCCGGTGATCGGAAGGCGGGATGAGCGTGAAAGCCGCGGGGAAGTGCAACGAGCAGGTGGCCGTCGTTGATCCGTCCAGACGCTGACAGCGGAGTCTCACGATCAGTCTGTTCGACACCAGGCTCGGCGCCCGGCGCGATCCATTGGACTGACTTTTGTGGGATTGGGGAGGACGTGTGTGACACCCGCGTGAAGTGAAGCCGCCGATGCAGCGCGAGTGCCACGTCCGTCGAGGCCCCCAAGGATGACGACGCTATCCAGTGCGGCGGATTTGGTCACTGCAGCCTGCACGGCAGCGAGATGCGTTATCCCCGATTCGTGCGCTGATTTGCGCCGTTCGTTGCACCTCAGGCGGCACACCTCGGCGTCGTCGTGGTCATCACGCCGGGCCTCATGCGCATGTGAGGAAGGAACGTGGATGATCAGCGGCGAGGGGTCATGGTGGAGTCGCGCCGATGCTGCGGCGGCGACAGGCTTCGTCGTCGGATCACATGAGGAACACCGTGAGGCAGATCGAGTGTCCCAGCGGCTCGATATGGTGTGTTTCACGTGAAACATCGGTCGCGGCATCTGCTGCCGAGTCTTTGGTGGGCGGGAGCTGGGGCCGGTCGGGTGCGCGCCTCAACTGCCCTGCGAAGACAATCCGTGCCCACGGTAGCGACTCTTTACTCACTGCTGGAAGAGCTGGGGGCATTCGCTCCTTCGAACCAGATCCCTGGGCGTGTGTTCCGATCGCCTGGATGGTGGGCTGAACGTCCTCACGAATCTCCACTCACACGGGGCATGACGTCAGGTCTTGTGTCAACGGCGCGCATCCCTCTTGCAGGCTGAGCTCCGACGCCATCTCTTAACTCATCCACGGTTGTCGGCGCAGCCGGTAAGCAGACGCGTTGCTGTGCAAGTTTCACGTGAAACATTGACGTGAACTGTTCCGTACGCGTCGTTCAGGAGTCGGATTGCCATCCCTGAACTGCATCTCTTCATGAACTCATTCGAGGTCGACTGTGTCGCGTGGGCTACATCCCCGGATCGCAACGCGCTCTGTTCGAGGCTCGTGATCTCCCCGGTGGACTCACTGCGGCCGGGACCAGACGTGACGGGGTCCCTGTGTTTCACGTGAAACACCCAGCGGGTGGGAATGCGTGGATGTACCTCGCGATGAGCGCACGACGGTCAGTCCGATTCCCCTCCTCGGTTGGCTGACACCCGGAAGACTCCCAGAATCTTGTCGCCCCAAATTGCCACGTGGCCGTAGTCGATGGGCACATCGACGCACCGAGCGATCACGTCGCGAGACACCTCGTTGTTAACTCGTATCGCGCCCCCAGAGGCGCACCGGAGTCGGCTTACCGCGGGCATCCACGCGCGTCACGACCGGGCTGGACGGAGACGATCGTACGAGTGCGATGTCGTCTGCGAGGTGCGCGCGAAACCGACGTCGGTGGCGCCGGTCGATCCTTGGGGTCCCGGGCGCGGGAGTCGGGTTCGCTTTCG
Source organism: Microbacterium sp. NPDC090007 (assembly GCF_044748345.1). Classification (NCBI taxonomy): domain Bacteria; kingdom Bacillati; phylum Actinomycetota; class Actinomycetes; order Micrococcales; family Microbacteriaceae; genus Microbacterium; species Microbacterium sp. NPDC090007. The sequence goes on along the minus strand of NZ_JBIVFV010000001.1, from coordinate 455,159 downwards.
CGCGCCTCGCGCGCGTAACCACTGGTGGAGCATCGTTCGAAGCCTGGCCACGAGGTCGCGGATGATTGCAGAACCTCTGCTGACCTCCCCGTGCAGTCGTGGACGCCGCCGGTTCACACTCCTCATACCGTTCTCGCGCCTCTCTGCCTCCGGGGGGTGAGCGACACCGGTGGAGGTGCGGAAGCCTCGCAGGTGCGTCCGCATGCGCCACCGGGGAAAGCGCAGGGGAGTTCCGCACGCGGATGCGCTGGGGTGGGGCCGCCGTGCGCCCGTGCCACACGAAGCTGTCGCCGCGTCGCCGCCCTCCACTCATCCTGGCGACCTGGTGATCTGACTGCCGCGTCGGCGGCAATGTCAGACCCGACGGGTAGACTGAGCGGGTTCGCGACGGTGAGAGGTGTGTTTCACGTGAAACAGTCCGATGAGACGCCCGCGTCGTCATCCTTCGACGACTCCCCCATCGCACGCGAGATCGCACACCTCTCCGCACGACGTCGCGCGCTGGAGACGAAAAGTGTCGAGCTGTCGGGTCGTACGCGCATTTTTACGGTCTCGAATCAGAAGGGTGGCGTCGGTAAGACGACGACGGCGGTGAATATCGCGGCCGCTCTCGCGTCGGTGAATGCGCGGGTTCTGGTGATCGACCTCGACCCGCAGGGCAACGCCTCGACGGCCCTGGGTGTGGCTCACAACGCTGAGACGCCGAGCATCTACGACGTGCTGATCGATGACTTCCCGCTCGCCGATATCGTGCAGCAGAGCCCCGAGTCATCGCATCTTTTCTGCGCACCCAGCACGATCCACCTCGCCGGCGCAGAGATCGAGCTGGTGTCGCAGGTCGCTCGAGAGCACCGCTTGCGCGGGGCCCTGCGGGATTACCTCGCGATCGAGGGCAATCACTTCGACTTCGTGATCATCGATTGTCCGCCGTCCCTCGGACTGCTGACCATCAACGCATTCACCGCGGCCGATGAGGTCATGATCCCCATTCAGTGCGAGTACTACGCACTCGAGGGTCTGAGTCAGTTGCTCGGCAGTGTGCAGATGATCCAGAAGCATTTGAACCCTGCTCTGCACGTGTCGACGATCCTGCTCACCATGTATGACGGGCGTACACGTCTGGCGCAGCAGGTGGCGGAAGAGGTGCGATCGCACTTCACCCACGAAGTGCTCGACACCGTCATCCCCCGTTCCGTCCGCGTGTCCGAGGCGCCGAGCTTCGGACAGACGGTGATCGCGTACGATGGCCAGTCAGCAGGGGCCATCGCCTACCGCGAAGCAGCGGTCGAGATCGTCGCACGAGACACCACGAAGAAGGATTCCTGATGGCGAAGAGGACCGGACTGGGCCGCGGTATCGGCGCCCTGATCCCTACGGCGGAACCGTCCGAGGCGCGCCCGGTCGACGTGTTCTTCCCGGATGCCGGAGCGGCGGCGAAGGAGGACGCGAAGTCCTCGGAGGCTGTGGCCGATCTGGTGAATGTCCCTGGTGCGCGGCTGATCCACGTCGACCCGAAGTCGATCGTTCCCAACCCCCGACAGCCCCGCACGCACTTCGATCCCGACGACCTGGCCGAATTGATCCACTCGGTCCGCGAATTCGGCGTGCTTCAGCCCGTGGTGGTCCGCGACAAGGGTGACGGCACGTACGAGCTGATCATGGGTGAGCGTCGTACTCGTGCGTCACGCGAAGCCGGACTCGACACCATCCCGGCGGTCGTCCGCGAGACCGACGATGAGTACCTTCTGCGCGACGCCCTGCTCGAGAACCTCCACCGGTCTCAACTGAACCCCCTCGAAGAGGCGTCGGCTTATCAGCAGCTTCTCGAGGACTTCGGGATCACGCAAGAAGAGCTGGCGACGCGCATCGGTCGCTCCCGTCCGCAGATCAGCAACACGATCCGTCTGCTCAAGTTGCCCGTCCCCGTCCAGCAGCGCGTGGCCGCCGGCGTCCTGAGCGCCGGTCACGCGCGGGCCATCCTCTCGCTTGACGATCCTCGCGAGATGCAGAAGCTCGCCGACAAGATCGTCAACGAAGATCTGTCGGTGCGTGCCGCGGAGGCGGCTGCGAAGATGCCGGGGGTCGCACCCGTCCGCCAGAAGCCGACGGCGGGTTCCCGCCGCTCCGGCCTCGACGACGTCGCCGATCGGCTCGGCGATCGCCTCGACACGAAGGTGCGGGTCTCGCTGAATGCAAAAAAAGGCCAGATCAGCATCGATTTTGCCACCATACAGGACCTGAATCGCATCTTGGCTGCGCTGGGAGAAGACAAATACACCGGCTGACGGGCAGCATCTCGCGGCCAGCGAACACCCCGCGCCCCCGTGTGTCGGTGGGTCGACGTACGCTGGAATGGTGACTGCGAACGATGACAACCTGCGCCGTCGCGCCAGCCTCGAGCTCCTGCGCGCGGAAGCCTCCGACGAGCTCGCGGTCCTCATTCACGAGCGACTGCGCGGTGGCGAAGACCCGTGGGACTTCATGGAGGATCTCCCGAGTGTCGATGAGCTGGTCGTCCTGACGCTGCGCGCTGAGAACATCGCCGAGAACGGGGGAATGCGCCCGAACCGTTCACGGAACTATCGCGTGCTCCGCCAGATCGCGCTGCAGTATCCCGCCCTGACGCGCGCTGTGTGGCGCATCCTGGGCGAAGAAGAGCCGCACCGGCGGTGGGACGCCAGCGTCCGTCTCGACGCGTCCTGACGGCGCACAGCGCCCGACTCGCGGACACGGGCGCGGAGTCACCCGTCGGCCGGCAGCAAGAGGGTGTTGCGACGCTCCGTTGGCTGGGCCGGGCCGCGGCATCCGGATATGCGAAAGACCCCGGCACCGACGTGCCGGGGTCTTTCGAGATCAGGATCAGCCGATGAACGGCGCGAGGTCCTGCTCGAGCGCGTACTTGGGCTTGGCACCGATGATGGTCGTCTTGACCTCGCCGCCCTGGAAGACCTTCATCGCCGGGATCGACGTGATCTGGTACTTCATGGCCAGGTCGGGGTTCTCGTCGACGTTGAGCTTGAGAATCGTGAGCTTGCCCGCGTTCTCGCTCTGGATCTCGTCGAGCACGGGTGCGACCATTCGACACGGTCCGCACCACTCGGCCCAGAAGTCCACGAGCACGGGTCCGTCGGCCTGCAGGACGTCCTGCTCGAAAGTCGCGGAGGTCGTCGCCTTGGCGGTCATTTCATTTCTCCTTAGATCAGATCGTCTTATGTGAAAACGCCGCTCGGGGCGAGTTTGTTCCTCAGACCACGGCCGCGTCGGGAAGACCCTCGATGGGGCTCTCCGCCACGGCGGGCTCACCGGCCTCGCCGCGGGCGGCGAGGAAGTGCTCGACGTCGAGTGCCGCGACCGTTCCACTACCGGCAGCCGTGATCGCCTGACGGTAGGTGGGGTCGATGACGTCGCCCGCGGCGAAGACACCCTCGACCGACGTGCGGGAGGAACGACCGTCTACCCAGATGGTGCCCTGGTCGGTGAGCTGCAGCTTGTCGTGCACCAGGTGCGTGCGCGGGTCGTTGCCGATCGCGACGAACAAGCCGTCGAGCGCGAGCTCGCGGAGGGAGCCGTCGACGGTGGAGCGCAGCCGCACGCCGTTGACCGCGTCGTCGCCGAGGATCTCGTCGACGGCGGTGTTCCAGACGAACTCGATCTTGGGGTTCGCGAACGCGCGCTCCTGCATGATCTTCGACGCGCGCAGCGAGTCCTTGCGGTGGATGACGTACACCTTCGAGGCGAACTTCGTGAGGAAGTTGGCCTCTTCCATCGCCGAGTCGCCGCCGCCGACGACCGCGATCGTGCGATCGCGGAAGAAGAACCCGTCGCACGTCGCGCACCACGACACGCCGCGGCCCGACAGCCGATCTTCGCCCTCGAGGCCGAGCTTGCGGTACGCCGAGCCGGTGGCGTAGATGACGCTCACGCCCTCTTCGACCTTGCCGCTGCCCAACGTGATCTTCTTGACCGGGCCGTCGAGCTCGAGCGATACGACGTCGTCGTACAGGACCTCGGCGCCGAAGCGCTCGGCCTGGGCCTGCATCTTGGCCATGAGGTCGGGACCCTGGATGCCGTCCGGGAAACCGGGGAAGTTCTCGACCTCGGTCGTGTTCATGAGGTCGCCACCGGCCTCGACGCTGCTCGCGACCACGAGGGGTGCGAGGTTGGCGCGGGCGGCGTAGATGGCGGCCGTGTAGCCGGCGGGGCCGGATCCGATGATGATGACGTGACGCACGGTAGCGCGTTCCCTTCGTTGATTCCGCCGGTTGAAACCCATGCTAGCCCCGGGGTATTCCAGGGCGCCGGGGCTAGCGCTTGGGGAGGAAGCGTCGCCCGAGAGCGAGCGCGGGAGCCAGTTCCGGCGTGCGGAACAGGGCCAGGATGCCGAGGTACACGGCGAGGACGACGGTTCCCACCAGGGCGGCGCCCAGCGCGCCCCAGATCTTGTCGGAGGCGAGCCACCCCGTCGTCCCCCCGCAGAGGAGGACCACGCCCCAGCCCGCAGCGGCGGCGGGGACGGCGGCGACGACGAAACGCAGGAGCTGCGGCATCCAATCGCCGATGCCGATGCCCCCGAGGCGACGGTCGAGGATGATCGTGGCGATCACGACCTGCACGATGCTCGAGAAGGACTGCCCCAGGGCCACGGCCGCCGCCAGCTGCGTGATCGGGATGACCCCCGCGGACGCCGCCGCGCCGGCCGCGAGGGCGGTCACGGCCACGAGAACTCCCTGGACGAGCGTGAAGAAGAACGGCGTGCGGGTGTCGTTGTAGGCGTAGAAGGTGCGCTGGATGACGAAGAGCACCGCGAGCGGCAGCAGGCAGACCAGGAAGCACAGCAGCAGCGGCGCGGCTGCGAGGGCCTCGCCGGGACTGTTCGTGAAGACGCGGGTCGCGGGGACAGCGGCGATCGCGAGGGCGGCGGTGGCGGCGACGATGAAGAGACCGAGAACCCGGATGCTCCGCACGATGTCGGCCTTGACCTCGGCGTGGCGTTCTGCGGCCGCGTGCTCGCTCAGCTGCGTGAAGTACGGCGTCCCGATCGACAGCACGATGATCGAGTACGGCAGCATGAACACCAGCCACGCGTTCTGCGACGCGATGATCGCGGGCCCGGTGCCCGAAGCACCCGAGAGCACGCGGGTCTGAACGATGCCGGCGAGCTGCCCGACGATCACCATGAGGAACGTCCACCCGGCGAGGCGACCGATGTGGCGCAGACCGACCCCGCGCCAGTGGAAGTCCGGACGCAGCTGCAGGCCGGCTCGGCGCCAGAAGATCAGCAGGACGATGGTCTGCAGGACGATACCGCCCGTGGCGACCCCGCCGAGCATGCCGATCATCGTCGGCGTCCACTGCACGACGTCGGGGCTGGGGCCGCCGAAGATCAGCAGGAACGCGCCGAAGCCGACGATCGACACGACGTTGTTGACGATGGGTGCCCAGGTGTACGGACCGAACACCTTGCGCGCGTTGAGGATCTCGCCGAGCAGCGCGTACAGACCGTAGAAGAACACTTGCGGAAGGCACCAGTAGGCGAAGGCCGTGGCGAGGGCGATCTGGTCGGGCTCCACCTTGGCGGGGTCGATGTAGACCGTCACGATGAACGGCGCCGCGATCATGGCCAGCGCGGTGGCGGCCAGCAGGATGACGGTGCCGAGGGTGAACAGCTTCGACACGAACGCCCGGCCGCCGTCGGCGTGCGCCGCGGCCTTGACGATCTGCGGAACGATCACCGCCGTGAGCACGCCGGTGGAGATGACCGTGTAGATGTTGTTCGGCAGCTGATTGGCCAGGCCGAACGCGTCGCCCGCCGCCGTCCCCACGGACCCGACGATGGCGACGAGCACGATCGTGCGGAGGAGTCCGCTCACGCGCGAGACGATGGTTCCGGCTCCGATGAGCACGCTCGCCCGTCCGATACTGCTCACGGGCGGCTCTCCTGCGGGGTTTCGGTGTCGATGGGGGTGTCGACGTCGTCGGGGTCGGCGTCGGCCCGGCCGTCGGCGTGCTGGTCCTTCAGCCCGATGCCGTCGGTGGGGGTGTCGGCATCCGGGTCCGGATCGGACGCCTCGTCGCTGCGGGTCTTGCGGCGACGGGCGACGGTGCGCACGACGCCGAGGGTCAGGAACCCCACGATCAGGGCGATGATGACGACCAGGCCGATGTTCTCCCACTCGGCGCGCACCTCGACGTCGACGGCCTGCGGGGAACCGATGACGACGCCGGTGGGGCTGAGCAGCTGGAGGTCGACATTGACCTCGCCGTTGGCGATGCGGGCCTCGACGGGGACTTCCATGCGCGTGTTCGCGGACGCCTGCGCCTCGACGGTGGTGCGCTCCTGCACCCGCAGTCGGGCGTCGTTCGTGCGCACGGCGAGCACGACGGTCACCGGCCAGGGCAGGTCGTTGCGCACCCAGGGGCGCAGCGGAGCACTCGAGCTCACGAGCCGGAAGTCGGAGGACAGGATGCCGACGGAGTCCAGGGTCGTCTGCGTGGAGGCGCGGTGGTCGGCGACCGCCTGGCGGGCGGCATCCCCCGTCCACGACACGCTCAGGACCTGCAGGACCTCGGCGCGCTCGCGACCGGTGAGCAGCTCGGGCCGGTCGAGGATCGAGGCGAAGCGGTCGATGACCTGTTCGTCCGAGAGCAGGTCGCGCACCTCACCCACGCGGGCGTCGTCGACGACGGGTGTCGCCAGCGACACCTCGGATGCCGGCTGGGCGGCCACGTCGCCCAGGGTGGTCGACGAGAATCCGGGGGCGGTGCCGAGCAGCCCGAGCGTCGCGCGCAGGCTGATGCGCGAGCGGTCGGTACCGCGGTCGACCACCGCGAGGACGGGCTGCGCACCCGCGGCGATCCGCGCGAAGGCGAGGTAGCCCTGTGCCGCGGCGAGCGAGGCTCCGCGGCGGGTGGTGTCGTTCTGACCGGCGGCGTCGGCGAGGGCGCGCGACACCTCGGCGTCGTACACCGGGGTCGACACTCCCCCGACGTTCGCCGCCGCCTGCCGACTGCCGCCGGTGACCGAGGTGGATGCCACGAGCACGTGCGCGGGATCATCGGCGGTGCCGAGGGTTCCGAGGCCGGCCACGGTGTCGGCGCCGGCGCTCGAGGTGGCGGGCCAGAACACGTTGGGCGTGGCCGTGCCGATGTCGAGGAGGGTGGCCAGCGACGGATACGCGGGCTGACCCGGGGTCGCCGAGGCCGAGGGATCGGGTGTGGACACCGCCGAGACGGCCGGAGCCGGCTGGGCGAAGTCGGCCGCCGACATGTAGTTCTGCAGCGAGGTGGGCGCGAGCGGCGCGGTCAGACCCGCCCGCAGCTGCGCGGCGATGTCGGCGTCGCCGAACTGCAGGGCGAAACGGTCGTTCGGCAGGGCGAGCAGGCGCTGGAGCCATGCGACGGCCGTCGGCGGGGCCGCCGAGCCCAGCACGCGGATCGCGGCGGGGATGGCGGGGTCGACGGCCAGAGTGGCGCTCGTGCCGTCGACGGAGTCGAGCTGGGCCGACAGGGCCCCGTCGACCGCGGTGAGTTCGGCCAGCTCGTTCGCCGAGAGCAGCCCCCGCGTCAGGGGGCCCGCGGTGACGGGCACGATGACGGCGACGGGCGTCTGGGGCGCGGCCTCGGAGGGGACGACGACCACGCTCGGCGCGCTGAGGCCCGCGCCGCTGACGAGCACCGGATACACCCCGGGAGCCCGGTTCGCGAGGGCGGGATCGGTGGCGGGCACCGAGAGGGTGGTGGTGCTCTGGGCTCCGGAGGCGGTGGCATCCACCGTTCCCGTGCCGACCTGCTGCAGCGTCACCCCGGTCGCGTCCCCGCTCAGCCAACGCTCGAGCGCGGCGTCGTCGGCGAGTCCGGCGGAACCGATCGCCAGGCCGAGCGGAAGGGCGGGGCCGGCGGCCGAGCCGGCGGTGACCGTCACGACGACCGACAGCGTGTCGCCGGGCCGCAGCACACCGTTCGCGGCGGGGGCCGCCGACAGGACCGCCGGCGAGGTCGACGCCGAGGGGGACGGGCTGGGCGTCGTGGTGGCCGAGGCGCTGGCGGGCAGGGAGACCCCGAGAGCGAGGGCCCCCGCGACCAGGGTCGCCAGCAGCCGGCGCGTGAGGGAGCGCCGCGGCACGGGTGAGCCCGAAGGCGGGGAGGTCACGGTCATACGATCGTCGGTGGGGCGAGGGGGCCTCGCACCGCCACGAGTCTAGGCCCGGCTTGCTTCGAGGCCCCCGATAGCCTCGCGCAGACGGTTGAATGGACCGGTGCTCCCCGAACCCGATCCCCAGCTGTGCCAGGCGCTCGCCGCCGACCTGCGTTCCGCCGGCTACTCCGCTGCCGCCCTGCGCGACGCCTGGGGCGCCCAGGCGGACGACGCCCTGGCGCGCGGTCTGCGCGGTCCGGCCGCGGGGGCGCTGTCCGGGCGCGATGACGCGCTGGCCGTCCTCGGACGCCTCTGGGGACTCGGGATGCCGGTCCCCCGCGTCGCCGTCGAGGCGGCGCTGCCGACCCTCGGCATCGCGGGCGCGGTCGGGCTGGGGCTGGCCACCGCCGATCACGAAGTCGTTCCGGCGGTACTCGTTCGTCCTCAGGCGTTCGGCGACGACGAGGGCGATGTGCAGTGGTGGATCGCGAGCGACCTCGACGAGGCGGCCCTGGAGGGTCCACTGCCGGAGGACCACGTGCTCGGCGTCGGGGGTGCCTCGCAGACCCTGGCGCGCCTGCAGCTCACCCGGCGCGGCGGGACCGCCCTCGACCTGGGGACGGGGTGCGGCATCCAGGCCCTGCGCCTGCGACGACTCGTCGATCGGGTCGTCGCCACCGATATCTCGGAGCGCGCTCTGCGGTTCACGCGTCTGAACGCCCTGCTGAACGGCGTCGAGGGCATCGAGACCCGGCACGGCTCGCTGTTCGAGCCCGTGGGGGGAGAGACGTTCGACCGCGTGGCATCGAATCCTCCGTTCGTGATCACCCCGCGCGTGCACGGGGTGCCGGCGTACGAGTATCGCGACGGCGGCATGGAGGGCGACGCTCTGGTGGCCGCCGTCATCGAGGGCGTCGGGACCCACCTGGCGCCCGGCGGCGTCGCGCAATCGCTCGGCAACTGGGAGTACCACGGTGAGGAGTCGGGGCTGGACCGCGTCCGCGGCTGGGTCGGCCCCTCGCTGGACGCGTGGGTGATCGAGCGCGAGGTGCTCGACCCCCTCGCCTACGCCGAGTTGTGGGTGCGCGACGGCGGGACGGTGCCGGGGACCCCGGCGTACGCGCGGCTCATCGAGGCGTGGCTCGACGATTTCGCGCGCCGCGGCGTGACCGGGGTCGGTTTCGGGTACGTCCTGCTGCGCCGTCCCCTGGCCGGAGCACCGACCCTCGCGCGTTACGAGCGCGTCACGGGAGGCGGCGAGGGCGGCTTCGGTCCGCACCTCGCCGCCTGCCTGGCCGCGCACGATCGCGCCGCGCTGCTCGACGACGCCGACCTCGCCGACAGCGTGCTGCGCGTCGCCCCGGACGTCACCGAGGCGCGCCATCACCGCCCCGGCGAGGGGGATCCCTCGGTGATCGAGCTGCGTCAGGGCGGCGGCTTCGCGCGCACGCTCGAGGTCGATCCGGCCCTGGCCGCGCTCGTGGGAGCCTGCGACGGTGATCTGCCGGTGGGGACCCTGGTCGACGCGATCGCGCAATTGATGGAGGTGGATGCCGCTCACCTGCGGGCCGACCTGCTCCCCCGTGTGCGCGAGCTGCTCGTGACGGGCTTCGTCGCTTTCGAGGACTGAGCCCCGCCGGGCGCTGTCGGCGCCCTTGGTTAGGCTCGACGCATGCTGAACATGGCCGAGGGTCTCGCGCGCCTCGATGAGCTCGCCGCGCACCCCGTCGTCGACGTCGTCGCCCGGGCCTTCTCGGCCGCCGGCCGCGACCTGGCGATCGTGGGCGGCCCCGTGCGCGACGCGCTGCTGGGGCGCACCACCCACGACTTCGACTTCACCACCGACGCCCGACCCGACGAGATTCTGGCCCTGATCAAGCCCGTCTCGTCGGTGCAGTGGGACGTCGGCCGCGCCTTCGGGACGATCGGCGCGCGGGTGAAGGGCGAGCAGGTCGAGATCACCACGTTCCGCGCCGATAGCTACGACGGAGTCACCCGCAAGCCGACCGTCGAGTTCGGCGACACCCTCGAGGCCGACCTGAGCCGCCGCGACTTCACCGTCAACGCGATGGCGTTGCGTGTTCCCGTTCGCACTCTCGTCGATCCGACGGGCGGCGTCGAAGACCTCGTCGCCGGGCGCCTGCGCACGCCGATCGATCCCGCCGTCAGCTTCGGCGACGACCCGCTGCGCATGCTCCGTGCCGCGCGTTTCTCGTCGCAGCTGGACTTCGCCGTCGACGCGTCCACCCTCGACGCGATCGCCGAGCTGCGGGCGTCGCTGTCGATCGTGAGTCCGGAGCGCGTGCAGGCCGAGCTCGTGCGCCTGTTGCAGACCGACGACCCGGTCCGCGGCATCCGTGTGCTGGTCGAGACCGGGCTCATCGAGGAGTTCCTGCCCGAGATCCCCGCGCTCAAGCTCGAGGTCGACGAGCACCACCACCACAAGGACGTCTACGAGCACTCCCTCACCGTGCTGCGTCAGGCGATCGCGCTCGAGAAGACCCGGCATCCGGATGCCGCGCCCGACGTGCCGCTGCGGCTCGCGGCTCTGCTGCACGACATCGGCAAGCCCGCCACGAGGCGCCTCGAGGCCGGCGGGGGCGTGACCTTCCACCATCACGACATCAAGGGAGCGCGGATGGCGCGAAAGCGCCTGCAGGCCCTGCGCTTCGACGCCGCGACCACGACCGTGGTGTCGCGTCTGGTCGAATTGCACCTGCGCTTCTTCGGCTACGCCGAGGGGGCATGGACGGATGCCGCAGTGCGCCGCTACGTGCGCGACGCCGGCGACGAGCTGGAACGCCTGCACATCCTCACCCGTGCCGATGTGACCACGCGCAACAAGCGCAAGGCGCAGCGCCTGGCATCCGCATACGACGACATCGAGGCGCGGATCGCGACGCTCCGCGAGCAGGAGGAGATGGACGCGATCCGCCCCGACCTCGACGGCAACCGGATCCAGGAGATCCTGGGGCTGAAGCCGGGGCGCGAGGTGGGCGAGGCCTATCGCTTCCTTCTCGAGCTGCGCCTCGACGAGGGCGTGCTCGGAGCAGAAGAGGCAGAGAAGCGGTTGCGGAAGTGGTGGGCGGAGCGGGGCTGAGTCCGCTCCGCGTCGCGCCCGAGCCGGAATGCCCGGCGCGCCGAAGGGCGGTGAATCCGGATCTCCGAGATCGAGCGATCCGGCTCCGACTCCCCGATCCGCTTCGAGCGCGTGAGGCCCTCCCCCCCACGCCGTCGTCCGACCTACACTGGTCGCACCTGCCGTCACCGCCGATGGGAGTCCCGTGCCCTCCGCCTGGTCGCGTCCCGCGATATCGCCCGAAACATCGGGACTGCTCATCGCGCGCGCGCACGACGAACTGCTCGCGGGCAACGAGGATCGTCGCCTCGCCGACGTGCGTCCGCTCGTGCAGGACTCGTGGCGGAGGTCGCTGGCATCCCTGGTCGGACCCGAGGGGTTGCCGACGCTCGAGTTCGCGAGCGATGAGCTCGAGGCCTACCGCCGAGGGCATCCGCTCGCCGGCGTCATGGACATGGTGCGCGCGCTGCTGCTGCCCGGGACGGCTGAGGAATCCGGCGTCGTGGTCGCCGTCGGCGATGCCGCGGGACGACTGCTGTGGGTCGAGGGCGACCGGCACATCCGCTCGCTCACCGGCGACATGGGGTTCGTCGCGGGGGCGAACTGGGCGGAGGATGCCGTGGGCACCTCGGCACCCGGAACAGCGCTGACCCTGGACCGGTCGGTGCAGATCCGCGGCGCCGAGCACTTCAACCGACTCGTCCAACCGTGGTCGTGCACCGCCGCACCCGTGCACGATCCCGAGACGCGGCGTCTCCTGGGCGTCATCGACGTCACCGGAGGACCCGAGGCCGTCACCCCGCAGGCGCAATTGCTCGTGGATGCCACGGCCCGTGCGATCGAGAGCCAACTGCTCGTCGCGCGGCTGCGCGCGCAGCAGACCCCTCCCCCACGACGGGCGGCGCCCTCGCGCGCCCTGCTGCAGATCCTCGGCCGGGATCGGGCGATGCTGGAGGTCGGGGGCGCGGTGCTCGAGCTCAGCGCGCGGCACGCCGAGATCCTGCTGCTGCTCGCCGTGCACCGCGAGGGTCTGTCGGCCGAGGCTTTGAGCGAGGCGGTCTACGCGCACGCGGCCGTCGAGACGCTGCGGCCCGAGATGGTGCGCCTGCGTCGGGTGCTCGCCCCCGTCGCGCCGCGCCTGGTGCCGGAGTCGCGGCCGTACCGCCTGCCGGACGGGCTCGAGACCGACGCGCAGCACGTGCTGTCGCTGCTGGACCGGGGAGCGCACCGCGTGGCGCTGGCGGCCTACACCGGCCCCGTCCTGCCCGAGTCCGAGGCGCCCGGGGTCGTCGAGGTGCGCGAGTCGGTGCGTTCGGCCCTGCGCGAGGCGCTCGTCGCCGAGGCGGGGATCGACGTGCTGCTGACCTACGCCGACTCCGTCGACGGCCGCGACGACGTCGAGGTGCTGCGCCTGTGCCTGTCGATGCTGCCCGCGCGCTCGCCGAAGCGCGCGGGGCTGGTCGCTCGGATCGAGCGGCTGGAGCGCGACTGACCCGGTCGGCCGACGCCGATGTCGGAGCCCCTCGTTACAGTGAACATATGGACGAAAAAGCGCTCGACATCTTCTCGGCAGCCCGCGCCCGTCGCGACGTGGGGCGCATCCGCGAGGCGCTCGCCGAGGTCACAGCGGGCGACGTCGCCCGCGTGATCGTCCGTTCCCCGCGGTACGGCTTGTACGCGCTCGAGGGCACCGTGCGTATCGGGGTCGGCGGTCAGCCCCTCGTCGGCGACGTCATCCTGGCGACGAGCTCCGAGATCCAGCGCATCGACCTCGGTATCGAGGCCCCACGGGCGGCCCTCGGGGCCGACGTCGTCGACCCCTCGACGCTCCCCCACGGCACCCCGGTGCGCGTGACCTTCCTCACCCCCACGCATCAGACCTTCGCCCTGACCGGCCCGATCACCGCCGGCAACGATCGCTTCCTGCTCGTCGGCAGCTGGATCGTCGCCGATGACCGCACGATCGCGCCCCGCGTGCAGAGCATCGAGCGACTCGACGACGTCGACCTGCACGAGGTCAACGTGCCACCGCTGCGGTCGGTGCTGGCCGACGCAGACGCGTAAGCGCGCTCGCTGAACGGATGCCGCGGCCCGGGGTCGTGGCATCCGTCGTTCCCCGACGGAATCGAGGCGTTCGTCCCCGACGGGGCTGAGGCGTCGCTCCCTCACGGGTCGAGGCGTTCGCCGTTGCCTCACGGCGGGCGGACGCAGCGCTCCGCGGCTCCGCAACCCGATGCAACCTCCCCCGGCGTAGCGTCGGCGCCATCGCCGCCCGGAGCCGTCGCGGCGACTCATGACCGTCGAAGGAGACACGCATGACCATCGTCGAAGAAGGCGTCTCGAGCGTCTACGCCGCCCCGGGAACCCGCGGAGCCGTCGCCGAGTACCGTTCGCGGTACGGGCACTACATCGGCGGCGAATGGGTCGAACCGCACAGCGGCGAGTACTTCGAGAACATCACCCCCGTCACCGGCAAACCCTTCTGCGAGATCGCGCGCGGCGACGCGCACGACATCGACAGGGCGGTGGATGCCGCGTGGAAGGCGTTCGCGAGCTGGAAGAAGACCACGCCGGCCGAGCGCAGCGTCATCCTGAACAAGATCGCCGACCGCATCGAAGAGAACCTCGAGAAGATCGCCGTCGCCGAGACCTGGGAGAACGGCAAGCCCGTCCGCGAGACCCTCGCGGCCGACATCCCCCTGACCGTGGACCACTTCCGCTACTTCGCGGGCGTGCTGCGGGCGCAGGAGGGCTCGCTCAGCCAGCTCGACGAGAACACCGTCGCGTACCACTTCAATGAGCCGCTCGGTGTGGTGGGCCAGATCATCCCGTGGAACTTCCCCATCCTCATGGCGGCCTGGAAGCTGGCGCCGGCGCTGGCGGCGGGCAACTGCGTGGTGATCAAGCCGGCCGAGCAGACTCCGGCATCCCTGCTGTTCCTGTTCGACATCATCGGCGACCTGCTCCCCGCGGGCGTCGTGAACATCGTCAACGGCTTCGGCATTGAGGCCGGTGCGCCGCTCGCCCAGCACAAGCGGATCCGCAAGATCGCCTTCACCGGCGAGACCACGACCGGGCGCCTGATCATGCAGTACGCCTCGCAGAACCTCATCCCGGTGACGCTCGAACTCGGCGGCAAGAGCCCCAACGTCTTCTTCGAGGACGTGGCGCGGACGACCGACGACGCCTACTACGACAAGGCGCTCGAGGGCTTCACGATGTTCGCCCTCAACCAGGGCGAGGTCTGCACGTGTCCGTCGCGGTCGCTCATCCAGCGTTCCATCTATGACCAGTTCCTCGGCGACGGCCTCGAGCGCGTGAACAAGGTGCGTCAGGGCAACCCGCTCGACCCCGAGACGATGATCGGCGCGCAGGCCTCGAACGACCAGCTCGAGAAGATCCTGTCGTACATCGACATCGGCACGCAGGGTGGGGCGAAGCTGCTCACGGGCGGGGAGCGCGTCGATCTGGGCGGCGACCTGTCGGGCGGCTACTACGTCGCGCCGACGGTGTTCGAGGGCACGAACGACATGCGGATCTTCCAGGAGGAGATCTTCGGTCCCGTCCTGTCGGTCACGTCTTTCGACGACTTCGACGATGCCATCTCGATCGCGAACGACACCCTCTACGGCCTCGGTGCCGGCGTGTGGGCCCGCAGCGGAGACACGGCGTACCGGGCGGGCCGTGCGATCGAAGCCGGTCGCGTCTGGACGAACACCTATCACCAGTACCCGGCGCACGCCGCGTTCGGCGGGTACAAGCAGTCGGGCATCGGTCGTGAGAACCACCTCAAGATGCTCGATCACTACCAGCAGACGAAGAACCTGCTCGTGTCGTACGCCGAAGGCGCGATGGGCTTCTTCTGATCGGCGGTGCCGGGGCCGCGGCGGGTGGCCCCGGTCCTCGTGACCCCCGGGCTCCGGCTCGGGGGTCACACCCTTTCCGCCGAGGTGGGGACTCGTCCCACGAATGGCGGGTCGGAGAGTCTTCGAACGACAGTTTTAGGACACGAACCGAAAGGAGTGGGACATGACGACCCAGCTCTCCCGCGTCGATGTGACGGATGCCGCGGCTGCGCTGCTGCGCGATCTCACCGCGAAGCACGGCCCGCTGATGTTCCACCAGTCGGGCGGCTGCTGCGACGGCAGCTCGCCCATGTGTTACCCCGTGGGGATGTTCCTCACCGGCCCCAGCGACGTGCGCCTCGGCGCCATCGACGTGGGGTTGGACGACCCCATCGAGGTCTACATGTCGGAGTCGCAGTTCGAGTATTGGAAGTTCACACACCTGACGATCGACGTGGTGCCGGGGCGCGGGGCGGGCTTCTCGGTCGAGGGGCCGACGGGAATGCGTTTTCTCATCCGGTCGAGGATGTTGACGGAGGAGGAGGCGGAGGCGTTCGGTCTGGGTGTTCGTTCCGAATGACGAGCCAAGCCCGAGGGGGTCGTGTGAACTCATCCTGACGACGCCTTCCCCGCGCACGTCACGGCGACCTGGCGGGCGGACATCTCCCTCGGAGGTCCGAGGGGTGCGCCTCGGGGTCTGCCCGAGACGCACCCCTGTGATTCACGTGTCTCCGGCGGCGCGTCGGGATCTTCTCCGCCGCCGGCTGTCCCGCAACACCGCCGTCACGGAAAAGCCCATGACGACGAGCGACGGCGCGAGGGTCGCGTCGGGGGCAAGAGCAGCGAAGATCAAGCCGCTGAGCAAGACGGCTCCCGCCGACCCCCATAGCGCCGAAGGACTGCCTGACTCATGACCCAGCCCTGCTCCTATCCCCACCAGGCAGGCGATCGAGGTGACGACGACGGGGACTCGGAGGAACTCGAGGATGTCGTCCATGGCTCAGCAATATGTGTGGGAGATCGCGCCTGGCAATGGGGCGACAACGATGTGCAGGCACCCCTTGGGTCGAAGGTTATTTGCGGTTGCGGCCTGCACCTGCAAATAACCCGCCCACGTCCCGCAGGCGTATGTGAGGCGCTGGTTTTTCGCGAGCGAAGCGCAGAACGCTGAGGCCGCAGCGTAGTCCTTGATGCGCGCCGTCTCCGACCGACTCAGCGTGAGACCCCAAGCGGCATTGCGCCAGCCCCACGTCGGGTCAGCGACGATCGGGTAGACCGTGTCCGCCGCGGGACTGACGATCTGAACAAGTCGATCCCCCCTCACTTCGTAGCGAGTGGGCACGGGCCCCCGGTCGCGTCCGTTGCCCAGGCTGCGGCGACGGGAACGAATGCGCCCTCGTGTCCGTCCTGGACGAAGCCGGCGTTGCCGGAAGAGTCAATTACTGCGCGAAACCCCTCCATGCCGAACGCAGCCTCGTGAGTGGCATTCCGATCCGGAATGATCGTCTGCACCCGAGTATCGCCGGATTCGAGGGTCTGGACAGCGACGCTCGCGTCGCTTCCGCTCGGGTAGACGACGGTTCCGTCTGCCGCGGCCTCTGCACCGGTGAGGTCGAGTCCGTCCGGTAGAGCGATGTTGGCCGAGATCTCGCGGCCGGCGATGTCGGTCGTCACCTGGATCGGCTGCGTGGGGTCCACGGGGATTGAGGCCGTGGCATTCGGTGTGGATGTTTCGAAGCCACTGTCCGTCGCGCTTGCATCGACGGGATCTGAACCGTCGGGTGCCACGATTGCGACAAGCGCTGCGACGGCGGAGGGGTCGGTCGTGTCGACGTTACCTTCCGCTGAGGCGGGCGTTGCCGAGAGAGCAAGAACGCAGCACGCGACGGTGGCGATACTCATCTCCGACACAAGCGCAGCCCGGCGGTGCGCGGTGAAAGTTCTCATCGGGTACACCTTTCTGCGACCTCGTCGTAGGCAGATGAAGTGACTGACATGGGTCCCGCTTGGTTGTCAGAAGGCCGCGGAAGCACCCTACAAAAGAGCGCATGTTTACATGATTAATCGCTGAAAGCCTCACTATCAGCAGTCCGAGCCGGCCAAACGGGGGACGAGGAGAATTCGCCCGGAAGGTGATTCCGCACGCGGCAGCACTTGATCGTCTTCCTCATCACCCGCGTTCGGGAGCGTCACCCTTTCAGTGGTACCTCACGTTGTCCGGCGTGCTATCTCGTCGCGTTCATACTGTCCCCCGTGAGAAGGCCGCTTCGGGATGCCGCGTGTCACGCGACTGTTCTGCTCAGCGGGTTCGTCGTCGGCGTTTGCCTGCTCGCGATAGCGCTGATGGCACTCGCCGCCATCGCCTTCACGGGCGCGGTGACGACCGGCATCCCGTTCGTCGTGATGTTCACCGGCGAACGGGACGCCGGTGGCTCCCCGGCGGTCGTCATCGACGGGTCCTTCGCCTCGGCGATGGTTCTCGTCCTGATATTCGCCGTCGGATGGTGGGCTGTTGCACGGGCGGTGGGCGACCGAAGGAGCCGCGTCAGGCCGGCTTCGACGCCCGCAGCGTGTAGCTGAGGGGAATCACCGACGGCTGCTGCGTCAGCGCGAACTCGCCGTCCGCTCGCTCCGTCATGCGGCCCGGGAGCGCCTCCCACGGAACGCTGTCGTGTTCGACCAGGGCGTCGATGCGCAGACCCCGGGCGAGCAGGGCCGTGACGATCTCGCCGAGGCCGTGGTTCCACTCGTAGGTCTTGGTCGCGGTCAGCGGCGCGGACACCTCGACGTACGTGCTGTCGTCATCCCACGCGAGAGGCGCCGTCTGCTCGAAGTAGGGGAAGGCCAGCGTCAGGCCGGGCTGCTCCTCGTCCATCGACCACAGCACCGGGTGACATTCGCGCAGGTGAAGGGTGCCCCCGGGGGCGAGCAGGTCGTTCACCACCCCGGCCCAGTCGTCGATGGACGGCAGCCAGCAGAGGGCGCCGATGCCGGTGTACACGAGGTCGAAGCTCTCTCGCGGGAGGACGGTGGCGGCATCCCGCACATCGGACTGCACGAACGCGGCCTCGACTCCCGCCTCGGCGGCGAGTCGCCGCGCCTCGGCGACGGCGTTCTCGGAGAAATCCAATCCCGTCACGTGCGCGCCCAGGCGCGCGAGCGACAGGGTGTCGGTGCCGATGTGGCACTGGAGGTGCACGGTACGCCGCCCGGCGATGTCGCCCAGCAGCGGCAGGTCGAAGCGCACCACGTCCGACAGCGCCTCGCGATCGTCCACGTATCGCTGGACGCCGTACCCCGACCCGTCGCGCGCGGCGTGCAGCGTCGCGCGCTCGTCCCAGTTGGCGCGGTTGGCGTCGATGAAGTCCGAAGTCATGGCATCCCCCTTGCGATGACAAGAGCCTATGGATGCCGTGAGCCGGTGTCGCCGCGTGACGACCGGCGAGCCGGATGTCGGCGGCTCGGGTTAGCCTGGCGACATGTCGGGCAAGGTCTATGTCATTCACGAGAACCCCCAGTGGATCCCGCCGTTCGCGGCGGCTTTCGAGGCCGAGGGGGTGGCGTTCGAGGAGTGGCTGCTCACCGACGGCTCGATCGACCTGGCCGTCGAGCCGCCCGAGGGCGTGTTCTGGTCGCGCCTGAGCGCCTCGGCGCACACCCGCGATCACGCCCACAGCAAAGAATTCGGTCGCGCCGTGCTGCGCTGGCTCGCCTCGTGGGGGCGCACCGTCATCAACGGTGCGGACGTGCTGGAGCTCGAGGTCAGCAAGGTCGCGCAGCACGCCGCCCTGCGGCACGCGGGCATCGACGTGCCGCGTACCGTCGCCGTGTTCGGCACCGAGGAGCTCGCAGCCAAGGCCGAGGAGTTCGGCGCGCCGTTCATCAGCAAGCACAACCAGGGCGGCAAGGGACTGGGCGTGCGCCGCTGGGACAGCGTCGACGAGTTCGCGACCTGGGTCGCGGGACCCGACTTCGAGCCCTCCCCCGACGGCATCACCCTGCTGCAGGAGCTTCTCGTCGCGAAGACGCCGTTCGTCACGCGCGCGGAGTTCGTCGGCGGCGAGTTCGTCTACGCGGTGCGCGTCGACACGAGCGCCGGCAGCTTCGAGCTGTGCCCGGCCGAGGCCTGCGCGGTGCCCGGCGCAGACGGCGTGGAGCCCGAGCCGCTGTTCCGTCGGCGCGACGACGTCGATCCCGGCCTGATCGACCGCTACCTGGCGTTCCTCGCGGCCGAGGGCGTCGGCATCGCGGGCATCGAGTTCATCGAAACGCGCGACGGCCGCACCGTCACCTACGACGTCAACACGAACACCAACTACAACCCCGACGTCGAGGCGACCGCGCCCCGCTCGGGACCGCGCGAGATCGCGCGGTGGCTCGGCTCACTGCTGCCGCGCGAAGTGGCGGGTGTGCGTGGCTGAGCCCTCCGCGCCGCACAGCGAGTGGGCGGGGTTCGGTTTCGCCACCCGACAGGTGCACGCCGGCGAAGAAGAGGATCTGACGCACGGCTCCCGCATCACCCCAGTGCACCTGTCGGCCGCCTATCGCTTCGCCTCGTTCCAGGAGGCGACCGATCGCTTCTCCGCCGCCGACCTCGGTCACCTCTACTCCCGCAACGCCAACCCCACGAACCAGGTGGCCGAGCGGCGCTTGGCCTCGCTCGAGGGCGGCTCCGGGGCGCTGGTGGTCGGATCGGGCCAGGCCGCGATCACCATGGCGCTGCTGGGACTCGCGGGCAGCGGAGAGCACCTCGTCTCGACCGCCAGCATCTACAGCGGCACCCGGGTGCTGTTCGACCGCACGTTCGCCCGTATGGGCGTGCATGTCGAATACGTGTGGGACCCCACCGACGACGCGGAATGGGACGCCCTCATCCGGCCCGAGACCAAGGCGATCTTCACCGAGACCCTGCCCAACCCCAAGAACGACGTCGTCGACATCGACGCCGTCGCGCGGGTGGCGCAGCGCCACGGCATCCCCCTGGTCGTCGACAACACCATCGCCACGCCCTTCCTGATCCGTCCCCTCGAGCACGGGGCCGACATCGTGGTGCACTCGGCGACCAAGTTCCTCTCGGGGCACGGCGCCAACCTGGCAGGGGCGGTCGTCGACGGCGGGCGGTTCGACTGGGCGGGATCGACGCGTTCGTACCCGGCCATCACCGACACCCCGGTCGCCACCCACCCGTCGTACCTCGACGCGTTCGGTCCCCGCGCGTTCGAGTTGTCGCTGCGGTTCGGGATCGCCAATGACACGGGTCCCGCACTCTCACCGCTCAACGGCTTCCTGCTGCAGCAGGGCATGGAGACGCTGTCGGTGCGCATGCGGCAGCACCTCGCGAGTGCGCGGACCATCGCCGAATGGCTCGCGCAGCACGACGCCGTCGAAAGCGTCGACTACGCGGGCCTGCCCTCGCATCCGCAGCACCAGATCGCCCTGCGCGACTACGACGGGTTGTCGGGGTCGGTCTTCTCGTTCACGGTCCACGGTGGCCGGGCCGGGGCCGAGCGCTTCTTCGACGCACTGCGCCTGTTCAGCCGCATGACCAACATCGGCGACACGCGCTCGATGGCCCTGCACCCCGCGACCACCACGCACCTCGGATTCACGCAAGAGACGCGCGACCGCCTCGGCATCACCGACGGCCTCATCCGCCTGTCGATCGGGCTCGAGGATGCCGACGACCTCATCGCCGATCTCGACCAGGCGCTCCGCGCGGCGCGCTGACCCGCCGCGCTCGGGTGAAGGCCCGGCGCGCTCGACGCTGAGCCACGGGGCTCGGGCCAGCACCCGGCACTCTGACCCACCGGGCCTCGGGTCTGTGCCCGCCGTGCGCTGACCCGAGCGCTCCCGGGGGCGTACGGCATCCTCCGTCCTGTCGAGTGTCCAAGACACTCCGGACCTGTCGGGAAACAACGGTGTGTCTTGGACACTCGACGGGCACCGGCGGGGCGGGGCGGGGGCGGGGGCACCGGCGGCGCGGCCGACCGCCGCGTCAGGCGTCGCGGAGCGCCTCGAGGCGCCGCACGCGCGGGATCACGTCGGCGGCGAAGCGCTGCAGCTCGGTGAGGTGCGGCGAGAACTGCAGCAGCAGCGTCGACACTCCCACGTTCGCGAACGCCACGATGCGTTCCGCGACCTGATCGGGGGTTCCGACGAGGTTCGGGCGCAGGCCCCGGTTCGAGACCGAGTACTCCTTGAGGTCGATCTGAGTGTCGAGCTTCGACTTGCTCACGAAGTCTTGGTAGGAGCCGTAGGCCGCTCCCCCGCGCACATCGCTGATGCGGTCGATCTCGGCCTGCGCCTCTTCTTCGGTGTCGCGGACGATGCCGTAGGCGGCCATGCCGAAGGCCTCGAACGGCGTCGCGCCGGCCTCGGCGCGGCGTCGGCGCATATCGGCGACCTTCGTCTCGAGCTCCTCGAGCGTGCCCCCGTGCGTGAGGTAGGCATCGGCGAAGCGCGTGATCGCGGTGCGACCCGCCTCGCTCTCACCACCCGCGTACAGGCGCGGCCGCACGCGGGGCTTCGGCTCGAGGTAGGTGCCCTCGGTGCGGTAGTACTCGCCCTCGTAGGCGAACGGCGTCTCGGACCACAGACCGCGCAGCACCTCCACCCACTCGATCGTGCGGGCGTACCGGTCGTCGTGCGCGCTGAACAGGCCGTCGTACTGCTTCGCCTCTTCGGCCCACCAGGCCGAGACGACGTTGAGCGTGAACCGGCCGCCGCTGATCTCGTCGATGGTCGCGGCCTGCTTCGCCGTGTGGAACGGGTTGTGGAACCCCGGTCGAACGGCCGCGAGCAATTCGAGCTTCGATGTCACCGCGGCCAGTCCCGCCGTCACGGCCCAGGCGTCGAGCGACGGCGCGTCGACCCCCTTGATGTCGTTGAGGTTGAGCTCGGGAATGAGGGTCAGGTCGAACCCGCCCTCCTCCGCGGCCCGGGCGATCTCGGCGACGTGCGCGAACGATACGGGGGTCTGCTCGTCGTCGACGTTGCGCAGCCAGCCGCCGAAGATCGGGGTCCAGTAACCGAAACGCACGCGCTGGGGTGAGGTCATGGTTCCATCCTCACCCGGCTCGAGAGGCGCAGCGTCACGCGGCGAAACGCTCCGTCATATGTCGTTGACGCCACGCCACCCCGGTGCGACGGTATCGGGGTTCCGATCTCGCCAGGAGGACCCCATGACCGACACCACCCCCACCCACGAGCCGCTGAAGTTCGCCTACTGGGTGCCGAACGTGAGCGGTGGGCTCGTCATCAGCTCGATCGAGCAGCGCACCGATTGGGGTTACGACTACAACGTCGAGCTCGCCCGCACCGCCGAGCGGGTGGGCTTCGAATACGCCCTCAGCCAGGTCCGCTACGCCTCCAGCTACGGCGCCGCCCAGCAGCACGAGTCCACGTCGATCAGCCTCGCGCTGCTGCTGGCCACCGAGAAGCTCAAGGTCATCTCGGCCATCCACCCCGGAATCTGGCATCCTGCGGTCCTGGCGAAGTTCATCAACACGGCCGATCAGTTCTCGCACGGGCGGGCGGCGGTCAACGTCGTCAGCGGTTGGTTCAAGGACGAGTACACCGACCTGGGGCTGGAATGGCTCGAGCACGACGAGCGGTACGAGCGCGCCGCCGAGTTCATCCAGATCCTGCGGGGCCTGTGGACCGAAGAGAAGTTCTCGTTCCACGGCACGCACTACGACATCACCGACTTCACCCTGCGCCCGTTCCCGTACGAGGTGCCCGGGCGCGCCCACCCCGAGATCTTCCAGGGCGGCAATTCCACGGCAGCCCGTTTCAACGGGGGAGCGTTCTCGGATTGGTATTTCTCGAACGGAAAGGACTTCGACGGCTTCACCGAGCAATACGACGACGTCACGCGCATCGCCGCCGAGCACGGCCGGCGCACGCGTTTCGGTCTGAACGGGTTCGTCATCCAGCGTGACAGCCGCGCCGAGGCCGAGGCGCAGCTGCGCGAGATCATCGCTCACGCCGATGGCGGCGCCGTCGAGGGCTTTCGCAAGAGTGTGCAGGAGGCCGGAAATGCGACGGCCGACAAGAAGGGGATGTGGGCCGACTCCTCGTTCGACGACCTCGTGCAGTACAACGACGGGTTCCGTACGCAGTTGTTCGGCGACGCCCAGCAGATCGCCGAGCGCATCATCGAGTACAAGAAGCGGGGTGTGGACCTGTTCCTGCTGGGCTTCCTGCACTTCCAGGAGGAGCTGGAGCGTTTCGGTGAGACCGTGATCCCGATCGCGCGCGAGCTCGAGGCCGACCTGGAACGCACGGGAGACCCGATCGAGGTCGCGGTGCGTTGACCACGGCCGCGACCCCGCGAATCCGTCCTAGCCTGGAGGGAGACATTCCACGGCGGGCATAGAACGGAAAGGACCCGGCATGAGCGGCGCACGACTCGGCTTCTTCACCAGACTGCTGGATGCCGGCACCGACGGTGAGCAGTATCGCGCGGCCCTCGCGCAGGTCCGCGCCGCCGAGGAGCACGGGTTCGCGTCCGCGTGGGTGGCTCAGCACCATTTCGATCGCGACGAGGGCGGATTGCCCTCCCCCTTCCCGTTCCTGGCCGCGGCTGCGGTGCAGACCGAGCGGATCGCGCTCGGCACCGGAATCGTGACCCTGCCGATCGACGACCCGGTGCGGGTGTCGGAGGACGCCGCGTTCGTCGACGCCCTCAGCGGCGGCCGCGTGCAGCTGGGGATCGGCACGGGCGGAACCCCGCATCCTTCGCCGCGTTCGAGCGCTCGTCGGACGACCGTCGCGATCTGCAGGCCGCCCACGTCGCGGTGGTGCGCGACGCGTTCGCGGGGCGCGGCATCCGTCGCACCGATCTGCGCCTGAACCCCGCGGCGCCCCACCTGGGCGATCGACTGTGGCAGGCGACGTTCTCGGTCGACGGTGGCCGTCGTGCCGGGGCGGCCGGAGACGGCCTGTTGCTCTCTCGCACCCAACCGCGGGATCCGGGGCAGGCGCTGCACGAGGTGCAGGTGCCGATCGTCGAGGCCTACCTCGCGTCCCTTCCCGACGGGGTTCCGCCACGGATCCTCGCCTCCCGCACGGCGGTGGTGGTGGATGCCGGTCGACTCGACGAGGCGTGGCGGGGCGCCGAGGACGGTGTGCGGCGCCTGACACGTACATTCCTCAAGCGGAATGCAGACGGCGACCTGCGCGGTCTCGCCCGTCAGACCGATACGCACCTCGGAACAGTCGATCAGGTCATCGCCTCACTGGCTGCGGACGAGACCCTCGCACGGGCCACGGACGTGGCGTTCCAGGTGCACTCCGTCGACCCCGCGCACGAGATCACACTGCGTTCGATCGAGCTTCTCGCGGCCGAGGTCGCTCCCGCACTGGGGCTGCGCACGGGTGCGGAGGCGGCTGAAGAGCTACGGGCCCTCGGGACCGTCTGAGCCCCTCACCCCACCCCGTCGAGCATGGCCTGCGAGCGCGCGGTCTGCTCGCGCAGCGCTTCGGCGAGGGCGACGACGGCGGGGATCCGCATCGCGTCGGCCCGTACGACCATCCAGTAGGGCAATCGTTCGGTGACGAGCTCGGGCAGCAGACGTACGAGGTCGTCGTGCCGGTCGGCGGCGAAACACGGCAGCATGCCGATCCCCGCTCCCGCACGCGTGGCCTCGACCTGCACGAGGACGTTGGTCGAGGTCACCCCGTCGCGCATCTGCGGCACGACGCGGCGCGGGAGGTCGAGCGCCTCCACCTGCAGCATCGCGTCGACGAAGTAGACCAGGCGGTGCCGCTGCAGTTCGTCCATATCGCGCGGAACGCCGTGGGTGTCGAGGTACGACCGCGAGGCGTACATCCCGAGGGTGTACGAGCCGAGCTCGACGGTCGTCCCCCGTGACGTCTGCGGCTGCCCGACGACCACCTCGAGGTCAAGACCCGGGCGGTGCAGGGCCGCGCGGCGCTGCGCGGCGACGATCTCGACGGTGAGCTCGGGATGCCGTTGCCGCAACCGCGCGATCGCGGGAGCCGCGATGAAGGCACTGAAACCGTCGGTCGCCGACATCCGCACGACGCCGGCGACCGGGTCGGGCTCCTCTCCCCCGGCGGCCAACTGCGAGAGGGCGGCCTCGATGCGCCCGGCGGTCTCGCTCGCGTGGCGACCGAGCGCGGTCAGCTCCCATCCGCGACCGGACTGCGCGACGACACGGCCGCCGAGTGCGTCCTCGAGGGCCGAGATGCGGCGCGCCACGGTGGTGTGGTCGACCCCGCGCACCTGCGCGGCGGCGGAATAGGTGCCCGTGCGGGCGACGGCCAGCAGCATCAGCAGATCGTCGGCGCGAACCGAACCCGAGCGAAGGGAGGCGGCATCCATTGTGCAATTCTGCACACCGCGGCGGCGTAAGTGGGCATTGTCGCCTTTACAGCAGACGTTCAGACTGGGGCGCGGATGTCACCGTCGACACCGAAGGAGCAACATGGATTCCCCCACCACCGCGTCGCACACCGCAGACGCCTCCGGCTCGAACCGGATCCGCCGGGTCGTCGCCGCATCGATGGCCGGCACGGTCGTCGAATGGTACGAGTTCTTCCTCTACGCCACCGCCGCGAGCCTCGTCTTCGGCACGTTCTTCTTCCCCTCGTCGGGGTCGCCCCTCGACGGCATCATCGCCGCCTTCGTCACCTACGCCGTCGGTTTCGTCGCCCGTCCGCTCGGCGGCATCGTGTTCGGCCAGATCGGTGACCGCTTCGGTCGCAAGCCGACGCTGCAGGCGACGATCATCATCGTCGGCGTCGCGACCTTCCTCATGGGCTGCTTGCCGGGCTTCGCGAGCGTCGGCTACTGGGCCCCCGCGATGCTCGTCGCGCTGCGCTTCATCCAGGGCTTCGCCGTGGGCGGGGAGTGGGGGGGAGCGGTGCTGCTCGTCGCCGAGCAGAGCCCCGACCGCCGCCGTGCGTTCTGGTCGAGCTGGCCGCAGGCGGCCGTGCCCGTGGGCAACCTGCTCGCCACCCTGGTGCTGTTGATCACGTCGTTCGTGCTGAGCCCCGCCGCGTTCCTCGACTGGGGCTGGCGTATCGCGTTCTGGCTGTCGGCCGTGATCGTCCTCGTCGGCTTCTGGATCCGTCGGCACGTCGAAGAGGCCCCGATCTTCCTCGAGGCCAAGGCGCAGGTCGAGAAGGAGAAGGCGACTTCGTTCGGTGTCGTCGAAGTGCTGCGGCGCTACCCCAAGGGCGTCCTGCAGGCGATGGGCGTGCGTTTCGCCGAGAACATCGTCTACTACATCGTGGTCAGCTTCTCGATCGTGTACCTCAAGGTCGTGCACGGCTACGACACCAGCCAGTTGCTGCTCGCATTGCTCATCGCCCACATCGTGCATTTCGCCGTCATCCCCCCGCTCGGCCGTCTGGCCGACCGCGTGGGCCGCCGGCCCGTCTATCTGGCGGGGGCGATCCTCAGCGCCACCTGGGCGTTCTTCGCCTTCCCGATGTTCGACACGCTCAACCCGGTGATGATCGTGCTCGCCGTCACCGTGGGACTCGTCTTCCACGCCGGCATGTACGCCCCGCAGCCCGCCGTCATGGCCGAGTTGTTCCCGACCCGTATGCGCTACTCGGGCGTCTCGCTGGGCGCGCAGGTCACGGCGATCCTGGCCGGATCCCTCGCGCCGATCCTCGCGACGCAGTGGCTCCGCGACTTCGGCTCCTGGCTGCCGATCGCCGTGTACATCGTCGTGGCGTGCATCGTCACCTCGATCGCCGTGCTGTCGTTGAAGGAAACGCGGAGCATCTCGCTGCGCGACATCGACGCCGCCGATGCGGCACGCACCGCCGACCGCGCGACCGTCGGCGCGAAGGGGACTCGATGAGTATCGATCTCACCGGCCGCCGCGCCCTCGTCACGGGGGGCGCGAGCGGTATCGGCGAGGCCGTCGCCCGCTCGTTCGCGGCGGCCGGGGCCACGGTCACGGTCGCCGACGTGAACGGCGAGGCGGCGGACCGCGTCGCGGGAGAGATCGGGGGAGCGGCCTGGGCGGTCGACCTCTCCGACACGCTCGCGTTGCGGGAGCTGACGCTCGACGTCGACGTCCTCGTCAACAACGCCGGCATCCAGCACGTCAGCCCGATCGAAAACTTCGACCCCGAGCGTTTCTCGTTCATGCTGCGGCTGATGCTGGAGGCACCGTTCCTGCTCATCCGCGCGGCGCTGCCGGGCATGTACGAGCGCGGCTTCGGGCGGATCCTGAACGTCTCGAGCGTCCACGGCATCCGCGCCTCGGCCTACAAATCCGCGTACGTCACGGCGAAGCACGGCTTGGAGGGCCTGTCCAAGACCACGGCCCTCGAGGGTGGCCCGCACGGGGTCACGAGCGTGTGCATCGACCCCGGGTACGTGCGCTCGCCGCTGGTCGAGAAGCAGCTCGCCGATCAGGCGCGGGCCCACGGCATCCCCGAATCCGAGGTGCTCCACAACGTCTTGCTGCAGGATGCCGCGATCAAGCGACTCGTGGAGCCCGCCGAGGTCGCTTCGTTGGCGCTGTGGCTCGCCGGACCGGATGCCGCGATGGTGACCGGGACGAGCTACGTGATGGACGGCGGCTGGTCGGCCCACTGACCGGGGGTCGGTCCGGTCGGCGCGCCATGATGTGACGCGGATCGCTGTCGCCTCGCGACGAGACGGTGCCGCGCCGTTCGCGGCGTCGGCGGCTCACGAGCTGAGCAGGTCGAACACGATCGTCAACAGCCACCATCCGCCGATCGCGACGGCGATCAGCACGGTCACCCACGAGAAGCTGCGGCGGAGCCTGCGCCCGGGCACCGCGACGCCGGCCGGTGGGGGAGTGAGCAGCGGAACCGCCCCCGGGGAGTCGGATGCCGCCGTCCCCGGCAGACCGGATGCCGCCGCCCCGGCCGTGGGAGCCACGGTCAGGCGCTCGTCGCGCCACCGCGCCCACTGCGCGAGCTTGTCGTCGAGGGCCGCCACCGTCGACATGATCCATCGCCACGTCGCGGGGTCGAGCGTCGACAGATCCCGACGCGCGTAGAGGAACAGCCAGTCGTCGATGATCTCGACGTCGAGCTGGGCGGCGTTGTCGATGAAGCGGGCCATGACGTCGGGTGTGAACAGGTACAGCGCGTCACGCTCGTACCCCTCGGGGCAATAGAGGGCGAAGTGCCGGTCGAAGTCGCCCTCGAGGCTCAGCCGCTGCCCCCGCCCGAAGGCGACGGGCAGATTGGTTCCGCCGAACAGTCCGTTGTTGCCGACGGCATCCAGCACGATGTGCGGAAGAGGCGTGTCGAGGCGGAGCGCCGCATACCCCCAGCGGTGCGTCTGCTTGCTCTTGCCCGACCCGGTCTCGTAGGTGTAGTTGGCCACCTCGACGAACCGTGGCTCCTCTCGCCGCACCGGGTCGTGCGTGCCGCGGTCGTTTCCGATGCCGAAGATCATGCCGGGCAGCGGGGGGTTTCTGTACCCCGGATGCCACGTCATGCCGTTGGCCCGCGCGAACCGGTCGAGCCGGAAGCGGCGGACGGCCGCGCCCCCGAAGCCGCGGATGATCGCCACGGCGACCACCACGACGATCGCGGCGATCACGAGGAGGGGGAGGGCGACGACGGCGACGCCGCCGCTGCCGGAGAAGATCGAGACGATCAGTGAGAAGAGGATGGGCACGACGACGATCGCGAACGCCACCCCGATGACCGCCAGGACGACGATCGAGAGTGTGCGGCCCCGCAGCGCGCCGCGCTCACGGAGCGCGGCGGTGAACGCCGTGACCGCCCCCTTGTCGACCGGTTCGGTCAGCGGTGCCGTGTCGAGCTGTGCCGATGTCGTCATGAGTCGCCTCCCCGCCTTCGACCGTAGCGGGGCCCCGCGCCGAGAGGGAGCGGCCGGTCGGGTCCGGTGCAACTCTGCGGCTGGGGACGGACGATTCTCGCCCCGAAGTGCGGGATGCGCCCCGAACGGGGATGGCGGCCGGCCGTGGCCCGCCACCGACGGCTGAACGCCCGGACGCGGCGGTGGGGCGCGGCATCCGTTAGACTACGAAGGTTGTCCGGCGACGCCCATGCGCGTGTGAGTCCGTGACGACGTGCAACACACCCTCCTGCTGCCGGGAAATGCCCGTCAGCCGTTCTAGTCCGAAGGAGGTGGGTTAGTGACGCACCAGTACGAACTCATGGTCATCTTCGATCCCGAGGTCGACGAGCGCCAGGTCGCTCCGAAGCTCGACGGATTCCTCAAGGTCATCACGGCCGATGGAGGAACCATCGACAAGATCGACATCTGGGGCCGCCGTCGTCTCGCCTACGAGATCCGCAAGAAGAACGAGGGCATCTACGCCGTCGTCAACTTCGTCGCGACCAGCGAGGCCACGAACGAGCTCGACCGTCAGCTGAAGCTGAACGAGCAGATCATGCGCACCAAGGTCCTGCGCGCCGAAGAAGCGATCGCCCAGGTCGCCGCCGAGGCCAAGCGCTCCGAGGAGAAGGCCGCCCGCAAGGCCGCCGCACCCCGCAAGGTCGAGTCCGCCGAGAAGGCTGCGAAGTAACGACGATGGCCGGCGAAACCGTCATCACCGTTGTGGGCAACCTCACGGCCGACCCCGAGCTGCGCTACACGCAGAACGGTCTTCCGGTCGCGAACTTCACCATCGCGTCGACCCCCCGCACGTTCGACCGTCAGGCGAACGAGTGGAAGGACGGCGAGGCGCTCTTCCTGCGCGCCTCGGTGTGGCGCGAATTCGCCGAACACGTCGCCGGCTCGCTGACCAAGGGCTCCCGCGTCATCGCGACCGGGCGTCTGAAGCAGCGTTCCTACCAGGACCGCGAGGGCAACAACCGCACCTCCATCGAACTCGAAGTCGATGAGATCGGCCCCTCGCTCCGCTACGCGACCGCTCAGGTCACCCGTGCCGCCGGTGGCGGCGGGGGTGGCGGAGGCGGCCAGCGCGCGCAGGTGCAGCAGTCCAACGACGAGCCGTGGTCGACCCCCGGGTCGAACAACGGCGGCGGCGGCAACAGCGGCGCCGACGCGTGGAGCACGCCCGGTTCCTACGGCGACGACACCCCGTTCTGATCTTCGCCCCGCTCTCGAGCGAGACGACCCCCTGAAATTCCGGATGCCACGGCCCGGTCCGCGTGACCGGCTCGGCCTCCGAACCACACGAAAGAAGGAAGCATGGCTGGAAAGGCCACTGGCGACCGCCGCAAGCCGCGGAAGGGCGCGAAGAACGCAGCCCCCGCGAAGGCGATCCGCGTCGGCGTCATCGACTACAAGGACGTCGCAACCCTCCGCAAGTTCATCTCGGAGCGCGGCAAGATCCGCGCCCGTCGTATCACCGGTGTCTCCGTGCAGGAGCAGCGCCTGATCGCCCGCGCCATCAAGAACGCGCGCGAGATGGCTCTCCTGCCCTACGCCGGCGCCGGCCGCTAAGGAGCACCCGATGGCAAAGCTGATTCTCACGAATGAGGTCACCGGGCTCGGTAGCGCCGGTGATGTTGTCGAGGTCAAGAACGGGTACGCCCGTAACTACCTCATCCCGCAGGGCTTCGCCGTGGCTTGGAGCCGTGGTGGCGAGAAGCAGGTCGCGTCGATCCGCGCCGCTCGCGAGTCCCGCGCGATCCACGACCACGAAGATGCCGTGGCCCTGAAGAACTCGCTCGAGTCGAACACCGTCAAGCTGACCGTCAAGGCCGGCAACGAGGGTCGTCTCTTCGGTTCGGTCAAGCCCGCCGATGTCGCCGACGCCGTCAAGGCCGCCGGTCTGGGCGAGCTCGACAAGCGCAAGGTCCAGATCACCTCGGCGATCAAGTCGGTCGGTCAGCACGAGGCGACCGTTCGCCTGCGTGACGACGTCACCGCCGTGATCACCCTTCAGGTGGTCGCCGCGAAGTAATTCGCTGCATTCGAGAACGGCCCCGCTCCTGCTTCGGCAGGGCGGGGCCGTTCCGCGTTCCCGGGGTGGCCCCGGAGCCTGCCGAAGGGCCACTCGTGACCCCTCGACGGCCGGTCTGAAGGTGAACCGGCGGGTGCAATTCGCGCGCGGCAGTCCCGGGATGCCGCGAACTCGCCTCTCGATCACCTCGGACGCACGTAATGGTGACGCGTGCGCAGTCACCTTCTCGCGACCCTGGCGGTGGTCTCGGCCGCCCTGGCGGCATCCGTCATCCCTCTCGTTCCGACCCCCGCGGCGGCCCTCGTCCGCACGAGTGCGCCGACCGACGTGGACGGCGACACCATTCCCGACAGCATCGAGCGGGTGGTGTGCGGGTCGGCGACGTGCGCGACGGGCACCGAGGACACCGACGGTGACGGCGTCCCCGACGTGGTCGAGGTCGCGGCGTGTGGGACGACGACCTGCGCGGACCCCGGCAAGGACACCGACGGCGACGGCATCCCGGACTTCGTCGAGCGCCTGGTGTGCGGGAGCGACACCTGCGCATCCGGCCGTGAAGACGCGGACCGCGACGGTGTGCCCGACTGGGTCGAGTACCTGATCTGCGGAACGGCGACGTGCGCGACGGGCACCGAAGACCTCGACGGCGACGGTGTCGCCGACGCCTCGGCCCTGCAGGCCTACGCGACGTACCGCCAGACCCTCGCGGTGACCGGGCGCGAGGACGCGTGGGTCGCACCGGTGTTCTTCGGCGGTGGGCTCCTCGTCCTGCTGGGCTCTGCGGTTCTGGTGGTGCGAGCGCGTCGGCGCGCCGAGCGGGCGGAGGTGACGCGATGAGGGCGCGGATGCTCTGGGCGTCCACCGCGATCGCGGCAATCGTCATCGCGGGGGGCGCGGTCCCGGCCTCTGCGGCCCCCGTCGACCTGGCCGCGGTGACGCAGCAGCGAATCCTCGATCGCGTGCGGGCCGCCGCGGCCCCCGTCGCGACGTCCGAGCCGAGCGACGACGCCGCGCCGTCGGCCGAGGCGACGATCACCCCGGGTCAGTCGGCGATTCTCGATGCCGCCGACGCGGGGGTCCGTGCCGAGTTCTCGGGTCACGACATCGACGAGTCGTTGTCGGTTCGTGCCTCGCCGCTGGGTGACGCCGCGTCGGTGTCCGCGGCATCCGAGACCGGGGGCGTTGTCGCGGCCACTCCCGTGGAGATCCGCGCGCACACGGCTGACGGTGACGATCGGACGCAGTTTCCCGCGTCGTACACCCTTGAGAAGGACGCCTCGGGAATCGAGGTGGCGAAGGACATCGAGCCGGGCGTGCGGTTGCACCTGGACGTCGACGTCGACGCCGTCCGGCGGGCCGGAGTCGATGTGTCGAGTCTGCGCGTCTTCACGCGCGAGAACGCCGGCGAGCCGTGGCGGCAGCTTCCCTCGTACTTCGACGCGGATGCCGGTACCGTGGCGGCCGAGTCCGAGCACCTCTCGCAGTTCGTGGTGATCGGCACTCCGGTTCAGACGACCCCGGTGCCGCGGATCGTGCTCGACCCCGACGACGACGTGGGCTGGGCGAACTCTCCCGGGCCTCGCGTCACCGAGCTGCCGTACAACGTGCGGCTCGCCGACCAGCTCGCGGGTATGTTGCGCGACCGCTGCATCGCCGACGTCACCGTGACGCGGGGTGCCGATCAGCGTTTCGTGTCCGCGGACACCCGCCGAGCGATCGCCGCCTCGCATAACCCCGATGTCACGTTGTCGCTGGCCTTCGCGACGTTCCGCGGGAACGCCTGGGGAACAACGCGCGACGGCGGAACCCAGGTATTCGCCCGGGGCGGTGCCGACAGCGATCGCCTGCGCGATTCCTTGCGCGATGAGATGCCCGGTTACACCGGGCGACCCGCCAAGGTGCGGGCGGCGACTCTCGACTTCCCGCGTGCGGAGTACGAGGGACTCCCCGGGGCGATCGTCCACATGGAGACGCTGTTCCTGGATCACAACTTCGACCGCCCGGTCATCGATGGCGGCTGGGGATCGGTCGTCAACGGCACCTTCACGGGCCTCGGCAAGTACCTGGAATCCAAGGGGTTCTCGTGCACCAACCCGATCACCGGGGGCTGGCCCGCGCGCCCGTCGGCCGACGATCTGGCCCGGTGGTATCAGCTCGGATATCGCAACTGGCAGCACTACGGCGCCGACCCGGTGTCGTTCTCGACCGGCAATCTCGTCGAGCGTGAGCACCTCTTCTCCCTCTCGGGCACAGGGGGATCGGCCACCGACGTCTCGCTGGTCTACAACGCCCAAGACGGTCGCCTCACCCGTACCGGGGCGGGGTGGAATTTCGGTCTGGGTGGCCACGCGCAACGCTTCGACGATCACTCCGTCCTCGTGGTGCGGGGCGACGGCGCGTCCGTCATGTTCGAGCCCGATGGTGCGGGGGGATACGCCGACCCTCGGGGAGAGGGTTTGCACCTCGCCGAGGTCGGCGGCGGTATCCTGCGCCTGACGTCGCGGACTGGGGAGTCGTGGGACTTCGACGCGGCCGACCAGGATGGGATCGGTGAGCTCGTCCGCGCCGTCGACACGAACGGGCGGACGACGACCCTCACGTACGGGCCCGCCACGGGCTCCTCGCAGTTCGCTCCGCTGACCGGGATCACGGATGCCGCGGGTCAGACCGTTCGGGTGGACTCCGACGGTTCCGGCCGCATCGTCGGGTTCACCCTCCCGGATGGCCGTGCGTGGTCGCTCGGCTACGACGGCGGCGGGGACCTCGTGCGGCTGGGATCGCCGGACGGCGGGTCGAAGACGTTCACCTACGACGGCGCACATCGAATCCTGGCGATGACGGATGCCACCGGCACAACCTACCTGCGCAACGAATACGACGGGTCGGGCCGAGTCGTGCGTCAGTGGGACGCCGCCGGGTCGGAGCGGCGTTTCGACTACGGCGCCGGGCAGACGACCTACGTCGATCAAGAGGGTCGGACGCACACGTACACGTTCGACGAGCGGTCCCGCATCACGAGGATCACCGATCCGCTCGGCGGCACGCAGTCGTGGTCGTATGACGACGAGAACAACGTCACGGCGTTCACGGACGCCAACGGCCGCGCGTCGTCGTACACCTACGACGACACGGGAAATGTGACCAGTGTCACCGACGCCGCCGGAACCGTCACCCGGTACACCTACACGCAGAAGGGGGCGGTGGCCTCGCGCACCGATGCGCTGGGCCGTGTGACCAGCTATGGCTACGACGCCCACGGCACTCTGACCAGGACGGTGCTGCCCGACGGGTCTGCCGTGGGGTACGAGGTCGACGCAGCTGGCAACACCACCCGGATGACCCTGCCGTCCGGCGCGTCGTACGCATTCGACGTCGACGGGCGGGGCAATAGGACGGCGAGCACCGATCCGCTCGGGCGGGTGACGCGCTTCGCCTATGACGCCGGCAACCGTCTGGTGTCCTCCACGGATCCGCTCGGGCGGGTCACCCGGTACGAATGGGACGCGCGCGACAGGATCACGGCGGTCAGCGACCCGCTCGGTCGCACCACCCGATACGGGTACGACCTGAACGGCAACCTCGTGCGGCAGACCGACGCGGCGGGCAACGTCACGTCGTACACGTGGGACGCCCTCTTCCGTGTCGTGAGCGCGACGGATGCCGCGGGCGGAACCACCACCTACACGTACGACCGCGAGGACGGCCTGACCGGTACGACCGACGCGGCGGGGCGGCAGACGAGTTTCGTGCTCGACGCCCTCTCGAGGGTGAGCGCCGTCACCGATCCCGCGGGGCAGACATGGAAGCGTTCGTATGACGCCACCGGTGCGCCCACCGCGCAGACCGATCCGCGCGGTGCGGTGACCACGCGCGAGGTCGACGCGCTCGGTCGCACGACCGCAGTGATCGGTCCCACGGGCATCGCGCAGCACACGGATTACGACGCCGTCGGGCGGGTGACGGCGGTGACCGATGCCGCCGACAACACCACCACGTACACGTACGACGATCTCGACCGCATCACCGCGGTGACCGACGCCGCCGGATTCCGCACCGAATACCGTTACGACGTCGACGGGCAGCTCGTCGGCGTCGTGGATCGGCTCGGTCGCCCGACGCTATACGAGCGCGACGCCGCCGGCCAGGTCACGGCCGTGACGGATGCGGCCGGCACCACCGCGTACGCCTACGATCCGGCGGGCAATCTCACGTCCGTGACCGACGCGACCGGTCGCACGTCGACCTCCGTCTACGACGCCGCCGATCAACTCATCGCGACCACGGATGCCGCCGGGCATCGCTCGACGTACGAGTACGACGCGCTGGGCAACGTGACGGCGGTGACCGACCCGAACGGCCACACGACGCGCGCCACCTGGGACGCCGCCGGACGACGGACGAGCACCACGGACGCGACGGGAGCGACGAGGGAGTTCGCGTACGACACAGCGGGTCAGCTGATCGCTGAAACGGATGGTCTGGGCCACCGCACGGTCTACGCCTACGAGGGGCATGGGCAGCTGGCATCCGTCACCGATCCGCTCGGCGCCGTCACCAGGTACACCTACGACGAGCTCGGACAGCTCGCGTCGACGACCGACGCGCGGGGGATGGCCACGACGTACGAGAGGGATGCCGCCGGCCTTCCCACCGCAACGACGGATGCCGCGGGCGCGAGGACGCGCTTCGAGTACGACGAGCGGGGATTGCTGGCCCGGGTGCTCACGCCCGCCGGTGCCGCGATCAGTTACGCCTACGACCAGCGCGGTGATCGCTTGCAGCAGTCCTCGGCTTCGGATGTCGTTCGATTCGAGTACGACGCCGAGCAGCGAATGATCGCCGCCACGAACATCGCCGGTACGACGGGGTGGACGTACACGCCGTCAGGACAGCTCGCGTCGCAGATCGATCCCTCAGGTCGCGAACTGACCTACGCCTACGACGCATCCGGGGCGCTGACCGGCTTGATCGTCCCGGGTGGGCAGCAGGTCGCTTACGACCGGGATGCCGCGGGTCGCGTGTCGCGCATGGCGAGCCCGTGGGGCACCGCCGACTACGCGTACGACGACGGGGGCAACCTCACGGGCATCGCGCGCTCGAACGGCGTCGGGACGCGCTACGTCTACGACGCCGACGACCGGGTGACCGGCATCACGTCGACGACTCCGGCACCGAGCGGGGCAGTCGCCGCGCCCGCGGCCCCGGCCCCGGTGCGAACCGGTGGCCTCTGTCCGGTCATCACGTCGAAGAACGCCCCCGAACTGCGTGCGGCGAACGTCGACAAGCCGGGCTGCGTCAAGCCGTCCTCGTATCTCGCGCACCGCTCCGTGCCCTCGGACACGGGGTCGCTCGCTCAGGGCGCGTCGCTGGCTTTTGAGTATGCCTACGACGCGGCGGGCAACGTGACGGCGACGACGCGCACGGCCAGCGTCCCGACATCGGCGCTTCCGGGCGGAACGCCGCCCTTCAGCGCCGTTGTCGGGGCGTCGGACGCTACGACGACGGTGCTCGACAGACTGACGACTCTTCACACCTACGACGCGGCGGACCGCTTGACGGGGTCGACGCAGAGCACGGGTGCCGCCGATGCGTACGGGTACGACGAGGTCGGTAATCGCACGTCGTGGTCGCACACGTCCGCGACGGCATCGACGGGCGTCTTGGATCCGGTGCTTACGGTGGATGCCACCGGTGCGACCGTTCCACGTCCGCCCGCGTCGATCGCGACCGGGTCGGTGAGAGCGACGGATAACTCGTTCACGCAGTCGCAGGTGTTCAACGACCTCAATCAACTGGTCTCGATCGAGAACAGCGCGACGGGCACCCAGCGGCTCACCCATGACCCGGACGGGCACCGCCTGTCCGCTACCGGTGGTCCAGGCGGAGACGTGTCCTACTCGTGGAACGAACTCGGACAGCTCACCGGGTACACGGACGCGTCGGGTTCGACGGGCTTCGGATACGACGGGCTGGGTCGCCGGGTGTCGACGTCCACGCAGAGCTCCTTCGGAACGACGTCGACCTCGACCGTGTGGGACGGTCTGAACCCGATTCAGGACACCAGCGACAAGGCGGGGACGACGACGCTGGTGCGCGACGTCGCCGGTGAGCTGCTGCTCGAGGGGCGGTCCGCGGGGGCCTCGACGTGGGACCTGCTCGATCGGCTGGGGAGCGCGGTGGCGCAGGTGGGGGATGCGCGCGTGGGATCGACGCTGAACAACCCGGTCCAGTCAGCGCGGGATGCGCGGACGGACCGCAGCGCCCGGATCACGCAGGTCTCGACCGGGTCCGACTGGGGCACGCCATCGTTCTCGACCTCGGGGTGGAGCGCCTCGGTCGGGTACTCAGGTGAGCGGTCCGACCCGGTCGCCGGTCTCGACCTCTTCTACTCGCGCGGGTACGACGCTCGGTCAGGCTCGTGGTTGTCGAAGGACACGTGGGCAGGGTCGCAGACGGACCCGTCGTCGCTGAACGGATACGGCTTTGTCTCGGGGAATCCCATCACCCTGCGGGATGCCTTCGGGTTCCGGCCGCTCGGGCGGTACGACTTCGCGGACTCGATACCAATCGGGCGCCGTGGTCCGTCCGTGCCCACGACGCCGCGGTTCACGGCGCCCGGGGCACGCGGCTTGGCGCAACCCGACACGTTGTCGTATTCGCCGTCGAAAAACTGGAACGGCACGGTCGCCAAACCGAAGGTGGTGACGCCGAAGTCCACGTCGCAGACGACGGCGCGGCACGAGGACTGGTGGAACCCGTTCAGCTGGTCCGGTGACACGTGGCGGAAGGTCGGCGCGGTGGCGGCGGGCATTGCCACGACCATTCTCGTCACCGCGGCTGCGACCGCGGCCATCGCCGGGGTGGCGGCTTGCGCCGCCGCGACAGCCGGCCTGTGTGCGGTGGGAGCGGCGATGGTCGCGGGCGCGATCGGTGGAGCCGCGGGGAGCACCGTGCAGTACGCGCTTTCGTCGGGTGAAAAGACAGCAGAGGGCGCCTGGGGCGCGGCAGGTGCTGGGGCCCTCACGGGCGCCGTCGGCGGCGGGATCGGACAGAGCATAGCGTGGGCGGGCGCTGCGGGTTTCTCCGCCCGAGTCGCAACCCGCGATACAGGCGACCTGCTCCATCCTGTGCCCATCGGCCCGGTACCGGCGAGGGCCTGGACTACTTTGGACCGCGTCGACTCGAAGGGATCACCGCTTCCGAACTACAGAGGAGGTAAAGAATTTGAGAACGCCTGGGGCGATCTGCCAAATCTTCCAGACGGAATTTACCGGGAGTGGGATGTAGCTCCGAAGGTCAGGGGGGTGAATCGCTCTACGGATCGAGTTGTAACAGGTAGTGACGGGTCTGCTTACTGGACAAATGACCATTATGAGAGTTTTGTGACTATTCGAGGTGGATAAATGGAAGATTTCGCTCGTCTGAAAATCATCGAAAGCAAATTCAGTCCCGTACTAATGGTGGCCAACGCGCAGGACATCGGCTCCGCAGTAATCCGTTGGCTTGAAGCGGGATTCAATGCGCGTGTAGTCCGCGGGCGGAAGATGGTGTCCTTGCAAGGCTTATTCGATGAATTCGCCGCGGCGCTCCAGTTTCCCCTGTATTTCGGTGAGAACATGGACGCCTTCAACGAGTGCATTTCAGAGCTTGAGGATCTGCCGCCGGGTGAGGGATATGTGATAGTCGTGACTGACCCCCACTTAGTCCTATCATCGGGAAGTCAGAAGGACTTGGCCGCGCTGATGCATTCCCTTGCCAGAGCGACCGACGAATACTCGCGCCCGATCTGTCTGGGGGAGGTTTGGGATCGGCCAGCAGTCCCGTTCCACGTGGTTCTGGCCGCAGATGAGGGCAGCGTTTCCGACACGGTGAGGCGTTGGTCAAGCGTCGGCATCGACATCGTTCGGCTGCGCACATCGAGGTGACGGAGGCGTACTTCTTCGCGGGTGGCGTCGTAACGACCAGCAGCGCAGGCTCGTCGCCGAGATCGGCAGGCGGAACTTTTCGCGGCGGCTTCGTTGGACTCGAGCTTGTTCGTCTGCGCACATCGTAATGACGGCGCTGTGCGCAACGCCATCGCTCCGGAGATCACTGCGTGAAGCGCTCAGGTTCAGCTTCTGCTCGCGACCGGCCGGAGCAGGCCGCGCGCGAGTCTGTCCGCCCGCGCCAGCGCGTCCGGAATGCGGTTCTTTCCTGCCATTTCAGCGACGAATCTGGTATGGCACTGTTCCCTCGCCGGAGTTAACGCTCACGCAAACCATGGAGATCCCGCTGTCCGCCTGGGACTGACTGTCGCCTAACGACTGTAATCCCTTCGAGGTGGAGAAACTTCTTCGAAAACGCAAGTGTTGGATCTACCACCAAACCGCTCATCAGAAATTTGGCAACACTTCTCGGGTTGCGTCAGTCACTGGCTTACTCAGAGAATTCCAAGGAGCTTCGTGACCCAAGGCAGCCGCTGGCGTCCAGTTTCATTATGCGGCGTCATTTCGCCTCAGCTCAATCTCGCTATCACGCTGGGTACAGCGCCGACGACGGCCGTCGCGGCCAGGCGAATTCAGCAGGACGGCAGTGCCGGTGGGTGACAGCTAGGGTGATTGATCGCTGACACATCTTTCGTCTACGACGTCGCTTCGACGCGCGACCGGCGCGACGCCTTGGTCTAGGGGCTGAGATTTCGCCGTCAGTCACCCGGTCGGGCTCTGCGCACAGCGACAGTTCGGGCGAACCGTTCGTCGTAGGTTCTCGGGATGACTCCGGAACACGTAGGGCGACCATTCACCAGCACTGCAGTTTGTCTCCCCCAGCGTTGGTCGTGGTCAACGGCTGACATCGCGGGCGGCCTGGCGGGCACGCGATGATGCAGCATGCCGTCGCTGGGGGCATCAGCGGCGTACTGATCGTTGCCGTCGTTGCCATTCCGCTCGGTTTCATCATGGTTGTACTCCATCGGCGCACGGCGGCAACTCGACGCGCCATCCAGGTCGACGTTCCGCATTCGACCGTCCTCACGATGTCGGTGGAATCGAGCTCGCCAGAGGCCAAGCGATGGCTTAGGCAGCTCCCGGCATCTGACAAGGTCAGAGTGCGGCTCATCTTCCACCTGGCGGTCTCGCCGTCGGAGGTGCGTCTGTTCGGACCGCGCTTCTTCGATTTTAAAGGTGTCCGCGTGATCGTAAACGAGGATAACGCGTTTAGAACGACCGCATTTTTCGACGAAGGAGCATATTGAAATGTCGAAGTTCGATAAGGTTCTCGAATGGCCGAACAGGCGGCCGACGGTGGGGGATCTTATTGGGTCCTGGTCGGTGTACGTCTTCGAGATGGCGTCTGATATGCGGGACTTCACGTCTGAAGTAATTGGTGATTTTGGGTACCACGACTACGTCGGCGCGTTGTTTGCGAGGATATTTGTCGAGCAGGCGGTGGCCGAGGTTTCCATAACGCCGGATGACGTCGAACATCATCTGATCCGCACCATCGACGAATATTTCCGGTCCTTGACGCGTGATGACCCAGGCGGCGTAGTAATAAAATCTGAGCCAGACTTCGAAAGGTACGCCCAGGATCCCAAATACTGGTGGCTTCGCCGAATTCCGCGAGATGGCGCCCTCGGTTACGAGGTTTCTCGAGTGGCGAGGGCTCAAGCCGACCTAAAATTTTGATAATTCATGGGTCGTCGGAGAAGAGTCAGGTTTCGTGGCGCCACCATTCTGCATGGCTGGCCCATTCGTGGAACGAGCGTGTATGAAGAGGCGCTACCGACGGCCATCTGGATGTGATCGGATGACATGAGAGCCCGACTTATTTCTGCTTACTCATGGGATGTAATGGATGGTGACGCGCTCGCAGACCCAGGCTCCGAAGCAATACTTGTTGAAATGGAGATCGGACCTGTGGGGGAAGACTTCAGCGCCAGATTCAGCGTGACTGTGGGTACCACGGACTGGCTGCAGAGCTGCCTCAAGGACACAGGCCACTATGTGCCACGTCATTTGATTCTCACGGATCGCTTGCATTATGCATCCATTTTGAATCTTATTGAGAAGATTGTCTGTTCCGTGGATGGGAAGACTTGGTCCGATGTCTCTGCTGAGCTCGATAAGTACTTCGCGAGTGAGTATGACCACCCTCCCGCGCAGTGAGGCGGTTGTTCTTCGTTTCACTACGGGGAAAGATCACCGATCAGGAACGCACTACGGAGCGACCGGTGGGGCAGGGTGTGTGGTTGGTGTCGTCTCTTCGGAGAGTCGCTGATGGTCGAACGTTTTGTGGCTCCGCGGTTAGAGGATTTCGATGAACTATCCGTGACTTTTCCCTCCCCGGGGGAACCATGGGTCGTCTCTGTCGTCGAGCGTGCGCGAGACGGCGATGAAGTTCGGATGACGTGGGACGAGGTCGCCGCTTCCGTCCGGATCTTGTGGGTGACTGATGGTCGCGAGCGGCTTCGCCTGGAACGGGAGGAGATCTTTCGGGTCGAGATTGAGTGCCTCGAGGGTCGAGTCGATTTTCGGGCGAGGCTGCGTTCCAGCGGCTTGGAGGGCGCGATTTTTGTGACGATCGGTGAGACCGTGACGATCACGGACAGGCTGCTTCGCCACTGATGATGAAGGGACACGCCTGCAAAGGATTTTGATGTGGCAGCTGGTTAGTGGCGAGCTCCGAGGATGCCGCCCCAGGTTGACGATCTGCCGCCGGGTGACGGTTACGTGGTGGTCGTGACGGACCCTCACTTAGTGTTATCGGAAGGAAGCCAGAAAGAGCTGGCTGGGTTGGTTCACTGCCTGGCGAGAGCGGCCGACGAATATTCGCGACCAATCGATCTAGGGGAAGTTTGGGATCGGCCAGCAGTACCGTTCCACGTGATTCTTTCTGCAAGCGAGCAGAACATCGCCGCGACGGTGAGGCGTTGGTCCGGCGTTGAACTCGAGCTTGTTCGTCTGCGCACATCGTAATGACGGCGCTGTTCGCAATGCCATCGCTCCGGAGATCACTGCGTGAAGCGCTCAGGTTCAGCTTCTGCTCGCGGCCGGCCGGAGCAGGCAGCGCGCGAGTTTGTCCGCCCGCGCCAGCGCGTCCGGAATGCGGTTCTTTCCTGCCATCTCAGCGACGAATCTGGCCGCGTCGGAAGTCGTGAGTCCCACCGGTGTGACGTAGAGGGGGCGCGTTACGGCCCCGCGTCGCACTTCGGCGGCATGCGTCGCGGTACGAAAGAGAGTCGACGAGCGCCGCCCTCGCGCCCCGTACCGCATCTTACTGAACGTCGCCAGCGCCGAAGAGTGCGTTCTGAGTCATGGGCGAGATTCCCTCCGACCTAAGGCCCCCGTGTCGGGAGGTGGTGATTGCAACGATGTTGTCGCGAGTACTGACGCCGTTGAGGAGGTCCGGGAGCGAGCCGGACGCGTGTGACCCGTTATGCCTGTTCGACGAACCGGCGGGTGAATTCAGGATCGTGAACTCCGGTGCGATCGGCGTGGCGACAGCTCTTCCGCCAGTTGCTGACGGCCCCAACGTGGACGACTTACATAGTTTGAGTCGAAGGATGGATATCGCTGGGGTGATCAGATGGGAGTTATCCCTGGAGATCGCAGCCCCGCGAGCGGGGGTCGGGGGCGAGGAGACCACGAGATGTTCTTCGAGATGTCTGTCGACGGCGGTAGATGTGGTGTGGCCGCGTCGACGCAGATCCTTCTCGTACGCGCTGATGGAGACGACTTGAGCATGCTGATTTCGTCTTTCCGTGAGACGAAGGAGGCGATCTCGGGGGATGACGAACTCAAACGCAGAGTCGGTGCACATTTCGACGAATTATCAGACGCAATCCGTCAGCTATTCGTCATCTCAGGCGTGCTGCGACGTGTGCCGAAGGAGAAATCCAGCGTGCGTTTCGCGATCAGTGAGGGGGATCGGGAAATCCTGAAAGATGTATCCGATCCAAGCTGTTCCGCCGACGTGAAGGCAAAATGGCCACCCGGTTCTTTTCGACTACTCACGACGGTTCACACTCTTGCCACATCCTTGAGTTGCATCGGAGTGATGTTGAATTACCTCTGGGTCGAAGAGGTCCCCTTGCTTACCGGCTATGAGCTGGAGGAGGTGGAGTATTTCCGAGACTCTCTGGAATCATGCCTCGTACAGGCCAGGCCGCACGCCAGTGAGTGACGACCATCGGTTCGGGGTAGTAACCGCTGTCGATTCAACGTCTCACGGCTTGTCGACGAACGGGCTTCCATCGACTGCCCCGGGAGGCACGCAGCGATGGTGATCGTTCGTGAGTCATTCACCGAGGTGATAGGCGAGCATCGGCTCGGAAACGCCCTCAGTTTTGCGACATTCAGCCTGATCGAGAGCGGCTTCGTGGGGGAACACTGGCGTCGATTCACCTGCATCGCGGAGGTGCCGTCGTGGCCCTGGGGTTGACTCTGGCGGTCCTCTGCCCGGTCGCAACGCTGGCCATCTTCGTGAGCAAGTTGAGTGCCGAAAGGCGGGCTGCCG
This sequence comes from Microbacterium sp. NPDC090007, assembly GCF_044748345.1. Classification (NCBI taxonomy): domain Bacteria; kingdom Bacillati; phylum Actinomycetota; class Actinomycetes; order Micrococcales; family Microbacteriaceae; genus Microbacterium; species Microbacterium sp. NPDC090007. The sequence goes on along the minus strand of NZ_JBIVFV010000001.1, from coordinate 411,737 downwards.
TCTCTCTCGATGTCGAGAACGAGGCGTATTTCTTCGCAGGTGGCGTCGTAACGACCATCGACGCAGGCTCGTCGCCGAGATCGGCGGGCGGATCTTCTCGCCGCGGCTTCATCTACCTGAGGAGCGATGGCGTGCACGTCTTCTGGAGCGCAAAGAACAGAGAGCTGATCACCTACGAACAGATCGCTCAGGTGCAATGTCTACGTCTGCGCGGCTGGCTGGGGCGCGGACCTCAGCTTCGCCTGCTTCTGCGCGGGGGCGGTCGAGCCATTTTCGCCCCGGCCTACCCGGGCCTCCGCGGAGTCCGCATCTTCGCTCTGCGCGACATACTCCGGATATGCGCGCAGATCGATTGCCGCATCAGCGCCTTCGGGGAACCCTGATCCGTCGGTTCCGCTGCCCTGAGCCGCGGCCCGGCAGAGGGCTCCGTAAGTTCGCGGCCGCACGCCACACTCCACCATGATCACCCACGGGTTACGGAGGAATCAGGTCCCGCCCAGGCGACATCTCCCGCGACCCTAGGCTGAACCCCGTGACCGACCCTCGCGCACCCGAGCGCATCGTCCGGCGCTTCGCGCGCGCGTCCAACCTCATGCTCGCCGGCCGTCCCTTCGCCGTGCGGGGCGACGGATCCGCGGCCCTGCACAATCTGCTCGTCAGACTGGGCGGCATCCCGAGTCCCGAACCGACTCCGGGGCGGGTGGAGGTCGACCTGGATGCCGACACCCTGCGCCTCGACGGCGAACCGCTGCCCGATCGCGGCGACGCCGCCAGACGCATTGCCTTCGCCCGCGCGCACATGCCCGTGTCGACCGCGATGGCCGGGCGACTGGAGCTGACCGGCCTGCGCGTGGGCGTGGCGATGGTGCTCGAACCCAAGACGGCCGTGTTGTCGCTGTTGCTGCGCGAGCGCGGGGCCGAGGTGTCGGTTTACGCGCATCCCGACGAGACCGACCCCGCGGTCGCCGACGCGCTGCGGGCACAGGGTTTCGCGGTCACGGCCGATCCGGCGCTCAGCGGCGCCGACGAGCTCGCCGCGGCCCGCGGCTTTCTGCACGCGGGCCTCGACGTGCTGCTCGACGACGGTGCGCACCTCATCCGCCTCGCGCACGACGACGACCCCGCGCTGGTCGAGGGGTGGATCGGCGCGTGCGAAGAGACCACGAGCGGGCTCACCCCGCTGCGCAGGATGCAGGATGCCGGCATCCTGCGCACCGCGGTGATGGCCGTCAACGACGCCCGCACCAAGACGATGTTCGACAACCGCTACGGCACCGGGCAGTCGTGCGTGTTCGCGATCGCCGACCTGCTCGAGGAGCGGGGGATCGCGCTGACCGACCAGCCGGCGCTCGTGCTCGGGTACGGGCCTGTCGGCCGGGGCGTCGCCGCGCACCTGCGCGCGCTCGGCGCCGAGGTGCGGGTGGCCGAGACCGATCCCGTGCGGGCGCTCGAGGCTCGGCACGACGGCTTCTCCACAGGCCCGGCGCGCGAGCTCGCTGCCGGGGCTCTTGTCGTCTCGGCGACCGGGGTGCCCGCCACGGTGACCGCCGACATCGCCGCAGCAGCGAAGATCGTCGCCGTCGCCGGGGGAGTACCCGGCGAAATCGAGACGGGGGCCGAGAACGGCGCGCTCGTGCTGGGCGGGGGAGGAGCCGTCAATATCAGCGCGGCCGAGGGCAACCCGATCGAGATCATGGACCTGTCGTTCGCCGTCCAACTCGCGGCCCTCGGCGAGCTGCTACGCCGCCGACCGGCGCCGGGCGTGCACGCGCTGGGCCCCGAGGTCGACGAACTGGTCGCCCGCGAGGCGCTCCGCGTGCGCGGGGCCGAGATCGATCCGCCACGGCCTCTCGACCCCGAGGGCCTCGACGACTGGCGCTCACCTCGCTACGCCGGGGGCGCGCGATGAGGGTGTATTCGGCATCCCTCGTTCTTCCGGTCACGGCACCGCCCATCCCGGGCGGAGCGATCGCGGTGGCGGCGGGGCGCATCCGGCACGTGGGCGACCGCGAATGGGTCGTGCACGAGCTGCGGGCGCGGGGGATCGCATTCGACGAGGTGCACTGGCCGGGGGTGCTGACCCCGGGCCTGGTCAACGCCCACTCGCACCTGCAGTACACGGGAATGGCCGAGGTGGGTCGCGGGTCGTACGCGGGCTTCGACGACTGGGACGACGCGTTCACCCCCGTCTACCGCCGCGGCCACGACTGGGCTCAGGATGCCGCCACCGGCGCCCGCGCGATGATCGCCGCCGGCACGACCGCCGTCGCCGACATCGTCACCGACGTCGAGGCGGCCTCGGCGCTGCACGACGCGCGCCTGCACGGCATCACGTACTGGGAGGTGATGAGCTGGACCAACTCGGCGTGGGCCGAGCGCGGTCGCGCCGAGGTCGAGGCTCGGCTCGACGCGCTGCCGTCTCCGCCGGGGACCGGCCTGTCGCCGCACGCGCCCTACTCGCTCGACGTCGAGCCGCTGCTCGAGATCCCCGACATCGTGCGCGAGCGGGGCAGTCGCCTGCACCTGCACCTGGGCGAGGCGGCGTTCGAGCGCGAGCACGGCGAGGCGGTGCCGTGGCAGAAGCAGCGGCCCGCGAGCTTCCGCGCCCTACGCGACGAGGGTTTCGGCACGGGCGCGACGGAGTTCGTCGACGAGCTCGGCGTGCTGGGGCCCGACTGCCACATCGCCCACGGCGTGTACATGACCGCGCGGGATCGGGCGATCCTGCGCGCGCGCGGCACGACGGTGGCGCTGTGCCCGCGCTCGAACGCGGTGATCGGACTGGACGAGCCGCCGGTGGCGGCCTACCTCGTGGAGGGCAATGCGCTCGCCGTGGGAACCGACTCCTTGGCATCCAGTCCCTCCCTCGACCTGCTCGCCGACGTCGCCGAACTGCACCGGCTCGCGCGGGCGCAGGGTTACATCAACCGCGACCTGTCGGAACTGCTGCTGCGCGCGGCGACGCTGGGCGGGGCGCACGCGATGGGACTCGACACCGGCCCCGCGCGCACGGGCTATCTGGCGGTGGGCGCCGTGGCGGATCTGGCGTTCTTCGAGCTGCCGGTGTCGGAGGTGGATGCCACCATCGAGCACCTCGTGACGGCCGGGGCCGGAACGACGGCCGCGACCTTCATCGACGGCGAGGCGCGGTTCGCCTCGGCCGCCTTCACCCGTGAGACAGGAGTGCGCGCATGACCGAACGCCCCGAGACGGCCCGGCTGCTCGACCTGGAGCCGCACCCCGAGGGCGGGTGGTTCCGCCGCATGTGGACGGGGTCGTACGCGGTCGAGACGCCCGCGGGGGCGCGGCCGGCGGCCACCTGCATCCACTACCTGCTCACCCCCGATGAGCGCAGTGCGTGGCACGTCGTGACCAGCGACGAGGTGTGGCTGTGGCACGGTCCGGGTGCGCTCGAGCTGTCGCTGGGCGGCGACGGCGAGGCCCCGGGCGAGGCGCGGACCGTCACGCTCGGTCCCGACCTCGCGGCCGGGCACGTGCTGCAGCACACCGTGCCGGCGGGGGTGTGGCAGGCGGCCCGCCCGGCCGGCGACGCCGAAGTCGTGGTGAGTTGCCTGGTGTCGCCGGGGTTCAGCTTCGACGACTGGCGCCTGGCCGACTGACGCGCCCGGCGCGTCGCGCGCCCGGCCCGTACGCCTCGACGCACGCGCGCCCGGCCCGCCGATCGCCGCGCTCCGCCGCGCGTGTCGCCAGGTTTCGTCGGCGACCGCCCCCGAAACACACCGCCGGTACGCTGTGCACATCACAGCACTCCGGGGATGACCCCGATACGTCCACGAGGAGACATCGTGACCGCTTTCGCACGCCTGCGCCGCGCCGCCGCCCTGACCGCCATGGCCGCCGCCACCGTCGTGTCGCTGACCGCCTGCGCCTTCGCCCCGACCGGTTCCGACGCCGGAGCCGCACCCGCCTCCGAGGGCGCTCTGCAGACCGTCACGGCCGGCAAGCTCACCATCGCCACGGGCGAGCCCGCGTTCTCACCCTGGGTCGAGAACGACGACCCCGCCTCGGGTGAAGGCTTTGAGGCCGCGGTGGCCGACGCCGTCGCGACGAAGCTCGGCTTCTCGAAGGACGACGTCGTGTGGGTGCGCTCCACCTTCGACAGCGCGATCGCCCCCGGCGCCAAGGACTGGGACCTCAACCTGCAGCAGTTCTCGATCACCGAGCAGCGCAAGCAGGCCGTCGACTTCTCGTCGCCGTACTACACGACCACGCAGGCGATCGTTTCGACCGGATCGTCGCCCGCCGCCTCGGCCACCACGGTCGCCGAGCTAAATAACATCCCCGTGGGCGTCATGAGCGCGACCACCAGCTACCAGGTCGCCGCCGACCAGCTCGGCACCGGCAACCTCAGCGTCTTCAACTCCAACGACGACGCCGTCGCCGCCCTGCAGGCCGGTCAGGTGGACGCGATCGTCGTCGACCTGCCCACCGCGTTCTACCTCGCCGGTGCCGTGCTCGATGACGGCAAGGTCGTCGGTCAGCTGCCCGACTCCTCGGCCGGTGGTGACGAGCTCGCGTTCGTCCTGCCGAAGGGGTCGGCGCTGACCACGCCGGTCACCGAGGCGGTCGACGGACTGCGCGAGGACGGCACGCTCGATGAGCTTCAGCAGAAGTGGCTCGGGGGCACCGACGCCGCGCCCCTGCTGAAGTAACACCCCGTGGCATCCACCCCCTCCGAGGCCGTGTGGCGCCCGAGCGAGCTCGAGCTCGGTCGTCGCGCCACGCGGCGTCAGCAGTCGACGAAGTCGGTCCTGATCGCGCTCGCCAGCTCGATCGTGTTCGTCGTTGTGGTCGGCTGGGCGATCCTGTCGAGCCCCGGGTGGGAGGACGTGCGTCGCGCGTTCTTCGACCCCGAGATCGCGCTCGCGAGCTTTCCGTCGATCCTCGCGGGGCTGTGGGTCAACATCCAGGTGCTGTTCGTCGCGGCGATCGCGGTCGCGATCCTCGGCACGACGCTCGCGGTGCTGCGCTCGCTGCGGGGGCCGGTGTTCTTTCCGCTGCGGGCGCTCGCGACGATTTACACCGACCTGTTCCGTGGCATCCCGCTGCTGATCGTGCTGTACCTGGTGGGCTTCGGTCTTCCGGCGCTCGGGGTCTTCGGGCGCGTGCCGGTGGTGCTGTGGGGGACGATCGCGATCGTGCTGACGTACTCGGCGTACATCGCCGAGGTGCTGCGCGCCGGCATGGAGGCCGTCCACCCCTCGCAGCGCGTCGCCGCCCGCTCGCTCGGCCTGAGCCACGCGCAGACCCTGCGGATCGTCGTGATCCCCCAGGGCGTGCGCAAGGTCGTGCCCGCGCTCATGAACGACTTCGTGTCGCTGCAGAAGGACGTCGGCCTGATCTCGGTCCTGGGAGCGGTGGATGCCGTGCGTGCCGCCCAGATCGCCGCAGCCGAGTACTACAACTTCACGCCGTACATCGTCGCAGCCCTGCTGTTCGTGGCGATGGCGTTGCCGATGATCCGCCTGACCGATTACGTCTCGGCCCGGTTGGCGAAGCGCGAGCAGATGGGCGGAACCGTATGACCGTGCTCGACGTCCGCAGCGTCCGCAAGGCGTTCGGCGATCACGTGGTGCTCGACGGCATCGACCTCGAGCTCGCCCAACACGAGGTGGTCGTGCTCATCGGCGCTTCGGGATCGGGAAAGTCCACGCTGCTGCGCACCATCAACCTGATCGAGCGCGTCGACGACGGGCAGATCCTGCTCAACGGAGACGACCTCACCGACCCGAAGATCGACCCCGACGCCGCTCGCGCCCGCATCGGCGTCGTGTTCCAGCACTTCAACCTGTTCCCCCACCTGCGCGTGATCGACAACGTCACGCTCGCGGCGCGCAAAGTGCACGGGATGCCGAAGCCCGAGGCCTACGCCCGCGGTACCGAGCTGCTCGAACAGCTGGGGCTGGGGGCGAAGGCGCGCGAGTTCCCCGACCGCCTGTCGGGTGGTCAGCAGCAGCGCGTCGCGATCGTGCGCGCCGTGATGACGAACCCCGAGCTGCTGCTTCTCGACGAGATCACGTCGGCGCTCGACCCGCAGCTGGTCGGCGAGGTGCTCGACCTGGTGCGGGTGCTGCGCGACCGTGGCTCAACGATGCTCATGGCGACGCACGAGATGTCGTTCGCGCGCGAGGTGGCAGACCGCATCGTGTTCATGAAGGGCGGGCGGATCGTCGAGCAGGGCACGCCCGCGCAGATCCTCGACGCCCCGCAGCATCCCGACACCGTGGCGTTCCTCGAGCGCGAGCGTCGCGGCGGCGCGCTGTAGCGCTCACCGGCTCTGCTCCTCAGCCCGTCGCGGGGCCCGGGGGTCGCTTCGGCGGGGCCCCTGCGCTGATCCGATCGGTCGGGGGTGGCTTCGACGGGCTCAGACACCGCGGAGGTCCCTGAGCCCGTCGAAGGGATCGATGCCCCCCCGCCCGCCACCTCAGTTGTAACCGAGGATGACCCCCGTGTCCTGGTCCTCGGTCGCGGCGGACGGGTAACTGTCTGATTCGATCACCGTCCGATTCTGCGCGCGACGTGAGCGGCTCACCGCGATCCTCACACTTCGCATACGACACCTGTCCCCGGGCACGCCACGACACCGGATGCCCCCCAATAATCCGGCACCCGGTGTCGCGAGACCGTGGAAGGGGTTCGCCCCCTCCACGGCGTCCTAGCCGGTCAGACGGTCACGCGGCGGCGACGCATCAGCAGCACGCCACCGAGCCCGAGGGCCAGCAGGCCCGCGATGCCGAGGCCGGCCGCCGACGCTCCGTCGGCTCCCGTCATGGCCAGCGCCTTGTCGGTGCTGCCCGAGGCGACCGGAGCCGCCGCGGCGTAGCGCACGGAGGACACGGAGGCGGCCGAGCCGATCACAGGCGTGGTGCCGTTGGTGCCGGGCGTTCCGGGCTGACCGGGCGTGCCGGGCTGACCGGGGGTGCCGGGCATCCCGGGGGTGCCGGGCATCCCGGGGGTGCCGGGCGTTCCGGGCGTTCCGGGCGTTCCGGGCTGACCGGGCGTTCCGGGCGTGCCGGGCGTGCCGGGCGTTCCGGGGGTGCCGGGCGTGCCGGGCGTTCCGGGCGTACCGGGGGTGCCGGGGGTGCCAGGCGTTCCGGGGGTGCCGGGGGTGCCGGGCGTTCCGGGGGTCCCGGGGGTGCCGGGCGTTCCGGGGGTGCCGGGCGTTCCGGGGGTCCCGGGGGTGCCGGGCGTTCCGGGGTTGCCGGGCATTCCGGGGGTCCCGGGGGTGCCGGGCGTTCCGGGGTTGCCCGGCGTGCCGGTGTTCGATCCGATGGTGGTGCTGTCGCCGATCACCGAGACGGCGTTGCCGCCGATGGTGACGGGCAGGGCGATCGGAACGATCAGCTGGTTGCCCCCGAGGATGCTGTCGCTTCCGTCGGTGGTGACGCCGCCGAGCAGGCCGCCGCCGAGCAGTCCGCCCGAGATGCCGCCGGTGGTGGTGGCATCCTTCGAGGTGCTGTCACCGATCACCGAGACGGCGTTGCCGCCGACGGTCACGGGCAGCGAGATGGGCAGAACCGCCTGGTTGCCGCCGAGGATGCTGTCGCTTCCGTTGGTGCCGACTCCGCCGACACCCGGGCCGCTGGTGCCGCCCGTGGTGGTGGCGCCGTCCGACACGCTGTCGCCGATACCCGACACGGCGTTGCCGCCGATGGTGACGGGCAGCGAGATGGGTGCGATCACCTGGTTGCCGCCGCCGATGCTGTCGGTGCCGTCGGTTTCGACGTCACCCACGCCCGCGCCGGAGCCGGTGGTGCCGCCGGTGGTGGTGGCATCCTTCGAGATGCTGTCGCCGATGCCCGATACGGCGTTGCCGCCGATCGTGACGGGCAGCGAGATGGGTGCGATCACCTGGTTGCCGCCGCCGATGCTGTCGGTGCCGTCGGTTTCGACGTCACCCACGCCCGCGCCGGAGCCGGT
>NZ_JBIVFV010000001.1:0-403699 GCF_044748345.1 Microbacterium sp. NPDC090007 | reverse complement strand
GGTGGATCCGCCGGTGGTGGTGGCATCCTTCGACGTGCTGTCTCCGATCACCGAGACGGCGTTGCCGCCGATGGTGACGGGCACCTGCACGGGCAGGGCTGCCTGGTTGCCGCCGAGGATGCTGTCGCTTCCGTCGGTCGAGACGTCGCCACCGCTGCCGGAGCCGGTGGAGCCGCCGGTGGTGGTGGCATCCTTCGATTCACTGTCTCCGATGACCGACACGGCGTTGCCGCCGACGGTCACGGGGACGCTGATCGGCAGGACAGCCTGGTTGCCGCCGCCGATGCTGTCGGAGCCGTCGGTCGACACGTCACCCGCGCCGCCGGTGGACGAGCCGCCGCCGGTGGTGGTGGCATCCGAGGTGCTGCTGTCGCCGATGACCGAGACGGCGTTGCCGCCGACCGTGACGGGCACGTCGACCGACACCAGACCCTGGTTTCCCGAGAGGATGCCGTCGCCACCCTCGGTCGTGACCGAGGGCGCCGGCGCCGTGGAGGGCGCCGTGGTGGTGGCGTCTTCGCTGTGGCTGTCGCCGATCAGCGAGACGGCGTTGCCGCCGACGGTGACGGGCAGGTCGACCGAGACGAGGCCCTGGTCGCCCGAGAGCAGTCCGTCGGTGCCGGACGTTTCTGCGGCATTGGCGATGCCGCATCCGAGGACGGCCAAGCCGCCTCCGACGAGCGCGCCCATGAGGACGCGCGAGTAGATCTTGCGCATGGAAGTTTCTCCTGTAGATGAATGAGGGTGCGCGTGAGCGCGTGGTCGTCAGCCGTGACGGGCACGGCGAGACCGTCCTCAGTCAGGAGAGACGTCGGTGGCGTAGACGGGAACGGCGGGGAGGTCGTCGTCGACGTCGCCCCCGCGCGAGAGAAGAACGATGGCGGCCGAGAGGCGCGCGTGGTCGGCGGTCGCGGGCGTTGCGCCGGCGGCCCCCGATCCGCCGAGGGCCGACGAGGCCGAACCGGTGCTGACGCCGAACGTGTGGCTCGAGGCGTCGTCTGCGGCGGGGGAGGAGGGGATGCCGGAGGCCGCGCCCGCAGCGGCCGCCTGGGCCGTCTGCATGGCCGTCGAGACGGCCTCGCGGAACATGCGGGCGATCTGGTCGGCGAGGGCGGTGGTCGAGACCGAGGGGGCGAGGGATGCCGTGGCCTCGACGGCCGCGTCGATCGCCGCGTCGGGGGACCCGGGGAGATCCGTCGTGGGCACGCCGGGGAGCTCGACACCGGGTGCCGCGGGGAGCGGGGTGCTGCCACCGCCGGTCTGCGTGCCGCCGGGGATCGTGGGGATCACCGGGTCGACGCTCGGCAGCTCGCCCACGACGACCGGCAGGGTCTCGTCGACGGTGTCGCCGACGCCCGTGACGACCTCGCCCAGGCCGGTGCCCTCGACGACCGCGCCCACGATGGGGAGCGACTCGACGGTGTCGACGACGGGGTGCAGGACACCACCGACGATGCCCGAGTCGGCGACTCCCGAGACGACGTCTCCGACGACACCGACCGTGCCGCTGACGGCACCGTTCGCGGTGTCGCCGACCGTGTTGACGGTGTCGACCACCGCGGGAACGACGGCGGGGATCACGGCGGGAACGGCCTCGACGGTGGAGGTGACGGTCTCGGCGACGGGTGCGGGGAGAACCTGCGTGGTCGTCTCGACGACGGGCTGAGCGGTCTCGACGACCGTCTCGGCGACGGGGGTGACGACCGTCTCGACGACCGGCTGGGCCGTCTCGACGACGGGGCTCACGACGGTCTCGACGGCTCCGCCGGCGGTGTCGGTGACGCCGTTGACGGTCGAGCCGACCGCTCCGAGCAGTCCACCGCCGTCGTCGGCGGAGGCTGAGGACGCGGAGGAGAAGAGCGACAACACGGCGAAGGCGAGGATCGCGAGCACGCCGAGCAGCAGTGCCCGCGCGAAGCGCGGTGCCCCCCTGTCCAGCGTGTCCTTCACGATTCGCCCCCCATAGGTGAATGGCCGTGAGTGTCGACTTTGGCGAGCGACGCTACGCCGCGGGTGAAGGATTCGACAGACCCCGGGTGAAATCTAGGTAGTTCGCGGACTACCTAGGTAGGACCCGGGGATGTGACGCCCGACACGCCGGGATCTCGAAAAAACTTGACAGCGGGCGTCTCGACTGGATACGCCGTCGCCGAGTTATCCCCGGGGTTGTGCACATGTGGAACCCCTAGCGCACAACCTTCAAGCCGAGATTCACTCGGGTTTTTACCAGGAAACCTGTGGACAACTAAACCCCAGATCAGATATAACTTACGGGCCCAAATTTGCACCCATCCACGGAGTTCTCCACAGTAGTTGTGCACAGACATGGCGGCGTTTCCCGCAAGCTCTCCACAGAGTTATCCACAGGGACATTTGCATGTGGAGAGGGTGGTATCTAGCGTGGGTGCAGCCCCTCGGGCCCTGGGTTCACGTGCCGCGCGCGTCGATGTCGGACGTCGGTGAAACCATCGCTCCCGAGGCCGTTCCACCTCTCGCCGCAGGTTCTCACGCGCGCGCGAGGCGCACGGCGCGGCCACCGCCCGAGAACCGAATGGAGAGCCTGTTGTCGATCGCTGACATCGCCGAAGAGCGTCTCGGAAAAGCCCCGCGTCCCGAGCGGACGCCCCCGCACGACATGCTCGCCGAGCAGAGTGCGCTGGGCGGCATGCTGCTGTCGAAAGACGCCGTCGCCGACGTGATCGAGACCCTGCGTGGTCCCGACTTCTACGTTCCCAAGCACGAGCTGATCTTCGAGGCAATCCTCACCCTGTACTCGCACGGCGAGCCGACCGACGTGGTCGCCGTCACCGACGAGCTCATCAAGACGGGCGAGCTGCAGCGCGCCGGCGGCGCCGACTACCTGCACACGCTCACCTCGATCGTTCCGACCGCGGCCAACGCCGGCTACTACGCGTCGATCGTGTCGGAGCGCGCGATGCTGCGTCGCCTGGTCGAGGCCGGCACCCGCATCGTGCAGATGGGATACGCCGGTGAGGGCGACCCGGTCGAGCTGGTCAACAGCGCGCAGGCCGAGATCTACAACGTGTCGGGCGACGACAGCGCCGAGGACTACATCCCGCTGACGATGGCGGTGGATGCCGCGGTCGAAGAGATCGAGGCCGCTCGCGGTCGCGACGGGTCGATGACCGGCATCCCCACCGGCTTCGCCGGACTCGACCAGCTGACCAACGGTCTGCACCCGGGCCAGATGATCGTGCTCGCCGCGCGTCCCGCCATGGGTAAGTCGACGCTCGCGCTCGACTTCGCCCGCGCCGCCGCGATCAAGTCGAACGCCCCGTGCATCTTCTTCTCGCTCGAGATGGGGCGCAGCGAGATCGCGATGCGCCTCTTGAGCGCCGAGGGCCAGATCCCCCTGCAGAGCATGCGCAAGGGAACCCTGGACTCGCGCGACTGGACCACCGTTGCCGCCACCCGCGGTCGCATCAACGACGCTCCTCTCTACATCGACGACAGCCCCAACATGACGCTCGTCGAGATCCGCGCGAAGTGCCGTCGCCTCAAGCAGCGCGAGGGTCTGAAGATGGTCGTCATCGATTACCTGCAGCTGCTCACGAGCGGTAAGCGCGTCGAGTCGCGCCAGCAGGAGGTCAGTGAGTTCTCGCGCGCGCTGAAGCTGATGGCGAAGGAGCTGCAGGTTCCCGTCATCGCCCTGTCGCAGCTGAACCGTGGTGCCGAGCAGCGCGCCGACAAGAAGCCGGCGCTGAGCGACCTGCGTGAGTCGGGCTCGATCGAGCAGGATGCCGACATGGTGGTGCTGCTGCACCGCGAGGCGGCGTATGAGAAGGACTCGCCGCGTGCCGGCGAGGCCGACCTCATTGTGGCGAAGCACCGTAACGGGCCGACCGACACGATCACGGTGGCGTTCCAGGGGCACTATTCGCGGTTCGCGGATATGGCGCCGGGGATGTGACAGGGACGCCCGACTAGCGTTCCACGCGCGCCCGGAGCAGGCGCCGCTCGGCATCGTTCGCGGTCAGTTCGAGGGCACGCAGGTCTTCTGTCAGGGCCTGATCACTTCGGCCGAGGTTCCGGAGCAGGCGTGCCCGCACGGCGTGCCAGAGGTGGTAGCCCGCGAGGTCCTGCTCGAGGACATCGACGTCGTCCAAGCCCCTCTGCGGTCCGTCGACCTCGGCGAGGGCGACGGCACGATTCAATCGCACCACCGGGGACCGGTCGTAGGCGAGCAGCATGTTGTAGAGCGTGAGCACCTGCAACCAGTCGGTGGGGCTGCCGTCGTGCGTGTCGGAATGGCACGCAGCGATGGCCGCGTGCAGCTGCCAGCGTCCGGGGCGTCGGAGCGCGGCGGCTCGCTTCAGGACGGTCTGTGCCTCGGCGATCAGGCTGCGATCCCATCGCGCGCGGTCTTGGTCGGCCAGCAGAATGAGTTCTCCGTCGACGGCGCGTGCGCCTTCGCGCGCCCGGTGGAACAGCAGCAGGGCGAGCAATCCCTGCGCCTCAGCCTCGCGCGGCAGGTCATGGGCGACGACCCGTGCGAGCCAGAGGGCGTCGTCCGCGAGGTCGCGATCCGCGGTGGCATCCCCGCCGGCCACCAGGTGGGCCTCGCTGTACATCACCGAGATGACGGTGAGGACGATGTCCACCCGTGCGGCGCGCTCCGACTCTTCCGGAATGCGCAGCGGGATGCCGGCGGTGCCGATCTTGCGTTTGGCGCGAACAATCCTCTGGGCGACGGTGGACTCTGGAGTCAGGGTGGCCCGCGCGATCTGGGCCGTCGTGAGGCCGCAGATGGCACGAAGCGTGAGGGAGAGCTGCGAGTTGGGTGACAGTGCGGGGTGACAGCAGCCGAACAGCAGAGGCAGTCGTTCGTCGGGCTCGTCGTCAGCGCGGGCGGGAGCCGGTGTCACCTCGCGGAGCGTGTCGAGTTTCTCGCGATACCGCTTCTCTCGACGGAGCCGATCGAGAGCGTTGTGACGGGCTGCCTGGGTGAGCCAACCCCCGGGATTGGGTGGCACGCCCCGCGTTCGCCATTGGAGCACGGCCTCCTCGATCGCCTCGGCGACTGCCTCCTCCGCGAGATCGAGACTCCCGATCCACCGGGTGAGTGCCGCGACGATGCGCGCCGATTCCGCGCGAATGACGCGGGCGAGATGCAGATCGGATGCCGCGGCACCGGCCGGGTGGCGGGCCCCGGCATCCGATCCACTCATCATCCGACGCGTTCTCAGTAGACGACAATTGGCCTGATCTCGACGGCCACACCGGGCAGCTCGAGCATCGGCCACGTCTTGACGAGGGCGATCGCCGCGTCGAGGTCGGCGACGTCGATCACCTGGAACCCGCCGACGACTTCTTTGGCTTCGGAGAACGGGCCGTCGGTGACGACCGGTTGGTCGCCGTCGCGTCTGACCGTGGTCGCGGTGCTGACGGGCTGCAGCTCTGCGCCCGATTCGGTCATCGCGACGCTGTGGGTGCCGAACCATTCGTAGATGCGGCGGTAGACCTCGTCACTATGCTCGGGAGATACCGCCGCGTCGAGTTCAGGTGTGGAGGTGAACATGATGGCGTACTTCATGATCGTGTCCTTTCGTAGTGGAACCGTGTCACGGGTTGAGCGAACGGGCAAGCGCGAAATCGACGCTCAAAATGGACCCGTTCACGAGAAGGCGGTGCGTGGCTCGAGGTGTCTTGCCCGCTCTGTGATGAAACGTCGACGGTTCGCTCTGATGAGTGGTCAGAGCTGTGCAGCCGACGGGTCGTGGAGCGGGCGCAGCTCGACCCCGCCGCCCGTGGCCGGGCAGAGCTTCGCGAGTTCGATGGCGTGACCGTGGTCGAGGGCATCGACGATGTAGTAGCCGAGCAGGACTTCGCGGGACTCGACGAACGGCCCGCCCGTCACCGAGTCGGCTCTGATCGTGGTCGCAGTGGTCACGGGAGCGAGCGCCGAACCGCCCGTGATCCTGCCGCCGTGCTCGACCACCCGGGCGGTGAAGGTGTTGTGGGCCTCGACGACCGCGGCCCATCCTTCCGGCGAGAGGGCGGCGTAATAGGTGGGGTCTTCGTAGATGAGGATTGCGTACTCGGACATGGCGATGCCTCCTGCGGCTGGTTTCGAGCCGGCGACTCCGGCTCCGTCACAGAGACAGCGACCAGCGGACCGCCGGATCGACATCCGCTTGGAAAATCCGCGAACGAATTCCTACGACCTCCAGTACCCCAACGCGCACATCAGGACGGTTTCGTCATCGGCGTCGGCCGGGGGTTCGATGGCCGGCGGGAACACGCCGAATTGACGCCACTCGTCGGCGTGGGGGGTGACGTGCTCGTTCATGCCCGCGATCAGATCGGAAGAGAGGTGAAACGGGATGCCGAACTCTTTCGCGATCAGGTACGCCTGCGACGCGCGATACAACGCGAGGTGCGCGAAGCCCTCGTCCGCCGGGTAGTCGCCATAGACGAAGCGGAAGGTGTCGACGGTTTCACCTGTTCGCACAGTGGCTGCGGCTTGGTCGTTCAAGGCGTCGTACGCCGCAATCGGATCGTCGCCCAAGAGGTCCCGCTCGTCGAACGGATCGCCGTCGGCGACCGCGCGTCCGGCGAGCACGTCGGGGATCCAGGCTTCGTCGTAGGCATGGCGTCCGAGGATGCCGAGCAGCGTGGGCGATTCGAGCTCGCTCCACTCCTTCGGAACGGATGCCGAGAAGTCGGCGGGATCGAGCTGATCGACGACCTCGCGCAGCGCGGCGTCGGCGTGCAGGAAGAGAGTGGCAGGACTCATGACGCCGACCGTACTCCGGGGGTGCGACAGTCGATAGGGTTCGGCGGTCGCTCGATGGGCGGCGTTCGGATTCGTGACCGCAAAAGGTTCCACCGCGTTCACCGTCCAGGGCGCATCACCGACGCCCTATGCCGTGACGACAGCCCCAACATGACGCTGGTCGAGATCCGCGCCACGTGCCGTCGGCTCAAGCAGCGCGAGGGCGTGGTAGGCGCGTCGAGTCGCGCCAGCAGGAGGTCATTGAGTTCTCGCGTGCGCTCAAGCTGATGGCGAAGGAGCTGCAGGTTTCCCGTCATTGCCCTGTCGCAGCTGAACCGTGGTGCCGAGCAGCGCGCCGACAAGAAGCCGGCCCTTTCCGACCTGCGTGAGTCGGGCTCGATCGAGCAGGACGCCGACATGGTGGTGCTGCTGCACCGCGAGGCCGCGTACGAGAAGGACTCGCCTCGTGCCGGTGAGGCGGACCTGATCGTGGCGAAGCACCGTAACGGGCCGACGGACACGATCACGGTGGCGTTCCAGGGGCACTATTCGCGGTTCGCGGATATGGCGCCGGGGATGTAACTCCCGTTAACATCGACCCCCGAGAAACCGCCGTCGCGCCCGACCCGGGGCTGTCGCAGAAACGCCGTCAGGACGTCGGGAGCACGTCGCCGTCGTAACAACCCAGGTCGCCGTCGTGGATGGCTTGAGCCTTCGCGTCGGTCTCGGGGGTCATCGCGTAGTCGTCTTTTGCTCTGTGAGGGGCACGGGGGACGGCGGAGTGACGTGAGCGGTTAAGACCTGACCGTCCCAGTACCGCTGCGTTCCTGTGCCGGTTCCGTCGTCACACCACCCGGCAGGCGTGTTCTGTTCGGCCATGGCGCCCCCTCCATCGTCGATGTCGAGCCTATGGTGTCGGGCGACCCCGCCCCGTCGGCGCAATACGGGAACACCTCGGGGTGGAACTGATGGAGTCAGGCGGCGGTCCGTCGGCGCCAGCCGCCGCCGACGCCGCGCGTACCGAGTCCGCCTGCCAGAGTGCAGGCACGACAGGATTCACGGCTTCACGGTTTCCAGAACCCCAGCGCGCACATCAGCACGGTCTCGTTGTTAGCGCCCCCAATGGCTCGATGGCCGGAGGGAAGACTCCCAACTGACACTATTCATCGGCGTGCGGGATGACGTGCTCGTTCCTGCCCGCGATCAGCTCGGATGAGAGGTGAAACGGGATGCCGAAGTGCTTCGCGATCGAGTACACCTGCGACGCGCGAAACAACGCGAGGTGCGCGAAGCCCTCGGCGGCCGGGTAGTCGCCGTACGTGATGCGAACGGTGTCAGCTAACTCCCCAGCCTGAACGGCGGCTGTCGCGTCGTCATTCAGCGCGTCGTAGGACGCGACCGGATCGTCACCAAAGAGGTCGACGGCCGCGAACGGGTCGCCCTCGGCGGTCGCCCGCCCGGCGATTACGTCGGAAATCCACGCTTCGTCATAGGCATGGCGCCCGAGGACGCCGAGCAAGGTGGGCGACTCGAGCTTGCTGCACTCCTCGGGAACGGGTGCCGAGAAGTCGGCGGCATCGAGTTTGTCGACGACTTCGCGCAGCACGGCATCGGCGTGGAGGAAAAAGGTGGCGGGGGTCATGGCGGCGAAGCAGTGCCATAAGAAGGGCTGGTCCGTTGCCACGCTCGACCTCGACATGGCCACGACCAACGGGGAAACAATCGCCCACGTCCTGATGGCGCTGGCCCAGTGGGAGAGGCGACAGATCGGTGACCGAACCCGTGCCGCGCTGGCCGAGCTGAAGCGCCAGGAAAAGCCGTACGGTGGCCGTCCCTCGAAGACTGACCTCCGCGGTGAGGTCGTCAACTACATCACTATGCGTCGCGACGAAGGTGCGTGCGTGTCGCCGATCGCGCGCGAGCTGAACGAGGCCGGCCACCTCACATCGCCGGGCAACCGGTTGTATCCGTCGACGGTCACGAAGCTGGTTGAAAGAGTGGCGTCTCTGTCCATACAAAATTGACAGGGCGGCCGGAGATGGCATCGCGGCCAACGCGCCCACAGGGCATTTTCCGCCAGGATGGTGTCATGCCATCGAGAACATGCCCGTTCTGCAACCGCGCGACGCACCTCACCCCCCGGTGGGCCGAGATCGTTATGTTCCGCTCTACGACGTTTCAGATGCTCCAGGGTGCAGCCACGTGTGACCATTGCGGTAGAGCAAGCCTCGCGTTCTCTGCAAAGTGGCGAGACGTGTCGGGAGATCCCGTGGCGCGGCTGAGCGCAATCCACGACGATGACATCACCTGGCTGCCGCGGCGTGGCGATGCTCCTGAGTTTCCGGACGTCCCCGAGCACATCGAACGCGCGGCGAAAGAGGCACACTCGTGCTTCAGTATCAACGCCTTCATGGCCTCGATTCTGATGGCGCGAACTGTCGTCGAGGCAACTGCGAAGGAGAAGGGCATCACCTCGGGGAGGCTGATTCAGAAAATTGACGCCATGGCGGCTTCGAGCGTGATTCGCGAGTCGACCAAGGATGCCGCACACGAGATTCGCCACCTCGGGAACGACATGGCGCATGGCGACATCGCGGACGTTCCGGAGAGCGACGACGTCCGCGACGTACTCGTGCTGATGGACGAAGTGTTGGCGGAGGTATTCCAAGGGCCTGCACGTACCGAGCGTCTAAAGAACCGGAGGTCCGCGTCCTCCGCGTAAGGCTCCGCTCGCGATGCGTGGACGTGGGCGTCAAAATAGCTGCGGTTGATTGATGTCGTCCGAGACACGCCGTACATCAATTATCAGAGTTGCCTGGAAGTGGCAGTGCGCCCCTATGGTGGAAGCATTCTTGATCAAGGGGGCTCCGTTGCCGAATGCCGAATCCGAACCGCCATGGGACGCGGTCATTGCCCGTTCGCTCGCCTACCAGGCCATGCATCTCGCGGGTCTCGCTGATGCGACGATGGTCAAGCGCGCTCAATTTTTGATGACGCTCGGCTTACCGCGAGCCGACGCCGCGGCGATGCTGGGCTCGAATGATGAGTCTTTGCGGGTTCAGATCAATCAGGCAAAGCGGAAGGCGGCCACCGCAGATGCCAAGTGAGACCGACGGCGTTGAGAAAATCGCCAATCTGCTCGCCTTGCTGCTGATCAAGGACATGAACAAATCGACGGCGGCGTCTACGCTCGCGACCTCTGGCTTCTCTAACAGGGAGATCGCAGGTCTTCTCTCAACGTCGGAGGGGTCCGTCCGCGCGCTTCTCTCTGCTTCACGGAAGAAGACCGAGAAGGTCGATAGGTCGGAGGCAGCTACGGATGGCTGATGGGGCGCTCATCCGGCGGCTCATCCGTGACAAGACTGGGTACAGCGAGCGACACATCAACCGGCTTGTCACCGCGAAATCCACTTCTGATCTGTTGAGCCGTGATCACGCCTCCATGGCAGTTGCCGTTGAGAACAACGTGAATATCAACAGAGCGGTAGATGATGCTGACTGGGCATCGCTGCGTGGCTCTCATCCTGGGGGAGCAACTTCAATGCCTGCAGCATCACCGAGCTCAGCGCGGCCCGCACGGGCCGCTCGCGCTGCATCAAGTTCGGCAACGCGCACCCCTCGTGTCAAGCCCGGCCGCACTGTAATGGTGGTCTACGGCCGTGACGGCGACGCGAAGAATGCGATGTTCGAGTTCCTGGAGTCGCTTGACCTGAAACCCATGAGCTGGACCCAAGGCATCAGTCAGACCAAAATCGCGAACCCGAGCGTTCGGGAAGTTGTGGACGCGCTCTTTGCCAAAGCGGTAGCCGTTGTTGTGTTGCTGACTCCCGATGACGAGGCCCGACTCAAGCCGGAGTATCACAAGAAGAACGACCCGGCGTACGAGAAAGAGCTTACGGGCCAGGCCCGCCCCAACGTGCTCTTCGAGGCGGGAATGGCGATGAGCAGCCACCCAGAGCGGACCGTCCTGACGCAGATCGGTTCGGTACGGCCATTCACCGACATCGGTGGCATCCACATCACTCACCTCAACAACTCGATTGAAACCCGCCGAGAGCTCGCAGCCAAACTCAGCAACGCGAAATGCCAGATTGACATGGACAGCGACAAGTGGCGGGACGCTGGCAACTTCGAGCCGGACGACGAGGAGTAGGGCTATGGGTGAGGAAGAAGAAGCAACGGTACCCGTATCTCCCGCGACCATCCAGGACCGGATTGCGGCGTTTGAGATGCTTGACCGCATGCATGAAGCTACGCAGGCGCAGAAGACGTATCGGTTGTCCCTCGTCGGTTTCAAACGTGCAGATATAGCCGCGATGCTAAATATCAGCGTGGCGTCGGTGAGCCAGAACATCTACACAGAACGCAACAAGGGCAAGAAGAAGCCGGTGGCTAAGAAGACTGCCGCTGAGGTGGACGCCGCCCAGTGAATCGGGTGGGGGTCTTCGACCCGAACCCTCCTGAACCAAGCGAGAGAGTCAGATCGTCAGTCCCCACTTGGTGACGGTCCGGACGCGACGTGCTGTCGCTTCATTCATGCTCGCCTCGCGTGAGACGGCGTAGCCCTCCGCATACTCGTTGCCGAAACGCGGCCGCGTACGTGGCGTACCCTCGGGCCAACTGTAGACGATCACGGCGTCGAGCAGGAGCTTGAGGAAAGCGCGACGTCGACCGGGCGTCCAGGTCAGCTAGTCCACTGCGTCAGCGAGCGCATTTGCGACGACCGGTCGACCGAGCAGGCCGTTGATCTGGCTCGCGATCGCATCGAGCGCGGCGTCGATCCGGCGGATCGCGTGCGACCCACGGTGCCGCACGGCGCTCCTTTCGCGCCGCGGGTCGTGCCGGGCTGGGACGTCGACGCGTTCGTATCCGCGCGATTCAAGGGGTCGGACACCAATGAGTGGCCCTGCCGCGGGACGCTGTTGCTGCACGCGCCGGCGCGAGACGTGCTGCCGTTCGCGGGCGACGGCACCGTCACCGCCATCGACGACGAGCGCTGCACCCTCGCGGCGGGCTCGTGGTCGTGGGGTGCGCTCGCCGCATCGTTCGGGAGGTTCGAGGTGGCGATGGAGGTCGTCGGGCCGCCGGAGCTGGCGGAGGCGTTCGCGGTGCAGGCCGCGCCGCCCGCCTCGAAAGGCTCTTCCACGGAGCAGCCGCGGCGACAAAGCTAGCGGCATGACCCAGCCTCTCCGCTAGGCCATCAACGTCACCCTCGACGGCTGCGTCCACCACGAGGAGGGCCTACCTCCGGATGCCGAATCCATGGCGTTCTGGACCGACGAGCTGCGCCGCTCCGACACCCTTTTTTATGGCCGCGTCACGTATGAGGTAATGGAAGGCGCGTGGCGCCGACCGCAGTCGGGGGAGTGGCCGGACTGGATGGATGCCAGCGAGGTCGCGTTCGCAGAGGTGATGGATCCGATGCGGAAGGTGGTGGCATCCGGAACCCTTCTTGAAGCCGACTGGAACGCCGAACTCGTGCGGGGAGACGTCGTGGAGGCCGTTCTTCGCCTGAAGGAGCTGCTGGGGCGGGGGATCTCGCTCGGTGGGGTGCGGCTGCCGGCTGTGCTGGCGGCTCACGGGCTGATCGATGAGTACACGTTCGTCGTGCATCCCGTGGTTGCGGGGCGGGGGCCGCGGCTGCTCGACGGCGTGGGGGATGAGGTGAGACTGCGCCTCTTCGAGCGACGAGAGCTGCCGTCGGGGGTCTCGGTGCAGCGGTATCGGCCGGTCACGCGTGACTGAGCGACGGGTTTGATCGGAGACCTCCGTCGAGAGCAGGGATCACCACGTCGTCGAGATAGGCGCGAAGGCGCGGCACATCGCGCGTCAGGGTCCGCCAGACGCGGTGCGGATCCAAGTCGTCGTACTGATGCGCGGCGAAGTTTCGCATGCCGATAATCTGCCGCCACGGCTGGTCGGCGAAACGCTGGCGAACCGGCTCGGGGATCTTCGCGACTGCCTCTCCGATGCGGATCAAGCCCATCTCGGCAGCCCACTGCGCTTGGACATTCGTCGAGAACGCCTCCTCGCCTTCGGCCACGATCAGCGCGATCACGTCGCAGACCGTGGTGATGCGGGTCGCGGCATCCAGAGCCTTCTGTGTTTCGCCGCTCACACGGGCACCGCTTCAGAGAGGATCCGCTCGCGCAGGTCGCCGCGCAGGGTGTCGGAGGCCACCACATCGACGGGGACCTGCAGCAGGTCGACGAGCGCCAGCCGAAGACCGACCTCGTCCAACAGTCCCGCGTCGGGAGTGAAATCCACGACAAGGTCGATGTCGGAGCTTTCGGACGCTTCGCCACGGGCAACCGAGCCGAAGACGCGCGGATTCTCGGCGTGATGCTCGACGACGAGCCGGTGAATCTCGTCGCGGTGCCGGAACAGCCGGTCGTTCAAGGTGCCGACGAGCGCGCGTCGGATCCGATCGAGCACCTCGGGGCTGGGCTGACGGCGGCCATTCTCGTACGCGGAGATGTTGGGCTGCGGCACCTGAGCCGCGCGAGCGAGCTCGGCCTGGCTCATGCCCGCCGCCCTACGCCCCGCGCGGATGTTCATGCGGCCAGGATAGCGGAGGGTATATCGGGGTCGATATACCGCGGGGCGACGCCATCGTCGTGACGTCGCCCCGTTGGCATCCGCGAATCAGGCCTGGAGGAACGGGTAGTCCGTGTACCCGCCCTCGCCACCGCCGTAAACCGAAGCCTGGTCGACCTCGTTCTCGTCGGCGTTCTGCTCCCACCGCGTCACCAGGTCGGGGTTGGCGATCGCGGGGCGGCCGACGGCGACGAGGTCGGCGATGCCGTCGTCGACGGCCGAGACGGCCTCGTCGCGCGTGGTCATCTTCGAGAAGCCCGAGTTGACGATGAAGGTGCCGCCGAAGGCGCGGCGCAGGTCCTGGATGAGGTCGCTCGCGGGGTCGGCGTGCAGCACGCTCAGGTAGGCCAGGCCCAGGGGGGCGAGGCCGGCGATGAGGGCCTCGTAGGTGGCGCGGGTCTCGGCCTCGTCCTTCTCCCACACGTCCTGGATGTTGTGGGCGGGCGAGATGCGGATGCCGACACGGTCGGCGCCCACCTCGGCCACCACGGCGCGGGCGACCTCGATGACGAAGCGCGCGCGGGCCTCGGGCGAACCGCCGTACCCATCGGTGCGCTGGTTCGACGCGGGCGAGAGGAACTCGTGCAGCAGGTACCCGTTGGCCGCGTGCAGCTCGACGCCGTCGATGCCGGCATCCACTGCCCGTCGAGCGGCCTTCACGAACTCGTCGCGGATCGTCTGCAGCTCGTCGGTCTCGAGGGCGTGCGGAACCGGGAACGCGACCTTCGAGCCGTCGGCCAGGCGCGTGTCACCCTCGATCGCGATCGCCGAGGGGGCGACGATGCGGTCGGTTCCGGTGATGCCGGTGTGGGTGACGCGCCCGCCGTTCATCAGCTGCATGAAGACGACGCCGCCCTCGGCGTGCACCGCGTCGGCGACCTTCGCCCACCCGGCGGCCTGCGCGTCGGTGACGATGCCCGGCTGACCCGGGTACGCCTTCGACTCGGCGCTGGGGAACACACCCTCGGTGACGAGCAGTCCGATACCCGCGCGCTGCTGGTAGTACTTCGCGACGAGGGGTCCGGGAACGCCGTCCTCGCTCGCGCGCAGACGGGTCATCGGAGCGAGCGAGACGCGATTGCGGACGCCGATGCTTCCGACGGTGGTGGGGGTGAAGAGGCTCACGGGTGTCCTTTCGTGGGGGTCACAGGGCCACGCGGAGGTAACGGAGCGCGGCGACCATCTATTCCACGGGATGCGCATGTGCGCAGCGGTGGGTTGACGCGTGGGTCATCGGCTGGCGGATGGGGTCGGCATCGCGCGGGAAGCGCACGTCATCAGCCGCTGGCCCCGTCAGCGACCCGAGCAATCCGACGAGATCGCCGGCAGGGTGAACGCCGGGTCAGCACTCCCGCCCGCGTAGGCGATGTCGATAACCTCGCCGCGCTGCTCAGCGCTATAGGTGCCCAGGAGGAAGGGGCGAGCGAAATCGTCGCCGGCGAACGTCTGAACCGTCTGGAAGAAAAGTCCGTCGCGCACGCCGATGGAGCCTTCGGGGCTGAGGCCATTCGGCTCAGCGGCGAGATATCCCGATGGGCAGCCGTCGATCATGACCGGCGTCACTTGCGATGACGTGAGGGGGAGCAGCAAGAACCCCACGAAGAGCACACCGATTGCGATGACGCGCGCCGGTATCGCCAGGAGCAACCACCACGCCCGACACCGCACCGTGAACACCGCCACCGTTGCCGCCGCCCATCCGACCAGCAGAGCGTAGAAGCGGATCTGCCACCCGAAAGTGTTGCCGATGAGCACGTCCGTCGAGCCCGACGTGATGGACGCAATGCCTTCGTAGATTGCGACACAAATCAGGAACAGTGCTGCGCATCCGATGAGAATCCCGACGCGTACCCGGGGCCTCGAAACGCGGGGAATGTCGCCCCACCGAGAATGCGTTCCAGCGGCCTCTTCCATGGCGCGAGCCTACCCACGCCTCGCAACTGTCGACGTGGCGATCACCGATTGTGCGATCCGCCCACCGCTTCCTCCGCCTCACCCTGCGATCCTGCTCAGATGCGAGGAATCGGCTGGGGACTCCCGCGGATCGTCCTACGCTGGTGACCCACCCCCGCACCGGAGGAACGCGATGACCGAGAACCCCCTCGCCCACCGGCTCGATTACACGCTCGACGAGCTCGATGACGCCGCGCTCGCGGCATCCCCCCTCGCGCTATTTCAGCGGTGGCTCGCGGATGCGGCCGACCTTCCCGAGCCGAATGCCATGGTCGTCTCGACGGTGGATGCCGAGGCCCGCCCGACCTCGCGCACCGTGCTGCTGCGCGGGATCGACGACGACGGTGCGCTGTGGTTCTTCACCAACCGCGGCTCGCGCAAGGGGCAGGCGCTGGCGGGGAACCCTTCGGTCTCGATCCTGTTCCCCTGGTACGCGCTGCAGCGGCAGATCATCGTGCTCGGCACCGCCACGCCCCTGCCCGCCGAACGTGACGACGCGTACTTCGCGTCCCGGCCGCGCGGATCCCAGCTGTCGGCCTGGGCGAGCCACCAGTCGGAGCCCGTGGCATCCCGTGCCGCACTCGAGGAGCAGATGGCCGAGGTGGCCGCGCGGTTCGGTGACGACGCGGTCGTGCCGCGCCCGCCGCACTGGGGCGGGTACCGGGTGGAGCCGCGCGAGATCGAGTTCTGGCAGGGACGACCGTCGCGGCTGCACGACCGGATCGTGTTCACGCGGGATGCCGCGGGGGAGTGGCGGGGGATGCGGCGGCAGCCGTGACGCGTATACCGGTTCGCGCAAGGGGGACGCGGCGGGGAGGCCGGGAGCGCCCCGCCCCGTAGATTCGTCACATCCTCATCCACGGCTTGAGTCGCGGCATCCTGAGGTCGACGTACGGGGGTAGGCGAGACGATGGCGAAGAAGAACGCGGACAAGCCGCCGCTCGACGACAAGGCGTTCATCCAGGCGTCGACCGAGGCGAAGTCGCGCTACGGGCGGTTCAGCCTCGCGATCGTCGGCGCGTCGGGGGTGGGTAAGTCCTCGCTCGTCAACGCCGTCTTCGGGCGCGACTGGGCGAAGGTCGGGCGCGGGTTGCCGGTCACGCGGGGCGTGCATTTCTACAGCGACGACTCGCTCGGCATCTGGGATGTCGAGGGGTTCGAGATCGGCTCGCCCGTCCCGCCCGACCAGCAGCTGCGGAATCACCTGGATGCCATCGCCGCCCACCCCGGCGACCACCAGATCTCGGTCGTCTGGTACTGCGTGCGAGCCGCCGACGATCGCCTGACGCCGGCCGACATCGCCATGATCCGCGAGCTCGACGCGCGGGGGCTGCCCGTGATCCTCGTGCTGACCAAGGTCGACTGGATCAAGAACCCGATCACCGGGCACCAGGGCGTCGCGAAAGACTTGGAGGCGTTCGTCGAGTGGCTGAACGACCCGATCGACCCGAACACCGGTGAGCGGCTGCGTATCCCGTATCGGCAGGTCATCCTGACCTCCACCCGCGATAAGAACGGGAAGGGCAAGGGGCACGGCCTCGGTGACCTTGTCACGCAGACCCTCGAGCTGGCCCCCGAGCGCGACAAGGACGCCTTTCGCATCGCACAGCGACTCAACCTCCCCTGGAAGCGCGAGATGGCGCGGCCGCTCATCGCCGCAGCGTCCGCGGCGGCCGCGGGGGCGGCATCCGTTCCGCTTCCTGTGTCGGATGCTGTCACGCTGGCGCCGATCCAGCTGACGATGATGGGACGCATCGCCGCGATCTACGACCTCGAGGTCAAGACCATGCTCTCGGCCGGGGCGCTCGCGCAATTCGGTGTGCAGGTCGCGGGACGCGCCCTGGCGACCAGCTTTCTCAAACTCATCCCGGGCGCCGGCGTCGTCGTGAACGCCGCGGTGGCCGCAGCGCTGACCGCGGCGACGGGCGAGAGCTGGCTCAAGATCTGCGAACTGCTGCACACCGGCAAGATCGACGTGCGAAAGCTCGACCAGGAATGGGCGAAGTACGCGCCGAGCTTCATGGACGTGGCGCGCAAGCTCGTCGAGCGGCGGGTGGGGCGGAAGTAGGGGTCGCCCCGTCGTTCGATCGACGTAGACGGGCGAGCGGAGGATGGATGCCGCTGCGACGGCCCCCGCGGCTGCCGGCCGTCCGCCGGTCGCGGGCTCGATCCCGCCGGCCCCCGCCGCCCCGAGGCGTGAAACCCTGGGACCACCATGACCGAATCCACCGCCTCCGACCGCCTGCGCGCCGCCCTCGAACACCCCGACGCCTCGGCCCGGCTGCAGGCCGCGCTCGCCGCGGGCACCCGGCCCGACGACAGCTACGTCGCCGAGCTCGTCGCCCGCTGCGCGGTCGAGCCCGACTTCTTCGTGCGCGACATGCTGACGTGGGCGTTGACGCGCCACGACCCCGCACGCGTGGTGCCGGGCCTGCTGCCGGAGGTGACGTCCGAGGTGCCGCAGGCGCGCAGCCAGGCGCTGCACACGCTGTCGAAGATCGGCGACCCCGCCGCCTTCGGCGCCATCACGCGGGCGGTGCTGCGCGACCGGCACCCCGAGGTGGCGCGGGCGGCGTGGCGGACGGCATCCGGTCTGGTTCCCGACGACGCGCGCGAGGCGCTCGCCGAAGAGCTCGCCACCCAGTTCGGACGCGGCGACCACGACACCCAGCGCAGCCTGAGCCGGGCCTTCGCGGCCATCGGCCCGCGCGCCGAGCCGGTTGTCGAGCATGCCGCGGCCTCGTCATACGACGTGATCAGCGCGCACGCGCGAGCAACTCTGATCGTCATGGACGACCCCGACACCGAGTTCGCCGAGGCGGTCGTCGAGGCGCGTCGCGTGGTCGCGCAGCGGGCGCTGGCGGGCGAGGACTGACGGCTCAGGCGTCCCGCGGGTGCGCCGAAGGCCGACGAGCCGAACCGTCAACCCCCTGGCCATCCCAAGGTTCCGCTCAAGAGGGGGCGGTACTTTCGAGAATGGTTCGCCGCGAGGCGCCCCTCCCGGGCGCCCACCGCGTAGCTGGAGAGGAGGCGGACGACCATCAGTACGACTCTGATCCGGCCCGCCGCGTCGACGGCATCCGCTCCTCCCCCGGGGCTGCGCCACCTCCCCTCGCTCACCGGACTGCGCTGGGCGACCGCGATGCTGATCTTCGGCCACCACATCATGGCCGTGCAGTACTTCGGCGGAACCCCCGGCGACGTGTGGGCCCTCGTCTTCGAGGCGGGCAAGACCGGCGTCACCCTGTTCTTCATCCTCTCGGGCTTCGTGCTCGCCTGGGGGTATAAACCGCAGCAGTCCGCCGGATCGTTCTGGTGGCACCGTGTCGCCCGCATCTACCCCCTGCACGTCGTGGGCGTCGCGCTCGCCCTGGTCGCGGCGGCGACCCTCATCCCCGAGATCCGCACCGACGGCGCCGCCCCCCTGGCCGCCAACCTGCTGCTGGTCAACGGGTGGGTGCCCGACTGGTGGCAGGCCGGCAACCCCGCCAGCTGGTCGCTCGTGTGCGAGGCGTTCTTCTACCTCGCGTTCCCGTTCCTCATCCGTCCGCTCGTGCGCCTGTCGACGCGCGGACAGGTGATCGTGATCGCGTCGTCTCTCGCGCTGGTGGCGCTGGCCCCGCAGATCGCCGCCTTCGCCCCGGGCGTGCTGTCGTCGGCATCCACCCCCCTTCTGCGACTGCCCGAGTTCGTGATCGGCATGAGCCTCGCGCTGCTCGTGAAGAGCGGGGCATGGATGCCGGTGCGCCTGCGCCTCGCGCTGCCTCTCGCCGTCGCCGGATACGCGCTGTCCGAGGCGCCCACCGTGCCCGGCACCGACGTGCACCCGGGCCTGGCGGCGACCGTCGGCTTCTTCGGGCTGCTGGTCGCCTCGCTCGCCGCGGCCGACGCGCACCGGGGGTCGACCGTGCTCGCCCGTCCGCTCTGGCAGGAACTGGGCCGGGTGTCCTTCGCCTTCTACCTCGTGCACCTGCTGGTCATCGCCTCGGTGTCGTCGGGCTCGCCCGAGGGCCACCCCGAACTGCCCTGGCGTCAGGCCGTTGCGCTCGCGCTCGCCGCGTTCGGCATCGCGCTGGCGATCGCGTGGGTGCTGCACCGCGCCGTCGAGGTGCCGGCGCAGCGGTGGCTGCTGCGGTTCGACCCGGCGCGGCGCTCGGGTGCGGGTGGCGGTGCGGCGGGTGCCGGTGCGGCCGGCGGCGGCATGGCGGGCGGCGGTTCGGCGGGTGGCGGCGGTGCGGCGGCCGGCGGCGGCATGGCGGGCGGCGAAGCGGCGGGTGGCGGCCGCGCGGCGGCTGGCGGCGGCGCGGGTGGCGGCGACGCGCGGGTGGCGGTGCGCTGAGAACAGGAGATGCGCCGAGAACAGGCTGATCGGCGCGGTTTCGGCCTGTTCTGGTGGCATCCCCTGTTCTGGTGACGGTGTCGGTGGCCGTGACGGCGTCGACGGCGGACGCCGGCGCGCGACACGCCCGGCCCACCGCACGTTCAGCAAGGCCCCGATACACTGCCCCGTGCCCGAAACACAACTGCTTGCCGACCGCGATGCCGCGCGGTCGACCACCATCGACCCGCTCGAGCTCGAGATCGCGCTGCGCGTCATCGACGCCGCCTCCTCGCTCGACCACGACGACCCCGCCTACATCGCCCTGCGCCGCCAGACCGGCAAGCTCTATAAGGACGTCAAGCGGCAGTCGCGCAAAGAGAAGCGCCAGCGCATCGCCGACGCCGACCGCGCCGTCGTCGCCGCCACCGCCACGGGCGCCGCCGATCGCATCGACGACGAGACCCGCGGCATCCCGCTGCAGGCCCGTACCGCCATGCCGTTCGCGGGAGAATTGATCAAGGCCCGCGCCTGCTACATCTGCAAAGAGGACTACACCCTCGTCGACGCGTTCTACCACCAGCTCTGCCCCGACTGCGCGTCGATGAGCCACGAGAAGCGCGACGCCCGCACCGACCTGACCGGACGACGGGCCCTGCTCACCGGCGGCCGCGCCAAGATCGGCATGTACATCGCGTTGCGGCTGCTGCGCGACGGCGCCCACACGACCATCACCACGCGCTTCCCCCGCGATGCGGTGCGCCGCTTCTCGTCGCTCCCCGACAGCGCCGACTGGCTGCACCGACTCAAGATCGTCGGTATCGACCTGCGCGATCCCGCCCAGGTGATCGGGCTGACCGAGTCCGTGGCATCCGAGGGTCCTCTCGACATCCTGATCAACAACGCCGCGCAGACCGTCCGCCGCTCGCCCGGGGCTTACAAACCCCTGGTGGATGCCGAACTCGAGCCGCTCCCCGACGGACCGCTGCCCGAGCTGGTCACCTTCGGTCACACCAACGACGCCCACCCGCTCGCGCTCGCGCAGTCGGTGTCGGCGCACCCGATCCTCGCGTCGGCGGCCCGGACGGCCGACGAGCTGACCGCCGAGGCGATGGCCGCGGGATCGTCGTCGCTCGAGCGCCTGATGGCCGGGACCGCGATCGACGCGGGCGGCCTCATCCCCGACGAGGACCGCATCAACAGCTGGACCCAGCACGTCGACCAGGTCGAGCCCCTCGAGATGCTCGAGGTGCAGCTGGCCAACATGACCGCGCCGTTCCTGCTGGTCAGCCGTCTGCGTCCCGCGATGGCGGCGTCGACCGCGAAGCGCAAATACATCGTCAACGTCTCGGCGATGGAGGGCGTGTTCGGTCGCGGCTACAAGGGCCCCGGTCACCCGCACACCAACATGGCCAAGGCCGCGCTGAACATGCTCACGCGCACGAGCGCGCGCGAGATGTTCGAGTCCGACGGCATCCTGATGACCGCCGTCGACACCGGCTGGATCACCGACGAGCGCCCGCACTTCACCAAGGTGCGTCTGGCCGAAGAGGGCTTCCACGCCCCACTCGACCTCGTCGACGGCGCCGCCCGCGTGTACGACCCGATCGTGCGCGGCGAGGCCGGCGAGGACCTGTTCGGCATCTTCTTGAAGGACTACCGCAAGAGCTCGTGGTGAGCCCTCGGCCCGTCTTCGCGCGGTGAGTGTCCACGACACGCCGCACCGGGCGGTGCCGGCGCGGCGTGTTCTGGACACTCGCGCACCGGTGACGGAGCGGCGGCGGGCGGGGGCTCGCGGGGTGGGTGTCCAAGACACCCGGACGGTTTTGGTCGGGATCCGGGTGTTTCGGACACTCGATCGGCGCGGGGCACCGCGGGGCGTGGGGCCCCGCGAGGGCGCGGGGCGTCAGGCGGGGAGGAAGAACTCCCGCGCGAGCGGGGCGATCTCGAGACCGGATGCCGTGCCGGCGGTGATCCAGCGCAGTTCGGCGATCTCGGCATCCGGCACCGGCCGCTGGTCGCCGATGTCGACACGGAACACGTCGGCGACCACCGCGAAGCCGGGCTCGTTCGCCGCGCTCGCGGTGAACCGGCCGAGGGGCTCGAGCGCGTCGGGGGACACCCGGATGCCGACCTCTTCGGCCAGCTCACGGGCCAGCGTCTCGGCGGGGGTCTCCCCGGGCTCGGGCTTGCCGCCGGGCTGCATGAACGCGGTGGTTCCGGCCTTGCGCACGACCAGCAGGCGGCCGTCGGCGTCGGTGATCACCGCGGCCGAGACGTGGATTCGGCGTGGGGGTGTGGCATCCGGAATCACGCCCGCACGCTAGCAGGAGCCGGGGCCGCGCGGTGTCGCGTAGGCGTCCGCGCGCTCCGCTCGCGTGGACGGGGGAGCGGCGGTGATCGGACGGTGACCGGCGCCGGTGTCAGCGGCGCAGGCGCCGCGCGGCGGTCAGATCGAGCAGGAACAGTGCGGCGCCCTGGATGACGACGGCCACACCGTGACCGCGCGCGTCGGCGGCGCTCAGACGGCCCCCGAACGTCGGCCTGCGAACCGCGAGATGCGCGCCCGCGGCGGCGTACCCGACGTCGAGCGCCGTGTTGATCAGCAGCAGACGCCGCAGCGGGCCACGCTTCGGCGCGGCCCCGCGGCGGACGGCGGACATCGCCAACGCGAGGTCGACGGCCCCCCACATCGCCGTCTGCACGCCGAAGGCGCGGGTGCGCGGGAAGAGCGCCAGGGCGCCTCCCGCGACGACGGATGCCGTACCCCATCGCCGCAGACGACGCACGAGGGTGCCGGCGACGGCCTTCGTTGATGCCATGACATCCATGATGCCGCCCGGCTGGCATCCCTGGGCGCTCCGCCGGCGCTGCCCGCGCGGGGGGTTGAGCGGTCGAGTGTCCAGGACACGCGGGTGCGGGGCATCGGCGTGCGGCGTGTCTTGGACACTCGACAGGCTGGGGCGCGGCGGGGCGCGGCGGGGTGCGAGCGCGCGGCGGGGACCTTGCGGGATGCGAGCGCGGGGCGGGGGCCCGGCGGGCAGAGGGGCGGGCGCGCGGGTCGGCGCGGGCGCAGGAATAGCGGGCGCGCGGGTCAGCGCGCGCGCAGGCATAGCGGGGGCGCAGGGTCGGCGCGGGCGCAGGAATAGCGCGGGCGCAGGAATAGCGGGGGCGCAGGGTCGGCGCGGGCGCGGGTCAGCGCGCGGCGCGGGGGACCGCCATCGACGGCTCGGCGTCGTCGGGGAGGCCGTAGGTCGCCACGACGCGTTCGAGGTAGCGCTCGATCACCCGCTGTTCGGCGTCGTCGAAGTCGTCGAGGACCGCGTCGACCCCCGCGATCATCGGCATGAGGTGACCCATCGCGCGCTCGACCGACGATTCCGTCGGTACGACCAGGACGCTGCGTCGATCGGTCGGGTGAGGGATGCGGGTGACGTGCCCGAGGTCGACGAGGCGGTCGATCGCGGCCGTGGTCGCGGCGGTGGTGAGGTCGAGGCGCCGCGAGAGCTCACCCGGTGACAGCGGACCCGACATGACCAGGTGACCCATGGCATCCAGTCCCGTCGGATTGACGGCGAGAGCGCGCTGCAACGCCTTCTCGAAGGCCGAACCCGCGGTGAACAGGTCGCGCACGAGCGCGGTCGGGCGCCGCGTGCGGGGCACGGGGGCGCCGCCGGCGGTGGGGGGATGGGTGGAAGATTCCGACGCTTCCATGGCTGGCACTCTACGCCCGTTTAGGATACTTTTCTCGTATCTCGATGATCGAGATACTCCAAAATCTAGGGGAAGAGTCGCGATGAACCGGCTGCTGCACCTGCTCACCTCGGCGCGCACCTCGTGGATCGTGCTGGTGGTGGCCTTCGCCGGCGTCGCCGCGCTGTTCACGCTCGGGTCGAGTTCCGCGGCCGAGACGGCCCCCTCGAACGGCCTCCCCGACTCCGCCGAATCAGTGCAGGTGTCGAAGATCCTCGACACCTTCCCGGATGCCGACACCACCAGCGCCCTGCTCGTGTTCGCCGCCGACGACGGACAAGCGCTGAGCCCCGAGACCGTCGCCGCGATCCAGCAGAAGGCCTTCGGCGACCTCGTCGACCTCACCCCGGACGGGTTCATCCCCCCGCCGCAGGTGTCGGAGGACGGCACGGTCGCCCTGCTGGTCGTACCCCTGACGCCCCAGCCCGACGTGGCCGCGCAGACCGAACGCGCCGATGAGATCCGCGCGCTCGCCGCCGACGGTCTCGACGGCGTACGCACCTACCTCACCGGCCCCGAGGGCTTCGAGGTCGACATCGCCGCGGTGTTCGACGGCGCCGACTTCACCCTGCTGCTCACGACCGTCATCGTCGTGGCGGTGCTGCTGCTCATCACCTA
Organism: Microbacterium sp. NPDC090007; assembly: GCF_044748345.1. Lineage (NCBI taxonomy): Bacteria > Bacillati > Actinomycetota > Actinomycetes > Micrococcales > Microbacteriaceae > Microbacterium > Microbacterium sp. NPDC090007. Next base: position 379,724 of record NZ_JBIVFV010000001.1, on the reverse strand, counting down.
CCGCAGCCCGTGGCTGTGGCTCGTGCCGCTGGTGGTCATCGGCACCGCCGACGCCTCGGCCGGGATCGTCGCGCGCCGGGTGGCGCAGGCGGTGGGGGTGCAGCTGGACGCCTCGATCACCGGCATCCTGTCGGTGCTCGTCTTCGGCGCCGGCACCAACTACGCGCTGCTGCTCATCGCGCGGTATCGCGACGAGCTGCGCCTGGCCGAGGACCGCCGTGAGGCGATGCGCCGGGCGGTCCGGGGCGCCGGGCCGGCCATCATCGCCAGCGGCTCGACCGTCGCACTGGCCCTGGCGACTCTGCTGCTGGGCGAGCTCTCGGGCAACCGCGCCCTCGGTCTCGCCTGCGCCGTCGGCATCATCGTGGCCATGGTGTTCGCGCTCGTGGTGCTCCCCGCCGCGCTGGTGCTGTTCGGCCGGGGGCTGTTCTGGCCCTACATCCCCCGCTTCGGCTCGCCCGACGCGATCTCGCGCAGCCCGTGGGGCCGGCTCGGACGCGGCGTCTCGCGCCGCCCGGTCGTGGTCGCCCTCTGCGGTGCCGTCGTGCTGGGAGCGCTCGCGAGCGGCATGTTCTTCGTGCAGACGGGCCTGTCGCAGAACGATCGATTCCTGCAGAAGCCCGACGCCGTCACGGGTCAGGAGATCCTCGCCGGCGCCTTCTCGGCCGGGGCCACCTCTCCCGCGACGGTGATGGCCGCACCCGCCGATGCGGACGCGGTGGTCGAAGCTGCGACGGCCATCGAGGGTGTCGACTCGGCCCGCGTCGTCGAGGAGACGACCGACTGGGCCCGCATCGACGTGACGTTGAACGCGTCGGCCGAGACGCCCGAGGCCTTCGCCGCGATCGAGCGCATGCGCGCCGACTTCGACGGCGTCGGCTCGGGGCAGACGCTCGTGGGCGGCCTCGACGCCCAGGCGCTCGACGTCGCCGGCGCGCAGGAACGCGATCAATCGCTGATCATCCCGCTCATCCTGGTGCTGGTGTTCATCGTGCTCGTCATCCTGCTGCGGGCGCTGCTGGCCCCCGTGCTGCTGCTGCTCGCGGTGGTCGCCAGCTTCTTCTCGGCCGTGGGCGCCGCGTGGTGGCTCTTCCAGACGCCGCTGTTCGGCTTCCCCGCGATCGACACGAACGTGCTGCTGTTCAGCTTCTTGTTCCTGGTCGCCCTGGGCGTGGACTACAGCATCTTCCTCGTCACCCGCGCACAAGAAGAGAGCCGCACCCTCGGCACCACGCAGGGCATGATCCGGGCACTCGCCGCGACCGGGGCGGTCATCACCAGCGCCGGCATCCTGCTCGCCGCGGTGTTCGCCGTGCTGGGGGTGCTGCCGCTGATCACGCTCACGCAGATCGGCATCATCGTCTGCATCGGTGTGCTGATCGACACACTGCTCGTGCGCACGGTGATCGTGCCGGCGATGGCCTTCATCGCCGGAGACAGGTTCTGGTGGCCGCGCGCGCCGAAGGTGACGGATGCCGAGGCCCCGTCCCCCCGCACACCGGACGCCCCGCAGACCCGCGCCGCCCGCCGCAGAAGCGTGCCGGTGCCCTGAGCGCCGCGGGCCGGGAGATGGCCCCCACTTCCTCCCGGTCCGCGGTCTCCCCGACGGGGAGCGGCCGTCCCCCGCGGCCGCTCCCCGTCGCATCCGTGCTCGACTGATTCGCCGTCGAGCTTCCCCGGGAGCCGCTCAGGCGCCGAGGAATAGACTGGACGCCATCGACACCGTCTCTCGGGGATCCTCCGTGACCACTGCTCCCGCCGCCCGCACCTTCGACGCTCGCCACCTCCAGCTGGCGCGCGCTCTCTTCGCTGCGCTCGCGGCCGTCATGGTCACCTTCTCCTCCGACCACTCGGCGCCGCTGGGTCTGGGCGTCTTCAGCGGCTTCGCGCTCGCGACGGGTCTCGTCTTCGCGCTCGCGGCCTGGCTGATCGCTCCGCGCGGCGAGCGGGCGGTGCCGGTGCTGCTGGCATCCGTGTCGGTGCTGGCGGGTCTGCTCGCCAGCGTCACCTCGTGGCGCACGACGGGGATGTTCTTCGCCCTCGTCATCTCGTGGGCGATCCTGTCGGGACTCATCGAGCTGGTCGGTGCGCTGCGTGACCGCAAGGCCGGCCGTGCCGCCGGGGCGCGTGACGGCATCCTGATCGGCATCCTCGGGCTCGTCCTGGGCGCGGTATTGCTGCTCACCCCGGCGCAGTACGCGCTGAACTACGACATCACCGGCGCGGGTTCGTTCACGCTGACCGGCATCACCATCGCCGTGGGACTCTTCGGCGGGTATGCGGCGGTCGTCGCCGTGTTCCTCGCGATCGCGGGCTTCTCGCCGCGCCGCCCCGAGCCCGTTCCGGCCGTACCCTCCGAGGAGGCCGCGTCATGACCGACAAGCCCACCACCCGCCGCGACCTGATGAAGCCCGTCCAGCTTCTGGGTCTGGCCTTCGGAGCAGCCCTGTTCGCGGGCTTCATCACCCTGATGTCGATGGGGTTCTTCCAGGCCCGCCCGGCCGATCAGATCCAGCGCGCCCTCATCGTCGGTCTCGTGGCCGCCGGGGCAACGTTCATCATCGTGCTCGTGAGCGTTTCGCTCATGCTGCTGGCCGTCGATCCGGCCAAGGTCACCACGACGGTCGACCGTCCGCTGCTCCTGCCCAAGGAGGCACCGGATGCCACGACCCCCGGCGCGGGTGCCGAGGCGTCGGCTCCGTCGGAGAGCGCGGTTTCGCCGCGAGCCGACGACACGGGCAGCGCTCCGCGTTCCTGACCTCGTCCGTGAGGTAGATCGTCAGGGCCCGGCCACGGGCCGATCCGTCAGGCCCGCCGCGGGTCGATCATCGTCATGCCGGCCGGTGACGCCGTGGCCATCGTCGTCAGCATCGATGCCGCCTCGCCCAGCCCGACGACCCGTTCGATCAGCTCCTGCGGACGCAGTGCTCCGCTCTCGATGAGCGACAGCATCTCGGGGTAGTCGACCGCGGCCATGCCGTGGCTGCCGAGCAGGTCGAGCTCCCACGCGATCACCCGCGCCATCGGCATCGACGTCATGCCGTCGTCCGTCGGCAGCAGGCCGATCTGCACGTGACGGCCGCGGCGACGCAGGCTGAGCACGGCGTCGCGCGCGGTCTGGGCGCTGCCCACGGCATCCACCGAGACATGGCTGCCGCCGCCGGTGATCTCGTGCACCGCGGCCGGGACGTCCGTGTCGCCGGCCCGCAGCGTGTGCTCCGCGCCCAAACGGCGGGCCGCCTCGAGGGCGGCGGGCGTGCGGTCGACCACGATCACCCGTGCTCCGATGGCGACCCCGATCATCACGGCGCTCAGGCCCACGCCTCCGGCGCCGACGACCGTGATCCACTCGCCGGCCTGCACGCGCGCGCGGCCGGTCAGGGCGCGGTACGCGGTGGCGAAGCGGCATCCGAGGGCCGCCGCCGCCTCGAACGAGACGTCGTCGGGAATGCGCACGACGTTCGTGTCGGCCGCGCGCAGCACCACCCGCTCGGCGAAGCTGCCCCACTGCGTGAAGCCCGGCTGCTGCTGGTCGGGGCACACCTGGGCGTTCCCGCTGCGGCACCACTCGCAGGCTCCGCAGCCCATCACGAAGGGCACGGTGACGCGGTCTCCGACGCTCCAGCGCTCCACGCCGTCGCCGACCTCGACGATGACACCGGCCAGCTCGTGCCCCGGGACGTGCGGCAGGGCGACGTCGTCGTGTCCCACCCAGGCGTGCCAGTCGCTCTTGCACAGACCCGTGGCGTGCACCTCGACCACGACGCCGCCGGCGGGGGCGGCGGGCTCGGCCACCTCGCGGACCTCGAGGGGTTCGGCCAGGGCATCCATGATCATCGCGCGCATGGCATCCATTCTCGCGGGGTCAGCCCACCCGTCGAGTGTCCACGACACGCCGCTCGGGCGCGCCGTGGTGCGGCACGTCCTGGACACTCGACGGCGGGGGACTTCGGAGGGCGGACGCGATTGTGACCCGGACGACGGACGCGCGGATGCCGAGGGGCACCCGCGCGTCCGCGACCTCAGGCGCGGCGGCGGCGCACCGCGAGCAGCGCACCGCCGGCGACCGTCAGCAGCAGGGCCGTCGCGCCCAGCGCGAGCGGGGCCGCGGCGCCGGTCGCGGCGAGACCGCCCGGGGCGCGGGTGCCGGACGACGCTGCCGGCGCACCCGCCGATCCGGCCGGCGCACCCGATCCGACCGGAGCGCCCGAGGCGCCGGGAGCGGGGGTCGACGGGGCGGGGGTCGACGGGGCGGGCGTTGCCGATCCGGTCGGCTCGGGCTGCGGGCCCGGCGTCGCGGCGACCGTCACGACGATCGACCGCGTCTGCTCGACGTTGCCGGCCACGTCGGTCGAGCGGTACTGCACGGTGTGGTCGCCGGCATCCGCGATGGTCAGCGACGTGCCCGTCGTCCAGGTCGTACCCGCATCGACCGAGTACTCGGTCGTCGCCACCCCCGAGGTGGCGTCGGTCGCAGTGAGTTCCACCGTAGAACGTGCGGGCGCCTCCCGCACCGCCGCGGGATCCATCAGCCGCGAGAGCAGCGCCGCATTCGCCGTCTCCGCACGTGTGCGGGGAGCGACCGTGTCGATGCGGATGTCGATCGATCCCGCGACAGCCGCCACCTCGTCGCCGTTCCACAGCGCGCGGTAGTCGACCGTGTGCGCGCCGTCGCCCGAGACCTCGAACTCCACGCCCGTCGTCCAGTCGCCGTCATCGGTGCGGTGCTGAACGGTGACGTCGTCGCCCCCGTCGTGCGAGAGCAGCACGCCCACGGAATCGCGGTACCAGCCGGCGGCGTTTGCCTCGCCCGTGAGCTGCGGGGTGATGCGGGCGATCCCGCCGGCCTCGGGCACGACGATCTCGGGGATCTTCAGGTACGAACCCGGGGTCGCGAAGGTCAGGCGCAGTCCCGTGGCCAGCACGGTCGAGAACGACATCGTGGTCTCGGTGCCGTTGACGACGGTCGGCGCCGCCCCGGCGGTCGTGACGGGCCTCCACTCACCCGACGGCGCGCGGAATTCGGCCGTGACCCCGGCGATCGCGCCCTCGATGTTCGTGAAGCGCACCTCGTTGAGGCGGTGGATCTCGCTCGTCTCGAGGGTGAAGGTCGAGGTGTCCTTGTAGCCCGCATCGGTCCAGGTCGACCACTGCGTGTTCAGGCGACCGTCGCACGCGTTGCCCGCCGGCATGGTGGCCCATTTGGTCTGGTGGAACGATGCCGACACCGTCGCATCGCCCCCGCGGCACACGTTCGGTGCCGAGGCGTTGCCCCACACGTCCACCTCCGCGATCGACTGCCACGTGTTCGCCTCGCTGGTCAGTCGAAGACGCAGGGCGCTCGCGGCGGGGAGGCTGCGCGCGTCGATCACGGCGACGGGCGCCGGGGCGGTGGCATCCTGAGCCAGGGTCGCGGCCACCTCGGTGTCGATCCACGCGCCGGAGGCGTCGCGGTACTGCGCCTGCACGCGCGAGGGCCAGGTCGCGGTGGGGCCGTCCTTGTAGGTGTGCACGACGATCGAGTCGAACGTGCGGTCGGTGCCCCAGTCGAACTCCAGCCAGCTGTCGCGCGGGTAGCCGTTGCCGGTCCAGTCATCCCACCCCTTGGCGGTCGCGTTGCCGTCGACGATCGTGCCGACGAGGTCGTTGCGACTGGATGCCGTGACCGTGGCCTCGGGGGCGATGTCGGCGATACCGGGCTCGACGACGGTGATCGTCCGCTGGAACGATCGGCCCGCGGTGAAGTGCGCGTCGGCGGCGAGGGTACCGGTGAGGGTCTGCGGACCGAGGACGCGAGTGTCGACCGCGCTCCAGGTCACCGCCACGGGTGTGGTCGTGCCGTCGACGTCGACGGGCACGCTCGTCGGCAGTTCCGGCGCCGTGCCGCGACGGACGGTCTCGGGAACGCCCGCGGTCAGGGCCTTCCACGTGCCGTGCCCGAAGCCCTTGTCATCCCAGTACGACGCGTCCCATCCGTCGCCGTAGCGCGCGGGATCCTCGGCGGCGGGATTGTGCATCTCGAGGCGGCCGTTCTCGCCCACGGTCAGGGGCAGCCACACGTACGTCGAGTCCGAGGCGCCGTCGTTCCAGCGGTCTCCCATGTAGACGAACTTGCCCGGCTCGAGCTCGAGCACGTTCGTGCTCTGCGAGCCGAAGGTGGAGCGGCGCACGTCGCCGATCGACAGCAGGCCGTCACCCCCGTCGGGGATGGCGTCGTACGACACGGTCTCGTTGGCATCCCCCGTCTCGACGCCGCGGATCCACCCGCCCATCAGGTTCTTCGTCGTGTAGTACGTCTGCGGGTTGGGAGCCCATCCGGTCGCCCCGGAGGCGATGACGCTGTAGGTGCCGTCGCGCTCGAAGATCGCGGGGGCCTCGAGGTGGCCGCACTCCTTGACGATCTGGAAGTCCTCGCCGCGCACGGGCGCCTCGGGGGTGCCGTCGGCGAAGACGTAGGGGTAGCGGCCGTCCTCCGAGTACTGCTTCACATCGAGGGTGTCGCGGTCGGTCGTGTGGGTGACGTTCGTGTACGAGTCGTCGAGGGCGGCGACGTACAGGCTGTAGTTCTCTTCGGACGAGTACGAGATGTACGCCCGGCCGTCGTCGTCCTGGAACACCGTCATGTCGCGGGCCTGGCCGGGCACCGCGTACGGCGTGCAGGCCTGGTAGTCGGCGCGGTTCGGCATGCGGAACGCCCCGGTCATGCGGAACGGACCGGCGGGCGAGTCCGACACGGCCACCGCCGCCATCGATCGGGCGTACGTGCTACCGCCGGGCTCGGTGCGCCCGTCGGCGTGCCACCACATGACCCACTTGCCCGTCTTCTCGTTGTGCAGCACCTTCGGTCGCTCGAAGATCGCCGTGTAGTCCGACTCCTGCGTCGAGTTCAGGTGGTAGGCGAGCTGGTCGATCTTCTCGGCCCGGGGCCGGCCGTCGTCGTCGACGGTGTCGTAGAGGTCGTCGAAGTAGGGCGTCAGCAGATCGTCGCGTGTCGAGATGCTGCGCAGCGCGTCGCCCAGATTGGTCCAGTTCATGGCATCCGTCGATCGGTAGACCGCGACGCCGGGGCTGTTCCAGTAGCCCTTCGTGCGGTCTTCGCCGTACCAGTAGTAGACGGTCTGGCCGTCCTCCTGGGTCGTGACGACTTGACCGCCGTGGGCCTGGATGTGGCGTCCGTCGGTATCGAACCACCGCGGCTGGAAGTAATCCGCCGCCCCGCGCCCCGGGTCGGCGAGCGGCTGGAAGCGGTCGTACGCGACGGGTGGGTCGACGCGGGGGACGCCGTCGCCCGGGTCGGTGGGCACGCCCGTGGCGGCGATGGCGGCGAGGGGGGATGCCAGAGCTCCGGCCAGGACGGCCGCCGCGGCGGCCGCGAGGAGTCGGCGGGTGGTCAGGGGGCGTCGAGGCGTCATCGCGTCTGTTCCGTTCCGCGCCGCGACGGTGCAGCGCATGGCGGCGCGAGCGCCGCGGGGGGATGTTTACGTCAACACACTACGGCCGGACGGCGGCGGCGTCCAGGTTTTTCTCGCCGGGCCGCGCCGGGCCGGGGCGGGGCGGGGCGGGCGGGGGCGCTCGCAAGCGGGCGCAGGCGCCGCCGCGGGCTCGCGGGGCGCGCGCACGCGTCGAGTGTCCAGGACACGCCGCGCGGGTGCGAGGCGATGCGGCGCGTCTTGGACACTCAACGGGGAGACGGGGGCGCGCGGGGCGGGGGCGCGCGGGCGGGGGCGCGCGGGCGGGGGCGCGCGGGCGGGGGGCGCGCGGGGCGGGGGCGCGGGCGGGGCGCGCGCGGGCGAGGGCGCGCGGGCGCCTACAGCGCGTCGACCACCCGCGAGGCCAGGCCCGCGTACGCGGCGGGGGTCAGCGCGAGCAGGCGCTGCTTCGCGTCGTCGCCGATGTCGAGGCCGCGCACGAACTCCGCGAGCTCGGGGCCGCCGACGCGGCGCCCGCGCGTGAGGTCCTTGAGCAGCGCGTAGGGGTCGGTGATCTGCGAGCGGCCCGCGGCGATCTCGGCGCGCACGACGGTCTGGATGGCCTCGGCCAGCACCTCCCAGTTCACGTCGAGGTCGGCGAGCAGCACGTCCTCGGCGAGCGAGATCTCGGTCAGACCGCGTCGCAGGTTGTCGAGCGCCAGCAGCGAGTGACCGAAGGCGACGCCGATGTTGCGCTGCGTGGTGGAGTCGGTGAGGTCGCGCTGCAGACGACTGGTGACCAGGGTGGATGCCAGGGTCGCGAACAGCCCACCGGCGATCTCGAGATTGGCCTCGGCGTTCTCGAACCGGATCGGATTGATCTTGTGCGGCATCGTCGACGACCCGGTGGCCCCCGCGACGGGGATCTGGGTGAAGTACCCGAGCGAGATGTACGTCCAGATGTCGGTGGCGAGGTTGTGCAGGATGCCGCCCGTGTGCCGCGCGCGGTCGTACAGCTCGACCTGCCAGTCGTGCGATTCGATCTGCGTGGTCACCTCGTTGAACCCCAGGCCCAGCGACTCGATGAACTCCCGCGTGAGCACGGGCCAGTCGACGTCGGGCTCGGCGGCGACGTGCGCCGACCAGGTGCCGGTGGCGCCGGAGAACTTGGCGAGGTAGTCCCCGGCATCCAGTTGACGGATGACGCGCTGCAGACGCCACGCGAAGACGCCGATCTCTTTGCCCATCGTCGTCGGCGTGGCCGGCTGGCCGTGCGTGCGCGAGAGCATCGCGGCGTCGCGGTGCTGCACCGCGAGCTCGGTGAGCGCCGCGGTGACCTCGCGCAGCTTCGGCAGCCACACGCGCTGCACCGCGCGCTGCACGGTGAGGGCGTACGCGGTGGAGTTGACGTCTTCGCTGGTGCAGGCGAAGTGCGTCAGCTCGGCGAGGGCCGAGAGGCCGAGGGTGTCGAGGCGGTCGCGCACGAGGTACTCGACGGCCTTGACGTCGTGGCGCGTGACGGCCTCTTTCTCGCCCAGCCAGGCGATCTCGTCGGCGCCGAAGTCCTCGTAGAGCGAGCGCAGACGGGCGCGGTCCTCGTCGGACACGGGTGACGTGCCGAACAGGGAACGGTCGGTGAGGGCGAGCAGCCACTCGACCTCCACCTCGACGCGGGCGCGGTTGAGGCCCGCCTCCGACAGGTAGTCGCCGAGTTCGGACACGACGCCGAAGTAGCGTCCGTCAAGAGGGCTGAGGGGCTGCGGAGGCAGAGCGGACACGGGTCTCCCGGGGGTCGCGCGAGCGGTCAGCCCGCGGAGCGGATGGCGGGCTCGAGCTGCCGGAACAGGGCGAGGCTGGCCCGTTCGATCATACCGAGCACCTCGTCGAACATCGGGGGCCCGGCGTAGTAGGGGTCGGGGACGTCGAGGGTCTCGGCATCCGGAAGGAAGGACTGCAGCAGCGCGATCTTGTCGGCGTCGTCGTCGTCGCGGGCCCAGCCGCGAAGCACCCGCTCGTGGCTGCGGTCGAGGGCGACGACCAGGTCGTTGCGGTCGAAGTCGACGTACTGGAACTGCCGCGCGCGGTGCGACGACCCGTCGTATCCGAGCCGATCCAGCGCCGCGAGGGTGCGGTGGTCGGCGCGCTCGCCGACGTGCCAGTCGCCGGTGCCCGCCGAGCTCGACGCGACACGGCTGCCCACGCCCGACGCCTGCGCGAGACGGCGGAACACCACATCGGCCATCGGCGACCGGCAGATGTTGCCGCTGCAGACGAACACGACGCGGAAGGGCGCGTCGGCACTCGCGGTCATCCCTCCATCATGGCGAGAAAGCGCCGCGCGCGCATCAGTCTCGTACGCGCTCGTTCCGCCGTGAGCGCAGGACGCCGCCGAGGACGGCGTTGATGATGCCGATCAGCAGGGCCGCCACGACCGTGAGCCAGAACTCGCCGGTGCGCAGCCCCCAGTCCCAACCGCTCGTGATCGCGGCGGTCAGCCACAGCAGGAAGCCGTTGATGACGAGCGAGATGAGCCCGAGCGTGAGGATGTAGAGGGGGATCGCGACGATCCTCACCACCGTGCCGACGATGGCGTTCACGACGGCGAAGATGAGCCCGACGACCAGCAGGGTGAGCAGCACCTGGAACCATTCGCCCGGGGCGAAGGGCACCAGACGCACCTGCAGAGCGGGCAGCAGCGTGACGATCCAGATGGCGAAGGCGTTGACGGCGACGCGGACGACGAAGCGCATGACTCCATGGTGGCACCCGTTCGCGTCGGCGCCACGGGGTTGCGTCCGGCGCGGACGGTGCACCGGCCGAGCGCGACCGCTCGCAAGAGGGGCTGACGCGCCCGCGTCGCCCCCGGTTAGGCTCGCGATGTGAGTGAAGAGCCGGTCCTGCCCCGCATCCGTCCCGAGATCGCCGCCCTGCCCGCCTACCGTCAGGGCAAGCAGGCCAGCCCCGACGCGTTCAAGCTCTCGAGCAACGAGAACCCGTTCGAGCCGCTGCCCGGCGTTCTGGACGCGGTCGCCGCCGCGGGGGCCTTCAACAGGTACCCGGATGCCACGGCCGCCCGCCTGCGCGAGCGCCTCGCCGCGCGCTACGGCGTCTCGCCCGATGAGGTGCACGTCGCCGCCGGCAGCATCTCGATCCTTGCGCAGCTGCTGCTGGCCACCTCGGGTCCGGGCGACGAGGTCGTCTACGCGTGGCGATCGTTCGAGGCCTACCCCTCGCTCGTCGCGGTCGCCGGAGCGACCAGCGTGCAGGTGCCCCTGACGGCCGACTTCCGCCACGACCTGCCCGCGATGGCCGACGCGGTGACCGCGCGCACGCGCCTGGTGATCGTGTGCAGCCCCAACAACCCGACCGGGCCGACGGTCGGTTACGACGAGTTCGTCGCGTTCGTCGACCGGGTTCCCCGCGACGTGCTCATCGTGCTCGACGAGGCGTACGCCGAGTTCGTCACCGACCCGGCCGCGGTCGAGGGCGGTCGCGTGCGCGCGGTGCTCGCCCGCCCCAACGTGGTGGTGCTGCGCACCTTCTCGAAGGCCTACGGTCTCGCCGGCCTGCGTGTCGGCTACGCGATCGGGCACACGGGTGTCCTCGACGCCGCCCGCAGCACCGCGATCCCGCTGTCGGTGACGGCCGCGGGCGAGGCGGCGGCACTGGCCAGCATGGATGCCGAGAGCGAATTGCTGCACCGGGTCTCGGTCATCGCCGAGCGGCGCGACCGCCTGGTCGCGCGGGTGCGCGAGACGGGGTGGGATGTGCCCGACGCGCAGGGCAACTTCGTGTGGTTCGCGGCGGGGGAGCGCGCCCTCGAGGTCGCGGCGGCGTTCGAAGAGGCCGGGCTCATCGTCCGGCCGTTCCCGGGCGACGGCATCCGCGTGTCAGTCGGCGAAGAGGAGTCCCTCGATCGCGTCGTCGAGGTCGCCGCGGCCACCGCGCCGCGCTGACCGTTTGTCCGACGTCCACGGCGGATCCCGGCATCCGTTGTGCACCTCATGCGGTCCGGCGCATGGGTGGCGCGTTAGCGTGGGTTCATGACCCCGCTCGACGACCCCGCTCTCGTGCGCGTTCTGGCGGCCGACGGCACGCTGGCCCCCACGCCCGCCGCCGAGCGCTACCTGCCGCTCATCGACGCCCTCACCGACGCCGAGCTCGAGACCTTTTATCGCGACATGGTCTCGATCCGCGCGTTCGACGTGCAGGCCACCAATCTGCAGCGTCAGGGCCAGCTGGCCCTCTGGCCGCCGTCGTTCGGGCAAGAGGCGGCGCAGGTCGGTTCGGCGCGCGCCGCCCGCGCGCAGGACCACATCTTCCCCTCGTACCGCGAGCACGTGGTCACCCGCATCCGCGGCGTCGACCCGCTCGACATCATCCGGCTGATGCGTGGGCTCACCCACGGCGGCTGGGATCCGGCCGACCCCAAGAACGGCAACACGCACATCTACACGCTCGTGCTCGGCGCGCAGACGCTGCATGCCACGGGCCTGGCGATGGGCCTGGTCTTCGACGGCAAGAGCGGCACGGGCGACCCCGAGCGCGACGAGGCCGTGATCGTCTACTACGGCGACGGCGCGTCGAGCCAGGGCGACGTGCACGAGGCGATGGTCTTCGCCGCGAGCTTCCAGACCCCCGAGGTGTTCTTCCTGCAGAACAACCAGTGGGCGATCTCGGTGCCGGTGACGACGCAGTCGCGCTCGCCGCTGTTCAAGCGCGGCGAGGGGTACGGCATCCCGAGCCTGCAGGTCGACGGCAACGACGTGCTCGCCAGCTTCGCCGTGTCGAAGGTGGCGCTCGACGAGGCCCGTGCCGGCGGCGGCCCACGCGCGATCGAGGCCATGACCTACCGCATGGGTGCGCACACGACGAGCGACGACCCCACCAAGTACCGCACCTCCGACGAAGAGACGGCGTGGGCCGGGCGCGATCCGATCGCCCGCATGCGCGCGTTCCTCGAGGCCCGCGGCGCCTCGCAGCAGTTCTTCGACGACGCGGATGCCGAGGGTCGGGCCCTGGCCGACGACGTGCGCGTGCGCACGAACGAGCTCGGCACGATCCCCCGCGCGCACATGTTCGAGAGCGTCTACGCCGACGCGCACGCGCTGATCTCCGAGGAGCAGCGCTGGCTCGACGACTACGAGGCCTCGATGGAAGGGGACGCGCGGTGACGGACAATCTGCCGATCAGCCGGGCGCTCAACGCCGGACTCCGCCGTGCGCTCGAGTCGAACGACCGCGTCCTGCTCATGGGAGAGGACATCGGCCCGCTCGGCGGGGTGTTCCGGGTGACCGAGGGCCTGCAGAAGGACTTCGGTCCGCGCCGCGTCATCGACTCGCCCCTGGCGGAGTCGGGCATCGTCGGCACGGCGATCGGGTTGGCGATGGGCGGGTTCCGCCCCGTGCTCGAGATCCAGTTCGACGGCTTCGTCTTCCCGGCCTTCGACCAGATCACCTCGCAGCTGGCGAAGATCACCAACCGCCACGAGGGCGCGGTGCGCATGCCCGTCGTCATCCGCATCCCCTACGGCGGACACATCGGCGCGGTCGAGCACCACCAGGAGAGCCCCGAAGCGTACTTCACGCACACCGCGGGTCTGCGCGTGGTCAGCCCCTCGAACGCGAATGACGCGTACTGGATGATCCAGCAGGCGATCGACTCGCCCGACCCGGTCGTGTTCCTCGAGCCCAAGGCGAAGTACTGGCAGAAGGGCGAGGTCGATCTCGAGGCCCCCGCGCTGCCGTTGCACGCGAGCCGGATCGTCCGCCGCGGCACCGACGTGACCCTCGTCGGCCACGGCGCGATGGTGACGACCCTGCTGCAGGCGGCCGCGCTCGCCGAGAGCGAGGGGACCAGCTGCGAGGTCATCGACCTGCGCTCGCTCTCGCCCGTCGACTACGGCCCGCTTCTGGACTCGGTGCGTCGGACCGGTCGCATGGTCTACGCGCAGGAGGCGCCGGGCTTCACCTCGCTCGGCTCCGAGATCGCCGCGACCGTGATGGAGAAGGCGTTCTTCGCGCTCGAGGCGCCCGTGCTGCGGGTGTCGGGCTTCGACGTGCCCTTCCCGCCCGCGAAGCTCGAGGGCACGTACCTGCCCGACGCCGACCGCATCCTCGAGGCCGTCGACCGCTCCCTGGCGTACTGACCCGCCGCCGCCCTCCCTCCCGCCGCCCCGCCGCTAGACCGCGAGACTGCACGTGGCTGACAAGTCGGTGACATTCCGTCACCGTCTCGTCGGTGAGATGCTGTTTCGCGAGCAAAGGACACCATCGTGACCGAGCAGACTTTCGTCCTCCCCGACGTCGGAGAAGGCCTCACCGAGGCCGAGATCGTGCAGTGGCGCGTCGCCCCGGGCGACACCGTCGCCGTCAACGACGTGATCGTCGAGATCGAGACCGCCAAATCGCTCGTCGAGCTGCCCTCGCCGTACTCCGGAACGGTGGGCGAGTTGCTGGCATCCGAGGGGGCCACCGTCGAGGTCGGCGCGCCGATCATCACGATCGGATCGACGGATGCCGGCTCCCCGGCCCCCGCCGAGCCGGTGAGCGTCCCCGAGCCCAGCGATCCCGGCGGGGCCGTCCTGGTCGGCTACGGCACGGGCGGTGCGGTGTCGTCCCGTCGTCGCAAGCCCGCCGAACGTCCGGTGAAGGCATCCGTCGGTGTGGTCGCGAAGCCCCCGATCCGCAAGCTCGCGCGCGACCTCGGCGTCGATCTCTCGGCCGTCACGCCCAGCGGTCCCGCCGGTGAGGTGACCCGCGACGATGTCGTCAAGCACGCCGAGCAGGCGAGCGTCTTCCGCAACATCGAGACCCCTGCCTGGGGCGAGGTGCGCGAAGAGACGATCCCTGTGGCATCCGCCCCCGCCCCGGCGGCCGACGCCCGCGAGGAGTCGATCCCGGTCCGCGGCGTCCGCAAGGCCACGGCCAACGCCATGACCTCGAGCGCGTACTCGGCCCCGCACGTGTCGGTCTGGGTCGACGTCGACGCCTCGCGCACGATGGAGCTCGTCAAGCGCCTGAAGGCCTCGCCCGACTTCGCCGACGTCAAGATCTCGCCGCTGCTGATCATGGCGCGCGCGGTCATCTGGGCCCTGCGGCGCACGCCGATGATCAACGCGGCGTGGGTCGACAGCGAGGACGGCGCGCAGATCTCGGTGCGCCACTACGTCAACCTCGGCATCGCCGCGGCGACCCCCCGCGGCCTGCTCGTGCCCAACATCAAGGACGCGCAGGCGATGAAGACGCGCGAGCTCGCCAAGGCGCTCGAGCACCTCACCCTCACTGCGCGCGAGGGGAAGACCAGCCCCGCCGACCAGACCGGCGGCACGTTCACCATCACCAACATCGGAGTCTTCGGGGTGGATGCCGGCACCCCGATCATCAACCCCGGTGAGGCCGGCATCATCGCGCTCGGCGCCATCCGGCAGAAGCCGTGGGTCGTCGACGGCGAGGTGCGCCCGCGCTGGGTGACCACGGTGTCGGGTTCGTTCGATCACCGTGTGGTCGACGGCGACGGGATCTCGCGGTTCATCGCGGACGTGGCATCCGTTCTCGAGGAGCCGGCGCTGCTGCTCGACTGATGTGAGATGTCCGGGATGCGGCGCATCCGTCGAGGGCGCTGCTGCGTTTGCGCCTCACCGCGTAGCGCGGAATCGTTAGCCTCACCGCGACCCTCCCTCGCCTTCGTGAACGCGGGCAGAGGTCGGAGGACGGGGACTTCCGAGCCGCCTACCGGACCGAGGAGGCCAGCGGTGGTGCCGACCCCACGGACGTCGTCGGGAGGTCCCGCTGTCGCTGCTCCACGCTCGCGATCTCAGTCGTCGTCATCGTCGTCCCCATCGTCGTCATCGTCGTCATCGGGTGCGACGGGCACCGGCGCGGGGGGCTCCACCGGCTGAGGGGCGGGGGGCACGACCGGTTGCTCCTCCACCGGCGTCACGGGCACGGGCGCGGGCTCGGGCGAGGGGGGCGGCGTCGTCGGCTGCGGCGAGGGCGTCCCGCTCGGCGACACCGTGGGGGCGACGTCGGGCGTGGGCCCCGGGGTGGACGAGGCCGGGTCGCCCGTGAGCGTTCCGCCGGGCAGGACGCGATCGGTCACCGTACGCGGTTCGAACGCCGCGGCGACGGCGGCGGTGGCGCCGATGCCGCCGAGCGCGGCGACGGCGATCAGGGCCGTTCCGACCCATGCACGACGTGACATCTCGAAGCTCCATCCGTTGTCGTGGTCTCCACTGTGAGGCCCGGCGGTAAGGCGGCGACAAGACCATGATGAGAGCTCTCTTATTCGGCCGGACCGGATGGTCGGCCCCGGCATACTGAACTGCATGCGAACCGCGCCCACCTCCGTCGCGGGCAGCGGATGGACCGTCCGCACACGCATCGTCGTCGTGATCACCGTGGTCGCCGCGGTCGGCCTGCTCGCCGTGGGCGCGTCGGTGTATTTCGTCGAGCGGACGCGCATCCTCGCCGCCGTCGACACCCGCCTCGACGCGGCCCTCGAGTCGGCGCGCGCCCTGGTCGCCACCGGCGACGGCGAGGCTGCGTGGCCGTCGTCGACCGCGGCCCTCGAAGCCGCCGTGACGCGAATCAGCCCCGACGACAACACCGGCGTCCTCGGAGTGATCGACGGCGCAGCGGCCTTCATCCCCGGCGTGCCTCTCGATGTCGACCTGCAGACCGCACCGGGCTTCGTGCCGCACGTCGTCTCCGTCGTCCAGGAGGACCCTCTCGTGGGCACGTACGCCGAGGACGGGGTCGCGTGGAGATATCTGGCCGCTCCCATCTCGATCCAGGACACGGCCACGCCCCGGGTGGTGTTCGTCACGGCATACGATCTCGACGCCGAACTCGCCGAGATCGACGACGCCGCCCGTGTCTACCTCATCGCCGCGCTGATCGTCCTCGGCGTGATCGCCGGTGCCGCCGGCGTCGTGGCCGCGCGCCTGCTGCGCCCCCTGCGTCGTATGCGCGAGACCGCGGCACGGGTATCGGAGCGCTCCCTCGCCGAGCGTCTGCCCGTCCAGGGCAACGACGACGTCTCGGCGCTCGCGGCCACGATGAACGACATGCTGGACCGGCTCGACAGGGCCCTCGGCGCGCAGCGCACGCTCCTCAGCGACGTCGGTCACGAGCTGAAGACCCCGGTGACCATCGTGAGCGGGCACCTGGACGTTATGGACGCGGACGATCCCGCCGATGTGCGCGCGACACGCGAACTGGTCCTCGACGAGCTCACGCGGATGGGTCGCCTCGTGCAGGACCTCACGCACGAAGCGGCGCTGCGCGGACCGAGCCCTCTGCGTCTCGGTGAAACCGACATGGCCGCGCTGATCGAGCAGGTCGCCGTCAAGGCGCGGGGCATCGAGGGTGCCACCGTGCGGATCGGGGCGGTGGTGCCCGCCTCCGCCCTCGTCGACTCCGCACGCATCACTCAGGCCCTGCTGCAGCTGGCGCAGAACGGCGTCGATCACGGCGGCGGCGATCTCGTCGTCGGCAGCCGGCGACGGGCCGAGACGCTCGAACTGTTCGTCCGCGATCATGGTCCAGGGGTGGGTCCAGACCAGCGTGAGCGCATCTTCGACCGCTTCCACCGGGGCGTTTCCGGCGACGGACGCGGCGGAAGCGGCCTGGGCCTGAACATCGTGGCGACCATCGCCGCCCTCCACGGCGGGAGCGCCCGCGTGCAGAACCCCGCTGATGGACCGGGGGCGGAGTTCGTCCTCTCCCTTCCGCAGTCCGCGGCGTCCCCGTCCGCGGGCACCGATCGTCATCGTGCGCTCACGGTCCCCCCGCGTCCCCCGCTGCCCGGCGTCCCGGGCGCACCGAACCACGAGGAGCAGTGACGTGGCATCCATCCTCATCGTCGACGACGAGACCCGCATCTCTTCCTTCATCGACAAGGGACTGCGGGCGGCCGGCTACGCCACCCGCGTGACCGGCGACGGTCGCCAGGCGCTCGAGCTCGCCCTCTCGGGTGAGTTCGACCTCGTGGTGCTGGACGTCAATCTGCCCGGGATGAGCGGCTTCGAGGTGCTCGAGCACCTGCGCGGATCGGGCTCGACCGTGCCCGTCATCATGCTGACCGCCCGCGTCGAGCTCGACGACACCGTCGCGGGGCTCGAGGGCGGCGCCGACGACTACCTGGGCAAGCCCTTCCGGTTCGACGAGTTGGTCGCGCGGATCCGGTTGCGCATCCGTCGCGAACCGGCGGCCACCACCGCGGAGCTGCGGCACGGCGACATCGTCCTCGACATCCGCGCCCGAACCGCCGCCGTCGCGGGACGCCAGATCGTCCTGTCGGCCCGCGAGTTCGCCCTCGCCGAGGAGCTCGTGCGCCACCCCGGCCAGGTCCTGAGCCGTGAGCAGCTGCTCAGTCGGGTGTGGGGTTTCGACTTCGACCCGGGTTCCAATGTGGCCGACGTCTATATCGGCTACCTGCGTCAGAAGCTCGGCGCCGACCGGATCGAGACGATCCGCGGCGCAGGCTACCGTCTGGTCTGAGCGGCCTCGACGGCGAGCCACCGCGCGGCCGCCGTCCGCCACGCCGGACGGAACAGATAGACCGCGCCCAACCGCAGTCGCGTCGACTTCTCGTAGACCGCGACCCGAGCCGGATCCACCTCCGCCCGCGCGGTGACCTCGTCGATCGCGTCCCGTGCGCCGCGCGCCCGCGCGACCGACAGACGCCCTTGCGCGAGCCGCCATGCGACGTGGGCGCGCAGGTTGCCGAGATCCAGGGCCGGTTCCGCACGCGCGGCGGTGTCGAGGTCGATCAGCCCGACGCTATCCCCGTCGAAGAGGATCTGCTTGTCGTGCAGGTCGCGGTGGGCTGCGGCCGAAGGGTCGCCCGGGTCGGTGACGAGCTGCCGCGCCGCCCGATCGAACGCCGCCGCGGTGCCCGGATCGACACCGGCCCTCAGCGCGTGATCCCGCCACCGGACGAGGACCTCGGCCTCGTCGGCCGGCGTGTATCGTGCCGCGTCGGGGTCGGGCGGCGCCGTCAGTACGCGCTCCCAGCCGCGGGAGAAGGCGCACCAGGCGGTGCGGACGGCGGTGTCCGAGACGCGTCGGTCGGCGCCGAGGTCGAAGAGGGTCGAGCCGGCGACGCGCGAGAGACGGACGGCACCCGTGTCATCCAGGACGGTGAGGGCGGGGGTGGCGAAGCCGCGGCGGAACGACTCCGCGCGTTCGTGGGCACGGGTGATCGTGTCCACCGTCTCTCGCCGGACGACCTTGACGAAACCACCGCCGTCGTTCGCGCGGATCACGATGCGGCGTCCGCGCCGCCACGAGATCACCGGGCCCGCCGCCGAGACCTGCGCGAGCGCGGGAAGGTGACGGTCGACTCCCGGTTCGAGCAGGTGAGCGCGCCCGTCCCGCCACCGCCCCGCGCGCAGTCGGCCGTCCGCGTGCATGACCTCGAGGTCGCAGCCGTTCGACGACGGCCAGGCGCGGCGCACGCTCCACTGCTCCCCTCCGTGGTGCACGACGCGTGGGGGAAGGGTCATCGCAGATCCCCCGCCCGCTCGACGGACGAGGTCACGAGGGAGGGCCACTGCGGGTGGCAGCGGCGGAACGGCTCGATCGCGCGCTCGAGGGCGCACAGCACGGTCGCGGCGCGCCACTCCTTCTCGGTGACGATGCCGCCGGCCGCGCGATACGCGGCGAACAGGGGCGTCATCAGGGTCAGCTCGCCCGTGCGCAGGTACTCCTCGACGGCGAACGCGGCGAGGTCGAGAGCGGGATCCCCCGCCGCCATGCGGTCGAGATCGATGACACGGATCCGTCCGTCGGGGCCGCTGAGGATCTGGTCCGCGGTGAAGTCCCCGTGCACGGTGGCCCGGCGGGAGGACAGCGGCAGGTGCCGGGCGAGATCGGCGGCACGACCGGCCACCGCCGGCAGGGCGGTTCGCAGTGCTCGCAGGGCCCGGTCTGCACGCGGACCCGGCTCCGACCCCTGGGCGAGGTCGACATCGCCCGTGAGCGCGTGCAGGCGGGCGAGCGCGACCCCCGCGGCTGCGGCATGCGCGGTCGAGACGATCGTGGCGAGGTCGGTGTCACCCCACGATGCGGTGGCCCAGGTGTGCGCGGTGACCACCCGTGGTTCGAGGGTGGGGATCCCCGCCCTGCGCAGCACGTGCGCATTACGGGCGGCGGCGTGGGCGCGTCCCGGAGCGGTCTTGGCGTACGCGTCGGCGGTCCGGACGACGAGGCGCCGCCCGGGATTGTGCCGCACCACCTGCGCCCCCCGCCACGACGGTTCGCGGTGCTCGGCGGAGCGGACGGCGCGCGCGAGCACGCGGTCGCTCCGTGCGGGACCACCCGCGGACCAGGGGATGCCGGGCAGTTGCCGGACGGAGGAGTCCCGTCGTCGGGCCGACGCGGGCTTGTCCGGCCCCGCCCACACACCCGCCCAGTGCGCGCCCCGCGCCGTGGTGTACGCCACGAGGACGCTCGTGCCGGGTTTGTAGCGCAAGTACTGCAGGTCAGCCGGCTCGCCGACGACCTCGGAGAGGGATGCCGCGTCGAGCAACGCGGACATCCCGGGCAGTCGGGGGTCGCGGTCGGCGAGGTCGTGCACGGCGGGGATCATCGGCGTGCCCCCGGGTGAGCGGCGACCACGCCGTCGTCCGTCGCGCGGCGCGTCCAGGCCCGCAGCCGGGAGTCGTCGTCGCCGAGAAGCTCCTCGGGGGAGCCGTCCTCGACGATGCGGCCGTCCTCGATCCACACCACGCGATCGGCCGACAGCGCCTGCGACACGTCATGCGTGATCGACAGGGTCGTCCGTCCACGGGTGAGCGCGCGCAGCGAATCCTCGACGTGCCGGCGTGCGCGCGGGTCCAGGCCCGTCGTGGCTTCGTCGAGCACGACGATCGGGCTGTCGCGCAGAAGGGCCCGCGCGATGGCGACGCGTTGACGCTGGCCGCCCGAGAGCGTGCCGCCGCGTGCGCCCAGGACGGTGTCGTATCCGTCGGGGAGGGCCGCGATGAAGTCGTGTGCGAAAGCGCGACGGGCGGCGTCCTCGACCTCGGCGTCGGTGGCGTCCAGACGCCCGAATCGGATGTTCTCGCGCAGGGACGTCGCGAACAGCACCGACTCCTGCAGGAGCAGCGACACCGAGGCCCGGACGCTGCCGACCGTCGCGCGGGAGATGTCGATCCCGTCCACTCGCACCCGTCCCGCGACGGGGTCGGCCGCGCGGACGAGCAGGCCTGCCAGCGTCGACTTGCCCGCCCCCGAGGGGCCGAGGAGGCAGACGTGCTGGCCGGCCGGGATGCGCAGGGTGAGGTCGCGGAAGACGGCGCTGCCGCGCGCATCGTCGACGGAGACGGCTTCGAGATCGATGTCGCCGCGCAGCACCGGAAGGGGGGCCGCGTGGGGGCCGTCGGCGATCTCGACGGGCTCGTCGAGCAGATCGGCGACGCGCTCGCCCGACGCGGTGGCCCGCGCGATGCGGCCGGTGTACTTGGCGAGGTCTTTCAGGGGCCGCATGGCGAGCTTGAGGTACGCGACGAAGACGACGAGGTCGCCGGGGGTCATCGTCCCCGACAGCACCTGCCACCCCCCTCCGACGAGCACCGCCGCGGTGGCGAGACCGACGATAACGTCGGTGCGTCGCTCGAGGGCGGCAGCCAGGCGCCGAGCGCGGACCCCCTGCGTCAGGGCTTGGTCGTTGCCGGCGGCGAAGGCCCCCGCGAGGCGCCGTTCGAGGCCGTAGGCCTGCACCACACGGATGGCCCCCAGGGCCTCGGAGGCGGTGTCGGCCAGAGCGCCCTCGCCCTTCCGGGTCGTCCGCGAGGCGGCGGTGATCCGGATCGAACTGCGCCGCGACGACACCGCATACAGCACCGCCGCGCTGACGACGACGGCCGTCAGCATCAGATCCATGAACGACATCACCACGACCAGGATGACGAGGGTGAGAACGTTGCCCACGAGCGGCAATCCGGCGGTGACGGCGACTTCTTGCAGTCGACCGATGTCGCTCACCAGCCGCTGGACGACGTCTCCCGACGAGGCGGTCGAGTGGTACCGGGCCGACAAGGACTGCACGTGGGCGAAGACGCGGGCGCGCAGCTCGGTGGCGACCTTCGAGCCGACCAGCGCGAAGGCGACGGTGCTCGCGTACGCCGACACCGCGCGCAGCGCGATCAGGCCGAGCAGCAGAGCCGCGCACGCGACGAGGAGCCCGATGCTGGCCTGGGGGAGTCCCGCGGCCGCCCCCGAGGAGGCGCCCAGACTCACCGAGACGGCGTCGACGACGAACTTGAGCGGCCACGGCTCGAGGACGCGGAAGACCACGTCGGCGAGCAGGGCGACCATGCCCAGCACGATGAGCGACGCCTTGCCGCGCAGGTGCGGCCGGACGATCGCGAGGCTCCGGCGCAGCGCGCGCGGGGAGGGGGTCCCGCCGCGTTTCATGCTGTCACCGCCGGGTGCACGGCATCCAGAATGCGGGAGAGGACTCCACCCCACCCGTGCGCGGCGACGGCCTGACGCCGCGCCTCGTCGGCCATCCGCCGGCAGAGCACCGGGTCGTCGAGGAGGAGCTGCAGCGCATCGGCGAGGGCGCGGGCATCGCCCGGGGTCACCAGGAGGCCGGTGCGCCCGTGGCGCACGATGTCGGCGAGCTGCCCCACCCGACTGCCGACGACCGGGAGGCCCGCCGCGAGGTATTCGTACGCCTTGAGGGGCGAGAAGTAGTCGTCGGCGGCCCGGTAGGGCGCGGCGCCGACGTCGAGACGCATCAGGACCTCGGGGATGTCCTGTGGCGCGACGGCGCCGGTGAAGGCGGCATCCACCCCCCTCCGACGCGCGTGCCGCTCGAGTTCCTCCCGCTGCGGGCCGTCGCCGACGATGAGGAGACGGGCGTGCAGACCGCGCCGCCGGATGTCGGCCATCGCCTCCACCAGGACGTCGACGCCGTGCCACGGTTTGAGCGTGCCGACGAAGCCGACGGTCGGGGTCGTGTCGTCCGCCCGTCGCACGAGAGGCGGACGGACACGGTCGGTGTTGACGCCGTTGGGAACGACCAGGGGGTTCGTCGCGCCGTTCGCGCGCGCCCACTCGGCGACGGGTGCGGACACGCAGGCCACCACGTCCGCGCTTCGCAGGGCACGCCCGGCGAGGGCGACCGCGCCCTCCTCGTCGACGAGGTCGCGATGCAGACGCTGCTCGTCGACGAGCGGGGCGTTGACCTCGAGGACCACGGGCACGCCGAGGCGTTCGGCCACGTCGGCGCCGCCCGCCGAGAACAGCGAGAACCGTTCGTAGACGAGATCGCAGCCCTCGCGGGCGATGGCGTCGACGAGGGCGTCCACGGCGCGACGGATGCCATGCTCGCGCTGCTGCGCACCCGTTCCCCGCACGCGCTCCTCGACGATGCGGACGTCGGCCAGATCGTCCGGCACGGCATCCCCCCGACGCGTGGCGTACACCGTCACGTCGTCCCCGCGCGCGCGGAGGGCGCGCACGATCTCCTGCACGTGCACACTCGCCCCCTTGGTGCCGAAGACGGGGATGCCGGGGTCGGCGACGAGATAGGCGACGCGCATCAGGCCGCCTCCCCCGCGTCGATCGCGGCGGGACCCGCGGTCAGGGCGGCGAGCGATTCCGCCTGCGCGTGCGCATCGAAACGCTGTTCGATGAGCCGGCGCGCTCGACGTGCGACCGCCGCGACCGGGTAGTCGGCTCGACTGATGCGCCGGAGGCCCTCGGTGAGCGATTCGAGATCGCCGGGGGCGCAGAGCACGCCCGTGCGGCCGTCCTCGACGATCTCGGGGATCCCGGTCACCGCCGTCGACACGCAGGGGATGCCGCTGGCCATCGCCTCGAGAAGGACGGTGGGAAGTCCATCGGCGTTTCCGTCGGCGCCCACGAGGCAGGGGGCGACGAAGACGTCCGCGTGGCGCAGGCGCACCGCGACCTCATCCTGCGGCAGCGGACCGAGGAAGCGCACCGCGGCGGATCCCGCCGCTCGTCGGCGCAACGGCTCGGCGAGCTCGCCGTCCCCCACGATGTCGACCGTGGCATCCACGCCCTCCGACCGCAGACGCGCCACCGCGTCGATGAGGAGGGAGAAGCCCTTCTTCTCCACGAGGCGGCCGACGGCGAGCAGGCGGAGGGGACCCTCGCGACGGCCGCGGGCGACGAAGGGGAACCGAGGCAGATCGATTCCGTTGTAGACGCGGACGACGCGTCCGGCAGAGGGGAAGCGGCGCTCGAGGTGGCGGAGGTTGAAGTCGCTGACGGTGACGGCGAAGGCGGCGTCGGCGAGCTTGCGTTCGAGGTCGAGCGGATCGACCGAGGAATGGAAGATGTCCTTCGCGTGGGCGGTGAAGGAGTACGGGATGCCGGTGAGCAGCGAGGCGAGTCGGGCGACGGTCGTCGCGGTGGAGGCGAAGTGCGCGTGCAGATGCGTCACCCCGCGGGCGACGACCTGAGCGGCGACCTCGACGGCTTGCACGGCGTCGTCGGGTTCCGCCGTCAGCAGCTCCGGCAGGTGCCGCCCGATCGCCGCGCGCAGCCCCGGGTCGGCCTGTGCGCGGCGCAGGCCGTCCCACGCGGACGACAATCGACGCGGCACCGGGATGGCACGCACCGGAGCCTGCACGCGGGCGAGTTCGGCGTGGAAACGGGTGTCGTCGCTCGGGCGCAGCGCGAAGATCTCGAGACGCTCGCCACGGGCTTCGCGGGCGAGGATCTCGGTCACGATGAACGTCTCGGAGAAACGCGGGTACATCTTCACGACGTAACCGATCAGGGGGGTGGCGTCAGTTGGCATGAGCGGAGAGCCCTTCGATGGTCGGGGACAGCAGGCGCGCGGCGAGGGTGCCGACCGTGGACAGCCCGCCGAGGTCGAGGCCCGCGCGGGGCGAGCGCGTGCGGTGGGCGCGGCGGAAGAAAGAGCCGATGACGGCGTGGTCGACGCCGTCGTCGCCGACGGTCTCGATCGCGCCGCTCTGCGCCAGCGCGTGCGCGCGGATGCGCTGTTCGTCGCGCCGCCCCGTCCGGGGCACCACGAGCGCGGGGGTGGAGGTGCTCATGACCTCGCAGACGGTGTTGTAGCCGCCCATCGTCACGACGGCCGCGGCCCTCGCCATCAGCCCCGGCAGGTCCGCGACGCTCTCGACCACCTCTGCTCCGGTGACGGTGGCGGCGGCACGGACGCGCCGCCGATCGGGCTCCGACATCTGCGGGCCCGTCACGACGAGGTGGTGGTGCCCGGCCGGGAGGGGGGCGCCGGCGGCGGCGATGGCGACGGCCGCTCCGTCGGACCCTCCGCCGACCGTCGTCAGCACGAAGGGGTCCTCGCCCGCGGTCGCCCCCGGGGTGATGCGACCGTGTGAGAGGTATCCGGTGAAATCGATCAGGGATGAGATGCCCGGGGGCGTCTCTCCGCTGCGACGCAGATCGTGGACGGCCGGGTCGCCGTACACCCAGACCGCGTCGAAATTCTCCCGTATCGCCCGCGCTCCCCCGACCGACCGGAACTCCGCACGGACCTTCGCCGGTCGATCCAGCACGTCCCGCAGACCGAGGACCGTGGTGCATGAGGGGTGCGATCTGCGCAGCGCGTGCAGGGCGCGGCGCAATTCGCCGTTCACACCGAAGGGGTGACGATCGACGACGAACAGATCGGGGGAGAAGGCACGCAGCAGTTCCGCGATGACGCCTCCCCGCATCGCGGTGACCTGTCCGATGTCGGATGCCAGGTGGCGGGCCCGGTACCCGGCATCGTCGACGGAGATGCTCGGGACCACGACCCAGTCCCATCCCGGAGGGGTGGGGAAGGTCGTGGCCGACGCCTGGCCGGTGATGAGAACCCCGGTGA
This sequence comes from Microbacterium sp. NPDC090007, assembly GCF_044748345.1. NCBI lineage: Bacteria > Bacillati > Actinomycetota > Actinomycetes > Micrococcales > Microbacteriaceae > Microbacterium > Microbacterium sp. NPDC090007. The sequence continues at coordinate 354,480 of NZ_JBIVFV010000001.1, read as the reverse complement.
CATCACCGCCGGTCAGGGTCGGAAGGTCTCGAGCGAGGGCATGGGCGAGGGCGAGGTTGCGCCGCACGTGTCCGAGGCCGACGGAGTCGTGCGACGACAGGGCGATTCGATAGACCACGGGATCCTCCTGGGGTGGGCGCCTCGTTCGCGGGGGGTCCCGCGATCCCATGCTCCTGCCCGCGTGTAAAGCCGGAATAAGGCGATAACGAGAGGGTTCTTAGGAACCGCGCGCGGGAGTCGAGCGCGTCGACGTCACCGATAGCCGCACGATCCTGACGGCGTCGCGGCGTCGCCTCGCGTGCAACGGCGTCATCCGTCGCGCGGGGGTTTTGCGCCCGCTCGCTATCGACGAGATGGGGCGAGCAGCGTCGTGGGGGCTAGTCGGGCAGCGACGACCGCGTGGAGCCGAGCACCGGCCGCGCGGGGATGAACAGCGCCAGGACGAGCGCCACGATTGCGGCCCCGATGCCGAGCAGGAACGACACCTGGAACGCCTGCGCCGTCGGCACGCGCGTGTCGCCGTCGCCGGTCGACAGGGTCGCCAGCACGACCCCCACGATCGCCGCGGCGGTGCTGGTGCCGAGCGAGCGTGCGAGGGCGTTGAGCCCGTTCGACGCGCCCGTCTCGCTCGGCGGAACGGCGCGCATGATCAGCATGGGCATCGCGGCGTAGCCGAAGCCGATCCCGAAACCGATGAGGATGTTGGCCACGACGAAGTGCCACACCTCGGTCGAGAAGATCAGGCTGAACCCGTACGCGACGATGAGCGAGAACGCCCCCGCGATGAGCAGGATGCGGGGTCCGATCGTCCGGGCGAGCGTGCCCGAGATCGGCGAGAGCACCATCATCACCAGCCCCGACGGCATGACGACGAGGCTCGCGGCCAGGAGCGAGAGTCCCAGGCCGACGCCGGTCGCCACCGGCAGTTCGAGCATCTGCGGGTACGCGACGTTCGAGGTGAAGAGCGCGAAACCCATGGCGATGGATGCCAGATTGGTCAGCAGGACGGGACGTCGGGCCGCGACCCGCAGATCGAGCAGCGGGTTGTCGACGCGCAGTTCGTACCAGCCCCACAGCAGCAGCACGCCGACCCCGCCGACCGCCAGCGACAGGGTGAGCGGAGACGTCCACCCCCAGGTGTTGCCGCGCGAGACGGCGAGGAGCACGCCGATCAGACCGACCGCGAGACCGGCGGCGCCGACGTAGTCGAACCGCCCGGCGGTGCGCAGCACACTGACCGGAACGATCGACAGCACGAGCGCGAACACGATCGCGCCGAGAGCTCCGGCGATCCAGAACAGCCAGTGCCAGTCGGTGTTCTCGGCGACGAGGGCGCTGATCGGCAGTCCCAGCGCCCCGCCGACGCCGAGGGTCGCGCTCATCAGGGCGATGGCGCTGTCGACGCGGTTCTCGTGCAGGACGTCGCGCATGATCGAGATCCCGAGGGGCACGACGCCGACGATCGCGCCCTGCAGGGTGCGGCCGACGATCATCCCGACAATCCCGGTCGACAGCGCCGCGACCGCCGATCCGACGATCATGACGACCAACAGCACCAGCACGATGCGCCGCTTGCCGTACATGTCGCCGAGGCGTCCGGCGATCGGGGTGATCACCGCGGCGGCCAGCAGCGTGGACGTGACCACCCACGCGGTGTCGTCTCGCGACGCATCCAGCAACTGGGGCAGCTGCGACTGGATGGGCACCACGAGGGTGAACATGAACGACGAGCACAGCCCCGCGAGGGCCAGCACCGCCACGACCAGACCCTGGGGGCTGTTCCGGGAGAGTCTTCTTCGCGTCTTCTCATCCCGTGACATCGTCCCTACGCTATCCCGGACCAGCGGGGCGAGGGTCGCGCTGCCTACCCCGCCACCGCGGCATCCACCTCATCCATTACCCCGCGTGACAGCCCGTTACCCGTCGTAACGCGTCGGTTTGGACGCCTCTCGCGCGCATGTTGACGTGGTGTCATGACTTCGCACCGCACCGCACGCCTGGCCACGATCCTCAGTGCCTCCGCCGCCGCCCTTCTGCTGACCCTCACCGGATGCGCCGGGGGAGCGGCATCTTCCGACGACTCCTCGCGAATCGTGCTGGGCGCCGACGACGGCAACGAGGCGCACTGGACGGTGCTGAAGCAGAAGCTCGCCGACGAGGGCATCGACCTCGAGGTGCGAACGATCAACGACGGCGTGCAGCTGAACCAGGGCGTGCAGGACGGCGAGCTGGACGTGAACCTCTTCCAGCACCTGATCTACCTGTCGCAGTTCAACGTCGACAACAGCGGATCGCTCGTCCCGGTCGGCGCGACCGCGGTGTACCCGCTCGCCCTCTACTCGGAGCAGTACACCGACGTCACCGACCTGCCCGAGGGCGCGAAGGTCGCGATTCCCAACAACCCCACGAACCTGGCCCGCGGCCTGCTCAACCTGCAGAAGGCCGGACTGCTCACGCTCAAGGACGGCGGAACCGCGCTGTCGACCCCCGCCGACATCGAGACCTCGAAGGTCGAGCTGGTGCCGGTCGACACCAACCAGACGGTGACCGCGCTCAAGGACGGCAGCGCCCAGGCCGCGATCGTCAACAACACCCAGGCGCAGAAGGGCGGGCTCGGCGACGAGCTCATCATCTTCAAGGAAGACCTGAACAACCCGCAGCTGGCGCCGTACATCAACGCCTTCGTCACCCGCGACGACAAGAAGGACGACCCGCGCTGGGAGAAGCTCGTCGCGGCGTACCACTCGCCCGAGGTCGAAGCGGCCGTCACCGAGCTGAACCAGGGCAACCTGCAATTCAAGACCGAGTGGACCGGTGCCCAGCTGCAGGACGAGCTCACCAGCCTCGAAGACGCCCTCGAGGCCCGGAACGGATGACCGCGGTCATCGAACTGCGGGGCGTTACCAAGAGCTTCGCCACCGATCGCCGCTCCTCCACCACCGCCGTCGACGATGTGTCGCTGGCGGTGGAGGAGGGGTCGATCGTCGGTGTCATCGGGTACTCCGGCGCGGGCAAGTCCACACTCGTGCGGCTGCTGAACGGCCTCGAGAAGCCCACGTCCGGCACCGTCGAGGTGCTGGGGGTGGATGTGGGGGATGCCAGCGAGGCGACGCTGCGCGACCTCCGGCGCCGCGTCGGCATGATCTTCCAGCAGTTCAACCTCTTCACCTCGCGGACCGTGGCGGCCAACGTCGCCTACCCGCTGAAGGTGGCGGGCTGGAAGAAAGCCGACCGCGACAGGCGCGTCGCCGAGCTGCTCGACTTCGTCGGCATCGGCGACAAGGCGAAGCAGTACCCCCGCCGACTCTCGGGGGGCCAGAAGCAGCGCGTCGGCATCGCCCGCGCGATCGCGACCGACCCGAGGATCCTGCTCGCCGACGAGGCCACCAGCGCCCTCGACCCGCAGACCACGGCCGAGGTGCTCGACCTGCTGCGCGAGATCAATCGGCGTCTCGGCATCACGATCGTCGTCATCACGCACCAGATCTCGATCGTCCACGAGCTGTGCGACCGGGTCATCGTCATGGAGGGAGGCCGCGTCGTCGACAGCGGCGACACGTACCGCGTGTTCGCCCACCCGCGCGCCGAGCTCACCAAGCGTTTCGTCGCGGCCGTGACGCAGGGCGTGCCCACGGGCGAGACCCTGTCGGCGCTCGCCGCGGGCGGGGGAGACCTGGTCAGTGTCGAGATCAACGAGTTCTCGAGCGAAGACGTCTCGGCGATCTTCCACCGACACGGCGCGCGTCACTCGGTCGTCTACGGCGGGGTCACCGACGTGCTCGGCAAGCAGCTCGGCACCCTCACCTACCGGGTGCACACGGACGACCTGGATGCCGTCGTGACCGACCTGCGCGCCCACACCGACGTCGCGGTGCCTTCGACGGAGGTGCGCGCATGAACAAGTGGGACACCCTGACCCCGGTCCTGCTGCAGTCGATCGGCGAGACCGTCTACATGGTCGCCGTGTCGCTGCTCATCTCGGGCGTCGCGGGCCTCGCGATCGGCGCACTGCTGTACGCCACGCGGCCGGGCAACCTGTTCGAGAACCGCGTCGTCTTCTTCGTCGCGAACCTCGTGATCAACGTCATCCGCCCGATCCCGTTCATCATCTTCCTCACCGCCGTGGCTCCGGTCACCCGCGCCGTGACGGGAACGACTCTGGGCACGGATGCCGCGATCGTGCCGATCACGATCATGGCCACCGTCGTGATCGCCCGCGTCGTCGAGCAGAACCTCGTCGCGGTCGATCCGGGCACCGTCGAGGCGGCTCGTGCCGTGGGGGCGCGGCGGATCGGTGTGCTGTTCGGCGTCGTCATCCCCGAGGCCCTCGCCCCGCTGATCCTGGGCTACACGTTCATGTTCATCGCGGTCGTCGACATGTCGGCGATGGCGGGGTACATCGGCGGCGGAGGCCTCGGCAACTTCGCGATCATCTACGGCTACCAGCAGTTCAACCAGCAGGCGACGTGGGTGACGGTGGCGATCATCGTCGTGATCGTCCAAGCGGGCCAGCTGCTCGGCAACGCGTTGGCGCACCGCATCCTGCGGCGCTGAGCCCCCGCCCCCCCGGCTCGGTATCCTCCCCTCCCCCACCCCCTCCACCCCTGTTGAGTGTCCAAGAAACGCCGGGGGCGCGCCCCCGTGCGCGGCATGTCTTGGACACTCAACAGGGGGGCGGGGGGGCGGGGGGCAGGGGGGCGGGGGGAGCGGGGGGAGTGGGGGCGCCTACCCTCGGAGGATGAGCCTGCCCCGAACCCTCGCCCGCTGGCTGCTCGGTGCGGCGCTCGTCTTCGCCGGCACCGCGCACCTCACCTTCGCGCGCGACGAGTTCGTCGCCCAGGTGCCGTCCTGGCTGCCGCTCCCGGTCGACGTCACGGTCGTGGCATCCGGGATCGTCGAGATCGTCCTCGGACTCGCGTTGCTGGTCCTCGGGCGGTTCCGCGTCGCCGTCGGGTGGATCGTGGCGGCCTTCTTCGTCGCGATTTTCCCCGGCAACATCGAGCAATTCGTCCGGGGTACCGACGCCTTCGGCCTCGACACGGACCTGGCCCGCGGCATCCGTCTGCTCTTCCAGCCCCTGCTGGTGATCTGGGCGCTGTGGTCGACCGGGGCGTGGCGCGCCTGGCGTGCGCGCAGGGCCCGCGCCCGCTGAGCCGCCCGCCCGACCGGGTCCGCCCGGTGCGCGTCAGTTCCGTGCGCGTCAGGCCCGACCGGGTCTGCCCGGTGCGCGTCAGTTCCGTGCGCGTCAGGCCCGACCGGGTCTGCCCGGTGCGCGTCAGACCCGTGCGCGTCAGGCCCGCGCCGAGTCTGCCCGGGTGCGCGTCGGTTCCGTGCGCGTCAGGCCCGCGCCGGGTCTGCCCGGCGCGCGTCAGCCCTGCGCCGCCTCCGCGTGCAGCACGTCGGCCAGCACGTCGAGGCCACGGTGCGCGTCGGCGTCGCCGATGACGGCGGGCGGCACCACGTGCACGCGATTCTCGGCGAAGAAGCCGAGCACGCCGCGCTCGAGCATCGCGGCCTTGATCGCGCCGACGCGGGCGGCGGCGAGCGGCTCGCGTGTCGCCTCGTCGGCGACGAGCTCGACGGCCCAGAACACGCCGCGGCCGCGCACCTCGCCCACCAGCGGCGAGTCCTCGGCCAGCTGGCGCAGGCGCGGGCCGATGACCTCGTCGCCGATGCGGCGCGCGTTGTCGACCACGCCCTCGTCGGCCATCGCCTGCTGCGCGGCGACGATCGAGGCGGCTGCCAGCGGGTGGCCCGAGTACGTCAGCCCACCGGGGAAGACGCGGTCGTCGAACACCGAGGCCACGGCATCCGAGATCACCACCCCGCCCACGGGTACGTACCCGGAGTTCACGCCCTTGGCGAAGGTGATCAGGTCGGGGCGCACGCCGAACGCGTCGAACGCGAACCACTCGCCGGCGCGCGCGAAGCCCGCCATGACCTCGTCGAGGATGAGCAGGATGCCGTAGCGGTCGGCGATCTCGCGGACGCCGGCCAGGTATCCCGGCGGGGGGACGAGGATGCCGGCGGTTCCGGGGATCGTCTCGAACAGGAACGCCGCGATCGTGTCGGGTCCCTCGGCCTGGACGGTGCGCTCGAGGTGACGGAGTGCCCGCTCGGTCTCTTGTTCGGGGGTCTCGGCCCAGAACTCCGTGCGGTACAGGTACGGGCCGAAGACGTGGACGTGACCGCGCGAGTACTCGTTCGGCATCCGTCGCCAGTCGCCGGTGGCCACGATGGCCGCGCCCGTGTTGCCGTGGTACGAGCGGTAGTGCGAGACGATCTTGTCGCGCCCCGTGGACAGTCGGGCCATGCGGATCGCGTTCTCGTTGGCATCCGCCCCGCCGTTGGTGAAGAACACCTTCGTGAAGCCCGCGGGGGCGCGTTGGAGCACCAGCTCGGCGGCGTGCGCACGGGTCTCGTTCGCGTGCGCGGGGGCGACCGTGGTCAGGGTCGCGGCCTGCTCCTGGATCGCCGTGACCACGCGGGGGTGCTGATGGCCGATGTTGACGTTGACCAGCATGCTCGAGAAGTCGAGGTAGCGGCGGCCGTCGGCATCCCACACCTCCACGCCCGAGCCCCCCGCGAGGGGGAGCGGCGCGAGGGTGCCCTGGGCCGACCACGAGTGGAAGACGCTGGCGCGGTCGCGGTCGCTGATCTCGGCGTTGCGGGTCGTGGTGAGGGGAGTCGACATGCCCCCAGTGTGCTCCGTCACGGCACAGCCGCCAGTGGCGGAAGTGTCAGTACGCTCGAATCACAATCGACAGTTTGGCCAGCCGATGCCCGCCTCGCTCCGCACGCTCCTCGACCACGATCGCGCGCGCCTGCGCGCACGGACCCCGCTCGACGGCGCGGTGCTCGACCGACCGCTCTCGTGGGTGCACAGCTCCGACTTACTCGACCCGACGCCCTGGCTCGAGCCGGGGAACCTGCTGCTGACCAACGGCGCACCCTTCGCCGGGACGGATGCCGCCGACCCCCGCGCCTACGCGGAACGCCTGCGCGCCGCGGGCGTGGCGGGTCTGGGTTTCGCAACCGACGTCATCCACGCCGAGGTGCCGCCCGAGGTGGTCGAGGCGTGCGCCGCCGCGGGTCTGCCCCTGATCGAGGTCGGCGGCCGCGCGCCGTTCATCGGCATCATCCGCTTCGTCGCCGACCTGATCGCCGCCGATCGGGCGGCGCGCTTCACCTGGCTGCTCGATGCGCAAAGGTCGGTGGCGCGCGCGGCGGTGCGCGATGACGGACTGCGCGAGATCCTGCGCACGCTGTCGCGCCTGCTCGACACCTGGGTCGCGCTGTACGACGGTGCCGGTGCCCGCATCCCGCTCGAGGGGATCCGCTCCGCCCCGTCGGGCGATGAGGAGCGGGTCGCCGCCGAGATGCGTCGCCTGCTCGAACGGGCGACCGCGGCGAGCGTGCAGCTGCCGGCGCCGGGCGGGGCCGTGCTGCAGACGATCGGCCGCAGCGGCCACCTGCGGGGGGTGCTCGCGGTCGGTGCGCGTGCCGCGTTCGACCCCGCCGAGAAAGACCTGGTGGCCACCGTGGTCGCCCTCGCCAGCATCGCCCTCGACCAGCAGCGTCAGGTGCAGACGTCGCTGCGCAGCGTCCGCGCGGGGGTGATCGAGCTGCTCGTGGACGGCCACGTCGACGCGGCCGGGCGCCTCGCCGAGGCGGTGTTCGGCGCGCTACCGCCGGCGCCGATGACGGTCGTCTCCCTTCGTGAGGCATCGGCCGAGCCGGGACTGCTCGACGAGCTCGACGTGGTGATGACGGATCCCCGGCGGCTGTTCTTCGCCGCACGCGGGGGCGACGTCGTGGTGCTCGCCGCCGAGGGTGAGGACGCCGTGGTCTCGTCGCTCGTCGCGCGGCGCGGCCTGGCCGCGGGGAGTGCGGCCCGCCTCGACGGCGACGACCTCGCCACGGCGTTGCGTCGCGCGGGCCTCGCCGCGCGCGAGGCGTCCGCCGGGACGGTGCGCGCCTACGCCGAGATCGCCGGGTCCGGTCTGGTCGGCGCCCTCCGCGCGCGCGGTGGCGACCTGATCGCGGCTTCGCTGCTGCGGCCGCTCGAGGCCGTGGCCCCGGGTGAACGGCGACGCCTGCTCGACTCGGCGCGGGCGTGGCTCGACGCGAACGGCGCGTGGGACCCCGCGGCGCGGGGGCTCGGCATCCATCGGCACACCCTCAAGGCGCGGATGGCCCAGCTGGAGCAGATGCTGGGGATCGACCTGACGAGCTTCGCGGCACGTGCCGAGCTCTGGGCGGCACTGCAGCTCACGCACTGACGGGGTCGCCTGAGGGCGGCGGCCGGGTGGATCCGTCGTGCGGACGAGGGGGCAGACGCGCCGGTGCGGGCGGCCGTGGGGCGGCGTGTCGCCGGGGGTATCCGCGGGACGGTGCGCTGTCGGGCCGCCGGGCGACGCCGACCGGACCCGCGGCGCGGCGGAGCGGATGACGGATGCCGCGACGCCGGGGCCGTACCAGGCCCGAGGTCGCGGCATCCGTCGTCGTCGGTCAGCTGTTCTGCGGGAAGCCGAGGTTGATTCCGCCGTGGGTGGCGGGGTCGAGCCAGCGGCTGGTGACGGCCTTCTCGCGGGTGAAGAAGTCGAAGCCGTGCACGCCGTACGCCTTGGCGTCGCCGAACAGGCTCTTCTTCCACCCGCCGAACGAGTGGTAGGCCACCGGGACGGGGATCGGCACGTTGATGCCGATCATGCCGACCTGCACGTCGTTCTGGAAGCGGCGTGCCGCCCCGCCGTCGTTGGTGAAGATCGCCGTACCGTTTCCGAACTCGCCACGGTTGATGAGGGCGAGGCCCTCGTCGTACGAGGCGACGCGCACGACCGACAGCACGGGTCCGAAGATCTCCTCGGTGTAGGCGCGGGATGACGTAGGCACCTCGTCCAGCAGCGTCGGACCGAAGAAGAAGCCGTCCTCGTGCCCGTCGACGGTGTGGCCGCGGCCGTCGACGACGATTCGCGCTCCGTCGGCCTCGGCGATGTCGACGTACGACGACACCTTTTCGCGATGGGCGGCGCTGATGAGGGGGCCCATGTCGGGCTCGACGTCGGCCGCGCCATCGCCGACGCGCAGCTCGTGGATGCGCTCGGTGACCTTGGCGATGAGCTCGTCGGCGACGGGCTCGACGGCGAGGACGACGCTGATGGCCATGCACCGCTCGCCGGCGGCGCCGAAGCCGGCGTTGACGGCGGAGTCGGCGACGAGGTCGAGGTCGGCATCCGGCAGGACGAGCATGTGGTTCTTCGCCCCGCCCAGGGCCTGCACGCGCTTGCCGTTCTTCGCCGCGGTCTCGTAGATGTACTGGGCGATGGGGGTCGAGCCGACGAACGAGACCGATTGCACCTCGTCGGCGTGCAGCAGGCCGTCGACGGCGACCTTGTCGCCCTGCAGCACGGTGAACGCGCCGTCGGGCAGGCCCGCCTCCTTCCACAGCTGCGCGAGCCAGAGGGAGGCCGAGGGGTCCTTCTCGCTGGGCTTGAGCACGACCGCATTGCCCGCAGCCAGGGCGATGGGGAAGAACCACATCGGCACCATCGCGGGGAAATTGAAGGGGCTGATGATGCCGACGACGCCGAGCGGCTGCTTCAGGGAGTACACGTCGACGCCGCTCGAGGCGTTCTCGCTGTATGCGCCCTTGATCAGGTGCGGGAACCCGCAGGCCAATTCCACGACCTCCTGGCCGCGGGCGATCTCGCCCATCGCGTCCGAGGCGACCTTGCCGTGCTCGGCGGTGATGATCCGGGCCAGCTCGCCCTTGCGCGCGTTCAGCAGCTCGCGGAACGCGAACAGCACGCCCTGTCGCTTGGCGATGGAGAATGCGCTCCACGCGGCGAAGCCCCGTGTGGCCGAGGCGAGGGCCGCGTCGATGTCGGTCTGGTCGGCGAGGGCGACGTGCGCGCGCACCGCACCGGTCGCCGGGTTGTAGACGTGGGCGGTCCGCCCGCTCGCCGAGGGGGTGGCGGCGCCGTCGAACCAGTGCGCGATGACGGGGAGGTCGGTGTCGGTCATCTCTCCAGTAAACGCCGCGACGACGCGGCTCGCGGCTGACAGATCGGCCACGTTCGAACCCCGGGCGGGACAGTTCGTCACTTCGGGTGGCCCGGGGCGGGAAGCGCTCGCTGGGAGTGTCGTATGTACCGGCGGCTGAGTTTGAGAACGGTTATCATCAGCGTTAACGTGTTCACATGACCCGTCGCATTCTCGCCCCCGTCGTCCTCGGGGCCGCTTCCGTACTCGCGCTCGCAGGATGCGCGGGCGCCTCCCCCTCGGCGCAGTCGTCGACCGACGCCCCCGACACGATCACGGTCGTCGCGTCCACCGACGTCTACGGTTCGATCGCCGAGGCCGTGGGCGGCGACTTCGTCGACGTCCAGTCGATCATCACCTCGCCCACGCAGGACCCGCACGAGTACGAGGCGAGCGCGCAGGATCAGCTGACGCTGAAGAACGCCGGCCTGATCATCGAGAACGGGGCCGGATACGACGCCTTCATGGAATCGCTCCGCGAGGCCAGCGGCTCGACCGCGCCGGTGATCACCGCCGTCGAGTTCAACCACGACTACCCGGGCGCCGAGGACCACGACCACGAAGAGACCCCCGCCCCGGGCGAGAGCGCCGACACCCACGACCACGCCGAGGGTGACGGGCACGACCACATCGACGGCTTCAACGAGCACGTCTGGTACGACCCGCACACCGTGGAGCACGTCGCCGAGGACATCGCCGAGCACCTCGGCGAACTCGCCCCCGACCACGCCGCGGACTTCACCGCGAACGCCGAGGCGTTCGTGGAGCAGATCGCCGGTCTCGAGGACTCGCTGGGCGAGATCGAGGCGACGGATGCCGGAGCCAAGGTCTTCGTGACCGAGCCGGTCCCCGTGTACCTCGTCGAGGCGGCCGGTCTGGACAACGCCACCCCGAACGAGTTCAGCGAGGCGGTCGAAGAGGGACAGGACGTTCCCCCCGCCACGCTGCTGGAGTCGCTGCAGCTGATCGACTCGGGCGAGGTCAAGGTCATGATCGTCAACCCGCAGACCGGCGGAGCCGAGACCACCCAGGTCGAGGACGAGGCGAAGGCCAAGAACATCCCCGTGATCGAGTTCACGGAAACGCTCCCCGAGGGTCAGACTTACATCTCGTGGATGCAGAGCAACATCATGGCGCTGAGCGACGCGCTGACGGCGTGAGCGCAGCCGCACCGCTGCGTATCCGCGACGCCGCCCTCGAACGCGGCGGCCGCGAGCTGTGGTCCGGGCTCGACCTCGAGGTCGAGCCCGGCGAGCTCGTCGCCGTGCTCGGACCCAGCGGATCGGGCAAGACCACGCTGCTGCGCGCGATCCTGGGTCTCGAACGGCTCAGCTCCGGATCGATCGAGGCCCTCGGCGCTCCGGTGCGTCGTGCCGGAAACCGCCGCATCGGGTACATCCCCCAGCAGCGTCCCCTGCCGCGCGAGACCCCGCTGCGCGGACGCGACATCGTCGGCATGGGCGTCGACGGCCATCGTCCGGGCCTGCCCCTGTCGCGCAAAAAGGACCGGGCCCGCATCGACGAGCTGCTCGCAGCCGTCGGAGCCACCGAGTTCGGCAACCGCCCGGTCGGGTTGCTGTCGGGCGGCGAGCAGCAGCGACTGCGCATCGGGCAGGCCCTCGCCGACGATCCGCTCCTGCTGCTGTGCGACGAGCCGCTGACGAGCCTCGATCTCGCCAACCAGCAGGCCGTCGTGCGCGTGATCGACCGCCACCGGCGCGAACGCGGGGCCGCGGTGCTGCTGGTCACCCACGACATCAACCCCGTTCTCTCGGGCGTCGACCGCATCCTCTACATCGCGAACGGGCGGTTCACGCTCGGCACCCCCGACGAGGTTCTGACCACCGAGACGCTGTCGGCCCTCTACGGCGCCCCCGTCTACGTGGTGCGCGCGGGCGGGCAGCTCATCGTCGTCGGGGCGCCGGACGCCGACGACGCGCACCACCATCACCACGACGAGGACGACGCATGAACTGGTCCGACGTCGGCGACGCCCTCTTCGGCGGGGTGGGCCAGTACGGCGCCATCCTCGAACTGGTGCAGAACTCGGTCTACGCGGGCGCTGTCCTCGGTCTGGTCGGCGGGCTCATCGGCGTCTTCGTGATGCAGCGCGACATGGCGTTCGCGGTGCACGGCATCAGCGAGCTGTCGTTCGCCGGTGCGGCGGTCGCCCTGCTCGTCGGCGCCGACGTCGTGTCGGGCTCCATCGTCGGCTCGCTCATCGCCGCGGGGCTCATCGGCGTGCTCGGTGCCCGCGCGCGCGACCGCAACTCGATCATCGGCGTGCTCATGCCGTTCGGGTTGGGCGTCGGCATCCTGTGCCTGTCGCTGTACAACGGGCGCAGCTCGACGCGTTTCAGTCTGCTCACCGGGCAGATCGTGTCGGTGCAGAGCGAGCAGCTCGGTTGGCTCGTCGTGATCGGCGTCGTCGTGCTGGTGGCCCTGCTGCTCATCTGGCGGCCCTTGCGCTTCGACTCGCTCGATCCGCAGTCCGCCGCGGCGCGGGGCGTTCCCACCACCGCCGTGTCGCTGGCGTTCATGCTGCTGCTCGGCCTGATCGTCGCGGTGGCGGTGCACATCATCGGTGCGTTGCTGGTGATGGCGCTCCTGGTCACCCCGGCGGCGGCGGCGATGCGCGTGGCATCCGGCCCGCTGTCGGTCCCGGTGCTGGCGGCGCTGTTCGGTTTCGTCTCGGCCGTGGGCGGAGTTCTCCTGGCCGTCGCGGGAACCCTGCCCGTCAGCCCGTACATCACGACGATCTCGTTCGCGATCTACCTCGCGTGCCGCCTGATCGGCGCGCGGCGCGACCGCACGACCCGCGCGTTCTAGCACCCAGCCGATTCACCGAACGCCTCGCTAGACTCGCCGCCATGGTCCAGCGCAACACGTGGCAACGCGAACGCGTGCGCGAAGCCCTGTCGGGAGCCGGCGGGTTCGTGAGCGCGCAGTCGCTGCACGCCACCCTGCGCGACGAGAACACCGGCATCGGCCTGGCCACCGTCTACCGCACGCTCGCGGGGCTCGCCGCTCGCGGCGACGCCGACTCGCTGCAGAGCCCCGACGGCGAGAACCTCTTCCGCGCATGCGAGACGCGCGGACACCATCACCACCTCATCTGCCGCTCGTGTGGAAAGGCCGTCGAGATCGCGGCCACCGACGTCGAGGACTGGGCGCAGCGCACCGCCGCTCAGCACGGCTTCAGCGAGGCCGAGCACGTCGTCGACATCTTCGGCATCTGCACAGACTGCGCCCTCGCCCGGGCTCGCGAGCGTGGCGACGAGTAGTCGCACCGCGGCGCCCACCCGTCGCCGCCCGGACGCCCCCCGCACGGGCGCCTCCCGCACCCTCGTCGCCCTGGGCCTGGGTGTCGCCGTCGTCACCGCGCTGTTCCTCGTCGACGCGTTCGCCCCGGCGTTCTTCGCGCAGCCGCTGCCCACGCGGGCGCAGGACGGGCTGACCCTCGCGCTCAGCGTGCTGATCGAGTCGCTGCCGTTCGTCATCCTGGGCGTGCTGCTGTCGATCATCGTGCAGGTGTGGGTGCCGCCGGGGGCGATCGAGAGATGGATGCCGCGCGCACCGTGGGCGCGCCGGGCGGTGCTGTCGCTGCTGGGCATGTTCATCCCCGTGTGCGAGTGCGGCAACGTGCCCTTCGCGCGCGGTCTGCTCATGCGCGGATTCGGGGTGTCGGACACGCTGACGTTCCTCGTCGCGGCCCCCATCGTGAACCCGATCGTCATCATCTCCACGCACGCCGCGTTCGGGTTCAGCGACGGCATCCTCGTGGCGCGCCTGATCGGCGGGTATCTCGTCGCCAACCTGATCGGATGGCTCTACAGCCGGCATCCCGATCCCGACAAGCTGCTCACGGAGCGCTTCCTCGAGACGTGCGAGATCGTCGTGCAGGAGCGCGGCGACCGGGGGCGTCGCACCCTCGCCCAGTTCGTCGTCGAGCTGCGGTCGGTCATGCCCGCGCTCATCATCGGCTCGCTGCTCGCGGGAGCGGTGCAGGTGCTCGTCCCGCGCAGCGCGCTGCTGGCGATCGGTTCGGATCCCGCACTGTCGATCGCGGCGATGATGGTCCTCGCGCTCGTGGTGTCGCTGTGCTCGAACGTCGACGCGTTCTTCGCGCTGTCGTTCGCCTCGACCTTCACGCCCGGATCGATCGTGGCGTTCCTGGTGGTCGGACCCATCATCGACCTCAAGATGATGGCGCTGCTGCGCACCACCTTCACCACGCGCGTGCTCGCGGGCATGACGGTCGTGGTGGTGCTGTTCGCCTTCGCGCTGGGAACGGTGGTGAACCTCCTTGTCTAGAACCGGTGCGCTCGCCACCCGCTGGCTGGGAGTCGGACTGACCGCCTGCCTGTCGATCACCACCATCACGCTGTGGCTCACGGGACGGATGTCGCTGTACATCAACCCCGAGTCCGCCTGGTTCGCCGTGGGCATGTCGGTCGTCGCCCTCGTCGGCGCGATCGCCTCGTTCGCCCTGCCGTTGGGGGCCGAGGCCGATCACGGTCACGACCACGAGCACGGGCACGCGCCGGCGGCCGCCGCAGCGCGCCGAGAGGCGTTCGCCCACGCCGACCACGCGCACTCCGACCCGCTCGACGAGCACGACCGCATCGCGCACGAGCACCTCGCCGCCCGGCCGCGGTTCACGCCCGGCGGTGTCGCCGCGTTCACCGGTGGCCTGATCGCCTCGGGCGCGGTCGTCGCCGTGCTGCTCACGCCGGCCGCCTCGCTGTCGACCGAGCTCGCGGTCTCGCGCGACGTGGGGGCGCCGCCCCTGTTCGCCGGCAGCGACGTGGTGACCCTCGCCGCGTCGGGCGACACCTCGCAGTTCGGCATCGGCGACTGGTCGGCGGTCTTCGCCCATGCCACCAACCCCGAGACCTTCGACGGCAAGCCCGTCACGCTGACGGGCTTCATCACCCCCGGCGGCGACGGGGCGAGCTTCGACCTGACGCGCCTCGTGATCACCCACTGCGTCATCGACGCGCAGACCGCGCGCCTGCCGATCGCGGCGACCGGGGCCGCACCGTCCACCGGGCAGTGGGTCACGGTGACCGGTACCGTGCGCTCCAGCGGCGACGGCAGGCTCGAGGTGCAGGCCGAGCAGGTGGCCGCGATCGACGAACCGGCGGACCCGTATGAGTACTGAGTCCCGTCGCGCTCGGACGCGTCGTCGGCGCGGACGAGGCTTCGCGACCGCCTTCGCCGCGGTGCTGATGGCGCTCGTGGTCGTCGGAGGCGTCGGCGGGGTCGTGTCGGTGGCGCAGGGTCCTCGCATCACCGACGTGCAGGTCGACCCGGCGGCCGCCGTCGCGGCATCCGGGTCCCGGGTGATCCTCACCACGACCCAATCGCTGCAGAGCGTCGACCCCTCGCAGGTCGAGGTCGAACCGGCGACACCGTTCACGGTCGACACGGCCGGACGCAGCGTCGGCGTGCGATTCACCCTGCCGCTGCGCGACGACACCGACTACCGCATCACCGTGAACGGGGTGAACGGCCTGGGTGCGGGGCCCTCGTCGACGCTGACCGAGACCTTTCGCACACCGCCGCTGCAGGCGTACCTGATGCAGCGCGGCACACCCGAGGGCGACACCATCTTCCGCACCGACCTCGCCGGCGAGGCGGGACTGCCCGTGTTCGTGCACCCGCACATCGAGGACTACCGGGCGACCGCGAACCACCTGGTCGTCTCGGTGCGCGACGGCGACACCGCGCGCGTCATCGTGGCCGACCCCGATGGCACCGATCAGCGCGACATCGCCCTTCCCGGGCCGGGCTACGTCACCAATCTGCAGTCGGCCGACCGCGGGGAGCGCATCGGCTTCACCTTCTCGGATGCCGACCTCGGAGCCGCGGGCGGGCGCGAGAGCCGCCTGTTCACGGCGTCGGCCGCCGACGACGCGCCCCCGACCGAGGTCGGGCTCAACGGCGGCGACGTGCGCATCGCCGACTACCGCTTTGTGCCCGACACCGACAGCATGCTCGTGCTGACTTTCGACTCGCGCCTGCTGCTCACCGACGCGCAGGGCGGCAACGCCGCGCCGCTGGGCAGTGCCGTCTCGATCGACGGCATCGCGCGCGGCTCGTCGGTGGCGGTCGTGGAGCGTCTCGAGGGCATTCGCGAGATCGATCTCACCGACGGCTCCGAGCAGGAGCTGGTGCGACCGGTCGACCCGCCGGGCCTTGCGGGACGGGCCACCCCGGTGCCCGGAGCGGGCGCCGGGACCATCCGCTCGTTCGCGGACATCAGCGCCGACGGTGTCTCGCGCTCGACGGTGATCGCGCACGTCGACACGGCGGGGGCGGTGCGTCCGCTGCTCGAGGTGCCCGGCGCCGACACCGCGCTGCAGACCTGCGTCTCGCCGAGCGGACGCTACGCCGCGGTGCTCGTGGCGCCGCGCGCGATCGACAACCCCTTCGACCGCTACCAGCTGCCCCTTCCCGAACGGTTGCTGACCCACCTGGTCGAGATCGACACCGGGCAGGAGATCGCCGCGCTGCAGGGCTTCAACCTGTCGTGGTGTCAGGTCCCGCCGCAGTGACGCGCGCCGCGACCCGCACGGACCTCGTCGCGCTCCCCGTCGAGGTGGCGCCGACGCTGCTGGGCGGGCTGCTCGAGACGATCGTCGCCGCAGAGCGCGTGGTCGTCCGCCTCACCGAGGTCGAGGCGTATCACGGGCGGGGCACCGGCGACCGACCCGACCCCGGATCGCACGCCCGCATGGGGCCCACGGCGCGCAACGCGACGATGTGGGGCGAACCCGGTCATCTGTACGTGTACCTGAGTCACGGCATCCATTCGTGCGTGAACGTGGTCTGCGGCCCCGACGGCGTCGCCGGGGGTGTGCTCCTGCGCGGCGGCGAGGTGGTCGAGGGCGCCGACGTCGCCGAGCGGCGCCGACTCGCGCGTCGCGGTGTCGTGCGCGCGGCCCGAGACCTCGCCCGGGGCCCCGGACGACTCGGCGACGCGGTGGGGCTGCGGCATCCCGTGCACGACGGCATCGACGCGGTCACGGGTGCGGAACGGGCGGGTGCGCGCGCTCGGCTGCTGCTGCCGACCGAGCCGATCGCGCACGTGGCGACCGGACCGCGCGTGGGTGTCGCGGGCGTCGCGGGAACGGCGGCGTTCCCGTGGCGGTTCTGGATCGAGGGGGATGCCACGGTCTCGCCGTTCCGGTGGGGCCGCGGGGCCGCGGAGGCGTCCGCGGGGGGGCGGCTGAGCGCGTCGGATCCCCCGGCGGTGGCCGTGGGGGCGGGACCTCGCGGGCTCGGGGACCTCGCGGCCGGGGCGGGCGCTCCGCGGCGGGGTCAAGGCGACACGCCGTGCTAGACTGACCCCTTGTCTGCGCGCACTCCAGCACGCAGTTCGCATCCCACATCCCGATCCCGGCCTCGCGCCGCGCTCGGACGGGGTGCAGACAAGGGATCTTGGGTGGCACCGTCCGGTGTCACGGTACAGAAGGAGACATCACCATGGCAGCAGTGTGCCAGGTGACTGGAGCGGTTCCCGGCTTCGGTCACAACATCTCGCACTCGCACCGCCGGACGAAGCGCCGCTTCGACCCGAACGTGCAGAAGAAGACCTACTTCGTTCCGTCGCTGGGTCGCAACATCAAGCTCAACGTTTCGGCGAAGGGCATCAAGGTCATCGACGCACGCGGCATCGAGTCCGTCGTGCGTGACCTGCAGGCGAAGGGCGTGAAGCTGTAATGGCGAAGAAGGCTCAGGACGTCCGTCCGATCATCAAGCTGCGGTCGACCGCCGGCACGGGGTACACCTACGTGACGCGCAAGAACCGCCGCAACAACCCCGACCGCATCGTGCTCAAGAAGTACGACCCCGTGGTCCGCAAGCACGTCGACTTCCGAGAGGAGCGCTAAGCACATGGCTAAGAAGAGCAAGATCGCGCGCAACGAGCAGCGCAAGGTCGTCGTCGAGCGCTACGCCGCGAAGCGCGCCGAGCTGAAGAAGACCCTGGTCGACCCCAACGCGACCGACGAGGCCCGCGAGGCCGCGCGCGTGGGTCTGCAGAAGCTGCCCCGCAACGCGTCGCCCGCGCGCGTGCGCAGCCGCGACGTCATCGACGGTCGCCCCCGTGGTGTCCTCACGAAGTTCGGCGTCTCGCGCGTCCGCTTCCGTGACATGGCCCACCGTGGCGAGCTGCCCGGTGTGACCAAGTCGTCCTGGTAAGCACCAGAGACCCGTTCGAAGGGCGGGGGTTCCGACAGGAGCCCCCGCCCTTCGCCGTTCGTCAGTCGTCGATCTCGTCGAGTCGTCGCACCGCCTCGACGCGCGAGGCGACCTCCAGCTTGCGATAGATCGAGCGCAGTTGACTCTTGACCGTGTTCGACGACACCCCGCGCTCGCGGGCGATCTCGGCGGTCGTCAACCGGGAGGGCAGCAGCCTCGCGAGCTCTCGCTCCGTCGGCGTCAGCACGACACGGGACGGCGCGCGCACGTCTCCCGCGGTGACGAGATGCAGCATCTGGCGCACCGGGGCGAGGGGCTCCGCCAACTCGGGGTGCGAGCGGAGGGCGTGGTCGACGAGCGATGCGGTCTCGGAGCGCGGCAGCATCAGGAACGGGGCTGCCGACATGCCGTTGCGGGCCACGAGCAGCAGGGCCATGCGCATGCTCTCTCGCGCCCCCTTCTCATTGCCCGTGCGCAGAAGGGCGATCGCGCGGCGCGCCAGCACCGGGACGAGTGTGCGCAGGCAGTGGTCGAGGTCGGCGGACACGCATTCCTCGGTGCCGTCGAGCAGCTCCTGCTCACGTCCGAGAGCCAGCAGAGCCGCTGAGCGTTGCATCGCGAAGCACGCCCCGTGCCCGTCGGGGCTCTCGTACGGGCGCAGGAGATCGAGGGCTCCGAGATAGTCGCCGTGGGCGGTCAGCAGGTCGGACATCACGGAGACCACCAGATACCTCAGCATGCGGTGGCTGCTCCTGCGGCGACCGCTGAGCAGCAGGTTGCGTCCGGCAGCGAGCGCCGCGCTGAAATCGCGCGTGAACATCATCGCCCCGACCTCGAGAGCGTCCGCCGAGAACACGGCGTATGCGTCGCCGCCGTGCGTCCTCCGCAGCCGCGCGGCGACACGTGCCAGGTTCTCGACGTCCATTCGCGCGATCGCGATCGTCCCGCTCGCGATGATCTCGGCGTACCCGGCCTCCGATTCGTCCCAGCCGTTGTCGCGAAACAGCGTCGCCGCCTCTTCGACGGTGGTCTCGGCGGCGTGGATCTCCCCGTTCAGCGCGCGAGCCAGGGCCATCACCGTCAGAGCGCGATAGCGCAGAGCGGGTGTGTCGGCGAAGAGAAGCGCCTCCGCCCCGAACCGCGCCCCCATCTGCGGTCGCCCGGCCGCCGAGCAGTATTCGCCCGCGGCCGCGTACAGCTGGGATCGGGCCGCGGGCGACAGGTGTGCTGGGCGGATCAGACGGACGCCGTCGAAAGCGCGGCGGACGATGTCGGCACCGCCGGACAGGGCGTCGCGCCGGGCCCGGGCGGAGTAGCACGCGGCGGCCGTCACGGCCTCGGCGTCCGTCCAGATGCGAGGTGCGGTCGGCAGCGGGCACTCGGCGAGGACGGTCAGATGCCGAGCGAGCGGCACGCCCCTTCCGGGCACGAGGCGCGCAGACGTGGCGACGGCGGCGGCACGCAGAGCGGCTCCGAGTTGCGGCGACGCGTCAGCGGGGTCCCTCGGCCTGCCGGGGGCGTTGCGCCGCAGCTCGACCACCGGGGCCGGGTCGTGATCGTCGCCCCGCGGACGCGGCCAGGGGGTCATCGTCCGGTCGAGGGAGAGGAGGTGAGCAGACGGACGGCCTCGGCGCGTCCGTTGACACCGAGCTTGACGTAGATGGACCGCACCTGACTGCGGACGGTGTTGACCGAGACTCCCCGTTCGCGAGCGATCTCGGCGAGACTCGACGGGCTCTGCAGCGCCGACGCGAGGGCGCGCTCGGTCGGCGTGAGACCGAGGGCCAGGGCGTTCTCGAACCCGTCGGCGACCGCCGGGACGGCGTGGTCGAGAAGGCTCAGGATCTCGTCGACGACGGGGCGTGCCGACGCACGCTCCGCCGTGACGGCGTCGAGAAGAAGCCGCACCTCGTCCAGCGGAAGGGAGAGGAAGGGGACAGCGGACGCTCCGATGCGCTCGGTCAGCAGGATGACCGCCTCCATGCACCGCAGGGCGCGTCGATGTGCTCCGAGACGCTGGAACGCGAGGGCGCGGCGAACCAGCAGGGGGGTGAGCGTGCGGGGATTGTGCCCCGCTTCGTCGGCGGCGCAGAGGTCGGTCTCGGCGATGAGTTCCCGATCGCGGCGCAGATGCAGGAGCACGGTGGCCCGGTGGGTCGGGAAGCAGACCCCGTGCCCCTCGGGGCTCTGCCAGGGCGCGAGCAGGGCCAGTGCCTCGTCGAGCCGTCCGCAGGCGACGAGCAGATCGGCGTGCATGCAGACGACGTGCAATCGGCATCCGCGCCAACTGCTGTGGATGCCGCTGCTGTGCAGCAGGTGGGCGCTCCCGGCGAGGGCGCTGGTGATGTCACCGCGGAAGAGTCGCGCGATGACGTCCGCCATCCCCGCGGTGAAGTCCCAGAACCCGTCGCCGGGCTGGGTCGCGCGCAGATCGATCGCGATCTGTTCGAGTGCCGCGGCGTCGGTGCGAGCGGCCGCGACGGTGATCCGAGCGAAGAAGGTGACCAGCATGCGTTCGGTCGGCGGCCACCCCTGCGCGCGGAACAGCTCGTCGGCTCGACGCAGCAGTTCTTCGGTCTTGTCGACATCCCCGTCCAAGCCCGCCGCGAAGGCACCGGTCGCCAGCGCGCGGTACCGCAGCCCTGCCGTGTCGGCGAAGAGCATCGCCTCGTCCGCGAACCGCGACGCGACGTCGGCCAACGCAAGACTGCAGGTGTACTCGGCGACGCTGGAGTACAGCAGAGAGCGGGCGCCGGCCGACATCGACGCCGGCCGAGTCAGACGCACGTCGTCGAAGAAGCGGTCGACGAGTCCCGACCCGAGGGCGAGGGCGTCCTGACGTGCCCGCGCGGTCAGCTGGGCGGCGAGCACGTGGGCGGCGGCGTCGTTCCACACGGGCGGGGCGCTCAACGGTTCGCACTCCGCCAGCAGGGCGAGGTCCCGAGGATGCGGCAGTCCGTTCCCCGGTGCGAGTCGCGCCGCCGTGCGGGCGGCGGCGGCGCGCAGGTCGCCCACCACCTCGAAGGTGTCCAGGGCCGATGTCATGACGGGTCTCCGTTCGTGCCGGGAGCTCCTCGTCCACGGTGGAGGATTCGCGTGGCGGACATTCTAGTGCGCACCCCGGGGCTCGCTCGCGCGCGGGCAACGACGGGTCCGCGCCGGCCTTTGCGGAGGGCCGCCGCCGCCCGACGGGAGGACGCTCGTCTCCTTCGGTCGGCGGCTCCGCGCTCCGGCGATGTTCGTCTCGCGCACGACACGCCGTGGCGAAACCGGTCAAATCGGCCAGAATCCGCGTAATTCCGCGGTTCGGTTGATACTGTCGAGGCGGTCTCCCGACCACCGAGGAGAATTCCTCCTCGTCCGCGTAACGAGAGGCGACGCGCGTCGTCGCCTGGAGGACAACCACATGGCCGACAAGTCCATCACCAAGACCGAGCTCGTCGCGAGCATCGCCAGCGCGACCGGGCAGAGCCAGTCCGCCGTGTCGGGCGTGCTCGACTCCCTCTTCTCCACCGTCTCCGAGGCGGTCGCCAAGGGCAGCAAGGTCTCGATCCCCGGCTGGATCGCCTTCGAGCAGGTCGCGACGTCGGCTCGTACGGGCCGCAACCCGCAGACGGGTGAGGAGATCTCCATCCCCGCCGGCAAGCGCGTCAAGGTCACCGCGGGCTCCAAGCTCAAGGCCGCCGTCAAGTAATTCGACCGCGAACCTTCGAGGGGGGATGCCACCGGCATCCCCCCTCCGTCGTTCGTCGGCGACGTAGGCTGTGGGGGTGAATCCCCGACTTCTCCGCGTCGCGGGACCCGTCATCCTGGTCGTGGTCTCGTTGGTCGCCGTCGTCGCGGGCCTGGCCTACGGAGGAGGGGCCGCCGAGGCGCAGCTCGCCGACCCCGGACCCTTCGTGCGCTGGGGTCTGCCGATCGCCACGGTCGTGGTCAACCTGTCGGCCGCCACCATGGTCGGATCCCTCGTGCTCGCACTGTTCGCCCTGCGCGCGGGCGAGCGGTCCTTCGAGATCGCGCTGGACACGGCATCCATCGGCGCAGCGGTCTTCACCGTCTCGGCCGCGGTGACGGGCTTCCTCACCTTCCTCAACGTCATCCCCGCCTCTCCCACCCTCGACGCCGTGTTCGGACAGCAGCTCGGGCGCTTCCTGGTCGAGAGCGAGGTCGGGCCCGCCTGGCTGATCACCACGATCGCCGGAGCGGTGCTGACCGTGCTGACCTTCGCCGTGCGCTCGTGGGTGCCCACCCTGATCGTGGCGATCCTCGCGCTGGCGTCGCTGATCCCGATGGGCACGCAGGGGCACGCGGGCGACGAGGCGAGCCACAACGCCGCCGTCACCGCACTCGTGCTGCACATCATCGCCGCGGCGGTGTGGCTCGGCGGTCTCGTCCTGCTGGTCGTCGTGCGGCCCGCGATGTCGCGGACCGACCTGCAGAAGACGCTGCTGCGCTACTCCTCCATCGCGCTCGTCGCCTTCATCGTCGTCGCGGTCTCGGGGACGGTGCGGGCCTCGATCGGTCTCGTCGGCCTGCAGAACATCTGGTCGGCGTACGGCATCCTCGTGCTGGTCAAGGTCGCCGCGCTGCTCGCGATGGGCGTCCTGGGCGCCTGGTACCGCCGTCGTCTGATCTCGCGCATGGCCGACGAGCCCGGCTCGCGCCGCTTCTGGGGCGTCATCTCTCTCGAGCTGGTGTTCATGGGCGTCGCCAGCGGCGTCGCCGCCGCCCTCGCCCGCACGCCCCCGCCCGTCGAGGCGCCGCTGGTCGGACGCACCCCCGCCGAGGTGCTGACGGGTGCGCCGTTGCCCCCCGATCTGACCTTCGAGCGCTGGTTCACCGCGTGGGAGATCGATCTGCTGTGGACGCTCGTCGTGGCGTTCGGCGTGTTCTTCTACCTCGCGGGCGCCTGGCGTCTCCTGCGTCGCGGCGATTCGTGGCCGATCGCCCGCACCGTGCTGTGGGTCCTGGGCATGCTCGGGGTGTTCTGGGTCACGTCGGGACCGATCAACGTCTACCAGGACTACCTGTTCAGCATGCACATGATCGGGCACATGCTGCTGTCGATGGCGATCCCGCTCATGCTCGTGGCCGGCGCCCCGGTGTCGCTCGCGGCGCGGGCGATCCGCAAGCGCGACGACGGCACGCGCGGAGGTCGCGAGTGGATCCTGTGGGCCGTGCACAACCCGGTCGCCAAAGTGCTGACCAACCCGTACGTCGCGGCGGGGCTGTTCATCGGCTCGCTGTGGGCGTTCTACTACACCGACCTGTTCCGCTGGTCGCTCTACGACCACGTCGGGCACATCTGGATGGTCGCGCACTTCCTCGTCACGGGGTACCTGTTCGTGCTGAGTCTCATCGGCATCGACCCCGTGCCCTACCGCCTGCCCTACCCGCTGCGCCTGCTGGTGCTCATCGCGGTCATGGCGATGCACGCCTTCTTCGGCATCGCGATCATGATGAACTCCGGCCTGATGGTGGCCGAGTGGTTCGGCGCGATGGGGCGCACCTGGGGCGCGACGCCGCTGCAGGACCAGTACGTCGGCGGCGGTGTCGCCTGGTCGGTGGGCGAGATCCCGACCCTCATCCTCGCGATCGCGGTGGCGATCCAGTGGAGCCGCAGCGACGAACGGCAGCAGAAGCGTCGCGACCGCCACGTCGACCGCGTCGGCGACCTGGAACTCGACGCCTACAACGAAGAGCTCGCCCGGCTCGCCGCGCGCGACGCCCGCCTCGCGGAGCGCCGCGGCTGATCCGGGCTCCCGAGGCGCCGTGCACTAGGGCGGGGGTTCGGGCGACACGCCGGGGGTGGATGCCTCGCACAACGGCGGGAGTTCGGGCGACACGCCGAGGGTGGATGCCGCGCACAACGGCGGGGGTTCGGGCGACACGCCGGGGGCGGGAGGCCGCGCGGCGGCGCGTCGGTGAAAGGGCCTGCCGTTGTGTCCAGGGGGCGGGAGGCCGTGCGGCGGCGCGTCGGTGAAAGGGCCTGCCGTTGTGTCCAGGGGGCGGGCGGCCGGACGGCGGCGGGCGGGCGATCAGTCGGCCGAGCCGCCGATGAGGATGGAGGCCGACCCGTCGGGCAGCACCGAGATCCGGCCGTCGACG
Organism: Microbacterium sp. NPDC090007; assembly: GCF_044748345.1. NCBI lineage: Bacteria > Bacillati > Actinomycetota > Actinomycetes > Micrococcales > Microbacteriaceae > Microbacterium > Microbacterium sp. NPDC090007. The sequence goes on along the minus strand of NZ_JBIVFV010000001.1, from coordinate 330,120 downwards.
GTGAAGGCCACGTCCTCTTCGACGGTGCGGACGCTGCCGTCGAAGATCGAGCGGATGTCGACCTCGATGCGCGCGACCGCCGGGGCGTCGGGGATGCGCCATCCCGCTCCGTCGGGCACGACGCTCACCTGCGGCTGCTCGACGATGGACCACGAGGGGGCGTCGTCGATGCGGTTGCGCACGGTGAAGCCGAACGGGCACCCGGTGGGCTGCAGCACCTTCTGCTCGGCGCACGAGCTCAGGAACTCCTCGACCCGCTGCTGCACGATACCGATGAACTCGGTCGTGGGCTCGGCCTGCACGTCGACCGGGATGCCGGCCATCGGCGCATCCGCCAGTACGGCCACGCCCGGGGTCGCCGAGATGGCGGTGTCGACGGCGACCGAGTACAGCCCGGGCGAGAACACCAGCAGGGGCAGGTCGGCGGAGGGATCGGCATCCGCTCCGTCGATCGAGACCTGACGCTTGTCGACCTCGAATCCGTTCACGGCGAAGCGCATCGATCCCTCGACCGAGAGCTCCATCACCGCGAGGGGGCTGCGGGCGAAGCGCCACCGCGGCAGCAGGCCGCCCGCGATGTCGGGCCGGACGTCGAATGTGGTCCGACCGGCGTACCCGCCCGCGGTGTACGACACCGTGACGCGCGTGAGGTCGCCCTCGGTGGTCTCGTCGACGACCGCGGCATCGGTCAGGGCGACGATCGACTCGGGGCGCAGCAGCGCCTCGGACGCCGTCGCGGGCAGCCCCGCCGCTTCGAGCTCCGCCGAGTCGACGGCGACGCCGGGCACCGCCAGCGCTTCCGCGGTGCGGCGGTCCTGCAGCAGCTCGAGGTAGTGCAGCACGAAGGCGCGCGGACTGTAGAACTCCCGGTAGAGAGAGGCCGCGCCCGCGCCGAGCGCCGCGATCAGCAGCGCTCCGATGAGGGCGATGACCACGAGGGCGCGCCCCGGGCGCGCGGACGCAGCCGCGACCCCCCTGGGCGTCGCGGGGCCCCCGCCGGCAATGTCCACGCACCCAGTCTAGGAACTGGCGCCTGTGCGGTGCCCGCGGGTCAGTCCATGACGAGCGACTGCACCACCGCGACGGCCGCGAGCTGCCCGCCGGCGAGGGCGGCGGCGAGCGAGAACAGGGGACCGGGAAGATGGTCGGGCTGCGCGATGTCGCCCACCGCGTACACGCCCTCGACGCTCGTGCGCCCGAAGGCGTCGGTGCGCAGGGCCCCGCTGTCCTGCCGCAGCAGGTCCAGGCGGTCCAGGAACGCCGCCCGCACGCGCCACGTCGGTGCCGCGAACGCCCCGGCGACCTCGACGGCCGAGCCGTCGTGCAGGTGCAGGCGCAACCCGTCGTCCCTGCCGACGACCTCGCGCACCGCGGCCGGGTCGATCACGAGAACCTCGGATGCCACGGGCTCGAGCATGCGCGCGAGGACGGCGGCGTGCGGTGAGGCGTTCAGGACGGCGACGGGGCGACCCGCGAACTCGTGGCCGTGGCAGAACGGGCAGTTGGCCACCGTGTCGCCCCAGTGCGCGGCGAGTCCGGGGATGGGCGGGAGCTCGTCGGCCACCCCCGTGGCGAGGATGACCGCGTGAGTGCGCAGCGCCTCACCGCCGGCGTCGACCCGGAGGGCGTTGTCCTCTCGCTCGACGCCGGTGACGGCGGCATCCCTGATCTCGACCGTGTCGTAGGCGGCGATCTCGGCGCGGGCGATCCGGCGGATCTCGGCGGGGTCGCGTCCGTCGTTGGTGAGCAGGTTGTGCGCGTGCCGCACGGTGGCGTTGCGGTATTCGCCCGAGTCCAGCAGCAGGGTGCGCCGGTGCATGCGCCCCAGCGTGAGGGCCGCCTGCAGGCCGGCGGGGCCGCCGCCGATGATGATCGCGTCGTACACGTTGGGTCCTTCCGCTTGTGTTCTCGTCCATCGTGTGACTTCATGTCGACATGAAGTCAAGCGGGATCGAGATGGACGAGTCGATCGGTGAGGCGGCCGCGCGGTTCGGTCTGGACACCCACGTCCTGCGGCACTGGGAGGCCGAGGGGCTGCTGCACCCCGGGCGCGATGCCGCCGGACGCCGACGTTACGGCCACGGCGCTGCCGTGCGCATCGCGGTGATCCTGCGCAACAAAGCCGCGGGGCTGTCGCTCGAACAGATCCGGGTGCTGCTGGACGAGGACGCCCCCGACCGCCACCGCGTGCTCGAAGCCCACATCGCCGAACTCGATCGCCGCGCCGCCGAGATCGCCCAGGCCCGCGCGATGACCGAACACGCGTTGCGCTGCCGGGCGCACGACATTACCGCCTGCCCGCGGTTCCGCGGCCACGTCGACGACGTGCTCTCGGGCGAGGCGCACTGGCTGCTCGACCGCACCCATCCGATGGGCGGCCCCGTCCCCACCTCGCCGCCCGCGACGACGCGCGCGAACTAGCATGAACCGGTGACCACGCCGCCCCTCTCCGCCGAACAGCAGGCGCTGTTCCGGCTGATCGAGGACACGCGTGAGCACGTCTTCGTCACCGGCCGCGCGGGAACGGGCAAGTCGACCCTGTTGCAGCACCTCGCCTGGAACACCAAGAAGCAGATCGCGGTGTGCGCGCCCACGGGCGTGGCGGCCCTGAACGTCGAGGGGCAGACGATCCACTCGCTGTTCCGCCTGCCGATCGGTCTCATCGCCAACGGCGACATCGACCAGAACGACGCCACCCGCAAGATCCTGAACGCGATCGACACCCTCGTGATCGACGAGATCTCGATGGTCAACGCCGACCTGATGGATGCCATCGACCGCTCGCTGCGCCAGGCGCGCGGCCGGCGCGCGGAGCCGTTCGGCGGGACCCAGATCGTCATGTTCGGCGACCCGTATCAGCTCGCCCCCGTCCCGCCCCGCGGCGACGAGATGCGCTACATCCGCGACCACTACCGCTCGTTCTGGTTCTTCGACGCGAAGGTGTGGTCGGGCGAGGCCGCTGCCGACGGACTCATCGACATCGGCCGCCACGGGGCCGACCTGCACGTGAACGAGCTCGTCGAGATCCACCGGCAGTCCGACCCGGGGTTCAAGCAGCTGCTGAACGCGGTGCGCTACGGACGCGTGACGGCCGAGATGGCGAGTGTGCTCAACGCCGCGGGGGCGCGGACGCCGCCGCACCCCGCCGACGGCGAGCACCCGATCATCACCCTGGCCACGCGCAACGACCGGGTCAACACCATCAACCGCCGCCACCTCGACGAGCTCGTCGGTCGCACGCAGACCGCCAACGCCGAGATCTCGGGCGACTTCGGCCGTGGCGAGGCGAATTACCCGGCCGAGATGGAGCTCACTCTCAAGGTGGGGGCGCAGGTGATGTTCCTGCGTAACGACAGCGCGCAGTTCGGCGAGGCGCCGCGCTGGGTCAACGGCACGATCGGCACGGTGACACGCATCGCGGGCGACAGCGTGCGCGTCGAGGTGGACGGCATCGCGCACGATGTCGAACCGGCGGTGTGGGAGAGATACCGCTACGCGTACGACCCGGGCACCAAGAACCTCTCGCGCGAGATCGTGGCGGAATTCACGCAGTTCCCCCTGCGTCTGGCCTGGGCGGTCACGATCCACAAGTCGCAGGGCAAGACGTACGACCGCGCGGTGGTGGACCTGGGGGCCGGAGCCTTCGCCCCGGGGCAGACCTACGTCGCCCTCAGTCGGTTGACCTCGCTCGACGGCCTGTATCTGACGCGGCCCCTCCGCCCGGCCGACATCCGCGTCGACGAGGACGTGCGGCGCTTCATGAAGCAGGCGTGGCTGGCGCGCCAGGACGCCGCGGCGCGGCAGGCCTGACCCGCGAGCGACCGCTCAGGCGACGCGGGCGGCCTTGGCTCGGGTGAGGTCGGCGAACAGCTCGGTGGTGAAGCGGTAGGCCACGAGCACCTCGGCGATCACTCGCTCCTTCTCGTCGTCGTCCCACGGGGCGGCGTCGAGCTGCTCGCGATAGACGCTCTTGAAGGCTTTGGGATCGGCGATGTCGCCGAACAACAGGAAGCCGATGCCGTTGGTCTCGAAACCGAAGCGTCGCTGCATCAGTCGCCCGATCGAGGGGCCACCGGACAAATCGCCCACGAAGCGGGTGTAGTGGTGGGCGACGAATCCGCCCGGCCAGGTGGCGGCGACGCGGCGGATGCGCGAGACGTAGGCCTGCGTCGTGGGCAGCGGGTGGATGCGGTCGCGCCATTCGGGACCGAGCAGGAACGCGAGGTCGGCCTCGAGCGCGGGCAGACGCGAGTGGTGATCGCGGACGAACACGGATGCCACCGGATCGGTGCGCATGAGGAGCGCGGCGTCTTCGAGCGCGGCGTAGAGGAACCAGTGCTGGGCGATCAGGGCGATGTAGTCGTCGCGCGTACCCGCACCGGAGAGCAGGTCGGTCATGAACCCGTCGCACTCGCGCGCGGAGTGCGCGGCGCTGGAGCGTTCGCGCAGAGCCGTGGAGAACGGGGCGACGGCGTTCATGCGGCCATCATACGCACAAACTTAGGCTGACCTAACCCCTGATTCGGCCCGCGGATCGGTAGGCGCACCCCGTCGTGACGCAGACGTGACGGCCGAGGGACGCAAGGGGCGGGTTCGCTCAGGTGCCGTGTGTTTGAATCTTTCGAGAGCGGACTTCGTCGCGCTCGGAAATGCGGGGGGTACACATGCGCGGATGGCGTCGTTCCGCGGCCATCGCGATCGCGGGCGCGGGCGTGCTCGCCGTCGTCCTGAGCGGCTGCACGGCCGAGGGGCCGGTCGCGGTGAACGTCCCGACCCAGGTGGACGGCCCCCTTCCCGAGGCGACGGTCGCCGAGATGCGCGACGCGGTCACCGCGGCGATCACCGCCACGGGGTCCACCGGCGCGATCGTCGGCGTCTGGGCGCCCTGGAGCGGCACCTGGGTGTCGGGCGTGGGCACGCAGTCGCCCGGCGGAGCAGAAGTGACCCCCGATCTGACCTTCCGCGCGGGCGAGGTCACCGGCGCGATGACGTGCGATGCGCTGTACATCCTCGACGCCGACGGCACGCTGTCGATGGACGATCCCGTCACCACGTGGGTGAGCGGCCTGCCCGGCTACGAGGCCATCACGCTGCGGCAGCTGTGCGACGGCACCTCGGGTCTGGGCTCGTACACGACGATCCTCGACGGCATGGTGCTGCAGAACCCCGACCGCGTGTGGAATGCCCGCGAGCTCGTCGCCTACGGCATCTCGCAGCCCCGACGCAACGCGCCGGGTGAGGCGTTCTCGGCGTCGGCCACGAACGCCGACCTCGCCGGTCTGGCCGTCGAACGGGCGACCGGCGAGTCGCTGAGCACCGTCATCGCCGAGCGGGTCACCGGGCCCCTCGGGCTGGCGGCCACCGGCATCCCCGCCCCCGCCGCGGCCACCCCCGGCCCGTCGTCACTGACCGGCCACTGGTCGCAGCCCAACGGCGAGGGTGCGTTCGACTGCGCGGCACCGCTCGAATTCAGCACGATGTCCTCCAGCTACGGCGGGGCGTCCGCCGGGGCCGTCACCGACATCGACGACCTCGGTCGCTACGCGCAGGCGCTCGCGACGGGGGCTCTGCTTCCCGCCGAGAACGACCGCTTCGCCGCCCCGGTGCCCGTCGGCGGCGACCAGCCCACGTGGTTCACCGCGGCCGGTGGGGCCTACCAGGCCGGCTCCCTCATCGGGAAGTTCGGGTGGACCCCCGGCTACCTCGTCGGCGCGTTCGCCGACCCCCAGACGGGGATGTCGGTGGCCGTGGTCCTGAACAACTCCGCGGGCGACAAGAACACCGGCGCCTGGCTCGCCTGGCAGCTCGCGGCCATCGCCTCCAAGGCCCCCGCCGCGGCCGGACAGACCATGCCCGAGGCCGGCCTGCCCTGGACCGCCGAGCAGATGCGCGACACCATCGCCGGCGCCGCGATCTGCGCCCCACCCGCCGGATGACGACGCGGTGACCGGGCGGGGCGGCCCCGGCTCGGCCGCATCCCTCGTCCTGGTGGGGCTCATCTGCCAGGAGGTCGGCGCGTCGTTCGCCGTCATGCTGTTCCCGCAGACGGGTCCGCTCGGCATCGTCATGCTCCGGCTGCTCTTCTCGGCGCTGCTGCTGCTGGCCATCGCCCGGCCGCGGCTCGCGGGGCACTCGGGCTCCGCCTGGCGGGCGGTCGTGGGGTTCGGGCTGGTGCTGGCATCCATGAACGGGCTGTTCTACCTGGCCCTCGAACGCCTCCCCCTCGGGGTGACCGTCACCATCGAGGTGCTCGGCCCCCTCACCCTGTCGATCCTGACCGCGACCGGGCTCGCGCGCTGGCTCTGGGCCGGTCTCGCCCTCGCCGGAGTCGTCGCGCTGGGCGCGGGCGGATGGGACCGTCTCGACCCCCTCGGGGTGCTGTTCGCGCTGGGCGCGGCGGTCAGCTGGGCGCTGTACATCCTGGCCTCCGCCCGCGTGGGTCGGGAGTTCCCCCGCCTCGACGGCCTCGCCCTGGCGATGGCCGTGGGAGCGGTCATCGCGCTGCCGTTCGGGATCTGGCAGGCGGGTCCGGCGCTCCTGCGCCTCGACATCCTCGCGCTGGGCGCCGCGGTCGCGTTGCTGTCGTCGACGATCCCGTACGCCCTCGAGCTGGTGGCGCTGCGCCGGCTCGCGGCATCCGCCTTCGCGATCCTGATGAGCCTCGGCCCCGCGACCGCGTCGATCGCCGGGTTCCTGCTCCTCGGGCAGCGCCTGTCGTGGCTCGAGATCATCGGGATCGGCCTCGTGATCGCCGCGAGCATCGGTGCCGTGCTCGCCGCCGCCCGTCGCACCGCCGGCGGGCGGCATCCCGGGCCCGACGCCGAGGAACCCCTCAGCGAGCCCGTCGGCTGACGAGGCGAACGCGGGATGCCATCGCCCGCCGCGGACGCAAGGGGGCCGTGGCGCGGGGCCGCGTTGGCGAGGATGACGGTATGAGCGACGACGACCAGACCCGCGCGGACTTCGACGAGGCGGTCAACATGACCGCGAGCGAACTGAAGAAATGGCTCGACACCGACGAGTCGAAATCCGTCGGCCAGAAGAAGGACGGCGGGGAGTCGACCGGCCACGAGAGCGGGCGGCACATCGTGCGGATCCTCGAGAAGAAGAAGGCCGACCTCACCGACGACGACTACGCGCACATGCGGAAAGTCGTGGGCTACGTCAAGCGCCACAGCGCCCAACGCCCGAAAGGCGACGTGACGGACACCGACTGGCGGTACTCGCTGATGAATTGGGGCAACGACCCGCAGAAGTGACCGGCGTCAGGATGTCGTGAGGATTGCGCTCGCGTCATAGCCGCGCACGGTACAACGGAGGACATGCCCATCATCGACAGCGCCGTGTACGTCGACGGCCGACGCATCGAGAACCCGGCGAGCCTGGACCAGACCTTCGAGTACATGGAGGCGCACGGGGGCATGGCCTGGATCGGGCTGCTGCGCCCCTCGCCCGATGAACTCGAGCGGGTCGCCGCCGAATTCTCGCTTCACCCCCTCGCGGTCGAGGACGCCCTGACCGGACACCAGCGTGCCAAGCTCGAGCGCTACGGCAGCAACCTCTTCGCCGTGCTGCGCCCGGCGCGCTACATCGACGCCACCGAGACGGTGGAGTTCGGCGAGCTGCACGTGTTCATCGGGCCGGACTTCGTCGTCACGGTACGCCACGCCGAGGTGCCCGACCTGTCCGAGGTGAGACGACGTCTCGAGAAGAACCCCGAGCTGCTGTCCCGTGGTCCCGAGGCGGTGCTCTACGCGATCCTCGACGAGGTCGTCGACCAGTACGACCCCGTCGCGCGAGGGATCCAGAACGACGTCGACGAGATCGAAGACCAGCTGTTCAGCTCCGAGGGCGCCGAGCTGACCCAGCGCATCTACGAGCTCGCCCGCGAGGTCATCCACTTCCAGCGCGCGGCCGAACCGCTGCGCGACATGCTCGGGGCCCTGCTGCGCGGGGCCGACAAGTACGGCGTCGACATCGAACTGCAGCGCTCGCTGCGCGACGTGCTCGACCACGTCCTGCGTCAGTGCGAGAAGCTGACGGCCCTGCGCGCGATCCTCGACAACGCCCTCACGGTCAACGCCACGCTCGTCACGCAGCGGCAGACCGAGACCTCGCTCGAACAGAACGAACAGGTGAAGAAGATCTCGGGATGGGCGGCGATCCTGTTCGGTCCGTCCCTCGTCGGGGCGATCTACGGGATGAACTTCAAGAACATGCCCGAGCTCGACTGGACGTTCGGATACCCGATGGCGCTGGGCCTGATGGCGGCCACGTCGTACGGTTTGTGGCTGACGTTCCGGCGCAAGCACTGGCTCTGATCCCGGCGTCGCGACCGCTCTTCCCGTGCCCTCCGCGCTTGTCGGACGGGCGTTGCGCGAACCGAGTGGTTCGATGGGGGCATGACCGAGATCCCCTCGCGCCCCGGCGACGCCGTCGAGTCGCCCGTCACCTCGACGATGCAGCTGGAGGACAGCGGGTACCACAAGCGCCTGTCGGCGCGGCAGGTGCAGATGATCGCGATCGGCGGCGCGATCGGAACCGGCCTGTTCCTCGGCGCCGGTGGTCGTCTGGCCCAAGCGGGCCCCGCCATCGTCATCTCGTACGCCGTGTGCGGGCTCTTCGCGTTCTTCATCCTGCGCGCGCTCGGCGAGTTGGTTCTGCACCGGCCCACATCGGGGTCCTTCGTGTCGTATGCGCGGGAGTTCTTCGGCGAGAAGGCGGCGTTCGTCTCGGGCTGGTTCTACTGGCTCAACTGGGCCACCACGACGATGGTCGACATCACGGCGGCCGCCCTCTACATGAACTTCTTCGGCACGTACGTGCCGTGGATCGCCGCCGTCCCGCAGTGGGTGTGGGCGCTCGCCGCCCTCGTGACCGTTCTGGCGGTCAACCTCGCCTCGGTCAAGGTGTTCGGGGAGCTGGAGTTCTGGTTCGCGCTCATCAAGGTCGCCGCCCTCGTGGCGTTCCTGCTCGTGGGCATCTTCTTCGTCGTGTTCGGAACGCCCACCGGAGCCCCCACCGGCTTCTCATTGATCGCCGACAACGGCGGATTCTTCCCCAACGGCATCCTGCCCGCCATCATCCTCATGCAGGGCGTGGTGTTCGCCTACGCGTCGATCGAACTGATCGGCACCGCCGCGGGCGAGACGAAGAACCCCGAGAAGATCATGCCGCGGGCCATCAACTCGGTGATCTTCCGCGTCGCGGTCTTCTACGTCGGCTCGGTCCTGCTGCTGTCGCTGCTGCTGCCGTTCACCGCCTACTCCGCGGACGAGAGCCCCTTCGTGACGTTCTTCGCCTCGATCGGGGTCCCCGGCGTCGACGTCATCATGAACCTCGTCGTCCTGACCGCCGCCCTGTCCTCGCTGAACGCCGGGCTCTACTCCACGGGTCGCATCCTGCGCTCGATGGCCGTCGCCGGATCGGCGCCGAGGTTCGCGGCACGCATGAACAAAGCCGGCGTGCCCTACGGCGGGATCGCGATCACGGCCGTGGTGGCGCTGCTGGGCGTGGTGATCAACTACGTCAACCCGTCCGACGCCTTCGAGACCGTGCTCAACGTCGCCGCCGTCGGCATCCTTGTCACCTGGGCGACCATCATCGTGTGCCAGATGCGTCTGAAGCAGCTCGCCGATCGCGGTGAGCTCGTCCGTCCCTCGTTCCGGCTGTTCTGGGCGCCCTACACCAGCTACCTCACCCTCGCCTTCCTGCTCGTGGTGCTCGTGCTCGTCTTCGTCGACTCGCCGTCGACGCTGATCGTGGCGATCGTGGCGAGCCTGCTCATCACTGCCGGGTGGTTCGCGTGCCGCACGCGCATCGCCGCGCTCGCCGCGGAGCGCGAGGGGTACACGGGCACGGTGCCGGTGGTGCCGAGCCCGTTCCCGCAGTCGCGCGGCCCGAAGGACTGAGCCCGCGGGCTCCGCGCTCGCGCTCCGGCTTCGGCGGGGGCGCCGCACGTGCACCCGTGCTCCTGCGTCGAGTGTCCAGAACACGCCGCGGGAGCTCGTGCCGTGCGGCGTGTCTTGGACACTCGACAGGGCGGTGGGGCGCCGCGCACCCGTGCTCCCGCGTCGAGTGTCCAGAACACGCCGCTGGGGGCCCACGCCATGCGGCGTGTCTCGGACACTCAACAGGGGCCGTGGGCGCCGCACGTGCACCTGTGCTCCCGCGTCGAGTGTCCAGAACACGCCGCGGGGGCTCGTGATGTGCGGCGTGTCTTGGACACTCGACAGGGCCGTGGGGCGCCGCGCACCCGTGCTCCCGCGTCGAGTGTCCAGAACACGCCGCAGGGGCTCGTGACGTGCGGCGCGTCTTGGACACTCGAGAGTGGCGGGGGCGGGGGCGGGGCGGGCCGGGGCGGGGCGGGGCGGGGGCGGTCAGTCGGGGAAGGGCCAGCCGCAGTAGGCCTCGGAGAGATAGGCGCGGGCGTGCTCGGACTCCACGACGGTGCGCAGTTCGCCGAGCTGGCGGCGACGGTCGAAGTCGGTGGCATCCGGAGCCGCGTGCAACAGGCTCGTCATCCACCACGAGAAATGCTGGGCCTTCCAGATGCGCCGTGAGGCGGCGTCGGGGTAGGCGTCGAGGCCGCGCTCGTCGTCCTCGAGCAGCAGGCGCCGCAGGGCCTCGGCGAGCAGGCGCACGTCGGCGATCGCGAGGTTCATCCCCTTCGCGCCCGTCGGTGGAACCGTGTGCGCGGCGTCGCCCACGAGGGCCACACGTCCACGACGCAGCGCGTGCGCCACGAAGCTGCGGAAGCGCAAGACGTCGCGTTGGAAGATCGGGCCCTGCTTCAGCGTCGTCCCGGGGACGCGCTTCTGCAGTTCGTCCCACAGCTCGTCTTCGCTCGAGGCCGCGGTGTCGGTGTCGGGGGCGCACTGGAAGTACATCCGCTGCACGGTGTCGGATCGCTGGCTGACCAGGGCGAAGCCGTCGGGGGAGTTGCTGTAGATCAGCTCCTCGCTGCTGGGCGGCGCCTCGCACAGGATGCCGAACCAGGCGAAGGGGTACTCGCGGAAGTACCCGCCCTGGCTCGACCCGGTGACGGTGGCCCGGGCGACGCTCCGGGAGCCGTCGGAGCCCACGACGAACTCGGCCTCGATCTCGAACGGTCGACCGTCGGCGTCGTGGGCGCGCACGCGGGGGTGCGCGGTCTCGGCATCCGCGATGCCCTCGGCGGTGACGCCGAAACGCAGATCCTGCCCGGCCGCGAGGCGCGCGGCGATGAGGTCCTTCAACACCTCGTGCTGGGGATACAGCCACACGGCACGACCGACGGATGCCGCGAAGTCGATGCGATGACCCTCTCCCTCGAAGCGCAGTTCGATGCCGTCGTGGCGGTGGCCCACGGTGCGGGCGCGGGAGTGCGGGCCGAGGGTGTCCAGCAGCTCGACGGTGCCCTGCTCGAGGATGCCGGCGCGGATGGTGCTCTCGATCTCGTCCCGCGAGCGCTGATCGACGACGACGGAGGCGATGCCCGCCGCGTCGAGCAGGTGCGAGAGCAGGAGCCCCGCGGGTCCCGCGCCGATGATGGCGACGCGGGTGCGGACGGTGGTGGTCATGGCGTCTCCTTCGACGGCGGCTGTGGTCGATGGTGCGCGCGCCGCACGCCGTGCGGGCGTGCATTCTCATTGATCGGGATGCCGTGCGGCATCCGTCGCGCTCACGCGCCCCCCGTCGAACGTCCACGAAACACCGTCACGTCGCGCGGTGTGCGGCGTGTCCTGGACCCTCGACGCAGCGGTGGGCGCGGGCCGCGGGCGGAGAGGCGGGGCCGGGGCGGGGCCGGGCGGGGCCGGGCGGGGCCGGGGCGGGGCCGGGCGGGGCGGGCCGGGGCTGTCGAGTGTCCACGAAACGCCGCGACGGGTCGTGCGGTTGCGGCGTGTTGTGGACACTCAACGGAGGGCGGGGCCGGGGCGGGGCCGGGCGGGGCCGGGGCGGGGCCGGGCGGGGCCGGGGCGGGGCCGGGCGGGGCGGGCCGGAGCTGTCGAGTGTCCACGAAATGCCGCGACGGGTCGTGCGGTTGCGGCGTGTTGTGGACACTCAACGGAGAGACGGGTGGGGAGGGGGGGGAGGGGGGGGTCAGCGGCGGTAGCCGAGGGCGCGCTCGGTGTCGCGGGCGGCGCGGTGCAGCTCGACCAGGGCGAACTGCGTCTCGGCGTCGCGCGGGAGCACGACCGAGAGGGCGGCGATCACCGCCCCGGTCTCGTCGCGCACGGGCACCGCGACGCCGGTGGAGACCTCGTCGACGTATCCCGGCGCGATCACGCGGCCGAGCGTGCGGATCTCGGCGAGGGTGCGGCGCAGCTCCGTCGGGTCGACGATCGTGTCGGCCGTGACCCGCTGGAGGGGGCCCGCGAACACGCGCTCCTGCAGATCGTGCGGGGCGAAGGCGAGCAGCACGAGTCCCGACGACGAGGCGTGCAGGGGCAGGCGCCCGGCGACCCGCGTGATGTTGGCGCCCGATTCGGGGGCGCTCAAGCGCTCGAGGAACAGTGCCTCGTCCTGCTCGAGGATCGCCAGCTGGGTGTGCTCGCGCACGCGCTGCTGTACGCGTTCCATGTACGGCAGCGCGGCCTGGCGCAGGCGCAGGGCGTGGGACGACCTGGTGGCCAGTTCCCATAGCCGCATGCCGACGCGGACGCGGCGTTCCTCGTCGCGCTCGAGGAGGCCGGCATCCACCAACTCGTTCACGATGCGGTGCGCGGACGAGCTGGGCAGGCGCGCCCGGCGGCCGATATCGGCGGTGGTCTGCGCGGTGCGCGTGGGCGTGAAGGTCTCGAGGATGCGCACGAGTCGGTCGGTCACCGAGTCGCCCGAGGGGGAGTTCGCCACGGACCCAGGATGCCATGACTCCCATTCAGCGGGAACGATCGGCCGCGCCGCGCGGTGATGTCCGACGATGGAGGGGTCGAAGGAGACCCCATGACGAACGCCCCCGCCGCCGCCCCGGAATCGCTGCTCGCCGCGCCCGACCAGGCGACGCAGGCCGAGATCGTCCGCGAGATCCGCGCCCGCCACGACGAGCTCGAACGGGCCGAGGCCGCCGGGGAGCGGGTGGCGGCGACCGCCCACGACTTCCCCGCCTACCGGTCGAGCGTGCTGCGGCATCCGACGAAGAATCCGAAGCTCGTCGACCCCGAGACCATCGAGCTGTTCTCGCCCGCGTTCGGCCAGCGCGACGTCGCGGCGATCGAGTCGGACCTCACCCTGCAGCACGCCGGGGAGCCCCTGGGCGAACGGATGACGGTCCAGGGCCGACTGCTCGACTCGTGGGGGCGTCCGGTGGCGAACCAGCTGATCGAGATCTGGCAGGCGAACTCGGCCGGCCGTTACATCCACCAGCGCGACCAGCATCCCGCGCCCCTCGACCCGAACTTCACCGGGGCCGGACGCGCGATCACGAACGGCCGGGGCGAGTACCGCTTCACCACCATCAAGCCCGGCCCCTACCCCTGGAAGAACCATCGCAATGCCTGGCGTCCGGCGCACATCCACTTCTCGGTGTTCGGCTCGTCGTTCACGCAGCGCCTCGTGACGCAGATGTACTTTCCGGGCGACCCGCTGTTCGCACTCGACCCGATCTACAACTCCATCCCCCGGCAGAAGGACCGCGACGCCCTCGTCGGCGTCTACGACCATGACCTGACCGCGCCCGAGTGGGCGACGGGGTACCGCTTCGACATCGTGGTCGACGGGCCGGACCAGACGTATTTCGAGGCGCAGGACGAGTGAGATGACGACGACATCGACCGGCGACGCGGACGTCGCACCCGCCGGAGGGCGACACCCGGTCCCCGCCAAGATTCACCGCGCCACCCCCGGGCAGACGGTCGGCCCGTTCTTCGCCTACGGCCTGCGGTACCCGAGACAGCACGAGGTCGTCTCTCCGCATTCCCCGGGCGCGATCGTGCTGTCGGGCACGGTGTACGACGGCGCGGGAGCGCCGATCCCGGACGCCCTGGTCGAGATCTTCGGGGCGGATGCCGATGGCTCGGTGCCCCGTTCCCGCGGGGCGTTCCGCCGCGACGACCACACCTTCACCGGCTTCGGGCGCGCCTTCACCGACGACGAGGGACACTACTCGTTCTGGACGCGGGAGCCGGGCGGCATCCGGGGGCGAGCGGGGTTCTTCGCGGCGATCGTGTTCGCGCGCGGACTGCCCGACAAGCTGCACACGCGCATCTACCCGCCCATCGACGGTGACGCCCTCGCCGACGATCCGCTGTTGTCCACGCTGACGGCGAAGGAGCGTGCGAGTCTCGTCGCGGCCCGGACGCCCGACGGGTACCTGTCGCACGACATCCGGCTGCAGGGCGAGAATGAGACGGTGTTCCTTGCGTTCTGAACCTCTGCCGCGCATCGATCTCGGGCTGCTCTCGCCGGTGAGCGTGGGCCACGACGCCCTGGTGTCCGACGCCGTCGTGCTGGGCGCGCTCGTGCGCGCGGAGTGCGCGCTGGTGACGGCGTACGTCGAGGTCGGCGCCGCCCCGGAGCGCTCGCGCGTCGACGTCGAGCGCGCGCTCGGCCTCGACGACCCGGACGGCGACCCGGCCGCCGGACTCGACATCGATCGCCTGGTCGAAGCGTCGGTGAACGGAGGAAACCCCGTGATCCCCCTGGTCGGGATGCTGACGCAGCTGGTGCCGGCCGCGCAGCGCGCCTGGATCCACCGGGGGGCGACGAGCCAGGACATCCTCGACACGGCGCTGATGATGCTCGCGCGGCGCGCGGTGGTTCAGGTGCGCTCGTCGCTCGCGCGTGCCGGCCGCCGAGCCCGCCGGCTCGCCGTCGCTCACGCCGACGACGTCGCGGCCGCCCGTACCCTGACCCAGCACGCCGTGCCGACGACGATCGGCGCCCGCGCCGCGACCTGGGCGCGCGGCATCGAGCGCGCCGTGCAGCGCATCGATGCCCTCGCATTCCCCGCGCAGCTCGGCGGAGCCGGGGGGACGTTGGCGTCGTTCGTCGAGATCACCGGTTCGACGGATGCCGCAGCGGCCCTTCCCGCGGCGTTCGCCCGGGCGGCGGGACTCGATGCGCCCGACGGGCCGTGGCACGTCACGCGCTGGCCCATCACCGAACTCGCCGACGCGCTCACGCAGGCGATCGACGCGCTCGGCAAGGTGGCCGCCGACGTCGCGACGCTGAGTCGGACCGAGATCGCCGAGGTGGCCGAGGGGGTCGGCGGCGGCTCGTCGGCCATGCCCCAGAAGCAGAACCCCACCGAGGCCGTGCTCGTGCGCTCCGCCGCCCTGCGAGCGCCGCAGCTCGCGGCGACGCTGCACCTGGCATCCGCCCTCGCGGTCGACGAACGCCCGGACGGGGCGTGGCACGCCGAGTGGCCGACGCTGCGCGACCTGCTCCGACTCGCCCTCGGCGCGTCGGAGCACGGCGCCGCCCTGCTGACGCACCTGAGGATCGACCCGGTGGCGGCCGAGCGCACCCTCGGCGCCTCGGCGGGACGCGTCGTGAGCGAACGTCTTCGCGGGGTGCTCGTCCCCCGCATCGGAACCGCGCGCTTCGCCGCGCTGCTCGCCGGTGACGACGAGATCGAGGCGCGAGTGCGAGGCATGCCCGAGGCCGCCGATCTCGACGTCGACGCCCTGCTCGACCCCCGCGGGTACCTCGGCCTGGCCCCGCGTCTGGCGCGCGGCGCAGCCACGGCACCCGATCGCCGGGACCCCGCGGGATCGCGCCTCGACACCGACGGGGGAGACGAATGAGCACGGGGCCGCTCGTCACCCTCACCGCACCGGTCGGTCCCGCCGACGCGCCCCTCGTCGTCCTCGGGCCCTCGCTCGGCACCTCCACGATCCTGTGGGAGGACGTCGTCCCCCTGCTCGCCGACGACTACCGCGTCGCCGCCTGGGACCTCCCCGGGCACGGGGCGGGGCCGCTCGTGCGCGAGGCGTTCACCGTCGCCGATCTCGCGGATGCCGTGGCCGCCGCCGTCGCCGACGACACCTTCTCGTACGCCGGCGTCTCGCTCGGCGGGGCCACCGGACTCGAGCTCGCGCGCCGTCACGGGGGTCGCCTGCGCGGGGTGGCGGTCGTGGCATCCGGAGCCGTTCTCGGCGACCCCGGGTCGTGGGCCGAACGCGCGGCGCAGGCGCGCACGCAGAGCACGTCGAGCCTGATCGTCGGGTCTGCCCAGCGCTGGTTCGCGCCCGCGTCGATGGCGCGCCGCCCCGCACTGAGCGGGCGCCTGCTGCACGCGCTGCAGGACGCCGACGACGAGGGCTACGCCCGGTGCTGCGACGCGCTCGCCGCCTTCGACGTACGCGCGACGCTGGGCGAGATCACCGTGCCGGTGCTCGCCGCCTGGGGCGCGTTCGACGCCGTCGCCCCCGAGGCCACGTCCGTCGAGATCGCCGCGGGCGTCGCCGACGGCCGCGTCGCCCGCATCGATGACGCCGGCCACCTCCCTCCCGCCGAGCAGCCCGAGGCCGTCGCGGTCCTGTTGCGCTCGTTCTTCGCCTCCCTCCCGGGAAAGGACGCCTGATGCCCACCGATCGGGAACGCCACGACCAGGGCATGGCCGTGCGCCGCGCCGTGCTGGGCGACGCGCACGTCGACCGCGCCGTCGCCGCGACCACCGGCCTCACCGCGGACTGGCAGGACTTCCTCACGCGCGTCGCGTGGGGGGACGTCTGGTCGCGCCCCGGCCTGGACCGCCGCTCGCGCTCGATCGCGGTGCTCAGCTCGCTCATCGCGCACGGCCACCACGAGGAGCTCGCGATGCACCTGCGCGCCGCGATCCGCAACGGGCTGACGATCGACGAGATCCGCGAGGTCATCCTGCAGGCCGCCGTCTACTCGGGGGTGCCTGCGGCCAACACGGCGTTCCGCATCGCCGCGCAGGTCTTCGCCGAGAGGGACGAGCGGTGATCGACAAGACCGTCCCCGACGTCGCGGCGGCCGTCGCCGGCATCCGCGATGGATCGACCGTCATGATCGGCGGATTCGGACGCGCGGGTCAGCCGGTCGAACTCATCGACGCCCTCATCGCGCACGGGGCCTCGGGCCTCACCATCGTCAACAACAACGCCGGCAACGGCGACACCGGGCTCGCCGCACTCCTGGCCGCCGGGCAGGTGCGCAAGATGATCTGTTCGTTCCCACGCCAGAGCGACTCGTGGGTCTTCGACCGGCTCTACCGCGCGGGCCGGGTCGAGCTCGAACTCGTGCCCCAGGGCAACCTCGCCGAGCGCATCCGCGCCGCGGGCGCGGGGATCGGCGGGTTCTTCACCCCCACCGGTTTCGGCACGCAGCTGGCCGAGGGCAAAGAGACGCGTCGCATCGACGGGCGCGACTACGTGCTCGAGTATCCGATCCACGCCGACGTGGCGCTCGTCAGCGCGCGCGCCGCCGACCGGTGGGGCAACCTCGTCTACCGCGAGACCGCCCGCAACTTCGGACCCCTCATGGCCGCCGCGGCCACCACCACCGTGGTGCAGGTGGACGAGATCGTCGAGCTCGGCGCGCTCGACCCCGAGGCCGTCGTGACCCCGGGACTCTACGTCGACCGTGTCGTCGCGGTCGGCGAGCGCGCGTGGCTGCGCGAGGGCGTCTTCGTCGGCGGCGTCGACATCGAGGGCCGTGCGCTGACCGAGGAGGCAGAACAGTGACCACCCGCATCCCCCGCGCGCACCTGGCCGCCCGCGTGGCATCCGACATCCCCGAGGGCGCGGTGGTGAACCTCGGCATCGGCGCCCCGACGCTGGTGGCCGACTACCTGCCCGCGGGGCTCGAGATCGTGCTGCACACCGAGAACGGCATGCTCGGCATGGGCCCCGCCCCCGCGCGCGGACGGGTCGACCCCGACCTCATCAACGCCGGTAAGCAGCCCGTCACCGCGCTCGCCGGAGCCGCCTACTTCCACCACGCAGACTCGTTCGCGATGATGCGCGGCGGCCACCTCGACGTGTGCGTGCTGGGGGCGTTCCAGGTGTCGGCCGGGGGCGACCTCGCCAACTGGTCGACCGGCGAGCCCGGCGCGATCCCCGCCGTCGGCGGGGCGATGGACCTCGCGATCGGTGCGAAGGACGTCTACGTCATGACCGATCTGCTCACCAAGGGCGGCGAGCCCAAGCTCGTCGCCGCGTGCACCTACCCGCTGACCGGGGTCGGGTGCGTCTCCCGCGTCTACACCGACCACGGCGTCTTCGACGTCACCGCCGACGGCTTCCGCGTGCGCGAGCTGTTCGGCGACAACACCCACGCCGAGATCGAGCAGCTCCTCGGCATCGATCTGGAGGCCTGAGACATGCCGTCCTCTTACGTGTACGACGCCGTCCGCACCCCCTTCGCCCGGCACGGCAAGGCGTTCGCCGATGTGCGGCCGGACGATCTCGCGGCCACCGTCATGGCATCCGTCGTCGAACGCACCGGGATCGACCCGGCCCGGATCGATGACGTGGTCTTCGGCGACGCCAACCAGGCCGGTGAAGACAATCGCAACGTGGCCCGCTTCGGCGCGCTGCTCGCGGGCTTGCCGTCGTCGGTGCCCGGCACCACGATCAACCGCCTCTGCGGATCGTCTCTGGATGCCGTGATCCAGGGCTCGCGCGCGATCGAGGCAGGGGATGCCGACGTGATCCTCGCGGGCGGCGTCGAATCGATGACGCGGGCCCCGTTCGTGGTCGAGAAGAGCCCCCGGCCGTTCCCGGCGGCGAATCAGACGATGTGGAACACCTCGATCGGGTGGCGCATGACCAACCCGCGGCTGCGCACGGACTGGACGATCTCGAACGGCGAGAGCGCAGAGAAGCTCGCCGAGATCTACGGCATCTCGCGCGAGGAGCAGGACGCCTTCGCCGCCCGCAGCCACCGCCTGGCCGCCGCCGCGTGGGCCGCGGGGCGTTTCGCCGACGAGATCGTGCAGGTCGAGGGTCACGCCCTCGCGCGCGACGAGGGCATCCGCGACGACTCCACCGCCGAAGTGCTGGCGGGGCTGCGCCCGGCGTTCCGTGCCGGCGGTACCGTCACGGCCGGCAACTCGTCGCCGATCAACGACGGGGCCTCGGCGGTGCTGCTGGGGGCCGAGGGAGCCCTGGATGTCGAGCCCCTGGCCCGCATCGCGGGTCGCGCCGCGTTCGGAACCGACCCCGACGTGTTCGGCATCGCCCCCGTCGAGGCGGCGAACCGCGCGCTCGCCCGCGCCGGTCGGTCGTGGGGCGATGTGAGCTTCGTCGAACTCAACGAGGCGTTCGCATCGCAGACGCTCGCCTGCGCGAAGCTGTGGACCGAGCTCGACCCCGAACTGCTCAACCAGAACGGCGGCGCGATCGCCACCGGCCACCCCCTGGGCGCCTCGGGCGGACGCATCGTCGCCCGCGCGGCGCACGAGCTCAAGCGTCGCGGCGGCGGGGTCGCCGTGACGGCGATCTGCATCGGTGTGGGGCAGGGGCTCGCGGTGGTGCTCGAGCGCTGATGCGCGGCATCACAACCCCTTATGTCTCATTCATGCATAAGCCCGGTAGCGTGGAGGAGACCCCAGAGAGAGTGAGCGACGATGCTTCTCGAGAGAGACCTCATCCAGTCCGTCGGATTCCGCAACGTCCGCGAGGGCGGTGAGATCACCGGCTTTCAGTTCCGGGTGCGGATGCCGTCGTACCGCGGCATGGCGGCCTCGCTGATCGACGGCATCGGGGTCGGCATCCCCGGGCTGGTCGACGTCGCTCCCGACGTGCCGCTGTGGACCCTGCAGGGGCGGCAGTACACGCTCGCCGAGCTCTGGGACGGCGACGGCGTGCGGTGGCCCCTCGAGGACGCCGCGGTCGTCTTCGTCCCCCTGCCCGGCGGTCTGCCCGACGGCGTGCACGAGCTGTCCATCGAGTTGCGCCTGCGCATGTCCTACATCCCGCGGGAGCACCAGCCGAGCACCTACCGCGTCACCAAGAGCGTCACGCTCGCGCCCGAGGCATCCGGTGCCCCCTTCCGCTACGGCGTCTCGCTCTACAGCTACATGACCGACTTCGGCACCGTGATGGATCTCGAGACCGCCATGGCCTCGATCGCCGACCTCGGCGCGACCGGGCTCGAGATCCTCGGCGAGGCGCACGTGCCGAACTACCCGAACCCGTCCGACGAGTGGGTCGCGCAGTGGTTCGATCTTCTCGAGAAGTACGGCCTCGAGCCGACCAACATGGGCTCGTGGATCGACACGCGTCTGCATTCCAGCGGGCCGAACGGCCGCGACATGACGGTCGAAGAGGGCACCGCCGCCCTCCAGCGCGACCTGCGTCTCGCGAAGCGTCTCGGGTTCCGCTTCGTGCGGCCCAAGATCGGCGTCGTCTCGAGCGACCTCATCCCGCACCCCATCTGGACCGAGGTGGTCGAGGCGTCCCTCCCGCTGGCCGAAGAGCTCGACGTCGTCATCTGCCCCGAGATCCACTCGCCGACCCCGATCAAGCACGAGGTCGTCGACGACTACATCGCCCTCATCCGCCGCACCGGCACGAAGCACTTCGGCCTGCTGCTGGACACCGGGATCTTCCAGGACCGCCCCATCCCGCTCAAGCCCGGCGAACTGCCCGGGCACCGTCCGGCGTTCCTCGACGGCATCCACGTCGACCCGAACGACGTCTTCGACGTCATCGAGAACGTCGTGTTCATCCAGGCGAAGTTCCACGACATCGACGAAGAGCTCCACGACGCGCAGATCCCCTGGGAGCCCGTGCTCACCGCACTGAAGAACGCGGGCTACACCGGGTACCTGTCCAGTGAGTACGAGGGGGAGCGCGAGCCCTGGCGCTCGATCGAGCAGGTGCGCCGTCAGCATTCGCTGATGCGCCAGATCGCCGACCGGATCTGAGGAGGACGACATGCCCAACGGACTCATCCACGACGACAGCCTGCGCACGCACCCCGACGGGCTCGCGATACGCCTCACCATCCCCTGGTACCGGAGCCTCTGGCTGTCGTCGGTGACGACGCTCGCGCTCACCGTCGACGGGGAGGAAGTGGATGCCGACGACCTCCGCGTCGTGTTCGGTGACACCTCGTACGGCCTCGACGAACTGCCCGCGCAGAGCGAGCGCCTGTGGTTCCTGCAGGAGCACCCGCTGCTGGTCGCCCGTCGCGCGGAGCCGGTCGCCCTCGGCGAGACGCACGACGTCGTGCTGCACGGCGAGCTGCGTCTGCCCTACATGCAGATAGCGCCGGGGGCCGACGGAGGTCCGGGGATGTACGTGCCCAACGTCGTGCACGACGTCAGAACCCTCGCCGTGGTCGACGCGGACGCGCCGATCCCGGCGCTCGTGTCGGATGTCACGCCCCCGCCGCCCGCGGTCGAGGGCGACCCCTTCCGATTGGGCCTGACGTTGTACTCCGCCAGCGCGGAGTTCCGGGCCGGACACTTCGATTTCGACGGGCTGCTCGACCGGGTCGCGGAGCTGGGGATCGGCCCCGGCATCGAGATCGTGGCATCCCAGATGGTGCCGACCTACCCCGTCGTCGGCGACGACTTCGTGCGCACCTGGCGCGCGGCCTTCGACCGTCACGGGTTCGTCGCGAGCTCATTCGGAGCGAACCTCGACATGGGCCGTCGACGCGACCGCGACATGACCCCCGACGAGGAGTTCGCGTTCTCGACCCTCATGTTCGAGGGGGCGAAGAAGCTCGGCTTCCCCCTCGTGCGGATCCAGAGCGCCAAGCCCGAGCTGCTGCGCCGCCTGCTGCCGATCGCCGAGGACCTCGAGCTGAAGCTCGCGTACGAGATCCACGCGCCGATGGGGCCGAACGCCGAGCCGATCCTGCGCGTGCGCGAGACCTACGCCGAGCTCGACTCCCCGTTGCTCGGCTTCGTGGCCGACTTCTCCTCGACCATGCGCGCGATGTCGCCGACCCTGCTGCGCGCCGTCCGCCGCGCGGGCCTGGACGACGAGGCCGTCCGACGCCTGCAGGACATCTGGGCGACGGATGCCACGATGCCGGCGCGTCAGCAGGAGTTCCTCGGCTACCTGCGCGGACGCGACTTCGACCCCGGCCGTCTGGGGGCGTTCGCCCACCTCGCCTTCAACATGCACGGCCACGTCGATCCGCGCGAGTGGGCCGACATCATGCCGCAGATCCTGCACGTGCACGCGAAGTTCTACGACATCGACGACAGCGGGCAGGAGCCGGCCATCGACTACCCCGCGCTCGTGCGGGTGTTCGTCGAGGGCGGGTACCGCGGCTTCTGGTCGAGCGAGTGGGAGGGGCACGCCTTCGCCGAGCTCGGCGAGGTCGACCCGCTGCTGCTCGTGCGGCGCCAGCACGACCTCATCCGCGCGTCGATGCGGGCGATGCCGGTGGGCTGACCCGCCCGTCGAGGGCGTGCACGGGGCGCGCGCGTCCGGTTCGACCGGATGCGCACGCCCCTGTGCCCGCGGCGCGCCGACCGGCTGCCGAGGCCGTCAGGGAGCCGACAGCGTCAGGGACACCGTGCGCGTCAGCCGCTCGAGGAGCTCCGACCAGCGGTAGGCGTCGTCCGGCGTCGCCGTCGAGGTCACACCGAGGCCGAGGTAGCGCACGCACAGGCTGTAGAACACCTCGAACGCCCACACGGCGTCGTCGCTGGACAGCGTGACGCCGTGTGCGGCGGCCGCGGCCAGAACGGCGCGGACGAACACGGCCTGCCCGGCATCGCCCGAGCGTCGACCGCGCGCGAGGATCTCGGCATCGTCCACCCCCATCGCGAAGAACGGCGAGAGCAGGTCGCGGTTCTCGCGCAGGATGCCGCCGTACGCCGCGACGATCGCGGCGGTCGCCGTCTCGAAGTCCCTCGCGCCGATCCCGGCGGCCGCGACGCGTTCGGCGGTGTCCAGGTCGAGGCGGTCGAACTCCTGCGCCTGGATCACGCGCAGCAACTCCGCCTTGCTCGAGACCCGGCCGTAGATCGACCCGATCGAGACCCCGGCGCGCCCGCTGACCTCGGCCAGCGAGAACTGGCCGGTACCGCGCTCGTGCAGCAGCGCGAGGACGGCGGCGCGCACTTTCGCGAACGAGTCGCGACTGCGCTGCTGCTGGGGCTCGGACACGCCGCTCGCGCCTTCCCTCGTCCCCATCGCCGTCCTCCCCCCGCCCGGGCTCAGGCCGTCAGCTCGACGAGGAACACGGACTGCGGCTCCAGGGCGAAGGAGATCTCGACACTCCCCTCCGCCGACACCGCGACCGGGTTGGGCCCCTCGACCTCGCCGGACAGCGACGTGCGGGTGGCTTGCAGCGTGGCACCCGCCCAGGGGAGGTCGCGCAGCTCGAGGTGTACCCGTTCCACCCCGGCGGAGGCCAGGTCGGGCCGCTGCGGCGGGAGCGTCAGCCCCAGCTCGATGCGCTGCTCGCCGATGGGGATGCGGAAGGTGAAACGATCCTCCGCGCGCGGGGCGAGGGCGCTGTCGGGGGCGACGTAGTTGGTCACGAGGACGCGGACGGTGTCGCCGTCGCGCCCGGCGGCGACCGCGAGACCCGACTCGTCGCCGCCGGTGGCGTCCAGACGCCGTCCGCTCAGTGCCCGACCGGCCAGGACGAGCGCACGAGAGCGCTCGTCGGGCCGCCCGTCGACGTCGCCGACCCCGCCCGGGTCGATGAACCCGTAGTGGGGATCGCGGCCGGTGTCGGCGCGGAAGAAGAACGCGTGGTCGATCACCGTGTCCTGCAGGGCGATCGCCGTGGCGGCCATGAACGCGCCCTTCTCCGGCGCCGGCGCGGTGCTGCTGGGCACCGCGAGGTAGTTCCAATAGCTCAGGGTCAGTTCGGTGTCGGTGAACCCGTGGCGATCGAGCACCGCGCGTAGCTCACGGGAGACGTGGCGGTAGTCCATCGGGTCGCGACTGCCGTCGGTGAACCAGAGGAAGGAGAAGAAGTGCAGCGGCAGGTCGTTCTCGCGCACGAACTCCAGGAAGCCCTCGCGGTAGGGGGAATCGGTCTCGAGCGAGAAGGCGACCGAGGGGCCGCCGACGGTCAGGGTCGCATCGACGCGGTGCACCGCCTCGCAGAATGCGCGATACATCGCGAAGAACTCCTCCGGTCGCCCGGCGAAGTGCAGCGGCCCGAAGTCGGGCTGATCGCCGAACTCGTAGACGCGCACGGGCCGGGAGGAGCCGCCCGCCCAGCCCCGGGAGTAGTGCCGCACGATGTGCTCGACGACACGGCCGTACACCTCGACGTCGTCGGCGGGCAGTTTGTTGCTCGGGATCGAGCTGGCCACGGTGAACATGACCTCGGCGCCGATGGCGTGCACCGCGTCGACCCATTGGTCGGTCGCGGTGAAGTTGTAGCTCGCCGGATCGTCGGGGTCGGCGCTCCAATCGGGGAAGAGGCTCGTCGGGTTGTCGCGGGTGTCGAGGCGCGACATCCAGTCGAACGAGCGCACGAGAGTCACCCCCGCCTCGCGCCACAGCGGCGTCATGTCGGGGAAGTCCCGGTAGCCCTCGACGGGGCCAGGGACACCCCCGACGCCGTTCAGGGGGCGGAAGGCGCTCTCGCGGGCGGCGTCCACGACGAGCGTGCGGGCAGGGGGGTGCGACACGGGAGTCTCCTCGGGGTCTCAGTAGGGCATCCGCAGGAGGCGGTTGGCGTATTCGTTGGCGAGGGGTTCGTCGTGGCGCAGGTGGGCGATGCGCGCGAGATAGGTCTCTTCGGTGACGGAATCGAACTCTTCGCGCATCGACTCGATCGAGCGCTCGTGCACGGCGCGGACGCGCGGGAGCCGGCGCTTCATGAACTCGAGCTGCGCGTCGAGGAGCGGCTGGCCTTTCGCGAGCTCCTGCGCGAGCACGACACCGTCCTCAATGCTCATCGCCGCTCCCGACCCGAGGTACGGAGTCATCGTGTGCGCCGCATCGCCCATGATCATCACGCGGCCGCGGAACCACGGGTACGGCACCCACACCGTGGAGTAGGGGGTGTAGGCGACGTTCTCGGCTGCGCGGACGTCCTCGAGGGCATCGGCCAAGAACGTCGACCCGCGCGTGAGGTCGGCCGCGCGGTCGTGCATGATCTCGGCCATCCTGCTCGTGTCGTAGCGCGGGCGGCCCTCTTCGGCCACGGTGAGCACCATGTACATCGTGTCCTGCGACAGGGGCGTGAGCATGATCTTGCCGCCGTAGCCCTGGCAGATGATCGGCTGCATGATCTTGCGGCGGTTGGGCAGACCCGCGCGCCAGGCGACCCCGCCGACCGGGCGCGGTGCGAACTTCTCGCCGAAGTACACGCGGCGGATCTGGGAGTTCAGGCCGTCGAAGCCGAGCACCAGATCGTAGTCGGCACCGTCGCCGGTGCTGAAGGTCACGGCCGCGGTCCCGGCATCCTGGGCGATGTCGGCGACGGTCGTGCTCATGCGGAACGTGGCGCCGTTGGCGCGGGCGTGGCGCGACGCCATCTCGAGGAACGCCATGCGCGACATCGTCACGCATCCCGGCAGGCCCTCATCGCGCGTGCCGTAGCTCATGGTGCTCAGCAGCGTGCCGTCGGCGTCGTAGTTGTCGATGCCCGGGGCGGGGTGGCCGATCTCGAGCACGTCGTCGAGCATTCCGATCTCGCGCACCGCGCGCAGGCCGTTGATGCGGAGCCCGAACCCGACGCCGGCGACGCTGATCTCGGGCTTGTCGTCGATGACGTCGACCTGCGCGCCGATGCGGGCGAGGGCGGATGCCGTGGTCAGGCCGCCGATGCCGGCGCCGACGATCAGGATCCTCAACGGGTTCGCCATGTGTGCTCCTCCTCGAGCGGACAGCCGGGCACCCGAGGGGTGTGCTCCGCACCGAATCAGAACACTGATTCGGATTTCAGAGTAGGGACGGGCTCGGCGCGCGCACAACGAGGGCACCCCGACCCCCGTGGATGCCGTCCATCACGATCGGTGATGCGGCCGGCATCCACCCGTCTCAGTGGGGGGCGTGCCCCGCGGCGATCACGCGGCCGGCCTCGGCGAAGAGACCGCGCATCCACTCGTGCTCAGGATCGCGGTTGTGCGAGGGGTGCCACCACAGGGCGCTGACGATCGGGGTCGCCGCGAACGGCAGCGGCACCACGCGGATGCCGCCGATGCGCAGAAGGTGGGGGGCGAGAGCGGACTGCACGAGTCCCACCCGCCGCGTACCGCTGACGAAGTGTCCCACCGAGAGGAAGCTCTCGAGCACGACCTCGATGCGCGGCTCCACGCCCAGCTGCTGGATCTGTCGAGCGGCCGAGGTGAACGCCGAGCGCGATTGGAAGGTGAGCACCCACGGCATGTCGGCGAGATTCTGCATCGTGAGCGCTTCGCCGACGTCGTCGTTGTCGTCGGCCACCACGGCCAGCCAGTCGTCCTGCCACAGATCGAGGTAGGGCAGCTCCGACACCGGGCCGTGCGGAATGACCATGGCGTCGGCCGAGCGCAGGCGGTTCGCGGCGTCCTCGACGATGCCCGGGTTGTGCAGCATGTAGCGGAACCGCACCCCGGGCGCCCGCTCCGACGCGAGCTGCGAGACGACGGTGCCCACGGTGACGAAGCCGTAGTCGGAGCCGTAGATCGAGAACTCCCGGGTCGACTCGGCGGGGGACCACGACGCCTGGCTCTCGAAGACACGGCGCGCGGCCTCGAGGGCGGTGCTGGTGTGGTCGGTCAGTCGCACCGCGAACGGCGTGAGCTCGTAGGTGTTGCCGCGGCGCGCGAGGATCTGGTCGTTGAAGTGCGTGCGCAGGCGGGCGAGGGACGCACTGAGGGCGGGCTGGCTGAGGTGCAGCCTCTCGGCGGCCCGCGTGACACTGCGCTCGGTGAGCAACGCGTCCAGCGCCACGAGGAGGTTCAGATCGAGGCGTGAAAGTGTCACATGGTCGGTCACCACGTCGTGGTCCTTCGTCCGGAGGGTCGAGCGACCAATGTATCAACCGCGTCGATGCGGTGGCTATGGCGTATCCGCAAGAGCGATGCGAGGAGCGCCACCGCCTTATGTGCTGTATCGCGAAGACTTATGTGCTTTTTCGGCACATCGCACGGATACTGAGTCACACAGCACAGGCGCTCCCACCGAAGGGCTCGCCGACAACGTCGTCAGAAAGGCTGGCCATGACTCAGCAACGCCGTGTCACCCGGATCGCAGGTCTTCTCGCACTTCCCGCCACCGCAGCCCTCGTCCTCGCCGGATGCTCCGGCGGTGGCACGGGGGGAGCCGCCGAGGGCGACTCCGAATCCTTCACCTTCACCTTCGCCACCTCGAACAACCTCGAGAGCCCGTACGAGACGCTCGCCAAGGAATACATGGCGACCAACCCGGGCGTCACCATCACCACGAACCCGACGCCCAACGACAAGTACGGCGAGACCATCAGAACGCAGTTCCAGGCGGGCAACGCCTCGGACGTCGTGCAGACCACCCCCGGCTCGGGGGACGCCCGCGGTCTGATCCCCCTGGCTGAGGCGGGGTTCCTCGAGCCCCTCGGCGACACCGCGACGTCGCTCGTTCCCACCGGCAGCGAGACGCTGTTCGAGATCGACGGGAACACCTACGGACAGCCCCTGGACTTCACCATCGGTGCCGTCGTGGCCAGCATGGGCACCGCCGCGCAGAACGGCATCACCGAGTGGCCGACCACCATGGACGCCTTCTACTCCGAGTGCGAGGCGCTGGCGGGTCAGGGCAAGTCCATGATCGCTCTCGCCGGGGCCGCCGGCCCCAACGCCGGCCTCACCGCGCAGGGCATCGCCGCCACGCGCGTGTACGCGTCGGACCCCGAGTTCAACACCGAGCGCGCCGCCGGTGAGACCACCTTCGCCGAGAGCGAGGGGTGGGCCGACACGCTGCAGACCATCGTGGACCTCAAGGACCGCGGCTGCTTCCAGCCGGGCGCAGAAGGCGGCGGCTTCGACGCCATCACCAACGGCCTCGCGCAGGGGACGTCCGTCGGCAGCTTCATCCCCTCGGGTTCGGCCGTCGAGATCGCTGCGGCCGCCCCGCCGGAGGCCGACTTCAAGGTGCAGCCGTTCCCGGCGGCCGACGGCGGCGAGCCGTACGTCCTGGCGAGCTCGAACTACACCATCTCGATCAATGCGAAGTCGACGAAGAAGGATGCCGCGACGAAGTTCGTCGAGTGGCTGGCGACGCCCGACGCCCAGCAGAAGTACTACGAGGCATCCGGGCTGCTCCCCATCTCGGAGTACAAGAACCTCGATTTGAGCGACACCATCTACTCGGAGGTCGTCACCGACATCTCCAACGGGTCCTACGCGACCCTGCCGAACAACGTCTGGCCCAACCCGGCCGTCTACGAGGCGCTGCAGGTGGGCGTCCAGGGGCTGCTGACCGGACAAACCAGCATCGACCAGGTGCTCCAGAACATGGACGCGGCCTGGGGCAACTGAGAGATTCCGCCGCCCGGGCCCCTGGACCCGGGCGGCGGAGCCGCACTCATCGAGGATGACGAGGACGTGATGAGCACCACCTTCCGCGCCGGCGAAGTCGCCGCCACCGAGACCGAACGCGTGGTCCTGCCCCGCCGCGGCCGCCACCGCTCGACGCCACGCCCCCGTCGCAAGGGACTGCTGCAGTTCGGCCATTGGTGGTGGGCCCTGCCCGGGGTTCTCTTCGTCATCGGCATCCACTACGTCGCCACCAGCATCGGCGGCTTCTTCTCCTTCACGAACTGGACCGGTATCGGCGCCTTCGAGATCGTGGGCGTGGACAACTTCGTCCGCATCTTCCAGGACCCGACCAAGATCGGCGCCCTGTGGAACACCCTGTTCCTGGCATTCGGATCCGTCATCCTGAGCAACGTCCTCGGCCTCGGCGTCGCGCTGGGCCTGAACCGCGGGCTGAAAAGCCGCTACATCCTCCGCACGCTCTTCTTCATGCCGGTGGTGCTGAGTCCGCTCGCCACCTCGTACATCTGGAAGTTCATCTTCGACTTCAACGGGCCGCTCAACCTCGTGCTGCGCGGCGTGGGCCTGGACTCCGTGGCGCGGGCATGGATCGCGGATCCCACCTGGGCGATCTGGACCATCCTCGTCGTGCTCGTCTGGCAGAACATCGGTTTCGCGATGGTGATCTACATGGCGGGACTGGCCGCCGTGCCGGTCGAGATCGAAGAAGCCGCCGCGATCGACGGAGCCAACCTGTGGCAGCGGTTCTGGCATGTGACCCTGCCCTCCATCCGCCCCGCCGTCGCGATCGCGACGACCCTGGGTCTGGTCAACGGTCTGCGTGTGTTCGACCAGATCATGGCGCTGACCGGAGGCGGCCCGGCGGCGGCGACCGAGACGCTCGCGACGCAGGTCTACAAGCAGTCCTTCGCCCTGGGCAATTTCGGTTACGGCGCCGCGTTGGCGCTGCTGCTCACCCTCATCATCCTGGCCTTCGCCGTCGTGCAGCAGCGTGTGACCGCGGGCCGCTCGGAGGAGAACTGACATGTTCCGCTACACCAAGCTGACGGGTCTGAGAGAGGTCCTGTTCTGGATCGCGGCCCTGGCCTTCCTGCTGCCGTTCTACTTCCTCGTCACCACGGCGCTGAAGTCCGATCGCGAGGTGATCACGTCGTCGACCCTCGCGCCCCCGACCGCCCCCGATCTCAGCAACTTCGTCCAGGTGCTGACGGCGACCGGCAACTCCAACGTCGTCATGGGTCTGGTCAACAGCGTCGTCATCACCGCCGGCAGCATCGTGCTCATGGTCCTGCTCGGCTCGCTCACCGGCTACGTCATCGCGCGCAGCACGCGCCGGTGGAGTCGCGCGGTCTACTACCTGTTCCTCGTCGCCATCGTGCTGCCGACGCAGTTGGGCACGGTTCCGCTCTACATCGGCGCCCGGTCGTTGGGTCTGACCGGTTCGGCGTGGGGGATGATCATCCTCTACACCGGAATGCTCCTGCCGCTGGCGATCTTCCTCTACGCCGGCTTCTTCCGGGGCTTGGGCACCGAGTACGAGGAAGCGGCGACCATCGACGGAGCCAGCCGGACGCAGATCTTCTTCCGTGTCGTCCTCCCGCTGATGTCCCCCGCCACCGGAACCGTGGCGATCCTCGCCGGACTCATCGTGTGGAACGACTTCTTCACCTCGCTCATCTTCCTCGGCGGCTCCGCGAATCAGACCCTGCCGGTCGCCATGTACTACTACATCGGCTCGCTGGTCTCGGCCTGGAACCAGATCTTCGCGATCGTCATCGTCTCGATGATCCCGATCCTCGCCTTCTACCTCTTCGCCCAGAAGCGCTTCATCCAGGGCTTCGCGGGCGGCCTCAAGGGCTGAGCCTGCCCAGACGGATGCCGCGGAGCGCGGCATCCGTCGATCGCCGCGCCCCGCAGTCGAAAGGACACACCCCATGTACCGACTCGCCCCCAACATCGAGCTCCTCTTCAGCGAGGCCGGCGACTACCACGACCGCGTGCGCGCGGCGGCGGCCGCGGGCTTCGACGCGGTCGAGATGTGGGGTCCGACCGGGGTCGACGCCCCGGCGGCCCCCAAGGACCTGCCGGCGCTCAGGGCCGCGCTCGAGGAGACCGGCGTGCAGCTCACCGCGCAGCTGGCCGAGCCTCGGACGCAGTTCATGATCCCGCCGTGGGACCACTCGGAGTTCTTCCGCAAGCTCGACGAGGGCGTCGCGATCGCGCGCGACCTGGGCTGCCCGCGCATCGTCGTCGGCAGCGGCACGGGTTTCGGGGGCTGGAAGCGCCAGGTGCAGCTCGACAAGCTGGTCGAGATCTACCGCAAGGCGATCGCGCAGATCGAGGGGTCCGGCGTCGGCCTGGTGCTCGAGCCCGTCAACGTGCGCGTGGACCACCCCGGATCGCTCCTCGACCGCACCGCCGAGGGGGTCTACGTCGCCCGCGGCGTCGACTCGCCGCACTTCGGCGTGCTCTACGACATCTACCACTCGGCTGTCGAGGGCGAGGACATGGAGGCCGAACTCGCGAACGCGGGCGGCCTGATCCACTACGTCCAGCTCGCCGATGCTCCCGGTCGCGGGGAGCCCGGAACGGGCTCCCTCGACTGGGCCGAACGCTTCCGCCTGCTCCGCGACAGCGGCTACGACGGCCCCGTCGGCCTGGAGTACTACCCGACCACCGCGTCGGAGGCCTCGGTCGCCCACGTCGTCGAGATCGCGCGGGCGGCATGAACGCCCGCCAGTATCCGGTGCAGGTCGATGTCGCCATCGTCGGCAGCGGGCCGACCGGTTCGGCGTACGCGCGCATCCTCTCCGAGAGGGTGCGCGGGGCGACGATCGCGATGTTCGAGGTGGGACCGACGGTGTCCAACCCTCCCGGCGCGCACGTCAAGAACATCGCCGACACCTCCGAGCGCGCCCGCGCGCAGGCGGCGTCGGAGGGTCCGGGGGAGCGCGGCGAGAAGGTCGTCAACCCGGGAGCGGCCAAGGCCGGCGTGCGCGGTGCGCGTCCCGGCACCTTCCTGCTCGATGACGGCTACGCGTTCGACGGCGAGGACGGCATGCCCGTCGCCGCGATGTCGAGCAACGTCGGCGGCATGGCGGCTCACTGGACGGGCGCGTGTCCCCGGCCGGGCGGCAGCGAACGCATCGCCTTCGTCGACGACCTCGACGAGCTCCTCGACGAGGGCGATCGCCTTCTGGGCGTGACCCGGAACGCGTTCGACTCGGCGCCGTTCGGGCGGATCGTGCGCGAGCGCCTCGCGGCCGCGGTCGACGCGGGTCGCGTCGACCGGACGAAGGTGCAGCGGATGCCGCTCGCCGTGCACCGCCGCGGCGACGGCCGTCTGGTGTGGTCGGGATCGGACGTCGTGCTCGGCGAGGCCACGCGCGAGAACCCCGGCTTCTCATTGTTCGACGAATCCCTCGTGACGCGCGTCGTCGTCGAGGGCGGTCGCGCGGCCGGTGTCGTGGTCCGTGATCTGCGTTCCGGTGGGGAGCATCGGGTCGCGGCCCGTTTCGTCGTGGTCGCGGCGGATGCGCTGCGCACGCCGCAGCTGCTGTGGGCGTCGGGGGTGCGTCCCGAGGCGCTCGGGCGCTATCTGAACGACCAGGCCCAGGTCGTCTTCGCCTCGCGGTTGCGCGACATGCCGCCGCTCGCCGAGGATGCCCCGACGACGGGACTGGCGGAGTACAGCGGCGTCAGCTGGGTGCCGTTCACCGACGACGTGCCTTTCCACGGCCAGATCATGCAGCTCGACGCCTCGCCCATCGCCCTGGCCGAGGACGACCCGGTCGTGCCGGGCTCGATCGTGGGTCTCGGGCTGTTCTGCGCGAAGGACCTGCGGGCGGACGACCGCGTCGTCTTCGACGACGAGCACGTCGATGGCTACGGGATGCCGGCCCCTCGCATCCACTACCGCCTCACCGAACGCGACCACGCGGTCGTCGAGCGTGCCCGCCATGAGATCGTGCGTCTTGCCGAGGCCGTCGGAGACCCGGTCGGCGATCGACCGTTCACGCTTCCGCTCGGTTCGTCGTTGCACTATCAGGGGTCGACGCGGATGGGCGTCGCCGATGACGGCACGAGCGTGTGCGACGTCGACAGCGAGGTGTGGGGCGTTCCGGATCTGTTCGTCGCCGGCAACGGCGTCATCCCGACCGCGACGGCCTGCAACCCCACGGTGACCTCGGTCGCTCTGGCGGTGCGCGGGGCGCGCAAGATCGCGTCGGTGCTCTCGCGCGAGCGGGCCGCCGAGGTCTCGGCATCCATTTGATTCCTTGCTTATGCAGGAATCAGACATTAGAGTGTAGGAATCAAGACAAAGAGGTCTGCGACCGCGGTCGCACCGACGAGGAGGTCACCGTGATCCCGGATCGCATCATCGAGCAGGGCACGCTTCGCGCCCACGACGGGCGGGTCGCGGTGGAGGTGCGCCTGCCCTGGTACCGCGCGCTGCCGGCGTCCTGCATCTCGGGAGCCAAGCTCACCGTCGACGGTATCGAGGCGCCGACCGCCTCGCTGCGCTGGCGGATGAACGGCGAGGAGTTCACCTTCGCCGAGATGAAGACGAACACCGAGCAGTGGTGGTTCCCCACCGACTCGGCTGTGCTGTCGGGAGACATCGGAACGGATGCCGGAGAGCACGAGGTGCGCGTGGACCTGGAGCTCTACATCCCCTACATCATCATCGACGACGACAAGGTGCTGCACATCGAGGAGCACGACACCAAGACCATGACCGCCCGCCAGGTCGAGGAGGCCCGCGCATGACCGACTCCCCGGCGAAGGGAACGCCCATCCAGGGCGTCACCCTGTACAGCTTCACCCGCGCCTTCCACGGTCGTGAGTACGATCTCGACCAGCTCATTCGCAAGACCGCGGCCGAGGGCTTCGGCCCGGGGCTCGAGATCATCGGGTTCTCGAGCTTCCGCGGCTTCCCCGAGATCGACGACCACTTCGCCGGCCGCTTCTCGGACCTCATCGACGAGGTCGGGCTCGTGCGGACCTCGCTCGCGGTCAACGCCGACATCGGCCTGCGCCCCGACCGGCTCATGGACCAGGACGAGCTCGTCGCCTACATGCGCAGGCAGATCGCCGCGGCGGCGAAGCTCGGCTTCCCGATCGCGCGCGTGCAGATCTCGCTCACGCCCGACTCGATGGAGGCGCTCGCCCCCATCGCCGAGGAGTACGGCGTCACCCTCGCCCTCGAGGTGCACGCCGACCAGTACGCCTCGCACCCGCGCATCCTGGCCCTGCGCGACCGCTATGAGAAGGTCGGATCGCCGTTCCTCGGCTTCACGATGGACTGGGGCGCGACCGTGACCGGCTTCGCCCCCTCGCTCATCGAGGCCTATCGCCGGCGCGGCGCGTCGGAGGAGCTGCTGTCCGCCGTCGTCGCGCTGTGGGACGAGTACCACGAGCAGGGACCGCCCGCCGACCAGGCCGATCACGGGCAGCGCTTCGGACGCTTCATCGGCCTCGGTCATCAGTACGGCCGTCCCGATCTCGGCATCGACTTCGGCATCAACGGCACCGGGCTCTTCGGCCCCGCGCGCGTGGACGACTGGCTCGAGATCATGCCGTGGGTGACGCACGTGCACGGCAAGTTCTTCGGCATCGACGACAACGGGAACGAGCCCTCGGTGCCCGTCGCCGACCTCATCACCCTGCTGGTCGAGAACGGCTACGGCGGGGCCGTCTCGAGCGAGTACGAGGGATGGCACTGGAACCACTGGCAGAGCCCGTTCGAGATCATCCGCGGCGAGCAGGCCCTGCAGCGAACGGCGGCCGAGTCGGCCGGTTCCCGCATGATCACGGATGCCGCCGAGGCCCGCCGCGCCCTGGACGCCCACCTCGCGCACGCGGTGCGGGCCTGAAGGGACGAGGGCAATGACTGACGGCATCGCCGGAACCGGCATCACGCTCGGCACCACCCTGTACTCGATGACGAGCGAGTTCGCCGCCGGGCTGTACACCCCCGAGACGCTGATCCGCGAGGTGCACGACCAGGGCATCGGCCCCGGCGTCGAGTTCAACTTCGCGCAGCTGCTGCGCTCGTATCCCGATGTCGACGCCGACTTCGTCGCCCTGTGGTTCGACTCGCTCGAGAAGTACGGGCTCGAGGCCAGCGCCGTCGGGACCAACCTCGACATGGGGCGCCGCACAGACCGCGACATGACCGCCGACGAGGAGCACGAGTTCTTCGCGCGACAGCTGAAGTCCGCGCACACCCTCGGCTTCCGGACGGTCGTCATCCGCTCCGCGGGCAAAGAACTGCTGCGGAGCCTCCTGCCCCTCGCCGAGAAGTACGACCAGCGACTCGGCTACGAGATCCACGCCCCCTCGGGCCCGAACGACCCGAAGGTGCTCGAGATCCGCGAGGTCTACGACGAGCTGGGCAGCGACCGGCTGGGCTTCACCGCCGATTTCTCATCGACCATGCACTCCCTGTCGCCGACGCTGCTGCGCACCCTCGGGCAGATGGGCATGGACGAGAAGCACTTCGACGTCATGGACGAGATCTGGCACGAGCCGACCGCCATGCACGTGCGCAACCAGAAGTTCGAGGACTACCTCACGCGCGAGGGCGTCGACCCCAGGCGGTTCGGGCCGTTCACGCGTCTGGCGTTCAACATGCACGGTCTGGTGCCGCCGGAGGAGTGGCTCGACATCATGCCGCAGATCTTCCACGTGCACGCGAAGTTCTACGACATCGGCGCCGACGGCGAAGAGCCGGCCATGGACATCCCGCGGATCGTCGAGCAGTTCGTGATCGGCGGGTATCGGGGCTCCCTCTCCAGCGAGTGGGAGGGCCATGCCTTCAGCGACCTCGGCGAGAGCGACCCCATCGACCTCGTGAAGAAGCAGCACGCGCTCATGCGCCGGGCCATCGAAGACACCGTCGCGGCGCGCCAGCCCGCGTGAACCGAACCATCACGAAGGAGTGAGAATGTCGAACACCGCCGTCACGGCATCCGTCGAAGATCTCGTCGCCGAAGTCACGCGCCTGCGCGAGCAGGTCGAGGCCGCTCACGCCCTCGCGCAGCGCGCCGAGGACCGCGGCCGGGTCGAGAACCTCTTCAATCGCTACATGTACCTGCACAACGCCTTCGAGGACGAGCAGATCATCCCGCTGTGGGTGAAGGAGGGCACCGAGGGGATCCGCGCGCGCTACACCAACGCCGGTCAGTACACGACCTGGCAGAGCGTCACCGATTACCACCGCGGGCGTCCCCACCCCGAGGGCAAGCTCATCCTGCACGCCACCAACACCCCGGTGATCGAGGTCGCCGGTGACGGCAAGACCGCCACGGGCGTGTGGATGATGGCGGGCACCGAGTCGGGCCTCACCGACCCCCAGGTCGCCGAGGCCTTCCCCGACATGTACTCGCCGGAAGAGGTCCTCGGCAAGAAGGTCTGGGCCCACTGGGTGTGGTGCAAGTACGCGATCGACTTCCTCAAGCAGGACGGCGAGTGGAAGTTCTGGAAGTTCCGCTGCTACGAGCTCGCCCGTGCCCCGTTCGAGGAGAACTGGGTCGCCTTCGGTCTGAAGAACCAGGGCGCGTTCGATCTCGACCTCATGTACTTCGGCGACGACGGCAAGCCCGTCTTCATGCCCGAGGCGGACGAGCCGGTACCCTCCACCAACCACCCGTACAGTCCCGAGACCACGCAGAAGCTCGAGCCCGCGCCGCCGGTCGCGCACCAGACCTTCTCCGACAACTACGCCTGAGGGACACCATGGCCACCCACAACTCGCTCTTCGCCGAAAAGGACGTCCGCCGCACCGACGACGGTCTCGCGGTCTCGGTGCAGTTGCCCTGGTACCGCAGCCTGTGGCTGTCGGCCGTCGACGATGTCGCGGTCACCGTCGACGGCGCGGCGGTGCCGAAGGACGACCTGCGCTTCGCCCTCGAGGGGCGCGAGTACCGCGTCGACGAGCTGCCCGCGCAGTCCGACACGCTCTGGTTCGTCGCCGACCGCCCCGACGTGCTCATCCATCTCGACACCCCGCCCGCGGCGGGCGAGAAGATCACCGTCGAGGTCGTGCTGACGATGCGTCTGCTCTACATGCAGATCATGCCGGGGGTCGACGGCGGCCCCGGGCGCTACGTCACCAACCGGGTTCCGGTCGAGCGCGAGCTGGTGCTGTCGTGACGGCGCCGGTGCGCGTCGCGATGATCGGGTACGGCTTCATGGGGGCCGCGCACTCGGTGGGCTGGCGTCAGGCGCCGCGCATGTTCGACCTGCCGCGCGCGGTCGAGATGACCGTGGTGGTGGGCCGGAACGCGGATGCCGTGGCCTCCGCCGCCGAGAGATGGGGATGGGCCGAGTCGGCCACCGACTGGCGCGAGGTGATCGCCCGCGACGACATCGACATCGTCGACATCGTCACCCCGGGTGACTCGCACGCCGAGATCGCTATCGCGGCGCTGGAGGCGGGAAAGCACGTACTCTGCGAGAAGCCGCTGGCCAACACGGTGGCCGAGGCCGAGGCCATGGCCGAGACGGCCGCGCGAGCCCGGGCTCGTGGCATCCGGTCGATGGTGGGCTTCACGTACCGTCGGGTTCCCGCCGTCACGCTGCTGCGCGAGATGATCGCCGAGGGGGCGGTCGGCACGGTGCAGCAGGTGCGCGCGGCGTACCGGCAGGACTGGCTCGTCGACCCGCGGATGCCGCTCGCCTGGCGCCTGCAGAAGGAGCATGCGGGGTCGGGGGCCCTCGGCGACATCGGCGCGCACATCATCGACATGACCCAGTTCGTCACGGGTCTCGCCGTCGAGAGCGTCACCGGGACGCTCGAGACGATCGTGAAGCAGCGTCCGTTGCAGGTTGCCGGCTCGGGGCTCTCCGGCGCCGCCGGCGAGGGTGTGGGGGAGGTCACGGTCGACGACGCGGCGCTGTTCACCGGGCGCCTGTCGAACGGGGCGCTGGCGTCGTTCGAGGCGACGCGTTTCGCGACGGGCCGCAAGAACGCCCTCACCATCGAGGTGTCGGGCGACCGCGGGGCTCTCGCCTTCGACCTCGAAGACCTGAACAGCCTGCGCTTCTACGACCGCACCGCGCCCGAGGGGCGGCAGGGCTTCACGCAGATCCTGGTGACCGAGCCGCAGCATCCGTACGTGTCGGCGTGGTGGCCCGCGGGGCACATGCTCGGCTACGAGCACGGCTTCAGCCACCAGGTGGTCGACCTGGTCGGCGCGATCGACGCCGGCACCGACCCGCACCCCTCGTTCGACGAGGGGCTGAGCGTCCAGCGCGTGCTCGACGCCGTCGAGCGCAGTTCCTCCGCCGACGCGAGCTGGACTCGCGTCGAGGCCTCCGTCCCCGTCCGCTGACCTCCGCGGCGCGCCTTCGCGCCGGCTCGCACCTCCGAAAGGATCGCCGTCATGGCCCGCCCGATCACTCTGTTCACCGGCCAGTGGGCCGATCTGCCGTTCGAGGAGGTCGCGCGCCTCGCCGGGGAGTGGGGCTATGACGGCCTCGAGATCGCCTGCTGGGGCGACCACATCGACGTCTCGCGGTGGAACGACGCCGCCTACGTGCAGTCGCGCCGCGACATCCTCGAGCGCCACGGCCTGAAGGTGTGGACGATCTCCAATCATCTCGTCGGCCAGGCCGTGTGCGACGACCCGATCGATGAACGCCACCACGACATCGTGCCCCCGCGTGTCTGGGGGGACGGGGATGCCGAGGGCGTGCGCCGGCGCGCGGCCGAAGACCTCAAGGACACGGCGCGCTTCGCCGCGAGGCTCGGCGTGAAGACCGTCACCGGTTTCACCGGGTCGAGCATCTGGAAGTACGTCGCGATGTTCCCGCCGGCCTCCGACACCATGATCGAGCGCGGGTACGCGGACTTCGCCGAGCGGTGGCATCCGATCCTCGACGTGTTCGAAGAGGTCGGCGTGCGCTTCGCCCTCGAGGTGCACCCGTCCGAGATCGCGTACGACTACTGGACGGCGAAGAAGACACTCGAGGCCATCGGGCACCGCGAGAGCTTCGGATTCAACTTCGACCCCTCGCACTTCGTCTGGCAGCAGCTGGACGCGGTCGCGTTCGTGCTCGACTTCGCCGACCACATCTTCCACGTGCACTGCAAAGAGTCCACGACCAACCTCGACGGACGCAACGGCGTGCTCGGCTCGCACCTGTCGTGGGACAACCCCCGGCGCGGGTGGACGTTCGTCTCGACCGGTCACGGCGATGTGCCGTGGGAGCCGCTGTTCCGCGCCCTCAACGCGATCGGCTACGACGGCCCCACCAGCGTCGAGTGGGAGGACGCCGGCATGGACCGCCTCGTCGGCGGGCCCGAGGCCCTCGCCTTCGTGCGCAAGCTCGGCGAGATCACCCCACCCCACCAGCTCTTCGACGCCGCGTTCTCTCAGAAAGGCTGACCGTTGACCGACGTTCTGAACGTTCTCATCCTCTCGGGTCACATGACCATCGAGCACGACAACGCCCACCGCAGCTTCCGCCTGCACAACCAGTGGATCACGACGCTGCTGGAGGACACCGGGCGCTTCTCCGTCCGTGTCGTGGAGGACCCGCGGGGGCTGCCGGCGAGCGTGATCGACAAGTACGACGTACTCATCGTCATCTTCGAAGGGCGCGACGGCTACCACGACATGGCGACGGGGTTCGGGGCCGAGACGGATGCCGCGATCCTGCGCTTCGTGCACGACGAGGGCAAGGGCATCGTCTGGTTCCACGGCTCCGCCGCGCAAGAGGACCGCTGGGGCTACCCCGAGGAGTACAACGTCATGCGCGGAGCAAAGCTCAGCGCGTGGGAGACGGGCCTGCGCCCCCGTCCGTGGGGCGAAGCGCAGCTGCACACGGCCGAGCCGCGGCATCCGATCACCGAGGGCATCAACGCCGCCTGGACCGTCACCGGTGACGACATCCTCGTCGGCGTCGACATGTACGAGGGCGCGCAGGTGCTGTTGACGACCTTCGACGACCTCGAGGCGTACGAGAAGGCCCCGGTGTGGCCGATGTCGCACTACCCGGTGGACATCCCCGAGGGCGGGATCGCGGCGCTCAACGGCATCAACACCGAGCAGCCGCTCGCGTGGATCAACGAGTACGGCGCGGGCCGGTCGTTCACGATCACGATCGGGCACGAT
Source organism: Microbacterium sp. NPDC090007 (assembly GCF_044748345.1). Taxonomy (NCBI): domain Bacteria; kingdom Bacillati; phylum Actinomycetota; class Actinomycetes; order Micrococcales; family Microbacteriaceae; genus Microbacterium; species Microbacterium sp. NPDC090007. Next base: position 290,655 of record NZ_JBIVFV010000001.1, on the reverse strand, counting down.
ATCGACACGTTCCGCCGGATCGAGTTCATCCGCATGTTCCCGAGGGGCGTCGAGTGGGCGGCGACGGGCGAGGTCACGCTGACGGGCCCGGATCGCCGCGGTGACCGCCGCATCAACCCCTGGCCGTACTACAACGGCGAGGGGTGAGGTTCGGTCGCGGTGCAGCACGTGCCGTGCGGCCATCCGTGTCACGAAGACAGGGGGATGCCACCGGGACAGGCCGTCTGGCCGCAGATCTCCCTGTTCTCGTGGCGGAGCCTGTTCTCGTGACGAGTCAGCCGCCCGAGGCGAGGAGCGCGCCGGCCAGCGCCAGATGACGCGAGGTCATCTCCCACGGGTCGTCGTCGAGCCACTCGTGGCCGCCCCACTCGCTGCAGAGCGTGCCGGTGAATCCCTGGCGCCCGAGCGCCTCGCCGACGGCGCGGATCGGCTCCGACACACGTCCGTCGGCGTCGTCGAGGTCCCAGAACTTCAGGTGCACGGCACCGAGGAGGGGAAGGACGGATGCCAGGTCGGCGACCTGAGCGCGCCCGAAGCGCACGAGCAGGTTCATGTACAGGGTGTGCACGGGGCCGGGGACGCGTCCGTCGTGCAGCAGATCGACCACCGCGCCCTGGGTCGCCGGGTCGCGCCACTCGTCGCGCAGGCGCCGGACGAGATCGGCGGGGATGCCACCGCGTTCGAGGCGCTCGACGAAGGTCACCGGCAGGGCCGGCATGAGCATGCTGATGTCGAGCAGCAGCCGCACGTGCGGGGTGTCGAGAGCGGCGATGCGGTCGTAGTCGTCCGGGCGGGTCGCCGGGGTCTCGTGACCCTGCGCTTCTTCGTAGAGCACGAGGTCGAGGTCCTCGAGCAGCGGGACGAGGTCGCCCAGGAGCGCCCCGGCCTGACCGAGGGGCAGCCGCACCCCCGCGGCGCCGACGGCGGCGGCTGCGCGCAGCTGCGGGTCGAGGAACGCACGGCGCTCGGCATCCGTCCGCCGTCGTCCGCGGTCGAACTCGTCGATGCTGACGCCGACGATGCTCACGCGCCCGCCGGCGGCGGCGAGCCGGTCGCGGAATTCCTGGGTCTCGGATGCCGCAGGGGCGGGAAACCCGCGCCACATCTGCCCCAGCTCGATCTCGATGGCGGGCGCGATGCCGCGCTCGACCAGCGTGAGGGCCAGGTCGGGCGCGGTCCGCTCGGCGCGGATCACCTCCGGGGTGAGGTTGAAGGCGCTGGCCGACAGGGTCCGGTCGCGGGGGCGGGTCATGCGGCGCTCCCGACATCGAGCGAGACGCTTGCGACGACGGCATCCGCGTGCAGCTCACGCGTGAAGGCGAACGGCAGGCGCAGCGGGGCATCGGGCCCGCCCGCCAGATACGGGATCTCGAGACGGAACGACACCGACACCTCGTGGATGCCGGGGGCCACGGCATCCGGGATCTGCAGCACCACGCGATCCTGCAGGTACCACCAGCCGTCTTCGTCGCTCAGCGCCGCGACGGCCACGCGGCGATCGCCGCGCACGATCGCGGGCTCATGCCGACGGCCGTCGATGTGCACGACGGGCTCGAGCAGGCTCGCGAGGGGCAGTGAACGGATCCAGGGCAGCGACACCCGCACCTCGGTGCGGTCCCCGCGCACTCGGAGGGCATCGTCGCGGAGGGCGGAAAGGGGCATCGCGGGCACGTCCTCGTGTCGCGCACGCCGGATGACGTGCTTTCGCCCATAACCTAACGACTAAAGGAGAAAAACGGAAGAAGTCATCCCTGGGTGCCGTGCACGGCTGCCACCGTAGGGCGTCCCTCCGCGAACCACCGCGGCAGGCTCATCTCGAACAGCTGTTCTTTCGCGAGGTCCACTCCGCCGCGCAACGGCTCCCGCGAGTCGTTCTCGCTCGTCCTGATCGCCAGGTCCCGCGTCGCGAGGGGAAGTGACAGCTCGTAGACGCGCTGCCGCACCTCCGCGAGGAACAGTTCACCCGTCGACGCGACGGCCCCGCCCACCACGATCACCCCGGGGTTGAACATGTTCACCAGGGCGGCCACCGCCTCGCCGACCTGTCGGGCCGAGGCCTGCACGAGCGAGATGGCCAGTGCGTCACCGCGGCCCGCCGCCAGGGTGATCTTCTCGAGGGTCAGGGTGTCGCCCGATGCCACGGCCTCGGCGAGCGGTCCCGTGGCGCCCGCATCGATCGCCGCGCGCGCGTCGCGCACGAGGGCCCATCCGCCGGCGACGGCTTCGAGGCACCCGACCTTGCCGCACCTGCACACCTGCTCGGCGCCGGGGACGCGGACGTGACCCATGTCGCCCGCCGCGCCGTTCGCGCCGCGGTGCAGGCGTCCGTGCGAGACCAGGCCCGCACCGATGCCGGTGCCCACCTTGCAGTAGATGAGGTCGACCGCCTCGTCGCGGCGACGCGCGCGTTCGGCGGCGGCGAGGATGTTGACGTCGTTGTCGACCCAGACGGGGGCGTCGTAGCGCTGCTCGAAGACCGTGCGTACGTCGTGGTCGTTCCAGCCGGGCATGATCGGCGGGGCGACGGGGCGGCCGGTCTCGAAGTCGACGGGCCCGGGCAGGCCGACGACCATGCCCCACACCGGCGTGCCGTCCCCGCGCGTGAGCAGGTCGTCGACCATCGACGTCGCCGTGCGGAGAGTCTCTTCGGGGCCGCGGGCGATGTCCCACTCCCGGTGCGCCTCGTCGAGGATCTCGCCGTCGAGATCGGTGATGCCGACGTGGATGTGCTGGCCACCGAGGGCGCACACGACGATGCGCCCCCGCTCGGCTCGGAAGCGCAGGGTGCGCGGGGCGCGCCCGCCGGAGGAGGGGGCGTACTCGGCGTCCTCGAGGAAGCCCATCTTGACGGCGCGATCGACGCGCTGGGCGACGACTCCGCGGCCGAGGCCGGTGATGCGGCCGATCTCGGGACGGGTGACGGCGTCGCCGAGGCGGACCATGTTGACGATGCGCAACAGGCTGGTGACCTCGTCGGTCTGGGCGCCGAAGCGCAGGGTGGACACGTTCGCCATGCGTTGATCTTCACACAGGGGAGGCGCTCGACCGGTCGTATCCGGTCATCTATAGTTCGAGAACGGAGAACTTCGGCACTATTCGGGCTGAAGTGGGCGAGGGGGCCGCATGACGTGGGGCGTGGGCATCATCGGGTCGGGCCCGGGCGTGGCGGCGCTGCACGCGCCCACCCTCGCGCGCACCGGCGGCGACTTTCGTCTCGTGCACGTCAGCGACGCCGGCAGCGGGCGGGCCGCCGCCGTCGCGGACCGCTTCGACGCCCGTGCCTCCACGGGGATCGACGCGCTCCTCGCCGACCCCGATGTCGACGTCGTCGCCGTGTGCAGCCCGCCGTCGTGGCACGCGGAGCACGTGCGCGCCAGTCTGGCCGCCGGTCGCCGGGCGATCTTCTGCGAGAAGCCGCTCGCCCAGACCGCCGACGAGGCCGAGATGCTCGTCGCCGAGTGCGCGGCGGTCGGTGCCCTGCTCGTCGTGGGTACGAACCACCTCTTCGATCCCGCCTGGGTCCGGGCGACCCACCACCTCACCGCGCTCGACGGCCGGATCTCGGCGGTGACCGTGACGCTGTGCCTGTCGCCCAACGACCGGTACCACGCGCTCACGATGGGGGAGCCTCTGCCCGAGGGGCGCCCCGGGACGCGCCCGCCCCTCGACCTCGATGACCCCGATCAGAGCGCCGCCGTCGTGCGCACGCTCGTCGCGGGGCTCGGCGTGCACGACCTGCCGCTGGTCCGCGATCTCGTGCCGGCCACACCCGAGCTGGTGTGGGCGCGGCCGGTGGCGCCCATCGGGTTCGACCTCGCGCTGCGCGCGAACGGGGCCCTGGTGCGATTCACGACCGTGATGCTGCCCGAGGGGGCGGACTCGCTGTGGCGCGTCGACGTCGCCACCGCGGGGGCGCGGGTGCAGGTCGACTTCCCCCCGCCGTTCGTGCACATCGGAGGGGCGCGGACGACGGTGCGTGATGCGCAGGGTGTGCAGACCATCTATCCGATTGATCGGCGCGACGGCTACGAGGCGGAGTGGCTCGCGCTCGCCGCGCTCCTGCGCGGAGAGGCGGCGATGGAGTACGACGAGCTGCGCGCCGACGCGGCCTTCGTCGTGGCGATCGCCGACGCCGCTGCCGATGCCGTGCGGGCGGGGGCGGCATGAGTCGAGGTGTGCGGACCGCCCTCCCCGCGTACCGCGCGGCGGCGGCCGAACTCGCCCCGCTTCTGCGGCTCGGGGGTGACGGCTCGGTTCTCGCCATCGACGGCCGTGGCGCCTGGTGGGAGTGGCTCGACGGGGCCGCCGGCGTCGTCGTCGACGAGCCGGACCCGGCCCCGGCCCCGGTGCACGAGATGCTCCGGGCGATCGACGTGCCGGTCGTGGTGGTGCGTCGCCGGCTGCGCGCCGACATCGTCGCCGATGCGGCGCGAGAGCCCATCGACCCCCGTCACGTCGTCGTCGACGCGTGGGGAGGACGAACGGATGCGATGACGCTGCTGCGCGACGCGACGGGGTGGGCGCGGGTTCTGGCGGGTGGTGCGCTGTCGGTGATCGACCGGGCCGACACTCCCTCGGCATCGATGATCGCCCTGCGCGGGCCCGACGGGGTCGGCGTGAGCGTCACCCGGGCGATCGGCGGCGGGGTGGGCGGTGCTCTCGTGGCCACGGCCCTGGGCGCGCGCCGCGTGGAGGTTCGAGTGGACTCCGCGACGCCCCTGGTCGACGTCGTGTTCGACGACGAGGCCGGCCGGCGCGCGACGCCCCTCCGTCGGGAGTCGCCCGAGCGCCTCGGCCTCCGCCGGATTCTGCAGGCCCTCGAGTCGGGAACCGTGCCGAGCGACCTGGCCGAGTTGGCCGCCGACGATGAGGTCATCCGGCATCCACTTTGAGGCGCGCCTCCGCCCTCCGGTGGGCCGCGTCCGCCTTCTGGCGGGTTGGACGCCCGGCCGAGCGCTGCTTCCGGGACATGCACCGCCCTGCGTGCGCCGCCCGCCGCGCGCTCGCCGCCGGGCGACGTGCACGCGGCTGTCGAGATAACTCACGCCGATACCCGGCATCCACAGAATCGGATTCCCTGATACCGACTTCCGTCGGATAGTGGAAAAAGAGTCGGAACGACCCGATTCACCGAAAGGATCGAAGATGATCAAGCTGCTCTCTCATCTGTCGTTCGTCGCGATCACGACTCCTGATGTCGAGGCCTCGGTGGACTTCTACGTCAACCAGGTGGGCCTGACCGAGGTCGCCCGCGAAGACGACCGCGTCTACCTGCGCTGCTGGGGCGACTACTACGCCTACTCCGTGGTCGTCGCGAAGGGGGACGAGCCGTCGCTCGAGACCATGGCGTGGCGCACCTCGTCGGCGGAGGCGCTCGAAGAGGCCGCGAAGCGCGTGCAGGCCGCGGGTATCGAGGGCGAATGGTTCGAGGGTCGCGGCATCGGCCGTGCGTTCCGCTTCACGGGTCCGTTCGGGCACCACATGACCCTGCACTGGGACGTCGAGCGTCACCGCGCCGAGCCCCACACCGCGTCGATCTACCCCGACCGCCCCGAGAAGCGCAGCCCCGTCGCCGGTGCACCGCGTCAGCTCGACCACGTCACCGTCGCCACCCAGGACGTCGACGCGTTCGTGCAGTGGTACGTCGACACGCTCGGCTTCCGCTTCATGGCCCGCACCGTGCTGGATGAGGCGCCCATCTCGGTGTTCTCCGTGCTCACGACGAACGAGAAGTCGCACGACCTCGGTGTCGTGCTCGACGGCTCGAGCCGCGCCGGCCGCATCAACCATTACGCCTTCTGGGTCGACACCCGCGAAGAGCTGCTCATCGCCGCCGACACCCTCATGGAGAACGGCATCCCGATCGAGTACGGCCCCAACATCCACGGCATCGGCGAGCAGACCTTCCTCTACTACCGCGAGCCCTCGACCCTGCGCATCGAGCTCAACACCGGCGGATACCGCAATTACGTGCCCGACTGGGAGGCCAACACCTGGAAGCCCTCGCAGGGGTCGAACAACTTCTACCGCAACGGCCGCATGCCGATGTCGATGACGGAGTCGTTCCCGGCCGCCGACGGCCCCAGCGCCACCGAAGAGGGCGTGCCCGACGAGATCAAGGACGCCCTGCTGAACCCCTACGCCGTCCAGGGCCGGGGCTGACGCGATGACCGCCCCCTACGCTCTTGCCCGTTTCCGCGACGGGGATGCCGTTCGCGTCGGCCTCGTGGTCGGCGAGCGCATCCGTGCGCTGACCGCCGACGAGCTCGGGGGCGGTCTGAACGCCTTCCTCGCCACCTCCGCCTGGGATCGCATCGCCGCCCTGGTCGATGCCCCGGGGGAGTGGCATCCGCTCGCCGATGTGACCCTCACCGCGCCGGTCGAACCGCGGCAGGTGCTGCAGACGGGCGCCAACTACCGTGAGCACGTCATCGAGCTGGTGGCGGCGGGCCTGACGCAGAACACCGATCGCACGCCCGAGCAGGCGCGGGCGTTCGCCGCCGACATGATGGACGAGCGCGCCCGCAGCGGCGAGCCGTACTTCTTCATGGGCCTGAGCGCGTGCGTCGTCGGCGACGACGTGCCGCTCGTGCTGCCGGGGTACAGCGAGGTGCACGACTGGGAGCTCGAGCTGGCCGTCGTGATCGGTCGCGAGGCGTTCCGCGTCTCACGAGCGGACGCCCTCGACCACGTCGCCGGGTACACGATCGTCAATGACGTCACCACGCGCGACCTCGTCTTCCGCAAGGACATGAAAGAGATCGGCACCGACTGGTACCGGGCCAAGAACGCGCCCGGGTTCCTGCCGACCGGGCCGCTGCTGGTCCCCGCGCGCTTCGTCGACCCGGCCGACACCGCGGTGCGTCTGGAGCTGAACGGACAGGTGATGCAGGATGCCAACACCTCCGACCTGCTGTTCGACGTTCCGGCGCTCGTCTCGGCGGCGTCGCAGACGCACCCTCTGCTCCCCGGCGATCTGCTGCTGACGGGCAGCCCCGCCGGCAACGGGCAGCACTGGAAGAGGTTCCTGCGCGACGGCGACGTCATGACCGGCACCGTCGGCGCGCTCGGCACGCAGGTCGTGCGGTGCGTGGGCGAGGGGGCATCGTGACCCTCCGACAGACTCAGGGACCCGACGCGACCCCGGCGCCCGATGCGGCCCCGGGGACCCTCCCGTCGGAGAACCCCGCCGACCTCGACCGGCAGAATCCCGAGGCCGAGATCGCCGCGCGCGCCACGGCCCACCGCAATTGGGGGCGGTGGGGCGAGGACGACGTGCTCGGCACGCTCAATTTCATCGACGACGACATCCGTCGCGCGGCCGCGGGTCTCGTACGGGAGGGGCGCTCGATCTCGCTGTCGCAGCCGTTCGACACCGACGGCCCCCAGAGGGGCTGGCGACGGCGTACCAATCCCGTGCACACGATGACCGACACGGGAACGGATGCCGAGCGCGGCAGCCAGGGCTTCCCCCACGGCATCGGCGGGGCCGATGACGTCATCGCGATGCCCCTGCAGTGCTCGACGCAGTGGGACGGCCTCGGCCACATCTTCGACCACGGATTCGCCTGGAACGGTCGCCGTGCGGGCGACGTCGTCACCAGCGACGGCGACCTGGTCACCGGCATCGAGCACGCGGCATCCGTCATCGTCTCGCGCGGCGTCCTGCTCGATGTGGGCCGCCACCTCTCGCCCGAGACCGGGGAGCTCGCCGACGGCCACGCGATCACCGTCGTCGACCTCGAGGGGTGCGCCGAAGCCGAGGGTGTCGAGGTGCGCCGCGGCGACATCGTGCTCGTGCGCACCGGCCACTACACGCGGGCCCGCCGCGACGGATGGGGAGACTACGCGGGCGGTCCCGCCCCCGGTCTCTCACTCACCACCGCCGGCTGGTTGCATCGCACCGAGATCGCGGCGATAGCGACCGACACGTGGGGCTTCGAGGTGCGGCCGAACGAGTTCGACGTGCCCGCGTTCCAGCCGCTGCACCAGGTCGTCATCCCCAACATGGGCCTGACGATCGGCGAGATGTGGAACCTCGACGAGCTCGCCGCGGCCTGTGCCGATGCGCGACGCTGGGAGTTCCTGCTCGCGGCGCCGCCGTTGCCGATCACCGGGGCCGTCGGGTCGCCGGTGAACCCGCTCGCCCTGCTTTGACCCCCGTCCCGGAACAGAGAGGTTCTGACATGACCGCCGTTCAGAAAGTCGCGATCGCCGGAGCCGGCGTCGCGGGCCTGGCCACCGCCATCTTCCTCGCGAAGGCCGGTGTCGAGGTCGACCTCTACGATGCCCAGCCCGCGCTGTCCACGCGCGGCTCGGGCATCACGCTGCAGGGCAACGCCCTGCGCGTCTTCGACGAGCTCGGCGTCTGGGACGAGGTGGCCGCCGCCGGCAAGGCCTTCGAGGGCCTGAACCTGCGCGCGCCGGGGCCCGGCGCTCCGGTCGTCGCCGCGCTGCCCGACCTCAAGACCGGCGGCCCCGACTACCCCTCCACGATGGGGATGTCGCGACCCGACCTGGCGCGGATCCTCCTCGCCGCCGCTGAGCGCCACGGCGCCCGGGCGCACTTCGGCACGCGGGTGACCGGCGTCTCGCAGACCGACGGAGCGGTTGCCGTGGACGTCGACGGGGAGCCCGCGGGCACGTTCGACCTGCTCGTCGGAGCGGACGGCCTGCACTCCGCGGTGCGCGAGCTGATCGGCATCCACGTCTCTCCCGAGCAGACGGGAATGGGCATCTGGCGGACGTTCGTGTCACTGCCGCCCGAGGTGGACCGCAGCGAGCTGTACTACGGCGGGCCGATGTACATCGCCGGCTACACCCCCACCGGCGACGACACGATGTACGCGTTCCTCGTCGAAGCGGCCCAGGACCGCTCGAACGTCTCGCCCGACGAGGCGCGGCGCATCATGGTGGAGCAGTCGCGCGCCTACGACGGGCCGTGGAACCACATCCGCGCCGACATCGAGGCCGGCGCCGACGCGAATTACACCTGGTTCACCCGACACCTCGTCGAGGCCCCGTGGAATCGCGGGCGCGCCGTGGTGATCGGCGACGCCGCGCACAGCTGCCCGCCCACGATCGCGCAGGGCGCGGCCCAGGGCCTCGAAGACGCGGCGGTTCTGAGCGAGCTCCTCATCGACCGGGATGCCGTCGACCAGTCGCTCTGGGACGCGTTCCACGAGCGCCGGGTGGCCCGCGCCGCGGCGATCGTCGACGCCTCGGTGCAGCTGGGGCAGTGGCAGCTCGACGGCGTCCGCGACGCCGACATGGGGGGCCTGATGTTCGGCGTCGCGCAGCTGACGGCGGCCCGCGCATGAGCGCGGCGGAGGGGCGCGGGATCACCGACGTCCACGCGCATCTGCTCATGCCGGGCCTGCACGCCGAGGTCGAGCGACGCGTGCCCGACGACGTGCAGGCCGCGGCCGAGCTCGAACTGAGGCGGAACGGCTTGGCGAGTCTGCAGGCCTCGGGCCGCATGATCGGGGAGCGCTTCCCCCGCCTGACCTCGGTGCAGGCCCGCCTGGCCGCGATGGACGAGCAGGGTGTCGACCGGCAATGGGTCAGCCCCTCGCCCAACCACTTCTACCCGTGGGCGAACGAGGGCCTCGCGACGTGGACCACCGGCGAGGCCAACCGCCTCATCGCCGAGCACGTCGGCCAGGCGCCCGACCGCCTGGTGGGCCTGGGTACCGTGCCCCTGCAGCACCCGCACCTGGTCGTCGACGCGCTGGACGATGCGGTGCTCGGGCGCGGACTCGCGGGGGTGGAGATCTCGTCCTCCGCGCGCGACGTCGAGCTCGGCGACGAGCGCCTCGAGCCGTTCTGGGCGCGCGCGGCCGAGCTGCGCGCCGTCGTGTTCCTGCACCCGTTCGGCTGCTCCCTCGACGAACGCCTCGACCGGTTCTACCTGTCCAACACGGTCGGGCAGCCGGTCGAGAACGCCGTCGCGCTGTCGCACCTGATCTTCGCGGGCGTGCTGGACCGGCATCCGGGACTGCGTCTGATCGCGGCGCACGGCGGCGGATACCTGCCCACGGCGATCGGCCGGTCGGACCGCGCCTGGGCGGTGCGGCCCGAGGCCCGCGGATGCGCCCACGCGCCCTCGACGTACCTGTCGAAGCTGTGGTTCGACACGGTGGTGCACGACGAGCGCGCGCTGCGCTGGCTCGTCGAGGTGGCCGGGGCCGACCGCGTCCTGCTGGGCAGCGACTTCCCGTTCGACATGGGGCTCGACGACCCCGTCGCCTTCGTGCGCGGCGCCGGACTCTCCGAGACGGACACGGCCGGCATTCTGGGGGCCAACGCCGCCGACCTGCTGCGCACGCGGGTGCACGCGTGAGGATCGCGCGGTGGGCCGACGGCGCCGACGTGGGCGAGGGGTTCGTCGATGCGAATGCCGTGATCCCCTTCCCGGACGGGTTGCGGGTGGCCGAGGTGCTCGCCCAGGGTCTCGAGGCCCTTCCGGCGCTGTTCGCCCGGCGGGTGACGGACGCCGCCCGGCCCCTGGCCGAGGTGCGCCTGCTTGCTCCGCTGGTGCCGGCATCCATTCGCGACTTCGTGGCCTTCGAAGAGCACGTCGAAGGGGTGAGCGCGTCGGTCGACGGCAAGAGCGAGGTCGTGCCCGAGTGGTACGAGGCGCCGACCTTCTACTTCACCAATCCGCACACCGTGCGCGCGACGGGGGAGATCGTGCCGATCCCGCAGACCGCGCGTCTCGACGTCGAACTCGAACTCGCGGCCGTCATCGGCGGGGTCGCGGGCTCGGACGGCGAGAACCTGGATGCCGAGACCGCGGCATCCCACATTTTCGGCTACACCGTGATGAACGACTGGTCCGCCCGCGACCTGCAGTCCCGCGAGATGAAGGTGCGCCTGGGTCCGGCCAAGGGCAAGGATTTCGCGATGACCCTCGGACCCTGGATCGTCACGGCCGACGAGCTCGCTCCGTACACGGACGATGACGGCTTTCTCGCCGTGCGGGCCGAGCTCTTCGTCAACGGCGAGCGGATCGGCCACGACCTCGTGTCGAACATGGGGTGGCCGTTTCCCGAGCTGGTGGCCTACGCCGCGCGCAATTCCGTTGTCGTGCCCGGCGACGTCCTCGGCTCGGGAACGGTCGGCAACGGCGGATGCCTGGGCGAGCTGTGGGGGCGTCGTGGCGGTCTCGACCCGCGTCCGCTCGAGCCCGGCGACGAAGTGCGCCTGGTCGTCGAGGGTGTCGGAGAGGTCGTCAACGTCGTGGGCGAGCGTGTCGCCGCCCCGGCGGTGCCGCGGGCGCGCGAGCGTTCGCGGGCGCGCTCGCGGTGACCGACGAGGTCGCGCCGGCGGGCCGGGGCGCCCCGCGCGCCGTCCTGCGGGCGCCCCGGAGCGCCCCGGGCGCCGTCCTGCGGAGTGGGGGGCCCGGGCTTCCGCACGCCGTCCTGCGGACGCGGGGAGCGACACGCCGGTCGGCGGTGCGTTCGGGGCGGCGAGTCGGCCCGGGGTCCGCGGGACGGGGAGCCCGCCGCTCCGAGTAATGTTGAAAAACGACATAAGTGGGGTATGATGGATCCGACGTCGGGGCCCCACGGGTCCGTTCGCCCGGTGAGGGAGCCGGAGCGGCACACACGGTCGCGTCGATCGCTCGGTCGTACGGGCGCCCCACGTATGACTCTCTCCCCCGCGCGGCTGCGGATCCTCGTCGCCGCCCTCCTGTCCGTCTCTCTCCTCGGCGCGCTCGATCACACCGTGGTCTCGACATCCCTCGCCACGATCGCCGGTGATCTCGGCGCGATCGAGCACATGAGCTGGATCATGGTCGGCTACACGCTCGCCGCCACGGTGATGCTGCCCGTGCTCGGCAAGCTCGGCGACGTCGTGGGCCCGCGGCGCGTGTTCCTGGTGTCGCTGGTCACGTTCCTCGCAGCCTCGCTCGTGTGCGGATTCGCGCCCGACCTCGGCTGGCTCGTCGCCGCCCGCGTGCTGCAGGGGCTCGGATCAGCGGGCCTGCAGCTGATGTCGCAGACGATCATCGCGCGGGTCACCACCCCGCGGCAGCGCCCGCGTTACATGGCGATCATCGGGGCGGCGTTCCCCGTCGCGATCGTCGTCGGACCCGTCGTCGGCGGACTGATCACCGACTTCTGGGGCTGGTCGTGGGTGTTCTGGATCAACCTCCCGGTCGGATCGGTCGCGCTCGCGCTCGCGCTGGTCGCCGTGCCGCGCCTTCCCGGAGGGGCGCACCCGCGCTTCGACATCCCCGGCGCGGTGATCTTCACGGCCACGTTGCTCGCCCTCGTGCTCGCGGTGACCTGGGTCGGCGACGAGGCGCTGCGCCCCGCGGCGATCGTCTGCGTGGTCGCGGTGGTGGTCGGCATCCCCGTCCTCGTGGCGGTCGAGAGGCGGGCCGCGGAACCGATCCTGCCGGCGCGCATCCTGCGCCAGCGCACGATCCTCGTGTGCCTCGGGCTCTCGCTCGTGGTCGGCGCGGGGCTGTTCGCGATCGTGGCCTACGTGCCGACGTACATCCAGATGGCCTATCGCACCACGGCCACGGTGTCGGGGCTCGTCCCCATCGCGACGGTCCTCGGCATGCTCGTCAGCAGCCTGCTCACCGGCTGGCTCGTGAGCCGCTCGGGACGCTACCGCGCCTACCCGGTGATCGGTACGGCCCTGGGTGCCGTCGGTCTGGCCGCGATGGCCGTGCTGCCGGTCGGAACGCCGCTGTGGGTGCCGATGGTCGTCATGGCCCTCGTCGGCATCGGCACGGGATCGTTCACCAACCTCATCTTCGCGGTGGTGCAGAGCGCGGCCGCGCGAAGCGACCTCGGGGCCGTCACCGCCACCACCAACCTCGTACGCCAGATCGGTTCGACGGTGGGCACCGCCGTCGTCGGAGGAATCGTCGGCTTCGGCGTCGCGAGCGCGCTCCCCGCGGGCCTCGACGCAGCCACCCTCACCCCGGCTCTCGCGCGCGCCGCCGACCCCGCCGTGCAGAGCGAGATCGCCCGGACGTATCACGACGTGTTCGCCCCGGTCTTCCTCGGCCTCGCCGCCGTCTACGCGTGCGGTGTCGTCATCGCCGTCCTGTTGCCCCCGGGGCGCCTGTCGGACGAAACGCCCCAGCCCACGGCATCCGTGCCCGCCCGTCAACCCGCCTGATCGGCCCTCGAAGGAGAGACCATGTCCGACACCCCCACCATCGCCGTCGTCGGCAGCGGGCCCATCGGTTCGACGTACGCCCGCCTGCTGCTCGAGGCGCTGCCCGACGCGCGCGTGATCCTGTTCGAGGCGGGGCCCCAGGTGACCGAGCGCCCCGGCGAGAGCGTGCGCAACCTCACCGACCCCGACGAGAAGGCCCGCGCGCGCGAGAGGTCGCAGGGGCCGCAGGCAGGCTCCTTCCGCGAGTCGCTCGGCATCCCGGCGGGGGCCGTCGTCGAGGGGATGTTCACCGCGCGAGGAGGCACCCACCTGCTCGACTTCGGCGGGCCGGGTTCGGCGCACGCCGAGGCGTTCCCGGCCGCGGCCGCCGCGACCAACGTCGGCGGGCAGGGGGCGCACTGGACCTGCGCCATCCCGCGCCCGGCCTTCAGCGAGAAGCTCGACTTCATCGCCGACGATGAGTGGGAAGATCTCATCCGCACCGCCGAAGACCTGCTGCACAAGCAGAGCGCGGCCTTCTCGGACTCGCCCGTCGGCGCCGCCATCCGCACCCTCCTCGACCGGGAGTTCGGCGACGAACTGCCCGAGGGGTACGGCGTGAGCACGTTGCCGGTCGCCGGCGACCCCCAGCCCGACGGCACGATGCGCTGGGCCGGAGCCGACACCGTGCTCGGACCCCTCATCGAGCCCGGCACCGACACCGCTGCCCGCTTCGAGCTGCGCGATCTCACTCTCGTCCGTCGCATCGAGCACGACGGCACCCGGGTGCGGGGGGTGATCGTGGAGGACCTCCGCACCCGCCAGCAGACGTTCGTCGAAGCGGATGCCGTGGTGGTGGCCGCCGACGCGTTCCGCTCCCCGCAGTTGCTGTGGGCCTCCGGCATCCGACCCGCGCCCCTCGGTCGCTACCTGACCGAGCATCACGTCGTGATCAGCACCGTCGCGCTCGACGCGGACCGCATGAGCGCACTCGTCACCGATGAAGAGCTGGAGGCGGAGCTCGCGCGGCGGGCGACCAACCCGGCCGACCCCGTGGCGGCGGTCAACCGCATCCCCTTTTCGGAGCCCGGTCACCCCTACTCGGCGCAGATCATGTATGCAGAGACCCCGCCCTTCCCGCTCGCCGCCGACCATCCGGCGGCCGGCAATCGCTGGGGCTACGTCAACATGGGTTTCGGTACGCGCAAGTTCCCCCGCGTCGAAGACGGTGCCACCTTCAGCGACGACGAGCTCGACTACCGCGGGATGCCGAACTTCACCATCGAGTACGCCTTGACCGAGCGCGAGAGAGCCGAGATCGCCGAGGCGACCCAGCGCCTGCGCCGGGCCGGAGAGGCGCTCGGCACGTTCATCGCCGAGCCGCGGCTGCTGCCCAACGGCTCGAGCCTGCACTTCATGGGCACGATGCGCGCGGGCACGGACCCCGCAACCTCGGTGGCCGATCCGTACTCGCGCGTCTGGGGCTTCGAGAACCTCGTGGTCGGCGGGAACGCCCTCATCCCCACCGCGAACACGATGAACCCGACGTTGACGAGCGTCGCCATCGCGGTGCGCGGCGCGCGGCATCTGGCCGCGCAGCTGCGCGCGGTGCACGAGCGCGCGGCGGTGTGAGACGTCGCCGCCGATGCCCGGGCCTCGCATACTGGAGGGATGCAGCCGTGGGAGACGCGTGAGTGGTTCGGGGAGTTCCTGGACGCCCTGAACCGGCACGACGTCGAGGCGGTCCGCACGTTCCTGCACCCCGCGGTGCGGCGTGCGCACCTGCCCGCCGGTGCCGAGGCGTGGATCGCCGACTACGCCGAGCTGCTGCACGGGTTCCCCGATTGGCAGTACAAGCGCATCCAGGTGCTCGTCGAGGACGACCGACTCGCGGTGCATCTGCGCGGTGGCGGAACCCACACGGGGCCGTTCGCCCTCGTGCCGGCGACGCGCCGGCGGGTCAACATCGCCGCGTTCGCGATGTACCGGCTGGAGCGCGGGCGGATCGTCGAGGCGACCGGAACCGACGACGCCGCCCAGCTGCGCGCCGCCGTCGCCTGACCGACTGCCGCGAACCGGGGTCACTGCTCGGGCTCGGATGCCGTTGCCGGGCCGACGGAATCCGCTGACGGCGTCCGCATTCTTGGCGGATCGCTGCGTTCCGCTTCCGTCTCTTGCGCGATCTGTCAAGGGCGACCGCATGTCGGTGGTCACGGGTACGTTCGCTCGTGCCCGATCGACAACGGGCGAAAGGAGCGGGGACCATGAGGTCTTCCGACCGCCCCGGCGCCGGAGTCATCTGGGCTCGCGTCGAAGAGGGTTTCCATGTCGGCAGCAAGAAGGGCGTGTTCCTCGGCTACGTCGATCGCCAGCCCGACGGCGGCTTCCTCGCGTATGACGGAACGTCCCGCGTGGTGGGCCGCTTCGCCGCCCTGACCGCGGCGATGGCGGCCGTCACCAACGGCCAGCCCGCCCAAGAAGACGAGATCACCCTCGAGCAGGTGCGGGTCCCCGCCCCTCGCGCCGTCGGTCGCGAGGCGGCGTCGTGAGCGCGCCCCTCGTCTCGGTGTCCTACGTCAGCACCGCGACCGAGCCGTTCGACGACGAACGACTGGCCGCGCTGCTGTCGTACAGCCGCCGCGCCAACCACGCGCATGAGCTGACCGGCATGCTGCTGTACCGCCGCGGCCGGTTCTTCCAGGTACTCGAAGGACCGCGCGACGCGGTCGAGCACCTCATGGACGCCATCCGGGGCGACGACCGCCACACCGACGTGCGGGTGCTGCTCTCCGAAGACATCGACGAACGACGCTTCACGGAGTGGACGATGGGCTACGAGCCGATCAGCGTTTCCCCGAGCCCCGCTCCCGCGGGCTTCCGCGACACGTTCGACGATCTCGAATCCGATGACGACGACGCGATCATCCGCGCCGTCCGAGAACTCACCGTCTGGTTCCGCGCCCGTTCGACCTCGAGCGCGGCGCTGCTCGGCTCGGCGAGCTCGCGCTGACCTTCGGGGCGGACGCGTGCCCTCGTCGTCTCGCCCGCCCCGGTGAATTCCACCCCCGAAAGCTCGCCCCGAAGAAAGAAGTCCACGATGACCACGATCGTCCTCATCCCCGGAGCAATGCACGGAGCCTGGGTCTTCGAGCCGCTGCTCGCCGAGTTGTCCGAGCGGGGGCTGACGGCCGTCGCCGTCGACCTGCCCAGCAGTTCTGCCGACACCGCGTCGATCGGTTCGCTGACCGACGATGTGGATGCCATCCGCGCCGCTGTCGCCGACATCGACGGTCCGGTGGTCCTCGCGGCCCACTCCTACGGTGGCGTTCCGGCGCGTGCGGCGGCGGGCACGATCGAGTCGGTGCGGGGCCTGGTGATGATCGCCGCCTTCGCCCTGCCCGTCGGCGCGTCGCTCCTCCAGGCGCAGGGCGGGGAGTTCCCGCCGAGCTACGAGCGGTCGGCCGACGGTCGCGGCGTCAAGATCGGCGACATCGCCGAGACGATCTACTCCGGCGTCCCGCAGGACGTCGTCGAGCGGGCGCTTCCGCGGGTCCAGTGGCAGAGCGTGGAGTCGTTCACGCAGCCCGCTCCCGCCGAGCCCGGTCCCGACGTCACGGTGACGACCGTGATCGCCACCGAAGACAAGGCTCTGCCCGCCGATCAGCAGCGCCAGTGGGCCGAGGCCTCCGACGCGCAGGTGTCGGTGGCATCCGGTCACTCTCCGCACGTGTCGCACCCGGGAGTCGTGGCGGACGCCATCGCCGACACGGTGCGCCGGGTCGACGCGGCATCCTGAGGCGGGGGCGGGGTAGCGTCGCGGGATGGATCCCGCCGCCGTTCCCCCGCCTCCCGGCCCGGTTCGCCGCGCACGCGGTGCCGTACGGATCGCCGGCGGCGGCGGGGTGCTCGCCGTCGTCGCGTACGCGTATGCGCTGCACATCGCCGCGGGGGATGCGAACCCCTTCGACTTCTTCGGGTACTTCACGAACCAGACGAGCTGCTTGACGGCCGGAGTGCTGATCCTCGTCGGGCTGCTCACGACGTGAGGTCGCCGCGTGCCACCGCCGGTCGCGGCGGTGTGGGGTGTGGGAGTGGCCTGTCTCGTCGTGGTGGCGGTGGTCTACAACGGCCTGGTGCCGGGGACGGGCTCCGCTCCGCCGTGGGTCAGCGCCGTGCTGCACCTCGTCTTCCCGGTCCTCGTCGTCGTCGACTTCGCCACCGATCACGATCGGCCGGTTCTGCCGTGGAGCCGGTTGTGGTGGGTGCTGCCCTACCCGCTGCTGTGGGGCGCCGTCGTGCTCACGCGCGGGGCGACGGACGGGTGGGTGCCCTACGGGTTCCTGCTTCCTGAGCGGGGCCTGACCTCGCTCGCCCTGCACGTGGTCGGCATCCTCGCCCTGCTCCTGCTGGCGGCGACGGGGGTGTGGGGCCTCAGCCGGGCGCGGGGGATCCGGAGCCGGCGCCCGTCATAGCGGGGGCTCCAGGGCGCGGAGCGCGGCATCCATCCGCTCCGTCATCTCGGCGTAGCCGGTGTCGTCGGGGTGCAGGCCGTCGGCGGCCATCCAGCTGTCGGGTGAGCCCGCGTAGTGACCGTCGAGCCAGCGGCTGGCCCCCGCGATGTGGTCGGCGCCGATGCGGGCGGCCGCGTCTTGCACCCACCCGGCGATGACGTCGACCGATGCCGGCCGCTCGTCGGTGTACCAGAACGGCTCGACCACGATGATCCGCGCGTCGGGCAGCCCCTCGCGCAGGCGCTCGAGGTCGCTGTCGATCGCCCGCCGGATGGCGTCGGCCCGATCGTCGTAGCTGAAGTTGTCGTTCAGGCCCATCGTGACGAACACGATGTCGGGGTCGTCGGCGATGACGAGCGCGGGGATGTCGTCGAGGCCGTCGCGCATCGACGCGCGGCGGTTGACGAAGCCGAGGCCGTTCTCGCTGCGGTTGATCTCGTACCAACCGCGTTCGGCCGAGATGACGCTCGACCAGCGGCGCTCGGGCGAGCTGGCCCCCGTGCCACGGGTGTACGAGTCGCCGTAGAACGACACGACGGGTCCGTCCGCGGGGCCCGGGGGCGACACCGTGTCGGGGGCGACGGTGGCGGGGGCGCACGCGGTAAGGCAAAGGACGAGGGATGCCGTGGCCACGGCCATCCGGAGCAGCCGGGTGCGCATGTCCCCATTGTCGCCCGCGGGACGCGCGCGAGGGTCGGCTCCGTGACCGCCGGTCTTATCCCAGCGGCGACCGCGGGGCAAGCGGCCCCCTCGCGGGGTGGACGCACCCCAGGCTGGTCCCATGAGATGTGTGACCTACGCCGGCGAGACCGTGACCACGACCGATGACGTGGCGGAGGCGCTGGTGCAGCTCACCGCGTCGATCGCCGCCGACGGACAGGCCGAGGCTGTCAGCATCCCGATCGTCACGCCCACCGGCGAGACGGAAGAGGCCGAACTGGTCATCGGTGTGGGCAACGACGTGCTCAGCGCCCCCGCTGCCGAGTGGACCGGCGACGAGCCCGACTTCGCCTGGGCGGCCGAAGAACTGCGTCGGCACAAGCGATTCCCTCAGGCGCCCGCCATCGCCCACGAGCAAACGATCGACGCCGACAACCCCGACGCGTTCTGGGACCCCGACCTCGACGGTTTCACCCGCGCCTGACCCCCGCACCCACGGGGGGAGCTCGTCAAGCCCACCTCGGCGGCGTCGCATCGGCCTAGCGTGGGTGCTCCGCAGCGGACGCGACCGGTTCATCGCCCCGCTGCGTGAGCCCCGGACAGTCCGGGTGGCCCGCCGTTTCGCGGTGTCGCCCGGACGCTCGGTCCCGGGGCCGCCCGCCGGGACACGTCCGTGAAGAATGGACCCATGCTCTTCTCTCTCGTCACCGGGGCATCGCGCGGCATCGGTCGCGCCATCGCCGTCGGCCTCAGCGCCCGCGGCGATCGTGTCGCCGTGCATTACGGCTCCGATCGCGGCGCCGCCGAAGAGACCCTCGCGCTCCTGCACGGCGAGGGTCACATCGTCGTCGGGGGCGACCTGTCCGACCCCCTCGTAGCCGAACGGGTCGTGGTCGACGTCCTCGAGGCCTTCGGCCGCATCGACGTCCTGATCAACAACGCCGCGATCGCACCTAATGCCGAGACCTCGCACCCGATCGCCACCGCGAGCTACGAGACCTGGCACCGCACCTGGGAGCGCATGGTCGACGTCGACCTCCGCGCCCCCGCGAACGTGACCTTCCTCGTCGCGCGGTCCCTCATCGAGCGCGGTCTGCCGGGGTCGATCGTGAACGTCGGCTCGCGCGGAGCGTTCCGCGGCGAGCCCGAGTTCCCGGCGTACGGGGCGGCCAAGGCCGGTCTGCACGCCATGGGGCAGTCCCTCGCCGTGGCCCTGGCGCCCCACGGCATCGCCGTCACGAGCGTCGCCCCGGGGTTCGTCGGCACCGACCGGCAGCAGCAGAGACTCAGCGGTGCCGAGGGGGACGGCATCCGCGATCAGAGTCCCTTCGGCCGCGTCGCGACCCCTGAAGAGGTGGCGGATGCCGTGGTGTACCTCGCGTCGCCGCGATCGCAGTGGGCGTCCGGCGCCATCCTCGACCTCAACGGCGCCTCGCACCTGCGCACCTGACCGCCCCGCACCCCCGCGGCGGTGAGAGGGCGGTCCCATGCAGGCCGTCCTCGTGATCATCGACATCCAGCGCGACTACTTCCCGGGCGGGCGGCATCCGCTCGTCGGACCGGATGCCGCGGCCGCCGCCGCCGCACGGCTGCTCTCCTGGCAGCGCGATCGGGGTGCGCCGGTCATCCACGTGCGTCACGAGAGCCCGGCCGGCGGCGGGTTCCTCGAGGTGGGCACCGACGGCGCCGAGATCGACCCTCGCGTCGCACCGCTCGCGGCCGAGACGGTGATCGTCAAGCACGCACCCAACGCCTTCGTCGGTACCGACCTGCGCGAACGTCTCGCCGCCCTCGGCGACCGGCCCCTGCTCGTCGCCGGGATGATGACGAGCATGTGCGTGGATGCCAGCGTGCGCGCGGCGATCGACCTGGGCTGCGACGTGACGGTCGTGGGGGACGCGTGCGCGGCCCCCGCCCTCGCCCACGACGGCGTCGAGGTGGACGGCCGGACGGTGCACACGGCGTTCCTCGCCGCGTTGAGCGGCGCGGGGGCGACCGTGGTGTCGAGCGGGGACGTCGTCGGCGCTCGTCCCTGACGCGGGGTCCGGGCGCGGGGGATCGGGATCGCCGGCCGCGACGTGCGGGTTCCCGGGTTCGATACGCGAAGAGGCCCGTCCCACCGCGGCGGCGGTGAGTCGGACCTCTGGAGGGGCTGACGGGAATCGAACCCGCGCTGTCTGCTTGGGAAGCAGAAGTTCTACCATTGAACTACAGCCCCGGAGCCTTGCGGCAACCCCGCCAGCATAACAGCGCATGTGCGGCATCCGGTGTCGGCGCGTTCGATACCGCGGGTGGGCGGTGAGCCGGGGCAGTGCGCTCGGCTCGCAGGTGGGGTCCCGCGGCGGCGCACCCCGCCCCTAGGCTGATGCCGTGCTGCTCTCCGATCGCGACATCCGGGCCCACCTCGAAGATGGGCGCCTCGGCCTCGACCCGTACGATCCGGCGATGGTGCAGCCCTCGAGCGTCGACGTGCGGCTCGATCGGTACTTCCGGCTGTTCGACAATCACAAATACCCCTTCATCGACCCCGCAGTGGATCAGCCCGAACTGACGCGTCTGATCGAGGTCGAGCCCGACGAGCCGTTCATCCTGCACCCCGGCGAGTTCGCGCTGGGGTCCACGTTCGAGCGTGTGACGCTGCCCGACGACGTGGCCGCGCGGCTGGAGGGCAAGTCATCGCTCGGTCGCCTGGGACTGCTGACGCATTCGACCGCCGGGTTCATCGACCCCGGGTTCTCGGGTCACGTCACCCTCGAGCTGTCCAACGTCGCGACGCTGCCGATCACGCTGTGGCCCGGCATGAAGATCGGACAGGTCTGCTACTTCCGCCTCTCGTCTCCGGCCGAGAACCCCTACGGATCCGGGCCGTACGGCAACCGTTACCAGGGCCAGCGGGGCCCAACGGCGTCGCGGTCGTCGCTCGACTTCCACCGCACCGACGTCGGAACGACCGACGCGGGGTCGCCCGGACGCTGAGCCCCGGCCCGCGCCCCGGTGTCGCGCGTGGGGTGTGGGCGCTCCCGATCGAGTCGTCCCGCCGCCCGGGTGGTGCACAACGTCGGGTCGCGCCGTGGGATGGGCCGTCCCGCCCCCCCCGGGGTGGTGCACAACGGCGGGTCGCTCCGGCGACGCGCCGTTGCGGCGCACGAACGCGCGGCGTGTCGGCGAGATCCCCCGCCATTGTGCACGGCCCCGGCGGTGTCGACGGCACGCGGCGGCGGTCGATCGGCTGGGGGGAGAGTCACTCGGATGCCGCGGACTCGCGGCCGCGCTCGAACCCGGCGTCGAAGCCGCGTTCGTAGGCCCGCTCGGTCGCGCGCGCCTCGCGACGGCGGCCCTGCCATCGGCCGTGCCGACCCGGCGCACCGTCGTCGTGCGCGTCGGCGTGCCCGCCGTGGCGCGGGCCGAACCCGTGGTGGGCGTTGCCACCGTCGTGTCGGGCGTGCTCCCGTCCCTCCGCGGGAACGTCGCCGCGCGAGTCGGGGACGTCGCCGTGCGAGCCGGGTCCGTCGCCGCTCGAGCCGGGCCCGGATCCGCCGCGCGAGCCGGGTCCGAGATCGCCGGGTCCGAAGCCGGGCCCGAAGCCGCGCCAGCCGGGTCCGAAGCCGGGCCCGAAGCCGTGCGAGCCGGGCCCGAAGCCGCGACCCGAGCCGGGCCCGAACGGGCCGGGGCCGAATCCGAACGCGCGGGGTCCGCCGGCGAAGCGGCGAAGGCCGGGTTCGGCTCCGGGGTGGTCCGCGTCGTCGAGGCCGAGCGTCGTGGCGATCTCGTCGAGCGACGCGCGGAGCTGGGCGAGGGTTGCGGCCGGTACGTCCGCGAGCACGGCGGCGCGGTCGGCGTCGATCCGGTCGAGCGTCGCCCGACCCTCGTCGGTGAGCGTCCAGCCGTCGTCGGTGCGGGCGATCCATCCGCGTTCGGCGAGAGCGGTGGTCCGCTTGCCGCCGCGCGCGAGGCGATCGGTGATCCAGGGCGCGTCGAGGCGCCCGTCCACGGCCGCGAGGATCATCGCGGTCTTCGGGTGGATGCCGCTGTCGCGAAGCTGTGCGAACAGGCGGCGGTGCAGTGCGTGTCCGACCGAGGTGAGGCGGTGGGCGAGGCTGCGGGGGTCGTCGGGGGAGTCAGGGGTGTTCATCGGGGTGTCCTTTCGTCGGCGGGCGGCCCGCCATTACATGTCATCTGACAATGAATGTACTGTGACATGCATTCCGGATGCTTGTCAAGCGACATGTAAAATTTCCCCATGACAACCGACCCCGCCGACGAGATCGCCGCCGCCCTCGCGCGCCTGCGCGGCCGGCGCCCGAGGCCGCCGTTCCCCGGGGACGGTCACCACCATCCGCACGCGGGACACGGCGGACCCTGGGGTCGCGGCGCCCCGCCGTGGGCCGATCCGGCGCAGGCGCGCTTCGGCGGACCCGCGCGCCTGCGACTGCTCGACGCGCTGGTCGCGGCATCCGGATCCCTCTCCGTGAGCGAGATCGCCGAGGCCGTCGGGGTGGATCAGCCCCGGGCCTCGCGGCTCGTGCAGCAGGCCGCGCAGATGGGCCTGGTCGCGCGCGAGCCCGACCCCGACGACGCCCGCCGCACGCGCGTGGTGCTCACTCCCGAGGGCGAGGGACTGGTCTCGGGATTCCGGGGGAGGCGACGGGATGCCGTGCGCTCCGCCCTTGAGTCGTTCACCGCCGACGAGAGCCGGGAGTTCGCCCGCCTGCTAGCGAAGTTCGCCGACGCCTGGCCGCGCGAGTGAGTCGACTCAGCGGATGACGGCGGCGTCGGCCCTGACCGGGAGCAGCAGGATCAGGCCGGCGAGCAGAATCGCGACGATTCCCAGGATGCCGAGGCGCGTGTCGCCGGTCAGCCCGACGAAGAGCGCGAAGAGTCCGGGTGCCAGGAACGACACCGCGCGGCCGGTCGTGGCGTACAGGCCGAAGATCTCGCCCTCGCGGCCCTCGGGGGCGACGCGGGCCAGGAACGATCGACTGGCCGACTGGACGGGGCCGACGAAGACGCTCAAACCGAGGGCGACGCACCAGAACACCACCGGAGACGTCCCGATGAACAGGATCGATCCCCCCAGCACGATGAGCGCACCGAGCGACCAGACGATCACCCGCTTCGGACCGAACCGGTCGTCGAGGCGGCCCGAGATCATGGTGCTGATCCCCGCGGCCACGTTCGCCGCGACGGCGAAGTACAGCACCTCGGTCGGGGTGAAGCCGAACACCTGCGCGGCGATGATCGCACCGAACGTGAACACCCCCGCCAGCCCGTCGCGGAACACCGCGCTGGCCGCCAGGAACAGCAGCACGGGCCGGCTGTCGCTCCAGAGCGATCGCAGCGTCCTCCACAGCAGCGCGTAGGAGCGGAAAAAGCCGACGCGCACCTGGCGATTCCGCGCGGGGATCTCGGGTACGCGCAGCAGCACGGGGATCGCGAACACGCCGAACCACACCGCCGAGGCCAGCACGGCGATGCGGATGTTCAGACCGCCCTCCGTCGTCACGGCGAGCAGGCCACCGGCATCCGCGACGCCGAAGCTCTGGATGAACAGAACGAGCAGCAGGAGCAGCAGCACGATGCCGCCGACGTAGCCCATGCCCCAGCCGAAGCCCGAGACGCGGCCGATGTTCTCGCGCGTCGAGACCTGCGAGAGCATCGCGTAGTAGTTGACGCTGGCGAACTCGAAGAACACGTTGCCGACCGCGATCAGGGTGGCACCCAGGACGAGGTACTGCGGCGTGCCCTCGACGAAGACCATGGCCGCCATCGCCAGCACGACCAGCCCGGTGTTCACCCCGAGCCACAGCTTGCGGCGCCCGGTCCCGTCGGAGCGCTGGCCGAGCACGGGGGCCACGAGGGCGACCACGATGCCGGCGATCATCAGGGCGATGCCCACCAGGCTCGCATTGTCGGCGAGCGCCCGCACGAGGGCGGGGTCTTTGTCGTTCCCACCCGCGGCGGCGACGATCGCCGGGTCGACGAAGAGCTGACTGCCGAGGTAGGTGCTGAACACGAAGGTGGTGACGACGGCGTTGAACGCCGCGGACCCCCAGTCCCACAGTGCCCACGCGAGCACGGGGCGGCGGCCGGCGGTGGTGGTGGTCGCGCCGGAAGCAGGCATGTCGGTCACGGTAGAGCCCTTCGGTGAACGGCCGGTTCGACGTCGGAAGCGGTCGCACCGATGTCGGCGCGCGGGTTCAGGTTAGACCCCGGCTCTCGTTCACAGGCGGCGCACACTACCGTGGAGTCATGGCATCCGAAACCCCCGTCCCCTCCGCCGAGGCGGACACCACCCCCGAAAAGCTCACCTTCGCCGATCTGGGACTGGATGCCGCTGTGCTCAAGGCCCTCAAGGACGTCGGCTACGAGACCCCCTCCGCCATCCAGGCCGCCACGATCCCGGTGCTGCTGCAGGGGCGCGACGTCGTCGGCCTGGCGCAGACCGGAACAGGCAAGACCGCCGCTTTCGCCCTGCCGGTGCTCTCGCAGATGGAGACCGGTCACAAGAACCCGCAGGCGCTCGTCCTCGCCCCCACGCGTGAGCTCGCACTGCAGGTGTGCGAGGCGTTCGAGAAGTACGCCGCCCACATCAAGGGCGTCTCGGTGCTGCCGGTCTACGGCGGGCAGGGCTACGGCCAGCAGCTGTCGGCCCTGCGCCGCGGCGTCGATGTGATCGTCGGCACCCCCGGTCGCATCATGGACCACCTCGACAAGGGCACGCTCGACCTGAGCGAGCTGAAGTTCCTCGTGCTCGACGAGGCCGACGAGATGCTCAAGATGGGCTTCGCCGAGGACGTCGAGACGATCCTGGCCGACACCCCCTCGACCAAGCAGGTCGCGCTGTTCTCGGCGACCATGCCGGCGCAGATACGCCGCATCTCGGCGCAGTACCTGAACGACCCCGAAGAGATCACGGTCAAGACCAAGACCACGACCTCGGCGAACATCACCCAGCGCTACCTGATCGTGTCGTACCAGCAGAAGATCGATGCGCTCACCCGCATCCTCGAGGTCGAGAACTTCGAGGGCATGATCGTCTTCACGCGCACGAAGAACGAGACCGAGACGGTCGCCGAGAAGCTCCGCGCCCGCGGATACACCGCCGCCGCGATCAACGGCGACATCGCCCAGGTCCAGCGTGAACGCACGGTCAACCAGCTCAAGTCGGGCAAGCTCGACATCCTCGTCGCCACCGACGTGGCCGCGCGCGGTCTCGACGTCGAGCGCATCAGCCACGTCGTCAACTACGACCTGCCGATCGACACCGAGTCGTACGTGCACCGCATCGGTCGCACGGGTCGTGCCGGTCGCACGGGAGACGCGATCAGCTTCGTCACCCCGCGCGAGCGCCGCATGCTCACCGCGATCGAGAAGGCCACGCGGCAGCCGCTGACCGAGATGTCGCTGCCCAGCGTCGACGACGTCAACGCCACGCGACTCACCCGCTTCGACGACGCGATCACCGCCGCCCTCGAGGACACCGCGGCGATCGCGACCTTCCGGGACGTCGTCGCGCACTACGTCGAGCACCACGACGTCCCCGAAGCCGACGTGGCGGCCGCCCTCGCCGTCGTCGCGCAGGGCGACACCCCGCTGCTGCTCGAAGAAGAGACGCTGCAGCAGCAGCGCTTCGACCGCGACCGTCCGGCCCGCGACTCCCGCGACGGCGGCGATCGCGGCGAGCGTCGCAGCAGCGGTGGGCGTTTCGCGACGTACCGCATCGCCGTCGGCCGTCGCCAGCGCGTCGAGCCGCGCCAGATCGTGGGGGCGCTGGCCAACGAGGGGGGTCTGCGGCGCAACGACTTCGGGGCGATCCAGATCCGCCAGGACTTCTCGCTCGTCGAGCTTCCGGCCGACCTGTCGAACGACACCATCAACCGTCTCGCCGACACGCGCATCTCGGGCCAGCTCATCGAGCTGCGCCTCGACGCGGGCGGGCGCTCGGCCAAGCGCAGCGACCGGCCGCAGCGCCGCGATCGCGATCGCGACTGAGTCCCGGCATCCTCTCGACGCCCCCGCCGCCCTTCGGGTCGCGGGGGCGTCTCGCGTCCCGGCGGACGGGCTACCCCGCGGGCCGCGGGGTGACGGCGCCGGCCCGCGGTGTTCTGGGGCGTGTTCTGTGCACCGGGGCGTCTGTGGTCCGCCCCTATGCACACCCGGCGCCCCGGTGCGACCTGAGGCGCATTCGACGCCCCGGTCCGTCCCGTCCGTCGTCGCCGGCACGGCACCTCTGCGCCACGAACCCGCGACGCAAGCCGCGCAGAGAACCGGCGCCGTCACCTCGCGTCGCAGGCCGCACCTCTCGCGGTATCCGGAAGTTGAGCCGATTCATATCAAGTCGCCTTGACCTCCCGCGGAGCGTTCGATAACCTTGAGTCATCGCGGCTCAACCCGCGCAGAGACTTTCACCAGAACCCCGAGTGCGGCATCGGCTGCGCTCACAAGCAAGGAGACACATATGCCCCGTGCAGTGGGAATCGACCTCGGTACGACCAACTCCGTCGTGAGCGTGCTCGAGGGTGGCGAGCCCAAGGTCATCGCCAACGCCGAGGGTTTCCGTACGACCCCCTCGGTCGTCGCCTACACCAAGGACGGCGAGGTGCTCGTCGGCGAGACCGCCAAGCGCCAGGCCGTGACCAACGTCGACCGCACCATCTCGAGCGTCAAGCGTCACATGGGCACCACCTGGAGCTTCGACGTCGACGGCAAGAAGTGGACGCCGCAGGAGATCTCGGCCCGCATCCTGCAGAAGCTCAAGCGCGACGCCGAAGAGTACCTCGGCGACAGCGTGACGGATGCCGTCATCACCGTCCCCGCGTACTTCAACGACGCCGAGCGTCAGGCCACCAAGGAGGCCGGTGAGATCGCGGGCCTCAACGTGCTGCGCATCATCAACGAGCCCACCGCTGCGGCCCTCGCCTACGGCCTCGACAAGGGCAAAGAGGACGAGCTCATCCTCGTCTTCGACCTCGGTGGCGGAACCTTCGACGTCTCGCTGCTCGAGGTGGGCAAGGACGACGACTTCTCCACCATCCAGGTGCGCGCCACCTCGGGTGACAACCGCCTCGGTGGCGACGACTGGGATCAGCGCGTCGTGGACTACCTCATCAAGCAGTTCAAGGACACCACCGGTGTAGACGTCTCGGGCGACAAGATCGCCCTGCAGCGCCTGAAGGAGGCGGCCGAGCAGGCCAAGAAGGAACTGTCCTCGTCCACGTCGACGAGCATCAACCTGCCCTACCTGTCGCTGACCGACTCGGGCCCCGTCTCGCTGAGCGAGAACCTCAGCCGCGCCAAGTTCGAGGACCTGACGAAGGACCTCCTGGACCGCACCCGCAAGCCTTTCTCGGACGTCATCCGCGAGGCCGGCGTCAAGGTCGACGACATCGCCCACGTGGTCCTCGTCGGCGGCTCGACCCGCATGCCCGCGGTCGCCGAGCTGGTCAAGAAAGAGACCGGTAAGGATGCCAACAAGGGCGTGAACCCCGACGAGGTCGTGGCCGTGGGCGCAGCCCTGCAGGCCGGTGTCCTCAAGGGTGAGCGCAAGGACGTCCTCCTCATCGACGTCACCCCCCTGAGCCTCGGCATCGAGACCAAGGGCGGCATCATGACCAAGCTCATCGAGCGCAACACCGCCATCCCGACCAAGCGCAGCGAGACCTTCACCACCGCCGACGACAACCAGCCGTCGGTCGCGATCCAGGTCTTCCAGGGCGAGCGCGAGTTCACCCGCGACAACAAGCCGCTGGGCACCTTCGAGCTGACGGGTATCGCCCCGGCTCCCCGTGGCATCCCGCAGGTCGAGGTCACCTTCGACATCGACGCGAACGGCATCGTGCACGTGTCGGCGAAGGACAAGGGCACCGGTAAGGAGCAGTCGATGACCATCACGGGCGGTTCGTCGCTGCCCAAGGAGGACATCGAGCGCATGGTGCGCGAGGCCGAAGAGAACGCGGCCGACGACAAGAAGCGTCGTGAGTCCGCCGAGACCCGCAACCAGGCCGAGACCCTGTCGTACTCGATCGAGAAGCTGATCAAAGAGAACGACGACAAGCTCCCCGCCGAGGTCAAGACCGAGGTGCAGGGCGATGTCGACGCGCTCAAGACGGCTCTCGCCGGCGACGACGACGATGCGGTCAAGACCGCGTTCGACAAGCTGAACGCCAGCCAGGGCAAGCTCGGCGAGGCCATCTACGCCTCGTCGCAGGCTGCCGGTGAGCCCGCCGACCCCAACGTCGGTCAGCCGGGCGACGGCGAGACGCCGAACCCCGAGGAAGACGTCATCGACGCCGAGGTCGTCGACGACGAGAACCCCGACGAGAACAAGAAGTAAGCAGAGACCATGGCACACAAGGACGACGAACAGCCCACGGGCTCGGGCGCCGGTCCTGACGAGACGGGGCCGGAGGAGAACACCTCCGGCCCCGCGCCGTCGGGCGACCAGCCTGAGACGTCGGAGACGGATGCCGATGGCCTGACCATCGACGACATCCTCGGCGCCGAGCAGACGCCCGAGGCAGCGGCAGAGGGGGCTTCCTCCGACAAGGAGGCCTCGCTGCTGATCGACCTGAAGCGTCTGCAGGCCGAGTACGCCAACTACCGTCGGCGTACCGAGGAGCAGCGTGAGCGCGAGATCGAGCGCGCCAAGGGCGAGGCGGTGAAGGGCCTGCTGCCCGTCATGGACGATCTCGACCGCGCCGCCAAGCACGGCGATCTCGTCGAGGGCACCCCCCTCGCGGCGATCGGCGACAAGGTGCGAGCCGTGGCCGAGCGCCTCGGTGTGGTGTCGTACGGAGCCGTCGGCGACGTGTTCGACCCGCAGCAGCACGAGGCGATCTTCCAGGCCCCCACCCCGGGGGTGACCGAGACGACGATCCTCGAGGTCGTCGAGGTCGGCTACCGCCTCGGCTCGGTCGAATTGCGACCGGCCAAGGTCGTCGTCGCCGTCCCGGCCTGAGAGGAGAACCCATGGCGAGTCAGGACTGGTTCGACAAGGACTTCTACGAGGTCCTCGGTGTCGACAAGAGCGTCAGCGCGGCCGACTTGAAGAAGACGTACCGCAAGCTCGCGCGCCAGTACCACCCCGACTCGAACCCGGGAGACGCGAAGGCCGAAGCGAAGTTCAAAGAGATCAGCGAGGCCTACTCGGTCTTGAACGACCCCGAGCAGCGCGAGGAGTACGACCAGATCCGGGCCATGGGCTCGGGGGCGCGCTTCTCGGCTCCCGGGGCCGGTGCGGGGGGCGGCTTCGACGACGTCTTCAGTCGGTTCGGGCAGGGGCGTCAGGCCCCCTCGGGTGGGTTCGACGACTTCTTCTCGATGTTCGACCAGCAGGGCGGTGGCTTCGGCTCGGGCCGATTCGGGCAGACGACGGGCGGTTTCCGCGGCTTCGGCGGCCCTCAGAAGGGCGCCGACGTCACCGCGCGCACGACGATCGACTTCGTCACCGCGGCCAAGGGCGAGACCATCACCCTCCAGGGTGAGGACAACGTGCCCTTCAAGGTGAAGATCCCGGCCGGTGTCTCGGACGGGCAGAAGATCCGCCTGCGGGGCCGGGGACGCCCGTCTCCGGACGGGGGAGAGAACGGCGACATCGTGGTGACGGTCGCCGTCCGCCCCCACCCGGTGTTCAGCCGTGACGGTCTGAACCTGCGCGTGACGGTCCCCGTGACCTTCACCGAGGCGGCGCTGGGAGCCACCATCGAGGTGCCCACACTGGGCGCAGACCCGGTGCGCCTGCGCGTGGCACCGGGCACCCCCTCGGGGCGCGTGCTGCGCGTCAAGGGACGCGGGATCGAGACGACGAAGGGCCACGGCGATCTGCTCGCCGAGGTGCAGGTCGCCGTTCCCGCCCACCTGGACGACGCCGCGCGTGAAGCCCTCGAGCGTTTTCAGGCGCTCGAGCCGAAAGAGAACCCCCGCGCCGACCTGATGTCGAAGGCGCGGTAATCCATGCGCGTCGCCGGGGCTCGCGGCATCCGCTACGACAGGATGCCGGAGACCCGGTGACGCGACCGGCACGACGAAAGAGGTGAAGACGTGTCCGAGAGAGAGATCGACGAAGACGCTCCGATCTTCGCCATCGCCGCCGCCGCGGAGCTGTCGAACATGCACCCGCAGACGCTGCGGCAGTACGACCGGCTCGGCCTCGTCGTCCCCGCACGGACGCAGGGCGGTTCGCGCCGGTACTCCAGTCGCCACGTGCAGCAGCTGCGCGAGGTGGCTCGCCTGTCGGGCGAGGGCATGAGCCTGCCGGCCATCGCCCGCCTGCTGGCCCTCGAGGAGCGTGTGCACGAGCTCGCCCGTCGGGTGAACGATCTCGAACGTCAGCTGTCGGCCGAGCGGCAGTCGCGCCCCGGCGCGCGGGTGTTCGCGGCGGGGTCGACGGGGGCGGTCGTCACGCTGCGTCACGGCGCGCGCGTGCGCCGCGCGACCGACATCGTGCTGTGGCGCCCGCTCGGGCCGCACGACTGACCTCGCGCCTGTCCGTGCCGCGCGAGGTCCCCCGGGCTCTCGACGGGACGGGGACGCGTCGTGCGTCCGGTGGCGTCGACGGGTTCAGCCGCCGGTGCCGGTGACCCGGTCCCGCCTCAGGCCGGGTCGATGCGCAGCACCGTCGGCGCTTCGCCCACCTGCAGGTCGTCGACGACGCGCAGGGTGCGGGCGACGTCATCGACGGCGCCGATCACGGTGCCGAAGCGCTCCCGATCCGCGCACACGGCGGTGACCGTCACGAAGTGCGAGCCGGTGTCCCACGTGTACGTGGCGAACGGGGGCGTCTTCGCGTCGGCCGGAAGCGGCATGGCGAGCTTCTCGCCGACGCCGAGGTGCGGATTGCGGAAGGACTCGGTGTCGTCGTACTCCATCGGCATCATCGCCCGCGCCGTGCGCAGCTGCGGCGTGGCTTCCTGCAGCTGGGCCATCACGACCAGCAGCTCGGGGTCGCTCTTCCAGACCCAGACGAGCACGCGCCCGGCCGCGCGTCGCATCAGCAGAGGTGCCGCCTGGCTGAGGATCCACGCGAAGGCCCCGCCGCCGGGCTTCGGGGCGGCTCCGCTGACCTGGTGGGCCTGGCTCAGGAGCATGCCGATGGCGGCCTTGCGATGGCGGCGGCCGCGGAATCCGAGGGAGCCCGTGACGGCGACCCAGAGGTCGGCGGGGGCGTCGGCCTGCAGTCGGGACATGCCCCACAGCCTACGATCCGTCCCCTGTGAAGCGGATGCCGTACCCCCGCGTTCGCGACGGGAGAACGCCGCCGCGCGCCGGGGGGTCGCCGGTGTCCGAGGTTAGTGCCAGTCTGGATCCTGCGGTCATCCCGGCCGCGGTCGCACTCCCCGGAGGACTTCGTGCTCGGCAGACTCCTCATCCGCTACCTCTCGCGTTACCGCTGGTTGATGCTCGCCATCCTCGTCTTCCAGACCGCGTCCGCGGTGGCGACGCTGTACCTTCCGCGCCTGAACGCCGACATCATCAACCTCGGTGTGGCGCGGGGCGACACCGGCTACATCTGGTCGCGCGGCGGGGTCATGCTCGTCATCTCGCTGGGCCAGATCGTGGCATCCATCATCGCGACGTACTTCGCCGCGCGCGCTGCGATGGCGGCGGGCCGCGACATCCGCCGCGACGTGTTCGAGAGGGTGAGCGGGTTCTCCGAGCGCGAACTGTCGCAGTTCGGCGCCGGCTCGCTCATCACGCGCAACACCAACGACGTGCAGCAGGTGCAGATGCTGGCGATGATGGGCGCCACCATGCTCGTCAGCGCGCCCCTGCTGGCCATCGGGGGCATCATCATGGCGTTGCAGCAGGACGTGGGTCTGAGCTGGCTCATCGCCGTCGCCGTGCCGACGCTCCTCGTGATCGCCGGCCTCATCATCGCCCGCATGGTGCCGTTGTTCCGCAGCTACCAGACCAAGCTCGACGCGGTGAACCGGGTCATGCGCGAGCAGCTCACCGGTGTGCGGGTGGTGCGCGCCTTCGTCCGCGAGCGCATCGAAGAAGAGCGCTTCCGAGAGGCCAACACCGACATCCTCGTGGTCGGGCGCAAGGTCGGCTCGCTGTTCGTGCTCCTGTTCCCCCTCGCCATGCTCGTGCTCAACGTGACCGTGGTCGGTGTGATCTGGTTCGGTGGCATCCAGGTCGATGCCGGCGGCGTCGAGATCGGCACGCTCTTCGCCTTCATCCAATACGTCGCGCAGATCCTCGGCGGCGTGCTCATGGCCAGCTTCATGACGGTCATGATCCCCCGCGCGGCGGTGTCGGCCGAACGCATCGGAGAGGTGCTCGACAGTCACTCCACCCTGAAGCGGCCCGCGGACCCCGTGACCGTGCTGACCGCCCCGGGCGCGGTCGAGTTCGACGACGTCGCGTTCGCCTACCCCGGTGCCGAGTCGCCGGTCGTCTCCGGCATCAGCTTCTCCGCCCGGCCCGGCGAGACCGTCGCCGTCGTCGGTTCGACCGGAGCGGGCAAGACGACGCTCATCTCCCTGCTTCCCCGGCTGTTCGACGTCACGGCCGGCGCCGTGCGTGTCGGCGGGGTCGACGTGCGCGAGGCCGACCTCGATGTGCTGTGGAAGAGCATCGGCCTCGTTCCGCAGCGTCCGTTCCTCTTCAGCGGCACCGTGGCATCCAATCTGAGGTTCGGTCGAGAAGAGGCCACGGATGACGAGCTGTGGCGGGCGCTCGAGATCGCCCAGGGGCGCGACTTCGTCGAGGCCATGGACGGTGGGCTCGAGGCGCGCATCGCGCAGGGCGGCACCAACGTCTCGGGGGGTCAGCGACAGCGTCTGGCGATCGCCCGGGCGATCGTGCATCGCCCCGCGGTGCTCGTGTTCGACGATTCGTTCTCGGCGCTCGACCTGAGCACCGACGCGCGACTGCGACAGGCGCTGTGGAAAGAGCTCCCCGACGTGACGAAGGTCGTCGTGGCGCAACGCGTGTCCACCATCACCGGCGCCGACCGCATCGTCGTCCTCGAGGACGGCCGGATGGCCGGCGTCGGCACACACGAAGAGCTGCTGGCTTCCAGCAGCACCTATCGCGAGATCGTCGAATCGCAGCTGGGAGTCGAGGCATGAGCGCCACCGACACGCTCACGGACGAAGATCGCGCCGAGCTCGAGCTCGCCGAGCAGGCCCGGGTGAACTCCGGCAGCTGGGACAGCGTCGCACCGGGCAAGGCCGCGAACTTCGGCGAGAGCTTCCGTCGCCTGATCGGTCTGCTGCGCCCCCACGCCTGGGCGTTCGGGCTCGTGTCGGCGGCCGGCGCCCTCGGCGTCGTGCTCGCGGTGCTCGCGCCGAAGGTGCTGGGCGAGGCGACCAACATCATCTTCGAGGGCGTGGTGTCACGGGGACTCGCCGAGCAGTTCCCCGCGGGCACCTCGCAGACGCAGGTGGTGGACGCGCTGCGCGCGGCCGGTCAGGACGACATCGCCAACATCGTCGGTGCCATGAACACCTTCTCGGTCGGCGCGGGGGTCGATTTCGACGCCCTGCGCGCGGTCGTCGTGACCGTGCTGGCGATCTACGTCGGGTCGTCGCTGCTGTCGTGGATCCAGGGGTATGTCATCAACGTCATCATGGTCCGCACCATGTGGCGCCTGCGCGAAGACGTCGAGGCCAAGATCAACCGCCTTCCTCTGTCGTACTTCGACAAGGTGCAGCGCGGCGAGCTCATCTCGCGGGTCACCAACGACATCGACAACATCACGCAGACGATGCAGCAGTCTCTGTCGAGCGCACTCACCTCGGTGCTCACCGTGGTGGGCGTGCTCATCATGATGTTCACGATCTCGTGGCAGCTCGCCCTGGTCGCCCTCGTCTCCCTGCCCCTGATGGCCGTCATCTTCGGCGTCATCGGCCCCCAGTCGCAGAAGGCGTTCGGCGAGCAGTGGAAGAAGGTCGGCCGCCTGAACGCCCGCGTCGAGGAATCCTTCTCCGGTCATGCGCTGGTCAAGGTGTACGGCCGCGAGAAGGACGCCCGCGAGAAGTTCGAGGTCGAGAACGAGGAGCTGTTCCAGGCGAGCTTCCGCGCGCAGTTCCTGTCGGGCATGATCATGCCGGGGATGATGTTCGTCGGAAACCTCACCTACGTCGGCATCGCGGTGCTCGGGGGGCTGATGGTGGCCGGGGGCCAGATCCGCCTCGGCGACGTGCAGGCCTTCATCCAGTACTCCCAGCAGTTCACGCAGCCCCTCTCGCAACTGGGCGGAATGGCCGCCGTCGTGCAGTCGGGCACCGCGTCGGCCGAGCGCGTCTTCGCGCTCCTCGACGCCGACGAGCAGGAGGCGGATGCCGCCGACGCCCCCGCCCACGTCGACGGTCGCGGAGTCATCGAGTTCGAGAACGTGCGTTTCGCCTACACCGCGGAGCGGCCCCTGATCACCGACCTGTCCTTCCGTGTCGAGCCCGGGCAGACCGTCGCGATCGTCGGACCCACGGGCGCCGGCAAGACGACGCTGGTCAACCTGATCATGCGTTTCTACGAACTCGACGGTGGGCGCATCCTCATCGACGGGCAGGACATCGCCGAGCTGCGTCGCGACGACGTGCGCTCCCGCACCGGAATGGTTCTGCAGGACCCGTGGCTGTTCGCGGGATCGATCCGCGACAACATCCGCTACGGCCGCGAGAGCGCGACCGACGACGAGATCGTCGAGGCGGCGGTGGCGACGCGCGTCGACCAGTTCGTGCACTCGCTGCCCGAGGGCTACGACACCGTCCTCGACGAGGACGCTGCGAACGTCTCGGCGGGTGAGAAGCAGCTCATCACGATCGCCCGGGCCTTCGTGGCGCAGCCGTCCGTGCTCATCCTCGACGAGGCCACGTCCTCGGTCGACACCCGCACCGAGCTGCTGCTGCAGCAGGCCATGGCGGCGCTGCGCGAGGGCCGGACGTCGTTCGTCATCGCGCACCGACTCTCGACCATCCGCGACGCGGACCTCATCCTCGTCATGGAGCACGGCGACATCGTCGAGAAGGGCTCGCACGACGAGCTCATCGCCGCCGAGGGCGCCTACTACCGGCTCTACCGTTCGCAATTCGAGCAAGCGGCGTCGGATCTCGACGCCGAGGGCGAGGAGGCGACCGCTCCCGGGGGGACGCGTCCGGCCCCCGCGTCCGCCGACGCCGAGGTCGTCTCGGCATTCGCGGCCGCGGCATCCGAGGTGCCGGCGGCGGCGGGCGTCGACGGGCCGCCTCGGCCGGCCCAGGGCGTCCCGGTCGCCGACAGGCGCCCCTGACACCCGTGCTCTTGACGGCGGGTGCACCGGATGGATCCCGGTGCACCCG
The DNA here is from genome assembly GCF_044748345.1 of Microbacterium sp. NPDC090007. Lineage (NCBI taxonomy): Bacteria > Bacillati > Actinomycetota > Actinomycetes > Micrococcales > Microbacteriaceae > Microbacterium > Microbacterium sp. NPDC090007. Next base: position 255,077 of record NZ_JBIVFV010000001.1, on the reverse strand, counting down.
CCGTCGCCGATTTTTCACCCTGTGAGTGGCCACGGGGCGCGAAAACCGCTCGGGTACAGTGGACGGGCGCGCGACCCCGCACCGCGCGAACCATCCGCCGCACAGATAGGCCTCACCACACGTGACCACTCCTGCGACGCCCGCCGATCCCGCTGCGCCCGCGCACGCGGACGCCGCCCCGGCCTCTTCATCGACCGCGCACGGTTCCGACGCCCCGTTGAAGATCCTCATCGGGGCCGACACGTTCCTCCCGCACGTCAACGGGGCCGCCCGCTTCGCCGAACGTCTCGCCGCCGGCCTCGTGGCCCGGGGGCACGACGTGCACGTGGCCGCGCCGAGCATCGGGCACCGCAACGGCCGCACCGCGATCGAGACGATCGAGGGCCAGCCCATGATGATGCACCGCCTGCCGGCGTTCCGCTTCCGTCCGCACGACTGGATCACCTACGTGCTGCCGTGGCGGGCGAAGCACTACGCGCGCATCCTGCTCGACGAGGTCAAGCCCGACGTCGTCCACATCCAGTCGCACATCATCATCGGTCGCGGCCTCGCCCGTGAGTCGCGCACGCGCGGCATCCCCGTCGTCGCCACCAACCACGTGATGGCCGAGAACATCCTCGACTTCACCACCCTCCCCGACTGGCTCGACCGCATCTTCGTCAAGCTCGCCTGGGCCGACGCGGAGCGCACGTTCAAGATGACCCGCGCGGTGACGACCCCGACGCGCCGGGCCGCGGACTTCCTCGAGTCGACGATCGACGTCGAGGGGGTCATCCCCATCTCGTGCGGCATCGATCGGTCCAACTATCGCCCCGATCTCGCGCCTCGCGACGCCAACCGCATCCTGTTCGTCGGCCGCCTCACCACCGAGAAGCACATCGACGTCGTACTCAAGGCCCTCGCCCAGCTCGATCCGGCCCTCGACGCCACCTTCGACATCGTCGGCGGCGGCGACCAGCGCGCCAAGCTCGAGGCCCTCGCCGAGCAACTCGGTGTCGCCGGCCGGGTGACGTTCCACGGGCACGCGTCGGACGACGACCTGCGCGAACTGTATTCGCGCGCGAGCGTCTTCGCGATCGCCTCGATCGCCGAGCTGCAGTCCATCGCCACGATGGAGGCCATGGCATCCGGTCTTCCGATCGTCGCCGCCAACGCCGTCGCCCTGCCCCACCTCGTGCGCGACGGCGAGAACGGCTATCTGTTCGAGCCGGGTGACGTCGACGAGCTCGCCGCGCGCCTGACCGACGTGCTGACCGCGTCGCCCGAGGAACGCCATCGGATGCAGCAGGCCTCGCTCGACGCCGTGGCGGTGCACGACATCACGCGCACCCTCGAGACCTTCGAGGCGCTGTACCGCGGTCGTCCGCTGCCGGAGTAGCCACGTGCACGTGGTGATGTTCGCCGATCAGCACCTCGAGTCGCTCGGCGGCGCGCAGGTGTCGATGCGGTTGCAGAAGCGGTTCCTGGAGCGCGCCGGACACGTGGTGACCGTCGTCGCCCCTCGCCTGCACCGCCCCGCCGCCCACGATCCCGCCTACCTCGATCTGCCCTCGCTCGCGATCACCCCTGACCGCGAGTACGCCCTCACCTGGCCGGGCGCGCGCACGGATAGATTCCTGGATGCCGAGATGGGTGCGCGCCTGCCCGCCGACGTCGTGCACGTACAGGCCGACTTCTGGGGCGCGTTCATCGGTCACCGCTATGCGGCACGGCACGGACTGCCGGTCGTGCACACGATGCACAACCGCGTCGATGTAGGGATCGAGGCGACCGCGCCGTTCCCCTCACTCGTCCTGCGCGCGCTCAACGCGTGGGCGCGGCGGGCTCTCCCGGCGGCCGACGGCGCCGACTCTGTGGCGGCACCCGACGGCTGGGCGTTCCTGCGCCGGCTCGCCCGCCTCTCGCGGGCGGTGACGGCCCCCTCGAGTCACTTCGCCCGCCGCCTCGAGGCGCACGGCGTCGCCGACCGTGTCGAGGTGATCTGGAACGGCATCGACGACGACGTGCTCGACGCGGCCCGCAGCGCCGAACCGCCTCAGCGCCGACCGGGACGACCGCGTTTCATCTGGCTCGGGCGGATGAGCCCCGAGAAGCGGCTGCTGCCGTTCCTCGAAGCGGTCATCTCCTCGCAGATCGAAGCCGAGGTCGAGATCGTCGGCGGCGGAGCACAGCTGCGCGCGGCGCGACGGCTCGTGCAACGGTCGTCGCCGAAAGCGGACGTGATCTTCGCGGGACGACTGCCCTACGCCGAGACCCTGCGCCGCCTGGCCGACGCCGACGCCGTCGTGCAGACCTCCATCGGGTTCGAGACGCAGGGCATGACGGTGTTCGAGGCGGCCTCGCTCGGAACGCCCGCGGTGGTCAGCGATCCCGACATCGCGGCCGAGCTCGGTGCGGGCACGTGGACGGTGACGGATGCCACGACCGCGGCCCTCGCCGAAGCGCTGCGCGCCGCGGCCTCCCACATCGCCGCCGGGCGCTCCGTCGCGCCCGATCCCACGATCGCCGAGCGCTTCCGCCAGTCGTCGCGGACCGCCGCGATGATCGCGGTCTACGAGCGGGCGGTCGCCGCCGGACGCTGAACGTCGCCGTCGGAGCCCGGTGCGGGTGTCGGGTTCTCGGCCGTCTCGGGGTGGCGGTGGGCGATGGCGGGTGCCGGGTTTCCGACCCTCTGGGCGTGGCGCGGTTCGGGAGCGGGCGCCGGTGGCGGCGCCGCGTCGACGTGCGGGCCTGCCGGCGTGGGGGTCGCGCGCGGCGCCGGGTCGACGTGCGGGCCTGCCGGCGTGGGGGTCGCGCGCGGCGCCGGGGTGTCGGCATCCGCACCCGAGGGGATCGCCCGTGTCGGATCGGTGGGGATGCGGCCGTAGCCGTCGGTGCGGATCAGCAGGGCCGTCGCGACGACGCCGATGAGCGAGAGGAGGCCGAGAGCGACGAGGTATGCCATGGCAGAAAAGCTACGCTCGTGCGAAATGCGCCCGCGAGTGGCATGATGGACACGATTCGATCCCTTTCTGCCACACCGGAGGTGCGCATGCGCTCGGTCGCCGTCATCGTCCAACCGGGGTTCGCCCCGTTCGAGTTCGGTCTCGCGTGCGAGGCCTTCGGTCTCGACCGCAGTGACGACGGCATCCCGAACTTCGACTTCCGCATCGTGGCTCCGGACCCCGGGGCCGTGGCATCCAACCTCGGTTTCTCGATCAACATCGCGGACGGCCTCGACGCCGCCGCCGACGTGGACGTGCTCGTGCTCGCGCCCATCCCGCGATCGCAGTGGGACCGGGTCGACGAGCGCGTCCTCGACGTCGTGCGGGCGGCGCACGCGCGGGGAGCATGGTTGCTCAGCGTGTGCAGCGGGTCCTTCGTCCTCGCGGCCGCGGGCGTGCTCGACGGTCGACGCGCGACGACGCACTGGCGTTATGCCGACACCATGGCGCGCATGCACCCGCGGATCGAGGTCGATGCCGATGTGCTGTACGTGCAGTCCGGCAACATCATCACCAGCGCCGGCACCGCCGCCGGTCTGGACGCGTGCCTGCATCTGCTGCGGCAGGAGCTCGGCCCCGAGCTGGCCAACCGCATCGCGCGACGCATGGTCGTCGCTCCTCAGCGCGACGGCGGCCAGGCACAATTCATCGCGTCGCCGATCCCCGTCGACAGCTCGCTGTCGCTCGCCCCGGTGACGGAATGGATGCTGCAGAATCTGGATGCCGAACTCTCCGTCGACCGGCTCGCGGCGCGCGCGCACATGTCGCCGCGCACGTTCGCCCGCCGGTTCAAGGCGGACCTGGGCGCCACGCCGGCGGCCTGGCTCGCGCGCCAGCGCCTGCTGCACGCGCAACGTCTGCTCGAGCAGACCGACCTCGGTCTCGACCGGATCGCGGCCGAGTGCGGCTTCGGGTCGGCGGCGGTGCTGCGGCAGAACTTCGCCCGGACCATGGGCCTGACCCCGACCGCGTACCGCGCGCGCTTCTCGTGCGTCGCGGGCACGGCATCCCCCGGCCTGCCCGAGGCGATTTCGGCCTGACGGCCGCGGCCGCGTAGGCCGGGGCCGTCTCCGTTCCCCCGCGGGGTTTTGTCGCGTCGGGGGTGCGGAGCGGCGAAAACGTGCGGGGGAGCGGTGAGCGGCGTCTGGCGGTCGCGGTGCGGTGCGGTGGCGGCGGCGGGAACGGGAACGGCCCCGCCCCGGGAGAGGGGCGGGGCCGTTCGCGGCGACGTCAGGACGCGGGCGTGAAGAACGGGTTCGACGGCGCGGTGCGCGCGGCGAGCACGTCGGCGGTGGCGGGCAATGAGCGGGCGCCGTTGCGGATCGCCTCGCGAGCGGCCTGACGGTTGTTGCGGTAGATCTGCTCCGCGTCGGTGGCAGCCGGGTTGACCCACACCGCGGCGATCACGGCGTGCGTGTCGGCCCAGTCGTCGGGGATCTCGCCGTCGGCGACGGCATCCGCGATACCGGATGCCACCCCCGCCTGCGCCGGACCCCAGATCAGCAGCCCGTGGGCATCGCTCTCGGGCGCGGACTTGGTGACGAAGAGGGTCAGCGGCTTGACGGGCAGGGACGGACGCAGCACGGCGACGAACGGAACGTGTCCGGCGCTCGGCGTCGCGAGGGCCGTGGCCCAGGCGGTGCCGGCGGGACCGTCGCGGTGCCCGAGCACGGTGTTGATGTGGGCGGCGTGCGCCCCTTCGCCGACGAAGCTCTCGCCGATCTGCACGTCGACGGCCATCAGATGAGGCCCTGCTCCGTGAGCCAGTCGGTCGCGACGTCTTCGGGGTCCTCGCCGTCGACGTCGACGAGGGCGTTGAGCTTCTGCATCTCCTCGGTGGTCAGCAGCGGCGAGATCTCGGCGATCACGTCGGCGATGGCCGGGTACTCGTCGAGGGTCGTCTGCTTGAGGGTGAAGGCGCCCTGGTAGACGGGGAAGAACTCCTTATCGTCTTCGAGCACGACGAGATCGAGCGCGGGGATGCGACCGTCGGTCTGGAAGACCTCGCCGAAGTTGCAGTCGTCGCCCTTCTGCGTCGCGGTGTAGATGACGCCGGTGTCCAGCAGGGCGACGTTGGAGTCGGGCACGTTCAGGCCGTATGCGGTCTTCAGGCCCGGCCAGCCGTCGTCACGGGTCGAGAACTCGCTCTCGATGCAGAAGGTCTGCTCGTCCGCGGGAAGGCCGGCGACGTCGGAGAGGGTGGTGACGCCGAGCTCGTCCGCCTTGTCGGCGCGGATCGCGAAGGCGTAGGTGTTGTTCAGTGGAGCCGGGTCGAGCCAGGCGATGCCCTTGGCGGCGTCGGCCTCTTTGGTGGCGTCGAACTGCGCCTCGGCGCCGGGGACCGGGGCGGTGTTGCCGTTGTACGTGATCCACGAGGTACCGGTGTACTCCCAGTACCCCAGGAACTCGTCGTTCTCGAGGGCCTGGCGGACGTTCGCCGAGCCGACGAGCTTGGTGTTGGCCTCGACGTCGGCGCCGCGGGCGTTGAGCAGCTGCGTGGTGATGTGGGCCAGGATGTACTGCTCGGAGAAGTCCTTCGAGCCGATCTGGCCGGTGAGGCCGGCGAGTTCGTCGCTCCCGCCCGCGGCGGAGCCGGAGCCGGAGGAGCCGCCCGAGCAGGCGGTGAGGGCGAGGGCGCCGAGGGCCGCGACGGCGGTCAGCGAGAGAAGCGGACGACGCTTCATTGTGTCTCCTTGGTGTGGTGGGTGCGATGGGTGAGGCAGGGGTGAGGGCTCAGATCCCTTTAGGGGTGAGCAGGTCTTCGGCGACGCCGGCGATCCAGTCGATGAGCAGTGCGATGCAGGCGACGAGGACGGCACCGGTGACGAGCACGGGGTAGCGCTGCAGCTTGAGGCCGTTGACGATCATGTCGCCGAGCCCGCCGGCGTTGATGAAGGTCGCGATGGTGGCGACGCCGACGCAGAACACCAGGGCGGTGCGCAGGCCCGCGAGGATGACGGGGACGGCGAGGGGCAGCTCGATGCGGGCGAGCACCTGTACGGGTGTCATGCCCATGCCGCGCGCCGACTCCCGGATCGCGCCGTCGACCTGTTCGATGCCGATCATGGTGTTGCGCAGCACCGGCAGGAACGCGTAGATCACGAGGGCGACCAGGGCCGTGGTGTACCCGGTCTGCCAGATGATCGCGAGCAGGATCACCACGCCCACGGCGGGCGTCGCCTGTCCGATGTTGGCCAGGGCCAGCACGACCGCCTTGACGGTTCGCGAGGGGGTCTTGGCGAGCAGGATGCCGACGGGGATGGCCAGCACGGCCACCAGCGCCGACGCCGCCACCGTGAGGCTGAGGTGCTCGCCGATGCGCAGCAGCAGGTAGTCGGCGTTGAGGGTGCGCTGCTCGATCGAGTCCAGCGGCAGCGAGGACACCCACAGGTACAGCGCGAGGAGCAGCACGACCACCACCGCGGGGGTGACGAACCGCTTCCACAGCCGCCGGCTGCCGCTCTGGCGTCGCGTTGCGGCCAGACGCGCCGCGCCGATGCTCTGCGTCTCGGTGGTGACGGTGGTCATCGCGCGCCGCCCGGACGGGAGATGTCCGCGACCTCGACGCCGAGCGCGGCCGAGATGCGGTCGGTGCTGAGCGAGCCGAGCGCCCGCCCGTCGCGGTCGACGACGGCGACCGTCGGAGAACCGCTGACCACGAGCAGGTCGAGCGCGTCGCGCAGGTTGTCGGCGACCGAGACGGCGGCGCCGCCGGCATCCGTCACCGGACCGAGGGGGGCGTCGCCGACGGGGATCAGGGCGAGGCGTTTGAGGGCCGCGCCGCGGCCGATGAACGAGCGGACGTAGTCGTTGGCCGGGGCGGCGAGGATCGCGGCGGGGGTGTCGAACTGCTCGATCTGACTGCGCTCGGACAGCACCGCGATGCGGTCGCCCAGGCGGATGGCCTCGTCGAAGTCGTGCGTGACGAAGATGATCGTCTTACCGATCGACTCCTGCAGGCGCAGGAACTCCGCCTGCAGGCGCTCACGGGTGATGGGGTCGGTGGCGCCGAAGGGCTCGTCCATCAGCATGACCGGCGGGTCGGCGGCGAGGGCGCGCGCCACACCGACGCGCTGCTGCTGACCGCCCGAGAGCTGGCGGGGGTAGCGCTGGGCGAAGTCTCCACTGAGCTGCACCGTCTCGAGCAGTTCCTCGACGCGGTCGGCGGTGCGCTTCTTGGACCACCCGAGGAGCTTCGGCACGACCGCGATGTTCTCGCCGATCGTCATGTGCGGGAACAGGCCGATCTGCTGGATGACGTAACCGATGTGCCGACGCAGCTCGTTGGGATCGAGCGAGAGCACGTCGCGGCCGTCGATCGAGATGGTGCCCGAGGTGGGCTCGATGATCCGGTTGATCATCTTCATCGTCGTGGTCTTGCCGCAGCCCGAGGGGCCGACGAACATGATGAGCTCACCCGGTTCGACGTCCATCGAGAACGCGTCGACCGCGGGCGTGGGCTGACCGGGGTAGACCTTGGTCACGTTCTCGAGGCGGATGCCGACGCCCGACGAGTCGCCGGCGGCGGCCGGTCGGGAAGTGGTGGTGGTGTCAGACACGGAGCCCCCTTGAGGTGGTGACGCGGGTGATGAAGACGAAGGCGGCATCCAGCAGGAGAGCCAGGACGATCACGCCGAGGGTGCCGGTGAGGGCGAAGTTGAGCGCGTTGCGCGAGCCGAGGGAGGACAGGCCCATGAAGATGAACTGCCCGAGTCCGGGACCGGCGACGTATGCGGCGATCGCCGCGATGCCCACGGTCAGCTGCGCGGCGACGCGGACTCCGGTGAGGATGATGGGCCACGCGATCGGCAACTGCACCGAGAGCAGGATGCGCGCGGGGGACATGCCCATTCCCTTGGCCGATTCCATGATGGCCGGCGGGACCTCGCGCAGGCCCACGACGGTGTTGCGCACGATCGGCAGCAGCGAGTAGAACACGAGCGAGAACACCGTGGGGGTCCAACCGAGTCCCAGCACCGGCGTCAGCAGGGCCAGCAGAGCCAGCGACGGGATCGTCAGCGCGACGCCGGCGGCGGCGATGGTCACCGATCGCGACACCGGGCGGTTCCACACGGCGATGCCGATCGCGATGCCGATGACGGCGGCGATGGCGATGCTCAGCACGACGACGGCGACGTGCTGGAGCACGAGTTCGGCGATGTCGTCGCTGCGGCGGCCCCAGAAGGTGAGGAGTCCGCCGAGGTCGAAGTCGGACATGCGTCGCACTCCTCTCCTCATCGAGATGGGCCGCGGTTCACGGCTGCGGCTGACTGTACGGCTGGGGGGTTCTTATCCTCAACCGGTGTTGCGCATATGGCAATCAAGGGCGACCGGACACGATCGCGTCGAACCCCACCGCCCGCGAGAGATCCTTGGCACTGGATGCCACGAACCGGGCCAGGGCGTCGAGGCGGTCGCCGATGCGGGTCTTGGGAGCGCTCACGTTGAGCGCGGCGACGATCCGACCGGTGAAATCGCGCACCGGGGCGCTCGCGCCCACGACGCCGAGCTCGAGCTCCTCGTCGAGCAGCGCGTAGCCGGTGGACCGGATACGGGCCAGCTCGGCGCGGAGGCTCTCGAGGTCCGAGACCACCTGGCGGTCGGCGGGCGGGCTCGGCAGCACCGAGAACCCCGCGGCGTGCGGTGGTACGGGCCCCACGATCGCCTGATCCTGCCCGTGCTCGGTGTACCAGCGCGTGAGCGAGTCGTCGTCCCAGTCGCTCAGCAGCACGCGGCCCGAGGGCGTGCGCCACGCGGCGGTCGTGATGCCCTCCCAGCCCGTCGTGCGGAACTCGTGCGGACTCAGCTCGCTGGCGATGGTCAGGACGTTGCCGCCGCGCAGCACGCACAGGTGCGTCGTCTCGCGGGCGCGTTGCGCGACCCGGCGCAGGATGGGCTGGGACTCGCGCGTGAGGGTGCTCTCGACGGTGAGGGCCGCCAGGGCGTACAGGCGGGCGCCGAGGCGATAGGCGAGGGTGTTGTCGTCGCGATCGACGAGCCCGGCGTCGGCGAGGGTCGCCAGCGTCCGCGACACGACGGCCTTGTCGCGGCCGGTGATCTGCGCGACCCTCGACACACCCAGCCCGCCGGCGGAGACCGCCTCGACGGACCCGAGGATCTCGAGGATCTCGACGTCGCGTGCGAGGCCCGAGGAGTTGCGACGCGGGGTCGCCGAGGGATCTGTCATGAACCGGAACCCTACCCAGTTGCCATATTTACATCAAGGGATGCTCACACGGCATCCTGGCTCTATCGTGGCCGTGCGGTCGCCACTGGCGGGCTCGAAGACGAGAGCCGCAGCGGCGCACCGCCCCCGATCCACGATCTCAAGGACTGGTCCCGTGACGAAGCGCACACTCACCGTCGGATTCATCGGCCTGGGCAGCATGGGCAGCGGAATGACCCGCAACCTCCAGGCATCCGGCTTCCCCCTCGTCGTCACCGACGTCCGCCCCGAAGCGGCGGCCGACGCCGTCGCGCGCGGCGCCGTCTGGGTCGACACCGCCGCCGAGGTGGCATCCCGCTCCGATCTGGTCATCACGATGCTGCCCACCCCCCGGCACGTCGACCAGGTGCTGCGCGGGCCCGACGGCCTGCTCGACGCGCTCCCGGCGGGCGGCACCTGGGTCGACATGTCGACCTCGGTGCCCGAGGTGGCCGACCGCGCCCGCGTCGACCGACCCGACCTGCGCATCCTCGACGCGCCCGTCAGCGGCATGTCGGTGGGCGCCGCCAACGGCACGCTGCAAATATTCATCGGCGGCGAGACCGACGACGTCGAGAGCCTGCGCGAGGTGTTCGAGGCGATGGGCGAACCGGAGCGGATCCTCCACGTGGGCGGCCACGGTGCCGGCTATGCGGTCAAGCTCATGATCAACCAGCTGTGGTTCTCGCACCTCATCGCCACGGCCGAGGTGCTCTCGGTGGGCGTCAAAGCCGGCGTCGACCTCGAGGTGCTGCGCCGGGCCCTGGTCGCCAGTCCCGCGAACAGCAACTTCGTCGAGCACGACGTGCTGTCGATCCTCGACCACGGGGACTACGACGAGGGCTTCGCCCTGGCCCTCGCCTGCAAGGACCTGGGTCTGTCTTCCGACCTGGCCCGCTCCGTCGGCATGCCCTACGAGCTGTCGGGGCTGGTCGACCAGCAGTTCCGCCGCGCCAAGGCGATGTACGGCGAGCGCGCCGGCGAGATGGCGCCCTTCCGTCTGTACGAGGACCTGCTCGGCGAGCCGCTGCGCCGCGCCCAGGCCACGGCGGGGGTCGCGCGATGACCGACGAACGCGCCTTCGTCGCCTCGCTGCCCACCGACCTCTTCATCGATGGCGCCTGGCGGGCGGCATCCAGCGGGGATCGCTTCGACGTGATCGACCCCTCCACCGGCGACGTGCTGACCACGGTCGCCGACGCGAGCGTCGCCGACGGCGACGACGCGCTCGCCGCCGCCCACCGCGCGCAGGAGTCGTGGGGCCGCACCGCCCCGCGGGAGCGGGCCGAGATCCTGCGCCGCGCCTTCGAGATCGTCACCGCCCGCACCGAGGACTTCGCCCTGGCCATGACCCTCGAGATGGGCAAGCCCCTGGCCGAGGCACGAGGAGAGGTCGCCTACGGCGCGGAATTCCTGCGCTGGTTCAGCGAAGAGGCCCCGCGCGTCTCGGGCCGGTACTCCGTCGCCCCCGACGGCCGCAACCGACTGCTGGTGGTGCAGCGCCCGGTGGGTCCGTGCCTGTTCATCACGCCGTGGAACTTCCCCCTCGCCATGGCCACCCGCAAGATCGCCCCCGCGATCGCCGCCGGCTGCACGATGGTGCTCAAGCCTGCGGCCCTCACGCCCCTCACGGCTCTGCTGCTCACCGAGGTGCTGCGCGAGGCGGGGCTCCCCGACGGCGTGCTCAACGTCATCCCCACCACGCACGCGGGTGCCGTCACCGGTCCGCTCGTGCAGGACCCGCGGCTGCGCAAACTCTCGTTCACCGGCTCGACCGGCGTCGGGCAGCGCCTCATCGCCGACTCGGCGGCGCAGGTGCTGCGCGTGTCGATGGAGCTCGGCGGCAACGCCCCCTTCCTCGTCTTCGAGGACGCCGACCTGGATGCCGCCGTCGACGGCGCCGTGCTGGCGAAGATGCGCAACGGCGGTGAGGCATGCGTGGCCGCCAACCGCTTCCTCGTGCACGAGTCCGTCGCGCGGGAGTTCACCGAGCGCTTCGCCGCCCGCATCGGCGCATTCGTGCCCGCGCGCGGCACCGACCCCTCGTCGACGGTGGGGCCCCTGGTCGACGCCGCCACCCGCGACAAGGTGGCCTCGCTCGTCGAGGGGGCCGTCGCTCAGGGCGCTCGCGTCGCCGTGGGCGGCAGCGTCATCCCCGGCCCGGGCTACTTCTACCAGCCGACCGTGCTGGTCGACGTGCCCGCCGACGCCGACATCCTGCGCGAGGAGATCTTCGGACCCGTCGCCCCGATCCTGACCTTCCGCGACGAGGACGAGGCCGTCCGTCTCGCCAACGACACCGAGTTCGGCCTGGTCTGCTTCGCGTACACGCGCGACCTCGACCGGGGTCTGCGGCTGGCCGAACGCCTCGAGACGGGGATGCTGGGGCTGAACGCCGGGGTCGTGTCGAACCCCGCCGCGCCCTTCGGTGGCGTCAAGCAATCGGGACTCGGCCGCGAGGGCGGAGCCGAGGGCATCCACGAATACCTCGAGACCGTCTACGTCGGCATCGCCGACCCCTTCGCCTCCCGGAGCGCCTGAACCATGGACATCCCCGACTTCTCCACCGACTTCTTCTCGCTCGCCGGTCGCACCGCGATCGTCACCGGCGGCAACGGCGGACTCGGCCGCGCCTTCTCGGTCGCGCTCGCCGCGGCCGGGGCGAACGTGTTCGTCCCCTCACTGGCCGACGACGACGGCGAGACCGCGCGCCTCGTCGAGGCGCACGGGCGCGAGTACGCCTTCGCGCCGTCCGACATCACCGCGGCGGGCGAACCCGAGCGCGTCGTGGCGGCCTGCGTCGAGCGCTTCGGCGGCGTCGACGTGCTCGTCAACTCCGCCGGCATCAATCTGCTGAGCGAAGACGTCGTCGCCTTCGACCGCGCCAAGTGGGACCCCATGATCGCCGTAAACCTCACCGCGGCCTTCGACTTCGCCCGCGCCTCGGCCGAGGTCATGATCCCGAACCGGCGCGGCAAGATCATCAACATCGCTTCGCTCTTCTCGTTCCTCGGCGGGCGCCAGTCGCCCGCGTACGCGGCATCCAAGGCGGGGATCGTCGGCTTCACCAAGGCGTACGCCGACGAACTGGGCGAATTCGGCATCCAGGTCAACGCGGTCGCGCCCGGGTACTTCGCGACCGCCCTGACCGAGAAGACCCGATCGGATGCCGTGGCCAACGGCCGCATCGTCGACCACGTCCCCGCGGGCCGGTGGGGCGACCCCGCCGATCTGATGGGCGCGGTCGTGTTCCTCGCCAGCCGCGCCAGCGACTACGTCACCGGGCACACGCTCGTCGTCGACGGCGGCTACCTGCTGCGCTGACCCGTTCCCCACCGATCCAGGAAGACCGACATGGCCGATTCCCGTTCCCCGCTGACCCGTTCCGACATCGCCGCCCATCTGACCGATCTGCTCGGCTCCGAGGCCGTCGACACCCGTGAGGCCGAGCTGCGCGATGCCAGCGTCGACCGCTTCAAGAAGTACTCCGCCGTCCACGGCATCTTCGACGGGCCGTTCCCCGCCGCGATCGTCTACCCGCGCTCCACCGACGAGGTCTCGCGGGTGCTCCGTTTCGCCGACGACAATCGCATCGCCGTGGTGCCGCGCACCGGCCGCACCGCGACCGAGGGCGGCCTCGAGACGGTCGTCGCCGACACGATCGTGCTCGACGGCTCGCGGATGGACGGCATCCTGGACGTCAACACGGTCGACATGATGGTGACCGTCCAGTGCGGAGCGGGTCTGCAGCGCGTCGAGGACGAACTGCGCGCCCAGGGGTACACGACCGGCCACTCCCCGCAGTCCAAGCCCCTCGCGCAGTACGGCGGGCTCGTCGCGACCCGCTCGATCGGACAGTTCTCCACCCTCTACGGGGGGATCGAGGACATGGTCGTGGGGCTGGAGGCCGTGCTCGCCGACGGCACCGTCACGCGCATCAAGAACGTGCCGCGTCGCGCCGCGGGTCCCGACATCCGGCATCTGATCATCGGCAATGAGGGCGCCTTCGCCTATGTGACCGAGGTCACGGTGAAGATCTGGCCCTACACGCCCGAGAACAACCGGTTCTTCGGCTTCGTCACCGACGACTTCGGCGCGGGCATCGAGCTGCTGCGCGAGCTCGTGACCCAGGGGTACCGTCCCTCGGTGGCCCGCGTCTACTCTCCCGAGGACGCCCGTCAGCACTTCTCGCACTTCCACGACGGCAAGAGCGTGGTCGTCCTCGTCGCCGAGGGGCCCCGACGCCTGGCCGAGGCGACCGCCGCGGCCATCGCCGAGGCCGCCGAGGGCAAGCCCCTCGAGCGCGTCGACGACGCCCTGATCGAGCGGTGGTTCGACAACCTCAACTGGGGACAGGACAAGATCGACCGCGAGAAGCGCGAGATGCTCGAGAAGGCCCACCTCGGTTACACCACCGAGGTGTCGGTGGACTGGTCGCGCGTGGTCGAGCTGTACGAATCGGTGATGGGGCGCGTGCGCGGCGAGTTCCCGCGCGCCGCCGACCTGACCATGCTCGGCGCGCACTCCTCGCACAGCTATCAGACGGGCACGAACCTGTACTTCGTGTACGACTACGACATCCACTGCGACCCGCGCGACGAGATCACCGAATATCACGAGCCCCTCAACGCGATCGTGGTCGAAGAGGCCCTGCGCCTGGGCGGGTCGATGGTGCACCACCACGGCATCGGCAAGTACCGCACGGCCTGGACGGGTGAGGAGCATGGCAGCGCCCTGGTGCTGCTGGAGCGCATGAAGGCCGCCCTGGACCCGAACGGCGTGATGAACCCCGGCACGATCTTCGCGCTGGAGGGGTGATGCCGGCCGTCGTCGCGATCGACAACGGCTCGCAGTCGACGAAGGTGCTCGTCGTCGACGAGACGGGGCGCGTGCGCGCGCAGGCGCGCGTCGGGCTCCGGCCCTACGCGACGCCCGCGCCGGGGCGCAGCGTCCACCCCGACGACGACGTGTGGGACTCCATCGTGCGCGCCTGCCGGCTCGCGATGCAGCGGTTCGACGGCGACCCGTCCGAGATCGTCGGCGTGGGCCTGTGCACGATCCGGTTCTGTCGCGCGCTGCTGCGCGCCGACGGGACGCTCGCGGAACCCCTGCTGAGCTGGATGGACGAGAGGGTCTCGCGCCCGCACGTCCCCTCGCCCGCGGTCGCGCACGTGACGACATCGTCGGGGTACGTCGCGCACCGTCTGACGGGGGCGTTCCGTGATGCGGCCGGCAACTACCAGGGCGTGTGGCCGATCGACCAGACCACCTGGCGGTGGACGGCGGATCCGGATGCCGCTGCGGCGACCGGCATGGACCGTTCGCTGCTGAGCGAGCTCGTCGATCCGGGCGCCGAGCTCGGTCGCGTGAGCGTCGAGGCGTCGACGGTGACCGGCCTGCCCGCGGGTGTGCCGGTGTTCGCGACATCGAACGACAAGGCCGTCGAGGCGCTGGGCGCCGGGCTCTCCTCGCCCGATGACGTGCTGCTGTCGTTCGGCACGTACATCGCGGCCATGACGGTGGCCGATGCCCCGGGCGGTGGGGAGCAGCACTGGGTGAACTTCGGCGCGCGCCCCGGGCAGTACCTCGCCGAATCCACCGGCATCCGTCGGGGGATGTGGACGGTCAGCTGGCTGCGCGATCTGCTGCACCCCATCGCTCCGGACGACGACATCTACGCCTTCGACCGCAGCCTCGGAGCCGAGGCCGAGAGCGTTCCCCCCGGGTGCGACGGGGTCGCGGCGGTGCTGGACTGGCTCGCCCCCGGCGACGAGCCGAACCGGCGCGGGGCGTTCGTCGGCTTCTCGGGCGCCCAGGGCCGCGGGCACCTCTACCGGGCCGTCCTCGAGGCGATCGCGTTCACGATGGCCGACCACGTCGAAGCGATGGAGCGCGAGCGCGGTGTCGCGGCGCGCGGAGTGATCGTGACCGGCGGAGGGGCGCAGTCCGCGCTGCTCGTACAGATCGTCGCGGACGTGCTCGGGCGGCCGGTGCGCCGGGCCCTCGTCGACGACGCCGCGGGGATCGGTGCCGCGATCTGCGCGGCGGTCGGCGCCGGGGTGTTCCCGGATTGGGATGCCGCGGCTTCGGCCCTGTCCGGAACGGGTGACGCCGTGCGACCCGGTGCGCACGCGGACGCCTACCGGGCGCTTCGACCCTGGCACCGTGGCATCCGCTCCCGCGTCGCGGAGCTGTCGGGCTGGATGGCCTCGGCGCGGGGGTGACCCGCGCGCCGTCGCCGCCGTCGTCGCCGTTCCCCCGCGGGTTTTTGTCGCGTCGGGGGCGCGGGGTGACGGAAAGGTGCGGGGGAGTAGCGGCGCCGTGGGCCGGGACCGCTGGCTGTTCCCCCGCGGGTTTTTGTCGCGGCGGGGGTGCGGGGTGACGGAAACGTGCGGGGGAGTAGCGGCGCCGTGGGCCGGGACCGCTGGCTGTTCCCCCGCGGGTTTTTGTCGCGTCGGGGGCGCGGGGTGACGGAAACGTGCGGGGGAGCGGCGGCGCCGTGGGCCGGGACCGCTGGCTGTTCCCCCGCGGGTTTTTGTCGCGTCGGGGGCGCGGGGTGACGGAAACGTGCGGGGGAGTAACGGCGCCGTGGGCCGGGACCGCTGGCTGTTCCCCCGCGGGTTTTTGTCGCGTCGGGGGCGCGGGGTGACGGAAACGTGCGGGGGAGCGGCTGCGGCGGCGCGGCAGCGGCGGCGCGGCAGCGGGCGGCGCGGCAGCGGGCGGCGCGGCCGTCACCCCGCCGCCGCCATTGCCGACCCCTGGCGCACGCGTTAAACTTGAGTCAACGCAACTCAAGTTCGCGGACAGGCTTCCAGGAGGATGAATGAACGCCACGCAACAGCCGGGGCAGGAGGACGCGCGCAGCGCCCTCGAGCAGTTCGGCATCAACCTCACCGACCGGGCCCGTCAGGGCAAGCTCGACCCCGTCATCGGGCGTGACGGCGAGATCCGTCGCGTCAGCCAGGTGCTCACCCGGCGCACCAAGAACAACCCGGTGCTCATCGGCGAACCGGGCGTCGGCAAGACCGCCGTCGTCGAGGGCCTGGCCCAGCGCATCGTCGCGGGCGATGTCGCCGAGAGTCTGAAGAACAAAGAACTCGTCGCGCTGGACATCTCGGCGCTGGTCGCCGGTGCCATGTACCGCGGGCAGTTCGAGGAGCGTCTGAAGAGCGTCCTGAAAGAGATCACCGAGTCCGACGGCCGCATCATCACGTTCATCGACGAGCTGCACGTGCTGATGGGCGCGGGGGGCGGCGAGGGTTCGGTCGCGGCATCCAACATGCTCAAGCCCATGCTCGCCCGCGGTGAGCTGCGCCTGATCGGTGCCACCACGCTGGACGAATACCGCGAGTTCATCGAGAAGGATGCCGCTCTCGAACGGCGCTTCCAGCAGGTCTACGTCGGCGAGCCCAGCGTCGAAGACACCGTCGCAATCCTGCGCGGCCTGAAGGAGCGCTACGAGGCGCACCACAAGGTCGCGATCGCGGATGCCGCCCTGGTGGCCGCGGCGTCCCTCTCCCATCGCTACATCCCGGCGCGTCAGCTGCCCGACAAGGCGATCGACCTGATCGACGAGGCGGCGTCCCGCCTGCGCATGGAGATCGACTCCGCTCCTCTCGAGATCGACGAGCTGCGCCGGCACGTCGACCGACTCAAGCTCGAGGAGCTCGCGCTGAAGAAAGAGAAGGACGCCGCGTCCAAGGAGCGCCTGGCGACGCTGCGCGAGACGCTGGCGGGCGAGCAGACCCGGCTCGACGAGCTGCAGCAGCGGTGGGAGCGCGAGCGCGCCTCGCTCAACCGCGTCGGCGAGCTCAAGACCCGGTTGGACGCCGCCCGCGTCGATGCCGAGCGCGCGCAGCGCGAGGGCAACCTCGAGCGGGCGTCACGGCTGCTGTACGCCGAGATCCCGGGGCTGGAGCGCGAGCTCATGCAGGCCGAGACCGACGAACCCGCGGGCGATCGCATGGTCAACGACCAGGTCGCCGACGAGGACATCGCCGCGGTCATCGCGGCGTGGACGGGCATCCCGGTGGGCCGCCTGCTGCAGGGCGAGACCGAGAAGCTGCTGCACCTCGAGCGCGAACTGGGCAAGCGGCTGATCGGACAACGGGATGCCGTGAAGGCGGTCTCCGACGCGGTGCGCCGCTCGCGCGCCGGCATCAGCGATCCGAACCGCCCCGTGGGGTCGTTCCTCTTCCTGGGCCCGACCGGGGTCGGGAAGACCGAGCTGGCGAAGTCGCTCGCGGACTTCCTCTTCGACGACGAGCACGCCATGGTGCGCATCGACATGTCGGAGTACGGCGAGAAGCATTCCGTCTCGCGCCTCGTCGGCGCCCCTCCGGGCTACATCGGCTACGAGCAGGGCGGACAGCTGACCGAGGCCGTGCGCCGCCGCCCGTACTCGGTGGTGCTGCTCGACGAGGTCGAGAAGGCGCATCCCGAGGTATTCGACATCCTGCTGCAGGTGATGGATGACGGCCGCCTGACCGATGGCCAGGGGCGCACGGTCGACTTCACCAACGTCATCCTGATCCTGACGTCGAACCTCGGCTCGCCGATCCTGATCGATCCGACCCTGCCGATGCCGGCCAAGCGCGACCAGGTGCAGGCGCTCGTGCGGCAGGCGTTCAAGCCGGAGTTCGTCAACCGCCTCGATGACATCGTGATCTTCCAGGCCCTGACGCAGGACGACCTGGCGCAGATCGTCGAGCTCGCCGTCGACGCCCTGCACGCGCGGTTGCGCGAGCGCCGGCTCACCCTCGCGGTGACGCCCGACGCCCGCTCGTGGCTCGCCGAGCGCGGATACGACCCGGTGTACGGCGCGCGGCCGCTGCGCCGGCTCATCCAGACCGAGGTGCAGAACCGTCTGGCGATGGCGATCCTGGCCGGAACGGTGCGCGACGGCGACGTGGTGCGGGTCGACGTCGCCAGCGACGGCGAAGCGCTCATGCTCGTCAGCGACGGCCCGGCCGCACCCGACGACGATCTGGACGACGTGATCGAGGCCGAGATCGTCGAGTGAGCGAGCGGGATGCCGCGCCGGCGCGTGGCATCCCGTCGGCTCGATCGGCACCGGCGTCGACTCCCCGCCGCGTCTCGAGGCACCGCCGCCCGGCTACCCTGGCCGCATGACGATCGCGACCGCCGACCTGTACGACGAGCGCGGCGACGCGCTGGATTCCCTCTCGCTGCAGTTGATCGACGTCGGGGGGCGCACCGCATTCGACGGCGTCATCCGGACCGTGCGCTGTCATCGCGACAATGCGCTGGTCAAGCAGACATTGGCGACGCCGGGCGAGGGGGCGGTCCTCGTCGTCGACGGAGGCGGGTCGCTCGAGTCCGCGCTCGTGGGCGACATGATCGCCGCCTCCGCGGTCGACAACGGCTGGGCCGGCGTGATCGTCCATGGCGCCGTCCGCGATCGTGCGGCCATCGGCGCACTCGAGCTGGGCGTGAAGGCGCTGGGGACCAACCCCCGCACGAGCGCCAAGGACGGCACGGGAGAGATCGATGTCCCCGTGACCATTGCGGGGGTGGTGTTCACCCCGGGCCGTCACGTCTGGGCGGATTCGGACGGCGTGCTCGTCGAGCGCTGAGCCCGAGACGCCCCCGTGGGCCGGTCCTCGGCGTCCCACCGACAACGCCCCCTGCTGAGAGAAGCGCTCTCGACGAGCGTTTCTCGGTGCGGGGGGCGTTCGTCGGGGGACGAGCGGCGGATGCCGGGGACTCAGGCGTCGGCGATGAGCGACTCCGCGACCGTGCGACGCTCGCGGGGGGCGAGCTCGCGCTGACGCAGGCCCTCGTCGGCGGCCTCCACGTCGCCGAGCACGCCGACGGCGATGACCGCGACGGGAGCGAAACGCGCCTCGACGTCGAAGGCGGAACGCAGGGCGTCGGCTTCGAAGCCGCCCATCTGGTGGGTGGCGAGACCCTCGGCGTGCGCCTGAACGGTGAAGTGGGCGGCGGCCTGGCCAGCGTCGTACTGCGCCCACGTGCGCGCTTCGCCGTCGGCGGTCGCGGTCTCGGCGAGCACCACGACCAGCGCACCGGCGGCGGGGGCCCACGCCTGGTTGAAGCCCATGAGCGCCGCGACGAGACGGTCGTGCGCCTCGGTACCGCGGCGAGCGACGATGAAGCGCCACGGCTGGTGGTTCATCGCCGAGGGAGCCCAGCGGGCCGCCTCGAGGGCGGAGCGGAGGGCGGCTTCGTCGATGGGAGCCTCCGGGTCGAAGACGCGGGTGCTCCATCGCTCGGCGAGCACGTCGAGGATGGGCGCGTCGGTGCGGGCGGTGCGATCGAGAACGAGGGACATGGAGACTCCTGAGGTCGGATGACAGTGCCGGGACGCCGTTGACCCGCCTCGGTCAACGCTCCCGACCTCCCGGGTGTTCCCGGATGACGCCGCGTGTCTGCGGCGCCCGGTCCCGGTCGCGCGGCGATTCGTTCCCCGCTCCCGGGTGACCCGCCATGACGCCGTCGCGTGTCCTGCCCCGTCTTACGCCCCCGCCCCCGCCCCCGCCCCGTGCACAACGGCGGGGCGATGGCGTGACACGCCGCGCCGGGTTCGGGTGGGGCGGCGTGTCGGCGAATTCTCCCGCCGTTGTGCGCGGCCGGCTGGGCGGGGCAGCCGTGCGCCCGGCCGGGGTGTGCGCGGCCGGCTGGGCGCGGCCGGCTGGGCGCGGCCGGCGGGCGCCGCGGGCGTCCCGGCGTTCTCGTCAGTCGCTCCAGGATGCCGGTCCGGCGGTTCCGGCGGGATACTCGTCGAGCGGCACTTCGTTCTTGCGCCACGCGTCGATGACCGGCTGCACGATGCGCCAGCACTGCTCGGCGGCATCACCGCGCACGGCGAGCATCGCGTCGCCGTCGAGGATGCCCGACAGCACTTCTCCGTACGCCTTGAGCGCGCCCTCGCCCAGGTCGGCGGCGAGGGTCACGCGCTCGAGCTCGAGCGGGTCGTCGGCGCCGTTGACGTTGAGCCCCAGGCTCATGGTGTCGGGGCCGAGCGAGAACACCAGCACCGACGGCTCGCTGTCGCCGACGAAGCCACCGGGCAGGTGCCGCACGGGCTTGAAGGTCACGGTCACGGCCGGGTCGCCGGCGCCGAGGGCCTTGCCCGATCGCAGCAGGATCGGAACGCCCTGCCAGCGCGTGGTGCGCACCTCGACGGTCATCTCGGCGAGGGTCTCGGTGCCGCGCGACGCATCGACGCCGGGCTCGTCGACGTACGACGCGAAGTGGCGCTCGCCGACGTCGCCGGCCGTGTACCGGGCGCGGCGGGAACTGCCCACGGGGTCGTCGTTCCACACGTGCGTCGCGCGCAGCACGGCCGAGGTGGCGTCGCGCAGGTCGAGCTGGTCGAGGGAGGACGGCGGCTCCATCGTGACGAAGGCCATCACCTGCAGCAGGTGGCTCTGGATCATGTCGACGAGCGCTCCGGCGTCGTCGTAGTAGCCCGCGCGCCCCTCGAGACCCAGCACCTCGGGGAAGTCGATGTGGATCGAGGCGATGTCGTCGGCCGACCAGACGCTCTCGATGAGGCGGTTGGCGAAACGCACGCCCAGCAGATTGAGGACGGTCGAGCGCCCGAGGAAGTGATCGATACGGAAAACCTGGTCCTCGGGGACGAGGGTCGCCAGCTGACGGTTCAGCGTGTGGGCGCTGTCCTCGTCGATCCCGAAGGGCTTCTCGAGCGCCAGCACGGTTCCCTGGGGGAGCCGCACGTCGGCGAGGGCGATGCACGACTTCTCGGCCACCGCGGGGGGAACGGCGAAATACAGTGCGGGGCGGCCCTCGGCGGCGTCGAGCAGTTTCTGCAGGTCGTCGGCCCGGGTGATGTCGGCCTGGCTGTAGGTGGTCTCGGCGACCGCGGCGAAGGCGGCCTCGGCATCCGTGGTCGAGAACGACTTCTTCACCACCTCGCGCCAGTGCTCGTCGCTCCAGTTCTCGATGCCCGCGCCGTGCAGACGCACCGAGCGGCCGGGCTCGCGCGTGAGCAGCTGGCCGAGGGCGGGCAGCAGCAGGCGCGAGGTGAGGTCGCCCGAGGCGCCCAGGATGATGAGGGTGGTGTCGGCGGCCATGCGGACACCGTATCGTTCCCCTCCGACACCCGATCGCCGCTTGCAGCGCGTGCAGGGATGGCACTAACGCGATGCTCGGTGACGATGTCGGTCCCACCTGCCATGATCCGAGGGTGACGACTCCGATCGAGGACTACGCGGTCCTCAGCAACTGCCGATCCGCCGCCCTCGTGTCCGCCGCGGGCAGCGTCGACTGGCTGTGTCTGCCGCGGTACGACAGCGGGTCGATGTTCGGTGCGCTGCTGGGCGACGACACGCACGGGTCGTGGTCGCTGCGGCCTGCGGACCCCGCCGCCCGCGCCACCCGGCGCTACGACGGCGACACCTTCGTGCTCGCGACCCGTTGGGAGACCGCCACCGGCATCGCGGACGTGTACGACGCCATGCCCGTCGACGAGGGCGTCGAGGCGCTCGTGCGCCGCGTGGTGGGCGTATCGGGATCCGTCGACTTCGTCAGCGAGGTGCGCCTGCGTTTCGATTACGCCCGGGCCGTGCCGTGGGTGCGTCAGGTGGGCCGGGGTGACGCCCACGCGATCCTCGCGGTGGCGGGCCCGGATGCCGTCGTGCTGCGCGGACCGCGATTGACCGCCGTCGACACGGCTCACCGCGCCCGGTGGACCACCGAGCCCGGCCGGGCCGTCGATTCGGTGCTGTCGTGGGGCGCGTCGTGGGAGGAGCCGCCGGCGGCGTTCGACGTCGAGGCGGCTCTGGAACGCACGCGCGAGTGGTGGGCCGCGTGGGCCGACCGGGTGCAGTCGAGCGGAGATCACGCCGCCCTCGTCAGGCGTTCGCTGATGGTGCTGCGCGCGCTGACGCACTCCGAGACCGGCGGCATCGTCGCGGCGGCCACCACGTCCCTGCCCGAGGCGTTCGGCGGGTCACGCAACTGGGACTACCGCTACGTCTGGCTGCGCGACGCCGCTCTCACCCTGAGCGCGTACATCGAGCACGGCTATCTCGACGCCGCCCACCGGTGGCGCAACTGGCTGCTGCGGGCGATCGCGGGCGATCCCGCCGACGTGCAGATCATGTACGGCATCGCGGGCGAGCGCGACCTGCCCGAGCGCGAGATCACGAGCCTGCCGGGGTACGGCGGCGCCGCTCCCGTGCGCATCGGCAACGGTGCGGTCGATCAGTACCAGGCGGACGTGATCGGCGAGGTCATGGTCGCCCTCGAGGCCGCCCGCGACGCGGGCGTCGAAGAGACCACGTTCTCGTGGGCGCTCCAGCGCGCCCTGCTCGACCAACTCGCCGCGTGGGTCGACCGCCCCGACCTCGGCATCTGGGAGATGCGCGGCGACCCGCACTTCTTCACCCACTCCCGGGCGATGATGTGGGCGGCGTTCGATCGCGGCATCCGGGCCGTCGAACAGTGCGGACGCGACGGCGAGGTCGACACGTGGCGGACGCTGCGCGATCGGATCCGGGTCGACATCGACGCACACGGCGTCCACGCGGGCGGGTGGTTCACCCAGCACTTCGACACCGACGAGGTCGACGCCTCGCTGCTCGTGCTGCCGCAGGTGGGGTTCTGCGCCTACGACGACCCGCGCATGCTCGCCACCGTCGCCCGGATGGAAGAGACCCTCATGCCCGACGGGTGGCTGCTGCGCTATCGCACGACCGGGGTCGATGGGTTGGATGGTGACGAGCATCCGTTCCTGGCGTGCTCCTTCTGGCTCGTGGGGCAGTACGCGCACAGCGGCCGCCGCGACGACGCCCAGGCCCTCATGCACCGCCTGACAGGGGTGGCCAACGACCTCGGTCTGCTGTCCGAGGAGTACGACCCCGTGACCGGCCGGCAGGCGGGCAACACCCCGCAGGCGCTGTCGCACCTCGCCCTCGTCGGCGCTGCGGACGCTCTCGACAAGACCGCCCCGGGCAGGGCGTCCGAGTCGTAGAGTCGCGGCATGGACGACGACGGCGAGCTCGGGAGACTCCGCGAGCGCGTGTACGGCGCCGACGGCGGCGACGCGACCCCCGAGATGATCGCCCGGCTCGTCGAGCTCGAGGAAGGGGCACGGCGGATGCCGTCGACGAGGCCCGGATCGCCCGTCGTCGATGCCGCGGCCTCGGCGCCCTCGCCCCCGGCCACCCCGCTTCGCACGTCCGCTGCGGGCGCGGCCGGGTCGTCGACCGCCGACTTCGGCGACCTACCGCCCGCCCGAGCCCCCGGCGGCCCGCCGCTTGCTCGAGGCCCCGGCGACCTACCGCCCGCCCGAGCCCCCGGCGGCCCGCCGCCCGCGCGAGCCCCCGGCGGCCCGCCGCCCGCCCGAGCCCCCGGCGGCCCGCCGCCCGCCCGAGCCCCCGGCGGCCCGCCGCCCGCCCAAGCCCCCGGCGACCCGAACGGAGCACCCGCCGACCCGTCCTCGGCCGCGCGGGCGCCCGCTTTCGCCCGCGAGGCGGGCCGCCCTCGCCGCCGTTTCCTGCGAAGGACGCTGACGGCGGTCGGTGCGGCCGCCCTGGTCGGCATCGGGGTCGGCGTCGGCGTCGCGATCGGCTCGGTTAACGCGGTGCCCGCGACGACGGCCGATGCGCCCGACGACGGGCTGCCCGAGCTGGCGTTCCCGCAGACGAGTGAAGACGTCGTCTCGGCCGACATCCTGCGCGACAGCGGCATCGATGCCGCGAGCACGCGGTACATCGCGACGATCGACGACTTCCGCATCTATCTCGCCCGGCCCGACGACGGTGACGGGCGCTGCATCGTCGTGTTCACCTCGAGCGACAACCGACCCTGGTCGTCGGGATGCGCCAGCGGCGCGCAGCCGGGCGCCGCGGTCTTCGGCGTCGACCAGGGCCTGTCGGTCGCGATCGGTCAGCCCCGCGGCGACCAGGTGACCGGCGACCCCATCCGTGTGTCCGACAGTGTCACGGCCTACGTGGCGCGATGACCCCGTGTCGCGCCGCCCGCGATGCGCTGAATGAAGGAGAACGACGATGTTCCACCCCGATGGTGCGTATTCGGGCCTTGCCGTCGACGACGTCGAGGCCGCCCAACGTTTCTACGCCGAGACGCTCGGCATCCGCGTCGAGGTGCTCGAGGGGTCGGGCTTCCTGGTGCTGCACCTGGCCTCGGGAGGGCGCGTGCTCGTCTACGGCAAGCCGCACCACGAGCCCGCGTCGTTCACGGTGCTCAACTTCCCCGTCTCCGATATCGAGGCCGCCGTCGACGACCTGCGGGCTCGCGGGGTCGACACGAAGATCTACGACGACGAGAACTTCCCGACCGACTCCCGCGGCATCATGCGCGAGGGGGGTCCGCTGATCGCGTGGTTCCGCGACCCGGCGGGCAACGTGCTCGCCGTGCTCGAAGAGTAGACCCCGCACACAAGGGAAACGGGCGGATGCCGGGGTCCCGGCATCCGCCCGCTCGAGGATCGCGCTCGGGGCGCTCAGCCGCGCAGCGCGTCGGCCAGCTTGACGCGTGCGCCCATGCGCAACAGCGAGTTGCGGTAGATCCGCGCCGCCACGCCGATGGCCAGCACACACGAGGCCAGCAGCACCAGCAGCGACAGCACCGGCTCCCACCACTGCGCGTCACCCAGGTACATGCGAAGCGGCATGCCAACCGGGGCCGAGAACGGCACGTACGACATGATCGTCAGCACGACGGGGTTGTCGTTGAAGAAGATGACGAGGAAGTACGGTGCCATCACCAGCATCGTGATGGGCGTGGTGGTCGCCCCGATGTCCTCCTGGCGCGAGACCATCGCCGCCGCGGCGGCGAACAGCGAGGCCAGCAGCACGAATCCGAGCAGGAAGAAGATCGCGAACCACGCGATCGGCGCGCCCAGGGTGTCGAGCACCCCGGTCTGTCCGGTGATGGACAGGCCGACCACCGCCACCGCGGCGAGCAGCACGATCTGCGCCATGGCCAGGACGGTGTTGCCGAGGACCTTGCCCGCCAGCAGCACCCGCACCGGGATCGCCGAGATGAGGATCTCGACCACGCGCGTCTGCTTCTCTTCGACCACGCTCTGCGCGATGGTCCCGCCGAAGGTCGACGCGGCGATGAGGAACACCAGACCGAAGCCGAGCGCGATGAAGTACCGCAGTGCGTCCGCCGCCCCGGCGCCGGGGTCGAGCATCTGCACCGGCGGCGTCACGCTGAGCATCTGCAGCAGCGCGGGCGGGACGCTGTCCTGCACGACGACGGTGTAGTCGAAGGCCGCGTCGGACGATCCCGAGACCAGGGCGGCATCCACCGTTCCGTCCTCGACGAGGGCGCGGGCGGCGTCGTCGCTGTCGGCCGAGGTGACCTCGAGTCCGTCGAGACCGGCCACGGCGGCCTCGGTCTGCGACGTGACGGCGATCGGGATGCCGCCTCCGGAGGCGTTGCTCGCGGCGAATCCGCCCCACACCACCGAAGCGAGCGCGGCCAGGACGAGAATCGCCGTCGAGATGACGAATGCCTTGCTGCGCAGCTTCGAGCCGATCTCGCGCTCGGCGACGAGCCAGATGCTCTGCAGTTCGCCGGGTGCGCGGCGAACGGGAGTCGAGGTGCTCACTGGATGACCTCCTTGAAGATCTCGGCCAGGGTCGGACGCTGGGGGGCGAAGCTGGCGACGTCGCCGCGCTCGACCGCACCGCGCAGCACACGCTGGGCGGTCGTGTCGTCGGCGGCGTCGAAGAGGGCGTAGCCGCCGTCGAATTCGAGGACGTCCACTCCCGCCTCGTCGCGGAGCCAGCCCGCGTCGCCGCGCGAGACGAGCTCGTAACGGTGCGTGGAGTGCTGCGCGCGGAGGTCATCGCGGCTGCCGGCCGCGCGGACCGTTCCCCCGGCGATGATCACGAGGTCGTCGCAGAGGCGTTCGACGACGTCGAGCTGATGCGACGAGAACAGCACGGCAGCCCCCTGCGCGGCCTTCTCCTGCAATACGCCCGCGACGACGTCGACGGCCAGCGGGTCCAGGCCCGAGAACGGTTCGTCGAGGATGAGCACGTCGGGCTCGTGGACGAGGGATGCCGCGATCTGCGCGCGCTGCTGATTGCCGAGCGAGAGGGTCTCGACGAGATCGCCGAGGCGCTCGCCGAGTCCGAGGCGCTCGAGCAGGGCGGTGGCCTTCTGCGTGGCCTCGGCCTTGCCGAAACCGTGCAGGCGGGCCAGGTAGGCGATGTGCTCGGCGACCTTCATCTTCGGATAGAGCCCGCGTTCTTCGGGCATGTAGCCGAATCGGCGGCGATCGGCGGTGGTCACCGGCGCGCCGTTGAGCACGACCGAGCCGGTGTCCTTCGCGAGGACGCCGAGGGCGATGCGCATGGTGGTGGTCTTGCCGGCGCCGTTGCCGCCGACGAAGCCCGTGAGCCGGCCGGGGGCGACGCTGAAGCTCACGTCGTCGAGCACGCGGCGGCCGCCGTAGCTCTTGGTGATGCCGTTCAATTCGAGCACGGTGCATCCCTTCTTCTCGTTGCATCCCACGCTAGGGAGGCGGCGCCCGCGGCGCCTCCACCCCGGGGCGGGTCGCCCCTCCCCCGCGCGGGGGAGCGGTCGTGCCCGGCCACGCGCCGAGGTCCGCGAGCCCGTCGACGGGACCGCCCCGTCAGGCCAGGCCGTGCCGGTGCGCGAGCACGACGGCCTGCACGCGATCGCGCGCGCCGAGCTTCTGCAGCACGTTGGACACATGGGTCTTGACCGTGGCCTCGCCGATGAACAGCCGCGCGGCGATCTCGCCGTTGCTCAGGGCCTCGGCGATCAGGCGCAGCACCTCGGCCTCGCGCTCGGTGAGCGGTTCGGCCACGGGCAGGGGAGGGGGGACGGATGCCACGGGGGTGGGCGCTCCGGCGGCGAACCGCTCGATGACGCGCCGCGTGACCTCGGGGGCGAGCAGCGCGTCGCCCGCCCCGACGATGCGGACGGCCGAGACCAGTTCTTCGGGCCCGGCGTTCTTGAGCAGGAACCCGCTCGCCCCGGCCGCGAGCGCGGCGAAGAGGTAGTCGTCGCGGTCGAAGGTCGTCACGATCAGCACCGCGGCCTCCGATGCCGGATCGGCGGCGAGAAGACGGGTCGCCTCGAGGCCGTCCATGTCGGGCATCTGCACATCCATGCAGATCACGTCGGGGCGCAGGCGCGCGGCGGCGGTGAGGGCTTCGGCGCCCGTCGCCGCCTCGCCGACGACGGTGATGTCCTCCTCGAGCGAGAGGATCGTGCGGAACCCGGCACGCATCATCGCGTGATCGTCCACGAGCAGGACACGCAGCTCAGACACGGGCGGCCTCCGTGGCCGCGAGGGGAACACGCACCCGCACCAGGTAGCCCCCGCGGGCTCGGGGACCGATCTCGATGGTGCCGCCCGACACCGCGGCGCGTTCGCGCATGCCCAGCTGACCGAGTCCGGGGGTCGACGAGCCGCGGCGTCCCGTGTTCGAGACCTCGAGCTCGACGGCATCCGGGGTGAATCTCAGGCGCACATCGGCGGTGGCGTCCGGCCCGGCATGCCGGCGTGCGTTGGTCAGGGCCTCTTGCGCGATGCGGAACAGGTTGATCTGCACGAGCGGGGGAGGGTCCACGGCGGGGGCGCCGACGACGGTGAGGGTCGTCGGCAGGCCCGCCGTGTCGGCCTCGTCGACCAGCGCGCGGATCGAGGCGAGCCCGTGCGTGGTGGGAGCGGTGTCGGGGGTCGGATCGCTCCCGGGGGTGCGCAGCGTCTCGAGCAGTTGCCTCAACTCGAGCAGCGAGGTGCGCGCGGACCCCTCGATACCGGTGAGCACCTCGCGCGCGGCCTCGGGGTCGCGGTCGAGCACCGACCGGGCGACCCCGGCCTGCACGCCCATGAGCGAGACGTGGTGCGCGACGACGTCGTGCAGTTCGCGCGCGATCCGCACGCGGTCGAGGGCGACCGCCTGGGCGGCAGTCACCTCGCGCTCGGCCTCGAGCTCGGCGGTGCGCACCTCGAGGGCCGCGCGCTCGCGCATCTGCTGGTGCGAGCGGTCGCCGAAGTAGTAGGCCCCGCCGAAGAACAGCGCGTTCACGCCGATCATGAGCAGCTGGTAGGCCACGAACGGCGAGAAGGCGCCCGCGCGCGAGAAGGCGCCCTCGATCGCCGGATCGATCGGCTCGGTGGCCTGTTGGAACATCACGACGAACAGCCACGCGAACATGCCCACGATGATGGCGACGCGCACGATCGTCGCGCGACGTCGTCGCGGCTCCCAGGCGCCGACGGTGTACAGCGCGATGAACATGGCGATGTTGCCGGCGTACAGCTCGGGGATGCGGAAGGTGACCGCCAAGAAGTACGCGACCGAGACCACCACGGCCGCGGTCGAGGGCCAGCGGCGCCGCACGGCGATGGGCAGGGCGAGCCCGGCCACGTATACCAGGGCGATCGCGAGCGAGCCCTGCTGCTCGCCGTACAGACCCGAGACGGACGACAGCACCGCGCTCAGCAACCCGCCGAGGAACAGCACGAGCGCGAGCACCAGGTCGGCCCGCTGTTGCGACGGGGTGAGCGGCGGCATCCCCCCACGCTAGAGCCCGTCCCCGACACCCGCATCCCCCGCGCGACGGAGTCAACCCCCCGCGGAATAGGGCGCCGGTCGAGACGCTTGCACGTGAATACACACGCGCGTCTCGCGCCCCGTCATCCCGGAAGGATCACCGTGACCGACTACACGATCGGCTACATCGTCGGCAGCATCTCCAGCACCTCGATCAACCGCGTCCTGGCGAAGGCGCTCGAGAAGGTGGCGCCCGAGGGCGTGACCCTCCGCGAGATCCCGATCAAGGACCTGCCCTTCTACTCGCCCGACCACGACGGGAACTTCCCGCCGGTCGCGCAGGAGTTCAAGAAGGCGATCGAGGATGCCGACGGCATGATCATCGTGACCCCCGAGTACAGCCGGTCGATTCCCGGCGTCCTCAAGAACGCCCTCGACTGGTCGGCGCGCCCGTACGGCGAGGCGTCCTTCAACGACAAGCCCACCGCGGTCGTCGGCACCTCGCAGGGCGGGATCGCCACCGCCGCGGGGCAGCAGCACCTGCGCTCCGTGCTCCTGCACTACAACGCGCTGGTCCTCGGACAGCCCGAGGGCTACATCCAGTCCACTCCCGGCCTGTTCGACGAGGACGGCACCGTGAACGACGAGGGCACCGCGGCCTTCCTGCGCTCGATCATCGAGGCGCTCACGACGCTGATCGCCCGGACGGCGCCCGCCGAGGTCCCCGCGGCCTGACCCGTGCACGCGGTGGGGCCGGGGCCAGCCTCGGCTCCACCGGCGCGCCTGAGCTCCCAGGTCCAGGCGCGCGTCAGCCCAACGCGTCCGCCTTCCGCCGCAGCAGTGCGCCCTCGCGTTCGTTGCGCGTCAGCGCGGCCGCGGCCAGCAGCTCCTCTCGTGCCTCGCGTGTCCGCCCCAGCCGCGACAGCAGCTCCCCCCTCACCGAGGGGATCAGGTGCGAACCCCGCAGAGCCCCGCCCGCCGCGAGTTCGTCGACGAGCGCCAGCGCGTCGAGGGGACCGGATGCCATCGACACCGCCACCGCGCGATTGATCTGCACCACGGGGCTCGGTGCCGCTCGCTCGAGCGCCTCGTACAGCCGAACGATGCGGCCCCAATCGGTCGCCTGCACGCTCGTCGCCTCGGCGTGACAGCGGGCGATCGCGGCCTGCAGCTGGTAGGGGCCGCGCCCGCGCCCCAGGGCGTCCGCCCGATCGAGCAGTGCCGCACCGCGGGCGACCGCCGAGCGATCCCAGCGCCGGCGATCCTGGTCGGCGAGCAGCACGGCATCCCCGTTCGCGTCGGTGCGGGCCGCGAAGCGCGAGGCCTGCAGCTCCATGAGCGCCGACAGTCCCAGCGCCTCGGGTTCGCGCGGCAGCAGTCGGTTCACGACGCGGCCCAGCCGGAGGGCCTCGTGCGCGAGCTCGGTGCGCAGCACCGCGTCACCGCCGCTCGCGGCGTACCCCTCGGTGAAGATGAGGTAGATCACGCTGAGCACCGCGTCGCGACGCGCCGGCCACTCCGCCGGCTCGGGTACCGCGAAGGGCACGCGCGCTGCGGACAGCGTCTTCTTCGCCCGCACGATCCGCTGCTGCATCGTCGGCACCGCGACGAGGAACAGCCGCGCAATCGCCTCGGTGTCCAGTCCGCCGACGATCTTGAGCGTCAGGGCCACCTGCGCCTCTCGCGCGAGCACCGGGTGACACGCCGTGAAGACCAGGCGCAGCACGTCGTCGTCGATCGGCTGCCACACGGCATCCACGATCTCCGTCATGTCCGCTCCGATGAGTCGGTACTTCTCGTCGACGTTCTTCGCGCGCCTCCACCCGTCGATGGCGCGACGCTTGGCCACCGCGGTCAGCCAAGCGCCGGGATTGCGCGGGACACCGTCGCACGGCCACTGCGCGAGCGCTTCGGTCAGGGCATCCTGAGCCAGATCCTCGGCGGTGGGCAGGTCGCCGACGACGCGCGCGAGCGTCGCGACGATGCGGGCGCCTTCGATGCGCCAGATCGCCGCGACGCGTCGCGAGAGGTCGGTGCTCAGCGCGAGGCCTGCTCCTCGCGCCAGCCCTCTTCTTTCTGGATGTACTCGTTGTCGGCGAAGGACGCGAAGTCGGTCTCGTCGGTCACGCGGCGCACCTCGAGCGTGTTGCCCGCGATGAGCGGCGCGCGGCGCGCCCACTCCACGGCCTCGTCCTTACCGGAGACCTCGATGATCCAGAAGCCGTTGAACAGCTCGTGGGTCTCGCCGTACGGGCCGTCGGTGACGAGGGGTTCGTCGCCGCCGAACTGGACGGTGAAGTTCTGGCTCATGTCCTCGGCCAGACCTTCGCCCGCGACCAGCACCCCGGCCGTCATCATGGCCTCGTTGTAGGCGCCCATCTCGTTGATGATCTGCTCGAACGGGATCTGCTCGTACGCCGCGTGCGCCTCGTCGGTAGCGCGCATGATCAGCATGAACTTCATCGTGGACTCTTCTCTTCGGTGCTCTGTCGAGCGATATGAGGGGAGCGGATGCCTTCCCCTACTATCGCGTCGAACGGCGCCGAACGGAATCGACAGGGCGACGAAGAAAGTTTTCGAATTCTCTCGTTCCCGGTCTTGTCGGCCGATCCGACGCGGGGCCGCCGCAACGGATTCGGCTGGGTGCAACAGATGCGGACGATGCGGCGCTTCGCGTCCGAATCCGTTGCGCCGGTCCGAATTCACTGCCGGGTGCGGGCGCCGAGGCGGGCACAGGGTTCCCGGATGCCGCGGGCTCGGCCTCCCGGCCGGAGTGGCGCGGCGAGCGCGACCCCACCGGGATCGGAGGACCGCGTCAGAATCGGACCGGTGGGCCGCTGGCATCCGATCTCGGTGTGGATCTCCGATTCCGAGACCTGCGGCGGCGGCGCTCAGCCGAAAATCATCGGCAGGTCGTCGTCGTCGTCGGATGCCGACAGGTCGAGGTCGGCGACCACCGGGACGTGGTCGCTGGGCACTTCTCCCTTGCGCTCGTCGCGATGGATCTCGGCGCCATGCACGGCGTCGGCGAAGGCCCGTGAGCCCAGGATGAAGTCGATGCGCAGGCCCTCGTTGCGGGGGAAGCGCAACTGCTTGTAGTCCCAGTAGGTGTAGCCGGTCGGGATCAGCGGGCGCACCACGTCGGTGAGCCCCGCCCCCTCGAAGGCGCGGAAGGCCGCACGCTCGGCCGGTGAGACGTGCGTCGTGGCCCCCTCGACGACGGTGGGGTCGCCGTTGTCGTCGTCGGTGGGCGCGATGTTGAAGTCGCCGGTCAGAGCGAGCGGCAGGTCGGGGCTGCGGTCGAGCGTGTCGGCGGTGTGCCGGCGGAGAGCGTCGAGCCAGTCGAGCTTGTAGGCGTAGTGCGGGTCGTCGAGGCCGCGGCCGTTGGGCACGTACAGGCTCCACACGCGCACGCCGTTCACGGTCGCGCCGATGGCCCGTGCCTCTTTCGGCAGGTCGGGGCCTTCTCTGCCCTTCTCGAAGCCGGGCATGCCGGGGAAGCCGATCTCGACGTCCTCGAGGGGCTCGCGGCTGGCGATCGCGACGCCGTTCCACTGGTTGAGCCCGTGCGCGGCCACGTGGTACCCGGCCTCCTCAAAGGCGGCGTACGGGAACTGCTCGGTCTTGCACTTGATCTCCTGCATCGCCAGCACGTCGATGTGCTCGCGCACGCAGAACTCGACGGTGCGGGTGACGCGGGCGCGGATGGAGTTGACGTTCCAGGTGGCCAGGCGCATGCCATCCAGCCTACTTTCGGTGGCCGACACCGCCGCGCGCTGAGCCCGTCGCCCCGTCGTGCGGACTTCGGCGCCGACACGCCGCTGTCGGGTCCGGGTCTGCGGCTCGTCGTCGGCGGACTCCGCGGACGGATGCCACGGCGCCGGTCCGTGGCATCCATCGGCCGCGACGGACCGGGGCAATAGACTCGACGCCGTGACCCGCGCCTCCACCCCCGAGCTCGAAGCCGACCGTCAGGCCCTCATCGGCCTCATCAACGCCGAGGCCGTGTTCCACGGCGACTTCACCCTCTCGAGCGGCAAGAAGGCGACGTACTACGTCGACATGCGCAAGCTCACCCTCGACCACCGTGCGGCTCCGGCGATCGGTCGTCTCGTGCTCGACCTCATGAAGGACCTGGACGGCGTCGTCGCCGTCGGCGGCCTGACTCTCGGCGCCGACCCCATCGCGAACGCCGTCATGCACGAGTCGGTGCACGCGGGGCGCCCGCTCGACGCGTTCGTCGTCCGCAAGGAGCCGAAGGACCACGGGCGCGGCCGGCAGATCGAGGGCGCGGACGTCGCGGGCACGCGCGTCGTCGTCGTCGAGGACACCTCGACCACGGGCCAGTCGGCTCTCGCGGCCGTCGAGGCACTGCGCCGCGAGGGCGCCGAGGTCGTCGCCGTCGCGGTCATCGTCGATCGCAAGACCGGCGCGCAGGCGGCGATCGAAGCCGAGGGCCTTCGGTGGCTGGCATCCATCGACCTCGACGACCTGGGGCTCGCGCCCCAGTAAGCGACCCGCGGCGTCCGCGCCGTCACGAGAACAGGCGACGCCATGAGAACAGGCGGATCCGAGGCGAAACGTCCTGTTCCGATGTCACCCTCCTGTCCCGGTGACGAAGCGGCAGGGATGCCACGTCCCAGTGACGACCGGGATGAATGCCGGCGGTGACGACAGGGATAAATGCCGGCGGTGACGACCGGGATGGATGCCGGCGGTGACGACCGGGATGGATGCCGGCTCCCGCCGCCGCGTTCGGCGGGAGCACCCATGGATCAGCGGGGGTCGTCCGGACCCGGCCCGTCGAACGGGTCGCGGCCGCCGCCTCCGCGCCGGGAGCGACGCCACTGCACGATGAACGCCGCGAGGGTGCCGGCGGTGATGAAGAAGGCCGTGATGAGCCAGAGCATGCGGTCGTCCATGTGCCCATCCTCTCCGACGATGCGCCAGCCCGGGCGGATCCCTGCGATCAGGAGGGGCGACGGTTCTCGGCCGCGTCCGTGACGATCTTCGCGATGCGTGCGGCTCGGGTCTGGGGGCGCACGGCCATGGCGATCTGCGTCAGACCGAACTTGCGGCTCGACGGGGGAAAGGCGTCCCAGTTCGCGCGGGCGGCGGGGACGGCGTCGAGGGCAGCGGCGAGCTCTTTCGGCTCGATGCCCGCCTCGGCGTCGTCGAGCAGCCCCCACGAGCCGTTCGCGCGGGCGACCTCGAGCGCTCGCCGCCCGGCCGGTCTGAGGCGCCCTTCGGCTTCGAGGCGCGCGATGCGCGCCTTGTTGGTCGCCGCCCAGCCGCTCCGGGGGCGGCGCGGTGCGAACCACAGCCCGGAGCTGACGTCGTCGAAGACGCGCACGGGTCCGTCGATCCACCCGACGCACAGTGCTTCGCAGATGGCGTCCTCGTAGTCGACGTAGCGACCGGCGTCGACGCCCCGGCCGCGCACGAGCCAGGCCCCGGTCGACGTGGCGTGGTTCTGCTCGAGCCATGCGGCCCAGGCGGCCGCGTCGGCCGCGATCACCTTCTCGCCGTCGTCGAGCGCGCCCATGTCAGAGTCCCTGGCTGAGACCGTCCTCGCCGTCGGCCAGGTCGCTCTCGAGCGGTTCGGCGCGCACGAGCTCGGCCACCGACGAGAGGATCTCGTCGGGTCGGAAAGGGTAGCGCTCGATCTCGCGCTGGTCGCTGATCCCGGTGAGGACGAGCACCGTGTGCAGTCCGGCTTCGATACCGGCGACGATGTCGGTGTCCATGCGGTCGCCGATCATTCCGGTGTTCTCGCTGTGCGCGCCGATGCGGTTCAGTGCGGAGCGGAACATCATCGGGTTGGGCTTGCCGACGATGTAGGGCTCTTTACCGGTCGCCTTGGTGATGAGCGCCGCGATCGCGCCCGTCGCCGGGAGGACACCCTCGGTCGAGGGACCCGTGGCATCCGGGTTGGTGGCGATGAAGCGGGCGCCGCCGCGGATGAAGCGGATCGCCTTGGTGATCGCCTCGAACGAGTAGTTGCGCGTCTCGCCGACGACGACGTAGTCGGGCGTGGTCTCGGTCATGATGAAGCCGGCCTCGTGCAGGGCGGTGGTCAGACCCGCCTCGCCGATGACGAAGGCGGTGCCGTGCGGCATCTGCGACCGCAGGAAGTCGGCGGTCGCGAGCGCCGACGTCCAGATGGAGGTCTCGGGCACGTCGAGGCCCGAGGCGCGCAGGCGGGCACTGAGATCGCGCGGCGTGAAGATCGAGTTGTTCGTCAGCACCAGGAACGGGGTGCCTTCGGCGCGCCACTGCGCGAGCAGTTCGGACGCCCCGGCGATGGGCGTGTTCTCGTGGACGAGGACGCCGTCCATGTCGGTCAGCCAGCACTCGATGTCGCCACGGGTCCGCATGCCGACAGCCTAGACCCGACTCCCGACACGGCTTCGGGAAAGAGCGCGGGCGGGCCCGATCCGACGATCGCGGCCCGCCCGTCCGCGGTGGCGGCGACTTACTTGAACGTGTCCTTGGTGTTCTCGGCCGCCTTCTTGGCATCCGCCTGCACCTGGTCGGCCTTGCCCTCGGCGGCGAGCTTGTCGTTGTCGGTCGCGTTGCCGATGGCTTCCTTCGCCTTGCCCACGATGTCCTGAGCGGCGTTCTTGATCTTGTCGTCGAGACCCATGATGTGACTCCTTCTCGTCTGGTCGGCGTCGTCGGCGCACGTGCGTCGCCGAGACGGAGCCGGTGGCTCGCAGATGAGACGGGGGCGGGCCGCGATTCGTCACGCGCGAGGGGGAGAATTCCCGCGGTCCGCGGTATTCCGTTTCCGGAATGCACCCGTGACGCCGGGACGCGTTCTGGTTAGGGTCGTAGGGTGACGCGTGCCGAGTGGGACCCCGAGAACCTCCCCGACCTCTCCGGGAAGTCCTACCTCATCACCGGCGCGACCCGGGGGCTGGGCTACTTCGCGTGCGAACAGCTGGCGGCGGCCTCCGCCCACGTGCTGCTCACGGGCCGCAACCCCCACAGCCTCGCGGCGGCCAAGGCCGCGGTGCGTCGTTCGGTGCCGGATGCCGACGTCGAGACGCTGCTGCTGGACACGAGCAACATGGGCTCGGTGCGCGCCGCGGCGGCGACGGCCCGCGCGCGCGGGCGACTGGACGGGTTGCTGCTGAACGCCGGTGTCGTGCATCCGCCGAAGCAGCGCGAGACCGCCGGCGGACACGAGCTGGTGTTCGCCACGAACGTCCTGGGCCACTTCGCGCTCGCGGGTGAGTTGCTGAAGCCGCTCGCGACGGCGCGGGGGCGCATGGTGTGGGTCGGCAGCATGTCGACGTCGATCTGGCGCCACCTGCCGACCGACCCCGAGCTGCTTGAGGGGTACACGCCGTGGAGGGCGTACGTGCAGTCCAAGGCCGCGACCACGGCCCTCGCCCTCGAGGCCGACAAGCGCCTCCGTGCCCACGGGGTGCCGGTCACGAGCCTCGTCGCCCATCCCGGCTACGCCACGAGCGGGCGGACGCGGGGGGTGCGCGGGGTGAACGAGCCGACGAGGCTCTCGCGCTTCGTCGACAATCTGCAGGCGCCGATCACCCAGTCCAAGGAGCAGGGGGCGTGGTCGCTCGTGCGCGCCCTCGTCGACCCGTCCGCCGACGGCGGCACGATGTTCGGTCCGGCCTTGATCGCCCGCGGGACACCGCGACCGGCCACCCCGGCGCGTCGGACGCGCACCGGCGACCTGGGCGCCGACCTCTGGCGCGCCTGCGAGACGGCGACCCATGTGCGCTGGCCCTTCGACAGGGTGCGGCGCACGGCATCCTGATCCGCCCCTTGCGACGTCGGGGGTGCGCCCTACAGTGATCGCATGGAGCAGGTGGCGGCCGACGGACGCGCGGCGAACGAGGTCCGCGGGCTGAGCGCGGCCGAGGTCGCCGAACGCGTGGCCGCCGGGCGGACCAACGCCTTCACGGCCGACAGCAGCCGCAGCGTCGGCAGCATCGTCCGCGCCAACGTCCTCACGCTCTTCAACGGCATCGTCGCGGCGTGCTTCCTCGTGCTACTGCTGCTCGGTCGCTGGCAGGATGCCCTGTTCGGTGTGGCGGCGCTGTCGAACGCGATCATCGGGTGCGTCCAGGAGTTCCGGGCGAAGGCGGCCCTCGACCGCTTGGCCCTGCTGAACGCGCCGCGTGCCCGCGTCCGCCGCGACGGGACGGATGCCGAGATCGCCCCGTCCGACGTCGTGCGCGACGACGTGCTCGTCCTTCGCGCGGGCGACCAGGTGCCGGCCGACGCCGTGGTGATCGCGTCGCGGGGGCTGCAGATCGACGAGTCGATGCTGACCGGCGAGTCGGATGCCGTCGACAAGCGGCCCGACGACGAGGCGTTGTCCGGATCGATCGTCGTCGCCGGAGAGGGGGCCGCCCGGGTCGTGCGCGTCGGCGCGGAGTCCTATGCGAACACCTTCGCCGCCGAGGCGAAGCGGTTCCAACTCGTCTCGAGCGAGCTGCGCACCTCGATCGATCGCGTTCTGAGATGGGTTGGGTGGGGGATCGGTCCGATCGGACTGCTGGTGCTCAACGCGCAGATGATGGTGGCCGGCGGGTGGGCCCAGGCCTGGCAGCAGGGCACGTGGTCGCAGGCCGTGGTCAACACGATCGCCGCGCTGACGGCGATGATCCCGCTCGGACTGGTGCTGATGACCTCGATCGCCTTCGCGGTCGGTGCCGCGCGACTGGCCGGGCAGCAGGTGCTCGTCAACGAGCTGCCGGCGGTCGAGGGTCTCGCCCGCGTCGACGTCATCTGCCTCGACAAGACCGGAACGCTGACGGCCGGCGAGATCCGCTTCGACGCGTCGTTCGCGCTCGACGAGGTCGCGGGGTGGGAGGACGCCCTCGCCTGGTACGGGGCCGCGCCCGACGCGAACGCCACGGCCCGCTGCCTGCGCGAGCCGTTCCCGGTGCGGCGCCGCCTGGACGCCGCGCTGCGCGTCCCGTTCTCGTCCGCTCGAAAGTGGAGCGCCGTGTCGTTCGTGGACGGGGTCCGGGGCACGTGGGTGCTCGGCGCTCCCGAGATGGTCTTCGGTGACACCGCGGGCGATGCCTCGACGCCCCTGGGTGCAGCGGTCACCCGTCTGGCGTCCTCGGGTCGGCGCACGCTGGTCCTCGCGTACGCGCCGACGGCGCTGACCGACGCGGACGTGGCCGCGGAGCGGCTGCCCGACGCGCTCGTCGCCGTGACCGTGCTCACTTTCATCGAGGCCGTCCGCCCCGACGCGGCCGAGGCCCTGGCCTACTTCCGCGCGCAGGGCGTCGGTGTCCGGGTCATCTCGGGCGACAACCCCCGGACGGTGGCCGCGATCGCGCGCGAGGTCGGTCTCGATGTCGCCGGGGGTTTCGACGCCCGGCGCCTCCCCGACGACGAGGGCGAGCTCGCCGCGGTGCTCGAGGAGCACACGGTGTTCGGGCGGGTCACGCCCGACCAGAAGAAGCGCATGGTGACCGCGCTCCAGGCCCGCGGTCACGTCGTGGCCATGACCGGTGACGGGGTGAACGACGCGCTGGCGATCAAGACGGCCGACATCGGCATCGCGATGAACTCGGGCGCCGCCGCCACCAAGGCCGTCGCGCGTCTCGTGCTGCTCGACGGCAGGTTCTCGCACCTGCCGGCGGTGGTGGCCGAGGGGCGACGGGTGATCGCCAACATCGAGCGGGTCTCGATGCTGTTCCTCACCAAGACCGTCTACGCCACGGGATTGGCCGTGCTGTTCGGGGCGCTGGTGATGGAGTTCCCCTTCCTTCCGCGACAGCTGTCGATCACCGACGGCCTGACGATCGGCATCCCGGCTTTCTTCCTCGCTCTGCTGCCGAACGCGCAGCGCTACGTCCCGGGGTTCCTGCGCCGCTCGCTGAGTTTCGCCATACCCGCCGGCATCGTGATCGCGGTGGCCCTCACGATCTACACGCGCCTGGCGATGGACCTCGGGCTCGGCACCGCGCAGGTGCGCACGGGGGCGACGATCATCCTCGCGGTCGTCGCGATCTGGGTGCTCACCGTGCTGTCGCGGCCGGTCACACGCGTGAAGGTGCTGGTGATCGGGGCGATGTTCATCGCTCTCACGGCGATCTTCACGGTTCCGCCCCTCGGGCAGTTCTTCCAGCTGCAGGATCCCGGCGCCGACGGCGCGGCGCTGGTCACTCTGGTCGCCGTGCTCGCCGTCGCCGCGATCGAGGGGGTGCGGTTCGGTCATCGCCGGTTCGTCCGGCGATCGCTCGCCGCCCCACGACAGCAGCGAGGCGAGGTCGTCGAGCCGGGCCCGCGTCGTCGCCCCACCGTCATCACCGCCGCGGTCGTCCTCGTCTACGTCGGGGGGTTCCTGAACACCGCTCTCGGCGTCCTCGTCCTGCTGACGCGCTACGCGGTGCCGCCGGACCTCGTCCTGCCCGTGTCGCTGGTGGGCGCGGCGACCGTGCTGCTCGGCCTGTTCACGGTCGCGGGCGGCTCGGCGTTGTCACGGCGGAGCGTCCTGGCGCGCGCGCTGCTGACGGCCTATCTCGCCGTGCTCGTCGTGCTGCAGGCGACCGCGATGGCCCTGACCGAGCTCGACCCGGTGCTGGTCGTCGCCCTCGCCGCCGCCGTGGCCGTGATCGCGGCCGTGTGGGTTCCCGCGCGGGCACGTCGGTGGTTCCGGACGGCCCCCGCCGCGGACGAATCGATGCCTCCCGCCCCCG
Organism: Microbacterium sp. NPDC090007; assembly: GCF_044748345.1. Taxonomy (NCBI): domain Bacteria; kingdom Bacillati; phylum Actinomycetota; class Actinomycetes; order Micrococcales; family Microbacteriaceae; genus Microbacterium; species Microbacterium sp. NPDC090007. Next base: position 215,680 of record NZ_JBIVFV010000001.1, on the reverse strand, counting down.
ACCCGTCGCGCGCCGCGGTGCCGGACGCGCCGCCGCCCGCGTAGACCCGACCGCTCAGCGCGTCAGCCAGACAGAGCTGCCCGCTCCCGCGGGAAGCGCCACCTCGACACCGTCGGCGCGCACGATCTGCTCCGACACGACCTCGAGCTCGTGGCCGACGTCGATGCGCCGCTCGACGAGCGCGCGCAGCAGCTCGGGGTCGCGGTCGCTGACCCGCAGCACGCGCCCGGCGTGCCCGGGGGCCGCCTCGGCCAGCAGGACGAAGGGTTCGCGATGCACGGCGCCCTCGGCATCCGGGATCGCGTCTCCGTGCGGGTCGAAGCGGGGGCGACCGAGGCGGTCGTCGATACCCTCGAGCAGACGGTCGCTGAGCGCGTGCTCGAGCACCTCGGCCTCGTCGTGCACCTCGTCCCACGCGTAGCCGAACTCGCTCACGAGCCACGTCTCGACCAGGCGGTGCCGACGGATCACCGCGGCCGCGCGGCGCTGCCCGGCCGGGGTCAACGACACGGGCCCGTAGGGGCGGTGCGTCACCAGCCCCTGCGCCGCGAGCTTCTTGACCATCTCGGTCACGCTCGAGGGTGCCAGGCTCAGCACCGCCGCGAGCTGCGACGGCGTGATGGGGGAGTCCTGCCACTCGGTGTGGTGGTAGACCGCCTTCAGATAGTCGTCGGCCACGGGCGATTCCACGCCGTCAGCCTATCCGCCGGTGAACACCAGCCACAGGAGCGCGACGTTCAGGGTGATGAGGAAGACGGATGCCAGTGCCCCCGCGATCGTGGTGGCACGTCGATTGCGGTGGATGCCGAGCACCTCGGCGCGGGCGGTCAGCGCGACCAGGGGCACGAGGGCGAACGGGATCCCGAACGACAGCACCACCTGGCTCAGCACGAGCGCGAGGGTGGGGTCGACGCCCGCCGCCAGGATGACCAGGGCCGGCACGAGCGTGACGAGACGCCGGACGACCAGGGGTATGCGCGTCCGCAGCAGGCCCTGCATGATCTCGGCGCCGGCGTAGGCCCCGACCGAGGTCGACGCCAGACCGCTGGCCAGCAGGCCGACCGCGAAGAGCGTGGCCACGACCGGGCCGAGTCCGGCGCTCAGCGCCGCGTAGGCGCCCTCGAGGCTGTCGGTGCCCGCGACCCCGGCGAGGTTCGCGGCGGCCAGGAGGAGGATCGCCAGGTTGACGGTGCCCGCGACGGCCAGGGCGATCGTGACGTCCCAGCGGGTTGCGCGCAGCAGGCGAAGGGTGGGGATCCCGCGGGCGTGCTCGAGCGCGCGATGCGCGGCGTCGGGCCCGACCTGCGCGGGCGTGGGGGCGGCGACCGTGCCGGCGGCGACCGTGCTCGCGGCGACCGTGCCGGCGGCGACCGTGGGGGCGGCGAGCGTGCCGGGCCTCGGCGCGAATCGGTCGCGTGCGAGCGCCGAATGCGCGTAGATCGCGTGCGGCATGATGGTCGCCCCCAGGATCGAAGCCGCCAGCAGCACCGAGGTGGTGCCCTCGAAGCGGGGGACGAGGCCGCTCGCGATCCCGGCGGGTTCGGGCGGGGCGAACAGCAGCCCGGCCGTGAATCCGACGGCGATGATCACGAGCAACCCGATCAGCACCGTCTCGAACGCTCGTGCCCCTCGACGCGTCTGAACGAGCAGCAACCCCATCGACACGATCCCGGTGAGGACTCCTCCCCACACGAGCGGGATGCCGAACAGCAGATTGAGAGCGACGGCGCCGCCGATCACCTCGGCCACGTCGGTCGCCATGGCGACCAGCTCGGCCTGCACCCAATAGGCGCGACGTGTCCAGGGCCGGCGGATCCGCCGCCCGAGCAGCTGGGGCAGGCTCTCACCGGTGACGATGCCCAGTTTGGCCGAGAGGTACTGGATGAGCCACGCCATGACGTTGCCGAGCACCACGACCCACACCAGTAGGTAGCCGAAGGTGGCGCCCGCGGTCATGTTGCTCGCGACGTTGCCGGGATCGAGGTAGGCCACGCCCGCGACCAGGGCGGGGCCCAGCAGCCACAGGGCCCGTCCCGGCGCGTGTCGTCGAGTCGCGACACCCTGAACTTTCGGCATGCCGAAACCCTAGCCATTTTTCGGCCAGCCGAAAAGTTCGGAGCGCGCGGAGCCGGAGCGGCGCCGGGCGCGATTAGCCTGGACCGGTGACGGATGCCGACGACCCCAGGCCGGAGCCCGGTCCCGCGTCCGATTCAGAGGCGTCGTCGTCCGGGCTCGACGTCGTGACGCACGGAGTGGGCCCGTGGCCGGGAAACCCCGAAGACTGGCCGGACGACCCCCGGTACGACCGCGAGCTGCTCGCCGAGGGTGACCGTCGCAACGTCGTCGACGTTTACCGGTACTGGACGATGGATGCCATCGTCGCCGACCTCGACGCGAAGCGGCATCCGTTCCACGTCGCGATCGAGAATTGGCAGCACGACATGAACATCGGCACCATCGTGCGCAGCGCGAATGCGTTCCTCGCCGCCGAGGTGCACATCGTCGGCAAGCGGCGATGGAACCGTCGCGGGGCGATGGTGACCGACCGGTACCAGCACGTCCGACACCACGAGGACGTCGCGGCCTTCGCCGCGTGGGCGCGCGCCGCGGGTCTGCCGATCGTGGCGGTCGACAACGTCGACGGTTCGGTGCCGATCGACCGGGCGGACCTGCCCGAGCGCTGCGTCCTGCTGTTCGGGCAGGAGGGCCCCGGGCTCTCGCCCGCGGCCATCGAATCCGCGACCGGCGTGGTCGAGATCACGCAGTACGGCTCGACGCGGTCGATCAACGCCGCGTCGGCGGCGGCCGTGATCATGTACGAGTGGTGCCGCCGCTGGGCGTGACCCGCGTGTGACGCCCCCGTGACACACGGGGTCTTCATCGGTAACAGGCGCTGCGCGACCCCCGCTGCACCGGTTGACTGTCGGCACGCGCTCCTCCGCGGGCGGCGAGGCGGATGCGCCCCGCCGCGCGGCGAGCGCGGTTCCCGCCCCGGTGGCAGCCGGGGAAGGGCGCGACACCGAATCACACACCGGGAAGGAATGATCATGACGATCACGGATTCAGCGACGACGAGCCTGGCCGACCGCTGGCGAGACGCACCCACGCCACACACTAGCGCTGCGTGGATCGCGCGGGCCCGGGAGGTGGGCGACATCCTGGCCGTCGACGCCGTCGAACGCGACCGCGCCAACCACCCCCCGCGAGCCGAGGTCGACCTGCTCAAGGCGGCGGGCCTGGTCACGCTGCTCGGTCCGCGCGCGCACGGCGGAGCCGGAGAGAGCTGGGAGACGGCGTACAAGGTCATCCGCGCCGTGGCCCGCGGCGACGGCTCGATCGGGCAGCTGCTCGGCTACCACTACCTCTGGGCCTGGGCTGCCCGTCTGGTCGCCACCGAGGAGCAGATCGCCGCGATCGAGGAGCTCGCCACCTCGAACACCCTGCTGTTCGGGGGAGCGGTCAATCCCCGCGACGCCGACCTGCTCATCCGCGAGGACGGCGACGACCTGGTGTTCTCCGGGCGCAAGTCGTTCTCGACCGGCGGACGCGTCTCGGATCTGACGGTGCTGGAGGGAGTTCTCGACGGCACCGACACGCACGTCTTCGCGATCGTGCCCACCGACCAGGACGGAATCGTCTTCGCCGGCGACTGGGACAACCTGGGCCAGCGGCTGACCGAGTCCGGCTCGGTCGAGATCCGGGACGTCCGCGTGCCGTGGTCCGCGGCGGCCGGGTTCGTCGACAAACAGTTCCAGCCGCTGGTGTACAACACCCTGAACGTGCCGGCGATCCAGCTCGTCTTCGCGAACTTCTATCTGGGCATCGCGGAGGGGGCGCTCGAGACCGCCGCGGCGTACACCCGTGAGCGCACGCGCCCGTGGCCGTACGGCGGCGACGACAAGGGGCACGCGCGCGACGAGTGGTACCTGCTCGAGGGATACGGCATCCTGCAGTCCCGACTCTGGGCGGATGAAGCACTCCTCGACGCGGTCGGGCACGAGATCAGCGCGTTGCTGCACGCGCCCCGTGAGGAGCTCACGGCGCGCGACCGCGGCGAGGTCGCCGTGCGGATCGCGGCCGCGAAGGTGCGAATCGTCGACGACGGTCTCGAGGTGGCGTCCAGGATCTTCGAGCTCACGGGGGCGCGCGCGACGGCGAACGCGGTCGGTCTCGACATCTTCTGGCGCAACCTGCGCACGCACAGCCTGCATGACCCCATCGCCTACAAGAAGCGCGAGGTCGGTGCGTACGTGTTGTCGAATGAGGTGCCCGTCCCCACCTGGTACACGTGAACCGTGGTGGGCGGGCGCTCGCCGAGCGCTCGTCCACCGCCACGCAACCGGTCTGCTCCTCCGTCCCGCGTCAGGCGCTCTCGCCGCTCTCACGCCCCGGCGGTCATCCACGCCGCCCCGCGCACGCGCAGACCGAGCGTGAGGGCCCGCGCGAGCATGTAGACGCCGAAGAACGCGGCCGCCAACCACGCCAGTCCGGCGGGTCCGCCCCCGGCGAAGAGGGCGACCAGCGCCAGCGCCGGCAGGTAGGGAACGAGGTTGAGCACCCCCGCCAGGGCCAGATAGCGCGCGTCACCCGCCCCGATCAGCACGCCGTCGAGGACGAAGACGAAACCGGCGAGCGGCTGGGCGACCGCCAGCACCAGCAGCGCGGGCTGGATGAGGGCGGCGATGACCGGATCCCCCGTGAAGACGAGTCCGATGACCCCCGACGCGGCCGCGATGACGCCGCCGACGACCACGCCGAACCAGACGCCCCAGGCACTCGTACGCCGGAGCACCCGCGACACGGTGTCGTTCTCGTCGGCGCCCAGCGCCCGGCCGACCAGGGCCTGCGCGGCGATGGCGAGCGCGTCGAGCGCGAACGCCGCCGTCGAGAAGATGGTGAAGGCGATCTGCCACCCGGCGAGCTCGGCCGACCCCAGGCCCGTGGCCACGGCGACCGTCGCCAGCAGCGCCACGCGCAGGCTCACCGTGCGCAGGAACATCCAGCCACCCGATCGGGCGGTGCCGCCGAGCCCCTCGCGCTGCGGGCGCAGCGAGGCCGAATGCCGCCGGGCGAGGCGCCGCACGACGAGGACGTACGCGCCCACCATGCCCCACTGCGCGAGGACCGTTCCGATCGCCGACCCCGCGATGTCCCACCCGAAGCCGTAGATGAAGAGGGCGTTCAACAGGGCGTTCGCGCCGAAGCCGAGTCCCGCGATCCACAGCGGGGTGACGGTGTCCTGCATACCGCGCAGGAGGCCCGTGGCGGCGAACACGACCAGCATCGCGGGCAGGCCCCACATCGAGATGGCCAGGTAGGTGCGGGCGTTCTCGGCCACGTCGGGGGCCGCGCCGAACAGGTCGACGACACCGCTCGCGGCGAGAGACCCCGCGGCGGCGAGCACCGCGCCCAGGGCGAGTGCGAGCCACATGCCGTCGATGCCGACCGACACCGCGCGGCCCGGCTCCTGCGCGCCGAACCGCCGGGCGACCGCCGGCGTCGTGGAGTAGGCGAGGAACACCATCAGCCCCACGATCGTCTGCAGGACGGCGCCGGCGACACCGAGTCCCGCGAGGGGGGCCACACCGAGGTGGCCGACCATGGCGGCATCCACGATCAGGAACAGGGGCTCGGCGATCAACGCGCCCAGCGCCGGCACGGCGAGCCGCAGGATCGAGCGGTTCAGCGTCTCGGGCGGGGTGGTCGTCACGTCCCCGAGCCTAGGGCGGGCTTCCGACACCGCGCGGGCGGCTCGTCGCGGATCGGGATGCCGATCCCGCCGGGGCTCCGTGCCGTCCGGCGCCGCCGCCACGCGCCCGGGGCCGAGGGGCGGTGTTCCGAGCCGACTCGGATGCGCGGCACTTATCCTGTGTGCATGACCGACACCCCCCGCTCCGGTCTCGCGCTCGACGAGCTCAGCGACGAGATCCGCCCGCAGGACGACCTCTTCCGCCACGTGAACGGCCGCTGGCTGGAGCGCACCGAGATCCCCGATGACAAGGCTCGCTGGGGCTCGTTCCACCTCATCGCCGAGCAGGCCGAGGCGGACGTGCGCACCATCGTCCAGGAGTCGCGGGAGGCCGAGGCGGGCAGCGAGGCCCGCAAGATCGGCGACCTCTTCGCGAGCTTCATGGACACCGACCGCATCGAATCCGAGGGTCACCGCCCCATCGACGCCCAGCTCGCGCGCGTCGACGGTGTCTCGGACGTCCCGTCCCTGCTCCGACTCATCGGCGAGCTCGAGCGCGACGGCATCAGCGGCCTGCTCACCCTCTTCGTCGAGCCCGATCCGGGCGACCCCACCCGCTACGTCCCGGTCGTCTACCAGGGCGGCATCTCCCTGCCCGACGAGAGCTACTACCGCCTCGACAACTTCGACGACACGCGCACCGCCTACCGCGGCCACATCGAGCGCATCCTCGCCCTCGCCGGCGTCGCCGAGGCCGCGGCATCCGCCGACCGCGTCTTCGCCCTCGAGACCGACCTCGCCGCTCACCACTGGAACCGCGAGGACAGCCGCGACTCGGTCAAGACGTACAACCTCATGACCTGGGACGACACCGTCGCCCTCGCCGGCGTCGACCTCGAGCCCTGGCGCGCGGGCGTGGCCCCCGGCCACGAGGACGCGCTCGCCGAGGTCGTCGTCTACCAGCCCAGCTTCATCGAGTCGCTCGGCGGCCTGCTGGTCGAGCAGCGCCTGGACGACTGGAAGGCCTGGCTGCGTTTCAAGATCGTCCACGCGGCGGCGGCGTTCCTGACCGACGCCTTCGTGTCCGAGAACTTCGCGTTCTACGGCACCCAGCTCACCGGTGTGCCCGTCAATCGCGAGCGCTGGAAGCGCGGCGTCAGCCTCGCCGAAGCCGCGCTGGGCGAGGCGATCGGAAAGGTCTACGTCGAGCGGCACTTCAACGCCACCGCCAAGGACGCGATGGACGGCCTGGTCGCCCACCTGATCGAGGCCTACCGCCGATCGATCGGCGAGCTGACCTGGATGACCGACGAGACGCGCGAGCGCGCGCTGGCCAAGCTCGACACGTTCGTGCCGAAGATCGGCTACCCCGTGCGGTGGAAGGACTACTCGGACCTGGAGATCCACGCCGACGACCTGGTCGGCAACGTCCGCCGCGCCCACGTGTGGGAGCACGATCGCCAGCTCGCCAAGGTGGGACAGCCCATCGACCGCGACGAGTGGTACATGACCCCGCAGACGGTCAACGCCTACTACAACCCGCTCATGAACGAGATCGTGTTCCCGGCTGCGATCCTGCAGTACCCGTTCTTCGACGCCGAGCGCGACGCGGCCGCGAACTACGGCGGGATCGGCGCCGTGATCGGGCACGAGATCGGTCACGGCTTCGACGACCAGGGCAGCCGCTTCGACGCCGACGGGTCGCTGCGCGACTGGTGGACGGATGCCGACCGCACGGCCTTCGAGGAGCGCACGAGCGCCCTGATCGCCCAGTACGAGGCCCTCGTGCCGCAGGGCCTGGACGAGGCGCACCACGTCAACGGCAAGCTCACGATCGGTGAGAACATCGGCGACCTGGGCGGACTGGGGATCGCGATCGCGGCCTACCGGCTGTACCTCGCCGAGCAGGGTGAGACCGAGGGTGATGGTCCGGTCGTGGACGGGTACACCGGCATCCAGCGACTCCTGCTCAGCTGGGCCCAGATCTGGCAGCAGAAGGGTCGGGACGCCGAGACGATCCGTCTGCTCACCATCGACCCGCACTCGCCGAACGAGTTCCGGTGCAACCAGATCGTGCGTAACATCGACGCTTTCTACTCGGCGTTCGACGTCCGCGAGGGCGACGCGCTCTGGCTGGACGCCGACCAGCGCGTCACCATCTGGTGAGGTCGCGTTTGTTGTCCTGCTGACACCGAAGGAGCCACGCTCGTGGGCATGCCCCCGGTTCCCGAGTCCGCGCCGTCCGACCCCGTCGGAGGGCCGGTGGAGTCGTCTCGTCGCGACGCCCCGGCCCTGCGGGGTGCCGGGCGGAAGGGGCCCAAGCGCCTGCCGCGTCGCGCCGCCGCGGGGCGTCGCTCCTTCACGGCGACGCTGCGGGCGCTGGACGAGCTGGCCGCTTCGGGGGCCAAGGTCGCGGTGCGCATCGACGACCTCGACGGCGGGTCGCAGGTGCTGGCGGGCGACGACTTCCTGACCCTGCCGGTCGCGGGCCTGGGGATCGTCCCCCTGCTCGTCGAGGTGGCGGCGTCCTTCGAGTCCGGCCGACTCGATCCGCTCGAGATCATCGATCGCGCGGTCGTCCCCGGCGCCGCGCACGGGGGGACCTGGCAGCATCTCAAGGCTCCGGCGCTGCCCCTGACCGACCTGGCGATGCTGGCCGCGTCGACGGGTGACGCCCTCGCGGCCAACGCCCTGCTGCACCGCGCCGGGCTGCAGTCGGTGCGTGCACGTGTCGAGCAGCTGGGCCTGCGCCGCACGGCCCTGCTCGATCGCTTCCGCGATGACCGCGGCCCCGACGACGCCCCGCACGTCGCGTTGTCCACCGCGCGCGAGATGGCCCAGGTCTTCGCGGGCCTGGTGAACTCCACGATCGTCTCGCCCGGGGTCAGCGCCCAGGTCGCGGAGTGGCTGAGCCTGAACCACGACCTGTCGCTCGTGGCATCCGCCACCGGCCTCGACCCGTTCTCGCACGAGAACGACCAGCACGGGCTGCTCTTCGTCAACAAGACCGGTCGTGCCGCCGGCGTCCGTGCCGAGGCGGGTGTGCTCGGCGGGCCTCGCGCGGGGGTGTCCTACGCGCTGATCGCCAACTTCGACGACCTGTCGATCGCCCATCGTCTGAGGGCGCACGACGCCTTCCGCGTGCTCGGCGTCGAGCTGATGGAGTACGTGTACTGACGCTCGTCGCGCGCGGTATCGGAATCGTGCCGCACGGCGGACGCGAGCGCAATCCCTCGTCACGGCGCACGGCGCACTGGGACTCTGGTGGCCCCGATACGAAAGGAAGGACCGAAGCCATGTCCGACTCTCCTGCCACCAACGACCCGTTCGCCGACAGCAAGGGCCCCGAAGGTCACTCGATCACCGACTGGACCGACCTCGGACGCGAGATGTGGTCGTACCTGACCGGCCGCGGAGCCGCCGTCAACTACTCCTTCGTCGACATGACGGTCGAGGTGCCCCGCGACATCGGCCCCGACGCCCCCCGTGCGACGTGGAAGCTGAACGGCACCCTGCGCGTCACCACCAGCGACGACACCGCGGCCGGGTCCGACCCGTACCGCGGCAACTGAGGGGCGGCGCCGTCATGGTGCGCCTCGACATCGACCTGGCCTTCTCGGAGCACGAAGAGGGGCGGGATGCCGACGTCCCGCCGTTCGAGGGGACGATCACGGCCGCCGGCTCCGAGGTGCGCATCGTCGTGAGCGACCCCTCACGGCTGCCCGGCAACGGTCGGCGCACACTCGCCGAACTGTCCGCGGTCGCCGACGCCCTGGCATCCCGGGGCATCTCCGTGAAACTCGAGGGGCCGGACGGACCGATCCTGCAGCTCGGCGACGTCAAGAGCGGAGCACTGCAGCGGGTCATCACCGGCTCGAAGCACATCCGCCTCGGCTCGGTGTCGGCCGTGGCTCCCCTGCTCGTCCGGCGCAACGGGGATCGCACGCTCACGTTCCCCATCCCGCCCGAGACGCCGCTGCCGCTGGTGCCGACGATCAACCGCACCGTGCGCCGTCGCATCACCACGACGCACTACACGCCCGGCTCGGGTCGACCGCGATTGATCTTCGCGGTGGGCGACTCGTCGTGGGACGGCTCGCGACCGCGCGAGTTCGATCTGCTGCCGACCAAGACGGTCATCGGGTCGGGCGAAGAGGCCGACCTGCGGTTGCCGGGGCTGGCCCCGGTGCACGCCGAAGTCCGTCACGAGGGCGACGACGAGTACGTGCTCTACGGCTTCGACGCGGTCGGCGGCGGCGGGGCCCGCGAGCAGGGCCCCGGTCGTTCCGGCGGGGGACGCATCCTGCGCACGGGTGCGCGGATCGAGCTGGGCGACTGGCGCCTGGCATATTTCCGCGCTGAATTCGCCGACCACGGGCGACCCTACGGCGGGCGGCAGGGCGGGGAGTTCGCCCGTCAGCGCAAGCAGCCCCCGCGCGGGGGCACGGGGCCGCTCAGTCGGGCCGGCGACCCGGAGTGACCGCCCCGCGTCGCCGCCTCGCTGCGGAAGCGCCGTCTCCCGCGCGCGTGGCCCCCTGACGCCGAGACTGCAGCTGGCTGACAAAACCGTTGCAATCTGCGACCGACTTGTCAGCCAGCTGCAGTCTCGCGATGCTCGGCGGCCTCGACGGTGCGGTTCGGGCGACGGATGCCGCGCGCCCGGCGCCTCGTGTCAGAAGACGATCGTGTGGTTGCCGTGGCGGATGACGCGGTCCTCGGCGTGCCAGAGCACGGCGCGCGAGAGCACCTGGCGCTCCACGTCGGCGCCGCGTCGAGCGAGCTCGGCCGAGGAGTCGGCGTGGGTCACGCGCACGGTGTCCTGCTCGATGATCGGGCCCTCGTCCAGGTCGCTGGTGACGTAGTGCGAGGTCGCGCCGATGAGCTTCACCCCGCGCTGCTTGGCCTTCTTGTACGGCTCCGCGCCGATGAAGGCGGGCAGGAACGAGTGGTGGATGTTGATCACCGGTACGCCGATCTTCTCGAGGAACTCGGGCGACAGGATCTGCATGTAACGCGCGAGCACGATGAAGTCGACGTTGCCGACGAGCAGTTCGAGGATGCGGGCCTCGGAGGCCGACTTGTCGGGTCCCGGCGTCGACGGCACGTGGAAGAAGGGCACACCGAACGAGCGGACGTCCTCGGCCGCGGTGGTGTGGTTGGACACGACCATCGGGATGCTGACGGGCAGGTCGCCGCGGCGGTGCCGCCAGAGCAGGTCGAGCAGGCAGTGGTCCTGCTTCGAGGCCAGGATCGCCATGCGCTTGGGGGTGGAGAGGTCGGTGAGCGTCCACTCCAACTCGAAGCCCTCGCCGAGGGTCGTGGCGATGTCGGCCCGGATCTCGGGCAGCGCGGCCGACAGGTCGGGGCGGTGGAACACCACGCGCTGGAAGTACGCGCCGCCCCGCGGATCGTCGGAGTATTGGTCGAAGGCGACGATGTTGCCGCCCTGACGGGCGATCAGCGCCGAGACCGCGGCGATGATGCCGGGGGTGTCGCTGCCGTGGACGATGAGGCACGCGTGATCGGGCTGCAGGTGGGGGCTCGCGGAGACCATCGGACCATTCTGCCGTGCCCGGCCGGCGCCGCCGACCACGCGCCGCGCCGCTTCGGGTCGTCGTTCGCGGCCCGGGGTCACGTCCGTCGTCCGGCGGCCACTTTCTGGTACCCCGCCGAGACCCGACCCCCGGCTCCCGCTGCTCGCCGCCACCGGGGCGCGTCTCGTGCGCCGGGGCGGTCGGCGGACGCCCCGTTGCACGCGAAGCGCCCCGCTGCGCGTGCCCTGCGCGCACACCGCCGGGCCGCCGTCGATGTCGGCGGGCGGGGATAGCCTGGAACGCGTGACCGGTACCCTGCGCCTCGACCGGCCGGGTTGGCGCACCTGGACGTTGTGGATCGTCGGGGTCCTCGCCTACGTCGTCTCGATCGTCAACCGCACGTCGCTGTCGGCGGTGGGGGTGGACGCCGCGGTGCGCTTCGGTGCGGACGCGTCGGCGCTGTCGATGTTCGCGGTCATCCAGTTGTTCGTCTACGGCGCGATGCAGATCCCCGTCGGCCTGCTGCTGGACCGGTTCGGGGCGCGGCCGATGATCGCGATCGGCATGGTGCTGATGGCCGCGGGCCAATTGGTGATGGCCTTCGCGGATGCCGTGGGGATCGGCATCCTGGCCCGTGTCCTGATCGGCGCCGGCGACGCCGCCATCTTCCCCAGCGTCCTGCGCGTGATCGCGACGTGGTTCCCGGCGCAGCGCGCTCCGCTCCTGGTGCAGCTGACGGGCATCATCGGGCAGCTGGGCCAGATCGTCGCCGTCGTGCCGCTCGCAGCCCTTCTGCACGCCACCAGCTGGAGCGTCGCGTTCGGCAGCGTGGCGGGGTTGGGCGTGCTGTTCGCGATCCTGACCTTCCTCGTCATCCGCAATCGGCCCCCCGAGCGGCGGGACGACCCCGTCGACACCTCGGTCAACACGCAGACCGGAGCGATCCGAGTGGTCCGCTCGGCCCCGGATCTGCGCCAGGGCTTCCGCGAGTCGTGGGCGCACCCCGGCACACGTCTCGGGTTCTGGTCGCACTTCGCGACACCCTTCGCCGGTACCGCCTTCATGCTGCTGTGGGGCTTCCCGTTCCTCACCGCGGGCGAGGGGCTCGAACCGGCGACGGCATCGGCGGTCATGACGCTGTTCGTGTTCTTCGGCATCCTGAGCGGCCCGGTCATCGGCGCGCTCTCGAGCCGGCATCCCCGCCGCCGCTCACGATGGCTGGTCCTGCCGACGGTGGTCTTCCAGGCGGTGGTGTGGATCGTCGTCGTCGCGTGGCCGGGGCCCGCGCCGCTGTGGCTGCTCATCGTGCTGATGTTCGCGTTGGCCACGGGCGGACCGGCGTCGATGATCGCGTTCGACCACGCGCGCACCTTCACCCCCAGTCACCGGCTGAGCACCGCGACGGGCATCGTCAACGGCGGCGGGTTCCTGGCCGCCCTGCTGGCGATCCTGTTCATCGGCGTCGCGATGGACGTGCAGGGCGCCGGCAGCCCCGAGACGTACTCGCTCGACGCCTTCCGTCTCGCCTTCCTGACGCAGGTGCCGCTGTGGCTGATCGGCGGCATCGCCATCGTCATCGAGCGCGGGCGCACGATCCGCCACGTCGACGGCGTGCCGCCGCGCTGACCGGCGTCCTGCGAGACTCGGGGTCATGGCATCCATCGACCTCCGCCCCCTCGACACCGTCGACGCGATCCACGAGGCCGCACGCGTCCTCGACCGCGTGTGGGGCGAGCGCGGCACGATGCCGGCGAACATCCTGCGCGCGCTCGAGCGCGCGGGCAACTACGTCGTCGGCGCGTACCACGGCAGCGCCATGATCGGTGCGTCGGCGGCGTTCTTCGGCCCGCCCGCGGCCCGGTCGATGCACTCCCACATCACGGGCATCCTCGACGGGTACCAGGGGAGGGGCCTCGGGCGTCTGCTCAAGCTCCACCAGCGCGACTGGGCGCTCGAGCGGGGCGTGGGGCACATCACGTGGACCTTCGACCCGCTCATCCCCCGCAACGCCCACTTCAACCTGGCGGTGCTGGGCGCGCGCGTCACCGCGTACCTGGTCGACCACTACGGCGAGATGGACGACGAGGTCAACCGCGGCGACCGGTCCGATCGGTTGCTGGTGTCGTGGGCGCTCGCCGAACCTGCGGCTGCGACGCCGGTGGATGCCGACATCTCGGCCGTGGTGGCCGTACCCGACGACGTCGCGGCCCTGCGTCGCCTCGACCCGGCGGCGGCGGCCCGGTGGCGCCTTCGCGTCCGCGACGAGCTGCAGGGCCACCTGGCATCCGGTCGCCGCATCGGCGGCTTCGACCGTCGCGGCTATCTGATCACCGGATGAACCCGGCCGCCGGTCAGGCGGGGGCGGAGCCCGTCACGAGGCGCGGGCGCTCGACGACGACGTCGCGCGCTCCGTGGAAGTGGCGGTCCTGCAGGGCGCTGAGACGCTGCACGGTCGGTGCGGCGAGGCCGGCGCGCTCGGCTTCGCGCAGCAGGTCGTCCTTGGTGCAGGGGTACTCCATCGTGCGGAGGAATGCGTCCATGTCGTGCTCCGGTGGGGGCCGTGACGCGGGGCCGTCCGACGGTGGGCGGCGATGCGTCGGTGAGAGGTGGGCGAGGAGGTGCCTCACGAGACTGTAGGCACCACGGTCCGGGCCGGGCGGGCGGCATCCGCGATAAGAATCGACGTTCTTGCCGCCGGCGCATCTCTCGATCTCTTTGACGCGGGGAGCGCGGTCAAAACGGTGCGATCGTTGTCCGGAAAGGGGCACGCGGAACCCGGGAACGGGTTCCGCGCGCCCGCCGCCTCACCGGTCGGAGGGGTCGTCCGCAGCGGGCATGCCCTGTCCCGGACCCGGCCGCACCGCGGCGTCGTCGCGGATGTCGATGCGGGTGACGCCGTCGTGCTCCGTCACGTCGATGCGAGGGGCGGCATCGGCCTCGGTCGCCTTGGGGGCGGTGGTGAGCTGGTCGTGACGGTTCTCGTCGAAGCTCTTGTCGTCGCTCATCGCGCTCACTCCTTCTCGCCCGCCGACCGCCAGGCGTCGGACTCCATGTGACTTCCGGCCTGCGGGCCCATGTGGAGCATGCCCCCGTCGACGACCCAGCTGGCCCCCGTCACGTACGACCCCGCCGCCGACGCGAGGAACGCGATGACGTCGGCGACCTCGTCGGGCTTGCCGGGGCGTCCGAGGGGGATGCCGGGACGGTGGATGCGGTCGGCGTCCTCGGCCGACATGTCGTTGATCGGGGTGGCGATCTCGCCCGGGGCCACCGCGTTGACGGTGATGCCGTGCCGGCCGAGTTCGAGGGCCATCGTCTTGATGAGTCCGCCGACACCGTGCTTGGCGGCGACGTAGGGCGCCGAGCCCACGCGGGGCTGGTGCTCGTGCACGCTGGACACGACGAGCAGGCGGCCGCCGTTCCCGGCCGTCACCATACGGCGGGCGGCGGTGTGCAGGGCCAGGAAGGCGCCGTCGAGGTTGAGGGCGATGTCGGTGCGCCAGGTGTCGAAGTCGAGGTCGAGGAAGCTGCCGCCGATGCCGCCGCCGGCGTTGTTGACGAAGACGTCGAGGCCGCCGAGCTCGTCGGCCATGGCGTTGACGGCATCCGGGACCGTGTCGAAGTCCGTCGCGTCGAACTGCGCGACGATCGCGTTGACGCCGCGCTCGCGCGCCGCGGCGGCGGTCTCTTCGGCGCCATCCTTGTCGGAGTGGTAGGTGATGGCGACGTCGATTCCGGCGTCGGCGAGGGCGAGGGCAGTGGCCGCGCCGATGCCAGAGTCGGAGCCGGTGACGATCGCATGGCGGGGGGTGAAGTCGGCGCTCATGCGGGTGACGCTACGCGCGCCGCCCGTCGGAACCGGCGCCCTTGCCAGGCCCGGACGCGAGCGTTACGGTCCCGTCGCCCGTCGCCCGTCGCCCGTCGCCTGTCGCCTGTCGCCTGTCGCCTGTCGCCTGTCGCCTGTCGCCCGCGCGCCCGCTCGCCCGTCGCTCGCCGCCTGCCGCCCGCTCGCCCGCGTGCGAAACTCCTGAGCAATCGTGGATCTCGGCCATCCCGAACCCATAATTCACGCCCGGCCGCCGGTTCCTCAGGAGTTCGGCGCGCCGCCCGCCCGCTCGCGCCGCCCGCCCGCTCGCGCCGCCCGCCCGCTCGCGCCGCCCGCCCGCTCGCGCCGCCCGCCCACCCGCGCCGCCCGCCCACCCGCGCCGCCCGTTCCGCCGCGCCGCCGGATCGGCCCCGGCCCGCCGGACCCGCGGTTAGCCTGCGGTCATGCCTCTCACTCGCCCCGCCCCGCCCGTGACCCTGGATGCCGTGGAGCTGCGCGTCCTGCATCTGCCCCTCGTGTCGCCCTTCACGACGTCGTTCGGCACCGAGACGGTGCGCGAGGTCATCGTCGTTTCGGCCGAGACGCCCGACGGGCGAGGCTGGGGAGAAGTCGTCACCTCCGCGGAGCCGCACTACTCGAGCGAGTACACCGAGGGCGCGTGGGACGTCCTGTCGCGCTTCCTCGTGCCCGCCGTGCTCGAGAGCCGGACGGTCGCGGCCGAAGAGGTCGCCGGCATCCTGAGCCCGGTCGTGGGGCATCGCATGGCCAAGGCGGGCCTCGAGCTCGCCGTGATCGACGCCGCCCTGCGCGCAGACGGTCGCAGTTTTGGGCAGTACCTGGGTGCCGCAAGGGACCGCGTGCCCTCGGGGGTCTCGGTCGGCATCCAGCGCGATCCGGCCGCGCTGGTCGACGCGGTCGGCGGCTACCTCGACGAGGGCTACGTGCGCATCAAGATCAAGATCAAGCCCGGCCGCGACCTCGACGACACCGCGGCCGTCCGTGCGGCCTTCGGCGCCGTCCCCCTCCAAGTGGATGCCAACTCGGCCTACACCCTCGCCGATGCGGACACGTTGGCGGAGCTCGACGCCTTCGACCTGCTCCTGATCGAACAGCCCCTGCAGGAGGACGACCTCGTCGACCACGCGACCCTCGCGAAGCGCCTGTCGACGCCGGTGTGCCTCGACGAATCCATCGTCAGCGACAAGGCCGCCGCCGACGCCCTCGCCCTCGGCGCCGCGGCCATCATCAACATCAAGGCCGGCCGCGTCGGCGGCTACCTCGAGGCCGTCGCGATCCACGACAGGGCGCTCGCCGCGGGCATCCCGGTGTGGTGCGGCGGCATGCTCGAGACGGGGATCGGCCGCGCCGCCAACGCCGCGCTCGCCGCGCTGCCGGGATTCACCCTGCCCGGTGACATCTCGGCATCCGGCCGCTTCTACACGCGCGACATCGTCACCGAACCGGCGGTCGTGGAGGACGGACACGTTCGCGTCCCGACGGGACCGGGCCTCGGCGTCGAGATCGACGAGGCGGCGCTCGAGGCGTTCACCGTGCGGCGCGAGCGGATCACGCGGTGAGAGAACGCGGCGCTCGATAAACTGGATGCCGCGCCCTCGCGCTCGATCCCCACAATTTGCCCGACCATTGGAGCCGCCATGGCCGAACAGTCCCGCCTCGACAAGGTCATCGCCCTCGCCCGCCACCGCGGGTTCGTCTTCCAGGCCGGTGAGATCTACGGCGGCTCGCGCTCCGCGTGGGACTACGGCCCCCTCGGCACCGAGCTGAAAGAGAACATCCGCCGCCAGTGGTGGCAGACGTTCGTCCGCGGGCGCGGCGACATGGTCGGCCTCGACTCGAGCATCATCCTGCCCAAGCGCGTGTGGGAGGCCTCGGGTCACGTCGCGACCTTCACCGACCCCCTCGTGGAGTGCCTGAGCTGCCACAAGCGCTTCCGCGCCGACAACCTCATCGAGGACTTCGAGGCCCGCAAGGGGCGCACGGCCGAGAACGGCCTCGCCGACGTGCCGTGCCCCAACTGCGGAACGAAGGGCCAGTACACCGAGCCCAAGTCGTTCTCGGGCCTGGTCAAGACCTATCTCGGCGTCGTCGACGACGAGTCGGGCCTGCACTTCCTGCGCCCCGAGACCGCGCAGGGCATCTTCGTGAACTTCTCGAACGTGCTCACGGCATCCCGCCGCAAGCCCCCCTTCGGCGTCGGACAGGTCGGCAAGGCGTTCCGCAACGAGATCACCCCCGGCAACTTCATCTTCCGCACGCGCGAGTTCGAGCAGATGGAGATCGAGTACTTCACCCCGCCCGCCGAGGCGAACGAATGGTTCGAGCACTGGGTCGAGGCGTGTTGGAACTGGTTCGTCGACCTCGGCATCGACGCCGAGAACATGAAGCGCTTCGACGTGCCCGAGGACGACCGCGCGCACTACTCGGCCGGCACGATCGACGTCGAGTACCGCTTCGGGTTCCCGGGCAAGGAGTGGGGCGAGCTCATGGGCGTCGCCAACCGCACCGATTACGACCTCAAGAGCCACTCCGAGGCGTCGGGTCAGTCGCTGACGTTCTTCGACCAGGCTTCGGGCGAGAAGTACACGCCCTTCGTGATCGAGCCCTCGTTCGGTCTGACGCGCGCGATGATGGCGTTCCTCGTCGACGCCTACCGCGAAGAAGAGGTGCCCAACGCCAAGGGCGGTACCGACACCCGCACGGTGCTCAAGCTCGACCCGCGTCTCGCGCCCGTCAAGGCCGCCGTGCTGCCGCTCTCGCGCAACGAACGCCTGTCGCCGCTGGCCCGTGAGGTCGCCGACACCCTGCGCGCGGCCGGCTGGAACATCGACTTCGACGACGCCGGCGCGATCGGCCGCCGCTACCGCCGTCAGGACGAGATCGGCACGCCGTTCTGCGTCACGATCGACTTCGACTCGCTCGACGACAACGCCGTGACCGTCCGCGACCGCGACACGATGGGCCAGGAACGCATCGGCCTCGACGCGTTGCACGGGTACCTGGCGGAGCGCCTGCGCGGGGCCTGACCCGCTTCGGTGGAAACCGGATGCCGTGGCCCGGGGCCGTGGCATCCGGTCGTCCTTCGGGGGAACAGGGCTGCGTGGCATCCGGGACGCCCCTCGGGGTCGCCGCGGGTCTCGGGCGGGCGTGCGGTGACGCGAGGACGGGCCGGGACCGGCATTCTCGCCGACGGTCGGGTCCGATCAGCCCTTCGCCTCTTTGGCGGCCGCCTTCGCCGCGCGCTTGTGCTCGCGGACCTTCGTCAGCGACTCGGGGCTGACGATGTCGGCGACGGAGCGGAACGAGCCGTCCTCGCCGTAGGGTGCGGACGCCTCGCGCCATCCGTCGCCGTCGAAGCCCCGCTGCTTGCCGAGCAGGGCGAGGAAGATCTTCGCCTTCTGCTCGCCGAAGCCGGGCAGCGCCTTCAGACGCTTCAGTACGGTTCTGCCGTCGGGGTCGTCGCGCGTCCACAGGTTCTCGGCCTTGCCGCCCCAGTCCTCCTCGATCGCCGCGCAGAGCGCCTGCACGCGCCCCGCCATCGAGCCGGGGTAGCGGTGCACGGCGGGCGACTGCGAGAACGCCTCCGCAAAGGCGTCGGGGTCGGCGTGGGCCAGGGACGCGGCATCCATCGATCCCGTACGCTCCTGGATCTTCAGCGGACCGGCGAACGCCGTCTCCATCGCGACCTGCTGGTCGAGGAGCATCCCGATCAGCAGCGCGAGAGGGTTGCTCGACAGCAGTTCGTCGGCGGCGGGATCGTCGGTGATGCGCAGGCTCATGGCTCCCATTCTCCCGCGGCGCAGCCCGCCCGGGGGCGGCCCGGCTTCGGGCGGGCTGCGCCCGGGTGCGGTCCGGTTCGGCGCAGTCCGGTTCGGTTCGGTTCGGTGCGGTCCGGTTCGGCAAAGTCCTGCTCGGCGTCTGCGGCTCGGCGTCTGCGGCTCGGTTGCTCGCTTGCGCCCCGGCGCGCTCCGGCGGCGAGACTGCACCGGGCTGACAACTCGGCGACATCCTGACGCCGACTTGTCAGCGGGATGCAGCCTCGCGGTCGGACGATGGGGACGCGGGGCGGCGAGCCTTGCGCTGTGCGCGTGCGCCGGGCCTCGCCGCGGCCCGATCGGCGCCGTGAGACTGCACCGGGCTGACAACTCGGCGACATCGTGACACCGATTTGTCAGCGGGATGCAGTCTCGCGGCCAGGCGGGCGCGGCCAGGCGGGCGCGGCCAGGCGGGCGCGGCCAGGCGGGCGCGGCCAGGCGGGCGCGGCCAGGCGGGCGCGGCCAGGCGGGCGCGGACGAGGCGGGCGCCGCCCAGGCGGGAGCGGCCGAACCGGCGGCGCCGCGCGCGGGTCAGCCGGCGTCGGCGATGTCGCGCTGCGCGGGAGCGGTGGCGGCCGCGGGGTCGGCGACCTCGATGCCGAACAGGGCCGACAGGGCGTCGATGTAGTCGTCGGCGCGGCCCGACTCCGCCAGCTCGTGCGCGCGCGTCGTGGGGGTGTGCAGCAGCACGCCGACCAGGTGGCGCAGCGCCTGCTCGGTCTGGCCGCCCTCGTCGCCGCGGGCCCGGACGCGGGCGACCTCGGCGTCGAGCACGCCGAAGACGTGGGCACGCAGCGCGACGACGGCGGGGGTGATGTTCTTGCGCTCGCCCACGGAGGCGAAGCGCTTCGCCGCGTCGCGCACCAGGTCGCGCGCGGCATCGGTGGCCTGCAGCTCCTCGAGCGGGGCGTGCAGACGGATGGTCTCGAGGTCGAGCAGGTCGACGCCCGGGACGGTGGCGACGTCGGGATCGACGTTGCGGGGCAGGCCCAGGTCGATGACCAGGCGGCGACCGGAGTGCGCGATCGGGCAACCGGCGGCGACGGTCGACTCGGCGCCCGTGCGTCCGGCGGCGAAGGTGGCCGCGCTCACGACGTGGTGCTCGCTCGTGGTGCAGGTGATGACGAGGTCGGCGTGCGCCACGGCGGCGGGGAAGGTCTCGGCCGACACCGCGCGCAGGCCGTGCTTGGCGGCGAACTTGGCGGCGCGACCCGAGGGGGAGTGCACCGAGATGTCGTCGGCGCCCTGGTCGCGCAGCGCCGCGACCGTGGCGGCGGCGTAGGCGCCGGTGCCCACCAGCAGCACGCGCTGGGTGCACCAGTCGGCGATGCGGCTGTCGGCGAGCTCGAGGCCCAGTCGCACGAGCGAGCGGCCGGCTCGGCCGATCGCGGTGGAGTTCTTGACCCCGCGCTGGGCTTCGGACGCCCGCTGGAAGAGCCGCTCGAGCTCTGCCGAGGTGGTGCCCAGCTGACGCGATTCGGTCAGCGCGCGCCGCACCTGACCGGCGATCTCGCCCTCGCCGACGACGACGGACTCGAGACCGGATGCCACCGAGAACAGGTGCTCGGCGACGTCGTCGCCGCCCAGCACGGTGTAAGAGCCCTCGAGCTCCGCGGCGGGCACGCCGGTCGCGGCCTCGATGGCCGAGAGGGTGGCGTCGATGCCCAGCGCCACGGCCGCCGTGACGGGCTCGTCCATGTCGACGTACGCCTCGAAGCGGTTGCAGGTCGCGACGACCACCGCACCCTGCACGCACTCGTCGTGCTCGGCGATGAGGGGGGCGACGGGTGTGCGGGGTACGCTGAGCCGCTCGAGGAGCTCGAAGGGCGCGGTCTTGTGACTCGCGCTGACGCACAACAACACGCTCATATTCTACGCCCGGCTCCCTCGGGGTATTCCGAGCGGCCTCTCGACATCAAGGCATCCGTTCCCCGGCACCGCGGACGGGTCCCGCCCCCCCCTGACTCACAGGAGGTGGGTGGGAGGATGGATGCCATGGCCTCCCTCGACGCTCCCCTTCTCCGCGCCCTCCGGGGCGACCGCCCCGAGCGGCAGCCGGTGTGGTTCATGCGGCAGGCGGGCCGCTCGTTGCCGGAGTACCGCGAACTGCGCGTGGGCACCCGCATGCTCGACGCGTGCCTGACCCCCGATCTCGCCGCCGAGATCACCCTGCAGCCCATCCGCCGTCATGACGTGGATGCCGCGATCTTCTTCAGCGACATCGTCGTGCCGTTGCGCCTCGCCGGTGTCGACGTGGTCATCGAGCCCGGCCGCGGGCCCGTTTTCGCCGATCCCGTGCGCACCGCCGACGACGTCGCCCGCGTCACCGCGATCGACCCGGCCGACGTGGCCGCGGCCGCGGAGCCGGTGCGCGAGGCCGCGCGCCGGGTCACGGCGGAGCTGAGCGACGAGGTGCCGCTGATCGGTTTCGCCGGCGCCCCCTTCACCCTCGCGGCGTACCTGGTCGAGGGCGGGCCGTCGAAGGAGCACCTGCGCGCACGGGGCATGATGCACGCCGATCCCGCATCGTGGCACCGGCTCGCGGGGTGGCTGGCGAAGGTGTCGCGCGCGTTCCTCGACGCGCAGATCGAGGGCGGCGCGCAGGCGGTGCAGCTGTTCGACTCGTGGGCCGGTTCGCTGTCAACGGCGACGTTCCGCGAGTTCATCGCCCCGCACTCCCACGAGGCGCTCGACGGCATCGAGGTGCCCCGCATCCACTTCGGCGTGGGCACCGGTGCCTTCCTCGACGACATGCGACTGGGCGGTCTGGCGGACGCGGTGGGCGTGGACTGGCGGATGCCGCTCGACGAGGCCGCGGCGATCGTGGGGCCGCACACCACGCTGCAGGGCAACATCGACCCGGCCCTGCTGGGTGCTCCGTGGCCGGTCCTGCGCGCCCACGTCGACGACGTGCTCGCCCGCGGCCGCGCCGCGCGCGCGCACGTGCTGAACCTCGGCCACGGCGTCCCGCCCGACACCGATCCCGAGGTGTTGACACGCATCGTGGCGCACGCCCACGGGGAGACCGTGTGAGCGGGCCCCTCGACCGCCTGGCGCGGCATGCGCACGAGACCCGTGTCGTCGTCGTGGGCGGCGGTGTCTCGGGGCTGATCGCCGCGCGAGAGTGCGCCAAGGTGGGCCTGCAGGTGACCCTCCTCGAGGCCGCCGACGTCTTCGGCGGCGTCCTGCGCTCGGCCGAGGTGGGCGGCATGGTGCTCGATGTGGGCGCCGAGAGCTACGCCACGCGCGGCGGGGTCGTGCGCGAGCTCCTCGGGGAGCTCGGCCTGGCCGACGACATCGTGCGCCCCAACCCGGCGGGCGCATGGGTCGTGGGTGTCCCCGGCGTGGGCGCGGCGCCGCTACCGAAGGGCGGGGTGCTCGGCATCCCGGACAATACCTTCGCCCCGGACGTCCGTCGCGTCATCGGCTGGCCGGGTGTGTGGCGCGCCTACGTCGATCGTCTGCGCCCGCCCTTGACGATCGGGCACACGCAGAGCCTCGGCAGGCTCGTGCGCTCGCGTCTGGGCGAGCGCGTCCTCGACCGCCTGGTCGCGCCCGTGACCAGCGGCGTCTACTCGGCCCGCCCCGACGACATCGACGTCGACCTCGCCGCTCCCGGACTCAACACCGCGCTCACCCGTACCGGCTCGCTCACCGGCGCCGTCGCGGCACTGCGCGCGGGACGCGCGGCGCGCCCCGCCGACGCCCCCGCCTCGGACGTCCCCGTCGGCGCGGGCGGCGCACCCCGGACGCCCGCGCCCGGAGGGGCGGTCGAGGGCATCGCGGGCGGGATGTCGCGCCTGGTCGACGCGCTCGTCGCGGGGCTGCGGGATGCCGGTGCCGACCTCCGCGTCGGGGTGCGCGTCGAGGGACTCACCCGCACGGACGAGGGGTGGAGCGTCTCGACGTCGGTCGATGACGAGCCGCTCACCGCGCAAGCCGTCCTCGTCGCTCTCCCCGAGGGTCCGGCCCGGGCGCTGCTGGCCCCCGTCGTCGCCGGCCTGGACGGGGCCGAGCCGGTTGCCCCCGTCGTCGAGGTGGTGACCCTGGTGGTTTACGCCCCCGAGCTGGATCGCGTCCCGCGCGGCACGGGCGTGCTCACCGTGCCCGGCAGTCACGTGGCCAAGGCCCTGACCCACTCGAGCGCCAAGTGGGATTGGGTGCGGGATGCCGCCCAGCCCGGCGTCCATGTCGTGCGCGTGTCGTTCGGGGCGCAGGGCGAGGAGCCCGCCACTGCGGCCCTCGACGACGAGGGCGCGGCCCGCCTCGCGATGGCGGAGGCGTCGGCGATGCTGGGCGTGGAGTTGTCGGCATCCGCTCTTCGGGACAGTCACCGCTCGCGCTACGTCCAGTCGCAGCCGGCGGCGGCGATCGGCCGCGCCGCGCTGACGGCCGCGGCCCGGGGCGCCGTCCGAGCCGTCCCCGGGCTCGGTGTCACGGGGGCGTGGATCTCGGGGACGGGTCTGGCGCAGGTGATCCCCGACGCGCGCGACGAGGCCGACCGCGTCCGCAGTTCTGCGCTCTGGCGTCTCTGATCCGCCGCACTCGCCCGTCGGGGTCGTGCTGTCAAGGGTGGATGCCCGGGACGGCATACGTGACTACTGTGAGAGTCGACCAGCACTCGAACGAGCGTGAGGAGACCCCATGAGGGGCAAAGCAGCACTCGTCGTCGGACTCGTGGCGGGCTACGTGCTCGGAGCACGCGCCGGCCGCCAGCGGTACGAGCAGATCAAGACGCAGGCCGGCAAGGTCTGGGACCAGCCCGCCGTGCAGGGACAGGTCGAGAAGGTCAAGGCGTTCGGCGTCTCGGCCCTCACGTCCGTTCCCGGCGTGGTGTGGAAGGGCGCGAAGTCGGTCACCGGCGCCGCCTCCCAGTCCGGAAGCGTGCAGGAGCGCGCCGAACGCGCGGGACGCGCCGCCAAGCAGTCCGCGCACGAGGTCGCCGACGTCGTCGAGGACTCCGTCGACGACGCCAAGCGGGCCGAGAAGTCGGCCACCACGCGTGCGAAGGCCGCCCAGAGCGCTTCCGACGCGTCCGGGAGCTGACCGCATGACCACTCCGCGCGGATTCCGCGATCGCTCCGACGACAGCCTGTTCACGCTGATCGGCGACATCCCCGAGCTCGTGCGCAACCTGGTGGTCGCCGAGATCAACGGGGCGAAGGCCTGGGCGCAGCGCACCGCGAAAGACGCGGGGATCGGTGCCGGCTGGTTCGTGGGGGCGCTCATCGTGCTCTTCTGGGCGATCCCCGTCTTCTTCGCGTTCGTCATCGCGGGGCTGTCGTCGTGGTGGCCCGTGTGGCTGTCGGCGCTCGTGGTCTTCGGCGTGATGGTCATGATCACGGCCATCCTGGCGCTGCTCGGGTACCTGCGGTTGAAGAAGCTGTCGAACCGCGAGAACCCGGGCAAGGCCATCGCCGAGGACGTCCGTATCGTCAAGGAGGCCCGCGATGAGTATTGATCGACCCGTCCCCGTTCCCCGCACGGCGGTGCCGTTGGGGATCACCGATCCCGTGGAGTCGGCGCGCGCCGAGCTCAAGGCGGCCCTGGCCGCCCTCGAGGTCAAGGCGAACATCCCGCGACGCGCGAGCGACGCGGTGGATCGCACCGTGCACGACGTGCGTGCGAAGGCGCAGAAGAATCCCGGCGCCGCTTCGGCGGTCGTCGCCGGTGTCGCCGCCCTCGTCGGCGTCGCCGTCTGGGGCATCGTCCGCGCCTACACGCGCTGAGAGAGCTCGGAGCGGCTCGTCCCCCTCGCCGGGGCGGGCCGCTTCGTCATTCCCGGAAGAGGCCCTCGAGCAGGTCCTCGAAATACTCCGGGGTCACGGCGATCGGCCCCGCGTACGCGTGGTCGAATCCCGCGATGGCGTACAGCAGCAGAGCGACGAACAGCGCCAGCATGCTCGACATCAGCAGGTGCACGCGGAGGTTGCGCACCTCGATCAGGGCGATCAGGACGGCGTTGAGCAGTGCGCCCACCCCGAGCACGATCCACAGCACGCCGGGAAGCGCGAGTCGGGTCAGGGCGATGCGCTCGCGACGGTTCTCGATCAGGATCTGGAACCGGTCGAGCGACTGCTGCACGTACAGGATCTCGGCGGGCGTGGTGGGCTGCACCCCGGCGATCGCCTGCTGCATGGCCGTGATGTCGGCGTCGGTCTCGGCGGGGATCTGCAGTCGCGCCTGCATCGGCCAGTCCACATCGATCACGTTGCGCGTGTACTGCACGATCTGTTCCTGCAGGGCTCGTCCCTGCGGGTCGGGCAGCAGATCCGCCGTCCGGTACAGCGATGCCAGCGACGACGACTCCTCGAGCACCACCTCGTCGACCTCGGTGAAATTGCCGTAGGACGCCGCCGCGATGAGCGCGAGCGTCACGCCGTAGAAGACCCCGTAGGCACCGACGGCGTAGCTGAGCACCCGGTCCCATTCCTCGCCCTGGGGGGCCACGCGGAACACCCATCGGCGCAGCAGCAGCAGCACGGCGCACGACGCGCCGACGACGAGGGCCACGAACAGCGGCAGACCGACGGACATGGGCAGGTCGTAGAGCCACATCGCGCACCCCTTCGCGGTGGCATCCCCCGATGCCGTGCTCGCACAGTACCAACGCCGACGCCGGCCCGCATCCGCCGGGTCCTTCGGCTCCGAGTCAACCGGTTTGGCCGGTCGCCGCGACCGGACGAGACTAGGAGTCATGTCCGATGACAGCTCCTCTTCCGTGTACACGTTGTGGGCGGTGTTCCGCCGCGATCCCGAGAACCCCGTCACCGCCGCCGAGGCGACCGAGCTCGCCGACCTGGTCTCGCTGGTCGAGGCCGACGGCGTCACCGTCCGCGGCTTCTACGACGTCAGCGGCCTCCGGGCCGACGCCGACCTGATGGTCTGGATGTACGGCGAAGACCCGCAGGCACTCCAGCGCGACCTGCGGCGCCTGCGCCGCACCGAGCTGCTGAAGAACCTCCTGCCCACGTGGAACGCCATGGGCGTTCACCGCGACGCCGAGTTCAACCGGTCGCACGTGCCCGGCTTCCTCCGTGGCGTCGAGGCGAAGCAGTGGCTGTGCCTGTATCCCTTCGTGCGCAGCTACGAGTGGTACCTGCTGCCGGAGGCCGAGCGCCGCGAGATGCTCATCGAGCACGGCAAGAAGGGCTCCGAGTACCGCGGCGTGATCGCGAACACCGTGGCATCCTTCGCCCTGGGCGACTACGAGTGGCTGCTGCCGATGGAGTCCGACGTCCTGACGGACCTCGTCGACATGATGCGCGACCTGCGCTACACCGAGGCCCGACGCCACGTGCGCGAGGAGGTGCCGTTCTACACCGGCCGTCTCGTCACGCTCGACGAGATCCCCGAGATCCTCCAGTGAAGGCGCCCCTGCGGCTCGGAACGCGTCGCAGCACCCTCGCGATGGCGCAGTCGCAGATGGTCGCCGACGCGGTCGCCGCGGCATCCGGTCGACCCGTCGAGCTCGTGCCCATCGTGTCCGAGGGCGACGTCAACCGCGCGTCGCTGTCGCAGCTGGGCGGCCGGGGAGTGTTCGCGAACGGTCTGCGCGAGGCCCTCGCCGCCGACCGCTGCGACTTCCTCGTGCACTCGCTCAAGGACCTTCCCACGGTGCAGCCCGACGGTCTGGTCATCGCCGCGACCCCGCCCCGGGAGGACGCCCGCGACGTCGTCGTCACCCGTGACGGCACGCCGCTCGGGGCGCTCGCGCCGGGCGCTCGGGTGGGCACGGGTTCGCCCCGCCGCATCGCGCAGGCGCGGCGGCACAACCCGCGCCTGGACATCCGCGACATCCGCGGCAACGTCGACTCGCGTCTCGCGCGCGTGCGCGACAGAGAACTGGATGCCGTCATCCTGGCCGCCGCGGGCATCTCGCGCCTCGGCGGCGATCTGGGCGGCCTGCACGCCGAGGCGCTCGGCCTCGCCGAGTGGCCGACGGCGCCGGGGCAGGGTTCTCTCGCGGTCGAGACCCGGGACGACATCGCCCCCGAGATCCGCGCCGCCCTCGCCCGGCTCGACGACCAGGACACCCGCGTGGCGGTCACCGCCGAACGCGTCGTGCTGAATGCGCTGGATGCCGGATGCAGCGCGCCCGTGGGAACCCACGCGGCACTGGTCCACGGCGATCTGCGCCTGCGGGCCGTGGTCTACGCCCTCGACGGCAGCCAGCGGATCGGAATCGACCGGACCGTGCGCCTGTCGCCGGGGTATGGTGGGGAAACGGGCAGTGGCAATGGGGCGAATGCTGCCGACGACGGGGGGCCGATCGCGCGAGCGACGCGAGCGGGCCGAGAAGCCGCGCGTCGGTTGCTCGAACGCGGGGCGGCCGACCTGGTACCACGAGAGTCGACCACATGAATGAAGGCCACTGGCAGACGCCGAACCCGACCACGGGCGGCGTGCCCAAACCCCTCACGGGGCGGCGCGTGCTCGTGCCGCGCGGGGGGCCCTGGGGCGACGGCGTCGCGGCGAGCCTGCGTCAGCTCGGAGCCGTCCCGGTCATCGCCCCGCTGATCAACTTCGCACCGACGAACGACCAGGCGACCCTCGACGAAGCCCTCGCCGACCTCGCCGCCGGTGCGTTCGACTGGCTCACGCTCACCAGCGCCACCACCGTCGACGTCCTGTACGCCTATAAGGCCGTCATCCCCGCCGAGACCAAGGTCGCGGTCGTGGGCGAGACCACCGCGGCGGCGATGCAGGCCGTCGGCTACCACGTCGACCTCGTGCCCGAGCGCGACAACTCCGCCCAGGGCATGGCCGAGCAGATGATCGCGATCGAGACGCAGCCCCGCAAGGTGCTGACCCTGCGCAGCGAGATCGCCAAGCCGGTCCTGACACGTCTGCTGATCGAGGCCGGGCACGACGTGCGCAGCGTCGTGGCGTACCGCACGGTCGGCGTCCCGGTGACCGACAAGATCGCCACCGACGTTCATTCCGGACGCATCAACGCGATTCTGGTGACCAGCGGTTCGGTGGCCGAGCAGGTGGTCGAGCAGTTCCCCGAGATCCCGGCATCCACCGTCATCGCGGCCATCGGCCCGCGCACCGCCAAGGACGCCAAGCGGGCCGGGCTCAGCGTCGACGTCGTGGCCGACACCCAGACCGTCGACTCCCTCATCGACGCGGTCGCCCGCTTCCCCGTGAACACCGACGAATCGACCCCATGAGCTTTCCCGCGCACCGTCCGCGGCGCCTGCGCCGCACCCCCGCCGTCCGCCGTCTCGCCCGTGAGACGCACCTGGTCCCGTCGCAGCTGGTGCTGCCGATGTTCGTGCGCGAGGGCCTGACCGAGCCGAGCCCGATCGGCTCGATGCCCGGCATCGTGCAGCACTCGATGGATTCGCTGCGTCGCGCGGTGGCCGACGCGGCCGAGCAGCGCGTCGGAGGCGTCATGCTCTTCGGCGTGCCCGAGGTGCGCGACGCCGTCGGCTCCGGCGCCGACGATCCCGACGGCATCCTGAACCGTGCCACCGAGGCCGTCGTGGCCGAGGTCGGCGATGCGCTGGTCGTGCAGACCGATCTGTGCCTCGACGAGTTCACCGATCACGGCCACTGCGGTGTGCTGCGCGAGGACGGGGCCGTGGACAACGACGCGACCCTTGAGCGCTACACCGCGATGGGCTTGGCGCAGGCCCGCGCCGGCTCCGCGATGCTGGGTCTGTCGGGGATGATGGACGGCCAGGTCGGTGCGGTGCGCGCGGCGCTGGATGCCGAGGGCTTCACCGACACGCTGATCCTGGCGTACTCGGCCAAGTACGCCGGCGCGTTCTACGGCCCCTTCCGCGAGGCCGTCGACTCGCAGCTGAAGGGTGACCGTCGCTCATACCAGCTCGACCCCGGCAACGGTCGCGAGGGCGTGCGCGAAGCGGTGCTCGACGTCGAAGAGGGCGCCGACGTCGTCATGGTCAAGCCGGCGCTGCCGTATCTCGACGTGCTGGCCGACGTCCGCGCGTCGGTGGACGTGCCGGTGTGGGCCTACCAGGTGTCGGGGGAGTACGCGATGGTCGAGGCCGCCGCAGCCCACGGCTGGATCGATCGCCGCGGTGCGATCCTCGAGAGCCTGCTCGGCATCCGCCGCGCCGGTGCCGACGCGATCCTGACGTACTGGGCCGTCGAGGCCGCCCGCTGGCTCCGCGAGGAGCTCTAAGCCCGGTTCCTCGCCCGGTGGATATGTGTCGCCCTGACCACCGCCGAAGCGACGGATCCCCGTGACTCACGCGGGTGAGTGTGACCTGCGCGGAGCCGATACCCGTGCGCGCCCGGAAGAATGGATGCCATGACCGATCTCAACGACCAGTGGTTCGCGCGCGCCAAGGACGTCATCCCGGGCGGCGTCAACTCGCCCGTGCGCGCGTACGGCTCCGTGGGCGGTACGCCGCGGTTCGTCCAGTCGGCCTCCGGCCCGCGGATCACGGATGCCGCGGGTCGCGAGTACGTCGACCTCGTCGCCTCGTGGGGTCCCGCGCTGCTCGGCCACGCGCACCCCGAGGTGGTCGGGGCGGTGCAGTCGGCGGCATCCCGGGGTCTGTCCTTCGGAGCGCCCACGGGGGCCGAAGTCGAGCTGGCCGACCTGGTCGCGCAGCGCGTGCAGGTCGGCGACCTGAAGCCGATCGAGAAGGTGCGACTGGTGTCGACCGGCACCGAGGCGACGATGACGGCGATCCGCCTGGCGCGCGGCGTGACCGGTCGCGACCTGCTGATCAAGTTCGCCGGGCATTACCACGGGCACTCCGACGGCCTGCTGGCCGCCGCGGGTTCGGGGGTTGCGACGCTCGCCCTGCCCGGATCCGCGGGTGTTCCCGCGCCGATCGCCGCGCAGACGCTCGTGCTGCCCTACAACGACCTCGACGCGGTCCGCGAGGTGTTCGCGGTGCACGGTGAGAACATCGCCGCGATCATCGTCGAGGCGGCATCCGCGAACATGGGCGTCGTTCCGCCGCTGCCCGGCTTCAATGCCGCTCTCGCCGACATCGCGCACAGCCACGGCGCGCTGCTGATCATGGACGAGGTGCTCACCGGATTCCGCGTGCACCCCGCCGGCTTCTGGGGCCTGCAGGCCTCGCAGGGTGAGCGGTACCTGCCCGACATCCTCACGTACGGCAAGGTCATCGGCGGCGGGATGCCGCTGGCGGCCCTCGCCGGTCGCGCCGAGATCATGGACCACCTGGCGCCCCTCGGCCCGGTGTACCAGGCGGGCACGCTGTCGGGGAACCCGCTGTCGGTGGCCGCGGGGCTCGCGACGCTGCGCTTGGCGACGCCCGAGGTGTACACCGCGGTCGACGCCTCGGCCGCGCGGATCGCCGACGCGCTCGACGCCGCCCTGACCGACGCGGGTGTGGTGCACGCCGTGCCGCGCGCGGGGTCGCTGTTCGGACTGGCGTTCCTGCCCGAGGTGCCGCGCGATTACGCCACGGCGCTCACGCAGCAGTCGTACCGGTACGCCCCGTTCTTCCACGCGATGCTGGATGCCGGTGTCTCCCTGCCCCCGAGCGTCTTCGAGGCGTGGTTCCTCACCGCCGCCCACGACGACGTCGCCATGGAGCGGGTGCTCGACGCGCTGCCGGTGGCGGCGAAGGCGGCGGCGGAGGCGCTGGATCCGACGCTGCTCGCGCAGTAGGGATCCTCCCCGGCGTGGCCGGGCCTCGCGGGGTGGCGAAACCGGCTGTTCTCGATCCACCTTGTCTGGCAGTAGTGGCAGCGGCACAGGAAGTCGTCGGGTGAGGTCGTGAGCAGAAGCTTTGGCTGCCTGCTCGCGGATGGCGAGGTCGAAGCACGCCGGGCACCCGCTCGAGCTGGATCTCAATCGGACGTCAGTCCATTTGCCGCTCTCCATTGCCTGAGGCGCTCTGCTCTCCGAGCGCAGTGTCGATCCCCGCTCGCGAGCGCCTCTTGTACGTCCTCGGCCGAATAGACGGGTGTCTCGCCGAGTCCCGGTTCGAGATCTGACCAGGCCCAGGCGCATTCTGCCCACTCGCCCACGAATCGCAATTTCTGGCCTCGCCTGTGTCGTCGAGGATGGGGGCGGGAGTGAGCCGAGTGATCGCATCGTCCTGAGTGAGCACCGTGTCTCCGAGTCGAATCGAGGACCCGGATGCCGGACTCGCCCGCGACACTGCGGTCTGCAGCAAGAGCGCGAACGATGCGAGCGGCCCACGCGGGATGCTCTCTCGCCTCGTCGATGGAAGCGATGGCATACATCCGTTCGATCAGAGTCCCAGGGTGCGCCGCAACTCTTCGTCGAAGTCGTGGGTGATCCGGTCGGACTCGGCCTTTTCTGCGGGAGTCAGGTGCACCCCCGGACGGTGGCTCTTCCGCATCTGGTCCAGGACGAAAGCACACGCCTCGGACTCTGAGCGGAACCGCGCGAGCTCCGACCACTGTCCTCGATCCTGCGCGCCCACGACGTATTCTGACGGCCCGTCCTCGCGGATGATGAGATCTCCCGACACGGGATCGCCGTCGCCCACCCGAGGATGCTGGGGACTCGAGACGCGGGCGGAGCCGAACTCCTCACGGAGTGCGCCGCACAGCTGCTCGAAGGTCAGGTCTTGCATTTTCAGTTCTCGACTGCTGTCAGACACGGCGGACCCGCCAATTGGCGAGCGAGGATGGCCCGTTCCAGCAGCGTGTCGGTCCGCTGCGGGCCCCCCGCTCTAGCGCCACGTCCAACTGAGGAGGTCCCGCAGTGCGCGGGTGCCGGCGTCACCGACATCCGGATGAGCGGCCGCGATCTCGCGGGCCTTCCTGTCCGCCCACGGCATGAGATCCGCTGCATCGGCGTCAGGAAGGACAGCATCCGACTCGGCAATGACCGCTTCCACTTCGCCTGTCGCCGCCGAGCCGGCAATGGCCTCAGGATGCTTGCCCGGGATCGAGGATCCCGGATTCCAGATGTACGCAACCACCGGCAGCGTTCAGAAATCGGCGCGCAATAGTCCAATGGTCTCCTCGGGTTGCGGTGAAGGTTCCGCCTGCCTGTCGCACGAGGCACACGACCGTGAGAATGGGTCTGCCATCGCCACTCGTCACTCCTCGTCGAGAAAGAAGAATGGTTCGACGAACTTCCCCCGTGTCGTGATAGGTGCCTCCGGAGCCTCCAGCCCGCAGTCGAGCGTCTGGCGCACATGGTCGACGAGCGCTTCGAGCGTCGGGGGAAGCGACCCGGATGGATCCTGCTCGGCGAGTTGCTCGATGATCACCACCGGCCGACCGTCCGGGAGGGAGGTTCGAGCCACCTCGAGGAGGACGACCTCAGGCGGGAGGACGATCTCCTGCTCGGCCGGATGGGCCGAGAACTGTCCAATGTCGCGCCCGGTACGGCTCACGATCGCTGCGACGGCGGCTGTCGAGAAGTTCTCCGTGGCGATGCGCGGGTCTTTACTGGTCGCTGTGACACCCCGGGTCCACCGGGCCGGTGACAACCGAGGGATGGACGGGAGTCCGTGGAACACGATGCCCATGTGCGTCGGAAGCCGTTCGAGCGCGCGAAGAAAGCTCAGGGCTGCTTGCCCAGCATCACTCATGATTGCTCAGGGCCTCTCGAAGGCTCTTCATCGTCATAGAACTCCTCCGGGAACGGCTCTGAATCACCCTCGGCACGCCTTGCGCGGGAGAATCCGACGAGCATGGACTCTGCCTTTCCCGGGACTTCTGGCGCATCGCGATACCGACCTTCGGCTTGGCGGCGCATCATCTCCTTGAGATTCCGCATCGTCTTCTCTTGCTCTTCGGGCGTCAGGCCCGGTGCCATTCCATCTCGTTCGTTCATGGCACTTCCTTCATGTCGATGTAAATGACCCCGTCGCGTTCTGCTCGCGAATTGATGAAGAAGCTCGTTCCCGGACGGAACAACACCTCATCTTCCGTGGAGGCGTAGTGACTGATGTGATGAACGCTCTTTCCGTGCGCGGATTCGATCGCGTACTGCACATTGCCGGCGAACGGCGTCGTCTTATCGGCACTCGTAAAGGAGACGTTGGTAACTGTCTCGCCTTCCCGATACGCATCGAGATAGGTATCCCCTGGCCGCAGGACCTCTCCGCGCACGACAGTGCCGGGGTGGTCCGGCAGACGGTCTAGAGCCCTGACGGCAGCGTCGACACGGTCTTGCAGTTCGGGGGTCATCGGGATCTTGCCGCGAAGTGCGTCGTTGATTTGTTGATATCGCGGCCCCGTGTAGTCCCGAAGTGCTTCCAGGTCCGCCGCTATCTGCTCGGCAGTCGCGTCGTCAGCGCGAGATGGCCGATCGGCGTCATCGCCATCGCGCCGCGCCGGGGGGTCGCTCTGGTGGCCGCTTCCGGATGACGTCGAGTCGCCGTCACCGTGGGAGGTGCCGCGGTGGGGGTGCAACGCCGGCTCGGGGTGGGTCGTGTTCCGAGCAGCGCGACGCGGCACGCTGCCCAGCAGCCCCGCCCCCTTGTCCATCAGCGCCCGGAGTTCCGTCAGCAGGTCGCCGAGCTTGCCGCACGAGCGCAGCAGTCCGGTGAGCTTGCTGCTGATCTTGGCGGTCCAGCTGGCGACGCGGGTGGAGACCTGCGTGATGATCCACGGGGTCGCAAGTCCCACCGTGACCACGGCCTGCGTCGCCCACGAGATCGCCGACCCGACCAGCTGCGACAGGATGTCGCGCACCAGGTCGTGCACGACCTGCACGATGGTCGAGGCGATCTGCAGTCCGGTGGCCATCGCCCCCGCCCACCGACCCGACGCGCGGATGTGCGCGGCGGCGTCCACCTGGAACCGGCGGTACGCCTCGATCGCCTCACCCGCCATGTCATCGAGGTCGGTGACCACCCGGTCCAAGAAGTCGGCGGACGCATCCAGCTGGGTCTGCACGTTGGTCCAGGTCTGCGAGAACCCCAGGACGGCACCGGCGTCGCCGGTGAGGTCGTTGAACCAGCCCTTGATCGGCTCGAAATGGTCGATCAACCAGCCGAGACCGGCAGCGATGAGCGAGCCCATCGGGTCGATCACCGCGGCGACGGTGTCCACCGCGGTGCTGAACGCCGCGAGCCCACCCTCGACCCAGTTGCCCGACTCGATGGCGTGCGCGAGCTGCGTTCCGGAGTCCAACAGCCCCGCCCCGCTGAACGGCGTCGCGGTGTCGACCGGTCCGGCGATCAGCGCGTTGCTCATAGGCCCGCCTCCAACGCCCGCACCCACTCGAGCACCTTCTGCTCGTACGCCTCGAGATCCGCCCCGACCCCGACGATCTCCGTCGCCGAGCGACGCACCATGTCCTCGGCCGCGGCGACCAGAGAGCCCGCGGCATCCGCAGCCATCGTCGCCGGCGGCACGAGGAACGCGCACAACACCCCGAACGCCTCCGCGTGCAACCCTCCGGCGGAGCCGGCGTCACGAGCCAGAGAGATATCGGATGCCACGGCACCCAGCCGCGAAGCGTGCGACCCGATGAGCTCGGAATCGACGGCGATGCGATCAACCATGAGCGTCAGACCCGGAAGCCCATCGGCGCAGACGGCGGCGACTGCCGCTCGATCTCGCCGGCCAACCGTTCCACGATCGCCGAGTCCGCGCCGAATGCCGCGCGCGAGATCTCCAGCGCCTGCTCCCCCGCGAGGCGCTGCGCGGCGCCCGCCGTGTCGACGATGAGTCGCTCCAGCGCGTCGGGGCGCAGTTCGTACGCCGCGTCGGCCAGACGGATGCCGACCAGCCGACCCGTGGCATCCACCGTCACCGCCACCTCGCGTCGCGGCGCCGTCGCCGTCGTCCGCACCGCATCGATGTCGGCCTGCACCTGCTGCGCCTGCGCCGCACGCACCTGGGCCTCGGCGACCTGCTGCTCGATACGGGCGATCGCGGCCTCCGCCTCGCGAGAAGAGAAGAGATCACTCACTCGGGAGATGGTAGTCGCGCTCACCCCCGTCCGACGGAAGATGTGAACATTCTCACGTCCCGCCACCGGGTGAAAGACTGAACCAATGCTTCCTCCCCAGCCCCGTGTCGTCGTGCTCGCCGGTGGAGTCGGGGGGTCGAAGTTCACCCTCGGCGTCCGCGCCGCCCTCCGCCGGCTCGGCGCGCCAGAGGCGACCGTCGTCGTCAACACGGGCGACGACCTGTGGCTCTCGGGTGTGCGTCTGCAACCCGACGTCGACTCGATCACCTACGCCCTCGCCGGGGTGAATGACACCGAGCGCGGGTGGGGTCGAGCGGGCGATACCGAGCGCGTCAACGAGGAGCTCCAGGCGTGGGGCGCCGGCTGGCCGTGGTTCACGCTCGGCGACCTCGACCTCGGGACCCACCTCGCCCGCACCGGCTGGCTGCGCGAGGGGCTGACGCCGACCCAGGTGATCGCCCGCATGGCGGAGCGCTGGGATCTCGGCATCCGTCTGCTGCCGATGACCGACAGCGAGGTCGACACGCACGTGCGGCTGGAGGACGGTCGGCGGATGCACTTTCAGGAGTGGTGGACGCGCCATCGTGCACAGCTGACCCCGCGGGCCTTCGAGAACCCCGGGATCACGGATGCCGTGCCCGCCCCGGGTGTGGAGGAGGCGATCGCGTCGGCCGATGTGGTGCTGCTGGCCCCCTCGAACCCGGTGGTGTCGATCGGCCCGATCCTGGGGGTACCGGGCGTGCGCGAAGCGCTGCGGGCGACCGCGGCCCGCGTGGTGGGCGTCTCGCCGATCATCGGCGGCCGGGTCGTGCGCGGGATGGCGGACGTGTGCTTGACGGCGATCGGTGTCGAGACGTCGGCCGCGGCCGTCGCCCGACACTACGGCGCGCGCTCACGGGACGGTGTGCTCGACGCGTGGCTGCTCGCCGAAGAGGACGCCGCGTCGGCGTCCGAGGTCGAGGCGGCGGCGATCGGCGCGGTGGTGGCGCCGCTGTGGATGCGCGACGAGGAGACGTCCGCGGCGATCGCGGAGGCGGCGCTCGGCGCGTAACGGAGCCGGACCGGTTCCGGGCAACGAATTCGGATGCCGCGGTCCCCGGCATCCGAATCCGTTGAACGCACCCGCATCCGCGGGCGCTTCTCCACGACGGACCGCCCGCTATAGGAGCTTGCGGCGCTTCACACCGGCGGAGGTAGCCTCCGGAGCGGCCGTCACGACGACCGTCTGGGTCGGCGGCAGCAGCAGGTCGGCGGGGCCCGTGCCCGTCACCCCGCGCACAGGCTCGTCCCCTCTGGAGCCGCGTCGACGACGGTCGTCGTCACCGACGTAGAGCCGGTGGCCGTTCCCGCGGGCATGTCGGCGACCGGGCGCAGGAGTACCTGCCGTTCGCCGATGAACGCCCCCGTCTCGGGGTCGATGATGATGTCCTGACGGAAGCCGTTCTGGCCTTCGTCGCGGCCGATCGCCGTGCCCGTCCGGCCGTTCAGCGTCGCCTGCTCCTCGGTGATCGTGACGCCCGGGATGAGCGCCGCGGTGTCGTAGAACAGCGAGCGCAGCTCCGCGGGGACGGTGCCCGAACGCAGCCGATCGGCGATCCAGACGAGCGCCTCGCCATCACGCGAGGGGCCTGCGTTGCCGTTGTCGCGGTAGATCCTCTCCAAGAGCTGACGCGGATCGCGCGGGAGGTCGGCGGCGGTATCGGCGTCGAACATGGTGATGGGGGCGCCGTACTCGGTTTTTCCCGCGGGGAACACGTAGCGGTCGTTGACGCCCGAGGCTTCCCACTCGGCGACCAGTGTTTCGGAGCGCGGACCGAATGTCTGGACAGGAGTCCTCGCACACCGCACTTCGATCCAGTCGCCCGAACGTTCGGAGGGCACCCACAGCGCCTGCACGCTGCTCTCGAGGAATCCCGTCATGTCGCCCTCTTCGAGGTTGCCGTCGCGTTCGCGACGGGCCACCTCGGCGTCCGCTTCGGTCGTGCCCATCGCCGAGTACACAGCATCCGTCCGCACCTCCAGGTACTGGCCGGGGCCGACGACCGGGTCCACGACACTGCGTGCGGCCGTGGCCGCTGAACCGAGGACCGCTGCAGCGGCCGGATCGGCGCCGACGGGGGCGCCGAGCGCCCCACCGAAGACGATGGCGCCGGTGAGCGCGCAGGTCGCCGCGGCGGCAGACCCGACCCAAATCCACCGCTGACGCGGGCGGCGGGCGGGATCGGGGGCGGGCGGCGCCTGCATCGCGCGCAGCAGTGCCGCACGGCCTCTGATCACGTCGTCGGGGGAGCGCGCGGGGATGTCGGCCCGGACACGGTTCAGCAGCGAGATCTCATCCACGGTGGTGCTCTCTTTCTCGGCTCGGAGCCGGACTCATGTGCGGGGCGACGGCGATGCGGACCCTGCGTCGTGCTCGACTCAGACGCGATCGGACGGTTCCGAGGGGGATGCCGAGGGCCTCGGCGATTCCGAGGTAGTCGAGCTCGCCGAAGGTGTGCAGCAGCAGCACATCGCGGTCGCCGCGCGAGAGGTCGGCGAGGGCGGCGCCGATATGAGAGGCGAGGCCGTCGGCATCCATCCGCTCATCGGCTGTCTCGATGTCGTCGACGTGGACGCGGGCGATATCGGCGGCGAGCATGCCGCGCCACGCGCGCGCCTCGAGACGGGCATGCTTCTGCATCAGCACCGTGGCGATGCCGAGCAGCCACGGGCGCGCGTCGAGACCGCCCGTGAATGATGCGCGGCGTGCGAAAGCGACCAGAAAGGTCTCGGACGTCACGTCTTCGGCGAACGCGGTGCCGAGTCGACGGGCGACGTAGCGGTGGACGACGCGTTCGTGCCGATCGTAGAGATCGGCGAAGACCGCCCCGTGCGCCAGGGACCTGACGATGATGTCGCCGTCGTGGATGCTCACACTGGGTATTGTCCGATCGGCCGGATTGGTTCTCGATTCGTCGAAAACGTCGCGTCGATGCACCCCCGCGGAGGCCGCGAGCTGCCGCCGCCGCGGCTCAGGCCGCCGCAGCGGCTAGCACCGCGGACGTGTGCCGGCCGACGCCCATGGCCACGGCCGCCGACAGCTGCGCGGCGGTGTCGACGTCGCGGTGCAGCGTCGAGTCGCGGTCGACGGCGAGGTCGGTGCAGCCGAGCAGACGGTGGCGGGCCGCGGAGTCCTCGCCGAACGCCGAGACCCAGACCGCTCCCGCGCGCGCGGTGATGAAGGTGGAGCCGGTGCCCTCGGCATCCGGAACCAGTCCTCTCTCGACGGATGCCGCGAGCTGGAGCGCGACGTCGAGATCGGCGGGACGCAGGGCGGGGACGTCGCCCAGCAGCGCGGCGCGCGGCACACCGAGCCCCGCGGTGTCGGCACCCAGGGCGATCGCGGCGTCGAGTCCGCGGGTGTCGCCCTCGGGGACGACGTCGACGCCGCGCAGGCGCCGCAGCTCGGCGCGGACCCCGGCGTCGTCGGTGACGACGAGGACGCGCGAGACCAGGTCGGCGGCGGCCGCGGCGGTGATCGTGTCGAGCGCGATGGCACGTGCGAGGGCCTCGCGGTCGGTGCCGACGTCGATCAGGCGCGACTTGCCGACGGCGGCGGGCTTGACCGGCACGATGACCGTCCAGCCATCGCGGATTTCGAGAGTGCTCATCGCGTCCATTGTGTGCAGAACTCCTGAGTCATCCGGTCAGGGTGGCGGTTTCGGCGGGAATGTTCAAGCCACGTTCGATTTCTCAGGAGTTCGGCGCGGAAAAAGCGGTGAGGGGCGGACGCGGCGCGTGCAGCGCCGCCCCACCTCAGCCGAAGCGCTTGCGCAGGCGCGGCAGGATCTCGTCGCCGTACATGTGCAGGAACTCGCGCTGGTCATGACCGGGGTCGTGGAACACCAGGTGACGGAATCCCAGGTCGACGTAGCGGGCGATGCGCTCGACGTGCTCGTCGGGGTCGGTCG
The DNA here is from genome assembly GCF_044748345.1 of Microbacterium sp. NPDC090007. Taxonomy (NCBI): domain Bacteria; kingdom Bacillati; phylum Actinomycetota; class Actinomycetes; order Micrococcales; family Microbacteriaceae; genus Microbacterium; species Microbacterium sp. NPDC090007. The sequence continues at coordinate 176,983 of NZ_JBIVFV010000001.1, read as the reverse complement.
ACACGATGAAGCGCGAGGCCGCGCGCTCGATCGGCAGCTCGTTCGCGAGGCGCTGCATCTCGATCGGGTCGTGCACGCTCATCTTCTCTTCGGCGGTGAGCGCGAGGGGAGCCCAGAAGCGCGTCTTCTCCATCGCGGTGTCGTGGTCGGGGTGGTACGAGACCTTGACCTCCATGAGAGTGTCGACGTCGTCGCGCGTGCGCCCGGCCTTGCCGAGACCGTCATCGAGCGCCGGCAGCAGCTTGTCGGTGTAAAGCGCGGGGTCCTTGCCGCTCGTGGTGATGTAGCCCTCGGCGATGCGACCGGCCAGGCGGGTGGCGGCGGGACCCGAGGCTCCGATGTAGATCGGCACCTTCTGCGCGGGGCGGTCGTAGATGGTGGCATCCTTCACCGAGTAGTAGGTGCCCTCGTAGGTGACGCGCTCGTCGGCCCACAGTTCGTTGATGATGGTGATGGCCTCTTTGAGGCGCTGGAAGCGCTCGGGCGGCTCGGGCCAGTCCAGCCCCAGGGTGACCTCGTTGAGCGCCTCGCCCGTGCCGACGCCCAGGACGACGCGACCGGGGTACATCACGCCGAGGGTGGCGAACACCTGGGCGATGACGCCGGGGTGGTAGCGGAACGTGGGGGTGAGAACGCTCGTGCCGATGATGACGCGCTGCGTGCGCGCGCCCAGGGCGCCGAGCCACGGCAGGGCGTTGGGCGCGTGTCCGCCGTCGTGCATCCACGGCTGCAGGTGGTCCGAGAGGAAGACGGAATCGAAACCGACCTCCTCGGCCAGCACGCCGAACTCCAGCAGCTCGTTCGGCCCGAACTGCTCGCTCGAGGCCTTGTAGCCGAAACGCAGGGGAACGCTCATCTCTCTCCTCCAACCTCACAGCCGCGCACGGGGGTGTGCACGGGTTCGAACTCCGTCCCGTCGGCGCCGGTCAGGCGCTCGCGGAACGCCTGGACGGTGCCCGGCCACAGCAGCGTGAGCCGCCCCGAGCGCGCGTCAACGTACCAGTTGCGGCATCCCCCGGTCAGCCAGGGGGTGGATGCCGCAGCGGCGGCGATCTCTGCGGTGTACGCCGCCTCGGCCTCGGGCCGTACGCGCAGCACGCGCGAGGGCCGTCGGTCGCGCTGGGCGAGGGAGCGCACGACGTAGGCGGCCTGCTCCTCGGCCATGAGCACGGCGGAGTTGTGACCGAGGCTGGCGTTGGGGCCGTTCAGCACGAAGAGGTTGGGAAAGCCCGCGACCACGGTCGAGCCGAACGACGTCATGCCCGCGGACCAGTGCGCGGCGAGGGTTCCGGTCTCGCCGTGGACCAGGTCGGCGTAGGGCTGCTCGGCCGCGGCGAAACCGGTGGCGAGCACGAGCACGTCGGCCTCGTACCGCTCGCCGCTCGCGGCGGTCAACGTCGAGCCGTCGACCGAGGCGAGGGCCGTGGGTTCGAGGGTCACGGCATCCGAGGCCACCGCCGGGTAGAACGCGTCCGACAGCAGCACGCGCTTGCAGCCGAAGGCGTAGTCGGGGGTGAGCGCCCGCCGCAGCGCCGGGTCGGCCACCTGGGCGTGCAGATGTCGCAGGGCCGCGTCACGGGCGGCGGCGGATGCCACGACGTCGCCCGATCGCGAGGCGAAACGCTGCTCGCCCTCGGCGTACAGGTCGGCGCGCAGGCGCGCCAGTTCTCCCGGATGCGCGGCGAGGCGCTCGCGCTCGACAGGCGGGATGTCGCCGCCGCCGCGGGGCACGATCCACGCGGGCGTGCGCTGGAACAGCGTGACGTGCGCGGCCCGGCGCGCGAGCTCGGGCACGAGCTGCACGGCGCTCGCGCCGGTGCCGACGACGGCGACCCGCTTTCCGGTCAGGTCGACGTCGTGGTCCCAGCGCGCGGAGTGGAAGAGCGGCCCGTCGAAGGACTCGAGCCCGGCGATCGCGGGGACGTGCGGTTCGGTGAGCCGGCCGCACGCGAGGACGAGCGAGCGGGCGTTGACGGGCTCGGCGCCGGTGTCGATGCGCCAGACGGAGTCGCCGGCATCCCACCGCGCTCCGAGGAGGGGGGTGCGAAGCCGCAGGCGGTCGCCGAGGCCCTCGCGCGCCGCGACGTCGCGCAGGTAGTCCCGGATCTCGGCCCCGGGTGCGAAGGTCCGCGACCATCGGGGGTTCGGGTGCGCGGCGAGGCTGTAGAGGTGCGCGGGCACGTCGCACGCGACTCCGGGATAGGTGTTGTCGCGCCACGTGCCGCCCACGTCGGCCGCGCGCTCCAGCACGAGGACGTCGTCACGGCCGGCTCGCCGCAGGGCGCCGGCCATCGCGAGGCCGGCGAACCCGGCCCCGACCACGACCGTGTCGATGGTCCTCATGCGAGCGGTCCGTCGCTCGGTCGCGGTGCCACCCGGTAGTCGGTCGTGCGCAGGCGGAAGGGTCGCATGAGGCTCCGCGCGATCCGCTCGGCGGCCGCGACCGGCAGCTCGAGGCCCTGCTCGATGCCGGTGTCGGGCCGCACGCGCCCGTCGTAGAGGGTGCCGCCCAGGTCGTCCGCGCCCGAGCGCAGCAGCACGGCAGCGGTCTCGCGGCCCACGCGGGTCCAGGGGATCTGGACGTGGGGGATGCTGCCCGACAGCAGCAGGCGCGACACGGCCACCATCGCGCGATGCTCGTCGAGCGGGCTGCGGCCCTCGACCAGGGCCACGCCCGCGCCGGGGAGGGGGATGGGGACGAACTCCGCGAAGCCGTGGGTCTCGTCCTGGATCCCGCGGAGGCGGCGCAGGTGAGCGATGCGCTCCGGGGCGGTCTCGACGTGCCCGTAGAACAGCACCGAGGTCGAGCGGAAGCCCGCGCGGTGCGCCGCGGTGATCGTCTCGACCCACCGATCGATCTCGAGGTCGCCCGGGGCGACGAGGGCACGCACGCGCTCGCTGAGGATCTTCACACCCGTGCCCGGGACGGTGTCGACCCCGGCCTCGCGCATCGCGGCGAGAGCGCCGTCGAGGCCGAACCCGCCGCGGTCGGCGAGGTCGCGCACGTCGAGAGGCCGATACGCGTGCACATGGATGCCGGGGGCCCCGCGCTTCACGGCCCGCACGAGGTCGAGGTAGCCGGAGGGGTCTTCGCCGGGCGGCAGCGCCCCCTGGATGCAGATCTCGGTCGCGCCGAGGGCGGCGGCATCCGCGGCGATGTCGGCGGCGTCGTCGAGGTCGAACTCCCCCGCGCCCGCCCGACCCGCGCGACGCAAGCCCGTCGAGGTGAGGTTGCGGTTCTGCACGAGGGTGATGGGCTCGCCGACCGTGTAGCGGCGTGCGTCGTCGGCGGCCGCGGTGAGCGCGTCGAGCTCGGCTCCGGTGGCGCGCAGCAGGCGAGCCCAGTCGTCGTCGTCGAGATCGAGGGGAGCGGATGCCGCCCGCTCGGCCAGACGCGTCACGCCGGGGTCCACGGCACCGGCGCCGGGCGCCACCGCGGAGACGAGCGCCGCCGCGGGCTTCACGTCGGCCGCGAGTCCCGTGGCATCCGCCAATGCCCGAACCGCCGCGTGCAGGGCGGGGTCGATCCAGCGCTCCGCGGCGTCGACGTACTCGGGGTGCGCGGTGAGGCGCTCGCGCAGCACGTAGCCCCGCGCCGCGGTCTGGTCCGCGAGGTCGTCGATCTGCGGCCACGGGCGCTCGGGGTTGACGTGGTCGGCGGTCAGGGGGGACACCCCGCCCCAGTCGTCGATGCCCGCCGCGATCAGCAGCCCCAGCTCGCGCGGGTCGGAGAGGTTGGGTGGCACCTGGATGCGCATGTCGGGCCCGAAGACCAGACGCGCGACGGCGACGGCGGCCAGGTACTCGGCCATGTCGGCATCGGGGGCGCCCTGCATCGCGGTGCGGGGCTTCGCGCGGAAGTTCTGCACGATCACCTCTTGCACATGACCGTGTCGGTCGTCGATCTCGCGCAGGGCGATCAGCGACTCGGCGCGGTCGCGCACCGTCTCGCCGATTCCCACGAGGATCCCCGTGGTGAACGGGATGCCGGCCGCCCCGGCGTCGTCGATCACGCTGAGGCGCAGCGCGGGGTCTTTGTCGGGTGAGCCGAAGTGCACCTGCCCGGGCTCCTCGTACAGACGGCGTGAGGTGGTCTCGAGCATCATGCCCATCGACGGCGAGACCGGACGCAGCGTCGCGAGCTCGTCGGGGTGCATCACGCCGGGGTTCGCGTGCACGAGCATCCCGGTCTCGGCGGTGATGAGTCGGGCGATGTGGGCGACGTAGTCGATCGTGGAGGCGAAACCGTGCGCGTCGAGCCAGGCGCGGGCCTCGGGCCAGCGCTCTTCCGGGCGGTCGCCGAGGGTGAGCAGGGCCTCTTTGCAGCCGAGCGTCTGGCCCTGGCGGACGACGGTGAGCACCTGCTCGGGGCTCATGTAGGCGGGCTTGCGCAGCAGGGCGAGCTGGCCGGGGGTGTCGACGAAGACGCAGTAGTGGCAGCGGTCGCGGCACAGGGTCGTGAGCGGGACGAACACCTTGCGCGAGTAGGTGAGGACCCCCGGGCGCCCGGCGCGCGCGAGCCCCTCGTCGCGCAGGGCCGCGGCGACGGCGAGGAGCGTCTCGAGAGGGGCGCTCAGCAGGGCCTCGGTCTCGTCGACGTCGGGACGGTGCCCCGCGGAGATCGCCGCCAGCAGACCGTCGATCGACGTGTCCGGTGCCGGCGTGACACGCGGCACGACACTGCCCGTACTCATCGCTCCAGGCTATCCCGCGGCTCCGACGTCCGGGCCGGCGGCGCGGTCGACCCGAACCGCTGGCGCGTGGCTCCGGCATCCATCCGTCGCCCCCGGGTGCGCGTCGTGGCGGAGGGCGTGGACGGCCTCAGTTCCACTGCGCGCGAAGAAGTCCCGCCTCGGTGAACACGTCCTGCCAGAGGTCGAGATACTCCGCCGTCGACATCCGCCCGTCGGCGAGCGCGTCCGAGGCGTCGTGCATGGTGTCGGCCAAGGCCTCGAGGCGGCGCCGCGCGCACGCGCGATCGGGATCGGGGTGCAGCGGCGACACCCCCACCCACACCGCGCAGGACCGGCGCCTCACCCTCATCGTCTTGAGCAGCGCGGCCGCACCGCCCACCGCGAGGACCACCATCATCGTCGGGAAGGCGTGGGCGGGGGACACCCCCGCCAGTACCACGGCGAGGGCGGCGAGCACGGTGACGGTCGCCGCGACGGGGGCGAACGCGTGCACGCCGGTCGCCCACGTGCGCTCCTGCTCGGAGGCGTCGGGCGGGTACACCACCAGCTCGGTCTCGCTGCTGCCGTAGCGACTCGTGGAGTGGGTGATGTACCCCCAGCGCTGCTTCGGACGGCGGGGGACGGAGGGGGTGCCCGGCTCCGGATCGGAGGATCGACCGGGCTCCAAACGGCTCGACATGTCTTCACTGTCCGCTCCCGGGCTCGTGGTGCGGACGATCCTCACGCAACCCATGCGGTGTCGCGCGCGACGCGAACGCCCAGCGCTCCGCGCACCCGGGGCGATCGTTGCCGTCCTGTGAGGTGCGAGAGCGAGGGGGCGTCCCCGACGCTGGCAGGATGGAAGCCATGGTGACCCTGCTGCTCGATTCGACGCAGCTCGAGGTCGTGCTCTCGCCGACCGAGCGTGCGTTGTCCTTCCGCAAGAGCAACATCGTCGTCCCGCGCGAGCACATCGAGCGGGTGCAGCTGACCGACGACGCCTGGACCTGGATCCGCGGCGTCCCCAACCCCGGCATCAACCTTCCCGTCGTCGTCGGGGCCGGCACCTGGAAGTCGGCGGGGGGCGACGACTTCGTCATCATCCGCGGACGCAAGCCCAGCGTCGTCATCGACCTCGCCGGTCACGACGAATTCGAACGCCTCGTGCTGACCACCAAGCACGGCGTGGCGTTGCTCAAAGCGCTGCGGCTGGACGTGGCATCCGAACCCGAGGACGTCGCCGACATCGTCGCCTGAGGTCTTCCGGAGCGGCATCCGCTCCCGCGGTCAGCCCGCGAACTGCGCCACGGTGTCCCAGGCGAGCTTGACCACCAGCAGCGACAGCGTCACCAGGAACACGATGCGCACGAAGCCGCTGCCGCGACGCGTCGCCATGTGCGCGCCGATGAAGCCGCCGGTGATGTTCAGCGCGGCCATGGCCAGGCCCAGCGCCAGGAGGATCTCGCCGTGCACCCCGTAGACCATCAGCGCCGCGAGGTTGGTGGTGAGGTTGGCGATCTTGGCGTTGACACTCGCCTGCAGGAAGCCGTACCCCAGCACCCCCACGATGAGGATCACGAAGAACGACCCCGTCCCCGGACCCAGGATGCCGTCGTAGAAGCCCACGAGCAGACCGATCACGCCCGCCCGCCAGCCGATCGCCACGGGCCGGTCGTGACGCGGCTCGTGATGAAGGCCCATCTTCGGCTTGATCAGCGTGTAGACGCCGACGGCGACCACGGCCACCAGGACGATCGGGGTGAGCACCTCGCGGGGGACGAAGCGCGACAGCGCGGCGCCCACCGCGGAGCCGCCGAACGCCCCGGCGACCAGGGGGAGCAGCAGGATGAGCTGCACTCGGATCCTGCGCAGGTACACGCCGCTGGCCGAGAGCGTGCCGAAGAACGACGACAGCTTGTTGGTGCCGAGGATGAAGGGGGTCGCGATGTCCTTCGGCACCGCGATCACGAGCGCCGGCAGCTGAATCAGCCCGCCGCCGCCGACCACCGCGTCCACCCACCCGGCGACCCCCGCGGCCACGAGCAGCAGCAGGAGCGCCGACACCGACACGGGCAGCCACTCGGCGATCACCGGTCCATCGAGCACGGTTGATTCTCGCCGGTCGCCGGGGGTGGGCCAAATGCGGCCGCGGGGCGCGCGTCAGTCGATGTCGCGGCGCCAGGTGGTGAAGAGCCCGATCACCAGCAGGACGACCGCGTAGCCGAGCAGCACCAGGCCGCCGGCCCACCATTCGAGCGACCCGCCCGCGCCGGAGCCGATCGCGCCGAAGATGGTCTGCCCGACGAGGGCGTCGCTCGCGGCGCTGGGGAACCACTTCACGACCTCGGCGAACCCCTCGACGACCCCGCCGACGGTGCGCACGATGGGCTCGATGAACAGGGTGACGGCGAGCACGATCACGATCGCGGCGACCTGGTTGCGCACGACCGTGCCGACGCCGATGCCGACCAGGGCCCACAGCGCGTAGGCCAGCAGCATCCGCCCGACCAGCGTCCACGTGTCGGCCGAGGTGAGCGCGGTGTCGATCCCGAAGAAGCCCAGGACTCCGGCACCCGCGGCGATCGAGGCCGCCGAGCCCACCACGCCGTAGAGCAGACCGATCAGGATGCCGATGGCGAACTTCCCCACCAGTACGACGCCGCGACGGGGGGTGGCGAGGAACGTGGGGGTGAGCGTCTTGTGGCGGAACTCCGTCGTGACCATCAGCGTGCCGATGAGCAGGGGGAAGACGTATCCCACGGCGGTGGCCGAGCTGTACACGAGCGCGGGGATGCCGTCGGTCGCGGGGGCGGGGCCGCCGGCCCCGGTCAGGCGACCGGATGCCACCCCGCCGAACACGAGCGCGAGGACCCCGGACGTGAACGCGACGTAGACGACGAGAACGATCGCGAGCACCCACCAGCCGGCCGTCGAGAACTGCTTGGTGTACTCGGATCGCGTGGCGGCGAGGAGCGTCATCGCTGGACCTCCTCGGTGGGCTGGGCGGCTGCGGCGTCGGGGGCGGGTGCGACCGCATCGACGTCGGGGCCGCCGACGGCGGGTGCGTCGACCCGGGGGGAGGGGGGAACGATGTCGATGATCCCGGTCGAGGCGACGGCGTACGACTGCCGTGGCACGTCGGGGGGCGATGCCGCGGCGGAGTCTGCGCGGGTGTCGCGGGCGCGGGGCGGTGCGATCACGGCGACGAGCGCGGTCGACGGTCGCGGCTCTTCGCGCAGCGCGGGCTCCGGGGTCGCGAAGGGCTCCGCTCGCAGCGCGGGTCCGGCGGGCGGTGCCGGATCGGCCGTCGGCGCGGGCGCCGGTTCGGCGGAGAGCGCGGGCGCGGGTTCGGCGGAGAGCGCGGGTTCGGCGGAGAGCGCGGGCGCGGGTTCGGCCGAGAGGGTGGCTGCGGGGTCGACCTCCGGTGCGGGAAGGGGGCCGGGCGCAGGCGCCGAGTCGGACACGGGGGGCGGGGTCGCGGCATCCGCGATCGTCGGCGCCCCCGCGCTCGCGTGCACGCGCACGCCGCTGACCAGCTCGAGGAAGATGTCTTCCAGGCTCGCGCCCTTGCTCTGCAGATGCGACAGGGCGATGCCGGCCGCGGCGGCGAGCCCGCCGACCTCGACCGGCTCGTGGTGACGGATCGTGAAGCCGTTGCGCAGCACCTGATACGGGATGCCGTGGGCATCGAGCACGCGCGACAGCCCGGCGCGATCGGGGGAGTCGACCACCGTGGCGAACTCCTCCGGATCGGCGAGGTCTTCGATGCCACCCTGGAACACCAGGCGTCCGGCCGAGATGATCAGCAACGCGTCGACCGTCTGCTGCACCTCGGCCAGAAGGTGCGAGGAGATGAGGACGGTGCGACCTTCTTCGGCGAGGTGGCGCAGCAGCGATCGCATCCAGCGGATGCCCTCGGGGTCGAGGCCGTTCGTGGGTTCGTCGAGCACGAGGACACCCGGATCGCCCAGCAGCGCGGTCGCCAAGCCCAATCGCTGACGCATGCCGAGCGAGAAACCGCCCACCCGGCGCCCGGCGACGTCGGCCAGTCCGACCAGTCCCAGGACCTCGTCGATCCGCGCGGTGGGGATGCGCGCCGCACGTGCCGCGACCTTCAGATGGTTCGCGGCCGAACGGCCGGGATGAAAACTCGACGCCTCGAGGGCGGCGCCCACGGTCTGCAGCGGCGACGCCAGGTCGCTGTAGCGCTGACCGCCGATCCGGGCGGTGCCCGACGTGGGACGGACCAGGCCCAGCAGCATGCGCAACGAGGTGGTCTTGCCGGCGCCGTTGGGACCCAGGAAACCGGTCACCCGCCCGGGCTCGATGAGCGCCGTGAGGTCGTCGACCGCCGACACCGCCCCGAAGCGCTTGGTGAGTCCGGCGAGCTCGATCACCTGTCCGTCGGGCATGCGACACCTTTCGTTGGGCGGGCGTTCTTTCCATCTTCCCCGATCCGGGGGCGAAAACGCATCTCGAGGCCCCCCGTTCGGCGTGTGTAACGTGGCACCGTGCACGCCCAGCGAACCGACGACGACAGCGTCCTGGTCGGAGGCCGTCGCGGTCTCGGCCACCTGACCCTGAACCGCCCGCGCGCGATCAACGCGCTCGATCTGGACATGATCCGTGCGCTGCACGTGACCCTGGACCGGTGGCAGCGCGACACCGACGTCGACGTCGTGCTGCTGGACGGGGCGGGCGAGCGCGGATTCTGCGCCGGCGGCGACATCCGCGCCCTGCACGCCATGGTCACCGCAGGGCGGGTCGACGAGGTGCACGCGTTCTTCCGCGAGGAGTACGCGCTCGACCACGCCATCGCCACCTCGGCCAAGCCGGTGATCGCGATCGCCGACGGCGTGTGCATGGGCGGGGGCATCGGCCTGGCCGGGCACGCGGCCATCCGCATCGTCACCGAGCGCTCGCGCCTGGCGATGCCCGAGACGCGCATCGGCTTCACCCCCGACGTCGGAGGGTCGTGGCTGCTGGCCCGGGCTCCCGGTCGGATCGGCGAGTATCTGGCTCTGACGGGGGGAGAGATGGATGCCGCGGACGCGCTGTACGCCGGCTTCGCCGACCACATGGTGCCCACCGCCCACCTCGAGGCGCTGTACGAGGCGCTCGAGAACCGCGCCGATCCGTCGAGCCCCACCGAACTGGTGCTGCTGTTCGACGAGAGCCCCGAACCCTCGCGCTTCGCGCGGATGCGCGGGTGGATCGACGACGCCTTCGCCGCGGACGACGTCGCCGGGATCATCGAGCGACTGCGCGCGCGATCCGAGCCCGAGGCGCGCGAGACGGCGGAACTGCTCGCCGACTCGGCCCCCACGGCGCTCGCCGTGACGCTCGAGGCCGTCCGGCACGCTCGCGCGCTGCCGTCGCTGCGGGCGGCTCTGGCCCAGGAGTACGGCCTGGTGCTGTGGTTCGCGCTCACCCAGCCCGACCTCGTCGAGGGGATCCGCGCGCAGGTCGTCGACAAGGATCGCGCGCCCCGGTGGTCGCCCGCGGTGCTGTCCGACCTGCCGCCCGAGCGCATCGCCGAGGCGTTCGCGTTCGAGCCGGAGCCCGCGCTGTGGTGAGGGCGAGGCGGATCCGGCCATGACCACTCCGCGGCGCCGCTGGTCGATCGGCAGAGCCCTCGACGGGTTCTTCTTCGTCTTCGCCGGTCTCGCCGCGGTCTGGCTCGCCTACCTGAGCCTCACGCAGTCGTTCTCGCTCGGATGGGCGGGGGTGCTCATGGCGGTCGCGTTCTGGGTGCTGCTGGCCTACCTGGTGCTGCCGCGGATGCACCGCATCCTCACCGCCATCTACGTGCCCGACTACTTCATGGGGCGCACCCGCACGTCGGACGGTCTGCTCGGCGACCCGGTCAACCTGGCGCTCCTCGGCGAACGGGCGCAGGTCGAGGCCGTGATGGCGGCCGCGGGCTGGATCCCGGCGGATCCGGTGAGCCTTCGCTCGTCGTGGCGCATCATCTCGTCGACGCTGCGGCGGCGCAGCTATCCCCGCGCGCCCGTCAGCCCGCTGTTCCTCTTCGGCAGGATGCAGGACCTCGCCTACCAGCAGGAGGTGGCGGGCTCGCCCGCCCAGCGGCACCACGTGCGGCTGTGGCAGTGCCCCGACGGATGGCTGCTCCCCGGGGGACGCCGCGTCGACTGGCTCGCCGCCGGAACCTTCGATCGCGCGGTCGGGCTGTCGCTGTTCACCCTGCAGGTCACGCACCGCATCGATGCGGACACCGACATCGAACGCGATCACATCGTCGGCACGGTGGCGCGGATGCCGGGCGTCGAGGTCGACGTCATCCGGGACTTCGCAACGGGGTATCACTCGCGCAACGGCGGCGGCGACAGCATCACCACCGACGGTGACCTGCCGATCATCGACGTGCGCGGCGTGGACACGGAGGCGGTGCGGTGACATCCGACGACGGCGCGACCGAGCGCGTACCCCGCAAGCGCCTCGCGTTCGAGCCGCCGCACGCCCCCGAGGATGTCCCGCCGGGCGGACATCGGCCCCTGGCCACGGTCGCCGGAGCCGTCCTCGTCCTGCTGCGGGCGCTGGCCGGGGCGGTGTGGGCCGTCAGCGTCGCCTTCGCGCTGCCGCCGTGGCTGCGCGATGCCGCCGGGGCGTGGAGCGGCGACGCGGGCGAGGCGCCGGATTTCCGCGCGTCCGACCTCGGTGTCGACTCCGCCCTGTTCCTCGGCATCCTCGGCGCCGTCGCGGCGCTGCAGGTGGTGCTCGGCATCCGCATCCTCTTCGGCGGCAACCGCTCCAGGGTGTTCGTCATGCTCATCTCGGTGGTGTCGATCGCGCTGAGCTTCGTGGGGTGGTGGGAGCTCGGGCAGGAGATCTCGGTACGCACCACGTTCATCACCCTGGCCCTGGACATCCTCGTGCTGTTGGCGCTGTCGAGTCGGGATGCCGCGGCGTACGCCCGGCGCCCTCGCACCCCCCGGCGTGCTCGTGCCCCCCGGCGCGCGGGTGCGCCTCGGCGTGCTCGTACGCGGCGCTCGGCGCGTTCCCAGCGTCGGGCGGGACCGCCCCCGGGCGCGTCGGGTTAGCCTGAAAGGCGCCGCGTCCCGCAGCAGGACGCGGCAGAACGGAATGACGTACGTGTTCGACAGTCCCATGTCGTCGTCGGCATACGAGGTGCTCCGCGTGACCGCCGATGTCGACGACGAGAGCCTGCGCCGCGCCTACCGCGTGCGCCTGCGCGAGACGCACCCCGACACGGGCGGCGACGCCGCCCAGTTCGTGCAGGTGCAGCGCGCGTGGGAGCTCGTCGGAACGCCCGAGGCCCGCAGCGCCTACGACCGGGGTCGCGGGACGTCGTCGCCCGAATGGGCGGGGGCGTCGGCGGCATCCGCCGCCCCGAAACAGACCGACACGCGGCCACGGGCGCGCTCGCACGGCCAACCCGGCGGGTGGCGCCGCGAGCGCTACCTCGGTCTGATCCGCGAGTGGGTCGGTCGCGGAGTCGAGATCCCCGATCCGTACGATCCCGCGCTCGTGCGGTCGGCGCCCCCCGAGATCCGCCACATCCTGGCCGACGCGCTCGCCGAGGAGGAGACCGCGCGCCTGGTCTCGGAGCTGGGGATGGGCTACACGGTGTGGCACGACGTGTTCGCCGATCGTGACGGCGTCGATCCCGAGCAGAAGGTCGACCACCTGGTGCTCGGCCCGAGCGGTCTCTACGCGCTGCTGAGCGAGGACTTCGGCGGTCCAGTCGGTGTGCGCCGCGGGGAGATCAGCGGCCCGAACGTGATCGGCGCACCGGTGACCGAGTTGGTCTCGCGCGCCCGGGTGATCGCGCGCTCCGCGGGTGTGCGCTTCAGCGGGGCGATCGTGGTCCTGCCCGATGAGGACGTGCTCGACGCCATCACCGAACTCGGCAAGGTGCGCGGCACCCCCGTCGCCCTCGTGACGCGCAGTGCCCTGACCACCCTGCTGAGGCGCGGTATCACGGGCGGTCGAGAGGTCGGCGGCACCGAGTTGTTCGACATCCGCACGCGCCTGCAGCAGCGGGTCCGCCACGTCTGAGCGGTCGCGGCGCGCGCGCGAGGTGCTTAGGGTGGGGCGATGAGTACCGACGACAACCCGGGCGCTTCGGCGTCGGACGAGATGAAGCGCAAGTTCAAAGAGGCGCTCGAGAAGAAGAACGGCCAGCACCGGTCGGGTCAGGCGCATCTGGACGGGCATTCCGCCGTCCAGGGCACGCACGGCGCGGTGACCAAGCGCGAGTTCCGTCGCAAGAGCGGCTGACCGCGGCGCGCGGGGGGACGTCCCGAACGGCGTCTGCCCGCGGCTGCGCCGGCGCGGCGGCGGCCGCGCGATGGGCCTCAGAACCGCGCGGAGAAGCCGCCGTCCGTGTGCAGGAGCTGCCCACTGACCCAGCGGCCGGCGTCCGACAGCAGGAACGCCGTGATCTCGGCGATGTCGCGCGGCCGCCCGAAACGTCCGAGCGGGTGGTGGCCGATCAGGGCGTCGCGGGTGTCGGCATCCATCCAGCCGGTGTCGATCGGGCCCGGATTGACGACGTTGGCGGAGATGTTGCGCGATCCCAGTTCGCGCGCGGCGGAGATCACGATGCGGTCGAGAGCGCCCTTGGACGCGCCGTACGGGAGGTTGCCGGTGGTGTGGTCGCTCGTGAAGGCGACGACGGCGCCGCCGGATTCGTCGACCTGACGCGCGAACGCCGCGATCATCAGAAGGGTCGCTCGGGCGTTGACGGCGACGTGGCGGTCGAAGCTCTCGGCGGTGGTGTCGAGGATGCCGGATTCCACACCGTGCGCGTGGCTCAGCACCAGCGCGTGGAGGGGACCGTGGGCGGCATGGACGCGGGCGATGAGCTCGGTGGGTGCGTCGGGGTCGGAGAGGTCGCACGGGAAGTCGCCGGCCTCGAGGTCGCTGGTGACGACCTGCCAGTCGTCGGCTCGGAGGCGGGGGACGATACCCGCCGCGATGCTGTCGGCGCGCGCGGCGCCGGTGACCAGGACGAGGGGCATGGATCGAGCGTAGAACGCGTCCACGGGGGCGCGCGACGGGGTGCCGGCCCCTCCGGCGGACGACGCGTGCATGCCGCGGACGACGCTCCGGTCACCGGTCGCGAAGCGCCGCCCGCACGAGCGCGACGGCGTCGTCCGCCGACACCCCGAGGCGACGAACCGTGTCGACGTACGCGCGCGCCGCACCGGCGGCCCGGGTGGACGCCGCATCGACGCCCTTCACGAACGTCCCGGCCCGACCCCGCGTCTCGACGTATCCGGCTTCTTCGAGCTCCTTGTACGCCCGCGCGACGGTGTTCGCCGCCAGGTCGAGCTGCGTCGCCAGCGTCCGCACGGGCGGCAGTCGTGTGCCGACGACCAGCGACCCGTCGTCGATGCGCGCGATGATCTGCGCCCGCACCTGCTCGAACGGCGGTGCGGGGGACGCGGCGTCCAGTGAGAGGTCCATCAGTCGTTCAGCCCGAACAGGTCGAGGGGATGGGTCAGGCGCCACCAGGGATCCGGGGGGTCGATCTCGCCCGCGAGCTGCACGTCGACGCTCGCCGTGTCGACCGGGCCGGTCGCGGTCAGGGCGCCCACCGTGTCACCGGGTTGCGTCCGATCGCCGAGGTCAAACCGCGTCGAGGTGTTGGCCGCACCGCCGTTCCACAGCACGACGGTCGCATCGGACGCCGTGACGATGTCGACGTCGTCGCCCCACAGCGTCTCGACCTTGCCGACCACGGTGCCCGCCGTGACCGAGGGGCGCGGCTGCAGCTCCTGCTCGAGGCGGTCGAACAGGTCGCGCGTGGCCTGGTTGCGCGAGTCGGGACCGGGCTGGCCGAGCACGGACGCGTAGGCGCGAACGGTGGCGCCGCCGACGGTGATGTCTTTCGCGGTGAGCAGGTTCCACGCGTCGAGCGTGCCGGTCTTGACCCCGACGACGCCCGGGTCCGACAGCAGCGCGTTGCCGTTCGAGAAGGTCCCCGCCCCGGGCAGGCTCAGCTCGGGGGTGCGGACGATCTCGGCGATCACGGGGTTCGCCAGCGCCCGTTCCGCAAGGGCGATCAGCGCGGACGGGGTCGCCGTGTTGCCGGCCTCGATGCCCGTGGGGTCGACGATCGTGATGCCCTCGGTGCCCCGCTCCGCGAGGTAGGTGTTGGCGGCGGCCGAGAACTCGGCATCCGTCGGGAAGAGATCGGATGCCAAGCGCTGGGCGTAGTTGTTCGCCGAGGCGATGAGCATGCCCTGGAGCATCTGCAGCTGGGTGAGGCTGCCGTCGACGGGAACGTCGAGGGACGATTCGCCGCGGGCCCGGTACTGCCAGTAGTCCGCGCTGTCGGCCTGGGTGAACGCATACGACTCGCCCTGCTCTCCGGGGGCGAGGGGCAGGCGGTCCAGAACGACGAGGGCGGTGACGACCTTGGTGATGCTCGCGATGGATTCGGGTGCGCTCGCAGACGACGACAGCGTCCCGGGCACGCCGTCGATCGCGATCGCCGCCTCGCCCGCGGCGGGCCACGCGGGTTCGGACGCGGGCGCCGCCGTGGGCTGGACGACGACCGCGCGGGCCTGCGGCGCGACCGCGTTCAGCGGCCACAGCAGCGTCGTGGCAGCGTAGGCGGCGAGCAGCAGAACCAGCAGGACGGGAGGGATGACGGTCGCGGGGCGCAGCCGACGGCGTCGCGCGCCCGCCAGCAGGTCGCTCTGGCGCGCCGTGGCGCCCGACACCACGAACGCGGGCGCGGGGCGGGGGCCGCCGGCATCGTCGGGATCGACCCAGGCGAGCGCGCCGATGACGACCGGGGCGTCGGTGGGCCCGGTTGCGACGGCGGGAGCAGGTGCGGCACCGGCGTCGGACGCGGACCTCGGGTCAGGGCCGGGTGCCGCCGCGGGTGCGGGAGGTGTGCCGGGGGCGGCTTCCGGTGCGGGTGCGGCGTGCGGGCGGGGGGCGGGAGCCGGGTCGTCGCGCACCGCCGGGGCCGTGGCATCCATGGTCCTCTCGCCCGCACGCAGATCGCCCTCGCTCGACAGTGCCGGGCCGAGGGGCTGCGCGCCGGGGATCGCGGGGGTGGGCTCGTCGGGCGTCGGAGCATTCCGCAGGCGTCGCGCGCGCCGCGTGGCCGGGATCTGCTCGTGCACCCGCCCACGCTACCCCGCCGCTCTGTCTATACTCGTCAGCACCACCCACGGGAGTCCGGTGATCCGGGCTGAGAGGAAGCGAATCCACGCTTCGACCGTCGAACCTGATCCGGATCATGCCGGCGCAGGGAGGAGATCACATGCACACGTCCACGTCTGCCCGCTCGACCGGTGCGACCCGCACGGACGGAGCCCCCGCGAACCGCTTCGGGTGGCGCGTCGTCGACATCGTCGTCGCCGCCGTCCTCGGCGTCGCGCTCGGCCTCGTCTTCTGGGGATGGAACACCGTCGGCGGACTCTGGTTCGTCGCGATGGACGGCCTCACCCCCGGTCTCGGCGGTCTCGCGGTCGGGATCTGGCTGCTCGGCGGCGTGGTCGGCGGCCTCGTCATCCGCAAGCCCGGTGCGGCGCTGCTGGTCGAGGTGATCGCCGCGATCGTGTCGGCGCTGATCGGCAACGTCTGGGGCGTGACGACGATCTTCTCGGGCCTGGCCCAGGGTCTCGGCGCCGAGCTGATCTTCCTGGCGTTCCTCTACGTGCGCTTCACCCTCCCCGTCGCTCTGCTCGCGGGCGTGGGTGCGGGCGTCGGCGCCTGGGTGCTGGAGCTGTTCGTGGGAACCGCGCCCAACATCGCCAAGACGCTCGAGTTCAACCTCATCTACCTCGGCAGCCTCGTCGTGTCGGGAGCCCTGCTCGCGGGCCTCGTCGGCTGGCTGCTGGTGCGTGCGCTCGCCGCCACCGGGGCGCTCAACCGGTTCGCCGCCGGGCGGGACGCGCGCCGCGACGTCTGATGCCGGGCCCCGCGCGCGTCGACGTCGACGGCTGGGGCTGGCGGTACGCCGGCCGCAGGCTCCCCGCCACGCGAGGCGTGGACCTCCGGATCGAGCCCGGGGAGCGCGTGCTGCTGCTGGGCGCCTCCGGTGCCGGCAAGTCGACGCTCCTCGCCGGACTGGCGGGACTGCTCGGCGGAAGCGACGAGGGAGAGGCGACCGGCAGGATCCTCGTCGACGGGCACGCGCCCGCGTCCCGCCGCGGTCGCATCGGCCTGGTGCAGCAGGACCCCGAGGCCGGGATCGTGCTGTCGAAGGTCGGTGACGACGTGGCCTTCGGGTGCGAGAACCTCGCCGTCCCGGCGGCGCAGATCCCGTCCCGGGTCGCCGAAGCCGTGGCATCCGTCGGCCTGACCGTGCCCCTCGACCGCCCCACCCGGGCCCTCTCGGGCGGACAGAAGCAGCGGTTGGCCCTCGCCGGGGTGCTGGCGATGCGGCCGGGGTTGCTGCTGCTGGACGAGCCGACCGCCAACCTCGACCCCGCGGGCGTGCGAGAGGTGCGCGCGGCCGTCGAGGCGGTCGTGGCGCGCGCGGGGACGACGCTGGTGCTGATCGAGCACCGCACCGCCGTCTGGGCCGATTTCATGACCCGCGTGGTCGTGCTGGCGCCCGGGGGCGGGGTGCTCGCCGACGGCCCGCCCGAACGGGTGTTCGCCGCTCATGGAGACGCGCTCGCCGACGACGGTGTCTGGGTTCCCGGGCGCCGGATCGACCTGCCGTCGCCCGGGGCGCTCGGAGCGACGGATGCCGCGCTGTCGACGCGCCGGCTGTCGATCGGCCGCGAGCGGCGCACGGTCGTGGCGGCGGGCCTGGATCTGGCCGTGCCCGAGGGGGCCGCGACCGTGGTGACCGGACCCAACGGTGCCGGGAAGTCGACGCTCGCCCTCACCCTCGCGGGACTGCTGCCCGAGTTGTCGGGTGAGGTCGTCGCCGCCCGCCCCCTCGCCGCGCGCGCGATCACCCGCCCCTCGCGCTGGCGCTCGACGGAGCTGCTCACGCGCATCGGCACCGTCTTCCAGGAGCCCGAGCATCAATTCCTCGCCGCGACCCTGCGCGACGAGCTCGCGGTCGGGCCCCGCGCGCTGAAGATGTCGGCGGCGCAGACAGACGAGATCGTCGACGACCTGCTGCACCGGTTGGATCTGGCATCCCTCGCCCTCGCGAACCCCTTCACGCTGTCGGGCGGGCAGAAGCGCCGCCTCTCGGTGGCCACCGTGCTGGCCGCCTCGCCCGCGGTGATCGTGCTCGACGAACCCACGTTCGGACAGGACCGCCGGGGCTGGCGGGAACTGGTCGCCCTTCTGCAACGCGAGGTCGATCGGGGGCGCACGGTCGTGGCGGTCACGCACGACGCCGATGTGATCACCCACCTCGGGCAGCATCGGATCGAGATGGGGGATGCCGCGTGAGCGCCGTGTCCGCGCCGATCGCCCTCGCGCCGGCCCCTCGGGCCTGGCTCGACGGCGTCAACCCCGTGACGAAGGTCGCGATGGTGATCGTGCTCGCCGTGCCGCTGCTGGTGTCGCTCGACGCCGTCAGCGCCGGTGCCGCGATCCTGTTCGAACTGGTGTGCGTGCCCCTCACCGGCGTCGCCGCCGTCACGGTGCTCAAGCGGCTCGTACCGGTGCTGGTCTTCGCCCCCGTCGCCGCCCTCGGCATGCTGCTGTACGCCCGGCCCGGGGGCACCGTCTACGCAACGTTCCTGTTCGCGACGGTGAGCGACGACTCGATCGCCCTGTCGCTCGCCGTCCTGTTGCGCGTGGTGGCGCTGGCGCTGCCGCTGATCCTGCTGTTCGCGCGCACCGATCCGACCGAGCTCGCCGACGCTCTGGCCCAGGTGGCCAAGCTGCCCAGCCGGTTCGTGCTGGGCGTTCTGGCGGGTACCCGCACGGTCGGACTCTTCGTCGACGACTGGCGCACGATGGCTCTCGCCCGGCGCGCCCGCGGACTCGGCGACCGCGGCGCCCTGCGCCGCTTCTTCGGGATGGCGTTCGTGCTGCTCGTCTTCGCCGTGCGCCGGGGCACGACGCTGGCCACCGCGATGGAGGCCCGCGGCTTCGGCGCCGACGTCGAGCGCACGTGGGCGCGGGCGTCGACGGTGTCGTGGAGGGATGCCGTCGCCCTGGCCGGGGCGGCGGTCCTGGTGGCCGCGGCGCTCGGGGCGGCGGTCCTGTCCGGCGCGTTCCGAGTGGTGGGCGGTTAGCCCGGGGCGTCGCGCGGCCTCGCAGCTGCGGCGACGGGGCGCCTCACCTCGAGAGCCCGACGGCTCAGAACACGTACTCGAAGCAGAGCGAGCGCGGCATCGTCTCGACGTAGGGCTCGTACACGGGGATGGGGCGGAAGCCGGCGGCGGCGTACATCCGCAGGGACTCGGGCTGCATCCGCCCGCTCTGCAGGATCACGCGGGCGGCCCCGCCGCGACGGGCGCGGTCGACGACCTCGGCCGTCAGCGCGCGACCCACCCCGCGCCGGCGGGCGGCCGGGAGCACGATGAGGCGTTTGAGCTCCCATTCCGCCCCGAGCCGGCGCAGCATCACGTGCCCGAGCGGAGTCCCCTCGGCCTCCACCGCGAGCAGGGTCGCCACGACCTGCTCGGGATGCACGGCCAGAGCGGCCGCGCGCCGGGCGGCGAACGCCGGAGTGTCATCGGCGTCCGCGTCGCGATAGCGCTCGTCGAGATCGGCATCCAGCAGGGTGCGCAGGTCGACCGCGCGAGGGTCGTCCACCTCGACCGCGTCGATTCTGTAGCCGCTTTTGCTCACGGTTCGAGCCTAGGTGCGATGCATCGGCGCCCGATTGTCGCCGACCTGCCGCGGTCGGGGCAGAATGAGGCCAGGGGGAGGTGCGATGGAACTGTCGTGGGCGTTGCTGGCCGTCTGCGCCGCCGTGGCATCGGTGGTCGCGTTCGTGGCGCTGCCGCGCATCGGTACTCCCGCACCCATGACCCTCTTCCTGCGCTTCGTGGCGGTGGCGGGGGTGACGGCCGTCGGGTCGAGCGCGATGTACTCCATCTACGCGGCGGCCGGCGGCATCCTCCCCCTCGTGCTGGGGGACGTCGCGATGGTGTTGGCCCCCTCGCTGCTGGTGATGGCGGTCGCGACGCTCGATGGGCGGAGCGTGCGCACCATGTCGGCGGCGGCACTGTCGCTGTCGCTGATCGTCGCGATCGTGACGGCGGTGGTCCCTCTTCCCGGTTCCCTGGTGGTCAAGGCGCTCGCCCTGGCCGTCGCGTGCGGCGTGTGCGCGTGGGTGTGCGCGCGGGCGCGCATCGAGCCGTTCGGGCCGATCCGGGTCATCTGCGTGACCACGGCGGCGTTCGCCCTGTATTGCGTGGCGCGGGTGGCGGTCGGCGTCGTCGCCGGGTGGGAGTCCGTGCTGTACCGCGTCGCGTTCTCGTTCGCCCCCGCCACCGTGCTGGGCGGCGTGGCCGTGGTCGTCATCGGGGCGGCGGTGGTCCGCCTGCGCGTCGCATCGAGCGCGCGACGGCAGCCCGTCGCGTGCCCGGCCGGTTCCGCCGTCGTGGTGGGCGATTGGGACCTCGCGTCCGCGGCGTACGGCCCGGAGCGCATGCGCGGACTCGTCGCCGAACTGCGTGCCGCTGCCCGCGACCTCGATCCCGGGGCCGCCGACGTCCCCCGCGGCGCCGAACTGTCGGTGGCCGAAGCGCTCACCGGAGTGGGGCAGCACCTCGCCGTGGCCTACGGGTGGAAGCCCGAAGAGGTCATCCTGCTGGTCGACGGGGCAGCGACGGCCGCGATCCGCACAAATCCCGTCCGGGTCTGGCAGCGCCGGTTGCGCGGCGGCACCCGAACCTGAGTCTCGGCTAAGGTGGGACCCGGTTTCAGCTTCGAAGGAGAACGCATGGACATCACCGGAGCCTCGGCCCTCGTGACGGGGGGTGCCTCGGGACTGGGCCTTGCGACCGCGCGTCGCCTGGCGGACGCCGGGGCGCACGTCACGATCGTCGATCTGCCCTCGTCGGCGGGCACCGCCGTCGCCGCCGAACTCGGCGGAGCCTTCGCCGCCGCCGACGTGACGGATGCCGAGCAGATCGCCGCCGCCGCCGCCCGCGCCACGGAGGCGGGTCCCCTGCGCGTCGTGGTGAACTGCGCGGGGATCGCCCCGCCGGCCAAGGTGCTCGACCGCGACGGGACCCCCTCGTCGCTCGCCGACTTCGAACGGGTGATCCGCGTCAACCTCGTCGGCACCTACAACGTCATCGCCCAGACGTCCGCGGTCATGGCGCAGAGCGATCCCACGCCCGGTGGCGACCGCGGCGTCATCGTCAACACCGCCAGCGTCGCGGCCTTCGACGGGCAGATCGGTCAGCCCGCGTACTCGGCGAGCAAGGGCGGCGTGCACGCCATGACCCTGCCGATCGCCCGCGAGCTCGCCCGCCACGGCATCCGCGTCGCCACGATCGCCCCGGGCATCATGGAGACCCCGATGCTCAAGGGGCTCCCGCAGGCCGCCCAGGACTCCCTGGGTCAGCAGGTGCCCTACCCCTCGCGCCTCGGCGCCCCCGACGAATACGCGCGCCTCGTGCTCGCGATCGTCGACAACGGCTACCTCAACGGCGAGACGATCCGCCTCGACGGTGCGATCCGGATGGCCCCGAAATGACCGACGGCATCCTGCTCTCCATCGTCGACGGACTCGCCCGCGTCACCTTCGACCGTCCCGCCTCGCTCAACGCGATGGACTTCCCCATGGCGCGGCGCTGGCGCGACGTCGCGCACCGGGTGACCTCCGACTCCTCGGTGGGGGCGGTGATCCTGGATGCCAACGGCCCCGCCTTCTGCGCCGGCGGCGATGTCGTCGCGATGTCCACCACCGGCGCCTCCGGCCGCGACGTGACCGACACGGCCGCCGCGATCCACGACGGCATCCGCACCTTCGCCGAAGCGCCCCTGCCGATGGTCGCCGCCGTCCAGGGCGCGGTCGCCGGCGGTGGCCTCGGCCTCATGCTCACCGCCGACTACGTCGTCGCGAGCGACACCGCCCGCTTCGTCAGCCGCTACGCCAACATCGGCCTCACTCCCGACCTCGGCGTGTCGACCCTGCTCCCCGCGGCGATTGGCCAACGCCGCGCGCTGCAGCTGCTGCTGCAGGACCGCATGCTGGATGCCGCCGAGGCCCGCGACTGGGGCCTGGTCGCCGAGGTCGTGGCATCCGCGGACCTGGCGGCGCGCGTCGAGGCGATCGCCCGGTTCTGGCTGGACGGCGCGACCGCCGCGTTCGGGCAGGCCACCCGCCTCGTCCGGGTGGGAGCGGGGCGGACGTTCGCCGACAACCTCGCCGATGAGGCCGCCACGATCGGTGCGGCCTTCGACACCCCCGCGGCGAGGGCGCGTGTCGCTGCGTTCGCCACCGCCTCCGCGAAAGGACGCGCATGACGCTCTCGGGAAAGACCATCCTCATGTCGGGTGGCAGCCGCGGCATCGGCCTCGCGATCGCGCTGCGCGCGGCCCGCGACGGGGCGAACATCGCCATGCTCGCCAAGACCGACACCCCGCACCCGAAGCTCGAGGGGACGGTGCACACCGCCGCGGAGCAGATCCGGGCGGCCGGCGGCCGCGCGCTGCCGATCGTCGGCGACGTGCGCGACGAGGCCTCGATCACCGAGGCGGTCATGCGGACGGTGGGAGAATTCGGCGGCATCGACATCGTCGTCAACAACGCCAGCGTCATCGACCTGTCGGGCTCCCTCGAGCTGTCGACGAAGAAGTACGACCTGATGCAGGACGTCAACGTGCGCGGGACCTTCCTGCTCTCGCGGGCCGCCGTGCCGCAGCTGCGCGACGCGGCGAATCCGCACATTCTGTCGCTATCTCCGCCGCTGAACGTCACGCCCGCGTGGCTCGGCGCGCACACCGGGTACAGCCTGGCGAAGTTCGGCATGACCATGGCGACCCTCGGGCTCGCGGCGGAGTTCGCCGACGCCGGGATCGCCGCGAACACCCTGTGGCCGCGCACCACCATCGCCACCGCCGCGGTGCAGAACGTCATCGGCGGCGACCGCCTCATGCGCGTCTCTCGCACGCCCGAGATCTACGCCGACGCCGCCTACGAGGTGCTGACGGCCCCGGCGCGCGAGCGCACCGGTCAGACGCTGATCGTCGAAGACGTGCTGCAGGCCGCCGGGGTCACGGATTTCTCGGGATACGCCGCCGTGCCGGGCACCCCCGACGAGGCGATGTACCCCGACATCTTCCTGGACTGAGCAAACCCCCGCCCTCCCGCCCCCGCCGTCCCGCCCTGGCCGTCCCGCCCTCGCCGTCCCGCCCTCCCGCCGTCCCGCCTTCGCCGTCCCGCCTTCCCGCCGATAAACGCCGATCCTCGCGAGACACGCTGCGACGCGGCGTGTCTCGCGAGGATCGGCGTTTATCGAGGGGGGCGCCGGCGCCGGCGCGGCCCGTCAGATCAGCCCGAGCTCCGCGAACGCGTTGTGCACGCCGTCGTCCAGCACCGCGGTGGTGACCCGACCCGCGAGGCGCTGCAGCTCGGGCTGAGCGTTGCCCATCGCGACGGGCGTGCCGACCACCTCGAACATCTCGACGTCGTTCCAGCTGTCTCCGATGCCGATGGCATCCGTCGCCGACAGACCCAACCGGGCGAGCACCGCGGTGATCGCGGAGCCCTTGGTGACGCCGGCCTGCCCGATCTCGCCGTTCGATCCCCCGGGGAGCGGGATCGAACCGGGGATGACGTGGAAGCCTGCGCCGAGGGCGGCCGCCGCGTGCGCGACGGTGTCGGTCGAGGGGCTGACGAACACGGCCTTCGCGACGGCGTCGCGGTCGACCTCCGAGACCGGCCGCGGCTCGCGCCAGAGGGGCTGCTCGGGCGGCAGGCCCTCGGCCTCGAGCTCGGCGGCGCGCTTCTCGTGCCGCTCGCGGCGGTACGCGGTCATCACGGGGCCCATGCCGGCGCTCGCGTACACGCCCCCGTGGGTCTGCAGGAAGTAGTGGATGCCGTGGGCCTCGAAGTAGCGCTCGAGGGCCTCGACGTCGGCGCGGGGCATCGGCTGCTCGACGATGAGGGCGGCCTCGTCGGGATCGCCGCCGCGGGTCGCGTACGCGCCCCCGTTGGTGATCGCCCCGTCGAAGCCGATCGCGAGCACCTCGGGGTGGATGTCGCCCGCCGAGCGCCCCGTGGAGAGCCACACGAGATGGCCGTTCTCGCGCGCCGTGCGCACGGCGGTCACCGTCGAGGGGGCGATCACCGAGCCATGCTCGAGGATCGTGCCGTCGACGTCGAGGAAGGCGATGCGGGTCATGTGCACTCCACAGCGATCGACGCCGAGTCGCGATCAGATCGGGGGATCGACGCGGATGCCGCGTCGGAAGCCGTGATTCCCGGGCTCGGAGAACGGGCGACACCGCCACGGTACTCGACCGGCCCGCGCGTGCGGCGGCGCAGTTCGTCATCCGCGGATCTTCGTGTACAGTGACCGGCGGACATGTGACTGGTCATGCAGGCAGGATCCGAACGCAGTGCGAGAGCACCGCCTTCGGGTCCTTTTTTGTTTGTCCGGGCGGCTTCGCAGGAGACGTCGCGGCGCGTGTCCTTCGATCCAAGGAAGGACTTCGATGACCACTCAGGACAGCGCCCGCGCGATCCTCGAGCACGTCGGCGGAGCGGCCAACGTGGCCTCGCTCCACCATTGCTCGACCCGCCTCCGCTTCACTCTCGCCGACGACTCGCAGGCCGATGAGGCCGCCCTCAAGGCCACGCCCGGCGTCATCGGCGTGGTGCTGGGCACCCAGACCCAGGTGATCGTGGGCTCGGGCGTGAACGACTACTTCCGCGAGATCGAGAAGATCCGCACCGGGAGCGGCACCCGCGCCGGAGCGCGAGTCGACGTCGCGAAGCCGAAGCTGACCCTCAAGCGCGCGGGGTCGGTGTTCATGGACTTCGTCGTCGGCGTCTTCACCCCGATCATCCCCGCCGTCGCCGGCGCGGGGATCTTCAAGTCGTTCCTCATCCTCGCCGTCGCGCTCGGCTGGCTGCAGACGACCGACCAGACCTATCAGGTGCTCACCGCGATCCCCGACGCGGTCTTCTTCTTCCTCCCGCTGCTGGTGACCTACACCGCCGCGAAGAAGCTCGACACGAACATCCCGCTCGCACTCGGCATCGTCGGCCTGCTGGTCTTCCCGACCTTCGCGGGCCTTCTCACCCAGGAGGGCGGCGTCGCGCTGTTCGGCCTGGCGGTGCCCGCGATCGCCTACAGCGCCCAGGTGTTCCCCCCGATCCTCGCCGTGCTGCTGCTCGCCGTCGTCGAGCGCTTCGCGCGCCGCATCAGCCCGAGCGTGATCAGCACGTTCCTCGTCCCGCTCATCTGCTTCGTGATCGTGGCGCCCGCGACGATCTTCCTGCTCGGTCCGCTCGGCTTCTTCCTCGGCACCCTGCTGACCGGCGCGATGCTGTGGCTGTACGGCACGCTGGGCTGGATCGCCGTCGCGCTGATGGCCGCCGCCCTGCCGTTCATCGTCTCGGTCGGCATGCACAAGGCGTTCATCCCGCCGACGGTGGCCACCATGGCCTCCGCGGGCAGGGAGAGCTTCTACCTCGTCGCCTCGCTCGCCCACAACCTCGCCGAAGCGGGCTCGAGCCTGGCCATCGCCGTGCGCACGAAGAACAAGACGCTGCGCGGCACCGCGATCTCGTCGGGCATCTCGGCATTCTTCGGCATCACCGAGCCGGCGCTGTACGGCGTGACGCTGCAGAACCGCCGCGCGATCATCTCGGTCGTCATCGGCGCGTTCGTGGGTGGTTCGTACCTCGGCATCGCGGCGATCTCGGCCTTCGCACTCGTCAGCCCGGGTGCGGCATCCATCTCGATGTTCATCGACATGGCCAACCCCTGGAACCTGCTGCATGCGGTCATCGGCGCCCTCGTCGCCATGGTCACTTCGTTCGTCGTGTCGCTGGTGATCTGGAAGGACTCCGACTCGGCCACCGTGCGCCTGCTCGAGCAGCAGGCGGGCACGTCGACCCCGGTCGCGGCGACCGCCGCCGGCGAGATCGTCGCCCCCATGACGGGCGAGGTCATCGCCCTCGAGAAGGTCGACGACCCGGTGTTCTCGGGAGGCATCCTCGGACCCGGCGTCGCCATCCGCCCCACCGATGGTGAGGTACGGGCCCCCATCACCGGCACCGTGTCGAGCCTGCTGCCCTCGCGTCACGCCCTCGGCATCCTGGGCGACGACGGCCTCGAAGTGCTCGTGCACGTCGGCCTCGACACCGTGCGCCTCGAGGGCGCGCCCTTCACCGCCCACGTCGCCCAGGGCGACCGCGTCGAGGCGGGTCAGCACGTGCTGACCGCAGATCTCGCGGCGATCGAAGCCGCGGGACTCGACATCACGACGCCCGTCGTCGTGCTCAACGGCGACGCCTACGACGTCGCCCCCCTCGTCACCGGACGCGTCGCCGCGGGCGCCGCTCTGCTGTCGACCGATGCGAAGGAGACCGCGAATGGGATTGCCTGACGGATTCCTCTGGGGCGGCGCCCTCGCCGCCAACCAGGCCGAGGGCGCCTGGAACGAAGGGGGCCGCGGTCCCGCGGTCTCGGACGTGTCGAAGTACCGCCCGAACGTCGACCCGCGCGAGTACGCGGTGCACCACCAGCACACGCTGGAGTCCATCGCCGCCGCGATGGCCGACGACGACATCTCCTACTTCCCCAAGCGCCGCGGCATCGACTTCTACCACCGCTACCGCGAAGACCTGGCGCTGTTCGCCGAGATGGGCTTCTCGGTGCTGCGCGTGTCGATCGCCTGGTCGCGCCTCTACCCGACCGGTGAGGAGCTCGAGCCGAACGAAGAGGGCATCGCCTTCTACCTCGACCTCTTCACCGAGATGCGCCGCCTCGGCATCCGCCCCCTGGTGACGCTGTCGCACTACGACCCGCCGCTCGCGCTCGCGCTGAAGAACAACGCCTGGGTCGACCGTGGGACCATCGCCTTCTTCGAACGTTTCTCGCGCACGTGCTTCGAGCGCTTCGGCCACCTCGTCGACCTGTGGTTGTCGTTCAACGAGATCGACGGCATCATCCGGCACCCCTTCACCTCGGGCGGCATCATCGACGAGACCGTCGAGGGCTCGCTGGAACAGGCCTGCTACACGGCGCTGCACCACCAGTTCGTGGCTTCCGCGTCGGTGACGAAGATGCTGCACGAGATGTGGCCGGAGTCGGAGATGGGGTGCATGCTGACGATGCTCACCACCTACCCGAACACGTGCCACCCCGACGACGTCGCCGCGACCCAGGCGAAGGAACGACTGCTGTACCTGTGCACCGACGTGCAGGCCGGAGGGGCGTACCCGCGGCTGGCGCTGAAAGCGCTCGAGGCCAAGGGCATCGCGATCCCCTTCGTCGAGGGCGACGTCGAGCTGCTGCGCGAGCACCCGGTCGACTACATCTCGTTCTCGTACTACATGACCCTCACCGAGTCGGTACGACCGGATGCCGAGCGGACCCCGGGCAATACGGTGCTGGGCGTGAAGAACCCGTTCCTGCCGTCGAGCGAGTGGGGCTGGCAGATCGATCCCGTGGGCCTGCGCATCTCCCTCATCGACCTCTACGACCGCTACGGCAAGCCGCTGTTCATCGTCGAGAACGGTCTGGGTATGCGCGACGAGCTGACCGAGGACGGCCGCATCCACGATCCGTACCGCATCGACTACTTCCGGTCGCACTTCGCGGAGATGATCCGCGCGGTCGACGAGGGGGTGGAATTGCGCGGCTACACGAGCTGGGCGCCGATCGACATCATCAGTGCGTCGTCGTCGCAGATCTCGAAGAGGTACGGTTTCATCCACGTCGACCAGGACGACCTCGGCAACGGCACCGGCGAACGACGTCGTAAGGACTCGTTCTTCTGGTACCAGAAGGTCATCGCCTCGAACGGGGCCGACCTGGCGTGACGACCGCACGCGCTGCGCGTCCGCCGGGGTCGACGGAGACACCCATGCAGATCATCAAGAAGGTTCTGAACTCCAGTGTCGTGCTCGTCGAGGACGAGCGCGGCGTGGAGCGCGTGCTGTTGGGCAAGGGCATCGGGTTCGCGGCGCGTCCAGGTGATCAGGTCGCCCCGGGATCGACGGACCGGGTGTTCGTCGCGCTCGACGACGCCGACCAGCGGAACCTCGTCGAGTTGCTCGCTCAGATCCCCGGAGGCTTCGTCGAGCTCACGAGGGCGATCGTGATGGATGCCGAGAAGGCGGGCATCGAACTCGACGCGCATATCTACCTCACGCTCACCGATCACCTGCACTTCGCGGTGGAGCGTCAGAGGCGGGGCTTGCAGGTCACCAACCGCCTCGCGTGGGAGGTGCGCACCGTCTACCCGCGCGAGTACGAGGTGGGTCTGCGCGCCCTCGGACTGCTCCGCGACCGCACGGGGGTGGCGCTCCCCGACGAAGAGGCGGCCAATATCGCCTTCCACCTGGTCAATTCGGAGGTGGGTCGCCCGTCCGTCGACTCGATGCGGGTGGTCGGGCTCGTGTCGGACATCACGACGATCGTCACGCACGCCGGGGGAGTGACCCTGGATGCCGACGACCTGCACACCCGTCGGTTCCTCACGCATCTGCAGTTCTTCGCGGAGCGGTTGTTCAGCGACCGCCTCGCCGCGCAAGACGACGACCTCCTCTTCGCGACCATGACGGCCAAGCACCCGCGCGCCGTCGCGACGGCCGAACGCATCCGCGCGTTCGTCCGCACAGAGCACGAGGTCGCCATCTCCGATGAAGAGGTGGGCTACCTCGCCCTCCACATCGCTCGCGCTCAGTCGAGCTGAACACCCGAAAGGTCCCCCATGGCACAGCGCACCGCCGTCTTCGGCTCCTCCTCCGGCCTGCACTCGCGTCCCGCCGCCACCTTCGCCCGCGCGGCGACGGCATCCCAGCACTCCGTGACCCTCGCCGCCGGCGATACCTCCGTCGACGCGCGCAGCATCCTCGCGCTGCTGCAGCTCGGCGTGAAGACGGGCGATGAGGTGGCCCTCGAGGTCGACGGTCCCGAGGCCGACCGCGTCGCCGACGAACTTCAGGCGCTGCTCGAGCAGGATCTCGACGCCGCCTGACCCGATCGCGTGAGGGGCCGCGCCGGGTGTACCCCCCGACGCCCGGCATCCCGGCCCCTCGCGTGCACCCTGCGGCCCGGCACCGTCGCGCCTCACGCGATGGAGGTGCGCGCCCAGCCGCGGCGCAGACGCGCCCGGTACCCTGGAAACCATGACCGAACAGCCCCCCGTGCGCACGACCACGCCGCCGGTGCGCCCCGCGGGGGCCCCGGCCGACACCGCCGTCCGCGAGACGCGGCCGAAGAACGCCGGGGTCCGCCAGGTGCGGCCGAAGACCGAGGGGTGGCAGCAGGCCAAGGACGACACCGGCCGTCCGCTGCTGCAGTTCGCCAGCCCCAAGCGCGGCAAGCCCCCCGTGCACCTCGCCGACATGACCGCCGCCGAGCGCGTCGAGAAGGTGAAGGAGCTGGGTCTGCCCGGATTCCGCGCCAAGCAGCTCGAGAAGCACTACTTCACCCACTACACCTCCGACCCGGCCGACATGACCGACCTGCCGGCATCCGGTCGCGAAGACCTGGTCGCGGGCATGCTTCCTCCCCTGCTCACCGAAGTGCGTCGGCTCGAGACCGACCGCGGCGACACCATCAAGTTCCTGTGGAAGCTCCACGACGGCGCCCTCGTGGAGTCCGTGCTCATGCGCTACCCCGGCCGCATCACCCTGTGCGTGTCGAGCCAGGCCGGCTGCGGCATGAATTGCCCCTTCTGCGCCACCGGCCAGGCGGGCCTGACCCGCAACATGTCGGCCGCCGAGATCATCGAGCAGATCGTGCGCGCCAACGCCCTCATCGCCGCCGGCGGCCTGGGCGGCAAGAAGCGCGACGACCGCTCGCTGGATCGCGTCTCGAACATCGTCTTCATGGGCATGGGCGAACCCCTCGCCAACTACGCCCGCGTCATGCAGGCCGTGCGTGTGATGGTCGACAAAGAGCACGGGCTCGGCATGAGCGCCCGCGGCATCACCGTCTCGACCGTCGGGCTGGTCCCCGCGATCAAGAAGCTCGCCGACGAGGACATCCCCGTCACCTTCGCGCTGTCGCTGCACGCCCCCGACGACGGCCTGCGCGACGAGCTCATTCCGGTGAACTCCCGCTGGAAGGTCGATGAGGCCCTGGATGCCGCCCGCTCCTACTTCGACAAGACCGGGCGTCGCGTGTCGATCGAGTACGCGCTGATCAAGGACATGAACGACCACGCCTGGCGCGCCGACCTGCTGGCCGACAAGCTCAACGCCCGCGGGCGCGGGTGGGTGCACGTCAACCCCATCCCGCTGAACCCGACGCCGGGGTCGATCTGGACGGCATCCGAGGTGCCCGTGCAGAACGAGTTCGTGCGCCGCCTCAATGACGCGGGCATTCCGACGACCCTGCGCGACACCCGTGGCAAAGAGATCGACGGGGCGTGCGGACAGCTCGTCGCCACCGAAGAAGACGAGGCGGCCGCCGAGGCGACCCCCGTCGGCTGAACCCTCTCGCACGAATGCCCCCGGCCCGAGCGGCCGGGGGCATTCGACGTTTCCGGCGACGGAGACGTGGTCGTGTGTTGACGGACCGACCGGAGTCGGGTTACGGTTTCACTGAGTGAACGTTTAGTTCATCTGATGAACCCCCCCCAACCTCAATGGAGAGCACTATGGGCTTGGCTGTCTGGGCGCTGATCGCCTATATCGGCGTGATCGTCATCTGGAGCGTGCTGGTCAAGCGCGGCATCGGAGAGGCGATGGTCGTCGGCTTCCTCGTGGTCTGCGCGTTCGGCGGCGCCGACGTCCTGCGGCTGCTGGCCGTGGGCCTCGAAGCGGCCTTCACGCAGGAGATCGTCTTCGCCGCGCTGGCGTTCACCTTCATCGGCTTTCTCCTGGCATCCACGGGTGTCATCGACAAGCAGGTCGACATCCTCAATTCGATGCTCGGTCGCCTGCGCGGTGGCGCGGGCTACGTCGCGACCGTCGGCTCGGCCCTGTTCGGCTCGGTGGCGCACTCGGGTTCGGCGAACGCCGCGACCATGGGCTCCGTCGCGATCCCCTGGATGAAGCGCTCGAACTGGCCGGCGCACGTCTCGGCCACCGTGATCGCCGGAAACGCGGGCAACGGCACCGTCATCCCGCCGAGCGCGTCGTTCTTCATCCTCATCGGCACCGCGACCGTCGCGCCCTACGTCACGATCGACAAGTTGCTGCTGGCGATGTTCGCCGCGGCCGGCTGGTGCGTGCTGTGGCGCCTGATCGTGATCTTCATCTTCGTGCGCCGCCACAAGATCGACCGGGTCGCCGCCGCCGACATCCTGCCCTTCGGGCGTTCGTTCCGGCAGGGCTGGACCTCGCTGCTGGTGTTCCTGGGCATCGTCATCCCCGTGGCCGTGACCCTCGGACCCACCGGCGACGCCCTTGTCGCCGCCCTGGGCGAAGACACGATGGATGCCGTCAGCGTGATCGTGTGGATCCCCGTGCTGCTGATGATCTTCGCCGTCATCCTGGGCTGGAAGGGACTGCCCCGCGGCGGCCGCGCCTGGTACGACTTCATCGCCAAGACCGCCCCGCGCTACCGCGACATCGGCGCCACGCTCGTCTTCGCGTTCGCCGGCGGCGCCGTGCTCACCGAGCTGGGCCTCGCCGACCAGCTCTCGTCGGTGCTGAACGGACTGAACGCCTCGCCCGTGATCATGTCGATCATCGTCGCCGTCATGGTCGTGCTGGTCGCCGGTCCGCTCAGCTCGACCGCGACGATCGCCACGATCGGCGGCATCGGCTTCAGCGTGCTGATGGTCTCGGGCGTCGACCCGATCCTCGCCGCGTGCGTCGTCCTCGTCGCCGCCTCGACCGAGGGGGCCTCTCCTCCCGGCGCGTCGGCGATCTACATCGCCACCGGTATCGCCCAGGTGAACCCGGTGAGGACCTTCGTCCCCCTGATCGTCTGGTACGTGCTGCCGATCCTCGCCATCGCCGCCCTCATCGGTCCCGGCTGGCTGCCGGTGTCGTTCTAGCCCGCGTCCTCAACGGAGAAGACCATGTCTGAAGACAAGACCCCCGCCGAAAAGCCGCACGGGCCCGCCCGTCGTCGTGCGATCGCCCTGATGACCCCCGTGTTCGTGGTGCTGCTGGCATCCATGCTCATCGTCGGCACCGTGCTGGTGCTGCTGCAGATCGCCGGCCTGCTGATCGGGAACGGTTCCTTCGTCACCGGCGTCGCCGACGCCCTCAACCCCTGGGCCTTCGGGATCGGCGGTGCCCTGGGCATCTGGACCCTGCTGCTGTCGTACGCCCACGGATGGAAGCCCGCCGACTGACGTCGGCCCTCGAGAACGGATGAGTGACATGACTGCTATCGCTACGGTCGACCGTCGGGTCGTGGAGGGTCTCGCGGCCCTGCCCGTCGCCAACATCGGCGACTCCATGGACCGACTGGGTGTCGTGGATGCCGGCATCCACGCGGTCTGGAACGGGGCCGCCCTCGCCGGCCCGGCCTTCACCGTCGAGGTCGCCGGCGGCGACAACGCCGGCATCCACGAGGCCATCTCGCAGGTCCCCGTCGGCGCGGTGCTGGTCGTCAACGGCCACGGCGTGACCGACCGCGCGCTCATCGGCGAGCTGATCGCCGAGCGCCTGCGCAAGGTCGGCTGCATCGGCTTCGTCGTCGACGGCGCGGTGCGCGACGTGGGAGACCTCGAAGAGATGGGCTTCCCCGTCTTCGCGCGCTCGAGCAGCCCCGCCGGACCGTACAAGAACGGCCCCTTCCGCGTGGGCGTGCCCATCGCGCTCGGCGGGGTCGTCGTCAGCCCGGGCGACATCGTGGTCGGTGACCGCGACGGCCTCGCCGTCGTCCCCGCCGCCGAGGCCGAGGCCGTGCTGGAGCGCGCCCGTCGCAAGAACGAAGACGAGGCCGAGACGCGTCGCGGCATCCTGGCCTCGTGAGTGATCCGACACACTAGATGGATGAGCTCGAGTCGTGAAGACACCTCCGGTCAGCCCACGGTCCGCAGCGTCGAACGCGCGCTCGACCTGCTCGAGCTGCTCGAGCGCGCCGACCGGCCGCTGCGACTCGTCGACCTCGGCCGCGGGACGGGACTCTCGACCGCCACGACGCTCCGCCTGCTCGGCGTGCTGCAGCGACGCGATCTGGTCTCGAACAGCGGCGGCGAGTACCGCCTGGGGGTGGCGACCCTCGGCATGGCGCACGGGTACATCTCGACCGACGCGCTCAGCAACCGGGCGCGGCCGCACCTGCAGCAGCTCGCCGAGACCACCCGGCTCACGAGTTCGCTGTACGTGCGCAGCGGTGACGAGCGCATCCTCGCCGTCCGCGTCGACGGACAGCACCCCCTGCGCTACCAGCTGCCGCTCGGCCGCCGGCTCGCCCTGCACCTCGGTGCGGGCAAGCCGATCCTCGCGCACCTGCCTGCGGACGAGGTCGAGCGCATCCTCGGCGGCCTCGGCGAGACGCTCACCGCGGGCGGGCTCACGGTCTCGACCGAGGGATTGGATGCCGAGCTCGCCGCCGTCCGCCGCAACGGATTCCACGTCTCGGTGGCCGAACGCGACACCGCGGTCGCATCCATCAGCGTGCCCGTCTTCTCATCGGCGGGGGAGATCATCGCCTCCCTCTCCGCCTCGGGACCGGTCGAGTCGACCGACCCCGACACCCTGCCCGACTGGGCTCCGGAACTCCGACGGGCGGCAGCGGCCGTCGGTCGCTAGCGCGGGTCTCGGTCCGCGCATCTCGAAAGGAACATCATGCGCGTGATCGGCATCATCGGACTCGGCGAGGCGGGCTCGCTCTACGCGCGCGGCGCGGTCGAGGCGGGCGACGAGGTGCGCGGGTTCGACCCCGCTCCGACCCCGACGCCCGAGGGGGTGCAGCGCGCCGCGTCGCTCGCCGACCTGGTGGCCGCGAGCGACCTCGTCATCGTGCTCACCGGCGCCGCTCTGAGTGCGCGGATCGCTGCCGACGCCGCCCCCCACCTGCGCGCGGGCGCGGTCTACGCCGACTTCACCACGGCCTCGCCCGACGTGATGGTCGACGTCGCCGCGCTCGTCGAGAAGGCCGGGGCGCGGTTCGCCGACGTCGCCATCCTCGGGCCGGTGCCGACGAAGGGCGCCGCGACCGAGACGATCGTCAGCGGGACCGCCGCGGGCGACGTCGCCGAGGTGCTGCGACGCTTCGGCGCCGACGTCGAGGTCATCGAGGGGCCGGCCGGGGCGGCGACGTCGCGCAAGCTGCTGCGCAGCGTGCTGATGAAGAGCCTCGCCGCCATCGTCATCGAGGCGCTCGAGGCCGGCCGCGCGGCGGGGTGCGAGCCGTGGGTGCGCGCTCAGATCGCCGCGCAGCTGTCGGGCGACGCCGAGGCCAAGATGGACCGCTACGAGACGGGCAGCCGCAAGCACGCGGTGCGCCGCGCGCACGAGATGGAGTCGGTCGTGGACTACCTGGGCTCGCTGGGCGTCGCGTCCGAGATGTCGGACGCGTCCCGTCGGGTGCTCGAACGCCTGGGTGAGCAGCGGGACTGAGTCGCCGCGCGTCGGGCGCGACTGCCGCACGCGGCGCGCCCGTTGAGACCAGCGCCCACTGCGCCGCTGCGCCCGCCGGGTGTCGTCAGCGCCTGGCGGCCGCGTGCAGCACGTGCGCGCGCGGGTCGTCGAGCGTCTGCTGCGGGCGGCTCGCGAACGATGTCCGTGAGCATCCCCGCGTGCGGGTGGCGGACCACCCGCACGCGCCCGCGGCGCGACCGTCAGACGGCGACGGCCGTCACGACGAGATTGTCGACGTAGTGGCCGCTGGCCGGATCCCACGCACCGGCGCACGTGACCAGCCGCAACTGCGGCGTCGGCGTCGGCGCATAGACCGATTCGGTCGGGAAGCTGTTCTTCTCGACCGTCTGCAGACCGGTCACCACGAAGTCGGCGGTCGACCCGTCCGCGCGGCGGACCGACACCGTGTCGCCGGGCGTCAGCCGCGGCAGGTCGTAGAACACCGCCGGACCCGTGGGGGAATCGACGTGGCCCGCGATGACCGCGGGACCGATCTCTCCGGGCAGGACGCCCTTCTCGTACCAACCGACCGCGTCGTAGTCCTGAGGGGACTGGATCCACCCGTCGGCCCCGCGGTCGAGCCCGATGAGGTCCGAGTCCACCCCGATCGCCGGGATCGAGATGTGGACGGGCGCGGCTGTGTTGGCCGCCGCGGGGGCCACCGGGTCCTGGAACCCGCTCGCCGCGCCGACGCCCGGTGCCGTCGTCGCCGCGGCACCCGCCGCGCCGGCCGTGGCCGCGTCGTCCGTGGCCGCGTCACCCGCGAGCGCGGGGCAGCCGTCGAGCACGTCGTCGGTGAGCATCGCCGTCGCGAGCGCCGTCCACGCGGCACCGTAATAGGTGGGGGTGGATGCCGCGGTGTCGGCCATGCGCTGCAGGTCGGCCCGCGCCTCGTCGTCGCGCCCGCTCGCGGCGAGCGCGGCCGCCCGCGCGGCGTACGCGACCGGATGCCGATCCGACGTCAGGGCGCCCGCCCCCGCGTCGAGCTCGGCGGGCAGCTCGTCGCCGCCCGGCAGCACCGCCGCCACCCGCGCGGCGAGGGCGCGGTCATCGTCCCGGCACGACTCGGCGAACCGGATGGTCGTGCGCGCGGCGTCGTAGCCGTACGCCGGCTCCCCCCCGCCGCCCGCCGACCCCGCGAGCGCGACGGCGCCGTCGTCGGCTACCGTGGCCCAGTTGGTCGGCAGGGTGTTGGCATCCATCAGGGCGCTCGTCACCGCTCGACTGCCCGCGGCCAGTTCCTCCCACCGGGGGTCGCCCGACGCGCGCGAGAGCACGTCGAACGCGGCCGGCGACGCGTACGAGGGGTTGTAGGCGTGGGGGGATGCCGTCGCCCACGGCCCCGGCAGCAGGATGCGTCCGAGCGCGGTCTCGGCCGTCATCTCGTCGAGGACGGCCGCGCCCAGGGCCACGCCCTGCTCGCGGAGGTCGTCGCGGTCGAAGGCGTCGCCCGCGAGTACCAGGGCGCGCGCCGCGTCGAGGTCGGCGTCCGAGGCGGGTTGCTCGTCGACGACGGCGCCGTCCTTCCACTGCCACGCCAGCAGACCGTCGTCGCGCTGCAGGTTCGCGGTCGTCCAGTCCCAGATGCTGTCGAAGCGCGACGGGTCGTCGGCGGCCACGGCGAGGAGCAGGCCGTACGCCTGCCCCTCGCTGACGGTGTCGCCGCCCTGATCCGTGCGCACCACGCGACCGGCGTCGACGTAAGTGTCGAGGAAGGCCTCGGCCGTCGCGGTGGTGCCGTCGGCGGTGTCCGGTTCGGGCTCGGTCGCGGTGCTGCACGCCGCCATCGTCAGGGCGACGACGGTCGCGACCGCGCCGACCGTCGACGCTCGACGTGCGAACGTCACGCGCCCGCCTCGCCCCGGCGGTGTCGGCGCACCGCGATCAGCGCGACGGCGCCCAGCGCCACCGCCGCCGCACCGGCGCCCGCCGCAACGGCACCCGAGGGCGCGGTCGTGGCGGCGGCGGTTCCGCCGCCACCGGTGTGGATGCCGCCGACCGGCATGTCGGCGAGGGTCGCCGAGTCGGTGATGGTCTGCGCGGTCAGCGCGCCCTGGGCGTCATCGAGCACGAAGAGGGTCGAGACCGACCCCGCCGGCAGGTCGACGGCCGAGGTCGCGGACTCGTCTGCTCCCGTCAGCTCGAGGTCCCACGAACCCGCCGGGACCGCGGCGTAGTCCGTCGCCGAGCCCGCGGGCACGTCGCGGGCGATCGGACGCCCCTGGGCGGTGTCGACGTCCACCGTCGGCTCGACCGTCGAGGCCTGCACGACGCGCACTCGCGCCTGGCCGGCGGCGGGGGCCGAGAGGTCGTCCTCGAAGACCGTGGTCTTCAGATCGGCGTTACGGCCGTACGCGGCGACAGTGAGGGGCTCGCCCTCGGCGATGTCGATCGACTGCTGCACGACCGGCTGCGTGCCGTCGGTGGCATCCGAGGGCACCATCGACACGACGTACGTGCCGTCGGCGAGGGGGATGTAGGGGCTCACCGCACCGTAGGCGACGTCGTCGAGCTCGTACACCACGGCCCCGCCGGCGAGCGCCGTCAGCTGCACGTCGACCGACTTCGTGTCGGGGGAGAGGTGCGCCACGCGCGCCCAGCCGCCGGGGGCGGTGGTGGCCGCGGAGGCGGCGGGGGCGGTGGCGACGCCGATCCCGGCGGTGAGCAGAGCGGCGGCGCCGATCGCGGCGAGCCGAGCGGGACGACGGGAGGGGGTGGAACGGAACATGGCGGTCCTTTCGTTGGGGGGAGGAGAGGATCAGGAGGTGGGACGGGGGAGCAGGTCGACCGGCTCGTCGGGCGAGAACGTGATGACCACGCCCGCGTCACCGCGTTCGACCGAGACCGGGCGCAGGGGGCCGGTCAGCGACTCGTAGAAGCGCAGCAGGGCGTCGGCCCCGGCGTTATCCCCCCGGGCGTCCTGACCCGCGAACGAGCTGACGATGAGCTGACGGTGCACGCCCGAGGGGTCGCCCTCGAGCTGCGTGATGTCGGCCACGTCGATCCGGCCCTGCGACGAGAGCTGGCCGAGGGTCAGCAGGATGCGTCCGTCGACGACGCCCGAGGTGAGCAGGTCCTGCTCCTCGCCGGGGACGCCGACGTCGGGGTTCTGCAGCACCTGCTGCCCGGCCACCGATCGGGCGGCGTAGAGGCCGTCGTCGGCGGCCTGCGCGAGCGCCGCCTGCGCGGTGTCGACCAGGCGCACGTCGACCTTCTGCGCGCCGTCACCGAACGACGCCACGACGGCGCTGTTCTCGATCGCCTGGCGCACGGTCGGGAAGTCGGTCGGGAAGGTGCGCATGGAGTCCGTCGTGATGACGTAGTCGTAGTCGCGCCACCCGTCGGGGGCGAGCTCCTGCACGTCGGTGTCGGTGTCGGCCTTGTAGTACCAGACGACCTTCTCGCGCTCGAAGCCGGCGCGCACCAGGTCGACCCACATCGCGTCGTCCACGAGCATGCGCGAGTCAGCGGGGGCGTTCTGCGACATCCACGCCTCGGCGTCGCGCAGCGGACGATCGAGGTCGGCGAGCAGGAACCCGCGCAGCTGCGCAGCCCACAGCGGACCCGCGGCCAGCACGGCGACGATGAGTCCGACGGCGGTGGCGACGCCCCCGATGCGCCGCAGGGCGCCGTGGGAGCGCAGAGCCTCGACGGCCACCTGACCCATTCCGGCGACGACGACGGCCGCGAACGGCAGCAGCATGATGACGTACGGCACGGGAAGGTATCCGCCGCGGAACATGAACGCCGTCAGGGCCAGCAGGGCGATCGCCCAGGGGCGCAGGCGACGCACGAACAGCGCCGCGACCGCGGCCGCGAGCGCCGTGACGATGAGCACGGCATCGAGCTGCCACCACAGTCCGACGGTGCGCGACATGAGGCTCTCGGGGTCGAACAGCGATCCGCTGCCCTCGCGCGAGGACAGCTGGAACGCGAGTCCGTCCCACAGGCTCACGCGCCCGGGGGCGGGAGCGACCTCGCCCTTGACCAGGGCGAAGGCGACGTAGGCGAGGCCGATCAGCCCCAGCACGGCCGAGGCGACCGACAGGGTGTACCGGCGCGTGGTGCGGTCCGCGCCGCGCCACATGAACCACGCCACCAGCGGCAGCGCGAGCAGGTACGTCTCTTTCGTGAGGACGGCGATGCCGAATGCGGCCGCGGCGCCGATATACCCGGCGAGCTGGGCGCGGCGGCTCATCGCCAGCAGCAGCGCGGCGAGCAGCCACGCGGTGGCGATGTTGTCGAGGTACACCTGCCGGTGGAACTGCACCGCGAGCGGCGACAGCAGGAACATCGCGACCGCCGCGGATGCCGTGAACCGGGCGAAAGCGATGCGGCGCACGACGAACCACAGCAGGACGGCGGCGACCGCGGTGGCGGCGAGCATCGCTTCACGGGCGGCGATCACCGCGACGTCGTACCGATCCCACCCGTCTGTCAGACCCGCCCATGCGGCGATCTGGATCCACCCGAGCGGCGGGTGGTCGTACCAGTAGGTGTAGTGCGTGAGCTCGCCGAGGTTGCCGATGCTCCACGCCTGCGCGGTGTAGGTGCCTTCGTCGTCGATGCGCTGCGGAGAACCGCCGAGGTTCAGCGCGTTGACCAGCAGCCCGAGGACGAGGGGCGGAAGCAGCCACAGCGCGTCGGCGACGCGGGACCGCCAGGGAGAGGTCCGGCGGGTCCGCCCCGCTCGCGCGGTGTCGTCGGGGATCGTCCCGGTCGGGACGCGGTCGATGGTCGAGGTCATCGGGTCACCTCCGAGCCGGCGCCGACGAGGTCGGACGCGGCGGCCGGGGCCGCGGGTGCGGCGTCGCGGTGGGCGCCGGTGTGCTCGGTCTTCTCCCAACTGCCGTCGCCGCGGAGCTGACGCACGACGCTGCGGACGGCAGCGGCCGCCAGGAACACCTGGTACGGCACGAGACCCAGGACGAGACGGAAGTAGTCGCGCACGCGCACCTTCTTGTCGTAGACGCGTCCGAACTCGGTCAGCCCTGCAGCCTCGGCGACCAGGGTGATGATCGTGGGCACGAGGGGCAGGAACGTCAGCAGCGCCACCGGGGTCGGAACCTTCACGACGAGGATGAACACCAACGAGATGGGGATGAGCAGTCCGGTCGCCGCCTGCAGGAACGGCATGTTGAGCAGGTATCGGGCGTACAGGCGCTGGCGCAGCGTCGGCAGGGCCTTCCACTCGCCCTTGCCGAGCACCTGGAGGAAGCCCTGGTTCCAGCGCGTGCGCTGCTTGTACAGCGACTTCAGCGTCGGCGGGGTCTCTTCACGGGTGACGTACTCGGGGTTGTAGGCCACGACGACCTTCGCACCGTCGCTGGACAGGCGCACGCCCAGCTCGCAGTCCTCGGCGAGGCATTGGTCGTCCCAGCCCCGCGACCATTCCAGGCGGTCCCGGGTGACGAACACGGTGTTGCCGCCGAGGGGGATGAACTTCGATCGGGCGTGGAAATGCAGCCGCGAGCGGAACCAGAAGTAGTACTCCAGGACGTTGCGCAGCGACCACCAGCTGGTCTCGAAGTTCATCAGCTGCACACCCCCCTGCACGACGTCGGCGCCGGTCTCCTGGAACTTCGAGTCCACGACCGTGAGCAGACCGGGGTGCACCTCGTCCTCGGCGTCGAACACGCCGACGATGTCGCCGGTGGCGACCTGCAGCGCGCGGTTGAGCGCCTTCGGCTTGTTCTTGGGCACGCTGTCGTCGACGACGACCGAGATGAGATCGGGATGCCGTGCTGCGGCCTGCCGAACGACGAGCTCCGTGCCGGGGTCGTCGTGTCCGACGATGGCGATGATCTCGAAATCGGGGTGGTCCTGCTGCGCGAGACGGTCGAGCGTCTGGCCCATCACCTCTTCCTCGTGCCGACCGGGTACGAGCAGCGTGAACCGGTGCCGCGCGGGTCGGGGCGAGGAGCTGAACTGCGTCGCGCGCAGATCGTCCGCGGATCGCCACGCGTGCAGCATCCACCACAGGGTCGTCGTCGCGACGACCGTCAAGGCGAGCGCGAGGACGATGATCCCGCTGTAGCCCAGCCACTCGCCGATCGACCAGTCGGGCAGGAAGCCGCCCGACACGGTGGTTCCGGGCTGGGCGGGGACGGGGACGTCGGTCCCGCCGGTCGACCCCTGACCGGGGGCGGGCGCGACGGGCGTGAGAAGCGGTTCGGGCGTCGGGTCGGGGACGGCGACGGACCGGGGGATCAGCGGGAACGACAAAACAACCTCCAGCGTCCACGTGGACGGTTCGAGGGCGGTAAGGGGGAGGTGCGGAGAGAGGGCGGGGGGTCAGCGCACGGGGGTCATCCGGGGCGAGGTGGGGGGATGGTTTGGAGCGGTCAGGGTTTTGCCAGGGAGCTTTGCGGTCGCTCCCACGTTGCCTCGCCGGGCCGCCGACGCATGTGGATGCCGCTGCGGTAAGCCGTTCCGCGGCGCCCGCGGCGCCGCCAGACTGGGCTCATGAGCGAAACCGTCGTACGCGTCGACAACCTGCGGAAGACCTACCGGGGCGGGCTCGAGGCGCTGCGCGGCGTGTCGTTCGACATAGGGCGAGGCGAGACCTTCGCCCTGCTCGGTCCGAACGGCGCAGGCAAGAGCACCGTCATCGAGATCCTCGAGGGATACCGCGATCGCACGAGCGGCGACGTCCGCGTGCTCGGTGTCGATCCGCACCGGGGCGGCCTGGACTGGAAGGCGCGCCTGGGCATCGTGCTGCAGAACACGGGCGAGGCGCCCACCGCCACCGTCCGGGAGCTGCTCGCCCACTTCGCGTCGTTCTACCCGCGACCGCGCGACGTCGACGAGACCATCGCGGCCGTGGGACTCACCGAGAAGGCGAAGGTGAGCGTCCGCAAGCTCTCGGGCGGCCAGCGCCGCCGTGTCGACGTCGCCCTCGGCATCGTCGGGCGTCCCGAGCTGCTCTTCCTGGACGAGCCGACGACGGGGTTCGACCCCGAGGTCCGTCGCCATTTCTGGGAGCTCATCCGCGGCCTGCAGGACGAGGGGACGACGATCCTGCTGACCACGCACTACCTCGACGAAGCCGCCGAGTTGGCGGAACGCGCGGCGATCATCGTCGGCGGGCAGATGGCATCCGTCGGTCGGATCGACGACCTCGGCGGCCCCGACGCGCGCGTGCCGGTCGTGCGGTGGCGCGAGGACGGCGTCGTGCGCGAGGAGCGCACCCCGGACCCCGGCCGGGCGGTCGCTGAGCTGCACGCACGGCTGGGCGAACCGGATCGTCTCGAGGTCGTGCGTCCGAATCTCGAGGACGTCTACCTGTCGTTCCTCGGCGACGAGGCCCGCCGCACCGCCGCGGCCGGGGGACTCGCGTGAGCCGGGTGCTGCGGCTGGGGGCGGCCCGCATCGCCTTCGAGGTGCGCTCGTACTTCCGTCAGGGCGACTCGGTGTTCTTCACGTTCCTGTTCCCCGTGATGATCCTGCTCATCTTCGCCGTCGCCTTCGACGCCCAGACCTTCGGTCCTCCCGGAGAAGAGGTGGATGCCGCGCAGTTCTACCTGCCGGCGATGCTCGCCGCGGGCGTGCTGCTGTCGGGGCTGCAGAACATGTCGATCGACATCGCGATGGAACGCAGTGACGGCACCCTCAAGCGCCTGGGCGGCACCCCGCTGAGCCCGGTGTCGTACTTCATCGGCAAGCTCGGACAGGTGCTGGTCACCGGCCTGCTGCAGTCGGTGCTGCTCATCGTCGTGGCGGCGGTGTTCTTCGGCGTGCCCCTGCCCACCGACCCCGAACGCTGGCTGACGTTCGCGTGGGTGTTCCTGCTGGGGGTCACGACCTGCGCGATCCTCGGCATCGGCCTGTCCGCACTCCCGCGCACCGGTCGCAGTGCGACGGGCGTCGTCATCCCCATCGTCCTGCTGCTGCAGTTCATCTCGGGCGTGTACATCAACTTCGCGGCACTGCCCGAGTGGCTGCAGAACGTCGCGAGCGTCTTCCCGCTCAAGTGGCTCGCCCAGGGCTTCCGCTCGGTGTTCCTTCCCGAGAGCTTCGCCGCGGGCGAGCCGTCGGGGTCGTGGGATCACCCGCTCATCCTGCTCGTGACGCTGCTCTGGCTCGTGGTCG
Organism: Microbacterium sp. NPDC090007; assembly: GCF_044748345.1. Classification (NCBI taxonomy): domain Bacteria; kingdom Bacillati; phylum Actinomycetota; class Actinomycetes; order Micrococcales; family Microbacteriaceae; genus Microbacterium; species Microbacterium sp. NPDC090007. Next base: position 134,656 of record NZ_JBIVFV010000001.1, on the reverse strand, counting down.
GTCTCGCGGTGGTTCGCGCGACGTTCCGCTGGATCCGTAAGGACGCGTGAGGCGCCCACCGGCCCCCCGCCCCCGCCCGCGCCGCCCGTCCCGCGCCCCGCCCGCCCCGCGCTCCGCCCGGCCCGCGCTCCGCCCGTCTCACCGCTCGATAAACGCTCCCGGTGTCGAGAAACGCGTCCTCTGCGCGTTTCTCGACACGGATCGCGTTTTTCGAGGGAGGGAGGGATGCCGCGGCCCCGGTCGCCCCGCGGTCGCCCCGCGCTCGCCCCCCCGGGGGGCTCGGCCCGCCCCCCGCTCGATAAACGCTCCCGGTGCCGAGAAACGCCCTCTCTCCGCGTTTCTCGGCACGGATCGCGTTTATCGGTGGGGATGGATGCCGCGGCCCCGATGTCGGAGGCCGGGGCTAGCGTGGAGGGATGGTTGCTTATCGCTATCTCGGAAACAGCGGATTCAAGATCTCGGAGATCACCCTCGGCAACTGGGTGACCCACGGCTCGCAGGTCGGCGACGACGCGGCGATCGCCACGGTGCACGCCGCCCTCGACGCGGGCATCACCACGTTCGACACGGCCGACACGTACGCCAACACGGCGGCCGAGACGGTGCTCGGCACGGCTCTCGAGGGTCAGCGGCGCGAGTCGCTCGAGATCTTCACCAAGGTGTACTTCCCGACCGGTCCCGGCGGCCCCAACGACACCGGGCTCAGCCGCAAGCACATCATGGACTCCATCAACGGGTCGCTGAAGCGCCTCGGCACCGACTACGTCGACCTCTACCAGGCGCACCGCTTCGACTACGAGACCCCGCTCGAAGAGACCTTCCAGGCCTTCGCCGACGTGGTGCGGCAGGGCAAGGCACTGTACATCGGCGTGTCCGAGTGGACCGCCGAACAGCTGCGCGAAGGGCACGCGCTGGCGACGCAGCTCGGCATCCAGCTCATCTCGAACCAGCCGCAGTACTCCATGCTGTGGCGCGTGATCGAGGGCAAGGTCGTGCCCGCCAGCGAAGAGCTGGGTATCTCGCAGATCGTCTGGTCGCCCATGGCGCAGGGTGTGCTGAGCGGCAAGTACGTGCCCGGCCAGCCCGTGCCCGAGGGCTCGCGCGCCACCGACGAGAAGAGCGGCGCCAACTTCATCAAGCGCTTCCTCACCGACGACACCCTCGAAGCGGTGCAGCGCCTCAAGCCCATCGCCGACGGGGCCGGGCTCACCATGCCCCAGCTCGCGATCGCCTGGGTGCTGCAGAACCCCAATGTCGCCGCGGCGCTCGTGGGGGCATCGCGTCCCGAGCAGTTGCACGACACGGTCAAGGCGTCGGGAGTGACCCTGGATGCCGAGGCGCTCGCCGCGATCGACACCGCTCTGGGTGACGCGGTGTTCGCCGATGCCGAGAACACCTACGAGGTGTCGCCGAAGACGCGCCTGGTCTGACGCGGTCCGTTCAGCGGGCCGGGCGTTCGCGCCCCGGCCCGCTGTCGTGCGCCGGGGCGTTCGTCGGACCAGGGCGGGGTGCCGCGCGCGAGATCGCGTGATGTGGGCGAGGTCACACGCAAGGGGGTGTGCTCTCGCGCGAATCGCGTGATCTCGCGCGTCGGCGGCGCCAGCACGGCACCCTCCTCACGGCCCCGCGCCGGGCGCCGGCCCCAGCCGGGCCTCAGGCCTCGCTCAGGAGTCGGCAGGAAACGCGTCGTACCCTGTGCGGATGTCCTTTTCCGCTCACCGACCCGGCCGTTTCGGTTCCGACGGTCGAATCGAGTTCACGACGGAGCAGGAACGCGAGCGCTACCTCGACGAGTTCCTCGCCGAGCGCGACGCGTCCGACACCGACGCGTCAGCACCGACCCCGCCGGACGCGCCCGACCGCCACGACGGCACGTCCGAGCCGTGGGGCGCGCCGCCCGCCGACGGCGAGCCGCTCGACCCGTTCGTCGACGACCCGTTCGTCGACAACCCCCGCGGTGACACCGCCCGCGAAGACGACCCCCGCGCCGACCCCGCGGACGAGCACGACACCGTCGTGATCGACCGCGAGGCCCGCGCCGACGACACCCCGCCGCAGCCCGAGCAGCCGCTCGCCGCTCCCGCTGTGGCATCCGTCCCCGTCCTGGCCGACCCCCGCCCGCCGCGCCTGCGCCGGTCGGACCCCCGCCGGCCCAAGCTCTCGCTCATCCGCCGCATGGCCGTTCTGGGCGGAGCCGACAACGACGTCCTCGACGAGGTGCCCGAAGAGGTGCCCCGTTTCGTGCAGATGTTCCTCGTGCTCGCCGGGACCGCGCTCGTCTCGGCACTGTCGATGATGTTCGCCCTGCTCACCGGCGTGCGCGTCAGCATCCTGCTCGCCATCCCCCTGGCGATCGTGTGGGGCCTCATCATCTTCAACCTCGACCGCTTCCTCACCTCGACGATGCGCTCGACCAAGAACATCTTCCGTCTGCTGGGGCTGGCTTTCCCGCGCGTGGTCATGGCCGCCCTGATCGGCATCGTGGTGGCCGAGCCCCTCGTGCTGCAGATCTTCCAGAACGACATCAACCGCGAGGTCAACTCCACCAACGTCACCCAGGCGTTGACCGACCAGGATGCCGTGACCAGCGGTCCCGAGAAGCAGGCCCTCGACGCCGCCACCGCCCAGGTGTCGGCGCTCGAGAACCAGGCCGCCACGGGCATCGTCGCGGGGACCTCGTCGACCTCGGCCGAGGCGGCGGCGGCCCAGCAGTCGGTGGACCAGCTCACGCAGCAGCTCGCCGCGCAGCAGACGGTCATCGACCAGGCGCGCGCGGTCTACCAGTGCGAGCTGACCGGTCAGGGCGCCGGAACCGTCCCCGGCTGCACCGGCATCGCCGGCGACGGCGCGAGTTCCGACGCCGCCCAAGCGCAGCTGCAGCAGGCGCAGTCGGCCTACGACTCGCTGTCGACGCAGCTGCAGCAGGCGCAGTCGACCCTCGCCTCGGCCAACAGCGCGGGGGCCGCTGCCGCGGCATCCTCCGCCGATGCCAACAAGCAGCAGGCCGAGGATCAGCTGCCCGCGGCCCGGGCGCAGTACGAATCGGCGCTCGCGGCCTACAACGCACGCGTCTCGTCGGTCGCCGACGGCAACGCCGGCGCGGTGGGTCTGCTCAGCCAGATCACGGCGCTGGAGCGCCTGTCGGACCGCGAGCCCGTGCTGCGCTGGGCGCACTACCTGATCGCCGCGCTGTTCTTCATGATCGAGCTGCTGCCGGTGCTGGTGAAGGTGCTGACCGGTTTCGGCGGCCCCTCGCTGTACGAGAAGGCCGAGAAGATGCGCGGTCAGGTCGCCCTGGACCGGGTATCGGCCCGCACATTCCGCAAGCGCGCCGACATCATCGCCGACGAGGCGAACCGGGTTCCCGCGACCGTGGCCTGATGGTCGTCTGGAGCGCGGGGCTGCTGCTGTACCGGCTGACGCCGGCGCCGCAGGTCTTCGTCGCGCACATGGGCGGGCCGTTCTGGGGCAAGAAGGACGCCGGCGCCTGGTCCATCCCCAAGGGCGAGTTCGACCCCGAGACCGAGGGGGCGCGGGATGCCGCCCGCCGGGAGTTCCGCGAGGAGCTCGGCGTCGACGCTCCGGACGTCGCCTGGGCCGAGCTCGGCACCTTCGCGTACTCGTCGGGTAAGAAGGTGGTCGTCTTCGTCGGTGACGGAGCGGGGTTCACGGCCTCCGACTTCACCTTCGGAACCTTCGAGATGGCCTGGCCGCCACGGTCGGGCCGGATGCAGTCGTTCCCGGAGGTCGACCGCGCGGAGTGGATGGACCTTGATGCCGCGCGCACCGCGCTCGTGAAGGGCCAGCGCCCCGCACTCGACGCGCTCGAGAGGGCGCTCGCGGGTCTGTCCGCCCCCTGACCCGCCCCCTCAACGCCTCCGCGCCCCCTCAACGCCCCCGCCCCCGCGCCGCCCCGCGCCCCCCAACGCCCCACCCCCCCCAACGCCCCACCCCCCCACCGCCCCCGCGCCCCCTCAACGCCGTTGAGTGTCCAGGACACGCCGTCCCGCGGGACGGGGATGCGGCGCGTCGTGGACACTCAACGGAGCGGGAGGGCCGAGCGGGCGGGGAGGGACGGCGCGGGAGGGCCGAGCGGGCGGGAGGGACGGAGCGGGAGGGCCGAGCGGGCGGGAGGGGCGAGCGGGCGGGGCGGAGCGGGCGGGAGGGGCGAGCGGGCGGTGCGGAGCGGGCGGGCCGCGCCGGCGGTTCAGGTCACGGGCGCAGCAGCACCTTGCCGACGCGCGGGGAGTCGCTCGCGCGCGCGGCCTCGCGGGCGTCCTCGAGCGCGAAGGTCGCCGCGACCGGGAGGGTCAGCGTGCCGTCCGCGAGGTAGCGCGACAGTTCGGCGAAGAGGGCGCCGCGGGTCTCGGCATCCATGGTCTTGCTGACGACGCTGCCCCAGAAGCCCTTGACGGTGGCCTGACGGAAGATGATGTCGCCGGCCGAGAGCTCAAGCTTTCCCGCACCCATCGACCCGAAGATCACCAGCGTGCCGTTCTCGCTCAGCAGCGACAGCACGTCGTCGCTGGCCGAGCCGCCCACCGAGTCGACGCCGGCGACGATGCGCGCACCGTCGGCGAGGGCGAGGGCGGTGTCGCGCCAGCCCTCGGCGTCGGTCGACACGATGTTGTCGATGCCCTGTTCGGCGAGCTCGGCGACAGCGCTCTGACGGCGGACGAGTCCGATGACGTGGATGCCGCGGGCCTTCGCGATCTGCGCGACCATGCGTCCCACGGCGCCGTTGGCGGTGTTCTGCACGATCCAGTCACCGGCCTTCAGGTCGAGCGAATGCAGCAGGCTGATCGCGCTGAAGGGCATCGAGACGAGCTGCGAGGCGACCTCGTCGCTCAGACCGTCGGCGACGGGGATGAGGCCCGCGGCCTTCGCGACGACCTGCTCGGCCCAGACCCCGAAGGTGCCGCCGGTGGCGACGCGTTGCCCGACGGAGAGGTTCTCGACGCCCTCGCCGAGTTCTTCGACGACGCCGACGGCTTCGGTACCGGCGCGGGCGGGCAGCTCGGGGGTGAAGCCGTAGGTGCCGCGGATGGTCCACAGGTCGTGGTTGTGGAGGGGGGAGAGCAGCACGCGCAGGCGCACCTCGCCGGGGCCGGGGGTCGGGGTCTCGACCTCTTCGACGCCGAGGACGTCGGCGGGCTCGCCGAACTGGTGGTGGATGACTGCGCGCATGAATTCCTCCGGTGGTTATTTTGTGACGACCGGTCTAATATAGACCCCGACGCGACAGACGCAACAGGGGCCCGGTGGGTCGAACGGGCCCGGTGGGTCCAGCGGGCCCAGGCGCCTCGGCCGGGCGAGACGCACGTGCCCCGGTGTCACGGTGGGGCGCGGCGTCGCTCCCACGGTGGGACGCGGTGATAGTCCTCCCGTGGGGCGCGGCGTTCGTCCAACGGGAGGACGCGGTGGCGGTCCACCCGTGGGGCGCGCCGTCGGTCCCACGACGGCGCGGCCACCTCGCCCAGCCCCAACCAGACCCGGTGGGCGGAGCACCCACACGACACGCAGGGAGACACCATGGGCAGGACGCCGAGCTTCGACCGCGCCGCCGTCGTCGGCGCCGCGCGCGACGTCTTCTGGCAGCGCGGGTACGCCGAAGCGGGCATCGCCGAGCTCGAAGAGGCGACGGGCCTGACCCGTTCGAGCATCTACCACGCGTTCGGCAGCAAGCGCGGCCTGTTCGACGCGGTGCTCTCGGCGTATCTCGACGACGTGGTCCGTACGCGCCTGCGGCCGTTGGGCGGGGGAGACCCCGGTGCGCTCGAGGCCTACGTCGCCGAGATGAGCGACGCCATCGCGGCCGATGCCCCCCGCGCGCGACTGGGCTGCCTGCTGCTGAACGCCGGCTCGTCGCCGCTGGCCACCGAGGACGCCGAGGTGCGCACCCTCGTCTCGGACTACGCCGCCGAGATGCGGGCGGCGATCCGTTCCGCCGTCGCCGACCGTCGTCGCGATCTGGCGGGGGATGCCGTCGACGCGCTCGCCGCGGTCTGTGCGTCGCTCGTCGTGGCCGGCCTCACTCTCGCGCGCGCCGACCGCGAGGCGGCGGTGACGACGCTGGCATCCGTCTCGCCGACGTTGGAGTCGTGGGGCCGCGGCTGATCGTGTTCGCCCGGGGCGTCCCGCTCCGGCGGTGCGGCGCGGACGGCCCGCATGTTAACGGTCCGCGACGAGCTCGCGGCGACGGACGCCGACGAACGCCACCACCCCGAGCGCGACCACCGCGACGGCCCAGGCGATCGCCCCGCGCGGGTCGACGGTGTCGCCGCTGACCACGGGGACGGATGCCAGCGGTGAGGCCCGGACCACGGCATCCGGCACTCCGAACAGCGGGCCGAACAGACCGACGATGGCAGCCGCCCCCACGATCACCCAGCCGAGCAGGGCCGCGGGCCGGGGGATGAGGACGACGGCGAGCGCCGTGAGGGCGGCGATCACGGCGGCCGCCTCGGCCTGTCCCGCCGCGCTCACGACGGCGTCGCGCAGCAGCGAGGGGTCCGGGTCGTCGGTGGTCAGAAGACCTGCGGCCGCGCCCCCCACCGCCGCGCCGAGGACGCCGACGATCGCGGCCACGCTCACGACGACGCCCGCACCCAGCCACCGCGCGCGTCCCCCTCCCGCGGCGAGGACCGGCTCTGCGAGCCCGTCGGCTTCGTCGCGGCGGAGTCGGACGAGCATCTGCACGCCCGCGCAGGCGGCGAGGATCCCGGCGAGGGTGAAGAACACCTCGATCGCGCCCTGGGCGAGCGACCCCCGCGCCGCGAGTGTCTGCAGCAGCGCCTGCACCGACGGGACGGTGTCGCCGACCTGCGCGATGACGGACGACAGGCGCGTCGAGAGCAGCCCCACGAGGAGCCCGCCGACGACCCATCCCGCGATGGCGCCGCGTCCCCCTCGCCAGGCGAGTCCGATCGGCCCCGACAACAGTCGTCCCGCGCGCGCAGGCCCCCTCGGTGCGGGAAGGAGCGACGCCCCCAGGTCGCGTGAGTGCTGCAACACGGCGGCGACCGAGATGCAGAGCACGGCCAGCGCGAACGAGAGCAGCAGCGGCCGCGCGTCGTCGGCGTCGAACGGGCGGACGTTCTCGCCCCAGCCGAAGGGCGAGACCCACGCGAGAGGGGCGCTGCGCATGCGCTGCAGGTCTTCGCTCGGCGTGCCCAGAGCGTTGCCCAGTCCGCACGCGAGCAGCCCGATCAGCGTCGCCCAGACTCCGATCGCGTTCGCGGCGCGGGAGGTGCGCACCATCTGCGCGCCCAGCAGGGTGACGCCCAAGAAGACGACGCCCGTCGCCGTCGTCGCCAGGCCCAGCAGAACGCTGCCCTGCACCGGGTAACCGAGCCCGACGAAGGTGAGGGCGACCAGCCCCCCGAGCACGAGGTCGGCTGCGATCCCATGGACCACGGTCGCGGCGAAGGGCGAGCTGCGGCCCGCCGGCGTCGCGGCGATGAGGTCGGCGCGACCGGACTCCTCCTCTGCCCGCGTGTGCCGGACGGCGAGGAACGTGCTCATCAGGGCGGCCAGCAGCAGAAGGAACGGCGCGATGAGGAAGGCCGCGAACGCCGCTTCGTCGGTGCCCGACGGGAGACCTCGCAGGAGCAGGATGACGGGATTGGCGATCGCAGCGGCGAGGAGACCCGCGCGATCCTCGGTCGTGGGGAACTGCCCGCGCACCCCCGCGACGGTCGCGGCCGCCAGTGCCAGCGCTGCCAGGATCCACAGCCCGAGCTGGACGGCGTCGCGGCGCAGGCGCGCGTGCAGGAGCGGGACCAGGTCGGTCATGTCGCGTCGCCCCCGTCGATGCGCTCGCCGTATCGGCGCAGGAACAGCTCCTCCAGCGTGGGCGGTTCCACGCGCAGGGAGGTCACGCGCGCGGCGGCGAGCGCGGGCAGGACGGATGCAACCTTCTCGCTGTCGACGGTGAACCGCACGCGGCCGTGGTCGCGTTCGAGGCCGTGGGCCGAGGGGAGGGCGGGCAGGAGCGCTCCGGTGTCGGCGAACGAGACCTGGGTGCGCGTGAGGTGGCGGAGGTCGGCGAGGGTGCCGGTCTCGACGACGCGTCCCGCGCGCACCAGACTCACCCGGTCGCACAGCTGTTCCACCTCGGACAGGATGTGGCTGGACAGCAGCACGGCGGTGCCGCGCTCGCGCACGCGACGAAGTTCCTGCTGGAACACCCTCTCCATGAGGGGGTCGAGGCCGCTGGTGGGTTCGTCCAGCAGCAACAGGTCGGCGGGCGATGCGAAGGCGGCGACGAGGGCGACCTTCTGGCGGTTGCCCTTGGAGTAGGCGCGGCCCTTCAGCCGCGGATCGAGCGCGAAGGCGTGCAGGAGCCGCTCCCGTTCGCGGCGGTAGGTGGCGGAGCGGCCGGAGCCGCGCAGGTGGGAGAGCAGGTCGATCGTCTCCCCGCCCGTAAGGTTGGGCCACAGCGTCACGTCGCCGGGCACGGAGCCGATGCGCCGGTGCACCGCGGCCGCGTCGCGCCAGGGATCGGCGCCGAGCACGTCGGCGGTGCCTTCGTCGGCGCGGGCGAGCCCCAGCAGGATCCGCAGCGTCGTGGACTTCCCGGCTCCGTTGGGCCCCAGGAATCCGTGGATCTCGCCGGACGCGACCTCCAGATCGAGGCCGTCCAGCGCGACCGTGCGGCCGTATCTCTTGCGCAGGCCGTCCGCGCGGATGACGGTACTCATGGCGAGACGATACGCCCGCGCCTTCGAGGCCTCAAGAGGCCGCCGCTGTATACGAACGGGGGTCCAATGACGCCGCGCGGGCCCTGATATGGGCGTAATGTATACACGACGAGGAGGTGGGCGATGCGAGCCGGTGAACGCGCGTACGCGACCCTGCTCGACGAGATCCAGACCGGCGCTCTCGCTCCCGGGACGGTCCTCGGCGAGGTCGAACAGTCCTCGCGGCTCGGCGTCAGCCGCACGCCGCTGCGCGAGGCTCTGCGCCGACTCAGCTCCGACGGGCTCGTCGCCCAGGCGTCGCCGCGGGTGACGGTGGTCGCCGGTATCGACGCCGACGACATCCGCGCGCTGTTCGAGCTGCGCCGCGCCCTGGAGGCCGCGGCGGCCCACCTGGCCGCGCGACGCGGTGACCGGCACGTGTTCGCAGAACTGGCAGACGAGTTCCTCGGCGTGGACACCGCCGACGCCGACGCGTACTACTGCCTCATCGGGCGCTTCGACGCGGCGATCGACACCGCCGTCGACAACACCTACCTCTCGGCGGCCCTGCGCAGCGTCCGCACCCACCTCGTGCGGGTGCGGCGCATGGCCCGCGACAACCCCCGGCGGCTCTCCGCCTCGGCGCGAGAACATGAACTGATCGCTCGCGCGATCGGCGGCGGCGACCCCGAACTCGCCGCGCACGCCACCCACGTGCACCTGCACAACGCCCTCACCACCATCCTCGAAGCCCTCACGGAGGACCCCTCATGACGATCACCCATCACGTGCGCGTGCACCGCAGCGACGAGAACCTGGCTCGCGAGGGGCAGCTCGCCTGGGCCCTTTCGCGCGTCGCGGTCGACCCGGTCGCCGTCGACGACGACGTGGTCGACATGATCGTGAACCGTCTGATCGACAATGCCGCCGTCGCCGCGGCATCCCTCACCCGCCAGCCCGTCAGCGCCGCGCGCCAGCAGGCGCTGGACCACGCGGTGTCGATCGGCGGACCGGGCGCGACGGTGTTCGGATGCGCGCTCGAGCGCCGCTCGAGCCCCGAGTGGGCGGCGTGGGCCAACGGCGTGGCGGTGCGCGAGCTCGACTACCACGACACCTTCCTCGCGGCCGACTACTCCCACCCGGGCGACAACATCCCGCCCGTGCTCGCGGTCGCCCAGCACACGGGCCGCGACGGCGCCGCAGTGGTGCGCGCGCTGGCCACGGCGTACGAGATCCAGATCGACCTGGTGCGCGCGATCTCGCTGCACAGGCACAAGATCGACCATGTCGCCCACCTCGGGCCCGCCGCGGCCGCCGGCATCGGCACCCTGCTCGATCTGGACCAGCAGACCATCTACCAGGCCATCGGCCAGGCCCTTCACACCACGACCGCGACCCGCCAGTCCCGCAAGGGCGAGATCTCGACGTGGAAGGCGCACGCCCCCGCCTTCGCCGGCAAGATGGCGATCGAGGCCGTCGATCGCGCGATGCGCGGCGAGACCAGCCCGTCGCCGATCTACGAGGGAGAGGACGGCGTGATCGCCTGGCTGCTCGACGGCCCCGACGCCTCGTACGACGTGCCCCTGCCCGGCGAGGGCGAGAGCAAGCGCGCCATCCTCGACTCGTACACCAAGGAGCACTCGGCCGAATACCAGGCACAGGCGTGGATCGACCTGGCCCGGCGCCTGGGCACCGAGCGGCCCGAGCTGCGCGACCCGGGCACCGTGGCATCCATCGTCCTGCACACCAGCCACCACACGCACTACGTGATCGGCTCGGGGGCGAACGACCCGCAGAAGTACGACCCGACCGCCTCGCGCGAGACGCTCGACCACTCGATTCCGTACATCTTCGCCGTCGCGCTGCAGGACGGCGCGTGGCACCACGTCGACTCCTACGCCCCGGAGCGCGCGGGCCGGGAGGACACCGTCGCGCTGTGGCACAAGATCACCACGGCCGAAGATGCCGAGTGGACCCGCCGCTACCACTCCGAGGACCCCGACGAGAAGGCCTTCGGCGGCCGGGTGGTCATCACCCTCGCCGACGGCTCCACCGTCGAGGACGAGATCGCCGTCGCCGACGCCCACCCGCTCGGCGCGCGGCCGTTCGCCCGCGAGGACTACGTGCGCAAATTCCGCATCCTGGCCGAGCCCGTGCTGCTGCCCGAAGAGGTCGAGCGCTTCCTCGAGCTGGTGCAGCGCCTGCCCGAGCTGACCCCCGCCGAGGTCATGCAGCTCACGATCGTCGCGAAGCCCGGTGTGCTGGCGCTCGCCCCCGCGCCGAAGGGGCTGTTCTGATGCTGCGGGCGCCCACAACTCCGGAACGCATGCCGGCCCAGGGGACGCGCCTCGCGCGGTTCCGGGGTCCTCAGTCTGCCGCCGCACGATTTTTCAGGAGTTCTGCACACGCGAGGGGAGACAGCTGATGCTCTACGCCCAGAACACCCCGCAGCACAAGCGTCGCGCGCTGCGCGAGAAGCTGGCATCCGGTGATCTCGTGCGGATGCCGGGGGCCTTCAACCCGCTGTCGGCTCGGCTCATCGAGCGCGAGGGCTTCGACGGCGTCTACATCTCGGGTGCCGTGATCTCTGCCGACCTGGGCCTGCCCGACATCGGCCTCACCACGCTCACCGAGGTCGCCGGCCGCGGCCAGCAGATCGCCCGCATGACGGAGCTGCCCGCCATCATCGACGCCGACACCGGGTTCGGCGAGCCGATGAACGTCGCGCGCACGATCCAGACGCTCGAAGACGCCGGCCTCTCCGGGACCCACATCGAGGACCAGGTCAACCCGAAGCGGTGCGGCCACCTCGACGGCAAGAGCGTCGTGGACGCCGACACCGCGATCAAGCGCATCCGCGCGGCCGTCGACGCCCGTCGCGACCCGGACTTCCTCATCATGGCCCGCACCGACGTGCGGGCCGTGGAGGGGCTGGATGCCGCGATCGACCGCGCGAAGGCCCTGGTCGACGCCGGCGCCGACGCGATCTTCCCCGAGGCGATGCGCGACCTGGGGGAGTTCGAGGCGATGCGCTCGGCGCTGGACGTGCCGATCCTGGCGAACATGACCGAGTTCGGCAAGTCCGAGCTGTTCTCGACGCGACAGCTGCAGGACGCCGGCGTGAACCTCGTCATCTGGCCCGTGTCGCTGCTGCGCCTGGCGATGGGCGCCGCGGGTCGGGGCCTGGACGCCCTGGCATCCAAGGGCCACCTGCGCGACCGGCTCGGCGAGATGCAGCACCGCGCCGACCTGTACGACCTGATCGACTACGAGGGCTACACCCGCTTCGACGCCGACGTGTTCGACTTCACCGTCGAACGCTGAGGTCCGACCCGCCCGCCGTGTCCCACTTGCGGCGGTCTGGACGGCCCCCGGCCGACCAGAAGGGGGACGAGGTCCGCTCGCCGCAGCGGCGCATCCGGCAGCATGAACATCACGCACGACTCGAGGGAGAGACGATGACCGACATCAAGAAGGGCCTCGCCGGCGTCACGGTCGACGAGACCGCCATCAGCAAGGTCAACCCCGACACCAACAGCCTGCTGTATCGCGGCTATCCGGTGCAGGAGCTCGCCGCGACGCAGCCGTTCGAGGCGGTCGCCTACCTGCTGTGGAACGGAGAGCTCCCGGATGCCGCCCAGCTCGCCGCCCTGCGCACCACCGAGCGTCGGCATCGGGCGCTGAGCGATGACGTCCGCGCCGCGATCGACCTGCTGCCGACCTCCGCCCACCCGATGGACGAGGTGCGCACCGCGGTCAGCGTGATCGGCGCGCGCGAGACCGCCGGGATCTCGAACGTGATGGATGCCGTGGGCACCCCCGAAGAGAACCTCGAGCGCTCCGTGCGCCTGTGGGCGCAGTTGCCCGCCGTGGTCGCGTACGGTCAGCGCCGCCGCCGCGGCGAGCAGCTCGTCGAGCCCCGGGACGACCTGGACTACGCGGCGAACTTCCTGTGGATGACGTTCGGCGAGGAGGGCGACCCCGTCGTCGTCGACGCGTTCAACCGCTCCATGACGCTGTACGCCGAGCACTCGTTCAACGCCTCGACCTTCACCGCACGCGTCATCGCCTCGACGCTCAGCGACCTGTACTCGGCGGTCGTCGGTGCGATCGGCGCGCTCAAGGGCCCGCTGCACGGCGGGGCGAACGAGGCCGTGCTGCATGTGTTTACCGAGATTGGGTCGGCCGAGAACGTCGGGCCCTGGCTCGACGCCGCCCTCGCCGACAAGCGCAAGATCATGGGCTTCGGCCACCGCGTCTACAAGCGCGGAGACTCGCGCGTACCCACCATGAAGGCCGCCCTCGACACCCTGGTCGCGCACTACGACCGTCCCGAGGTGGCGGCGCTGTACGACGCCCTCGAGTCGCAGTTCGTCGAGCGCAAAGGCATCTACCCCAACCTCGACTACCCCTCGGGGCCCGCCTACGACCTGATGGGCTTCGACACCCTCACCTTCACGCCGCTGTTCGTCGCCGCGCGGGTGACCGGGTGGACGGCGCACATCCGCGAGCAGCAGGGGGCCAACGCCCTCATCCGCCCGCTGTCGGCCTATGCCGGACCCGATGAGCGCCACGTCGAGGGGTATGTTCCCGATGCCGCGGACGTCGAGGCCCAGGAGCGCCCCGAGGAGGCGGCGGGCTGATGTCGGCCGCAGATCGCGGGCTCGCGGGGGCTTCGACAGGCCCCGCTGCCGGAGGTTCCCAGCCGCGGATCGTCCTGGTCGCGGGGGCCCGGACGCCCATCGGTTCGTTCGGGGGTGCGCTGTCGAGCGTCGACGCGTATGAGCTCGGTGCGGTGGCGGTGACCGAGGCCCTGCGCCGCGCCGGGGTTGCGGGCGCCGACGTCGACGAGGTCGTCATGGGCTGCATCGCCCAGAACGGCCCCGACGCGTACAACGCCCGCCGCGTCGCGCTCGCCGCGGGACTGCCGACGCGGGTTCCCGCCTTCACCGTCAACCGCCTGTGCGGCTCGGGCCTGCAGGCGATCTGGTCGGCCGCGCAGGAGCTGCGCTGGGGCGGCATCGACGTCGCCGTGGCGGGGGGCGACGAGAGCATGTCGCGCACGCCCTTCCTCGACTACGGTGCACGCGGCCCCGCGCGGCTCGGTGACCGTACGCTGCTCGACGGCACGCTCGCGATCCTCACCGACCCCTTCAGCGGTCGGCACATGGGAACGACGGCCGAGGTCGTGGCATCCCGCTACGGGGTTTCTCGAGAGCAGCAGGACGCTTTCGCCGTCGAGAGTCAACGCAGAGCGGCGACGGATGCCGCCCGCGCGGCCTTCGCCGAAGAGATCGTCGCCGTCACGACCGGCGGCAAGAAGCCGGTGGAGGTCGTGGTCGACGAGCACCCGCGCCCCGGGACGACGCTCGAGGCCCTGGCGGGGCTGCGTCCGGCGTTCGAGAAGGACGGCTCGGTCACCGCCGGAAACTCCTCGGGTATCAACGACGGGGCCGCAGCGACCGTGCTGATGCGCGAGGACGACGTGCGCGAGCGCGGGCTGACGGGGCTTGCGACGCTCGAGGCCGTGACGACCGCGGGCGTCGATCCCGAGATCATGGGCTACGCCCCGGTCATCGCGCTCGAACGCCTGTGGAAGCAGACGGGGCTCACACCCGCCGACGTCGACGTGATCGAGCTGAACGAGGCCTTCGCGGCCCAGGCCGTCGCCGTCATCCGGGATGCCGGACTCGACCCCTCGAAGGTCAATCCGTACGGCGGGGCCATCGCGCTCGGGCACCCGGTCGGGGCGACGGGGGCGATCCTGACGGTGCGCGCGGCCCTCGACCTGCAGCGCCGCGACCTGGAGTACGCCGTCGTGACGATGTGCATCGGCGGGGGTCAGGCGTTGGCCGCGCTGCTGCGGCGGTACTGAGGCGGGGCGGGTCGCGGCGCGGCGGCGCGGCCGGTTGGGCGCGGCCGCTGGGCGTGGTCTCGGCCGGGTGGCGCGGGTGCGGCCGGTTGGGCGCGGGCTCGGCCGGTTGGGCGCGGGCTCAGCCGCTGGGCGTGGTCTCAGCCGGGTGGCGCGGGCTCGGCCGGTTGGGCGGGGGCTCGGCCGGTTGGGCGGGGGCTCGGCCGGTTGGGCGCGGGCTCGGCCGGTGGGCGTGGGTAGGACGGGTGGCACGGGCGCGGCGGGTCGAGGTGTGCACGACGGCGGGAGTTCTGGACGGCACGCCGGCGGAGCGGCCGGGTCGGCGGCGTGTTGCGACGGGCTCCCGCGGTTGTGCCCGGGGCGGCCTGCGGGCCGGGCGATACTGAACCCATGAGCGTGTACCTTCTCGGCGGCGGGCGCGACACCGTGCGCTGCGGCGAGCTGCTGCGTCCCTTCGTCGACGAGGCACGGGCCGCCGCCGGCGGCCGGGCGCCCGTCATCGCGCTGCTGCTCGTGCGTGAACCCGACGACGAGACCTCGATTCCGCGCCACCGGGCGATGCTCGAGGCGGCGGGAGCGACGACGAGCGAGATCCGGGTCGAGACGGTCGTCGAGGGGCAGGCCTTCGCCGCCTCGGTGCTCGAGGCCGACGCGGTCTTCGTCGGGGGAGGGCTCACGCCGGCGTATCTCGACGCCGTCGGCGGGATTCAGGATGCCGTGGTCGACCGCGTCCGCGACGGGATGCCGTACGCCGGGTTCTCGGCGGGTTCGGCGATCGCGGCGGGCCCGGCGCTCGTCGGCGGGTACCGGGTGAAGGGCGTCGAGGTGGTGTCGCCGGACGCCGCCGAAGAGCTCGACGAGGTCGAGGTGCGCGCCGGGCTGGGGTTGCTCGCCTTCGCCGTCGACGTGCACGCCGCGCAGTGGGGGACCGTGTCGCGGCTCGTGGCCGCGGTCGACGCCGGGCTCGTCCCCGAGGGCGTGGCGATCGACGAGAACACGGCGCTGGTGATCGCGGCGCAGGCGGCGCCCGCCGTTCGCGGCGCCGGTCAGGTCTGGCGGGTGGAGGCCGCGGCATCCGGAATCCGTGTCGAGGTGCTGCGCGCCTGACGCTCCTGCTCCCGCGTCGGTCGGTGGGGCGCCGTCGTGCGGAGGGGAAGGCGGACGCGCCGTCGGCGGGTGCCGTCGGTCGGCGTGTCGGTCGTGGGTTCCGCGCAACGGCGCCGGGCCGGCGGGACGACGCCGGGCACGGGAAACGGCCCCCACCCCGAGGGGTGAGGGCCGTTTCGGCGTGGGGCGTCAGGCCGTGCGGCGGCGACGCAGGGCGAAGGCGAGACCGCCTGCGACCACGAACATCCCTCCGGCGAGCGCCAGGCCCCACGGCCCCTGCGCGCCGGTGGCCGCGAGGGTGCCCTTGCGTGCGACATCGATCGTCACCGCCGGCAGCACCGTACCGTCGGCGCGCGTGATGACGACCGTGTGCGCACCGGGTTCGAGCGTCGCGGGGACGCTCACGCGGAACGTGACCGCACCCGACGCGTCGGCGGCGGGGATGCCGGTGATCACCGTGGGCGTGCTGTTGAGCGTGGCCGTCAGCTGCTCGCCGGCGTTCAGACCGGTCACCGTGACCGTGAACGATCCGCCCTGCTCGACACGCGTCGTGCTCGCGGTGACCTTCACGCCCGTGGTCGGCGACGAGGTCGGCACCGTGGTCGGCGAGCCGGTCGGCTGGCCCGTCGGCGCGCCCGTGGGGGCCGTGGTCGGCGACGGCGAGGTGGTCGGCGATCCGGTGGGCGTCGGCGACGGCGTCGGCGTGCTGCCGCCCTCGTCGACCGGCTGGGTGCCGACCAGGTAGGCCCGGCCCACGGGCGACGGCGCGACGACCTTCTTCGCGGCGAAGTAGTCGACGGTGGCCTGCAGGTCGATCTGACCCGAGTCGGCCTTGCCCGTCCCCTGCGCGAAGGCGGTGAAGTTGTCACCGCCGGCGGCGAGGAACGAGTTCGTGACCACGCGGTACGACGTCGCCGCATCGATCGGGGTGCCGTTCAGGGCGATCGCCGAGATGCGCGAGCCCCGCGCCGCGGCCGGGTCGTACGCGAAGGTGAAGCCCTTCGAGACGCCGAGCGCGAGCACCGGACGAGACGCCCCGTCGGGCTGCCACTGCTGTTCGAGGACCTCCTTGAGCTGCGCGCCCGTCAGGGAGAGCGTCACGAGCGTGTTGCCGAAGGGCTGGACGTTCGCGGCTTCGCGGTACGACACCGAGCCGTTGTCGGAGCCGAAGAGCAGGTCCGCGCGCAGACCGCCCGGGTTCATGAACGAGATCTGCGCGTCCTCGCCGTTGAACGAGGGGTTCTCGCTCGTGGCCCACAGGTACACGTCCGCGACGGTGTTGCCGAGCGTCGAGTAGGCGCCGCGGTCTTCGCCGCCGGCGTTGTTCTTCGCACGGGTGATGTCGGCGGTGATCTTGCCCACCTCGACCTGGCCCTTCACGTCGGCGGTGGCCTTGGCATCCGCCACGATCTGCGCGGTGGCCGGCTCGGGGTACGCCACGTACTGCGTGACCGCGGGGTCGAGCAGGGCGCGGACGCGGGGGGTGATGGATGCCAGGCTGCCGTCGTCGTTCAGGTCGATGTCGAGGGCGCCCAGGTTGGTGCCGTACTGGCCCGCCTGCAGCACCGCGCGGCCGTCGATGGTGCACGCGTACTTCTGGTGCGTGTGCGCCGAGACGATCGCGTCCACGTCGTCCGAAGCCCCGCGGACGAGATCGCCGAAGTCGCCGGTCTCGGTGGCGATCTTCGTGCAGTCGGTGCCCTCGGAGCCCTCGTGGGCCAGCAGGATGACGATGTCGGCACCGGCGGCGCGGGCGTTCTCGGCCTCGCGGTTGGCGGCTTCGACCTGATCGCCGAACTCGATCGTGTCGATCTTCGACGGGTCCACCATGCCGGCCGTCTGCTGGGTGACGGTTCCGATGAAGGCGACCTTCGTGCCGTCGACGTCCTTGATCGTGTACGGCTTGAGGGCGGGGGTCTTCGTGCCCTTCTCGTACACGTTGGCGCCGAGGGCGAAGTCGCTGAGGTCACCGGTGTTGCCGCCGTAGGCCGGGATGACCCGGTCGGTCAGGTCGGCGAAGCCGCGGTCGAACTCGTGGTTTCCGACCGCGCTGACGTCCAGCGTTGCGGCCTTGAGGGCCTCGATGGTCGGGGTGTCCTGGTCGATGAACGACTCGAAGGCGCTCGCGCCGATGTTGTCGCCGGCCGAGACGAAGAGGGTGTCGGGGTTCTGCTGGCGGTACTTCTCGACCGCTCCGGCGAGCACGGCGGCCCCGGCGACGCCCCCGGTCTCCTGCAGCAGGCGTCCGTGGAAGTCGTTGATCGTGAGGATCTGCAGGTCGGGGGTCTTCGGCTGCGTCGGACGCACCTCGAACACCGTGGTGGAGCCCGAGACCTCGTTGCCGGTGATCAGCAGGGGCACGCCCGTGGGCGAACGGAGCGCCGACACGAACGCGATGCCCTCGGGGCCCAGGTCGCCCGCGGCTGCGGTCTTGACGTCGGCCGCGGCGTCCCGGTTGTTGACATAGGTGACGTAGGCGGGTGCGGTGGGGTCGGTGATGTCGTAGACCATCACGCCGCCCGCGCGCTCGAGGCCGATGAAGGCGTAGGTGCGGCCGTCGACGACGCCGACCGCGACGTTCTCGGGCTCGGGACCCTTGTCGTCGCTGCGGTCGTCGACGGTGTTGTTGTCGTTCGAGACGTTGAACAGCTGCGGAGCGACCTCTTTGAGCTTCTGCTCGAACTGGTCGCCCGAATCGAAGACGAGCGTGCCCTTGGTGTCCCAGATCGAGAAGGAGCGGCCACCGTAGGCGTACAGCTCGCTGTAGCAGCCGTCGGCCGTCTCGCCGAGGTCGGTGACGACCTTGAGGCGGCCGAGGTCAGCGTCCGCCGCCCGTCCGGCGAGCGGCGAGGTGGCGCAGACGGCGCTCAGATCGTCCTTTCCGAGGTCCTTGATGCGGGCCTCGTCGATGAACGAGCCCCACTCGCGCCCGTCGCCCTCGTTCGCGGTGACGAGGTAGGTGCTCGCCTTGCCGCCCACGCTGGCCGCGTACGACGCGATCCCGTCCGGCATGTACAGGCCCTTGAGGCCCGCAACGGTGCGGATGTCGGCCGTGCCGTCCTTGTCGCTGGTGTCGAGTCCGTTGCCGGCGACACCGTAGTCCTTGTATCCCAGGGGCAGGATGCCGCTCACCTCGGCCTTGGTGAGGTCGACGGTCGCGACGGCGTTCGCCTCTTGCAGCGTGACGTAGGCGATCGTGCCGTCGGTGGTGATGTACTCGGGTTCGAGGTTGCGCGAGACGCGGTTGGCCGCCAGGGGCGTGGACCCCTGGTCGGGCGCGGCGACGTCGGGACCGAAGACACGGACCTTCGGGTCGAGCGTCTTGGTGCCGCCCTGCTCGAAGGCGCGGAAGGTCGCGGTCTTGACGGCGCCGGGCGCGGGAGCGGCGAGCGCGGTCGTCAACGCGATGACGCTGACCGTGCCCTCGGGGTCGCTCGAGAAGTCGTCGGCGGGTTCGCCCTCGTTGGCGACGACCGCGTAGGAGCCGTCCTTCGAGAAGGTGACCATGTCGGGCAGGGCTCCGACGGTGACCGTGCCGAGCGTGGCGGCCGACGCGTCGTCCTTGTTGGCGTCGAAGAAGACGAGGTGACCGGGGGCGGTCTTGTCGTCGGCTTCGAATGCCACGACGCCCAGGCCGTCGTCGCGCACGGCGACGGAGTTGGCGACGCCGTCCGAGGCGATGTCGAAGAGCTTCACGGGCTTCGTCGGGTCGCTGTTGTCGAGCACCGAGACGGTGCCGGCCTGCGCGTTGACGACGAAGAGCCGGTCGCGGTAGGCCTGGACGATCTCGGCGGCGGATTCTTTGTAGACGCCGGTGTCGTAGGAGCCCACGGGGGTGACGCTGAGCGCCGCGCCCGAGGCGCTGTTCGAGACGGGTGCGCTGACGATGGCGGCGGATGCCGCCGTCGCGCTCGAGAGCGCGAGCGCGCACACGGCCGCGGTCGTCGCGGTGAACGCGGCGGCGCGGCGCAAGAGGGGCGAAGGCATGGCTGTGTCCTCGGGTGCAGGGGGACGACGCGCGCGCGACGGGCCGTGCCCGCGTCGGTCGCCGCGGAGGCGGCGAACCCCGCGATCCTCTCCCGAACCGGTGACATCCGCGTGAACGGGTGGCGAACGCGGGTCGCGGGTCCGACGCCCCGGGTTCGTCTGCGCGCCCGCTCGGGCGCACGGCATCCGAGGGTCGTCGAGCCCGCGGCACGCGGGTCTACCCTGGCGCCATGACGACAGCGGACGGCACCCACGCCGACGAACCCCACCGCGCGGGACTCGCGCAGCGCCTCAACGGACTGCGCGCCGGAGTGCTCGGCGCGAACGACGGCATCGTCTCGACCGCCGCGGTGGTCGTCGGCGTCGCGGGGGCGACCAGCCAGACCGGACCGGTGCTCGTCGCGGGGCTCGCCGCGCTCGTCGGCGGGGCCGTGTCGATGGCGCTGGGGGAGTACGTGTCGGTGTCGAGCCAGCGCGATAGCGAGCACGCGCTGATCCAGAAGGAGCGCCGCGAGCTCGCCGAGGATCCCGACGCCGAGCTCGCCGAACTCGTGGGCATGTACGAGGCGCAGGGGCTCTCGCGCGAGACGGCGACGCGCGTGGCGACGGAGCTGACGGCATCCGATGCCCTCAGAGCGCACCTCGCGGTCGAGCTGAACATCGACGCCGATGACGTGGTCAGCCCCTGGGCGGCGGCGTCCGCGTCGGCGGTGGCGTTCACGGTCGGGGCGATTCTGCCGCTGTCGACGATCCTGCTCGCTCCCGTCGAGGTGCGGGTGGCGCTGACGTTCGTCGCCGTGCTGATCGCGTTGGCGATCACGGGTTACCTCGCGGCATGGATCGGCGGGGCGCGGCGCGGGCGGGCGATCCTGCGCACCGTGATCGGCGGGGCTCTGGCCCTGGCGGCGACGTACGCGGTCGGCGCCCTGTTCGGCGTGACGGCGGGCTGATCTTTATCCCCCTATCAATTACTAGGACGTCCAGGTAATATTTCGGGAGCGACGACGCCGTCGCCCCACGAAGGAGAGCCGCATGGACGCCACCCCCGCCCCCGCGCTCGACGCCGTATCCGGCAGCACCCTGTCGGCCGACGAGCGCGACGCCATCCTCGACGCCGTGCGCGACTTCGCCGCCATGGAATTCGCACCGCACACCCTCGAATGGGATGCCGAGAAGCATTTCCCCCGCGACGTCCTGCGTCGCGCGGGAGAACTGGGACTCGGCGGCGTCTACGTCAATGAGGACGTGGGCGGCGCCGGGCTGACGCGTGCGGACGCCGCGGCGATCTTCGAGGAGCTCGCCTACGGCGACCCCACCGTGACGGCCTACATCACCATCCACAACATGGTCGCGTGGATGATCGACACGTACGGCACCGACGCCCAGCGCCACCGGTGGCTGCCGGGCCTGGTCGCGATGGAGGACCTCGGCGCCTACTGCCTCACCGAGCCGGGCGCGGGCTCGGACGCCGCCGCGATCACCACCTCGGCCATCCGGCACGGCGACAGCTACGTGCTCACGGGGGTCAAGCAGTTCATCTCGGGTGCCGGAGAGGCATCCGTCTACGTCGTCATGGCCCGCACGGGCGAGCCGGGCGCGCGCGGGATCAGCGCCTTCCTCGTCCCCGCCGGCGCGGACGGACTGTCGTTCGGACCGAACGAGAAGAAGATGGGCTGGAACGCCCAGCCCACCCGCCCGGTGATCCTCGACGAGGTGCGCATCCCGGCCGAGAACCTGCTCGGCGGCGAGGGGCGCGGATTCTCGATCGCCATGAGCGCCCTGAACGGCGGGCGGCTCAACATCGCCACGTGCTCTCTGGGCGGGGCGCGGTGGGCGCTGGACCGTGCGATCGCCTACGTGCACGAGAGGTTCACCTTCGGCGAGGCCCTCAGCGAGAAGCAGTCGGTGATCTTCGCCGTCGCCGACATGGCGACCGAGCTCGACGCCGCCCGGCTTCTGGTGCGCGACGCCGCCGGGGCTCTGGACGCCACGGCTCCCGATGCCGCGACCCGCTGCGCGATGGCGAAGCGCTTCGCCACCGATGTCGGCTTCCGCGTCGCCAACGAGGCGCTGCAGCTGCACGGCGGCTACGGGTACCTGCAGGACTACGGCATCGAGAAGGTCGTGCGCGATCTGCGCGTGCACCAGATCCTCGAGGGCACCAACGAGATCATGCGGCTCATCGTGGGCCGCAACGTCCTCGCCGCGTAGCGTGCCTCGGGTTCGGGCGGATCCCGCACCTCGGGGCGTGGATCCCTCACCACGGACGGCGCGATCCGCCCGCACCCCGGCGGACGCCGTGAGGGCCCGGACGCCGTGCAGCGATGTCGGTGGGGCGTGCAAGCATTCGAGGGCGGGATCGTCCGCACCGCGATGAGGGGAATCACATGACCGAGATGGATGCCGGGTACGAGACGATCCGCGTCGAACGACGCGACCGCGTCGGGTGGATCACCCTCGACCGTCCTGAGGCGCTGAACGCGCTGAACACGCGGACGATGACCGAGGTGGTCGCCGCCGCCGAGGCCTTCGACGCCGATCAGGGCGTGGGTGCGATCGTGGTGACCGGCAGCGAGAAGGCCTTCGCCGCGGGAGCGGACATCAAAGAGATGGAGCAGAAGTCCGGCCTCGACATGGTGCTCACCGACCACTTCGGCGCGTGGGCGCGTTTCGCCGCCGTCCGCACGCCCGTCATCGCCGCGGTGTCGGGCTACGCGCTGGGCGGGGGGTGCGAGCTGGCCCTCATGTGCGACGTGATCCTGGCGTCCGACCGCGCCCGGTTCGGCCAGCCCGAGGTGCAGCTGGGCGTCATCCCGGGCATGGGTGGGACGCAGCGGCTGGTCCGCGCCCTGGGGTACTACAAGGCCGCCGAGCTCGTGCTCACGGGGCGCATGATCGACGCCGCCGAGGCGGAGCGCGCAGGCCTGGTGTCGCGGGTCGTGCCGGCCGGCGAGCTCCTCGACGAAGCCGAGGCGGTCGCGCGCACCATCGCCGACAAGCCGCTGCCCGCGCTGTACGCGGCCAAGGCGGCGCTCGACGTCGCGCTCGAATCGACGCTCGCCGAGGGCGTCCGCTTCGAACGACAGGCGTTCGCCGCGCTGTTCGACACCGCCGACCAGAAAGAAGGGATGACGGCGTTCCGCGAGAAGCGGGCGCCGTCGTTCGTGCACCGATGAGCACCGCGGAGCGGCGGCAGGCGGCGCGTGCGGCCGTTCGCGGAGTCGGACGGCGCGTCGGCTCTCAGAGCGGGTCGGGGACGGGCGCGGGATCGGCGAAGTCCCCCGCGCCCTTGCGGAAGCGCGCGATGATGCGCACCAGCGCCGTCGCATCGTCCTCGTCGAGCCCGAGGTCGGCGAAGACGTCGTTGAGCGCGTCGGTTGCCTCGTCGACGCGTCGACGGCCGGCATCCGTGAGCGCCAGCAGCGCCGCCCGCCCGTCGGTGGGGTGCGGCTCGCGTGTCACGTACCCGTCACGGGCGAGGCGCTCGACGGTGTTCGTCACGCTCGTGGGGTGCACCTGCAGGCGCGCGATGGCGCTGGCCATCGGCATCCGTCCCTCGCGGGTGAAGGCGAGCAGCCGCATCATCTCGAACCGCGAGAACGACAGGTCGAAGGGCTTGAGGGCTCGATCGATGGATGCCATGAGCAGCTGGTGCGCGCGGATCACCGAGGTCACGACCGTCATGCCGTCGGCGGCGTCGTCCCAGCCGTGCGCGAGCCACTGGCGCTTGGCCTCGGCGATCGGGTCGACCGGCAGTCGTCGCGTCATCGGTCCTCCTCGCCGTTCACGCTACCGCCCGCGCGGAGCCCGCACGCGGTGCACGGCCCCGTCTACGGGGCCGGGAACGCCCCAGAACCCGTCCGCCGCGCGTGCGGCGTCCGCCCCTACACCCAAGGAGCCCGGTCGATGAGGATCGCGGTGCTGATCAAAGAAGTCCCCGACACCTGGGGAGAACGCCGTCTCGATCTCGAGACCGGGTTGACCGACCGCGCCGGGTCCGCGCCCGTGCTCGACGAGATCGACGAGCGGGCCGTCGAGGCGGCGCTGACCTACGCCGACGCCCACCCCGGCACCGAGGTCGTGGTCGTGGCGATGGCGCCGGCCTCGGCGACCGCGACCATCCGCAAGGCGCTCGCCATGGGCGCCACCTCGGCGCTGCACGTCGTCGACGACGCCCTGCGCGGCGCCGACCTGCTGCTGACCGCCGAGGTCTTGGCCGCCGCCGTCCGGCGCGTCGGCTCCGACCTCGTCATCGCGGGCAACCTCTCGACCGACGGTGGCGGGGGAGTGATCCCCGCGATGGTCGCCGAGCTGCTGGGGGTGCCGCAGCTCACGGGGCTGTCGCGCCTCGACCTCGCCGATGACGAGGTCGCCGGTGACCGCGTGAGTGATGCCGGCACGCTGCGGGTATCGGCTGCCCTGCCCGCCGTCGTCTCGATCACCGAAGCGCTGCCCGAGGGGCGGTTCACCACCTTCAAGGGCATCATGGCGGCCAAGAAGAAGCCCTACGAGATCGTGGATGCCGCCGCGCTCGGCGTCACGGCCGAAGACCCCGCCGTCCCCCGCTACATCATGCTCGGGGTGGCCGAGAGGCCACCCCGTCCGGCGGGGACGAAGATCGTGGACGAGGGGGATGCCGGCGAGAAGCTCGCCGCGTTCCTCCTCGCCGAGGGGGTGGCGTGATGTCGACCGTGCTCGTGCTCGTCGAGGTGCTGCCCGACGGGACGCCGGCCGCATCGACGCCCGGACTGCTCACCGCGGCGGGTGCGGTGGGCGAGCCGGTCGCCCTCATCGTCGCCCCGGCCGATGTGCGCGCGCGCGCCGCGGCCGCCGTCGCGCACCTCGGGGCCGCCCGCGTTCTGACGGCGGACGACATCACCGACCGGCTGACCGTGCCGGTCGTCGACGCGCTCGCCGCCGCCGTCGCACGGGAGCAGCCCGATCTCGTTCTCGCCGCGCACGCGGTCGAGACCCGCGACGCGCTCGCCCGCCTCGCGGCGCGACTGCGCCTGCCCCTGGCCACCGACGTCGTGGGCGTCGCCCGCGACGACCTCGGGGTCGTCGCCCGGCACTCCGCCTACGGCGGGGCGTTCACGGTCGAGGGGGCGCCCACCTTCGGGCCGCTGCTGGCGACGCTGCGTCCGGGAGCCGTCGAGGCCGACGTGGCACCGCGACCGCTGGTCGAGCAGTCGCTCGAGGTGGCGGCATCCGGGGTCCCGGCCGCCCGGATCGAGAGCGTCACCGACACGGCGATGCCCTCATCGCGCCCCGAGCTGCGCGGAGCCGCGGCGGTGGTCGCGGGAGGGCGCGGCGTCGGGTCGCGCGAGGACTTCGCCCTGGTCGAGCGACTCGCCGACGCGCTGGGCGCCGCGGTCGGCGCCTCGCGCGCGGCCGTCGACGCCGGGTACGTCCCCGCGAGCGCGCAGGTGGGTCAGACGGGGGTGTCGGTCTCGCCGCGGCTGTACGTGGCACTCGGCATCTCGGGTGCCATCCAGCACCGCGCCGGTATGCAGACGGCCGGCACGATCGTAGCGGTCGACAAGAACCCCGAGGCGCCCATCTTCGAGATCGCGGATTTCGGTATCGTCGGAGATCTGTTCACCGTCGTCCCCCAACTCATCCGCGCGCTCGAGGCCCACAAGAACTAGATGGCGTCCACACCCCGCTCCCCGCGTCGCGGGCTGCCGCGCGTCCCCGGTGGACAGCCCTGGCCGCCCGCGGCCTCCGGCGCGCCGTCCGGTGAAGAGGGCACGGCGCGACGCAGCGAAGAACTCGCCGCGCCGTCGGGCGAAGAGCACGAGGCGACGATGGTGCCGGCCGACCACGCCCACCTCGTCGATCCGACGCCGCCGGGCACGGGTTCGGCCGTCGACCCCGACGCCGCGGCGCCGGTCGACACCGCGCACGCGGGCGACGCCCCAGCTCCGGCCGATATCGCGGACACGGGCGACGCTGCGCCGGTCGGCACCGCGCACGCGGGCGCGACGAGCGAGCCGGGTCCCGCGGCCGGGATCGCCGTGCGCCGCGGTCTGCCGCGCGAACCGGGCGGCGCGCCCTGGCCGCCGGCATCCGTCCGCCCCGACGCGGACGCGGGGCAGGGGGCGCCCGGCGTCGCGGGACCACCGGATGCGGCGTCCGTCGGCTCCGACGCGGCGGCGCGTCCGAGCATCCCCGGCGCCGCGGACGCGGACCGACGCGACGGGTTCGAACCGCACGCGGCTCCCGAGTCCGACGCGGCGGGATCGCCCGAGTCCCTCGCCGTCGACCCGGGCGGGCGAGCGACGTCGTCGCCTCTCGCCGCCCAGGCCGGGCACGGCCCGCGCCGCGGGCTTCCGCGCGAGCCGGGCGGGGCGCCGTGGCCCCCGGCATCCGCTGCTCCGCCGTCGCGGTCCGAGACGACGGGCGCGCTGCCCGCGGCGGCCCTCGACCACGACCTCGGCGCGTCGGCACCGGCCGCGTCGCCTCAGCGGGGCGCGTCCGACCCCGCCCCCCGGTCCGCTTCCGCGGTGACGGATGCCACGACGGGGGCCGCCCCCTCGGTCCCGATCGAGGCGCGCGGTCCGCGCCCGCCGCTGACCGTCCGACGCACCGTGTGGCCCGGCGCGGCGGCGCGGGCCGCGCGGAATCCCCCGTCGCGGTCCGCATCGGACCCGCGCCCGCCCGGCTCCGGGTCCGGACCGGCCGCGCGCCCGCCCGGCTCCGGGTCCGGATCGGCCGCGCGCCCGTCCGGCGCGCTGCCGCGCCCCGGGTCCGCGCCCGCCCCGCGCAGGGCCGCCGCCCTCGGCGATTTCACCCCTGCGCAACTCCTCGGTTCGACCGCCGTGCTGGGCGTCTTCGCCCTCGCCCTGGCTGGTATCGCCGTGCTCCTGGCGCGGTTCGTGCTGGCCCTCGACCTCGGCCGCGAGTTCCTGGCGGCTTTCCCCGGCGAATACCACCTGCCCGAGGGGGCTCCGGTCGGGCTGCCGGCGTGGCTGAACTGGTCGCACTTCCTCAACAGCTTCTTCCTGCTGTTCATCATCCGCACCGGCTGGCAGGTGCGCCGCGAGAAGAGGCCGGCCGCATTCTGGTCGCCGCGCACGAACAAGAAGCGTCGCATCAGCCTCGCCCTGTGGTTCCACCAGTCCCTCGACATCCTGTGGATCGCCAACGGTGTCGTCTTCGTCGTTCTGCTCTTCGTCACCGGCCAGTGGATGCGCATCGTGCCCACCTCGTGGGAGGTGTTCCCCAACGCCCTCTCGGCGGCGCTGCAGTACGTGTCGCTCGATTGGCCGACCGAGAACGGCTGGGTGAACTACAACAGCCTGCAGCAGCTGTCGTACTTCGCGATCACCTTCGTCGCGGCACCCCTCGCGATCGTCAGCGGGGTGCGGCTGTCGGGCGTCTGGCCGAAGGACGCCGAGAAGCTCAACCGTCTGTATCCGGTGGAGTGGGCGCGCGCGGTCCACTTCCCCGTGATGCTCTTCTTCGTGGCGTTCATCGTCGTGCACGTGTTCCTCGTGCTGGCCACCGGTGCGCTGCGCAACCTCAACCACATGTACGCCGCGCGGGGGTCGGTCGACCCCGCGGCCTTCACATCCGACCCGACCGGGTTGCTGCTGTTCGCGGCCTCCCTGCTGGTGATGGCCGTGGCGTGGGTGGCGGCCCGCCCCGCGGTGCTCGTGCCCATCGCGCGCCTCTTCGGCGACGTCAAGCAGCGCTAACGTCACGGGGGTGCGGCGCCTCCCGCCGCCGCGTCCTTCTGTCGAGACCGCACGCGTCCGGCGCAGAACCTCTGCGGTCCGGCACCCGTCCGCGACGTCGACGCGTGCGCGGGGCGGGCCGGCGCCGGTGGGGGCACGCGACGGGCGGCCGGAGCGTCAGGCGCGGGCGTGCAGACCGGCGACGATGACCTCGAGGCCGAAGGCGAAGTCCTCGGCGGACGAGGCGAGGGCGGGGGAGGAGGGGCGGGCGTCGTCGTCGCGGGCGCCGGCGCTGTCGTACTGCAGGCGTTGCTGCTCGTGCCACACGAAGCCGAGCACGAAGTGCAGCACCGTCGCCGCGATCCGGCGCGCGGTGTCGACGTCGGATCCCCGGACGACGACGGATGCCGCGAGCCGGTCGAGGGCGAGCGACGAGCCGAGCCCCATGGCCAGGGTGCTCGAGACCACCTCGGCGCCGTCGCGGTAGGTCAGCAGGGCATCGCGCAGCGCGTGCGCCTCGGCGCCGAGATCGACGGCGGGGCCGGATGCCATACGCCCGACGATGCGGTCAGACAGCTCTGCGAGCAGTGTCTGCTTGTTGGGGTAGTGCCAATACAAGGCGCTGGGTTGCACGTCGAGCGCCGTGGCCAGGCGGCGCATCGTGAGGTCGGGCAGGCCGTGATCGTCGAGGATGCGCAGGGCCGTACGGGCCACGTCGTCGGCGGAGTGTCCTCGGGGAGCCATGGGGTGAGTATAGTGAACGCCGTTCAGGTGAACAGTGTTCAGGTCATCCTCACCCGTTGGGAGCCCCTCATGATCCGCAGACCGGATGCCACCGACCTCGCCCGCATCGCGGTGTTCGCCGCCCTGATCGCCGTGCTCGGCCTGCCCGGCGGCATCCCGGTGTTCGGCGGCGTGCCGATCACCGCGCAGACGCTGGGCGTGATGCTCGCGGGGGCCGTGCTCGGCCCGTGGTTCGGCGCAGTGTCGGTGACCGTGCTGCTCGCCCTCGTCGCGGTGGGCCTTCCTCTGCTCGCCGGGGGCCGCGGGGGAATCGGCGTCTTCGTCGGACCGACCGCCGGCTACCTGCTCGGATGGGTCCTCGGCGCGGCCGTCATCGGACTGATCGTGCACGCGGGCGGTCGTCGCCCCGTCGTATGGCGTACGGCGCCGGCCATGCTCGCGGGCGGGGTGGTCGCGATCTACGCGGTCGGCATCCCCGTGCAGAGTCTCGTGACCCGCCTGCCGCTCGCCGAGACCGCGCTGACGAGCCTGGTGTTCGTGCCGGGCGACCTGCTCAAGGCGGCGATCGCCACCCTGGTCGTGACGACGCTGGTGCGGGCCTACCCGCGGGGCTTCCGGCGCGACGGGATGACGGCGATCGGCAGGCGCACCCCCGCGGGCGCCGTCGCGTGAGTCCCGTCCGCGCCGCGCACCTCACGGTGCGTCTCGGCGATCGGGCGGTGCTGCGAGACGCGACCTTCGAGCTGACGGCCCGCACGGTCGCCGTCATCGGCGACAACGGATCGGGTAAATCCACGCTCGCGCGGGCGATCTCGGGCCTGGTCCGCCGTAGCGCGGGAGAGCTCGAGGTGCTCGGCCGGGATCCGGACCGGGATGCCGCGACCCTGCGCCGCCGTGTCGCCCTGGTGCTGAGCGATCCCGACGCGCAGATCCTCATGCCCACCGTGGCCGAGGACGTCGCGCTGTCGCTGCGCACCGAAAACCTCTCGCGCGCCGAGCGCGATGCCCGCGTCGCCTCCGCGCTGGCCCGGTTCGGCCTGACCGACCTCGCCGACCGACCGTCGCACGACCTGTCGGGCGGGCAGAAACAGCTCTTGGCCCTGTGCGGGGCGTTCGTCCGCGAGCCGGACCTGGTGGTGGCCGACGAGCCGACCGCCTTCCTCGACGCGCGCAACGCCCGCGTCGTCGCCGACCATCTGCTGGCCGACACCGGGCACGCCCTGGTGCTCGTGACGCACGACCTGGCCCTCGCGCGGCGGTGCGCGCAGGCGGTGCTCGTCGAGGACGGGCGGGTCTCGGCATCCGGGAACGCGGTCGACGTCGTCGCGGCGTACGAGGAAGCGTTCGCGTGCTGAGCCTCTACCGGCCGGGCCGGGGGTGGATGCACCGGATGCCGGCGGGTCCGAAGCTCGTCGCCCTCGCGGTCGTGGCGGTGATCGTGGGAACGGTGCCGTCGACGTGGGCGGCGACCGTCGTCCTCGCCGTCCCCCTGGTCCTCTACGCCGCGAGTGGTCTGGGCGCGGTCGCGGGGCTCGGCGCGCTGGCGGACGCGGTGTGCGGACTGCGGTGGCTCATCGTCGTCACCCTCGGGGGACAGCTGCTGTTCCTCGGCGTCGAACCGGCCGTGGCCAACACCGCGCGCGTCGTCGCGGCCCTCGCGATCGCCGGACTCGTGCCCCTGACCACGCGGGTCTCCGCCCTGCTCGACGCCGTCGAGCGCGGACTCTCGCCCCTGCGCCGCTTCGGGGTCGACCCCGCGCGGGCGGCGATGCTCGCGATGCTGACGATCACGACCATCCCGGTGATCGCGCGGCGGATGGGCGAGATACGCGACGCCCAGCGGGCGCGGGGTCTGCCTCCCTCGCTCGTGCGCGCAGCGCTGCCGCTGCTGGTGTCGACGCTGCGCCACGCCGAGCAGCTCGGCGAGGGGCTCGCCGCCCGCGGCATCCGCTGAGCCCGGCCGTCTGAGCCCTCGCCGGCTGGGCCCCGGCCGAGCCCTCGTGCGCCACGTCCGATCGGTGCGAGCCTCTGCGGGCGACCAGAAGGGGGACAGGCACCCCCACAAGCGGGACGAGGGGGTGGGGAGCGCCGACGCGGGAGCGTCAGTCGCGCGCGGCGCGGCCCGCCGCGAAGCCCTCGGCGTACGCCTCGTCCGCGCCCTGGCGGAACATGTCGCGCGCCGGATCGCGGACGATCGACCGCGCGCCCGGCAGATCGAGCTCGCCCACCAGATCGCCGCGACCGCGAACGATCGCGACGGGACGGCGCGTCGCCTTGCCCTTGACGAGGTCGGCGGCGGCGGCGATCTCGTCCGCCACGCACGGCAGGGTCACCACGAGGGGGCGGCCCTCGGCATCCGTCGTGCCCCGCAGGTCCTCGAAGACGTGGATGCCGCCGGCCCCGATCGCATGATCGGTCTGGCCCTCGCGCCACGCGCGTCCGAGGGTGTCGGTGATGATCACGCCCACGTGGGCCCCGGTCGCGGTGCGCAGGCCGGTCGCGAGGGCGCGGGCCGAGGCGTCGGGGTCGATGGGCAGCAGCAGCACGGTGCCCTCGGGGGTGTTGCTGGCGTCGACGCCGGCGGCGGCCGAGACGATGCCCAGCGGGTTCTCGACGATACGCGTCACGTGCCCGGTGGGGGAGGTGCGGGATGCCACGAGCCGCACCGTCTCACGCGTGATCGCGTCCTCGCGGTCGTCGGCGTGGATGATGCGTCCCTCGGCCTTCGAGACGACCTTGCTGGTGACCACCACGATGTCGCCGTCGCGCAGCGCCGATCCGTCTGCGGGGTCGGCCGCCACGGCATCCAGGATCACCCCGACGAGGTCGTCTCGCGGGGTGATCTCGGGGATGCCGTCGAGGGCCCAGATCTGCAGCACGTCAGCGGACGAAGCGGACCTCGGTGAGCTCCTCGCCGAGGAACGGCTGGGTCTGCGACGCACCGTCGAGAGTGAAGCCGTTGCGGGTGTAGAAGCGGTGCGCACGGGGGTTGTCGTCGGCGACCCACAGGTACACCCCCTCGCCCTCGTCGACGGCGGCGTCGAAGAGCCGCTGGCCGATCCCGGTGCCGTGATGAGCGTCGAGCAGGTAGATGAAGTAGAGCTCCCGCGCGCGCGGCGCGTCGTCGTCGCGCGCGGGGCCGGAACCGACGAAGCCGACGATCTCGCCCCCCACGAGAGCCGCGTGCATCCGGAAATCGTCGCCCTGAGCGGCCCAGTGGGTCCACAGCTCGGCGAGGCGTCGGGGCGAGACGGCCTCGAGGGCCGCCTTGCTGATCAGGTGGTCGTAGGTCTCGTGCCAGCAGGTGGCGTGCACGCGGCCGAGGGCTTCGGCATCCACATCACGCACCGGACGGACGACGATGTCGGTTCGGGTTTCCGCAGTCATGGCGCGACTCTACGCGCGGGTCTCGTGCGGGTGAAATCGGGCGTGGATGCCGCGCGGATGCGGTATGCGGGGCCGTCGGGGCGTGTTGTCGAACAGGCACAACGCAATCGTCGTTCCATGGTCGAATCGCTACGCTCACCCCTCGTGAACCTGCTCTGGCGCACGCTCCTCGTGCTTTTCCGTGCCCGCCTCCGCCTGCGTCGCGAGGGCCCCCTGGACCCGAACACCGTCGCGAGGATGCGCATCCGGGTGCTCCCCACCGACATCGATCTGCTGCGCCACCTCAACAACGGTCGCTACCTGTCGCTGTTCGACCTGGGGCGGTGGGATCTGCTCACCCGGACGGGACTGCTGCGCGCGATGACCGCTCAGCGCTGGTACGCCGTGGTCGCAGCCGAGACCATCACGTTCCGCCGCTCGCTCGAGCTGGGGCAGCGCTTCGTCCTCGAGACGCGCCTGATCGGGCACGACGACCGCGCCGTGTACCTCGAGCATCGCGCGCTGGTCGGCGACGAGATCTACGCCCGCGCGATCATCCGCGCGCGCATCCTGCGCCGCTCCGGGGGCACGGTGCCCCACGACGAGCTGTTCGCAGCGGTGGGGCGCCCCGAGGGGCTGCCCGACATCGAGGCCTGGGTGCACGAGTGGGCGGACGGATCGGCGCTGCCGTCGACGCGCCGCCCGGCCCCGAGCGTCTGGGAGTAGAGCGCCCCGAACCCCCGGGGCGGCGCCCGACGGGTCCGCCTGCGCCGGCCGACGCCGCCCACGGTTCGGCGTCCGATGCGGGGCGTCGTCGCACCGCCTGTGCCGGGGCCGGTCAGCGTCCGAAGCGGGCGTCCAGCCAGGCGACCTGCGTCATCCAGTGGCGGTGCCCGCCGCCCTCGTGGCCGTTGTACGGGTACACCTCGATCCGGGCGTCGTCTGAGGCCAGCGCATGGAACGCCGCGAAGACGCCCGAGGGAAGGACGACGTCGTCCATCAGGGCGACCGAGAACAGCGCCGGTGCGCTGATGCGCCGGGCCAGGACCGCCCCGTCGACGTACGACAGGGTCCGCAGGACCCGGTCCGCCTCGTCCCGGTGCACGGCGAGGTATCGCGTGATCTCGGTGAAGGGCGCCGACGGGGTGCGCACGATCGCGTTCGGGAAGTCGCACAGGAAGGGCACGTCGGCGAGCAGCGCCGCGACCGCCTCGCCCGACAGGGCCGCCGCCGCGATCGCCGTGCCGCCGCCCTGGCTGCCGCCCGTGACCGCGACGCGGTCGGCATCCACCCCCGGCATCGTCCGCACCTCGTCCACCAGCCGCACGGCGTCGGTGAACAACCGGCGGTAGTAGTAGTCCTCGGGATCCAGGATGCCGCGGGTCATGACGCCCGGGTGGGCGGCGGCCGAGCCGTGCGGGTCGGGGGTGTCGCCGAGGCTCCACACCGAGCCCTGGCCGCGCGTGTCCATCACGACGTGCACGTACCCCGCCGCGGCCCAGTTCATCCGCTCGCCGGGAAGGCCGCGCCCTCCGCCGTAGCCGATGAACTCCACGACCGCCGGGAGCACCTCGTCGCCGTGGGGACGGGTGACCCAGGCGCGGACCTCGTCGCCCGCGAACCCGGTGAACGTCAGGTCGTGCACCTGGAGGGCGCGCACGGGCGCCTCGACGGCGGTGAGCGTGCGGGGCCGCGCGGCGGCGCGGGACTCGGCGAGGGTGCGCACCCAGAAGTCCTCGAGGTCCGCGGGGGCGGGCAGCTCGGGACGGTAGGCGCGCAGCAGCTCGAGGGGCATGTCGGTGAAGGTGACGGCCACGGTTCCTCCTGGTGGATGCGGGCGAACCGACAGTAGCAACGGACGCAGCCCCGGCCGCCGAGGGCGACCGGGGCTGCGGGGTACCCGGGGGGAGAGGGGATCAGCTGGTGAGCAGACGCAGGCCGTAGGTCTGCAGGATCTCGTTCACGGGCTGGAAGTAGGTCGTACCACCCGAGGTGCAGTCGCCCGACCCTCCGGAGGTCACGCCCTGCGCCTGGTTGCCGGCGAGCAGCGAGCCGCCCGAGTCCCCGGGTTCGGCGCACACGGTGGTACGGATCAGGCCCGAGACCGACCCCTCGGCGTAACGCACCGTGGAGTTGAAGCCCTGGATCTGACCGCAGAACCAGCCGGTCGTCGAGCCCGAGCGGCATACCGTGGCGCCCACGGCGGCCTGGGTCGAGCCCTTCACGGCGACGGTGCCGCCGGCGTAGTCCATGACCTGCCCGACCGGGGTGTGGTTGGGGGTCGCGACCCAGGCGTAGTCGTTGCCGGGGAAGGACGACCCGCGGAACGTGCCGTACGTCGTGCTGTTGCCCGTCACGCCGCAGTGGCCGGCGGTGACGAAGCCGCCCTGCACGGCGAAGCCGACCGAGCAGCGGCTCTGGTTGTTGATGAGGTACGACATGCCGCCCCGGATCGTGGCGAAGGTCTCCGGCGTCTCGACGCCGGTCGCGAGGCGCACGGCGTCGGCCGGGACGCCGAGCGAGGCCACGAAGTCCGCGGCGACCTGGTCGCCGCCGGCGACGACGTCGACCACGACGTCGTTGGCCTCGACATCGATCCACCACGAGGGGATGACGTCGGGCACGGGGCTGGCCTCGATCTGCGCGGCGATCGCCTCGAGATCGGTGAGGGAGTGCTCGACCTCGACCGGGACGGCGCCCGCGTCGACGGCGACAGCGGCAGCGGCATCCGTCGTCACGGCGGCGTAGACCGTCCGCGTCGATTCGTCGAGCCAGGTGCCGGCGTAGGCGTCACCGGCGACGGCCTCGACATCGTCGGTCGTCGCAGCCGAGTCGGCCTGGAAACGCAGGACGTCCTGCGCTCCTTCGGTGTCGGTGCCGAGTTCGGCGGCCATCGCCTCGAGCAGCTGCGGGTCGACGCCGTCGGCGGCGGCCGCAGCGGGGGCGGCGGAGGTCAGGGCCAGCGCGGGGGCACTGGCGGCGGTGGTCAGGAACAGGCCGAGCGCGGCAGCGCCGACGACCGTCTTCGATATGCGGTTCACGTGGAGTGACCTTCCATCCAGGGGGGATAAATGGTGGGGTACCCGGGGTCATACAAACACGTCGCAGCCGAAAAGCGAAGCACTTTCGAGGCATTGGTGATCAGAGTCCAACAAATGTCATCCGTTCGGGGGACAAGCCGATCTCGGGTTGCGCGGCGGGCCGCCGAGGCCCCGCGCGCGGGGTGCTTAGGCTGACGACCATGAGCCCGAACGACCCTCGCGCCACCGGTCCAGCGCTCTCGTCCGACCTCGCCACGCGCGCGGTGACGCGGGCGGCGACCTTCGCCCCCCGCGTCGTCGCGGTCCCTACGCCTCGGCGTCCCGCCCTGCCGACCGACGCCGACGGATCCGCCTTCGTCGCCGCGGCGGCCGACGCCGTGCTGCGTCCCGAGAGTATGACCGCGGCCGCATCCGCCCTGCATCGGCTGGCCGGGAGCGCCCCCGCGTCGCTGCCGTGGTTCGTCCGCGGCGCCCTGCAGCTCGGCGGCGCGGTCGCCCCGGTGCTGCCCACCCCCGCCGTGCCGCTCGCGCGCCGGGCGCTGCGCGACCTGCTCGCCGACCTCGCGTTCGACGCCCGACCCGAACGTCTCGAGGCCGACCTCGCGGCCGCGGTCGCCGACGGCACTGTGCTCGACCTGCGGATCGAAGGTCCCCGGGTGGGTGGGGAGACCGCCGCGCGGCGACGGCTCGACGGCATCCGCTCCCTCCTCGCGCGCGACGACGTCGCCCGCGTGTCGTTCGCGATCGCCGACGTGGTCGCGCCGCGCTCGCCGTGGGCGTTCGACGCCGACGTCGAGCACGCCGCGGAGCGCGTGCTGCCGGTGTTCCTCGACGCCGCCGCCCGCGGGACGCACGTGACCCTCGTGGCCACCGGCCGGGCCGACCTCGATCTCACCGTCGCCGTGCTCACCCGCGTGCTCGAGGAGCCCCGCCTCGGCGACGCGGCCGCGGGCGTCTGCCTTCCGGTCGCGGTTCCCGAGACGCTCGACGCGGTGCACGAACTCGCCGCGTGGGGCCGCGTCCGCGCGGCCTCCGGTGGCGCGCGTCTGACCCTGCGTCTGAGCGACGAGCCGCTCGGCGGTCGTGACATGGTCGACGCGGCCCGGCACGGGTGGACCCCACCGGCCGTCACCGGCGCCGCGGAGATCGACGCGTTCTTCGTCCGCGTGGTGCGCGACGCCCTCAGCCCGCGCGGCGTCGAGGGCTGCGACGTCGAGATCGCCTCGGACGACCCCGTCCGCGCCGCCCTCGCCCTGACGCTGTCGGACGACGTGGATGCCGCGGTGCGTCTCGTCCTTCGCCGGGGAGGGTCGTGGGAGCCCGACGCCACGACGATCCGGGCCGCCGCGGTCGTGCACCCCGACGACCTCGACGCCGTCGCCGCGCGCCTGGCCGCGGCCCACGCCGGGGGCGCGTTCACGGCCCCCGGTCCGCACGACGCCCCCGCGGTCGACCGGATCGACGACGCCGACGAGACCGACGACCCCACGACCGCCCGTGTCCGCCGGGCGCTCGCGGCCGCCGATGCGCCGCATCCCGCGGCGCGGACCGGACGGCGCGGCGTCGGGACCGCCCCGGCCATCCTTCGCGATCGCCTCGACGACGACACCGCCGAGGCGGGACTCACCCAGGCGGTGCTCGGCATCGCGCGCGAGGCCGTGGCATCCGCCGACACCGCCGCTCTCGGGCCCGACGTGCAGCAGATGCTGTTCGGCGGGCAGGCGTTCGTCGACACCGCCGTCTTCTCGGCGCGCGAGAGCGCCGACCTCGCCGCGGGCGCTCCGGGCTTCGCCAACGTCGTCGACACCGACTCCTCGCTGCCCGCCGACCGCGCCTGGGCCCTGGACGCGATCGCGCGAGCGGCGGGCTCCACCGCGGGTGATGCCACCGCCGCGGCGGGGCGCGTCGACGACGCGGCCGGACTGGACGAGGTCGTCGAACGGGTGCGCGCGGCGGCCGAGCCGTGGGGCGCGTTGGCGGCGGGTGAGCGTGCGACGGTCCTGCAGGCCGCGGCTCGCACGCTCGAGGAGCGACGCGCCGCACTGATCGAGGTGCTGGCCTCGGAGGGCGGGGCGCTGCTGGACGAGGCCGACGCCGAGGTCAGCCAGGCCGTCGATGCGGCGGCCTACTACGCCGTCACCGCCAAGGAGCTCGACCGTGTGCCCGGGGCGGTCTTCGTCCCCGACCGCGTGAGCGTGGTCGCTCCGCGCTGGAACGCCCCCGTGGGCCTGTGCGCCGCCGAAGCCCTGGCGGCGCTGGCGGCGGGGTCGGGCGTCCTGCTCACTCCCTCGCCGCGTGCCCGCAGGTCCGGTGCCGTCGTCGCCGAGGCCCTGTGGGCCGCGGGGGTGCCGCGCGATCTGCTCGCCTTCGTCGACCTCGACGAAGAGGCCTCGGGCCGCACCCTCGTGGTGCACCCGGACGTGGACCGGGTGCTGCTGAGCGGCGCCCGCACCACGGCCGAACGCTTCACCGCCTGGCGACCCGCGATCCGCCTCCAGGCGTTCACCGCCGGCCGCAACGCCGCGATCGTCGCCCCCTCGGCCGACCTCGACGAGGCCGTCGCCGACCTGGTCGCCTCGGCCTTCGTGCGGGCCGGGCAGGCCGCGACCGCCGTGTCGCTGGTGATCCTGGTGGGAGCGGTCGGTCGTTCGAGTGCGTTCCTGGAGCAGCTGAAGGATGCCGTGTCGTCGCTGCGCGTGGGGCCCGCCGACGACCCGCTCTCCGACGTCGGGCCGCTCGTCCAAGAACCCTCGGGCGAGGTGCGGCGCGCATTGACCGTCCTCGGCGAGGGGGAGCGCTGGCTCGTGGAGCCGCGGGAACTCGACCTCGGCCCCGAGACGGCCGGGCGCTTCTGGTCGCCCGGTGTGCGCACGGGGGTGACGGCGGGTTCGCACCTGACGCGGACCGCGGTGGCTGCGCCGGTTCTCGGCATCCTGCACGCGCCGACTCTGACGCGCGCGATCGAGCTGCAGAACGCGATCGGCTCGGGTTTCGTCGCCGGTCTGCACACCCGTGACGCCGCCGATCTCGAATCGTGGCTCGACGGCGTCGAGGCTGCCGTGCTGCGCGTCAACCGCCCCTCGACCGGTGCGGTCGTCCAGCGCGAGCCCCTCGGCGGATGGGGCGACGCCGCCGTCGGCGACGCGGCGATGGCGGGAGGGCCGAATCGGCTCGTGACGCTCGGGTCGTGGCGCCCCTCGATCGGCGGTGCCTCGTCGTCGACGCTGCACCTGCGGGGCCTGGACAGTCGGATCACCGCGCTCATCGAGGCGGCCCAGCCGACCCTGTCGTACGAGGCCTTCGACTGGCTGCGTCGGGGCGCGCTGTCTGACGCGGTCGCCTGGGACCGCGAGTTCAGCCGCGTGCAGGACGCCTCGCGCCTGGGGGTCGAGCGCAACCTGCGACGCTATCGACCGACCGACGTCGCCGTGCGCGCCACGGGCGATTCGTCGTGGCAGTCGGTGCTGCGCGTGCTCGTGGCGGCCGTCCGCTCGGGCTCGACGTTCACACTCAGCACCCCCGTCGGGCTTCCCGCCGCGGTGCGGCACCTGCTCGGCGAGGGCGGCGTCGCGGTGTCGGTCGAGACCGACGAGCAGTGGCTGCAGCGCCTGGCGGGCGGCATCCCGGATGCCGACGAGGGCGAGCCGGCGGCGCCCGCGCCACGACCGCGGCGCGTCCGCCTGGTCGGGCCGGCCGCAACGGTGGCGAGCGTACGCCAGGCGGTGACCGACACGGTCGGCGCCGACCCCTCGATGACCGTCTACGCCGACGAGGTCACCACCGCCGGGCGGATCGAGCTGCTGCCGTTCCTGCGCGAGCAGGCGGTGTCGATCGGGGCGTGGCGCTTCGGACGACCCGACCCGTGGAGCGCGGCGGTGATCTGAGGCCCGGCGTCTCGCGCCCGGTTTCGAAAACGTTCGGCGCCCGCCTGCGCGCCGGGTAGCGTCGGCGCGGACCCTAAGGAGCACCGATGACCGCTGCCCGACTCACCGTCGACCCCCGCTTCGCCATCGGCGAGGTGCGCCGCCGTCTGTTCGGAGGGTTCGTCGAGCACCTGGGCCGTCACATATACGACGGCATCCACGAGCCCGGGCACCCCGCGGCGGACGAGCAGGGGTTCCGCACCGACGTGCTCGATCTCGTACGCGAACTCGGCGTGTCCACCATCCGCTACCCGGGCGGCAACTTCGTCTCGGGGTTCCGGTGGGAGGACAGCGTGGGACCGCGCGCGCAGCGTCCGCGCCGCCTCGACCTGGCCTGGCACTCCACCGAGACGAACGAGGTCGGCCTGCACGAGTTCGCCGACTGGCTCGACAAGGCCGGCAGCGACCTCATGCTCGCGGTCAACCTGGGCACCCGCGGCACGCTCGAGGCGATCGACCTGCTCGAGTACGCCAACGTCCCCGGCGGTTCGACGCTGTCGCAGCAGCGCATCGACAACGGCCGCGCCGCGCCTTTCGATGTGCGGGTGTGGTGCCTCGGCAACGAGATGGACGGCCCGTGGCAGCTCGGCCACCGCTCAGCCGACGACTACGGCAAGATCGCGTCGCGGACCGCGAAGGGCATGCGCCAGCTCGACCCCTCGATCGAGCTCGTCGTGTGCGGGTCGTCGGGCGCGCAGATGCCCACCTTCGGCGCGTGGGAGCGGATCGTCCTCGAGCACACCTACGACGACGTCGACATGATCTCGTGCCACGCGTACTACCAGGAGCACGATGGCGACGCCGCATCGTTCCTCGCGTCGGCGGTCGACATGGACCGCTTCATCGAGGCGGTCGTCGCCACCGCCGATCACGTCGGCGCGGCGCGCGGCAGCGCCAAGCGCATCGACATCTCGTTCGACGAGTGGAACGTCTGGTACATCGACCGCGTCGACGCCGTGAAGCCCACCGCGATCGACGACTGGCCGATCGCGCCCCGGCTGCTCGAGGACGTGTACTCGGTGATGGATGCCGTCGTGTTCGGCAATCTGATGATCTCGCTGCTCGCTCACGCCGACCGCGTGGCATCCGCGTCCCTCGCCCAGCTAGTCAACGTGATCGCGCCGATCATGACCGAACCGGGTGGCCCGGCGTGGCGGCAGACGACGTTCTTCCCGTTCGCCCTCACGTCGCGCCTGGCTCGCGGCCGGGCCGTGCGCGTGCAGGTCGAGGCGGCCACCATCGACACCGCCCGCCACGGGACGGTGCCGATCGTGGATGCCGTGGCCACCCACGACGATGTCTCGGGAGCGAGCGCGCTCTTCCTGGTGCACCGCGGTCTCGATCGGGCCCTCGAGTTCGAGATCGACGTCCGCGGACTCGGCGAGGTCGAGGTGGTCGAGGCGCATGCGCTGCATGACGACGATCCCCGCGCCTGCAACACCCTCGACGACACCGAGCGGGTGCGGCCCCGCGTCCTCGAGACCCGCTTGGCCGACGGCATCCTGTCCCTCACCCTTCCGCCCGTCGCCTGGGCGGCCGTGGCGTTCCGCCGGGTGGGCTGACGCCCCGCGCTGGTGTCCCAGCGCGGCGGGGCCGGGGCCGGGCACGCTCCGGCTCACCGCGAGACCGCATCCCGCTGACATCTCGGTTGCAGGATGTCGCCGAGTTGTCAGCGCGATGCCGTCTCGGCGACCGCGGCCCGCGCCGCCGCGCCGCCGCCGCCGTCGCGCCGCCGCGGCCCGCGCCCGCGCCGCCGTCGCGCCGCCGCGGCCCGCGCCTGCGCCGCGCCGCGAGACGCATCGCGCACCCGCGTGAGACAATGGCCGCGGCGTGCTCGGACCGACCTTTCCCCGCCACGGCGCCCCGGCGCCACCGGGTCGAAGGGCCACCGAGCCCCAGGACAGCGTCCGCCGCACCTTTTCTCCGAGGAGCAGAGATGTCCGCTACCCCCGTCGCCACCACGGGTGTCGAGCCCACCGCGTCCGCTTCGATGGAGCGCGTGCAGCAGCACCGCCGGTACCTCATGTGCCGGCCCGAGCACTTCACGGTGAGCTACAGCATCAACCCGTGGATGGAGCCGTCGCGGCCCACCGACACCGATCTCGCCGTGCGGCAGTGGCAGGCGCTGTACGACACGTACGTGTCGCTGGGGCACGAGATCGAGCTGATCGATCCGCTCCAGGGCCTGCCCGACATGGTCTACACGGCCAACGGCGGGTTCATCATCGACGGCGTCGCGTACGGCCCCAAATTCCGCTTCCGCGAGCGTGCGGCCGAGGCGCCGGCCTTCATCGACTGGTTCGCCGCGAACGGCTTCGAGGTCGCCGAACCCGTCGAGGTCAACGAGGGCGAGGGCGACTTCCTGCTGGTGGGCGACACGATCCTGGCCGGCACGGGCTTCCGTTCCACGGGTGACAGCCACCGCGAGGTGGGAGAGGTCTTCTCGCGCGAGGTCGTCTCGTTGACGCTGACCGACCCGCGCTTCTACCACCTCGACACCGCGATCGCCGTGCTCGATCCGGTCGAGGGTCCCGGCGGGGTCGAGAAGGCGAACATCGCGTACCTGCCCAACGCGTTCGACGAACGCAGCCAGGCGGTCCTGCGCGAGCGCTACCCCGATGCGATCCGGGTGTCGGATGCCGACGGCTCGGTGTTCGGACTCAACTCGGCCAGCGACGGCAAGAACGTCATCATCTCGCCGCGGGCCAAGGGGTTCGAGGCGCAGTTGCGCGAACGCGGCTACACCCCGATCACGGTCGACCTGTCCGAGCTGCTGCTCGGCGGCGGTGGCATCAAATGCTGCACGCTCGAACTGCGCGGGGGCACCCGATGAGCACCGCGGTCGACGACCTCGGCGCCCGCCTCATCGCGGACGAGGGCGAGCATCTCGCCCACAATTACCACCCGCTGCCCGTCGTCGTCTCGCACGCCGAGGGGGTGTGGGTGACCGACGTCGAGGGCAAGCGCTACCTCGACCTGCTGTCGGCGTACTCGGCGTTGAACTTCGGTCACGGCCACCCGGCGATCGTCGCCGCCGCGCGTGAACAGCTCGACCGCCTGACCCTGACGAGTCGGGCCTACCACAACGACCGTCTCGGTCCCTTCGCCGCCGCCCTCGCCGCGCTCTGCGGCAAGGACATGGTGCTCCCGATGAATACCGGTGCCGAAGCGGTCGAGACCGGCATCAAGGTCGCCCGCGCCTGGGGCTACCGCACCAAGGGGATCGCCCCGGATGCCGCGACAATCGTTGTGGCGAACGGCAACTTCCACGGCCGCACCACCACGATCGTCGGCTTCAGCGACGATCCCACCGCGCACGACGACTTCGGACCCTATGCGCCGGGCTTCGTGCACGTGCCCTTCGGGGACGCGGATGCCATCGCCGCCGCGATCGACGAGAACACCGCCGCGGTGCTGATCGAACCCATCCAGGGCGAGGCCGGCGTCGTGATCCCGCCCGAGGGCTTCCTGCGGCGCGTCCGCGAGATCTGCACCGAGCAGAACGTGCTGTTCATCGCCGACGAGATCCAGTCGGGCCTCGGCCGGGTGGGCGAGACGTTCGCGTGCGATCGCGAGGGTGTCGTCCCCGACCTGTACCTGCTCGGAAAGGCGCTCGGCGGCGGCATCCTGCCCGTCTCCGCCGTCGTCGCGGATCGCGACGTCCTCGGCGTCATCCGCGCGGGCGAGCACGGCTCGACGTTCGGCGGCAACCCGCTGGCGGCCGCGGTGGGGCTCCGGGTCGTCGAGTTGCTGGCATCCGGAGAGTTCCAGACCCGCGCGAAGGCGTTGGGGGCCCACCTCGCGCAGAACCTGCAGACGCTCGTGGGGCATGGTGTGACCGACGTGCGCATCGCGGGCCTGTGGGCGGGCGTCGATGTCGACCCCGCGTACGGCACCGGTCGCGAGATCGCCGAGAAGCTGCTCGCCCGCGGCGTGCTCGTGAAGGACACGCACGGTCAGACGATCCGCATCGCACCGCCGTTGACGATCCGCGCGACCGAGTTGGACTGGGCGGTCGAACAGCTGAGGCACGTGCTCGAGGGCTGAGCCGTTCGCCGCGGCGCGGCGTGGCGCCTCGGCGCGTGCGTGGCGGCGCGGCGCGCGCGTGGCGGCGCGGCGCGCGCGTGGTGGCGGCCCGGCGCGTGCGTGGCGGCGCGGCGCGCGCGTGGTGGCGGCCCGGCGCGTGCGTGGCGGCGCGGCGAGACCGCATCCCGCTGACATCTCGGTTGCAGGATGTCGCCGAGTTGTCAGCCGCGTGCAGTCTCGCGGTACGCCGCGACGCCGCGACGCCGCGACGCTGCGACGCCGCGACGCCGCGACGCCGAAGGACGCCGCGGACGCGGGGATCACCGCGTCAGACCACCGAGATCGTCGCCTCGTCCCAGCCGGTCGCGCCGTCGGGCGCGGGTGGGGCGACGGCCGAGGTCTGGGTCGAGCCGTCGGTCGAGATCGCCCGGCAGCGCGCGGTGTGCAGGCCGCTCGTCGCCTCCCACTCGATGCTCCACTGCACCCACGTGTCGGCCGAGATCGCGGGCGCGAGTGTCGCGGGCCGCCAGGGGCCGTCGTCGACCTGCACCTCGACACCGGCGATGCCGACATGGTTGTGCCAGGCGACGCCGGCGATGACGGTCGGTCCCGGCTCGACGCGCGCACCCGCGCGGGGGACGTCGATGCGCGACTGCAGCTTGACCGGGCCGCGCTCCGACCATCCGCGCGGGGTCCAGTACCCTTCGGCGCGGTCGAAGCGCGTCACCTCCAGTTCGCTGACCCACTTGGTCGCCGACACGTAGCCGTACAGCCCCGGCACGACCAGTCGCGCCGGGAAGCCGTGCTCGAGCGGCAGGGGTTCGCCGTTCATGCCGATCGCGATCAGCGCATCCCGCTCGTCCGTGAGTGCTTCGAGGGGACTGGATGCCGTGAACCCGTCGACCGAGCGCGAGAGCACCATGTCGGCCTCGGCGGTGGGGCGTGCGCGCGCGAGCACGTCGCGGATCGGGACGCCGAGCCAGCGCGCGGTGCCGATGAGCGAGCCGCCCACCTCGTTCGACACGCACACCAGCGTCGCAATGGTCTCCTGCGCGGGGAGGGCGACGAGGTCCTCCCACCGCAGCACCACCTCTTGCTCGACCAGGCCGTGCACACGCAGCGTCCAGGTCGCCGGGTCGACCTGCGGGACGACGAGCGCGGTGTCGATGCGATAGAAGTCGGCCGAGGGGGTCACGACCGGTGTCAGGCCCTCGATCCCCAGCTCGGCGCCCGCGGGCACGGATGCCGTCTTCGCCGGGGTCGGAAGGCGAAGGGCCGCGCGCACGGCGCTCACCGCGCGCGCACCGCCGCCGATCGCGACGGCTCCGGCGGCAGCGAGAGCGCCCGCGAGTACCGCGACTCCCGAGTACGCCAGGACCGTGCGGCGGCTCAGGCCCTCGGGGCGGGTCCGGCCGGCGA
This sequence comes from Microbacterium sp. NPDC090007, assembly GCF_044748345.1. Taxonomy (NCBI): domain Bacteria; kingdom Bacillati; phylum Actinomycetota; class Actinomycetes; order Micrococcales; family Microbacteriaceae; genus Microbacterium; species Microbacterium sp. NPDC090007. The sequence goes on along the minus strand of NZ_JBIVFV010000001.1, from coordinate 90,811 downwards.
CCGTCCGGTCGCGCGTCGGGTCCTCGACTTTCTCGCGTTCCTGGTCCGGCGCATCGGCTCCCGCCCTCTCGCGGCCCGACGCTGCGACCATCGCCCGATCGCGACCCGATTCCCCCGCTCTGCGTCGCATGCGGTCGATCAGCAGGCCGCCGACCACGGCGGCCACCGCCCCCGCCACGAGCGAGGGGACGGGCGAGAGCACCCCCGTGTCGGCACGGGTCAGCGACACCACCGCGCCCACGCCGCCGAGGGCGGCGAGGACGACGCGTCCCCACGGCGCGCGCCGGTTCTCGAGCACGCCCGCCGCGCCCGCGACCACCAGCAGCAGGATCGCGATACCGACGAGCAGGGCGGCCTTGTCGCCTGTGCCGAACAGGCTGATGGCCAGGTCCTTCGCCCACGCGGGGGCGATGTCGATCATCGCGCCGCCGATCACCGCGAACGGGCTCGCCGACGGTGCGATGAGGGCGGCGACGAGCTCGCCGAGTCCGGCGCCGAGGACGGTGGCGCCGAGAGCGGCGACGGCGGCGGCGGGATCGCGGCGCCGCGAGGAATCGGGTGTCACGTGGGGGAGCCTAGGCAGGCTCGCCGGGGGCCGGGTCGCGCGCCGTGCAACTCACAGCGAACCGGCATCCGTAGAGGTCGTCCGCGGTCGTGGTCCGTCGGCGCACCCTCGGCCCGCACCGCCCGTGCACGCCGGCGTCGAGGACGCGAGCCGACCCCGCGGTGATCACGGCCCCGGAATGACGTTGACACCTGAGATGACCCCTGCATATTCTCGTGGGAGCGCTTCCACGGGAGCGCTCCCACGGACAGAGACGACCGTAAACACCCACCCCCGATCGATGAGGACGAGGATGACCGCCACCCCCCGACCCACCCGGAGGAGCCGCGGCATCGCCGTGGTCGCCCTCGCGGGTGTCGCCGCCACCGGGCTCATGCCCACCGCCGCGCACGCGGCCGAGACCGTCGACACGCTCTACGCCTTCGAGGACGGCGTCACCGACCACATCCAGTGGGGCGCCGCCGGCGCCGGCATCCAGCCGATCTCCGAGGCGGGCGTCGGGTCGTTCTCGGACGCGCCCAACAACGGCCTGCTCTCGTACGGTTTCGACCTGGCCGGCGCCCCCGGCTATGGCGGCATCGGTTTCGAGTACAGCGGGTCGCGACCCGCCGAGAACTGGAGCGCGTACGACGGCCTGCAGTTCTGGATGCACAGCGACGGCAGCGACTCCTCGATCCAGGTCGAGATCCTCGACGCCCTCGGCGCCGAGCCGGGTGCATCCGACCGGTGGGACGTGATCGTGCCGGTCGGTGAGGCGGGTTGGCGTCTCGTGCGCCTTCCGTTCGAGAGCTTCGGCTTCGCCACCGATTTCCAGGATGCCGGCGCACCCGCCGACGGAACCCTCGACCTCTCATTCGTGCGGGGCCTGCTGTTCCCCGCGAACAGCGGTACCGCGGTACTCAAGCTCGACGAGATCGCGTTGTACGCGGACGCCGCCGTCACCCCCTCGCTGGGCGTGACGGCGACGACCCTCGACGTGGTCGAGGGAGCGGACGCCGTCGTTCCCGTGAAGCTGTCGGCGGCCGCGGCGACCGATGTCACCGTCGACGTCGCCACGCAGGACGGCACGGCCGTCGCCGGCACCGACTACACCTCGACGGCGGCGACGCTGACCATCCCGGCCGGCGCGCGCGACGCGCAGATCGTCGTGCCCACGCTCGCCGACGACGAGCCGGGCCCGAACCGGACCTTCACCGTGACCCTGGACTCCGCCGCGGGAGCGACCCTCGGGGCCGCTTCGACGACGGTGACCGTGCGTGACGACGACGCCGCTGACGGCGGCACCGCCCCGCAGGGGCGGGTCATCGAGGACTTCGAGTCCGACCTGCGACTCGGCGACCCCGCGGCCGTACCCGCGCTGGGATGGTTCACCGCGCAGGGGGCCGGCAACGCCCCGTCCTTCGGTCGGATCGCGGATGACGCCCGCCCGAGCGCCGCCGACGGCAACGAGGTGCTCGGTGTCGGCTTCGACACGACCTCGTGGGCCGTGCTGGTCGACGTGTTCACCACCGACGGTCAGACCTTCGCCCCGCAGGACTGGAGCGCGTTCACCGGCTTCGGATTCTGGATGCGGGGAACCAACTCGGGGGCGCCCCTCTTCGTCGACCTGCTCGACAATCGCAATCCCGACTCCACCGTCGACGATGCGGAGCGCTTCTCGACGCGCTTCGTCGACGACTTCACGGGTTGGCGGTTCATCGAACTGCCGTTCGCGGACTTCACCCGCAAGAACATCGGCAACGGCGCACCCGACGACGGGCTCACCCTCAGCGAGATGCACGGCTTCGGCATCGGCGTCGAGCAGTCCTCACCCGCAGTGACACCCGACATCCGCTTCGATGACGTCACCCTGTTCGGCACCGCCGACCCCGACCGCCCGGTGACGCTGAACGTGGCGCGCGCGGTGTTCCCGGTCGAGGAGGGAGCCGACGCCCAGGTCGCCCTGCGTCTGTCGCGCGCCGTCGACACCGACGTCACCGTCGCGTACCGCACCGATGAAGCCACCGACCGCACCTCGACCGAGGACGACCCGGCGACCGCCGACCGCGACTTCATCTCGGGTTCGGGCACCGTGACCATCCCGGCGGGAACGCGAGACGCTTACGTCACCGTCCCCACGATCGACGACGGCAAGGCCGAGGTCGACGAGACGTTCCTCGTCCGCTTCTCGGACGCCCGGGGCGCCGAACTGAACCCCCTCGCCCTCGCGCGGGTGAGCATCACCGACACCGACCCCCTGGTGGACGGGCTCCTCGACGACTTCGAGAACGGCGCGGCCGGTCTGGACCCGCTCGGGGGAGTCGACATCTCGACCCGCGAGATCGCGGCATCCGGTGTCGACTCCTACGCGGGGCAGGAGGCCTATGAGAACGTCCTCGACGTGACGGGCTCGGGCGGGTTCGCCCGGGAGTTCGCCCAGCCGCAGGACTGGAGCGACCGCGCCGGTCTGGGCTTCTGGTTCGACGGTCGTGGCGACGGGCGCGACGTGACGGTCCGGGTCCAGGACGGCGACGGGGCGGCCGCCGCCCCCGAGGACTGGGAGCTGCGCTGGGCGGACGAGTTCGACGGCGCCGCGGGCACACCGGCCGATCCGCGGTACTGGACGTACGAGACCGGGGGATGGGGCTGGGGCAACGACGAGCTGCAGTACTACACCGACTCGACCGACAACGCCGCTCACGACGGCCAGGGCAACATGGTCATCACGACCCGGGCTGTCGAGGATCCCGCTGCGGCGGGGTTGGAGTGCTGGTATGGACCCTGCACCCACACCTCGGCGCGACTGATCACCGAGGACAAGTACGCCTTCCAGTACGGCCGCGTCGAGGCGCGCGCGCAGATGCCCGACGGTGAGGCCGGTATCTGGCCGGCGATCTGGTCGCTCGGGGACGATTTCCGCGAGGTCGGATGGCCGCGCACCGGTGAGATCGACATCATGGAGTACGTCGGCAAGCTGCCGAACGAGATCTTCGGCACCATTCACGGGCCGGGGTACTCCGGTGGCCAGGCCTACGGCGACACCTACGACTTCGGCGAAGACCTCAGCAACCAGTGGCTGACCTTCGCCGTGGAGTGGGAGCAGGGCGAGATCCGCTGGTACGTGCAGCGCGACGGCGGACCGGAGATCCTCTTCCACCGCGCCACCCCGGCCGACGTGGCGCCCGACGAGTGGGTCTACGAGCACCCGTTCTCGCTCATCATGAACATGGCGGTCGGGGGTAACTTCGGCGGGGCGCTCGCCGACACCCTGGCCTTCCCGCAGGAGCTGGCGGTGGACTACATCCGGGTGTACCAGACGCCGGACACCGCCGAGCGGTTCGAGACGACGTTCGTCGACGATCAGCCGGGATGGCGCTGGGTCGAGGTGCCGTTCACCGCATTCGATCGGGTCGAGGGGCAGCCCGAGGGCGCGCCCGACGACGGCCTGGGGCTCGGTGCGGTGACCGGGTACGGGATCGAGATCGCCGCAGACGACGCCGCGGTCGCCGACCGCGTGTCGTTCGATCGGGTGCAGCTGCGGGACGTGATCTCGGACGCCGAGCCGGGTGACGGCGTGCCGGGCGATGGTGTGCCGGGTGACGGTGTGCCGGGTGACGGTGTGCCGGGTGACTCTGTGCCGGGTGACTCTGCGCCGGGTGGCGGTGTGCCGGGCGGCGCCGGATCGGGAGACGGCGGGATCTCGGCCCCGGATCGCGTCCGTCCCGACACCGGCGTCGGCCTCGGTGCAGCAGAACAGTCGCCGCCCGCCGGCGGATTGGCCGCGACTGGAGCAGGCGACGGTCTCGTCCCCCTCCTCGTCGCCCTCGGCCTGCTGGGTGCGGGAGCCGTCACCGTGGGGGTGAGCAGACGCGCTCGCCGAGCCGACTGAGGTGAGGGTCGGCCCCGGACCGCCCGAGTGGCGTTCGGGGCCGACCCGTGGCAGTTCGCTATCCGTTCGCGTTCGGCGCGGGCGTCGCCCACGCATCGGCGACGCCCGCGAGCGCGAGCGAGGCGTCCCAGACCCGCTCGGCCTCCGCGAGGTCGCGCAGCGGGGGATACAGCGCATGGGTCGTCGGAGCACCGCCGAGGTGTCCGAACCCCGCCGGGCCGTACAGCACGTCGCTGCGCGGCGCGGCGGTCGTCGCCGCGACGAGGGCGGGCAGGGCGGCGGTCTCGACCGTCCCGAGGAGCAGGCCGCGCGCCGAGAGCCAGCGGACCACGCGCACGCCGGTCGTGTCGGTGTCGCGTCCGATCTCGGGGCGGGCCGCCAGCAGGTTGGTGGGGGCCACGCCCGGGTGCGACACGACGCTGCGCACGCCCCAGCCCTCGCGCCGTGACCTCTCGTCGAGGGCGCGCGCGAACAGACCGAGTGCGATCTTCGACCGGCTGTACGCGCGTTGTCCGTCGTAGGAGCGTTCGCTGTCGAGGTCGGCCCAATCGATGCGCCCCGAGCGGGCCGCGATGCTCACCTGCGACACGATGCGGGCCCTCCCCTCGCGCAGCAGCGGCCAGAGCCGGCCGACGACCGCGACGTGACCGAGATGGTTCGTGCCGAACTGCAGCTCGTGCCCGTCCGCGGTCGTCTGCCGCGAGGGCGGCGTCATCACGCCGGCGTTGTTGATCAACAGGTGAACGGGTGCTCCTTCGGCCCGCATCGCAGAGCCGAAGGAGGCGACGGATGCCGACGACGACAGGTCGAGATCGTGCACGGCGATACGCGCCGCGGGGTTGTCCGCGCGGATGCGCCCGGCGGCGGCCTCGCCCTTCACGCGATTGCGCACGGGGAGAACGAGGTCCGCTCCCGCAGCCGCCAGACGGGCGGCCATGATCAGGCCCATACCGTCGCTGCCGCCGGTCAGGACGACGCGTCGTCCGGCGAGGTCGGGAAGGGTGATGTCGATGTCGTCGCGTGGCATGTCGGCCTCCTGTGTCGGCGGGATGCGTCCAGCGTCCCTCGCCGCCGGTGAACGCGACAGGGCCTGTCGATCCCCGTCTCGCGGATCCCCGGGTGATGGCATCCGTTCCGATGCGTCCCAGAGGGGGATCGCCGCGTCCTTCCTCAGCCCTCGCGTACCGGGTAGACAGGATGCCGGAGGGACAACGTGATCGATCGAGCAGCTCTCGCGCATTTCCTGCGCACGCGCCGCGAGGCTCTACAGCCCGAAGACGTCGGCCTGCCGCGCGGGGCGCGACGACGCACCCGCGGTCTTCGACGCGAAGAGGCCGCCGCGCTCAGCCACATGTCCACCGACTACTACGCCCGTCTGGAGCGGGAGCGCGGACCGCACCCCTCGGAGCAGATGCTGGCCTCCATCGCGCAGGGGCTGCACCTGTCACGAGCGGAGCGCGACCACCTCTTCCGGCTCGCCGGTCATGTCCCCGCCGAGCACGCGGGTGCCGCCGCGCACATCGGTCCCGGCCTGCTGCGAGTGCTGGACCGGCTCGACGACACTCCCGCCGAGGTCGTGACCGAGCTCGGCGAGACCCTGCGCCAGTCACGCCTGGGCGTCGCCCTGAACGGTGATGCCCAGGCGCGCCGGGGGATGTACCGCAGCCTCGGTTACCGGTGGTTCGCCGACCCCGCATCCCGTACGCGCTACGCCGAAGAGGACCACGAATTCCTGGGTCGGTTGTTCACGGCGGGACTGCGCGAGATCGTCGGTCGGCGCGGGCCCGGGTCGCGGGCGGCCGAGCTGGCCGACGATCTGCGGGGGCGCAGCGAGGAGTTCCGGGCGCTGTGGGCGCGTCACGAGGTCGGACTGCGCCCGCGCGACACGAAACGCTTCGTCCATCCCGAGGTCGGGCGGATCGAGGTGCACTGCCAGACGCTAGTCGATCCCGACAGCGCCCACTCGCTGCTGGTGTACACCGCGGCCCCCGGCAGCGAGAGCGCCGAGAAGCTGCGTCTGCTGTCGGTCATCGGTCCCGCTGTCCCCGCGTGACGCGGCCGGGCCGAGCGGCGAGGGGTGCGCGAGCGAGTCGTTCGATATCCATGCTCGCCGCACTCCGGCATCGACCGTGGCGCCGAGGTCTCGTCATCGGGCGGTTCGGCTCTCGTCGTGGCCACCCGTCTCGTGTGCCCCCTCGGCTCTCGTCGTGGCCACCCGTCTCGTGTGCCCCCTCGGCTCTCGTCGTGGCCACCCGTCTCGTGTGCCCCCTCGGCATCCCTTCCGTCAGATGATGTTCCCGGTGAACGCCTGAGCGAGGGTCTGTTCCTCCAGGAGGTCGAGTCGGACGACGACCTCATTTGCGAGGGTCGATGTCCGAAGCGCATGTGCGCCGATCCGGTCGATGATGGCGGTGACGGCGGGGAACGGATCCCGGAGAGGGTTGCCAGCTCCCGTGACGGTCGCACCGAGCTCGCTCAGGGCCGTCGCGACCGGGGATAACGCGCCGCTGGCGGCGCCAGCGAAGACGACGTGCAGATCTCGCGCGTTCACGGAGTTCTCCTTCTCTGTGCAGGGCGGTCCGAGGCGGTGGTTCGGACCGCCCTGCGATTCGGGATGCAATCAGTCAGTGCGCGGCAACGGCGACGTCAGTCTTGTCCGAGGGGATCACGCGCCAAGCGACGATTGCTGCAACCACGAGGAGTGCCGCGGCGATGAACGAGGCCGTCTGCACGCCCGTTGTGAAGGCGTGCTGCGCGTGCGCGAAAACGTCGGCGTGAAGCGGGACGTTCTGATCGAGTGCTTCTCGGGCGCCCGCAAGCGAATCCCGTACGGTGGCGGCCGTCTGACCGTCGAGTTCCGGAGGGAGCGTCAGGGCACCGCGGTAGATGGCGACTTGGAGGGAGCCGAGCACGGCGATGCCGAGAGCGATCCCCAACTCGTATGCGGTTTCGGACACGGAGGCAGCGGCTCCCGCACGCGATGTGGGCACGACCGAGACCACCGCGTCCGTACCCAGTGTCATGGCGATTCCCGCGCCGAGGCCCACCAGCGCCAGTGCCACGCCGATCAACACGTAGCCTTCGAGCCCCTCGGCCACCGCAAGTGCGGCCAGACCGATCGCCGCGATGGTGAGGCCGGATGAGATTGCGCGCCCCCGGCCCAGCCGCCCGACAAGAAGACCCACCACGACGACGACCAGCATCGACGCCACCGTCATCGGCAGCTCCGCGACACCGGCGAGGAACGGACCGAGGCCGCGCACCAGTTGCAAGTACTGCGAGAAGAAGTACAGCAACCCCGTGAATGCGAAGATCGTCAAGGTGATGGCGGCCACCGCCCCCGAGAAGGCGGGGATACGGAAGAGGCGGACATCGATCAAGGGCGTCTCGAGACGACGCTGGCGAAGGACGAACACCACGCCGGAGACGATTCCCAGGACGGCGGTGGCAGCGATCCAGCCGTCGATGCCGTAGCTGAAGCTGCGCTTGACGGCGAACACCAGAGGAACGATCGTCAGGATCGAGAGGAACGCGGAGAGAAGGTCGACGCGCGGTGTGACGGGGTTCTTGGATTCGGGGATGAGGAAGGCCCCGGCGAGGACGACCACGATGACGACGGGGATGTTGATGAGGAACACCGCGCCCCAGTGAAGGTTCTCGAGGAGCGCGCCACCGACGAGAGGCCCCGCGGCAGCGCCGCCGACCGTGCCCGCTGACCAGACGGCGATGGCGCGAGTGCGCTGTGCGACATCCTGGAACATGGCGCGGATGAGCGAAAGAGTGGACGGCATGACGGCAGCGCCGCTGACGCCGAGCAGAGCGCGAGCGATGATCAGCGTGTCGGCAGTGGTCGAGAACGCCGCGATGGCTGAAGCGACGCCGAAGCCGGCCGCACCGATGAGGAGAAGCCGTTTCCGCCCGATGCGGTCGGCGAGATTACCTGCGGTGATGAGGAGCCCCGCCAGCATGAAGGAGTAGATGTCACCGATCCAGAGGATCTGGGTGGTGGTAGCCCCCAAGTCTGCGACGAGGGCAGGAACCGCCAGCGCGAGCACGGTGCCATCGATCGCGAGAATGACGACGGCGAAGGTCAGGACGACGAGTGCGAGCCATTCGCGTGTGCCCGCCCGGGTTGTGGGTATCGAGGATGTGGTCAAAGGCATGGTTCTGCGCTTTCGATCAGGTCACCTTCGCGAGGTGCTGAGCCAAACTATACCTGCCGGACGGTATAGTTTGAACCGAGAACAATGAGGCTGAGGGGACTGATATGGGCCGAGACAGCAGTAAGCCGAGAATCCTCGCTGCGGCGGTCGGTCTCGTCGAGACGCAGGGGGTGGCCGGTATCACGCTGGAAGCCGTCGCGCGCGCGGCAGGTGTGACGAAAGGGGGCCTGCAGTACCATTTCGCCTCCAAGGAGGATCTTCTCGACGCGATCCTGGAACAGTCGTGGCGTCAAGCCGAAGTGGCTGCCGAGGACGCGCTCGGCAAGACATGGGCCGAGGCGACGCCGGACGAACGGTTGTCTGCGTTCATTCGAAGCTCCGCGGCAGCCGAGGTCACGAAAGCGGATCTGGTGCTCGCCTTGGAAGGGGCGTCGACGAACGCGGCCGCGCAGCGCAAGGACGAGTTCTACCGCCGATGGACCGGCGAAGGAGAACGGGTCCTCAGCGTCTCTCAACGGGTTGCGCTGCTGGCTGCAGATGGCCTCGCCTTGCAGGATGCACTCGACGGCCGTATCGATGCACGTGAACGGGGCGAGCTTGTGGCGGCCATGCTCGAGATGATCAGCCGATGACCGCCCCGCGACTGTCGGTCAGGGACGCGGGTGAGCCTGCCCGCGTCCAGCTCCATTGAACCCCGGTAGCGTCGCCATTCTCTTCGCGGCGGGGTCAGCTGAAGGTCAGCTGTCCGCGCACGATCGAGTCTCCGGAATGGGTGGGGTCGCCGTTGACGGGCTCGTCCGAGATGTCCACCAGCGAGTACCGGCCGAGGTCCACGCCGGCAGGGATCGGGAAGGTCCCCGCGTCGCCGTCGAGGATGCCGAGGCTGACCAGGCGCGTGGCATCGGCGGTGATGAGCCAGACCTCGTGATACCCGGTGGGGGTGGAGGGGGCGGCCAGCGTCACCGTGATCGTCTCCGCCCCGTCGTCCCCGCGGTCGACCTCGGCCGTTCCGCGCGCGCCGGGGTGGTCGGGCAGGGCGTCGAGCGCGGCCTCGGCCACGGCCACGGTCGTCGGTGCCGCTGCACGCGAGATGGTCCACGTCGCCAGGCCCACCCCGACGACGAGCGCGAGAGCGGCGGCCAGCACCCACCCCCCGCGGAACAGGGGGCGCCCGGGGCGTCGGCGCGACCGCCGGGAGGCGACGGGTGCGACCGGCCCTCCGGGCTCGTCCGGGCGCGAGCGACGGGCGGCGACGGGCACGACCGGCCCTCCGGGCACGTCCGGCTCGTCGACGGGGTGGGGCGGGGCGGTCGCTTCACCCCGCGTCGGGGACGCCGCGTATCCGCGTGCCCCCTCGCTCAGCTCCAGTTCGTCGGCGATGCGGGACCACACGCGCGCATGCGGGCGTTCGAGGTCGCCCACGTCGATGCTCGCCCGTCCCACGGCCACGGCGTGCGTCAGCGACGCGAGTTCCTCGAGGCATCCGGGGCATCCCTCGACGTGCGCGCGGTCCTCGGGCGAGGCGACGGACTCGCCCATCGCCATCAGGGCGAGGATCTCGGAGTCAGGATGCGACATGGCTCACCTCCAGGCGGGTCTTCATGCGGAGCAGGCTCCGGCGGATATGGCTCTTCACCGTTCCCAGCGGCATCTGCAGACGATCGGAGATCTCCTGATGCGTGAGGTCGTCGAAGAAGGCGAGGTGCATGACGCGACGTGCGTCGGGTTCGAGGCGTTCGAGTTCGCCCGCCACCAGGATCGTCTCACCCAGATCGACGTCGGGCTCGCGGACCTCGTCCACGGGGGCGAGGCGCCGCAGCTGCTCGTGCAGCGCCTTGATGCGTGCTCGCGCCTCGTGGGTGTCGGCGATGCGTCTCTTGGCGATGCTGATCAACCACGTGGACAACTGCGCCTTCGCGGGGTCGAACGACGAACGGGACGTCCACGCCGAGACGAAGGTCTTCTGCGTGGCGTCTTCGGCGTCGCCGCGGTCGCCCAAAGAGCGAAGCGCGAAGGTGTAGACGACGGGCGACCAGCGTTGATACACCTCGGCCAGGGCGCGTTCATCGCCCGCGCGGAATCGCGAATCGAGGGCGCCTTCCGCCCTCACGGCGTCGAGATCCATCGTGAATCCTCCGGTCACGGCATCGGCGTCGCGACCAGCACGACGTTATCGCGGTAATGGCCGGTCGACGGGTCGAATTCGCCGCCGCAGGTGACCAGCACGAGGGTGGCCGGTCCCGTCCGTGCGAAGAGGGCGTCGGTGTCGAGATCCGTCTTGGCGTAGTACGTCACGGTCTGCACCGACCACCGCGACTCGACTCCGGCGGCCGAGGTCACCCGCACTTCGGCGCCGGCGGGTGCATCGCGCAGCGACGCGAACGGCCCGATCGGGTAGTCGGGGGAGTCGATGTGAGCCGCGATGACCGTGTTGCCCTCTCCGGTGCGCGGTTCGGGACCGAACCGGTACCACCCGCCGACGGCGGGGTCCTCGGGGATCTCCATGAACCCGGTCCCGTCCACCCCGACCGAGACGATGGGCACGTCGATCCCCAGCGCGTCGATCGCGACCGCGGCGGGCGGGTCCGACACCGGCGCAGGGGCGGGTGTCGCCGGCGCCCGCGGAACGGCGGCGGCCGCGGCGGGCAGGGGTGTCGCGGAGGGTGACGGCTCCGACGCGGAGGCGACGGGTGACGGCGGTGTCGCCGAGGGAGCCGGCGACGCGCAGCCCGCCAGCACCAGTGCGGCCAGGACGAGGGGGACCAGACGTTTCACACTGCTCGTTTCGTCAGAGGCGTCCCGCACCGCAGGCGCGAGACAGGGTTCGAAGAGAGTGGCCGCGGGTCACGCCGGGGGAGACGCGACCCGCGACCTCGCCGCTCGGGAGGCGACGCGGCGCCGGCGGACCGGCACCATCGCGGGTCACGCCGGGGGAGACGTGACCCGCGACTTCCGCGCTCAGGACTCGACGCGGCGCCGGCGCACCAGCACGGTCGCGGTGACTCCGGTCGCGAGCAGGAGCGCGGCGCCCGTGACCCAGAGGGTTTGGGTGGCGGCGTCCCGCTGCGCGGCGTAGCCCGCGGTTCCCGACGGCACGCCGCCCGGGTTGGTGTGCGCGGTGGGCACTTCCTGCACGGCGAGGGCGAGGTTGCCGTCCTCGGCGCTGCCCCAGGCGTACACGACCGTCAGCGTGCCGTCTTTGACGGTCACGTCGGCCGGGCCGATCACCGGGTCGGTGGTCCCCGCGAGGGCGACCGCGGCGGACACCGTCCCCGCGGGCAGGTCGAGCGTGGCCTCGTCGGGGTTCTCGAGGCCGCTCACCACGGCCGATCCACCGGCGAGGACGTCGACGGCCGGCGCGGCGGCGGTGTGGCGGACGGTCAGACGGCCTTCACCGGCCTTCGTCGCGCTGATGTCGTTCGTGAAGCTGTTGAGGGCGGGCGTCCCCGATGCGTCGAGGTTGGCCACCGCGGTGTAGCTGGTGTTGGCCGCCAGGGTCAGGGTGACCGGTCCCAGCACGGGGTCGCTGGCGTCGGCGGCGTCCGCGGCGGTGATGGCGACGACGTGGTCCCCGGCGGGCACGTCCAGCGGTCCGGCCAGGGTCCCGGGAGTGAAGTCGTCGAGGGTGAGGGCGCCGTCGACGTAGACGTCCACCGTCAGGTCGGGGATGGCGTGGAGGACCGACAGGTCCGCCGTGGACGATGAGATGGCCTGGGCGGGCAGGGCGACGCCGGCAGCCAGAACGAGACCGGCGGTGAGGCCGGCGGTGAGAGTCTTGCGCACGATTTCCTCCTTGGCGAGGGCGGCTGTCCGCCCGGTTGTATGTGTTGTTCCGTCCCCGGGCCGCGCCTGGATGCAGGTCGCGCATCTTTTCTGATCCCCTCCGACGCCAGAGGCCGCGCTCCACCCGCGTGAGTCGTCAGGATCTGTCGCCGCCGCGGGCGGTGGAGCGACAGATCCTGGCGAGTCACACGGGTGGGGCCGTGCACGAGCGCGGGTGGGAAACGTGTCGGCAACACCGCGCTGAGTAGAGTCGACGCATGGGTGACCTGTTCGACGGTTACGGCTCCACGCTGGCGCCGCGCAAGACCGCTTCCGGCATCCCGGCGTACGACGAGATGTTCGGCGTCCCGGCCCTCCCCGGAGACACCGCCCCCTCTCGCCAGGCGTACCGGGAGCTGTACCAGACGCTCGCGCAGATGACCCAGGAGGAGCTGCGCGGCCGCACCGAGTCGCTCGCGAGTTCGTACCTGGCGCAGGGGGTGACGTTCGACTTCGCGGGGGAGGAGCGTCCTTTCCCCCTGGATGCCGTGCCCCGGGTCATCGCGTACGACGAGTGGTCGCGCATCGAGGCGGGGGTCAAACAGCGCGTCCGGGCGCTCGAGGCGTTCCTCGACGATGCGTACGGCAATCAGCACTGCGTGCGCGACGGCATCCTGCCCGCCGGTCTCATCTCGTCGTCGCAGTATTTCTATCGCCAGGCCGCCGGCATCCGCAGTGCCAACGGCGTGCGCATCCAGGTGTCAGGCATCGACCTCATCCGCGACGAGCACGGCGAGATGCGCGTGCTCGAAGACAACGTGCGCGTGCCCTCGGGGGTGTCCTACGTCATCTCCAACCGCCGCGTCATGGCCCAGACGCTGCCCGAACTCTTCGTCTCGATGCGGGTGCGCCCGGTCGGCGACTACCCGAACAAGCTCCTCGCGGCCCTGCGCGCCTCGGCGCCGCCCGGGATCGACGATCCGAACATCGTCGTGCTCACCCCGGGTGTGTACAACTCGGCGTACTTCGAGCACACGCTGCTCGCGCGCCTGATGGGCGTGGAGCTCGTCGAGGGCCGTGATCTGCTCTGCATCGGGGGCAAGGTGTTCATGCGCACCACCCGGGGCCCCCAGCGCGTCGACGTCATCTACCGCCGCGTCGACGACGACTTCCTCGACCCGCTGCAGTTCCGGGCCGACTCGATGCTGGGTGCGCCCGGGCTGATGCTGGCTGCGCGCCTGGGCAACGTCACGATCGCCAACGCGGTCGGCAACGGCGTCGCCGACGACAAGCTGCTCTACACCTACGTGCCCGAGCTCATCCGCTACTACCTCGCCGAAGAGCCGATCCTGAAGAACGTCGACACCTGGCGCCTCGAAGACCCGGGCGCCCTCGAAGAGGTCCTGGACCGCCTGCCCGAGCTCGTGGTCAAGCCGGTCGACGGCTCCGGCGGGAAGGGGCTCGTGGTGGGTCCCGACGCCTCGCCCGCCGAGCTCGATGCGCTGCGCACACGGCTGAAGGCCGACCCGCGCGGCTGGATCGCCCAGCCCGTGGTCATGCTCTCGACCATTCCGACGCTCGTCGAAGACGGCATGCGTCCGCGTCACGCCGACCTGCGGCCCTTCGCCGTCAACGACGGCGACGACATCTGGGTGCTCCCCGGCGGGCTCACGCGCGTGGCCCTGCCCGAGGGGCAGCTCGTGGTCAACTCGAGCCAGGGCGGCGGGTCGAAGGACACGTGGGTCGTCGGCGGCTCGGCCCCCTCGCACGTCGAGTACGGCCAGGGCAACGGGGTCTCGGGGCTGGTCGCCGATCAGGCGGCCGTGACCGAGGCGATCCCGATCATCTACGACGGGCAGCCCGCCCCCTCCACCTCGCCGCGCGACCCCCGCCCGGGCGGCAAGGAGCAGCAGGAGCAGCAGCAACAGGATGCCGCCGTGCAGCACGGCCCGCAGGCCGAGCAGCAGCAGCAGGCGTGCGACGAGGTTCCCGACCCTTCGGCGGGCGCAGAGACCCCGGAGGTCGGCTCATGCTGAGCCGCATCGCGGAATCGTTGTTCTGGATCGGGCGCTACATCGAGCGCAGCGACGGAACCGCCCGCATCCTCGACGTGCATCTCCAGCTGCTGCTGGAGGACCCGTGGATCGACGAGGACACCGCGTGCCGCTCGCTGTTGAGCGTGATGGGTTCGGCCTGGCCCGTGAACGTCGACACGGTGCGCCGAGACGACGTCCTCGCCCGCCTGGCCGTGGACCGCATGAACCCGTCGAGCATCGCCTACTCGCTCACGGCGGCGCGCGAGAACGCCCGCCGCGCGCGCGAGATCGTCTCGACCGAGCTGTGGGAGATCCTCAACACCACCAACTCGCGCATGCCGCGACGTCTGCAGACCGACAAGGTGCACGAGTTCTTCCAGTGGGTGCGCGAGCGCGCCGCCCTCGCGATCGGCATCGTCGACTCGTCGACGAACCGCGACGAGGCCTGGCAGTTCTTCACCCTCGGGCGCAGCATCGAACGCACCGACATGACCGCGCGGCTGCTCGCCACCCGTTCGCTGACCGAGGTCTCGGGTCCGTCCTGGACCACGATCCTGCGCTCGTGCGGTGCCTACGAGGCGTACCTCCGCACGTACCGCGGCATGCCGAGCGCCCGCAATGCGGCGGAGTTCCTGCTGCTGGACCGCCTGTTCCCGCGCTCGATCATCTACTCGATCCAGCGCGCCGAGGACTGCATGAGCGCGATCGACCCCCGCGCGGATCGCGTGGGCCACTCCAACACCGTGCTGCGTGCGCTCGGGCAGATCCGCAACGACCTGGAGTACCGTCCGGTCAGCGACATCCTCGCCGAGCTGCCCGAGCACATGCAGCGCGTGCAGACGGTGACGCGCGAGGCGTCGGAGGCGATCCGTTCGCGCTTCTTCCCGACGCAGGCCGAACCGTCGTGGATCGGAGAGATCTCATGAAGGATGCCGTGACCTCGGTCCGCGATCAGAGCCGGGGAGGTCGGCGATGAAGCGACTGCGCATCGAGCACCAGACCGGATTCGTGTACCCGGGCGACGTCGTCGCGTCGTACAACGAGGCGCGCATGCTGCCGCACTCCACCGACAGCCAGTTCGTGCTGAGCTCTTCGCTCGACATCGAGCCCTCGACCTCGGTCAATCAGTACGTGGACTACTTCGGCACCCGCGTCGCCGCGTTCGACGTGCTGTCGCCGCACTCGTCGCTGACGATCACGGCGCGCTCGCTGATCGAAGTGCGCCCGCGTCCCATCGAGCACGCCGACATCACCTGGGAGCAGCTCGCCGCCGAGGCGGAACGATCGATCTCGACGGTGGAGCAGCTGACGCAGACCCGCCGCACGACGCCGCACGCCGAGGTGGCCGAGCTCGCCCGCTCGATCGCGGCCCGGCACGATCGGCCCGGCCCCGCCGCGCACGCGATCGCCGAAGCGATCGGCGATGCGATCGAGTACATGCAGGGCGTCACGGGCGTGACCTCGACCGCCATCGACGCGTGGGAGGCGCGCAAGGGCGTCTGCCAGGACATCGCGCACATCGCGATCGGGGCGCTGCGCGAGGTCGGCATCCCCGCCCGCTACGTGTCGGGCTACCTGCATCCCAAGCCCTCCGCCGAGGTGGGCGAGGCGGTGACGGGGGAATCGCACGCGTGGGTGGAGTGGTTCGCCGGGGACTGGCAGGGCTTCGACCCCACCAACAACATCGAGATCGGCGACCGTCACGTGCTCGTCGGCCGCGGTCGCGACTACAACGACGTGCCGCCGCTGCGCGGCGTGTACGCGGGGCCGGGCAAGAGCAATCTCAAGGTCAAGGTGACGATCACGCGCGAGACGTGAGAGTCGAGCCCCGCACCTGTCGAGCGCTCGGCTGGTCGGTCTCGCGCGGGTGGCTCTCGCCTCGCCGCGGTCGTAGTCTGTGGTCAGACCACGCGAAAGAGAGACCTCCATGGTGCAGCGACAGCTCCCCAGAGTCGGCGAGCTCCTCGAGCTCATGCAGTTCAAGAAGCCCGAGCTCGACGCGCGCAGGCGCCGCCTGGACGCGGCGCTCACGATCGCGGACCTGCGCACCATCGCCCAGCGCCGCACGCCGAAGGCGGCTTTCGACTACACCGACGGCGCCGCCGAGGGCGAGATCTCGCTCGACCGCGCCCGCCGGGCGTTCGAGGACGTCGAGTTCCATCCCGATATCCTGCGTCCGGCCGCCGACGTCGACACCTCCTGCCAGATCCTGGGCGGGCCCTCTGCCCTTCCCTTCGGCATCGCCCCCACCGGTTTCACGCGGCTGATGCAGACCGAGGGCGAGACGGCCGGGGCATCCGCGGCGGCCGCCGCCGGCATCCCGTTCACCCTGTCGACCCTCGGGACGACGTCGATCGAGGGTGTGAAAGCCGCCAACCCGGTCGGTCGCAACTGGTTCCAGCTCTACGTGATGAAGGACCGCGACATCTCGTACGGTCTCGTCGAGCGGGCCGCGAAGGCCGGGTTCGACACGCTGCACTTCACCGTCGACACCCCCATCGCGGGCGCCCGCCTGCGCGACAAGCGCAACGGCTTCTCGATCCCGCCGCAGCTGACCGTCGGCACCATCGTCGACGCGATCCCGCGTCCGTGGTGGTGGATCGACTTCCTCACCACCCCGAAGCTCGAGTTCGCCTCGCTCAGCACCACGGGCGGCACCGTCGGCGAGCTGCTCAACGCCGCGATGGACCCCACGATCAGCTACGACGACCTCGACGTCATCCGCGACATGTGGCCGGGCAGGATCGTCGTCAAGGGTGTGCAGAACGTCCAGGATGCCGTGCGCCTCATCGATCGCGGCGTCGACGGCATCGTGCTCTCAAATCACGGCGGTCGTCAGCTCGACCGCGCCCCCATCCCCTTCCACCTGCTGCCGAAAGTCGTGCGCGAGGTCGGCGCGGACGCCACCGTCATGGTCGACACCGGCATCATGAACGGCGCCGACATCGTGGCATCCATCGCCCTGGGCGCGAAATTCACCCTGATCGGCCGGGCTTATCTGTACGGCCTCATGGCCGGCGGGCGCCAGGGCGTCGACCGCACCATCGCGATCCTGCGCAGCGAGATCGAGCGCACGATGACGCTGCTGGGGGTGTCGTCGCTCGACGAGCTCGAGCCGCGCCACGTCACGCAGCTCACCCGCCTGGTGCCGGTGGGCGAGCGGGGGGTCGACGCGCGGGCGTGACGCGTCGCGTCAGCGGCAGTACGGTCGGCCGAAGCCCAGGAGGGCTCCACCGATGGAGACGGATGCCGTCGACTCGGCCGACCAGGTGCGCCCGACGTTCGTTCGGAGCGTGACCGAGGAGGTCGACAGGATCGGCCAGGCTCCGTACGGGATGCGGATCGAGCGCTGACCCGGCTCGATGTCGCTGACGACCACCCGCCCGTCGGCGAGCAGGTCGAAGCCGCGGGGTTCCCACCCGTCGTAGGTCCACGAGAGCACGGCGCTCGAGAACAGGCCGTCCTCGCAGCGGAGGTCCTGCGGCGCTGTGACGCGTCCGGCGGTGACGAGGGCCGAGGCGGCGGCTTCGTCATGGAAGCCCGCCGCCGCGGGAGTGGAGATCACCAGGGCCCCGAGGGCCGCGACCGCGACGACGACGGCACTGGTGCGCAGTGCGCGCGAGCGGGGGGATGCCGATCTCCTCTGCACCCGCAGGGCCCGGCGCGTCAGCGGGGGAGCATCGTCGATCGGGGCGACGGCGGGTGCCGGCTCACGCAGCGCCCGTCGTGTCAGCGGGCGAGCCCCGTCCATCGGGTCGACGGACGCGCGCGGGGCCCGCCGTCGCGAAGAGCGGGCGCGCACCGGTCCGCCGGCCGCCGGGGACCCGGCATCCCCGTCCTCGTCGTCGGCGACGTCGTCGTCCCCGCGGCGGAGCGCGAGGACGACGCACGCCGCGAAGAGCGCGACGGTCAGCGCGAGGGGGACCAGGGCTCCCGAGCGCAGCCAGACGATCGGAAGACCCACCCACGGCACGCAGAGCACCCCCACGCCCCGGACCGCGTCGGGGCGCAGCGCCGAGCTGTCGGCACGGGGGTTCGCATCACCCTTGGTGATCAGCGCCCCGTCGGGGCGCAGCTCGGCGACGCGGTGCAGGCGCAGACGGTCGGGCCGGTCGGGATCGTCGGCCAGCACGACCCGTCCCGGCACGAGGTCCTCGTGCGGGACGGGCCGCGCCACCACGACGTCTCCCACGTCGATCGACGGCGTCATCGACGCCGTCATCACGGTGGTCGGGGACCACCCCAGCACGGCCGGAGCCGCCGCCCAGCACAACAGCGCCAGCGTCAGCGCCACGACCGCCCGCGCCGTCGCCACCCCCGCGACGAGCAGGAAGCGAGCGGAGGGCACGGCTCAGCTGTTCTGTGCTTCCCAGACGAACGAGGTCGCCGCAGTCGCGCCCTGTGCGCTGTTGGGGGCGTCGTCGGCGAGCTGCCACGTGATGCGGAAGGTGCGCGTCTCCGACCCGGAGCCGGAGGGGCTCCAGGTCGCGGCGCCGTCCGCGAACGACGAGTGGGCGGAGGTGAACGCCGACAGCCGTCCGTCGAACACCATGGTCTGCGCGGTGAAGCCGTCGCACGTGCCGTACCCGCCGCCCGTGCCCTGCTCGACGATCAGCGAGAGGTGCTCGGACAACCCGTCCGCACCCCCCGGGGCGGCGTAGAGCCGGACCTCCGAGGCCAGCGAGCCCGTCGACGTGACGGCGATGCAGTTCGAGCCGCCGTCGCCGGGCTTGGCGTCGGGCACCGAGAACAGCGCGCGCTCGGCGTCGTCGTCGCCGAGCTGGACGCTGCCCGCGGTCCAGGTGTTGCCCTCGTTCGAGGTCGTGCTCGAGAACGCCGCGTAGGAACTGGTCGACACGATGAGGCCCGCCGCGACGACGGCCGCGGGAAGGGCGATCGCGGTGGCGATGCGAGACGAACGGCGAGTGAACTTCGGCATGATGGATCTCCCCACAAGATCGGTGCGAAAGGAACATTGGCACCGTAGGGAAACGCCCGAGGCGGCGCGCGACACGCCCGAGGGTTGACACGCCGGCCGGGGCGTGGCATCCATGCGTGCGAATGCACCCCCGCAGGTCGGGAGCGGTGCGT
Organism: Microbacterium sp. NPDC090007; assembly: GCF_044748345.1. Taxonomy (NCBI): domain Bacteria; kingdom Bacillati; phylum Actinomycetota; class Actinomycetes; order Micrococcales; family Microbacteriaceae; genus Microbacterium; species Microbacterium sp. NPDC090007. The sequence goes on along the minus strand of NZ_JBIVFV010000001.1, from coordinate 71,326 downwards.
GGCCTCGGGCTGCCCTCGCGGCGCCGAGCGCCCGCACCCACGGTGAGCGTCGAGGCCGGACCGCGCGTGCTGAACGCCGCCGCCGCCTTGGACCCGTCCGCCCGTGCACCGGCGGCCGGGGGGGTCAGGCCCCGTGTCGGGGCCGCGGCGTGGCCCGCGGAGCACGCTCACCCGGCGGCAGGGGAATGGGCGTCGTCCCCGCGATCTCGTCGCTGAAGTCCTCGGGCTCGGGCGTCACGGTCGCGATCGGCCGCGTCTCGTCGACCGTCAGACGGAACCGCTTGGTCTCGTGGCGGTGCACTCTGCCCGAGGCGAGCGTCCAGGCCACACCGATGCCGCACGAGATCAACGCCACCGCGGCCGCCAGGGCGATCGCCGTCCGCGGGCCGAACTGCGCGGCGACCGCGCCGACGATCGGCGCGCCCACCGGTGTCCCGCCCAGCAGGATCGCCATGTACAGCGCCAGCACGCGTCCGCGCAGCGACGGATCGGTCGTGGTCTGCACGTACCCGTTCGCGGTGGTGAGCGTCGTCACGACGGCGAAGCCGGTCAGCACGAGGGTGGCGGCGTAGGCGGCGTAGCTGGGGGCGAACACCGACAGGGTGGATGCCACGGCGAAGCCGCCCGCGCCCAGCACCACCACGCGCATCCGGGCGCGATCGCGGCGCGCGGCCAGAAGGGCGCCGGCGAGCGAGCCGATCGCGACGAACGAACTCAGCAGTCCGAAGCCGTCGGCGCCGCGACCGAACTCCAGCGCCATGGTGGAGGCGAAGATCGGGAAGTTCATGCCGAAGGCGCCGAGCAGGAACACCATCACGAAGATCACCACGAGATCGGGGCGGTGGGCCACGTAGCGGAAGCCGTCGGCCAGCCGGGCCGGACCCCCGCGCTTGTGGTGCACGACGAGTTCGTGCGGGCGCATGAGCAGCAGGGCCGTGATCATCGCCAGGAACGTGAAGGCGTTCACGAGGAACACCCAGCCGGTGCCGACCGCGACGATCATGAGTCCGGCCACGGCGGGACCGATGAGCCGAGCGGTGTTGAACGATGCGGCGTTGAGGGCGACGGCGTTCGAGGCGTTCTCCTGCGCGACGAGATCCGACACGAAGGCCTGGCGCGCGGGGTTGTCGAACGCCGTCACCACGCCGAGCGCGAGGGCGAATCCGAACATCATCGGCAGCGTCATCGCCCCGGTCAGCAACAGGATGCCGAGCGTCACCGCCAGGACCAGCAGCGCCGCCTGCGTGCACATGATGAGCCTGCGCCGGTCGAATCGATCCGCGACCCATCCGGTCACGCCCACCAGCAGAAGGGGCGGGGCGAATTGCAGCGCCATGGTGACGCCCATGGCGGCGGCGTCGTTGTCGGTGAGCTGCGTCAGCACCACCCAGTTCTGGGCGGTGGCCTGCATCCAGGCACCGATGTTGGAGACGAGGGCCCCGATGAACCAGACGCGGTAGTTGAACACCGACAGCGACCGGAACATCGACGTGCTCATCTGTCGGCCACCTTCCTCATGATCACGGCGGCCCGGGCCAGGGTGTCGCGTTCTTCGGAGGTGAGCTCGGCGAGGGCCTCCTCCACGAAGGCGTCACGACGGCGGACGGTCTCGTCCACGATCGTGCGCCCGAAGTCGGTGAGGTCGATCGTCACGCGCCGACGATCGACCTCGTCGGGGATGCGGGTGACGTACCCGGCATCCTCGAGGAGTGACACCGTGCGGTTCATCGACGGGGCGGTGACGCGTTCACGGTCGGCCAGCTGGCCGAGCGTGTGCACGCCGTGCACCGTGAGGGCCGCGAGGACGGCGAACTGCCCGTCGCTCATGGTGTCGACGGCCCGCTGTGCACGGAGGCGGCGGGCCAGGCGGAACGTGGCCATGCGCAGCTCGGAAGCCGCGGCGCTGAAGTCATGACCGTGGTCGGGAAGGGGGGATTCGTCGACGCGATCGTTCATGTTCCTGTTCGTGAGCCTAGCTCATTAGCCTTGCTAAGGGAATGGGTGCCACGCTCCCCGGCCCCCGGTAGCGGGAACCGGCCGCCCGTCCCGGGGCGCCGCGCCCTATGCTCGCCCCATGCCCGAGTTCGTCGACGCCTACGGCATTTCCATCGTCTATGACGTCCACGACGCGGTCGCCCCGCGCGGGGTCGTCCAACTGCTGCACGGCGTCGGCGAGCACGCCGGGCGCTATACCGCCCTGATCGACGCCCTCGTCGCGGACGGCTTCACCGTCTACGCCGACGACCACCGCGGTCATGGCCGCACGGGCCTGCGGCAGCACGGCGGCGACCATCGCAGGCTCGGGCGGCTGGGTCCGGGCGGTCTCCGCGCCGCGCGCGAGGCGGTGTGGACCCTCACGCAACGCATCCGCGACGAGCATCCCGACCTGCCGCTCGTCCTGCTCGGGCACTCGTGGGGGTCGTTCCTCGCGCAGATGCTGCTGGATCGGCATCCGGATGCCTATGACGCGGTCGTCCTGAGCGGCTCGGCCCTGCGCTGGCCCGGGGCGCTGAACGCCGGCGACCTGAACGCGCCGTGGAAGCACCTGGGCGGGTCGGGCATGCAATGGCTGTCGAGCGACGAGCAGGTCGGTCGCGATTTCGTGGCCGACCCGCTGACGACCTCCGAGCCGCTGATGAAGCTGTTCGGACCGATCGAGGCGGCGAAGCTGTTCGGTCGTCCGCGCCGCGACCTCGGTCGTGACGTGCCGATGCTTCTCATGGTCGGCCGCGACGACACCGTCGGCGGTCCGCGCAGCGTGCATCTGCTGGCCGACGCCTACCGTGCGCGGTCCGGTCTCACCGATGTCACGACGCTCGTGTACCCCGGGGCGCGGCACGAGATCTTCGCCGAGCGCATGCAGGCCGAGGTGCGGGCCGACCTGCGGGCGTGGTTGGACGCAAGGATCGCATCACGCGCGTGACGCGGGTGCTGCTCGGCGGTCGCGGCGAGGACGTCTCACCGCGTGCGGACGGCGCGGGCAGCGGTCGGGGTCACCCCGCCCCCTCGTGGATCGTGTGCGCGGCCCGAGCCGACACCGTCTGCAGGACGCGCAGCACCCGCCGGACCGCGGCGTACGCGAGGGCGTCGGGGCGTGCGAGCACGTCGACGTGACGCATGAGCGGCAGATCGACCAGGGGACGCAGCACCATGCCGTCGACGGCGAGCATCCCCGCGGTCGTGCGCGGCAGCACCGCGATCGCCGCACCCGCGCGCACCACCTCGGCGGTGACCGAGAACTCGTTGACGCGGTGCGCGATGCGCAACGGCCGACCCACGTGGGCGGCGACGTGATCGAGCACGCCGGCGAGCGGGAAGCCCTCGTGCACCGACACCCACGACTGCTCGACGAGATCCTCGGCGTGCAGCCCTGCGCGCGTGGCGAGCGGGTGATCGGCGGGCAGCGCGATGTCGAGCGGTTCGCTCAGCAGTGCGACCGCGGTGACGCGGTCCCGCGGCCAGGGCTCGTCGTGCGCCAACCGGTGCGCGATGACGAGATCGTGGTCGGCGGTCAGTCCCGGGAAGTCGCGATGAGCGACGTCCGCGTCGGCGAGGTGCAGCGGCGGTAACCCCGCGGTCTCGCGCAGCAGGGGACCGAAGAGCGTCAGGGCCGCGCTGTGGAAGCCCGACACGCGCACCGGACGATCGTCGGCGTCGAGGTAGGCGCCCACGGCGTCGCGGGCCGCGGTCAGAGCCTCGTCGACCCGGGTTCCGGCGGCGGCCAGGGCCTCTCCCGCCGGCGTGAGCACGAGCACGCGGCCGCGTCGCACGGTCAGCGGGACGGGCACGTGGGCCTGGAGGGTCGCGAGTTGCTGCGACACCGCAGAGGCCGAGACCTGCAGCGCGCGGGCGACGGCGGCGACGCTCCCGCGGTCGCGCAGTTCACGGAGCGTCCGCAGATGGGTGACATCCATAAGCCAGAACTTACGGCACGATCAAGGAACTGCCCGTTGTTCTTGCGTCCGCCCGCCGCGCATCCTGGCTCCATGACCCGCCGCGTCCCCGAACTCGTCGTCGACGTCCTGCTCGTCGCGGTCGCCGCCGTGTGGGGCGCCAGCTTCCTCGCCGCCAAAGAACTGGTCGCCGAGACGGGCGTCGCCTCGGGGGTGGCGCTGCGCTTCGTCGTGGCGGCACTCGCCCTCGGCATCCTGTGCCTGGCCCGCCGAGAACGGATGCCGCGCGGTCCGGGACTCGTCATCGCCGCCGTGCTCGGCTGCTCGCAGGCGGCGGTGATCGGCCTCGAGACCGCGGGCGTGCACCTGACCTCGGCCACGAACGCGGGCCTTCTCATCAGTCTCGCCCTCGTGTTCACCCCCGTACTCGAGAGCGTCGCCGCGCGGTCGTGGCTGCCGCGGTCGTACTTCGTCGCGGCCGTGGCGGCGGTGGTCGGGGTGGCCCTGCTCGTCTCGGGCGGCGGAGTGCGCGCCCCGAACCTCGGCGACCTTCTCATCGTCGCCGCCGCCATCGTGCGGGCCGTTCACGTCACCGCCAGCGCTCGCCTCACCCGGAACCGCCGCGACAGCACCCTGGCCGTCGTGCTCGTGCAGATGATCGTGTGCGCGGCGCTGTCGTCGGCGATCGCCGGCGCCGAGCTGCCGCGGGCGGTGGCGGGCCTCTCGCCCGCCGGATGGGTGGCGGTGTCGTTCCTCGGGGTGCTGTGCTCGGTCTTCGCGTTCGTGGTGCAGCTGTGGGCCGTGCGGCGCACGTCGGCGACACGGGCGAGCATCCTGATGGGCACCGAACCGGTGTGGGCGCTCGCCGTGGGCGTCGCGCTCGGCGGGGAGGCGTTGGGCCCGGCGGGCGCGGTGGGCGCCGCATTGCTCGTCGCCGCGTCGTATGCGGGCCAGGCGATCGAGCGGCGTCACCGTCTCTCGGTCCACACGCGGGAGTCCGCGGCATCCGTGCGTATGCCGGGTGGTCCCGAGAGGGTCGGCGCGGCCGGGCCGCCGTAGGCTGGGGTCATGCACGGCGAGTACAAGGTCCCCGGCGGCAAGCTGGTCGTCGTCGACCTCGAGGAGCGCGAGGGCCGCATCCACGGCTTCCACCTCGCGGGCGACTTCTTCCTCGAGCCCGACGACGCCCTCGACGACATCGACCAGGCCGTCAACGGTCTGCCGGTGGAGTCCGACGTCCCCACGATCGCCGCGGCGATCCGCGCGGCGCTCCCCGAGGGGGCGCAGCTGCTCGGATTCACCCCCGAGTCGGTGGCGACCGCGATCCGTCGCGCCCTCGTGACCGCGCCCGGATGGGCCGACTTCGAGTGGGAGGTCGTCCACGACGCCCCCGTCTCGCCCCGGATGAACCTCGCCCTCGACGAGGTGCTCACCATGCGCGTGGGGGCGGGGCAGCGCAAGCCCACCCTGCGCCTGTGGGAGTGGAACGAGAGCGCCGTCGTCATCGGCTCGTTCCAGTCGCTGCGCAACGAGGTCGACCCCGAGGGCGCCGCGAAGCACGGCTTCGACATCGTTCGCCGCATCTCGGGCGGGGGCGCCATGATGATGGCCGCGAACTCGATCGTGACGTACTCGCTCTACGTCCCGGCCTCGCTCGTGGCGGGGATGACGTTCGCCGATTCCTACGCCTTCCTCGACGACTGGGTGCTGCAGGCGCTGCGCTCGCTCGGCATCGATGCGGTCTATCAGCCGCTCAACGACATCGCCGGGCCGCACGGCAAGATCGGCGGCGCCGCGCAGAAGCGCCTCGCCAACGGCGGCGTGCTGCACCACGCGACCCTCAGCTACGACATGGACGGACAGGTGCTCACCGAGGTGCTGCGCATCGGGCGCGAGAAGCTGAGCGACAAGGGCACCGTCTCGGCCGCCAAGCGCGTCGACCCGCTGCGCAGCCAGACCGGTCTGCCCCGCGATCAGGTGATCGAGCGTTTCATCCAGACCTTCACCACGCTCTACGGCGCGACCGAGGGACACATCACCGACGAGGAGTACGCCGAGGCCGAGGCCCTCGTCGCCGCGAAGTTCTCCACCGACGCGTGGCTGCAGCGCGTCCCGTGAGCGCCGAGGTCCCCTCCGACGCCCCCGCCCCCGGCCGCGTCGACATCCACCACGCCGACAACCTGTCGATCACCCCGCGGTTCGCCGACGGCTCGTTCTCGCTCGTCTACCTCGACCCGCCCTTCAACACCGGGCGCACCCGTTCCAAGGCGGTCGAGTCCGCGACGTGGACGCCCCCGTCGGAGGACGAGGGGGATGCCGCCGAGCCCGAGCCCACGGCATCCCTCGACGATCCGAACATGCTGACGTTCCCCGAGGAGGAACCGCCCCCGGCGCCCGTGGTGCAGCGGGGCTTCCACGGGCGCGAGTACGCGCGGCTGCGCGGCGACCTGCGCGCCTACGACGATCGCTTCGACGACTACTGGGGCTTCCTCGAGCCGCGTCTCGTCGAGGCGTGGCGGCTGCTCGCCCGTGACGGCACGCTGTACCTGCACCTCGACTACCGCGAGGTGCATTACGCCAAGGTCATGTGCGACGCGCTCTTCGGTCGCGATCACTTCCTGAACGAATTGATCTGGGCCTATGACTACGGCGCCAAGACCAAGCGGCGCTGGCCCACCAAGCACGAGACGATCCTGGTCTACGTCAAGGATCCCACCGGGTACTTCTTCGACTCCGATGCCGTCGACCGCGAGCCGTACATGGCTCCCGGGCTCGTCACGGCCGAGAAGGCCGCCCGCGGCAAGATGCCCACCGACGTGTGGTGGCACACCATCGTCCCGACGACGGGGCGCGAGAAGACGGGGTACCCGACGCAGAAGCCCGAGGGCGTGCTGCGGCGCATGGTGCAGGCGTCCAGTCGTCCCGGTGATCGCGTCCTCGACATCTTCGCCGGCAGCGGCACGCTCGGCGCGGTGGCGGCGCCGCTCGGACGGCACGCGGTGCTCATCGACGACAACGCCGATGCGGTCGCGGTGATGCACAAGCGTCTGGAGGCCTTCGAGGCCTGAGGCGCGGCGTCCGTGGCTCGCGCGCGGTGCCTCGTCCCGCCCCTGCGGCGGCAGGGGTGGGACCTCTGCGGTCGTGACGCCCGCTTCGTGTCAGGCCCGCGAGGCGACCAGTGCGTCGACGAGTCCGGCGACCTCGTCCTCGCCGTTCGCGTAGGGGAGGACGGGGCGACCGCTCGTCGCGATCAGCACCCCCACGGGACGCTCCGCGCGCACGTCGAGAGCCTGGGCGAGCGCGCCGCCCAGATCCAGGGCCGCCCCGGTGCGCGGGCCGTCGCAGGCGCGGGCGGGAGCGTTCCACACCTGTCCTGTCCCCACGGCGTAGACGACGCGTACGTCGAGGAATGCCGAGAGGGTGTCGTGGTGGGCGTCGAGGAGGGCGGTCGTGCGCGTGCAGCGCTCGCAATGGGGCTGCGCGAAGAGCAGGAACTGTCCGCGCCCGCGGACCGCCTCGGTGACCACATCGATGACGAGGCCGTCTTCGCGGATCAGCCCGGGGCGCTGGGCGAGGACGTCCGGCGAGGGCAGTCCGCCGCGCCGACTCGCCCGAGCAGCGGCGAGGCCCGCGGCGGCGAGGACCCATCCCGCGCCCGCCGCGGTGAGCACCGGGACGGGGGAGGACCAGGCGAGGGCCAGCGCCGAGGGGGCGCCGACGACGGTGGCGCACAGGGTCGCCAGCAGGACGGCCGCGAGGGTGAACACGGCGTTGCGTCGCACCAGGAGGGCCGACACGGGGGTGCGGTCCCAGCGACCGAGGCACCCGCAGTCCTCGACGGACCCTCGCGTCGCGGCGCGCGCGACGATGACGGTGAAGCCGGCCAGGAGCAGGGTCGTGAGCACCGTCGCCGCGACCCGTGTCTGTCCGTCGCTGAGCAGCATCAGCAGCCCCAGCGTCGTCTCGACGAGCGCCACGGCCGCGACCGTCGTCCGGGGAGCCCGCGTCGGCAGCCGAAGAGCCGAGAGCGTGCGCGGCGCGTCGTCGAGCGCGACGAGCTTCGCGACTCCGCTCAGCACGAGGAACGGAGCCACGACGGCAAGGAGGGGGAGGGCGAGGAGGATCATCATGATGACGTGTCGCGCAGAGACGGCTGTTCCAGCCTCGACGACGCGGCCGGGGCGACGGCATCCTGGCGCTCGTTTTTCGTCCGGCGCAGCGATCGACTTCACCTGATCGCCGACGCATTCGCGGCGGAGGCGGTCTGCCGGCCCCGAGGGTGGTCGCACGCGCCTAGGGTGAGCCCATGGAATTCGGCATCTTCGTCCCGCAGGGCTGGCGCTTCGACCTCGTCGGCATCGACCCGTCCGAGCACTGGCGCGTCATGAACTCGCTCGCGCAGAGCGCGGACGACGGTCCCTGGGCGTCGCTGTGGGTCTACGACCACTTCCACACCACCCCCGTCCCCAGCGCCGAGGCCACGCACGAGGCGTGGACGCTCATGGCCGCCTTCGCCGCCGCCACCGACCGCGTGCGTCTCGGGCAGATGTGCACGTGCATGGGCTACCGCAACCCGGCGTACCTCGCCAAGGTCGCCGCCACGGTCGACGCGATCTCGGGCGGCCGCGCCGAGATGGGCATCGGCGGCGGCTGGTACGAGCACGAGTGGCGCGCCTACGGCTACGGCTTCCCGCCGATCGCCGAGCGGCTCGGTCGCCTGCGCGAGGGCGTCGAGATCATGCACCAGGCATGGACCATCGGAGAGGCGACCCTGGCGGGCAAGTACTACCAGGCCGAGGGGGCGATCGTGCAGCCCCGGCCCCTGCAACCCGGCGGCATCCCGCTCTGGATCGCCGGCGGGGGCGAGAAGGTCACGCTCAAGATCGCGGCGAAGTACGCCTCGTACACCAACTTCGGCGGGTCGCTCGAGGAGTTCGACCACAAGTCCGAGGTGCTGCGCGGACACTGCGAAGCGCTCGGACGCGATGCGGGGGAGATCACCCGCTCGACCAACTTCAACACGATCGTCGCCGCGACCGAGGCCGAGGCCTCCGACCGGCTGGACGCCGTCGTCGCACGCGTGCGCCCGCACGTGGGAGACGAGCGGGCGGATGCCATCGAGGCCGACTACCGCTCCTCCGACGGCTTCGGCACACCGGAGCAGATCGTCGAACGCCTCCGCGAGCGTGCCGAGCACGGCCTGGGTTACGCCATCCACTACTTCCCCGAGGCCGCGTACGACACCTCGGGCATCTCGCTGTTCGAGCGCGAGGTGATCCCGCACCTCTGACGCGGTCGCGGCCTCGCGCCGCGGCCCTGCGCGCGGCCGCCGCCTCGCGCTGCGGCTCTGCGCCGCGGCCCTTTCGGCGGCCGCTGCTTCGCGCTGCGGCTCTGCGCCGCGGCTCTGTCGGCGGCCGCTGCGATAAACGCTATTGCTGCCGAGACACGCGGTGCCGCAGCGTGTTTCGGCAGCAATCGCGTTTATCGAGACGCCGGCCCGCGCCGTCGCCTTGCCCCGCCGCCTCGCGCCGCCGGCCCGCGACGCCGCCTCGCGCCGCCGGCGCGCGCCGCCGCCTTGCCCCGCCGCCCCGCCGCCTTACCCCGCCGCCTTACCCCGCCGCCTTGCCCCGCCGCCTTGCCCCGCCGCCTTGCCCCGCCGGCCCGCGACGCCCCCCGCGCCGCCGGCGGGCGCCGCAGCGTCAGGCGTCGCGGCGCGCACCCTCCGACGGCGTGACCGTGAAGATGCTCGGGCGGCGGAACCCGGATGCCGCGAACGCGGCGTGCACGGCATCCGTCGCCGCGGAGAGGAGCTCGGCGGGGATCAGCGCGATGGCCGCTCCGCCGAAGCCGCCCCCGGTCATGCGTGCGCCGACGGCCCCGGCGGACAGCGCCGTTTCGACGGCGAGGTCGAGTTCGGGCACCGAGATCTCGAAGTCGTCGCGCATCGAGGCGTGCGAGGCGACGAGCAGGTCGCCGATCGCGGCGGGGCCGTCGGCGTCGAGAGCGGCGACGGTGTCGAGCACGCGCTGATTCTCGGTGATCACGTGGCGGACGCGGCGGAAGGTCACGTCGTCCAGGATCTCCTCGGCGCGCGGCAGGTCGTCGACGGCGAGGTCGCGCAGCGACGCGACGCCGAACGCCGCCGCCCCCCGCTCGCACGCCTCGCGGCGCTCGCGGTATCCGCCGGTGGAGTGCGCGTGCTCGACGAGCGTGTCCACGACGAGGATCGCCAGTCCCGCCTCGGCGAAGCCCAGCGCGACGGGTCGCGTCTCGAGCGTGCGGCAGTCGAGGAAGGTCGCCGCGTCGGTGACGCCGAGCATCGAGGCCATCTGGTCCATGATCCCGGTCGGCGCGCCGACGGCGTCGTTCTCGGCGATGCGGCCGACGCGGGCCAGGGCCACCTTGTCGAGGCCGGCTCCCCACACGTCGTTGAGGGCGGATGCCACGGCCCCCTCGATCGCGGCCGACGACGACAGGCCGGCTCCGACCGGGACCTCCGATGCCAGGGCGATGTCGACGCCGCGGGGCGCGGCATCCGGAGCCTCGTGCAGCAGGGCCCACGCCACCCCGAGGGGGTATCCGGCCCAGTCGAGGCCGCCGGCAGCGATGCGCGCGTCGAGGTCGGCGAGCGAGACCTCGATCGCGTCGTCGGCGAACGTCGACCGGACGCGGATCACGTCGTCGTCACGCAGCGCGACCGCCGCGGCCGTGCGCTGGGCGATCGCGAAGGGGAACACGAAGCCCTCGTTGTAGTCGGTGTGCTCGCCGATGAGGTTGGCGCGGCCGGGAGCCGACCACACCCCCACGGCGGGGGCGGCGAGAAGGGCGAGGGCGTCGTCGACGGCGGTCATGCCGTCACCTCCGGAACGGTGTCGAGGGCGGCGCGCAGGCGTTCGGCCTGCGATTCGGGGGTCACGTCGCCGATCCAGGCGCCCATGGCGGCCTCGGACCCGGCGAGGTACTTCAGCTTGTCGGCGGCGCGGCGCGGCGACGTGATCTGCAGGTTGAGGCGCACGGCATCCCGGCCCCGTCCGACCGGTGCCTGATGCCAGGCGGCGATGTACGGGGTGGGGGTGTCGTACAGCGCGTCGATGCCGCGCAGCAGCCGCAGGTAGAAGGGGGCGAGCTCGTCGCGCTCGGCGTCCGTCGTCTCGGCGAGATCGGCGACGTGGCGGTGCGCGAGCACGTGCACCTCGATGGGCCAGCGTGCCGCGAAGGGGACGAACGCGGTCCAGTGCTCGCCGCGCAGGACGACCCGCTCGCCGCCCTGTTCGAACTCGAGGATCCGCGCGAACAGGTCGTTCGAGGTGCGCGCGACCGTGTCGAGCAGGCGATGCGTGCGCGGGGTGACGTAGGGGTAGGCGTAGATCTGGCCGTGGGGGTGGGGGAGCGTCACGCCGATCTCCTGCCCGCGGTTCTCGAAGGGGAAGACCTGACGGATGCCGGGCAGAGCCGACAACGCCGCGGTCCGGTCGGCCCACGCCTCGATCACGGTGCGGGCACGGGTGCGCGAGAGCGAACCGAACGACCCCTCGTGCGCGGGGCTGAAGCACACCACCTCGCACCGGCCGACCGAGGTGCGGGTGCGGCCGAGACCGAGGTGCTCGAGGTCGTCGGCGCCGCGGGGCGGGTCGACGGCGGCGGGGGCGTCGCCGGTCGCCGAATCGAGGGCGGGGCCGAACGAGGGGGACTTGTTCTCGAACACGGCGACGTCGTACAGCGAGGGGATCTCGGACGGGTTGGTCGGCGTCTGCGGCGAGAGCGGGTCGAGGTGCGCCGGGGGGAGGAACGCGCGGTTCTGGCGGTTGGATGCCACGGTGATCCAGTCGCCGGTCAGCACATCCTGACGCATCGTGGCGGTCGTCGGTCGGGGGTCCAGCGCGCGCTGATCGATGGCGCGCTCGGGCCCGAGCGTGGTTCCCGGGTCGTCGAAGTACATCAGTTCGCGACCGTCGGCGAGGCGGGTCGAGCGCTTGACGACGCCGGCGCCGAGGGGCTGCGCGGAGAGGCTGTCCGTGTTCACGATAACACGCTACAGATCGGGCGTGATATCGTCAACATCCAGGGGGTGCGATGCGCGTATCGATGGCCGACGTGGCCGAGCGGGCCGGTGTGTCGGCGCAGACCGTGTCGCGTGTCGCCAACGGCAGTCCCCGCGTCGACCCCGCCACGCGCGTCCGCGTCGAGAGGGCCATGGCCGACCTCGGCTACCGCATGCATCGCGCCGCGCGTGCCCTGCGCACCGGCCAGACCTCCACGATCGGCCTGGTCGTGTCGACCCTCGCCTCGGTCGGCAACTCGCGCATGCTGCAGGCGATCTCCGAGGCGGCCGCGGCCCGCGACTACGCGCTCGCCGTCGTGACGGTCGGGGAGCGCGGCATCCACGACGCCTTCGCTCGCTTGCGGGCACAGGGCGTCGACGGTGCCGTCGTGCTGAACGAGGCCACCGATCTCGCGCGCGGCGTCGAGCCCCCCGCCGATCTGCACGTCGTGGTCGTGGACTCCCCGCCCGACCCGCGTTTCTCGATCGTGCAGACCGACCACGCCGGTGGCGCGTCCGCGGCGACCAGGTACCTGCTCGACGCCGGCCATGACGTGGTGCACCACATCGCCGGGCCGCCGGGCTCGTTCGCCGCCGCCGAGCGCGAGCGCGGATGGCGCGAGGCGCTGCGCGACGCCGGGGTCCTGGCGCCCGAGCCCGTCCGCGGCGATTGGACATCGGCATCCGGTCATGCGGCCACCGCCCGCCTGACGGAGTCGACCGCGATCTTCGTCGCCAACGATCAGATGGCGCTCGGCGCCCTGCGCGCCCTGGCCGACGCGGGTCGGCGTGTGCCCGAGGACGTCTCGGTGGTGGGCTTCGACGACATCGCGGATGCCGCGGAGTTCCGCCCGCCGCTGACCACGGTCCGTCAGGACTTCGACGCCCTGGGCCGTCGCGCCGTCGCCGCGCTGGTCGCCGCGATCGAGGGGAGCGCCCCCGTCGCCGAGACGGTGCCGGCGACGCTGGTGGTGCGAGCGAGCAGCGCGCGCGCCTGACGCGCGCTCGCCGACGCCCGCGGCGCGCGGGGCGCCTGCGGCGCGCGGGGCGCCTGCGGCGCGCGGGGCGCCTGCGGCGCGCGGGGCGCCTGCGGCGCGCGGGGCGCCTGCGATGCGCGGGGCGCCTGCGATGCGCGGGGCGCCTGCGAAGCCCGGGACGCCTGCGAAGTCCAGGACGCCTGCGGCGCGCGGGGCGCCTGCGATGCCCGGGGCGCCTGCGATGCCCGGGGTGCCTGCGATGCGCGGGGGCGCCTGCGACGAGAACAGGGCCCGCGACGGGATCAGGGCCTGCGACGAAAACAGGGCCTGCAGAAGGTCAGGCTCGGCGACGAGAACAGGGCCCGCGACGAGAACAGGCGTGAAGCCGAACGATCGGCCTGTTCCGGGCGCATCGTCCTGTTCTCATGACAGGGCGCGCCCGCGGTGCGCCCGGGCGCAGCGCCGCGGGACGCCACCGCGCCCGGGCGCGGGAACGCCCGCGGATGCCGGAGCATCCGCGGGCGTTCCCGTGACGGCGTGCGTTACTTCTTCACGGGGATGGACTGCGACTCCAGGGCGCCGATGGTGGCATCCTGGCCCTTCTGCAGCGCATCGACCAGGGTGCCGTCACCGCTGACCGCGGCCTTGAAGCCGTCCGACACGTCGGCGTAGGTCTTGGTCATGGTCGGACCCCACACGAAGTCGGGGTTGACCTGGGTGGCGGCCTCGGCGAAGACGTCGTAGATCTTCTGTCCGCCGTAGAACTCCACACCCTCGGTGAGCGAGGGCAGCTCCAGGCCCGCCGTCGTGGCCGGGTAGATGTTCGCCTCCTTGTTCAGCGCGGTCAGCGCCTCTTCCGAGGTGTTCAGCCACAGGGCGAACTTCGTCGCCTCGTACGGGTGCTCGCTGCCCTTCAGGACCGCGATGGACGATCCGCCCCAGTTGCCCGCGACCTTCTCGCCGGCCGACCACTGCGGCAGCTCCGAGACGGCCCAGCCCCCGGCGGTGTCGGGCGCGCCGCTCGAGATCGAGTTGGCACCCCAGACGGCCGAGTTCCAGGTCCAGACCTGGCTGGAGTTGTAGGCGTTGTTCCACTCGTCGGTCCACGCCGGGTAGGTCGAGACGAGGTCCTGGTCGATCAGCGACTGCCAGTACTCGGCGACCTGCGTCGACGCGGGGTCGGTCAGCGAGACGGTCCAGCCGTCCGCGTCGTTACCGAACCACTGGCCGCCCGCCTGCCACACGAAGCCCGCGAACTGGTTGATGTCGGACTGCGAGAAGTTGGTGATGTAGCCGCCGAGCGCGCGGATCTGCTTCGCGGCCTCGGTGTACTCGTCCCACGTGGTGGGAACGGCGATGCCGTTCTGCTCGAACAGGTCGGCGCGGTAGAACAGCGCCATCGGACCGATGTCCTGGGGGATGCCGTACACGGCGCCCTCCTCGCCCAGGGCGACCTGGTTCCACGCCCAACCGACGAACTGGTCCTCGGCGGCGGTCACGTCGGCGCAGGCGCCGATGTTCTCCAGACCATCCTGGACGAGGAAGTTGGGCAGGGCGTCGTACTCGATCTGGCCCAGGTCGGGGGCGTTTCCGGCCGCGATCTGGTTGAAGAAGTTCTGGTACGTGCCGCTGTTGCCGTTGGGGCCGGTCTGCACCTTGACCTGGATGTCGGGGTTGTCCGCGTTCCACATCTCGACGACCGACTCGATGCCGGGGATCCACGAGGTGAACTCGAGGGTGACGGGGCCGTCGGCGGGGGTGCAGTCGGCGGCTGCGGCGCCGTCGCCGCTTCCGCCGCCGGCGCAGCCGGCCAGGAGCAGAGCCGACAGGGCGACGCCGGACGTCGCCGCGAGGATTCTGTGCTTCATGCGAATGCCTTTCTCTGGTGTCCCGGACGCGCCGTTTGCGTCCGGGGTGGGGGCGGCCGGAGCCGCCGAAGGGATCACTTCAGCGCGCCGGTCCCGAGACCGTTGCGCCAGAAGCGTTGGAGGAGCAGGAAGATGACGATGAGGGGGATGACCGACAGCAGGGCGCCGATCAGCACGAGTCCGCGCAGCTCCGGGATCTGGTTGAGCTGGTTGTTCCAGCCGTACAGACCGAAGACCACGGGGAAGAGCTCTTCGCTGCGCAGCATGATCAGCGGCAGGAAGAAGTTGTTCCAGATGGCCACGAACTGGAAAAGGAACATGGTCACCAGCGCCGGGCTCATCAGTCGCAGGCTGACGGTGAAGAAGGTGCGGATCTCGCCCGCGCCGTCCAGTCGGCTCGCCTCGAGGAGTTCGTCGGGCACCGACGACGCCGCGAAGATGCGCGCGAGGTAGACCCCGAACGGACTCACCAGCGAGGGCAGGAACACGGCCCAGAAGGTGTTGGTGAGCTGCACCTGGCTGAAGATGAGGAACAACGGCAGCGCGAGGGCGGTGGCGGGCACGAGCACGCCGCCCAGCACCACGTCGAACACGAGCTCGCGACCGGGGAATCGGTACTTCGCCAGGGCGTAGCCGGCCATGGCGGCCAGCAGCGTCGCGACGGCACCGCCGAGACCGGCGTACAGCAGCGAGTTGCCGAGCCAGCGCAGGAAGATCCCGTCGCGGTAGGCGAACAGGTCGCCGATGTTGGAGAACAGGCGCATGTCGGCGAACCACAGCGGGTTCGTGGTGAGGATGTCGCCGGTGCTCTTGCTCGACGCCACGAGCAGCCACCACAGCGGCAGCAGGAAGTAGACCGTGAACACGGCCATGACGAGCATCGCCGAGGTGCGCGAGATCAGCGGCTCGCGGACCGCGCCGGAGCGGGTGCCGCGCGTCGTGCGCGCGGGGCGGGGGGTGGTGACGGCGCTCATGCGTTGCCCTTCTTCTGCATCCACTTCATGAAGCCGAACGACAGCACGAAGGTGGTCACGGCCAGCACCACCGAGAAGGCGGCGGCGAGGTTCGCATTGGGGATGGATGCCGTGGCGTACACGGTCATGTTCGGGGTGAACGTGCTGGTGACGGCCGAGCTGAAGGAGCGGAACACCTGGGGCTCGGCGAGCAGCTGCAGCGTGCCGATGATCGAGAAGATCGCCGTCATGACGATGGCGGGGCGCACGAGCGGGATCTTGATCGACCACGCGATGCGGAACTGGCCCGCGCCGTCCAGGCGGGCGGCCTCGTAGATCTCGCTCGGGATCGACAGCAGCGACGAGTAGATGATCAGCATGTTGTAGCCGACGTAGACCCAGGTCACGACGTTCGCGATGGACCACAGCACCAGGTCGGCGCCGAGGAAGTCGACGTTCTGCGTGAGCGCCGTGAACGGCGACAGGTTGGGCGAGAACAGCGAGCCCCACATGATCGCGGCGATCACGCCGGGGACGGCGTACGGCACGAAGAAGGCGAGGCGGAAGAACCGCTTGCCCTTCAGCAGCGGGGAGTCCAGCAGCAGCGCGAAGATCAGGGCGAGACCCAGCATGACCGGCACCTGGACGACGCCGAAGGCGAGCATGCGCAGCATCGAGGACCAGAACGCCTCGTTCTGGAAGACCTGCGCGTACTGCGCGAAGCCGCCGAACACCAGTTCGGCCTTGCCGAAGGTGCCTTCGCGGCGCACGACGAGCAGGGACTGCACGATCGCGAAGCCGATGGGCAGCACGTAGAACAGCGCGAAGAGCACCGCGAAGGGGGCGAGCAGGATGAGGATGGCGCTCTTGAACGGCACGCGCGGACGCCGGCGTTGGGGATCGCTTGCGCGCGCGGCCCGCGTCGGGGCCGGGACGGTGGTGGTCACAGGGTCTCCTCGATGATGCGGACGGCGCCGCCGGTGACGGTGACGACGCCCTCGACGGACTCGCCGCTGATCGCGTCGCGGCCGTGCGCCGCGATCTCGACCGTCTCGGTGGTGTGGTTGACGACGAACGTGAAGGCGCGGTCGGTGCCCGCGCGGCGCACGATCTCGACGCCCGGGTGGGCGGCGGTCGAACGGATGCCGGCGGCCTGGGCCGCTCGAGCGAGCAGGTCGCGGTAGGCGTCGGCGGCGGGGAGCGTCGCGAGGTACCAGGCGGAACCGGCGCCGACGTCGCGCCGCGTGCGGGCGGGCTGGCCCGCCGCGGGGCCATCGACGAAGCGGGCGTCGACCTCGGCGTCGACCGCGCGCAGGCGCTCCGACCAGATCGTGCCGGTGGTGCCGTCGTCGAGCGCGACCGTCTGGGCGGGTCCGAGGGGGGCGAACTCCTCGGACACGATGCCGAGCAGGTCGCGGAACGCGCCCGGGTACCCGCCGAGACGCACGCGGTCGCGCTCGTCGACGATGCCGCTGGCGAAGGTGATGACGACGGTGCCGCCGGACTCGACGAAGCGGGTGATGCGCTCGGCGTCGGCGTCGCGCACGAGGTGCAGGGCGGGCACGACCACCAGGCGGTAGGCCGACAGATCGCCGCCGACCGAGACCACGTCGGTCGAGACCCCGGCCGCGGTGAGGGCGGCGTGGGCGGCGTGCACCTGATCGAGGTAACGGACGTCTTCGCTCGGACGCCCCTCGTTCTCGAGGGCCCACCAGCTCTCCCAGTCGAACAGCACCGCGGCGTCCGACACGACGGTCGAGCCCGCGACCGGCTGCAGGGCGCGCAGGGTGTCGCCGAGCTCGAGGACGCTGCGCCACTGCGCGGTGTCGGTCCCGGCGTGCGGCAGAAGGGCGGAGTGGTACTTCTCGGCCCCCTGCGCCGAGGCGCGCCACTGGAAGAAGCAGATGCCGTCGGCGCCGCGTGCGACGTGCGAGACGACGTTGCGCAGCAGCTCGCCCTGGCCCTTCGCGAGGTTGTGGGGCTGCCAGTTGACCGCGCCGGTGGAGGTCTCCATGAGCAGCCAGGGGGTGCCGGCGGCGAGACCGCGGGTCAGGTCCGCAGCGAACGACAGCTCGGCGAGCGGGTCGGGCAGGCGACGGTCCAGGTAGTGATCGTTGGCGATCACGTCCATCTCGCCCGCCCACGAGAAGTAGTCGAGAGCGCGGATGTGCGCGGTGACCATGAAGTTCGTGGTGACCGGGGCGGCGCTGCGCGCACGGATCACGGCGGCCTCGGCGCGGTACAGCTCGAGCTGCTGGTCGGACGAGAAGCGCTGGAAGTCCAGGAGCTGACCGGGGTTGCGCAGCGAGAGGGCGGCCATGGGGGGCAGGATCTGGTCCCAGGCGCTGTAGCGCTGGCTCCAGAACGAGGTGCCCCACGCGGCGTTCAGCTCGGCGAGTGAGCCGTAGCGTGCCTCGAGCCAGGTGCGGAACGCGACGGCACTGGCCTCGCAGTAGCACAGGGCGTTGTGGCATCCGAGTTCGTTCGAGACGTGCCACATGGCCAGCGCGGGGTGATCGGCGTAGCGCTCGACGACGCGGCGGCTGAGCTCGGCGGCGTAGGCGCGGAACACCGGCGAGCTGGGGCAGTACGCCTGGCGTCCGCCGGGGAAGCGGCGCGTGCCGTCTTCGGCGACGGGGAGGATCTCGGGATGCCGTGCCGTCACCCACGGCGCCGGCGACGCCGTCGCGGTGCCGAGGTTGACGCGGATGCCGTGCGAGTGGGCGAGGTCCATGACCTCGTCGAGCTCGTCGAAGCTCCAGACACCGTGTGCGGGGTTGATCCAGGACCACCCGAAGATGTTGACCGCGACCAGTCCGACGCCGGCCTCGCGCATGAGCCGCATGTCCTCGTCCCAGACGGCGCGATCCCACTGCTCGGGGTTGTAGTCGCACCCGAAGACCAGACCCTCGCGGGTCAGGGACGACAGCGGCGTCTCCTCGTGGGTCCGAGGGGCCAGATGGTCGACGGCAAGCATCCGGGGGTCGCTCCTTCGCGGGTTCTGTGAACGTGCACACATTGTCATGTCTCCAAGCGGGAAGGACAATGTGTGAACGTGCACATACTGACACGGGGCGCCGCGGTCGTCAACTCCCCTCTTTCGCTAGGCTGACCCCATGACGCCTCCTCCGCCCGGGCGCCGGCGCAGCACGGTGCACGACGTGGCGAAGGCGGCCGGGGTCTCGCGGGGCACCGTGAGTCGCGTTCTGAACGGCGGCTACGTCTCGGATCACGCGCGCGAAGCGATCCAGACCGCGATCCGCGAGGTCGGCTACGTCCCCAACAACGCCGCCCGCACCCTCGTCCGGCAGCGCACGCAGGCGGTGGGTTTCATCGTCCACGAGCCGCACTCGCTGTTCCTCGAAGACCCCAACATCGGCGGCATCCTGCTCGGTGCCAACACCGCCCTCTCGCAGGCCGACTATCAGATGGTGTGCCTGGTGATCGACACCGATCGCGACACCGACCGCGTGGCCCGCTACCTCAGCGGAGGATTCGTCGACGGCGCGGTCATCGTCTCGGCCCGCCAGCACGACCCGATCACCGACGTGGTCGAGCGCCTCGGCCTGCCGGTGGCCTACGTCGGCCACCCGCCGGGCATCAGCCGCCCGTGGGTGGGGATCGACAACCTCGGCGCCGCGCGCGCCATCACCGCGCGCGTGCGCGCCTCCGGGCGCCGTCGCATCGGCATGATCGCCGCCGCACTCGATCGCGACTCCGGCAGCGACCGCCTCGCGGGCTTCCGCGAGGCACTCGGCGACGACTTCGACGACACGCTCGTCGAGCCCGTCCCGCTGTACGCCTTCGCCGACGGCGAGGCCGGCATGCGGCGCCTTCTCGAGCGGGCGCCCGACATCGACGCGGTGTTCGGGGCATCGGATGCCGTGGCCGCCGGCGCGGTGCAGGCCCTCCGGGCCGCCGGTCGGCGCGTGCCCGACGACGTGGGGGTCGTGGGCTTCGACGACAGTGCGTGGGCGCGGCGCACCGACCCTCCGCTCACGACGATCGATCAGCCCGCCGAGGGGCTCGGGGCGGCGGCCGCCGAGGCCGTGCTGCTGCAGCTCTCGGGCGGTGTCGCCGAGGCCGGCGGCATCCTGCTCGACGCGCCGATCGTCTGGCGCGCCTCGGTCTAGCCGCTCTCGGCGTCGATCACGGCCCTCGGGGCACGGGCGGGCGCGGGCGGGCGCGCCGTCGCGTCATCAGAACAGGGGATGCCACGAGAACAGGCCGATCCGCGAGGGATCGGCCTGTTCTGGGCGCACGCGCCTGTTCTCGTGACGCGTTACTCCTCGAGCTGGCCCAGAGACGGTCCCGCCACGAAGCGCGCGACCGGCTCGACCGCGTGCTCCAGCTCGAGCACGACGATCTCGTTCGCGCCGGCGCGGGTGACCGGGCCGGGGACGTAGAGGGTGTTCTGCGGCACGTGGTTCCAGTACCTGCCGAGGAAGAAGCCGTTGACGAACGCGAAGCCCTTGCCCCAGCCGGTGGTGTCCAGGAACAGGTCGGCGGCGACGTCGAGCTCGAAGGCGCCGCGCAGCAGCGCGCGACCGACGATGCCCGCACCGGTTCCGGTGGCGGATGCCAGGTCGACTGGCGTCGCGGTCCACCCGGTGAGAGGGGATCCGTTCAGCGTCGCCGTACCGATGAGCCCCTTCTGCTCGCCGAGGCGGTCGGCGTAGTTCACGCGTCCCTGGTCCTCGACGAGCACGGTGAGACGCGCACCCGTCGGAATGGTCAGCGCCCGCTCGTGCAGGGTCCGCGACAGGCGCCCGACCGGCGCGCCGTCGACGTGCACCCACGCCAGGTCGCGGATCTCGTCGAACACGAGGGCCGCGGGACCGCTGAACGCGGGCAGCGCCACGTCGTAGCGCACCAGGGGGCCCAGGTGCGCGAGCTGCTCGAAGCTCGGCGGATCGTCGGCCATCGCCGCGGGGGCGGGGCTCGGCATCCAATCGCCCTCGCCCGACAGGACGACCTCGAGAACGGGGGCCTCGGGCCGGGGGGCGGGGACGTCGGAGGGAACCGGCGCGTACTTGGCGATGACCTCGCGGAAGGCGTGGAATTTCGCCGTGGGGTGTCCGGACTCGTCGATGGGGGCGTCGTAGTCGTACGAGGTCACGATGGGGTCGAAGCGGCCCTTGTCGTTCGCGCCGTTGGTCGTGCCGAAGTTCGTGCCGCCGTGCACCATGTAGATGTTCACCGACGCACCGGCCGCGAGCAGCACGTCGAGATCGTGGGCGGATGCCGCGGGGTCGGTCGTGTGGTGGATGCTGCCCCACCAGTCGAACCACCCGTCCCAGAACTCGCTGCACATCAGCGGTCCGCTCGGCTGGTGCGCACGGAGGGTGGCGAGACGCTCCTCGGACCGTGAACCGAAGGATCCCGTGAGGTGCAGGTCGGGCAGGCTCCCCGCCTCGAGCATCCACGGCATGGGCTGGTCGACGGTGGTCAGCGGCACGGTGATGCCCGCGTCCTTCGTCACCCGCACCAGCTCGCGCAGGTAGTCCTTGTCGGATCCGTATGCGCCGTACTCGTTCTCGATCTGCACGAGCACGACGTTGCCGTCGCGGTCGATCTGTCGGGGCGCCACGATCTCGTACACCCGGCGCAGGTACTCCGACACGGCCTCGACGAACTGCGGTTCGAAGCGACGGATGCCGATCCCCGGCGTCGAGGTCAGCCACACCGGCAGGCCGCCGTTGTGCCATTCCGCGCAGATGTACGGCCCCGGGCGCACGATCGCGTGCAGGCCCTCGGCGGCGATCAGATCGAGGAAGCGTCCGAGGTCGTTCGCCCCGGTCGCATCCCACTCCCCGCGCACCGGCTCGTGCGCGTTCCACGCGACGTAGGTCTCGATGGTGTTCAGGCCCATCGCCTTGGCCGTGCGGATGCGATCGGCCCAATGATCGGGGTGGATGCGGAAGTAGTGCAGCGTTCCCGAGATGACCTGGTGGGGTCGCCCGTCGAGAAGGAAGTCGGTCTCGCCGATGCAGAAGGTCGTCACGATGTCTTTCGGGTCAGTCGATGAGGCGCGCGGTCAGGCGCACCCAGGCGAGGGCGGGGAGGGAGAAGCGCAGGATGCCGTCGGCCCCGGCCTCGACGACGAGCCCGACGGGGGCGACGGCTTCGGCGGCCGCCGAGTTGGTGGTGTGGCGGTCGCCGCCCTCGGGGACCGTGACGATCACGGCCTCGACGTCCGCGACGGGGCCCAGATCGAGCTCGACGGTCGTCGGTGCCTCGAGGTCGCGGTGGGCGAGGAACACCGCGACGGTGTCGCCGTCCACGGCGGCGACGGCATCGACGGCATCCACTGCGCCGTGACGGGCGGTGTCGATCGAGGCGCCGTCGACGCGGGGGAGGACGACGCGCCCGGTCGCGGCCTTCGCCGTGAGCGCGAAGGGGTGGAAGGTGCTCTGCCGCCACGCGGGTCCGCCGCCGGGTTCGGTGCGGATGGGGGCGATGACGTTCACGAGCTGCGCGAGGTTCGCCATCGACACGCGGTCGGAGCGTCGGATGAGGGTGATCAGCAGGGAGCCGACGACGACGGCGTCGGTGACGGTGTAGTCGTCCTCGATCAGGCGCGGTGCGATCGGCCAGTCGCCGGTGAAGACGCGGGGCTTGTCGACATCGTTCCAGCGCGTCTGGTTCCAGACGTTCCACTCGTCGACGCTGATGCCGATGGTGCCGCCGTCGGGGGTCGTGGCGCCGGTGTCGTCGATGATGTCGACGACATCGCCGATGTAACGGTCCAGGGCGGCGCCGCTCGCGAGGAAGCTCGCCGGATCGGCGGGGTCCTCCTCGTAGTACGCGTGCACCGAGATGTGGTCGATCAGGCCCGCGGTGTGGCGCAGCACCGTGCGCTCCCACTCGCCGAAGGTGGGCATCTCGTGGTTGGAGCTGCCGGCGGCGACCAGCTCGACGTCGGGGTCGATGAAGCGCATCATGCGCGCGGTCTCGGCCGCGAGGCGGCCGTACTCGTCGGCGGTCTTGTGCCCGATCTGCCATGGGCCGTCCATCTCGTTGCCCAGGCACCACAGACGGATCCCGAAGGGCTCGTCGCGCCCGTTGTCGCGACGGCGGTCGCTCAGGGCGGTGCCTGAGGGGTGGTTGGCGTACTCGAGCAGGTCGGCGGCCTCGGCGACGCCGCGCGTGCCGAGGTTGACCGCCTCCATGACCTCCAGGCCCGCGGCATCCGCCCATTCGGCGAACTCGTGCAGCCCCACCTGATTGGTCTCGGTGCTGTGCCACGCGGCATCCAGTCTCACCGGACGCGCCTCGCGCGGCCCCACGCCGTCCTCCCACCGGTACCCGGAGACGAAGTTGCCGCCGGGGTAGCGCACCACCGTCGCCCCCAGCTCGCGCACCAGCTCGAGCACGTCGGCGCGGAAGCCCGCCGCGTCCGCCGTGCCGTGCCCGGGGGAATGGATGCCGTCGTACACGCAGCGGCCCATGTGCTCCACGAACGAGCCGAACAGGCGGCGCGGAACTGGGGCACCGGTCGCGGAGCGATCGACGACGATGCGGGTGGGGGAGGTCATTCGGGTGTCTCCTCGCGGGGAAGGGAAGGGGGCGGGTCGCAGACGAACAGATGCGACCCGCCCCCACGCGGATTGTTACTTGTTGACCGAGAAGCCCTGGTCGTTGCCGTACTGGACGAGCTGGTCCTGCCAGGTCGTCAGACCGGTGTTGAGGTCGCTCTTCGACGCGTAGGACTGGCCGACCGTGTCGCTGAAGATGCTGTTGGCGAACACCTGGAACGGCAGGTAGCTCCAGCCCTCACGGACCTCGCTCGAGGCCTGCGTCAGCACCTCGTTGATCTTCTGGCCGCCGAAGTAGCTCGACTCCTGCTCGACGAAAGCGGGGTCGCTGAGCTGCGCGGTGGTGGAGGGGAAGCCGCCGGACTCCGCGAAGATCTTGAGGCTCTCCTCGTCGTTGTTCAGCCACTTGAGGAAGCCGGCCGCCAGAGCCGGGTTCTTGCTCTGCTTGACGACCGCCTGGCCGCCGCCGCCGTTCTCGGCGGTCACCGCCGTGCCGTCATAGGTCGGGATGGGGGCCACGGCCCACTTGCCCGAGCCGTCCTTGACCGACGACTCCAGGACGCCCGGCATCCAGGCGCCCGTGATCAGCGAGGCGATCGAGCCGTCGCCGAGCCCCTTGAACCACTCGTCGCTCCACGCCGGGGTGTCGGCGAGCAGGCCGCCCTCGACGAGGCGGTTCCAGTTGTCGGCGAACTTCTTCGAGCCCTCGTCCTGCAGGTCGATCGTGACGTCGGTGCCCGAGGTCTTGAACGGGGTGCCGCCGGCCTGCCAGATCATGCTGGTGGCGAAGCCCGAGTCGCCGGTGTCGGCGGTGATGTACTTCGACGGGTCCGCCGCGTGCAGCTTCTGCGCTGCCGCGTAGTACTCGTCCCACGTCTTGGGGGCCGAGATGCCGGCCTGGTCGAAGACCTCTTTGTTGTAGAAGAGGGCCATGGGGCCCGAGTCCTGCGGAAGACCGTAGATCTTGCCGTCGAAGTCGACCGAGCCCCACGGGCCCGAGCTGTAGTCGCCCGAGAGGTCGCCGAAGCCGTACGACGACAGGTCGAGCAGCGAGTCCGAGAGTGCGAACTGGGGGAAGGCGTAGTACTCGATCTGCACCACGTCGGGGGCGCCGGAGCCCGCCTTGATGGCGTTCTGCAGCTTGGTGTACTCCTCGGTGTTGGTGCCCGCGTTGACGAGGTTCACCTTGACGTTCGGGTACTTCGCCTGGAAAGCGGCGACCTGCGCCTCGGCGGAGGGCGTCCACGACCAGTACGTGATCTCGCCGCCGGCCTGGAGCGCCTTCTCGATGTCGTCGGCCGAACCGGCCGCGCCGCCGCCGGCGTTGCCGCCCGAGCACGCGGTCAGTGCGCCCACCGTCAGGGCGGTGGCGGCGACGGCGAAGACGGTCCGCCGGACGGCGGAGCCCTTGCGCATGAATGTCATCGGATTCCTCTACTTCGTTGTTGTGGATGTGGTGCGGATGCTGCTGCGGCGACCCGCGGGCGGGTTGCTGCGGTGGGGGGTCAGGGGATCACTGCTTGACGCTGCCGGCGCTCAGGCCCGACTGCCAGAAGCGCTGCAGCACGAGGAACGCGGCGACGATCGGGATGATCGACAGCAGTGCTCCGGTGATCACGAGGTTGTAGATGGGCTGCGCGCCGACGCCGATGGCCTGCGCGTTCCACTGGTTGAGGCCGACCGTGAGCGGGTACCACGCCGGGTCGCTCAGCATGATCAGCGGGAGGAAGTAGTTGTTCCACGTCGCCACGACCGCGAACAGCAGCACGGTGACGATGCCGGGGGTGAGCAGCCGGATCGAGATGGTGAAGAACGTGCGGAACTCGCCCGCTCCGTCCATGCGGGCGGCCTCGAGCAGCTCGGTGGGGATCGCGTCCGAGGCGTAGACCCAGATCAGGTACAGCCCGAACGGGCTGATGAGAGAGGGGATGATGATCGCCCACGGGGTGTTCGTCAGGCCGAGCTGGCTGAACAGCAGGAACGTGGGCACGGCGAGGGCCGTACCGGGGACGGCGATCGCGCCGAGGACCACGGCAAAGACCGCCTTGCGCCCGCGGAAATTGTACTTGGCGAGACCGTATCCGGCGAGGGTGGCGAGCAGCGTCGCGCCGCCGGCGCCGACCACGACGTACAGCAGGGTGTTGCCGAGCCACCGGACGAAGATGCCGTCCCGGTAGGTCAGGGTCTGCGCGATGTTGTCGAAGAGGGCGAAGCTGTTGCCCGGGCCCAGGCCGAAGGTGGTGAACAGGTCGGGCTGGGTCTTCGTGGCGTTGATGACCAGCCACGCCAGGGGCACGAGGGTGTACAGCAGGTACAGGCCCATCACGATGCTGAGCACCAGCGACTTCTTGCTGCGGGTCGGCGACGTGCGCGCGAAGCGGGCGCGGCCGGTGCCTCGCGAGGTGGTCACGGCGACGGTGTCGGTGCGGGGTGCGGTCGCGGTGGTCATCGCGCCTCCTGACGTGAGCCGCGCAGCTGCACGACGTAGGCGATGACGGCGGTGATGACGCCCATGATGATGGCGATCGTGGCCGCGTAGTTGTACTGCTGGCCGGCGAACGAGAGGTTGTAGGCGTACATGTTCGGCGTGAAGAACGTCGAGATCGTGTTCGGGGCCAGCGGCTTGAGGATGTTGGGCTCGTTGAAGAGCTGGAAGCTGCCGATGATCGAGAAGATGGTCGCGATGACGATCGCGCCGCGCACGGCGGGGATCTTGATCGAGAAGATCGTGCGCCACGCGCCCGCTCCGTCGATGGATGCCGCTTCGTACAGCTCGGTGGGGATGGTCTTCAGCGACGAGTAGAAGATGAGCATGTTGTAGCCCACGAACTGCCAGGTCACGATGTTGCCGATCGACAGCAGCATCCACTCGGGGAGGAACGGCTGGACGTAGGTGCCGCCGAGCAGGTCGTTGAGGTTGCGCGTGAGGCCGAACTGGTCGCCGTAGATGTAGCCCCACATGAGCACCGCGACGACGGCGGGCACGGCGTAGGGCAGGAAGATCACGATGCGGTAGAAGCCGGCGGTGTGGAGGCGCGCGCTGTCGATCGCCAGGGCTGCGGCCAGGGCGAGCACCAGCATGATCGGCACCTGGACGACGAGGAAGGCCCCGACGCGGCCGAAGCCGTCCCAGAACTTCGGGTCGGCGAACGCGGTGACGTAGTTGTCGAGACCGACGAAGGCGTTGCCGCCGATGAGCTGATCGCGGAACAGGCTCAGGTAGATCGAGTACGCCAGCGGCGCGAGGAACACGAGCGCGAAGATCAGCGCGAAGGGGGCGACGAACAGCCAGCCCCGGTCGTCGATTCGTGCGCGCCGCTTGCGCCGCGGAGTGCGCAGGGCGGGCGGGGGTGCCGCGGTGGTCGTCATCGTCCGGTGCCTCTTCGTTGGTGCGCATCCCGGTCGGGTTGGCCGGGATGTTGACGTAAACATAACCCGACCGCGCTAGGGTGTCAACGTCAACATCCGAGGGGGCCGACATGAGCGAGACGACGACGACGTCGACCGCGATCCCGACGCGCGAACGCCGACGAGAGGTGTCGATGGCCGACGTGGCCGCGGCCGCCGGCGTGTCGGGACAGACCGTCTCGCGCGTCGCGAACGGACGCGCGAACGTCGACCCCGACACCCGCCAGCGCGTCCTGGACGCGATGGCCACGCTCGGCTACCGGCCCAACAGCGCCGCCCGCGCGCTGCGGTCGGGCCGGTTCCGCAGCATCGGCGTGATCATGTTCTCGCTCAGCTCGTACGGCAACACGCGCACCCTCGACGCTCTGGCGTCGGTCGCCGCGGCATCCGGTTACTCGATCACGCTCATCACCGTGCAGTCGGCGTCGCAGTCCGACGTGTCGGGGGCGTTCCTGCGCCTGCGCGAGCACGCGGTCGACGGCATCGTGATCCTCATCGAGACGCACCGGCTGGGCGAGAACGAGCTGTCGATCCCCTCGGGTCTTCCGGTCGTGGTCGTCGATTCGAGCGCTGATTACCCCTACGCCGTCGTGGACAACGACCAGGCGCAGGGGGCCCGGCTGGCGACCGAGCACCTGCTCGATCTGGGCCACGAGACGGTGTGGCACGTGTCGGGTCCGCCCGAGTCCTTCGCCGCCGAGCGTCGCCGCATCGCCTGGCGCGAGGCCCTCGAGGATCGGGGATGCCGCGTCCCCGCCGTGCAGATCGGCGACTGGACGGCCGAGTCGGGCCACCGCATCGGCGCCGAGCTGGCGGTGCGGCCCGAGGTGACCGCGGTGTTCGCGGCGAACGACCAGATGGCGCTCGGCGTCATCCGCGCCCTGCACGAGGCGGGGCGGGCGGTGCCCGGCCAGGTGAGCGTCGTGGGCTTCGACGACATGCCCGAGGCGGCCAACTTCTGGCCGCCACTGACCACCGTCCGCCAGCGCTTCCAACGCGTCGGCGAAGAGGCGATGAGCGCGTTGATCGCCGACATCGAGGGGCCGGGTGGCGAGCACGCCCGCACCCTCGTGCCGACGTCGCTCGTCGTCCGGGCGAGCTCCGGCCCGCGCTGAGCCGGGCCGCCGTCGTCCAGCCCCGGGACGGGTCGCGGCGCGCGGCGAGTGCGGAGCCGTGCTCGTGCGGTCGCCTCCCGCCCGGGCGGAGCTCGCGCCGACCGGGCATTGCGGCGGCGGTCGGCTCTCCCATAGGCTCGCTGTTGACGTCAACATGTTGACGTCAACACGCCCCCCCCACCGAGGTCGCGCCGATGCGACCGGATCGGAATGACGATGACGTCGATTCGACTGCTGTCGATGACCTGCGCCGTGGCCCTGGCCGCCGGCGCGCTCGGAGCCGCGGCCGCCGTGGCACCTTCTCCGGCCCAGGCGGCCGGGTCCGCGCCCGTGCGCATCACCCCCAATCCCGCCACCGCGTCCGAGAAACCCTTCGAAGGGTGGGGGACCAGCCTCGTCTGGTTCGCCAACGCGACCGGCGGCTATCCCGCCGACGTCCGGCAGAAGCTCTACGACGCCGTCTTCGGCGATGACGGGCTCAACCTCAACATCGCCCGGTACAACATCGGCGGCGGCAACGCCATCGACGTGCCCTCGTACGTGCGCCCGGGTGGAGCGGTGCCGGGATTCTGGAACCCCGACCTCGCCGCGAGCGACGCGAAGGGGCCGATCACCTCGACCTACGCCGATCGCGACCGCTACAAGGCGGCGTGGAATCCGGACGATCCCGCCTCGTTCGACTTCGACGCCGATGCCGGTCAGCGCTGGTGGCTCGACGCGCTGAAGGACAAGGTCACCCACTGGGAGGCGTTCAGCAACTCGCCGCCGTACTTCCTCACGCAGAGCGGCTACGCCTCGGGAGGCATCAACAACGCCACCAGCGAGCAACTCGCCCCGGCCGACATGGACAAGTTCGCCGGCTACCTCGTCACCGTCGTCGACGAGCTCGAGAAGAAGCACGGCATCACCTTCGACACGATCGATCCGTTCAACGAGCCCAACACCAACTACTGGTCGACGCAGATCCCCGACGGCGCGACCTGGCCGACCGGTGGACGTCAAGAGGGCGCTCACATCGGACCGCAGGCGCAGGACGCCATGGTCAAAGCGCTCGCGGCGCGTCTGGCGCAGCCGAGCACTACGACCGACGCCGTCATCTCGGCGATGGACGAGACCAACCCCGGCATCTTCGCCACCAACTGGAACGCGTGGTCGGCGCAGTCCAAGGCGCTCGTGGACCAGCTGAACGTCCACACCTACGGCACCGACGGGCGTCCGGTGGTCCGTGACATCGCCAAGGCCGCGGACAAGCCGCTCTGGATGAGCGAGGTCGAGGGCAACTGGACCGCGCAGGACAAGGGCTTCGTCACGAACGACATCGACAACGGCATCGGCATGGCGCAGCACATCGTGGGCGACCTGCGCGAGCTCGAGCCGGACGCGTGGGTGTTCTGGCAGCCCGTCGAAGACCTCTACAACATGGAGAAGGTCGAGAAGCTGAACTGGGGCAGCGTCTTCATCGATTTCGACTGCAACGCCGAGGGCGAGTCCGAGCGGCGGATCGCGGACGGCGAGGCCGACCCCTCGTGCAAGGTGCTGACCAACGAGAAGTTCAACACCGTGCGCAACTTCACCCACTTCATCACGCCCGGGGCGCACCTGATGGCGACCGACGACGCGCAGTCCACCGCGGCGCTCGACGCCGACGGCACGGGCGCGACCATCGTCCACGTCAACGCCGAGGACGCGGACCGCACCGTCGAGATCGACCTGCGCGACTTCGGTGCGATCGCTCCCGGGGCGACGGTCACCCCGATCGTGACGACCCAGTCGACCGTCGATGCGCCGTCCTCGAACGCGCTCGTGCGGGGAGAAGCGGTCGCCGTGGACACGGCATCCCGCACCGCCACCCTCACCATCCCCGCGAAGTCGGTCGTGACCTTCCAGATCGACGGGGTCTCGGGTGTCTCCGCCGACGCCGCCGCCTTCCGCGACGGGCAGACCGTTCAGCTGACGGGACTGCAGAGCGGCCTCGCCCTCGACGCGTCGTCGACCCTGGCCGTCCGGGCCCCGGCCACGACGGCCGAGGCTGCGCGCGCGCAGTCCTGGACCGTGCGCACGATCGACGGTGAGGGCACCAACCGGCACCGCTTCACGCTGCAGAGCGGCACGGGGAAGTTCCTGGCCTCACGGGGCGGCGGCACCGCGCTCGTCGACGCCGACCCGACCGCGGCGGCGGCCGACCCCTCCCTGCAGTGGATGGCATCCACCGTCGACGGCACGTACTACTCGGTCCTGAACGTCGCGGCCGAACGCGTGCTCGACGTCAACGGCGGCAGCTCCACGCCCGGGGCGGCGGTCGGTCTGTGGACGTCCAACGGCGGCGGCAACCAGCAGTGGCGCATCGCCGGAACGGCCGTGGTCGGCGCCGAGCCGGTCTCGGTCGCCACCGCTGCCGGCGTCACGCCGACGCTGCCCGAGACGGTCGCCCTGCGCTACGGCGGCTCGACGCTGCGCAGCGCCGCGGTGACGTGGCAGCTCGAGGGCGTGGACTTCTCGCGCCCCGGCACGGTCCAGGTACGCGGCACCGGCGCCGATCTGTTCGGAGCGTCCTTCGAAGTGACCGCGACGGTCGAGGTCGGCGCGTTCACCGCGACGCGGCCGGCGTCGGTCACCGTCCCCGCCGGCAGCGCCCTCGGCACCGTGCAGAAGCAGGCGGATGCCGAGGTCCAGGCCGAACTGCGCCCCTCGGGCGCGGGGTACGGGGTGCCCGTCGTGTGGAACTGGGACGGACTGAATGACGCGTCGTTCGCGGCACCGGGGACCGTCGAGGCCGCCGGCGTGGTGACGGCGCCCAGCGGCGAGAAACTGCCGGCGCGCCTGACGGTCATCGTCACGGCCGCCTCGGAGCACAACGGCGCCCCGCAGAGCCAGCCGACGGCGACGTTCACCGAGAGCGCGCAGTACGACGTCCGCAACACCATCAACGGCAGCATGACCGACAAGGGATGGTCGAACTGGCGTTCGGGCACGAAGAACGAGCAGGACACGCTGAGCTACCGTCTGACTCAGCGCGAGACGCTCACGCACGTCGACGTGCAGTTCTACCGCGACGGAGCGACCCTCAGCTGGCCCACCTCTATCCGGGTGGACCACCGTCTCGCCGACGGCGAGTGGGTGCAGGGCGCGGCCACGCCGGTTCCCGATCCCGCGAGCGGTGCGCCGCGCGTGAGCGTGCCGCTCACGGGTGCGGCCGACGAGGTGCGCGTGGTCATGACCGCGCGCCCGCAGACGCACATGATCGTGTCCGAGGTCGAGATCTACGCGGCCGCCCCCGCCCCCGCCGGCATCGCCGATCTGGCGCGGCTGACGGTCGGCGACGAGCCCGTCGCGGGCTTCGACCCCGACACCCTCGCGTACACGGTCACCTCCACCGGAGCGGCCTGGCCGAGCCTGCACGCGCTCGCCGTGGATGAGGACGCTCGCGTCGTCGTCAGGCATCCGGGCGCGACCGATCCGGCCGCACGTGCGGTCGGCGGCGTCGGCACGGTCGAGGTGACCGCCCCCGACGGGACGTCGCGCACGTACACGGTGACGGTGAACCGTGCCGTGGGCGTGGGTACTCCGGTCGTCACCGGAGAGCCGCGCGTCGGATCGACCGTGCGGGTCACGGCGACGACCGATCCCGCGGATGCCGTCCTGGCCTTCGCGTGGCTGCGCGACGGATCGCCGATCGACGGCGCCACGGCCGACGCCTACGTGCTGACCGCCGCGGACGCGGGCCGCGAGATCAGCGTTGCGGTGACGGCGACGGCATCCGGGTTCCAGGACGGTGCGAGCCGCTCGGGCGTGCTGGTCCCGGCCGCGGTGGTCGACCCGGGCACGGGTGGGTCGAACGGTGGCACTCCCGGCACGGGCGGTTCCGGCGGCGTGACCCCCGGCACGGGCACCCCGGGCGCGGGCGCCCCCGGGGCGGGGACCGGGACGGGAACGGGCGGGGGCGCCGGGGCGGGCACTCCGGGCGCGACCGACGCGGCCGGAAAGGCCTCGGGTCGGCCTCTCGCGGCGACGGGTCTGAACGCCGAGGGCGTGACGGCCACGGCGATCACCGCCCTCGTGCTGCTGCTGGCCGGTGCGGGAGCGCTGGCGCTGCGCCGCCGCCGCTCGCGGGTCTGAACGCCAGAGGGCCGCGTCGATCGCCGGAAGGCGACCGGCGCGGCCCCCGGCGTCGTCCTTCACCCGTTTGCACGTGCGTGCAAGCCCGTCTTTTCGGGACTCGGCGAGAGCACAATGGAACCCGTCCCAATAGACCCCACCGAGGAGACCCATGCACGTCAACGCCTACGCGGCGTCGTCCGCGACCTCACCCCTTGAGCCCACGACCATCGAGCGCCGCGAGGTCGGCCCGAAGGACGTCCTGATCGACATCGCCTACGCCGGCATCTGCCACTCCGACATCCACACCATCCGCGGCGAGTGGGGTGACGTCCCCTACCCCCTGACCGTCGGTCACGAGATCGTCGGCACGGTCGCCGAGGTCGGCTCCGAGGTCACCAGCCACAAGGTCGGCGATCGCGTCGGCGTCGGCTGCATGGTCAACTCGTGCCGCGAGTGCGAGAACTGCCGCGCCGGCGAGGAGCAGTACTGCGAGAAGGGCAACATCGGCACCTACGGCGCGAAGGACGTCGACGGGACCATCACCCAGGGCGGCTACAGCGAGAAGATCGTCGTCGACGAGCACTTCGTGCTGCGCGTTCCCGAGTCGATCCCCTATGACAAGGCCGCCCCGCTGCTGTGCGCCGGCATCACGACCTACTCGCCGCTGAACCACTGGAACGCCGGCCCCGGCAAGAAGGTCGCCGTCGTCGGCCTCGGCGGTCTAGGCCACATGGCCGTCAAGATCGCCCACGCCATGGGCGCCGAGGTCACGGTGCTCTCGCAGACGCTCAGCAAGAAGGACGACGGCCTGAAGATGGGCGCCGACCACTACTACGCGACGAAGGACGAAGAGACCTTCTCCACGTTGAAGAAGCACTTCGACCTCATCATCAACACCGTCAGCGCCCCGCTCGACCTCAAGCAGTACCTGGGTCTGCTCGCCCTGAACGGCACGATGGTCAACGTCGGAGCCCCGCCGGAGCCCCTGCCGATCCAGGTCTTCACGCTGTTCACCAACCGTCGTTCCTTCGCGGGTTCGTCGATCGGCGGCATCCGCGAGACCCAGGAGATGCTCGACTTCTGCGCCGAGAACGGCATCGCGCCCGAGACCGAGCTCATCTCGGCCGACCAGATCAACGAGGCCTACGAGCGCGTGCTGAAGAGCGACGTGCGCTACCGCTTCGTCATCGACGCGAAGACCTTCGCCCCCGCCTGATCCCCGTTCCGGCCCGGATGCCACGGCCCCGACGTTCCGCGGAGCGTCGGGGCCGCGGCATACCCGCCCCCCTCGCCGAGAAACGCCATCCGTGTTCACACACGCGGCGTTGCCGCGTGTTTCGCACGGATCGGCGTTTATCGGCGAGCACCGACCCGCGCGCGCCCGCGCCGTCGCGACCCCGGGCCCCCGGCGTCCCCGGCGCCCCCGGCGCCCCCGGCGCCCCGCACCCTCCGCGCCCCCCGCCCCGCGCCCCGTGCGCCCCCGCGCCCCCGCGCCCCGCGCCCCGCGCGCCGCGGGCGCACGCGAAAGCGGCGCCGCCCGCGATGGGCGACGCCGCTGAGAAGACCGTAGGTCAGGCCTCGCCGAGGGCGGCCGAAACCACCGCCCGCGCCTCTTCCTGCACCGCACGCAGGTGATCCTCGCCGCGCAGCGACTCGCCGTACAGCTTGTAGACGTCTTCGGTGCCCGAGGGGCGGGCGGCGAACCACGCCGACTCGGTCTGCACCTTCAGCCCGCCGATGGCGGCGCCGTTGCCGGGCGCGTGCGACAGCTTGGCGATGATCGGCTCACCGGCCAGCTCGGTGGCCGACACGGCATCCGGAGCCAGCTTGGACAGGGCCGACTTCTGCGCGGGCGACGCGGGCGCGTCGACGCGCTGGTACGCCGAGGCGCCGAACTCCGCCTCGAGCTCGGCGTAGCGCTGCGAGGGCGTCTTGCCGGTGACGGCGAAGATCTCGGCGGCGAGAAGGCAGAGCAGGATGCCGTCTTTGTCGGTGGTCCACACGGTGCCGTCCTTGCGCAGGAACGACGCTCCGGCCGATTCCTCACCGCCGAAGGCGACGGAGCCGTCGAGGAGCCCCGGCACGAACCACTTGAAGCCCACCGGCACCTCGAGCAGCGTCTTGCCGAGCGACGCGGCGACGCGGTCGATGATCATCGACGACACGAGCGTCTTGCCCACCGCCGCGTCGGCGGGCCAGTCCGGGCGGTGCGAGAAGAGGTAGTCGATCGCGACGGCGAGGTAGTGGTTGGGGTTCATCAGGCCGGCGTCGGGCGTGACGATGCCGTGGCGGTCCGCATCGGCGTCGTTGCCCGTGAGGATGTCGTACTCATCGCGCGCGGCGACGAGCGAGGCCATGGCCGACGGCGACGAGGGATCCATGCGGATCTTCTCGTCCCAGTCGAGCGTCATGAACTTCCACGTCGGGTCGACCTCGGGGTTCACGACCGTGAGGTCGAGGCCGTAGACCTCGGCGATGAGCGCCCAGTACTCCACCGACGCGCCCCCCAACGGGTCGGCGCCGATGCGCACGCCGGCGTTCCTGATCGCGTCTACGTCGATGATGGATGCCAGATCCCGCACGTACGCGTCGCGGAAGTCGTACTGGCCCAGGCTCTCGAGGTCGATGTCGGCGTGACGCGTACGCTTCACACCCTCGAGGCCGGCGGCGATGAGCTCGTTCGCGCGGTCGGCGATCCAGCCGGTGGCGTCGGTGTCGGCGGGGCCGCCATGCGGCGGGTTGTACTTGAAGCCGCCGTCGCGGGGTGGGTTGTGCGAGGGCGTGACGACGATGCCGTCGGAGCGGCCCGGGTCGTCGGTGGACAGGTTGCGGTTGTAGGTGAGGATCGCGTGGCTGAGCGCGGGGGTCGGCACCCACGAGTCGCGTGCGTCGACGCGCACGTCGACGCCGTTCGCGACCAGCACCTCGATGGCGCTGCGCTCGGCGGGCAGCGACAGCCCGTGGGTGTCGCGGCCCAGGAACAGCGGTCCGGTGATGCCCTGCGCGGCGCGGTAGTCCACGATCGCCTGGGTCGTGGCGAGGATGTGGTCCTCGTTGAAGCTGGTGCTCAGTGACGAACCGCGGTGACCGCTGGTGCCGAAGGCGACGCGCTGCTCGGGCACCGCGGCATCCGGTTTGCGGTCGTAATACGCGGCGATCAGTTCGTCGATGTCGATGAGATCGGATGCCTCGGCGGGCTGTCCTGCGCGACTGCTCATGCGCCCAGTCTGCCCGCTGTCCCCGACATGCGCACACGCCGTGACGCATTCCCGGCGAATCCGTCGGCGGGACGGCGGGGGGACGCGGCTAGGCTGAGCCGGTGCTGCCCGACACAGACAACGCCCCCGCTCGTCGCACCTACAGCTACCTCGGCCCCGCGGGCACGTTCACCGAAGCCGCTCTCGCCCAGGTTCCCGAGGCACGCGACCAGATCTGGCGGCCCGTGCGCAACGTCGGCGAAGCGTTGGCCGACGTCGTCGAGGGGCGATCGGATGCCGCGATGATCGCGATCGAGAACTCCGTCGACGGCGGGGTCTCGACCGCGCAGGACGCCCTGGCGACCGTGCCGGGGCTGCGCATCGTGGGCGAATACCTCGTCCCGGTGAACTTCGTGCTCGTCGGTCGTCCCGGCGCGACGCTCGAGGACGTCTCGCTCGTCGCCGCCCACCCGGTCGCGTACGGCCAGTGCCTGGGGTGGCTGAGCAAGAATCTGCCCGCGCACGCCCACCTGCCGGCCGAGAGCAACGTCGCCAGCGCCCTCGGCGTGCTGGATGGGACCAGTGCCGCGGATGCCGCTGTCGCCGCCCCCGGGATCGTCGCCCACCACGACGTCACCGTGCTGGCCGAGAGCATCGGCGACAACCCCAACGCCGTCACGCGCTTCGTGCTCGTCAGCCGCACGGTCGCGCCGGCACCCCCCACCGGGGCCGACAAGACCTCGCTCATCGTCGAGCTGCCCGAGGATCACCCGGGCGCGCTGCTGGAGCTGCTCGAGCAGTTCGCCACCCGGGGCATCAACCTGAGCCTGCTGGCATCCCGTCCCATCGGCGACGCCCTCGGGCGCTACCGCTTCGTGATCGACGCCGACGGGCACGTGCACGACGAGCGCATGGCCGACGCGCTGCTGGGCCTTCGGCGCTTCAGCCCGAAGGTCATCTTCCTCGGCTCGTATGCACGCGCGGACCGCGCGATCGTCCGGTACCCGCAGCGCTACAGCGACGACGTGTTCGTCGAGGCGCGCGACTGGTTGCGGGGTCTGCTGAGCGGCGAGCCCGAGGCCTGACCCTCGGACGCCTCGGCGACCGTGGGCGGGTATTTGCACCCGCCCACCCCTCTCAGGCCGCGACGGCCGCCTGCTGTGCGATCAGCTCGAGCGTCTGAATGCGTCCGTCCGCTCCCTCGCCGTCGTAGGCACCCGCCACCGGCGACACCATGATCTCGTCGACGCCGTGCTGGGCGGCGAAGGCGGCGAGCTGGCCCTGCACCTCGGGCCCCGAACCGACGAACCACTTCTGCCGCGTCGACGCCATGATCGACTCGGCCATCGCGTCGAACGGGTCGGCCTTCGCCTGCTCGATCGTCTCGAGCGGCACGAGGGGGCGGTTGGTGCGCAGGCGCGCCATCATGCGCAGCTGCGGAAGAGCGCGCTCCTCGGCCTCGTCGGTGGTGGGGGCGGCCACGACGTTCGCGGTGACGAAGGTGCGCGGGCCCTCGCCCGAGTCGTTGGGTACGAACTGGTCGCGGTACAGGTGCAGCGCGCGGTCCAGGCCCTCACCGGCGAAGTGGTTGGCGAAGACGTACGGCAGACCGAAGCTCGCTGCGAGCTGAGCCGAGTAATCGCTCGAACCCAGGAGCCAGACCTGCGGCATCCCGGTGGCGGCGGGGGTGGCCTTCACCTGGTACTCGGTGCCCGAGGTGAACCGCACGGTTGCGCCGTCGGGCGAGGTCAGCGCCATGATGTCGGTGACATGGTCGGGGAATCGCGAGACGTCGCTGGTCGTGCCCGAGCGGTTGAGCAGCTGCGTGATGACCGGGTCGCTGCCGGGTGCACGGCCGATGCCCAGGTCGATGCGACCGGGGGCCAGGGCTTCGAGGGCGGCGAACTGCTCGGCGACGATGAGCGGCGAGTGGTTGGGCAGCATGACACCGCCCGAGCCGACGCGGATGCGGCTCGTCCGCGCGGCCGCCGCGGCGATGAGGACCGGGGGAGTGGTGGATGCCACGGCCGGCATGTTGTGGTGCTCGGCGAACCAGTAGCGGCGGTAACCGAGGCGGTCGGCGTGCTCGACGAGATCGAGGGCCGCGCTCACCGCCTGCGCGCTGGTCTGCCCGTGACGCACGGGCACGAGGTCGAGAACGGAGAGGGAGGGGATCGCGTCGTTCACCCCTGGTACAACCGCCGCGGCGACGCGCGTATTCCGTTTCGCCCGGCGCGCAACCCCCGTGACGGCGCGCCCGGGGCGTTCTTATCGTGCCGCGCATGAACGAGCCGGGAACCGAGACGCAGACGCTGCTGGCCGTCGACGACGCGACGTACGTCCTCGCGCCCGAAGAGCAGGTGGGCGATCTCGTGCGCCGGATCGAGGCCGCCGTCCATGACGGCGGTCGGTTCGAGCGCTTCTCGGTGGCGGGCGGTCGGGAGGTACGGGTCCTCTTCGGCCGACACACCCGTGTGGTGCTGTCGGTCGAGGCGGGGGCGCACGGCGCGCACATCCCCGAGCCGCCTCCGAGCGACTGGGACGGCGGGTGAGGAACCGGCATCCATCCTCAGGTTTCTCCCAGGAAAACGCCGTGACGAATGGCCTCCTGCCCGCGTCTTCCCTCTGACATCGCGGGACACACGGTCCCGGTACGACGGAAGGAAGCACACATGGCTGACAACACCATCACGACCGGCACCCCCACCACGAAGGACGGCGGCTCGACCGTCATCGTCGACGCCGTCGTGGCGAAGGTCGCCGGCATCGCCGCGGCCGAGGTTCCCGGCGTCCACGCCCTCGGCGGCGGAGCGGCCCGCGTCATCGGCAACATCCGCCAGGCCGTGGGTTCGAAGGACTACGCCCAGGGCGTGAGCGTCGAGGTCGGCGAGACCGAGGTCGCCGCCGACATCGCCATCCAGGTCGACTACCCCGAGCAGCTGCAGCGCGTGGCCGGCAACGTCCGCAAGGCCGTGCACGAGGCCATCACCGAGCTCGTGGGCATGAAGGTCGCCGAGATCAACGTGACCGTGGTCGACGTCTTCATCCCGGGCGACGACGACGAGGACACCGTCGACGACTCGCGCGTCAACTGACCTCCGTCGAGAGGGGCGTCACCGTGAGGTGGCGCCCCTCTCGCGTGCGCGGGGCGGTCAGCCGCCGTGCCGCACGCGCGAGTAGGCGTCGAGCGCGCGCTTGCGCGTCTCTCCCAGATCGACCATCGGCTCGGGCGGATCGTCCCCGAGGTGTTCGGGCGCCCACTCCCGCACGTACGCATCGCGCGAATCGAACTTCTTGCGCTGCGTCTCGGGGTTGAAGACGCGGAAGTAGGGGGCGGCATCCGCTCCCGAACCGGCGACCCACTGCCAGTTGAACGGGTTGCTCGCCGCGTCCGCGTCGACCAGGCAATCCCAGAACCACTGTTCGCCGTGACGCCAGTCGATCAGCAGGTTCTTGATCAGGAAGGATGCCGTCACCATGCGCACCCGGTTGTGCATGACGCCGGTCTTCCACAGCTGACGCATCCCGGCATCCACGACCGCGACGCCGGTCTCGCCCCGCTGCCACTTCTCGAGGTGGGAACGATTCAGCCTCGGCCAGGGAAAGGCGTCGTACTCGCGACGCCAGTTCTTCGTCGCGATGTCCGGGGCGTGGAATGTCACGTGCCAGGCGAACTCGCGCCAGACGATTTCGGAGAGGAACCCCGCCGCGCTCTTCGCGTGCGCCCCCGAACCCCGGTGCTCGAGTGTGTCGTGCCATACCTGGTACGGGCTCAGCTCGCCCCAGCGCAGGCGGGGCGACAGGTTCGATGTCGCACCGCCGGCGAACTCGTCGCGGGAGGTCGAGTAGTCCCCGAGATCGTCGTCGAGGAACTCCTTCATGCGCGCCTTGGCGGCCGGCTCGCCGGGCTCCCACGTCTCGCGCAGGCCGCCGGCCCAGTCGGGCTTCGTGGGCAGCAGGCCCCAGGACGACAGGTCGTCGGAGTCGATGGATGCCGACAGCCCCGGCACCTTGCGCGCCTCGGGCAGCGGCGGTCGCGGCGCGGGCAGCTTCTGCACGGCGCGCGAGAACGGGCTGTACACGCCGTAGGGCTTGTCGCTCTGCGTGCGAACGGTCCAGGGCTCGTACAGCAGGTTCGCCGCGAACGATGCCACCGTCAGCCCGCCGTCGCGCAGCTTCTCTTTGATCGTCGCGTCGATCTCGCGCTCGACCCCGCCGTACCGGCGGTTCCAGAAGACCGCACCCGCGCCGATCTCATCGGCGACGGCAGGGACGACCTCGGCCGCCTTCCCCCGCCGCAGGACGAGCGACGAACCGCGCTCGACGAGGCGCTCGCCGAGCGAGGTGAGCGAGCCGTCGAGCCACCACCGGGCGGCTCCGCCGATCTCGCGGACGCCGTCGGACTCCTCGTCGAGCACATACAGCCCCACGATCGGCTCGTCGCGGTCGAGCGCGGCGCGCAGAGCGGGGTTGTCGGTGAGGCGGAGGTCGTCGCGGAACCACACGATCGAGGGCGTTGCCATTCCACGACGGTATCCACCGCGGCATCCGGTCGTCCGGGCTTGACACCCGCCCCGCCCGGCGCCGGGCAGGTCCGCGAGAGCGCAACCGTTCGGCGGAACCGCACCCGTTCGCCGACGGTCTGCACGAGGGAGTACGGTCTCGCGGCGCCTCCGCGCCCGATGCCGGACGTCAGAGCGTGGAGGTGTCGTGCCCCTTCGGCAGCGCCACGATGAGACCGCCCGGGACGATGCTGGTGTAGATCCGTGTGGCCTCACCGAACTCGTCGCCGTCCAGCTCGATCGGCTGCGCGGGCGACGTGGCCAGCTCGATGCCCGTCCCCCGCAGGTAACGCACCGAGGAGTCCTTGCGTCGCTCGAGCACCCGGCGCCCGGCGCGGAACCGGCGCAGCACCGAGTTGTCCCAGACGATCTTTCGCCACACGCCCAGCCAGCCCAGTACCCCGGTCGGCTGCAGGACGGCCACGTCGAGGCGACCGTCGGCGATCGAGGCGTCGGGGATCAGGGCGACACCGCCCTGAAGGGCCCCGCAGTTCGCGAAGAGCACGCTGTGCACCTTCGCGGAGTGCAGGCGGTGACCGTTCAGCTGGTACATCACGCGGAACGGCTTCGCCGCGACGAGGGAGCGGGCGGCGCCGTCGACGTATGCGACCCAGCCGACCTGCTTCTTCAGGTCGTCGCGCGTGTTCTGGATCATCGCCGCGTCCAGGCCCATGCCGGCCATGACCGAGAAACCGTGCTCCTCGACCGCGCCGTCCGCGCGTCGGATGCGGGCGAGCCCCGTGTCGATCGAATGGACGTCGCCCTCGAAGGTCGCGCGGATCATGGCGTCGGCGTCGTCGAGGGGCAGATTCATGTTGCGCGCCAGCAGGTTGCCCGTGCCGCTCGGCAGGATCGTCAGCGGCACGCCCGTGGAGGTGAGGGCCTCGGCGACCGCGCGGACGGTGCCGTCGCCTCCCGCCACGAGGATGGCATCCACCTTCTCGTCGAGGGCGGCGCGGGTGGCGTCGTCGCCGAGGTCGTCCACGGTCGTCTCGTAGAACAGCGGGTCGGCCCACCCCGCCTCGGCCGACATCGCGGCGACGCGGTTGCGCAGCGCCTCGGGCTCGACCTTCGTCGGGTTGTAGACCAGGGCCGCGCGCTTGTTCGGCGTGGTCTCGGCATCCATCGGTGCCTCATCGCCCTCGGCGTCGACGCGCTGCGCCTTGCCGGGGAGGTCGGCGGAGGAATCCGCGGGGACGTCCTCGGGCTGGTGGATGACGTCGTCGGGCTCGGCGGCGTCCTTCGGAGCGGGGACGTCCTTGCGCGGGTGGTCGGTGACGTCGTCGCCGAGGCGCGCGGCGTCGAACTGTTCGTGCGAGCCGTCCGCCGCCGCAGCGTCCGCCTTCACCTCGGCGGGGGCATCGGGGTGGACGGGTTCGGGGGACTCCGCGTCGTCACGCGGCTCGTCAGGGGCGGCCATGGCATCCACCATAGGACCGCGCCGAGCCCGCGAACCGGCGCGGGGGTGGGGTTGACGGGGCGGATGCCGAGCCCCAGAACGTCGAGGGATGTCGGACCCCGCGGCGCGGAGGCCACCGCGGGACTCGACCATAGGATGGACGCGTGATCGACCTGACTCTGCTGCGTGAAGATCCCGAGCTCGTGAAGCGCTCCCAGATCGCCCGCGGGGAGTCGCCGGATTCGGTGGACGCCGCCCTCGCCGCCGACCGCGACCGCCGCGCCGCCCTCACCGCCTTCGAAGAGCTGCGTGCCGCGCAGAACGCGCACGGCAAGCGCGTCGCCCAGGCGCCCAAGGACGAGAAGGCCGCGCTCGTCGCCGAGGCCAAGCAGCTGAGCGAGAGGGTCAAGTCCGCTCAGCACGCGGCGACCGAGGCCGAGGCCGCCGCCGATGCCGCCCTGTCGAAGATCGAGAACATCGTGCTCGAGGGCGTGCCCGCCGGTGGTGAAGAGGACTTCATCACCCTGCGCACCCACGGCGATGTGCCCGCCTATGACTTCACCCCGCGCGACCACCTCGAGATCGGCGAGCTGCTCGGCGCGATCGACATGGAGCGGGGCACCAAGGTGTCCGGCAGCCGCTTCTACTTCCTCACCGGCATCGGCGCGCGACTCGAACTCGCGCTGATGACCCTCGCCCTCGACCGGGCGCTGCAGGCCGGGTTCACCCCGATGATCCCGCCGACACTCGTTCGTCCCGAGGTCATGCGCGGAACCGGCTTCCTCGGTCAGCACGCCGACGAGGTCTACCACCTCGACAAAGAAGACCTGTACCTCGTCGGCACGAGCGAGGTCCCCCTCGCCGGGTATCACATGGACGAGATCCTCGACCTCGAGCGGGGCGCCAAGCGCTACGCCGGATGGTCCACCTGCTATCGCAGCGAGGCCGGCTCGTACGGCAAGGACACCCGCGGCATCATCCGCGTGCACCAATTCAACAAGCTCGAGATGTTCGTCTACACCGACCCCGCGGATGCCGAGGCCGAGCACGAGCGACTCGTCGCCATGCAGGAGGGCATGCTCCAGGACCTGGGGCTGGCGTACCGGGTGATCGATGTCGCCGCCGGCGACCTGGGCTCGAGCGCCGCGCGCAAGTTCGACATCGAGGCATGGGTCCCCACCCAGGACGCGTACCGCGAGCTGACCAGCACCTCGAACTGCACCACGTACCAGGCGCGCCGGCTCGAGACGCGGTTCCGCCCGGCCGACGGCGGCAAGACGCAGCCGGTGGCGACGCTGAACGGCACGCTGGCGACCACGCGCTGGATCGTGGCGCTGCTCGAGACGCACCAGCGCGCCGACGGCTCGGTCGTCGTCCCCGAGGTGTTGCGGCCGTACCTGGGCGGGCTCGAGGTCATGGAGCCCGTCGCGTGACCCGCGAGGCCGCCCTTCCCGAAACCGGTGACGTCGAGAGCGCGCCGCAGCAGGAGGCGGCCGACGTCGTCGCCTCGCTGGCCGACGACGCCCCCGGCGGGCGCATGCTCATCGCGCTCGACATCGACGGAACCGTCCTGCTCGAGGACGACACGCTCAGCCCGGGCGTGGTCGAGGCGGTGGCGGGCGCGCAGGCGGCGGGCCACGAGGTGATGCTGGCCACCGGGCGCAGCTGGGACAACACCCACACGATCATGGACCGCCTCGGCATCCGCCCCGAGTACGCCGTGTGCTCGAACGGCGCGATCGTGATGCGCCGCGACGGCGACCACGGTGACTACGCCCGCGCCCACGTCGAGACGTTCGACCCGACCGAGGTGCTCACGCTCCTCGGCGAGCATCTGCCCGACGCGCATTTCCTCGTCGAACTCCCCGACGGCACGCGGCTGTTCACCGACTACCTCGACGACTGGAACCTCGAACAGGCCGACAGGGTCGAGTTCGACGAGCTGTCGGCGCAGCCCGTGTGCCGCGTGGTGGTGGTGGCTCCCGAGC
Organism: Microbacterium sp. NPDC090007; assembly: GCF_044748345.1. Lineage (NCBI taxonomy): Bacteria > Bacillati > Actinomycetota > Actinomycetes > Micrococcales > Microbacteriaceae > Microbacterium > Microbacterium sp. NPDC090007. The sequence goes on along the minus strand of NZ_JBIVFV010000001.1, from coordinate 28,289 downwards.
AGACCGATCAAGACTTCCTCGAGCTCGTGGAACGCATCGGTCTGTCGCAGGTCTCCTACGCGATCGGGTGGACGGCGTGGCTCGACATCGCCCCCCAGGGCGTCGACAAGTCCACCGCGCTCGAGCTCGTGCGCGGTCGGCTCGGCATCGCCCCCGCGCGGGTGCTCGTCATGGGCGACGGTCGCAACGACATCGAGATGATGCAGTGGGCGGTGCGCAACGGCGGCCGCGCGATCGCGATGCATCAGGGTCCGCCCGAGGTGCACGCGGCCGCGGGCGAGGTCGGGCTGTCGGTGACCGAGGGCGGCGTGGCCGCGGTCCTCCGCGCGCTCTGACACCGTCTTCTTCGGCGCCCGGGTCGCGCGGTGGTCAGCGCCCCCAGGCCGCGCGCACCGCGGTGCGCAGCGTCTGCACATCGGTGCGGTCCAGCGACCCCCGCGCACGCTCGAAGGCCGCGCGGGCGGCGGCGCGGAACACCTCCGCCTCGGCGGGAGCGGATGCCGCGAGCGACGCCAGACACTTCTGCAGCCGCAGGTGCACCTCGATGTTCGACGCGCCGTCGCGCGCGAGCGGTCGGAAGGCGTCGTTCACGAGGTCTTCGAGCCGCGGCGCACGGACGTATACGCGCTCGCTCTCGACCTCGGGGGAGGTGCGGACACGCAACCCCCGGGTCAGCACCCGCTGCAGGGCGGCGATGACCTCGATCGCCGTGCCCGGGTCGTTGACCCCGGGAGACAGGGCGCGACTGCCGATCTCGGCCAGGGCGATCACCCCGAAACGCGGGTCCTGTTCGTACGTGCGGTGGTGCTCGACGCGGAAAGCGCGTCGCACGCCCGCCCGCAGGTCGTCGTCGACCGACCCCGAGATCGAGACCAGCGGCGTGCGCGCGTCGGCGATGCGCCCCGGGGTCGCCCGGACATGGATCTCGAGATCGTGCTCGCGCGCGAGACGGTTCAATCCCGCCACGTCGACGTGGGTGACGTAGCCGACCTCCGCGGCGTGCACGTCGACGCCGCCCCCCGGGGGCGACACGGCGGGGCGGGCGCCGAGGGTGGGCGCCTCGGCGTGCACCTCGAGCGCCACGGTGGCGGCCTTCTCGACGCGGTCGATCACGTCGGCCATGCGCCCGAAGGTCGCGAGGTGCGAGATCCACCGCAGCAGTGTCACCACGACGATGCCGATGATCACCAGGGTCGCGACGAAGAGGATCGTGCGCCCCTGGCTCTGGTAGTAGCCGGTGGAGAGGGCGACGATCCCCACGAGCGAGTACGCGAACGCGCCGACGAACGTCGAGACGGCGTTCTGCGAGGTCGGGTCGGCGATGAGCAACTGCGTCGACCGGGGGGTCGCCATCGTCGTCGCCGACGAGAAGGCCGTGACCATCGCCGTCACCGAGAACGTGCTCGCCGTGAGCATCGCGGTGGCGATGATCTGCAGCAGCGAGTCGACGGAGTTCTCGGCGAGGTCGATGCTGAACGAGAACGGCAGCAGCGGGCCGATGAACCGCGCCGCCAGCGCGACGACGATCGCGACGAGGGTGAAGATGGCTGCGCGCACCCACACCTGCCGTCCGAGACGGAGGAAGAAGGATGCCAGAGAGCTGCGCGTCGACGTGGCCATCCCGCCGACGATAGCCGCCCGAGCGAGGTGCTCACCGGGGCTGGACGCGCGCCGCCGGACCGGTCGGTAGACTCGTCGCGTCCGGGAGGGTTGTCCGAGCGGCCGATGGACCTGGTCTTGAAAACCAGTGGGCAGCGATGTCCCGTGGGTTCGAATCCCACACCCTCCGCCATCAGGGAGCGGGCCCCGCGGGGTCCGCTCCCTGACGCGGTCTCCGCGTGCCGCCGGTGCGTCCGCGCCGCGCCGACGGGTGAAAAGCCCGGGCCTCACGGCATTCACAGCGCCGGGTCTCTAATATGGCTCCGACCTCGGGCCTCGCCGCACGGGTCGACGCGTCGCCGGGCCGGCGGCATCCGTCACGGAAGGACCCGAGTGAGAACGAACATCACCCCGCGCCGTCAACGGACGGTCGCGCGCCACGGGCGGCTGTCGTCCCCCGGGCCCGCCGCGCAACTCCTGCGCGGCCTCGCGATCCTCCTCGCCGTGGTGCTCGTGTCGGGAGGAGCCGTCCTGGCCTACGCCGCCGTCGACCTGACGCGCAGTTTCACGGCCGATGCGGTGGAGCTGAAGGGGCAGCCCGCGGTTCCGCCGGATCTCGGCGAGCTCCAGGGGGGCGTCAACATGCTGCTCGTGGGCACCGACGAGTGCGAACCGTCGTTCGCGCAGTATTTCGGCGACCGCTGCACGGGCCCCGACTCCGAGGGCACGCTGAACGACGTCAACATGCTCGTCCACATCTCCGACGCCCCGCGACGCGTCACGGTCATCTCGTTCCCCCGCGACCTCATGGTTCCGATCCCGGCGTGCACCGATGCCGACGGCGTCGAGCATTCCGCGATGCGCAAGCAGCAGGTCAACAGCGCCTTCATGTACGGCGGTCTGTCGTGCGTCGTGCAGACCGTGTCGGAGCTGAGCGGACTCGAGATCCCCTTCGCGGCCAAGGTCAGCTTCGGCGGGGTGATCAACATCACCGACGCGATCGGCGGCGTCGACGTCTGCATCGCCAACGGCATCCAGGACCCGTACACCGGCATCGACTGGCCGGCCGGCATGCGCGAGGTGAAGGGGCTGGACGCCCTGCAGTTCCTGCGCACCCGTCATGGTGTGGGCGACGGCGGCGACCTGGGCCGGATCTCCAACCAGCAGCAGTACATGTCGCGCCTGGCCAACAAGCTGAAGAGCCAAGAGGTGCTGTCCAACCCCGCGACGCTGTACAAGCTCGCCTCGACGGCCTTGCGCAACGTCGACCCGTCGACCTCGCTGACCAATCCGCTGACGCTCGTGCAGATCGCATCCGCGGTCAAGGACGTCCCCTTCAGCGAGATCGTCTTCATCCAGTACCCGACGTACACCGACCCCGACAACTCCAACCGTGTGGTGCCCGACGACGAGGACGCCGACATCCTGTGGGCGGCCCTCGCGGCGAACCAGCCCCTCGAACTGTCCGGTGGGCTCAGCGACGGTGACGGCGTGATCGTCGACGAGAGCGCGACCCCGGCACCGTCCGAGACGCCCGCCCCCGTCGAGACGGCCGCTCCCGCGCCGTCCGAGTCGGCAGAGCCCACCCCCGCCCCCACCTCGGGCGCCGTGGTCCTGCCCGACGGCATCGCCGGTCAGACCGCCGCCCAGGCGACCTGCTCGAACGGCAACGTGCGCTGAGGCGATCCGCCCGGTATCCGATCTCGGTTTCGGATGCCGGGCGGCATCCGGTTAGTATGGACCGGTGTGCTCGTGCGGTCAGCGCGATCACCTGGAGACGTCGCATAGTCAGGCCTAGTGCACCACCCTGCTAAGGTGGAGTCCCCGTAAGGGGACCGAGGGTTCAAATCCCTCCGTCTCCGCCGAAATAGCCCCGGTTCGCCGGGGCTTTTCGCGTCCCGCGGCCGTCAGCGCGGCCGGACCTCCAGGCCGTCGAGGCCCGGCATCCCGAACCAGGAACGCCCCTCGCCCCTGTCGACGATGGTCAGCAGGACGCCGTCGCAGCCGCGGCAGCGCGCCACCATGCCCATGTCGCTCGCGAACACGACGACGTTCGCGAGGACGCCGCGCGCCCCGCAGCGGCGACAGCGGGCGGCGGAGGCGGTGGCATCCCCTCCGAGGAGGTCGTCGAGCCGCCCGGCGAGGACGTTGCCGTCGAGAACACCCATCACGAACCTCCGAACCTCTCGGTGCGCACGCGCGCGGGATCGTGGCCGTCCGCCAGCAGCCACTGGGAGACAGCCTCGACGAACGGGGTCGGGCCGCAGACGTACACGCGTGGTCCACGCTCGGCCGGCAGGGCGAGAGCGCGCAGGCGTTCCGGAGTCAACCGCCCCACGGGGGTGGGGGAGTCGGGCGGTGATGTCCGGGTGAAGACGACGTCGAGATCGATCGAGGTCGCGAGCGCCCGCAGCTCCTCTGCGAAGAACACGTCGCCCGGAGACCGCACCGAGTACAACAGGCGGAACTCCGTCGCGTCCGCCGCCTCGACGTGCGCGGATGCCATCGCGAACAGCGGGACCACCCCCGAACCGCCCGCGATCAACTGCACGGGCGCGGGGTCGTCCGACGGCGTCCACACGAAGAAGGCTCCCAGTGGGCCGTGCACCTCGAGGCGGTCTCCATCGCGCAGCTCGTGGACGAGGAAGGGCGACACCTCGCCGTCGGGGACCTCGTCGACCGCGAGCAGGATCCGCGTGCCCTCGCCCGACGAGGCGACCGAGTACGACCGGCTCGCCTGGTACCCGTCCGGCGCGGTCAACCGCACGTCGAGGTGCGCCCCCGCGTCGTTGCCCGGCCACGTGGGCACGTCCAGTTCGATCCGGCGGGCGGTGGTCGTCTCGGGGCGCGTTCCGACGACGGTCGCCGTGTGCCAGGATGCCGTCCGGCTGCTCACCCGTAGCGTTCCTCGCGCCAGGGGTCGCCGTGCAGGTGGTAGCCGTTCTGCTCCCAGAAGCCGGGCTTGTCGGTGGGCATGGTGACCAGGCCCTGCACCCACTTGGCGCTCTTCCAGAAGTACAGGTGCGGCACGAGCAGTCGGGCGGGTCCACCGTGCTCGGGGGTGAGCGGGGCGCCGTCGGCCTCGAAGGCGATCCAGCTCCTGCCACCGAGCAGGTCGTCGAGAGCGAGGTTCGTGGTGTACCCGCCGAAGGAGTGCACCATCGCGTAGCGGTGGTCGGTGTCGACCTGGGCGAACAGTCGATCCAGCGACACCCCGCGCCACGGCATGCCGAACCGTGTCCAGTGGGTGACGCAGTGGATGTCGACGGTGATGTCCTCCACGCCCAGAGCTTCGAGGTCGGCGCGGGTCCACCGGTGCACGCCGTTCTCGGTGCCGATGACGAACTCCCAGGTGTCCGCGGCGACGGCCGGGGTCGGGCCCGCCGAGAGCACCGGCCAATCACTCACCGACGTCTGGCCGGGCGGCAGCCTCGGGTCGCGCTCGCGGCGGCGGCCCGAGAACCCGCGGGTGATGAACGACATGGCATCCCCTTCACTCGATCGGAGCGGTGGCTTCACCCTAGCGACGGTCGGTCCCGCCTCGACAGGGAGGGATGCCGTGACCCAAGCCCGCGAGGCCCTCTCCGCGCCGACGTGCGCCCGATAGTCTCGAGGGCGCGGCCCGCACGTGTCCGCACCCTCGTCCCCGGGAGAAGAACGCATGTCCGTCGGTCTGCTCGCCGTCGTCGATGACATCCTCAGCGCCGCCATGCGCGCCAGCGCCAAGACGGCCGGTGTCGTCATCGACGACGCCGCCGTGACGCCCCAGTACGTCCAGGGGCTGACGCCCGCGCGCGAGCTCCCGGTGGTGTGGAAGATCGCGCTCGGCAGCATCATCAACAAGTACGTGATCATCATCCCGATCGCGCTGCTGCTGACCGCGTTCGCCCCCTGGGTGCTGCCGTTCCTGCTGATCATCGGTGGCGGGTTCCTCTGCTTCGAGGGCGCCGAGAAGGTGCTCGAGTGGTTCGGCGTCCACCACGAGACGCACGACGCGGACGCTCCGCGCGACGAGAAGAAGCTGGTCCTGGGGGCCGTGCGCACCGACCTCATCCTCAGTACCGAGATCATGCTCATCTCTCTCACGAGCCTGGACCCGGGGTTCAGCATCTGGATGACGCTGGGAGCGCTGCTGCTCATCGGATTGGCGATGACGATCGCCGTCTACGGCGCCGTCGCCCTGCTGGTAAAGATCGACGACATCGGTCTGCGCTTCATGAAGAACGAGTCGCGCGGCGTGCGCCGGTTCGGGGCCCGGGTCGTGGCATCCATGCCCACGGTGTTCCGGGTGATCAGCATCGTCGGGACCGTGGCGATGCTGTGGGTGGGGGGTCACCTCGTGCTGCAGAACCTCGCCGAGACGTTCTGGCACGGCCCCTACGACGTGGTCCACCTCGTCACCCACGCGATCGAGGCGGCGGGTCCCGTCGTCGTGTGGATCGTCGAGACGGCGATGTCGGCTGTCTTCGGCCTCGTGCTCGGGCTGATCATCGTCGCGGTCGTCACGGGGATTCAGCGCCTGGTGCGGCGGGAAACCCCCGCCGCGCACTGATTCTGCGCGGTGCCGCGACCCGTCAGTCGAGGCGGGAGTGCTCGCCCAGACGGTGCCAGGAACGGTTGTGGTAGACCAGCGCGGCACCCGGCTCGCCGGGCTCGAGGTCGCGCTCGACGTCGACCTGCAGTGCCTGCGCGGCGATGACGGTGGAGCCGCCGGCATCCATCCGGCTGACGATCTTGCACCGGAGCCAGGCGCGCACGCCGTGATAGACCGGCTCGCCGGTCGCCAGGCGCGACCACGTCGAGGTGTCGGCGAAGCGGTCCAGGCCGCTGGTGGCACCCGCGCGTGCAAGGCCGATGTCCTCGGCGTCGAGCAGGTGCACCACGATGGTGTCGGCCGCGATGATCGTGGGCGTCGCCGACGAGAGCGCTGAGACCGAGAAGATCAGCAGCGGCGGGTCGGCACTGACCGAAGAGACGGACGAGGCCGTGAGAGCGACGGGACCGTGCTCGCCGTAGGCGGTGATCACGGCGATGCCGCCCGGGTGACCCCGGAAGGCGCGCTTGAAGTCGTCCGCCGAGACCGAGGTGCCGATCGCGGGCGTGCTCTCGGGGGTGTTGTGGGGGAGCGAAGTCATGTCTACGACGTTAGGCGTTGGTGCGGTCAGTGGCGTCGCCGCGCGCAACACGGCGACACTCTCACCGACGGTCCACCGCCGCCCCGGGTGAAATACGATGCCGCACGGGTGAATTTGCTCGCGATGCGGCCGCGCCGACGCGGGTCCGCCGGCGACGGACTGTCCCGCGTGCCGTTCGGCGGCTGGCCGTCCCGCCGACGAGACGGCGCGCCCCTCACCCGATCTCGGCGTGCGGTCCGACGCGGCGGACGACCTGCCATCCTTCGACGACCCGCCTCGTGCGCGCCCGGGTCTCCGCGCCACCGAAGGCCCCGTCGTGTAACCCATGGCACGCCGCGCCGCGGCTCGCCGACGCCGCCCTCAAGGACACCGCACATGCCCCCGACATCCTCTGCACGTCTCGTTCTCGCAGGTCTGATCGTGGGTGCCGTCCTGGCGTCCGCGACGGGGCTCCCCGCCTCGGCCCTTCCCGACGGAACGGTCGTCTCGTACGCGGAGGATCCGGGCATCATCGCCAATCCCGGGCGAGGGTGGTACCACCACACGGAAACCCACTCCTTCTCCGACGGTTCGGGATGGACCCCGCTGGACCCGGGGGAGCTGATCCGCATGCGCGGCGAAGGAGTCACTCAGGTGCTCCGCGTGGTGTACCTCGAACGCTACGTCGACGCCGACCTCGACGCGGTCGTCCTCTCGGCACTCGAAAGCGATTTCGCCACCGCGCGCGCGGCGGGGGTGTCGGTGATCCTCCGCTTCGCCTACGTGCAGGGGGGCGACGGACCGTACGACCCTCCATACGGCGACGCGCCGCCCGAGCGCGTTCTCGCCCACATCTCGCAGCTGACCCCGGTGCTGCGCCGGAACGCCGACGTCATCGAGGTCGTGCAGCAGGGGTTCATCGGCTTGTGGGGCGAGGGGTACTTCACCGACCACTTCGTCGCCGATCCCGCCGAGCCGGGCACGGTGACCGATGCCGACTGGGCGGAGCGTAATCGGGTCGTCGCGGCGCTGCTGGCGGCGCTTCCGCCCGACCGCATGCTCCAGGTGCGGACGATGCTCGCGAAGCAGCGGGCTCTGGGCACCCCGAGCGGAACGGCGGGCGCGCTCGCCGACGCGCAGGCGTACGACGGGTCGGAAGCCGCGCGGATCGGCCACCACGACGACTGCTTCCTCGCCTCGCCCGACGACTTCGGCACGTTCCTGTCCGACCCGCTCTCGCTCGATCAGGATTACCTCGCACAGGACAGCCGTTTCGTGCCGACGGGTGGCGAGACGTGCGCCGTCAACGCGCCGAGATCCCTCTGGCCCTCGGCCCGGGCCGAACTCCAGCGGTACCACTACAGCTTCCTCAACCGCGACTACGACGCGGACGTGCTCGCGTCGTGGGGGCCGGACGGCATCGACGAGGCCGCTCGTCGTCTGGGCTACCGCTTCGTCCTCGAAAGCTCACGCGTCGTCGACGGAGCGGAGGCATCGGTTTCGATCACGCTGCGCAACGACGGGTGGGCAGCCCCTTACAACCCGCGTCCGGTGCAGCTCGCCCTCACCGGTGCAGGTGGATCCGTCGTCGTCCCCCTCGACGTCGATGCCCGCACCTGGGCACCGGGCCGAGAGATCGAGCTCACGGTGCCCTTGCGCGGCGTCGACCCGGGCCAGTACCGGGTCTCTCTGTTTCTGCCGGCTCCCGAGGCGTCTATCGCGGGCGACCCGCGCTTCGCGATCCGTGCGGCGAACCTGGGTACCTGGGATGCCGCGACCGGCAGAAACGACCTCGGGCAGGTCGTGCGCGTCGACTCTCCCGTTCCCCCGCCGTCCGGGTCGTCGGACCCGAGTGTGCCGGCCCCGCCGCGCGGAACGGAGCCGGCCGTCGTCACCCCGATCGCGTCGTCGACGCCGACGTCCGCCGTGCCGAACGGGTCGGCGAGAGGCCGACTCCCCGCGACGGGTGCCGAGCCGTCGCTGCCGGCCGTGATCGCGGCCCTGGCTCTGCTCCTCGCCGGGGGCGTCCTCCGAGTCGCCGCCAGGCACCGTCGCCGCGCGGACTGACCTCGCCGAGCAGACACCGAGACGGGGCCCGGATGCCATCGCATCCGAGCCCCGTCGCCGTTCGCCTTCGACTCAGCCGAGCAGCGGCACCGCCCCCACGAGCACGCCGACTGCCAGCATGACCAGCGACACGACCGTCGCGCGCCACAGGACCTTCTTGTGGTGGTCGCCGAGATTGACCCCGGCGAGCGATACGAGAAGCAGGATCGCCGGCACCAGCGGGCTCTGCAGGTGAACCGGCTGACCGGTGATCGAGGCGCGGGCCATCTCGACCGGTGCGATGCCGTAGTTCGCCGCGCTCTCGGCCAGCACCGGGAGGATTCCGAAATAGAACGCGTCGTTCGACATGAAGAACGTGAACGGGATCGACAGGACACCCGTGATGACCGCGAGGAAGGGACCCATCGACGAGGGGATTACCTGCGTGATCCAGTCGGCCATCGCGGTGACCATGCCCGTGCCGTTGAGCACGCCGACCAGAACGCCGGCGGCGAGCACCATCGACACCACGCCCACGATGCTCGGAGCGTGCGCCACGATCTCATCGGCCTGCGAGCGCAGCTGGGGGAAGTTCACGATGAGGGCGAGGGCGGCCCCGACCATGAACACGAACGCCAGCGGGAACAGGTCCATGACCAGCAGCACCATGACCGCGACGGTGAGGGCCAGGTTGAACCAGATGAGCTTGGGGCGCAGCGTCGCGCGGTTGGGGTCGAGCATGGTGTCGGCCATCGCCGTGTCGGCGGCCTCGACCAGCTGCGGGGCGGCGACGGCGCCCTGACCGCCGCGCACCGTGACCACGTTGCCGGTGCGCAGCGACGCGAGGGCGCCGGGCTTGTGCTCTGCGCCGCGGAAGATCTTGGGCGCGCCCAGGCGACCGAAGCCGCCGGGGCCGGCGATCTTCGCGGTGTCGATCGAGCCGGCGAGGCGCTTGCGCTCGGACAGGCCGAGGAACCACGCGAAGGCGAGCGCGACGATCAGGCCGGCCAGCAGCGAGGGCAGCATCGGCACGAAGACGTCCGTGGGCTGCAGGCCCAGGGCGGTCGCGGCGCGGACGGTCGGTCCGCCCCACGGGACGATGTTGAGCGTTCCGTTCATCAGACCTGCGACGCATGTCAGCACCACCGGGCTCATGCCCAGGCGCAGGTACAGCGGCAGCATCGCCGATGTGGTGATGATGAAGGTGGTCGATCCGTCGCCGTCGAGCGAGACCGCGCCGGCGAGGATGGCCGTGCCCAGCACGATCTTGGCCGGATCATCGCCGAGGAAGCGCGTGATGACGCGGATGAGCGGGTCGAACAGGCCGACGTCGATCATGATGCCGAAGTACATGATCGCGAACAGCAGCAGGGCGGCGGTCGGGGCCATCTTGCCGATCGCGTCGATGACCATGTCGCCCAGGCCGAAGCCTGCTCCGGCGATGAGGCCGAACACCGTCGGCACGACGATCAGCGCGACCATCGGCGTCATGCGCCGCGTCATGATGAGCGCCATGAACGACAGGACCATGAGGAAGCCGAGGGCGACGAGCACACCGTCGGCGGGCGTGTACGCCACCGGGTACTCGACCGCTTCGGCCGAGAGGATCAGGGGGGTCATCGCGACTCCTTCGTCGTGGATGCCGGCACGGGGCGCGCCGCCGATGCGGTGACACTACGCAGGCCCGCGTCGTCGCCGCGCTCTTGCTCGCATTGAGGGGCGTTGTGCGCGTACCGTGTGTTCTGCGCATTTCGCGCACGACGTCGTCGCCGAGCGGGAGGTGCGCATGCGGTTCGCCACGCGGATGCTCGTCGTCCAGGTCGCCACGCAACTCGTCGTGGTCGCCGTGTGCACCGCGGTCTTCGCGTGGCTGGGGGTGCAGCAGCTGCGGGCCGAGGCCGATTCGTCGGCGCTGAACATCGCCCGCTCCGTCGCCGAGGCCCCCGACGTCCGCGCGCTCGTGACGACCTTCTCCGCCGACCCCGGCACGCCCGCGGCCGCGGACCTGCGCGACGGGGCCCTGCAGCAGTACGCCGCCGACGTGACGAGCCGTACGCAGGGCCTGTTCGTCGTGATCACCGATGATCACGGCATCCGTCTCGCCCACCCCGATCCCGACCGCCTCGGCCAGGTCGTCAGTACGAGCTTCGCCGACGCCCTGGCCGGACGCGAGGTCGTCACGTGGGAGACCGGGACGCTCGGAGAGTCCGCCCGCGCCAAGGTGCCCATCTATCCCCCCGCCGGCGGAGCGCCGGTCGGTGAGGTGAGCGTGGGCTTCGAGCGGGCGAGCGTGTTCGATGGTCTGCCGGCGCTGATCGCGGGGATCGCGGTGGCCGTCGCCCTCGCGGTCGGGATCGGCTCGATCGCCGCACTGCTCATGCGCCGACGGTGGGAACGCCTCACCCTGGGGGTGCAGCCCGAAGAGCTCGTGGCGCTCGTCCAGACGCAGACCGCGGTACTCGAGGGTGCCGACGAGGGCGTGCTCGCCTTCGACGACGCCGGTGTCGTTCGCGTGTGCACCACCGCCGCCGAGCGGATGCTCGGGATCACGGATGCCGTGGGGCGCCGCGTCGACGCGCTGGGACTGCCGCAGGCCGTCACCGCCGCCCTGTCGCGGGTCGGCGCCTCGGCGGGGCTCCCGCTGGGAGACCGGGTCGTCTTCGTCGATGTGCGACCGGTTCGCCGGGGCGAGCGAGCCCTCGGGCGGGTCGCCGTCCTGCGCGATCGCACCGACGTCATGGCGCTGTCCGGCCGACTCGACAGTGTGCGCGCGATGGGTGATGCGCTGCGCGTGCAGCGACACGAGAACGCGAACAGGCTGCACGCCGCGGTCGGCCTCGTCGACGCCGGTCGCGTCGACGAGGCGCGCGCCTTCCTCGCCGATCTGGTGGACCGCGGGTCGGTCGATTGGGCGGTCCCCGGCATCGAGCTCGTCGGCGACGCGATGCTGCAGTCGTTCCTCGGCGCCAAGGCGCTGTCGGCGCGCGAGCGCGGCGTCACGCTCCGCGTGGCCGAGGACACGTTCGCGCGCAGCCCGATCGACGACGTCGAGGACGTGGTCGCGGTGCTCGGCAACCTGATCGACAACGCGGTGACGGCCGCGGCCTCGGCCCCGCCGCCCCGCGCGGTGGAGGTGAGCGTCCTCGACGACGCGGACGCCGTCGTGGTGACGGTGTCCGATTCGGGCGGAGGGATCGCCGACGTCGAGGCCGTCTTCGCCTCCCGCGATCGCGAAGACGACGCGGATGCCGTCCACGGCCTGGGCATCGGGCTCCCGCTCTCGCGCGAGTTCGCACGCCGCCGCGGCGGCGAGGTGTGGGTCGTCGACGCGGGGGGCGCGGGGCGCGGCGCGGTCGTCGCGGCCCGCTTGCCGGGCGTGCGTCGTTCGCCCGTGCCGACGGTGAGAGAGGGGGAGGGCGCGTGAGCGGCATCCGTGTTCTGGTGGTCGACGACGATTTCCGGGTGGCGGGGCTGCACCGCGACGCCGTCGCCGCGCGTCCGGGTTTCGTGGCCCTGGATGCGGCGCGCACGGTCGGCGAGGCGCGCGCTGCGGTCGCTGCGCAGGCCCCGGACCTGCTGCTCGCCGACGTGTATCTTCCCGACGGCGACGGCATCGAGCTGGTGCGCTCCCTCGGCGTCGACGCGTTCGTGCTGTCGGCTGCGACGGATGCCGCGACCGTCCGCCGCGCGTTCTCGGCCGGGGCGCTGGCCTACCTCGTCAAGCCGTTCGACACCCGCGTGCTCGCCGAGCGGCTCGACCGTTTCGCGCGATACCGCAACCTGCTCTCGGGTGCTCGCCCCCTGTCGCAGGACGACGTCGACCGCGCGGCCGCCGTCATGCGCGGTGAGCGAGAGGGGCCCTCGCTGGCGCGCTCGACGACGGAGCAGAGCGTGCTCGCCGCGCTGGGGACCGACGAGGCGTCGGCGGCCGAGGTCGCCGAGCGCATCGGCGTCTCACGCGCCACGGCGCAGCGCCACCTGACCGCGCTCGCCGAGCGGGGAGTGGTGCAGGTGGGCCTGCGCTACGGCAGCACGGGGCGCCCCGAGCACCGCTTCCGCGCGGGGGGCTGACGGAGCAGGCGGGGCCGCGCGGTCGCCGGGCCCGACGGAGCGCTCCGGTGCCTCCGCCGGGCTGCGCAGCCCGAGCGAGGGGGCTCAGCCCTCCAGTACCGCCCATCCGCGCGGGCCGAGCTCGACCCGGCCCTCGACGAGGGTCCCGTCGCCGGTCACGACCGTGCGCGCGTCGGCGGCCGGCAGCGACACCGGTTCGTCACCGATGTTCAGCGCGACCACCACCGCGTCGCCCTCGACCGCGGTGCGCAGCACGATCGACGCATTCGCCACCTCGACCACGTCGGTGTGGGCGCGCCACAACCACGGCTTGCGTCGGCGCAGGGCGATGAGCGCGCGGTGGGCCTCGAGGATGCGCGCGTCCGCGTCTTCGACAGCGTCGGGGGATGCCGGGAACTCCGGCCGCACCGCATCGTCACCGCCCTCGCGCTCCTCCTTGCGTGCGGTCCACCCGTACTCGTCGCCCGCGTACACCGACGGCGTGCCGGCGACGGTGAACAGCACCGCGAGCGCGTGCGGAACGGCAGCGCGGCCCACGGCGGAGGCGATGCGCGTCACGTCGTGATTGCCGACGAACGTCTGCGGGGCGAAGGTGGCGAGCAGGGCGTCATGCCGCTCGATCGCGTGACTGAGCTCGAACAGGTTCGCGTCGGAGATCCCGTGCCAGATGCCCTGCCACAGCTCGTACTGGGTGAGGGAGTCCATCGTCGACGCGCGCACGAGACCGGGCCCGTCGCCGTGGATGACCTCCCCGAGGAACCACGCCTCGGGGAAGCGCTCGCGCACGCGCGGGAGCACGTCGGCCCAGAACGCGGGCGGCACGGCGTAGGCGGCATCCAACCTCCAGCCGTCGATGCCGCGCTCGAGCCAGTGGCACATGACCTCGACCACCAGATCGGCCACGGCGGGCGACGAGTGGTCGAGGGCGACGAGCGCGTCGTGGCCCTCGAAGACCTCGGCCTCCAACCGACCGTGCTCCCATCGACCGCGGAACAGCGGCGGGGCGTCCTCGGTCGCTTCCCGGAACGCGGGATGCGCGCGGCCGACATGGTTGAAGACCCCGTCGAAGAGGACGCGGATGCCTCGTTCTCGAGCGCTCGAGAGCAGTCGGTCGATGTCGGTGTCGTCTCCCAAGCGCGGATCGATGCGGAAGTGGTCGACCGTGTCGTAGCCGTGCGTCTCCGAGGCGAACACCGGCCCGAGCAGCAGTCCGTTCAGGCCGAGTCCGATGACGTGGTCGAGCCACGGCTCGAGGCGGTCGAGGCGGTGCACGACGTCGGCGTCGGGCTGCACGCCGTCACGGATGGGCGCGCCGACGAACCCGAGCGGGTAGACGTGCCACCACATGACGTGTTCGGGCCATTCGGGCATGGCGTCTCCTCGGCCCGGGGGTCGTGCCGGGATCTCGACGCTATCTCGTCCGCGGCGGGTGATCGGGGGGTTGTGGCGGCGCGGATGCCGGGGGTCACGCCCGCGCGCGGTCCGCCGTCGGGGCGAACAGCGGCAGATCGAGCGCGTTGTCCCGGGCGGCGTCGACGGCGGCTGCGACCGCGCCGATCGAGACGATGTCGGCACCGAGGGTGGAGGCGAGGATCCGGGGTGCGGGCAGGTCCACGGCGCGCGGAAGCGCGTCGACGGCGGCACGGATGATGGGGTCGGCGCCCTCGGCGATGGCGCCCGAGACGATCACACGATCGGGGTCGAAGAGGCTGCCGAAGATTCCGACGACGCCGGCCAGGGCCGCGCCGACCTCGCGGGCGATCGCGAGGGCTCCCGCGTCGCCGGTCGCGGCGAGGTCGAGCACGGTCTTGGCGTCGATGCGGTCGGGGTCGAGATCCCGCAGCGGGCTGTCCGCGGGCAGGGCGCCGGAGGCGAGGGCGGCCCGGGCGGCGGCGACGCAGCGCGGGGCGAGCCCCTCGGCGCCGCCGACGCCGCGGACCCGGTCGAAGGCGACGGTCTCGCCCGCACCGCCGTGCTTGCCCCGGAGAAGGCGGCCGTCGACGAAGATGCCGGCACCGAAGCGCTCGCCGGCCAGCAGGGCGATGAAATCGTCGCAGCCGACCGCGTCCCCGCGCGCGTGTTCGGCGACGGCGGCGAGCGTCGCGTCGTTCTCGACGCGGACCACCGGCGACCACGACGAAAAGGTGTCGACGAAGCCGGGATTCATGCGCTCCCAGAACCGGTCGTGGTGCACGGGGGAGCGGCCCGCGCGGTCGACGGGTGCGGGCACGCCCACGCACAGCGCGACGATGTCGGAGCGACGGCGTCGCGCGCGGGTCAGGGTCGCGTCGACGGTGGCCTCGGCGGCTCGCCGCCGGCGTTCGGGGGAGTCCCGTTCGGGGTCGACGGTGAGCCGCGAGGTCGCGATCGTGTCGCCGCGGAGGTCGGCGACCGTGGTCGTGAGGTGTCCGCGGCCGGCGTCGACACCCACGACGACGCCGACGTCGGGGCGGAAGGCGAAGCGTCGGGCGGGACGGCCCTTGGAGTACTCGCCCACGGCGCGGGCGTTCGGCATCTCGCTGAGCAGGCGTCGCGCGGTGAGCTCGTCCAGGACGTCGATCGCGGTCGACCTCGTGACCCCGATCGCCGCGATGACGTCGCTCGCGGTGAAGGCGTCGACCCGCCAGGCGTGGCGGAGGACGACGTCGAGGCTGTGGCGCCGCAACGAGGGTGTCGCGGTCGTGGCATCCATCGGCATCCATCCCGTCTCTGGGTCGCATCGTCGCCCTTGACCGGTGTTCGGTCCGATGCAATACTGCCTGCACGACATTGATTTGGCGACTAGATTTAGTCGCCAGCACAACGTATTCGCAGCGCAGCGAAGGAGGAGCCAGGTGTCGACGAAGACCAGGGCGGGGCGACGATGGATCGCGGCGACCGCGGTGGGGGTGCTCGGAGCGGGTCTGCTCGCGGGGTGCTCCGCCGACGGGCGCGAGACCATCCGTTTCACGTTCAGCAAGCGTGAGGCGCTGTCCTTCATGGACGACGTCGTCGCGCAGTACAACGCCTCGCAGGACCAGGTGCGGGTCGAGATGGACAGCTCGGGTGTCGACGTCGTGTCGGCGAGCTTTGTACGCGGCAACCCGCCCGACATCATGCTCGCCAACTACAACTACGAGGTGGCCCGCTTCGTGCAGCGATGCGCCCTGAGCGACCTCAGCGGCACCGCCGCGGCCGAGAGTGTTCGCCGGGACCTGCAGCCCCTCATGGACCAGTACGGCTCCTGCGAGGGACGCACGAGCGCGCTACCGTACTCGGTGATGGCGGCATCGGTGATCTACAACACGCAGATCTTCGCGCAGCTGGGACTCGAGGTCCCCACCACGTACGACGAACTGATCCAGGTCGCCGACACGCTGGAGCAGAACGGCGTCACCCCGTTCTATGGCACCTTCAAGGACGACTGGACGGTCGCCCAGGGCTGGTACGACTACTCCGTCGGCGGCTCGCTCGACGTCATCGACTTCTTCGACGCCCTCGCCGCAGAGGGCGCCCAGGTCGGCCCCGACTCCGCGGTGTCGTTCGCCAAGGACTTCACCGAGCCGATGCAGCGCATGCTCGATCTGGCCGAGAACTACACCAACGCGGATGCCGAGAGCCGGGCGTACGGTGACGGCAATCTCGCCTTCGCCCAGGGCGAGGCGGCGATGTACCTGCAGGGACCGTGGGCGCTCGGCGAGATCGCCAAGACCGCTCCCGACCTGCCGGTGGGGACGTTCCCGCTGCCGATGACCGACGACCCCGCCGACCTCAAGGTCCGCGTGAACATGGACCTCGCCGCGATCATCCCCGAGGCCTCGCGCCATCAGGATGCCGCTCGCGATTTCCTCGAATACCTGTACCGGCCCGAGGTGATCGAGGCGTACAACGAGTCGCAGCTGGGCTTCGCCCCGACGGACGACGCCCCGTCGCCGAGCGATCCGCGCGTCGCCGGAATGATCCCGTACTACGACGAGGGCCGCATCTACCAGGGCGCGTCGGTCCTGGTGCCCAAGACCATCCCCACCTTCAACTACGCGCAGGCGATGATCTTCGGCGCCGCGCCCGAGACGACGCTGCGCACCATGGACGAGGACTGGTCGCGTCTGGCGTTCCGCCAGCCCCCGGCTTCGACGACGGATGCCGCTGGCGAGGAGGCCGCGCGATGACCACCACCACCACGATCGTGACGGGGGGAAAGGCGACCGCGCGTCGCAGCACCCGCCGGGTCGAACCGATCTACTACTTCTTCCTCGTCCCGACCCTCGTGCTGTTCACGCTGGCCATCACGGTGCCCGGTCTGATCGGCATCTTCTTCAGCTTCACCGACTCGATCGGGCTGGGGGAGTGGAACTTCACCGGGCTCACGAACTACATCGCCATCTTCAGCGACCCGGCGATCCTGCAGGCCTACCTGTTCACCTTCGGGTTCTCCATCGCCACGGTCGTCGTCGTCAACGTCGCGGCCTTCCTGCTCGCGGTGGGCCTGACGGCGCAGATCCGCTTCAAGAAGGCGCTGCGAACGGTGTTCGTCATCCCGATGGTGATCTCGGGCATCATCATCGCCTACGTCTTCAACTTCCTCTTCAGCAACTCCGTCCCCGCCGCGGGGACCGCTCTCGGCCTCCCCTGGCTCGAGACGAGCCTGCTCGCCAATCCCGATCTCGCCTGGGTCGCGATCGTGGTCGTCACCGCGTGGCAGGCCATCCCCGGCACGCTGCTGATCTACATCGCGGGGCTCCTCGCGGTACCCGGCGACGTGTACGAGGCTGCGGGCCTCGACGGGGCGAGCAAGACCCAGCAGCTCCTGCGCATCACGCTGCCGTTGGTCGCCGGCTACGTCGTGATCAACGTCATCCTCGGGTTCAAGGGCTTCCTGAACGCGTACGACATCATCGTCGGTCTCACCGGCGGTGGCCCCGGCACCGCGACCCGCAGCGTCGCGATGTCGATCATCTTGGGATTCAACGGGGGCGATTACGCCTACCAGATGGCCAATGCCGCGCTCTTCTTCGTGGTCGCCGTCGTCATCTCGCTCCTGCAGCTCTCGCTGACCCGGGGAAGGAACACCCTGTCATGACCGCCCTCAATCAGCCCGCCCTCGCCGTCGAACAGGCGGAGCTCTCCGTTCCCGATCGGCGGGGCCCGGACGCCCCGCGTCGGCCCGGCCGCCGTGTCGGCGGCGAACGCGTCACCTGGTCGACGACGACGATCCTCGTGCTGTGCACGCTGACCGTGCTGCTGCCGCTGTACGTCACGGTCTCGATGGCGCTCAAGAGCGGGACGCAGGTGGTCGACGGCAACGCGTTCTCACTGCCCTCGCCGATCAGCTTCGACGGCTTCGTCCAGGCGTGGACGCTGACGAGGTTCCCCGTCGGACTGGCGATCTCGCTGCTCGTGACAGCGGGGACCGTCATCGCCACGATCGTCCTGGCCGCGTTCGCGTCCTACGCGATCGCCCGCAACTGGGACCGAAAGCTCTTCCGCTACTCGTTCTTCTACCTGCTCGCCGCGATGTTCATCCCGTTCCCGGTGGTGGCACTGCCGCAGATCCAGCTCACCGGACGCCTCGGGCTCGACAACCCCGTGGGCGTGATCATCCTCGCCACGATGTTCCAGCTGAGCTTCAGCGTGCTGCTGTTCACCGCGTTCCTGCGTTCGATTCCCCTCGAGCTCGAAGAGAGTGCACGTATCGACGGGGCGTCGACCTGGCAGACGTTCTGGCAGCTGATCTTCCCGCTGCTGGCCCCGATGAGCGCCACGGTCGGCATCTTCGCCTTCCTGTACGCCTGGAACGACTTCATGATGCCCTCGCTCATCATCAGCGATCCGGCTCTGCAGACCCTGCCGGTGCGTCAGAACCTCTTCCAGACGCAGTTCAGCAACAACTACAACGTCGCCTTCGCCTCGTACCTCATGGCCATGGCCCCCGCGATCGTCGCCTACCTCTTCACCCAGCGCTGGGTGATGGCGGGTGTCACGCAGGGCGCCGTCAAGGGCTGATCCACCACCCCCCCCGAAAGGACAACCGTGACCACGTCCGCACCCGTTTCCGAACGCGCTCCGCACTCTCGCGACCTCTCCGACGCCCCCGACTGGTGGCGCCAGGCCGTGGTGTACCAGGTCTACCCCCGCAGCTTCGCCGACACGAACGGCGATGGCCTGGGCGACATCCCCGGCATCACCTCCCGTGTTCCCTACCTGGCGGAACTGGGGGTGGATGCCGTCTGGCTCAGCCCCTTCTACCCGTCCGACCTCGCCGACGGCGGCTACGACGTCGCCGACTACCGCGACGTCGACCCGCGCCTGGGCACCCTGGCCGACATGGACGAGCTCATCGCGCAGCTGCACGCGCACGGCATCCGTGTCGTGGTCGACATCGTCCCCAACCACACCTCGAACAGACACGCGTGGTTCCAGGAGGCGCTCGCCGCCGGTCGCGGTTCGGCCGCGCGAGAGCGGTACATCTTCCGCGAGGGTACGGGTCCCGACGGCGCCGAGCCGCCCACGGACTGGGTCTCGGTCTTCGGCGGAGCGGCGTGGGAGCGCGTGGCGGACGGGCAGTGGTACTTCCACAACTTCGACGTCTCGCAGCCCGACCTGAACTGGGCGAACCCCGAGGTGCGCGCCGACTTCGTCGAGACCCTGCGCTTCTGGAGCGATCGGGGCGTCGACGGATTCCGCATCGACGTGGCGCACATGCTCACCAAGGATCTCCGCGAGCCCCTCCCCTCGCGGGCCGAGCTGGAGGCGATGCCGATCGACGGCAGCCACCCGCTGCTCGACCGCGACGACGTGCACGAGGTCTACGCCGAGTGGCGGGCCGTCTTCAACTCCTACGACCCGCCCCGCACCGCCGTGGCCGAGGCATGGGTGCACCCCTCGCGCGTGCCGCTGTACGCCAGCGCCGACAGCCTGGGTCAGTCGTTCAACTTCGACCTGCTCGAGGCCGACTTCGACGCCGGCCAGTTCCGCCGCATCGTCGCCGACAACCTCGCGCTCGCTACGGAGTCGGGGTCCTCCACGACGTGGGTGCTGTCCAACCACGACGTGGTGCGCCACGCCACCCGCTACGGGCTCCCGGATGCCGAGCGCGACGCCGAGGGGCGGCCGACCCTCAAGCACGGCAACGAGTGGCTGCTCTCGGGCGGGCGCACTCCGGCGCTCGACGCCGAGCGGGGCGGACGCCGTGCGCGGGCCGCGGCCCTGTTCGTGCTGGGCCTGCCCGGCTCGGCGTACCTGTACCAGGGCGAGGAGCTGGGGCTGCACGAGGTGGCCGAGATCCCCGATGACCAGCGTCAGGATCCGACGTTCTTCCGCAATCGAGACGTCGATCTGGGGCGGGACGGATGCCGTGTGCCCCTGCCGTGGTCCGCGTCGGCCCCGGCGTTCGGCTTCGGCGACGGCGGTGCGCACCTTCCGCAACCCGAGTGGTTCGCCGCCGCCGCCGTCGATGTGCAGGACGGCGATGCGTCGTCGACGTTGTCGCTCTACCGTCGCGCGCTGGAGCTGCGGCACGAGTGGCAGACCGAGGAGCGGCTCGAGTGGGTCGACGGCGACGAGCGCGACGTGGTCGCGTTCCAGCGCCCCAACGGGTGGACCGTGGTGACCAACTTCGGCGTCGAGCCCGCCGCGCTGCCGGCCGGCGAGGTGCTGCTGTCGAGCCGCCCGCTCGACGGCGACACCCTTCCCGGCGAGACGACCGTCTGGCTGCGCCGCGTGTGAGGACCCGAGAAGCCCCGGCGGTCCCGCCGGGGCTTCTCGGCGTCCGGCGGCATGCCCGCCGCGCACGTCGGCCGTCCACGACATCCGGACCGATTCCGAAACGCCCCGGGTCTCGTGGCCACTCGACGCCCCGGGCGGCGCCCGAGGTCAGCCGGCGGGCGCTGCCCCGCCACCGCGCGGGCTCTCGGAGCCCGATCACCCCGGCCGTCGGTCGCGTGCGGCGAGCACGCGGCAGCCGCGCCGCTCGTCGGCGGCGATGGGCGACGGATCAGCCCGTGCGCACCCAGCCGTCGCCGCGCCGCTCGATCGCGCCGGCCGCAGCGAAGGCCTCGAGCCAACCGCCCATCGGCCACTCGCCCCACCGACGGTGGAAGGCCGCGCCGTTGCGCAGGATGTCGTCGAGGTGCTGCCACGGGGGCGACGACACGGGATGCCACTGGTGGAAGGCGTCGGCACCGCCCACCCAGCGCAGGTCGACGCCGGCTGCCCGCGCGGTCCAGGCCAGGTCGGTGTCCTCGGCGCCGTAACCCTGGTACTCCGAGTGGAACCCGCCGACGCGGCTCCAGGTCGCGGGGGTCGCGGCGAACGACAGCGACCAGAACAGGTCGTACTCCGCGGGGGTCGCCGCGCGGGTCGTGCCCGCCCGCAGCGCGGGCCGGGCGCGGTGGGGGCGCACGAGGAAGGGCAGGTCATCGGCCCGTGCGGGGCGCTGGACGCTCAGCAGATACGTCACCGCTCCCGCGAGCAGCGCGTCCGGGTGCGCAGCGGCGGCGGCGGCGTACGCGGGCAAGAGCTCCGGGCCCGGCAGACAGTCCACGTCGAGGAACACCAGAAGCTCCGCCCCGGCATCGACGGCCGCGGCGGCGGCCCGATTCCGGCCCTCGCCGACGCGGAGCCCGTGAGGCCCCGGGGGGACGTGAAGCGCCAGGGCGGCGGCATCCGGGATGCCGTCCGGCGGTGTCTCGTCCAGCCAGGCCTCTACGCGCACGATGTCGCCCGCGACCTCGGCGAGCACGCGTCGCTGGCGCTCGAGGTGCTCCCGGCGTGCCGAGGAGGCGACCGTGATGACGGCCGTCCTCACGGCAGCACCGCCTCGACGGCGGAGGCGAGGCGGGGCGCAGCGCCCGCGACCTGCCAGCTCCGCCACTGCGGGCGGTCGCCCGCGGCCCGCTCGACGAGGTCGACCAGCTCCGCGGGCTGCACCGACGCCTCCGCGCGGCGCGCGAGTCCCCAGCGCTCGAGGGCGGTCGCCGTGTGCTCCTGCTCGTCGAAGGGGCGCTCCTGCGCGATGACCACCGCGCGGGTCCCGGCGGCGGCGAGGTCGGCGACGCTGTTCTGCCCGGCCGCACTGATCGCGACGGTGGTCCGGGCCAGGAGCGGCCAGGGATCGTCGATCCGCGAGGACTCGTCGTGGCCGATCGACGTCACCGTCCACCCGCGGTCGCGCAGGCGCGCGGTCGTCTCGTGGCGCACCTCCGGTTCGAGCACGCGGCCCAGCATCAGCACCGAGCGCTCGTCGGGGGCGTCGGCGGGCTCGCGGCCGTCGAAGCGTGAGATCCCCCCGGTCCACATCACGCGGTCGCCGTGCGCCGACAAGCCGTCCGTCGGGACGGCGCCGTGCGGCCACGGCGCGACGATGCGGTCGGCGAGGTCGTAGGCGAGCGCGTGCGGGGCGTCGGTGCGTGCTCCCGGCTGGGTGACGGCGATGGTGCGCAGCCCGAGCAGCCGGACGAAGGCGACGACCTCGGCGCTGACGTCGACGACGAACGCCTGCAGGGCGCGGTCCACGGCGGCTGCGGCGATGGCGGCGAGCCGGGCGCGGTGGCCGGGGTGCCCGTGCGGAGCCCAGTGCAGATGCCCGCGTGCCGTCGGATCCGCGTGCCGGGGGTCCATGATCGAGCCGTCGGGGCCGTCGAAGGGATCGGCGTCCGGGGGCAGCTGCATCCACTCGACGTGCGGGGGCAGGCCCGCGGGCCGCTCCATCGACGAGAAGGCCGTGACGGGAGTGCGCAGGTGCGGCTGCACCGCGAGGAACCGCGCGACGTGGCCGTGACCGTGGTGGTGGACGTACCAGCCGATCACCACGACACCGCCGGCACACGTCGCGCGGCCACGGGCAGGGCCGTGTGGGCCAGCACGCGTTCCACCTCGCGGTAGCGCTGCGCGAGGGAGTGCTGGCGGACCGCGGCCCGCCGTGTCCACACCCGGGTGAGGGGCTCGGCGGCGCCCTCCGCGGCCAGACGAGCGGCGGCCTGGGCGAGCGCGACGACGTCCCCGGGGGTGACCGTGGCCGAGCCGGGCATGCCGGCGAGCACCTCGGAGACCCCTCCGATGTCGAAGGCGGCGACCGGGGTGCCGGTCGCGAGGGCCTCGGCGATGACGAGGCCGAACGGCTCCTCCCACATCGGGGTCACCAGCGCGACGGCCGACGACCCGACGAGTCGGCACAGGTCGGGCTGGCGAAGTGGCCCCACGTAGCGCGCGTGGACGCCGAGGCGGGGCACGATCTCCTGCTCGAAGTAGTCCACGTCGCCGATCCGGCCCGCGAGGACGAGGTGCGCCCCGGCCGCGCGTGCGGCTTCGATGGCCAGGTGAGGGGCCTTCTCGGGCACCACCCGACCCGACCACACCCACGAGGTGCCACCGTCCCCGCGCAACCACTGGTCGGTGTCGATGCCGTTGGGGAAGACGAAGGCGTCGACCCCCTCGACCGACCACGCGCGCGCGGTGGCCTGACTGACCGCGACGAAGCGGTGCGGGCTGTCGCGCACCTCGGCGGCGGCTTCGAGCAGGGGTTCCAGCGGCGGCGTGTGCAGGGTCGTCACGACGGGGATCCCGGCCTCGCGGCTCCACCGGATCGGGGCGGGATGCAGGCTGTGGTTGTCGACCACGTCGTACAGGTGCCGATCGGCGAGCAGGCGGTCCCGTGCGGCGTCGTACGCGGCGTCGACGGCCGGGCCGTAACCGGTGGGGTACTCGGTGTCCGAGGCGTCCTCGGGGCGTGTCCATTCGGGCACGGGCAGACGGAACTCGGGTGTGTCGCCGAGGAAGTCGCTCCCGTCCGCCGCGCACAGGGTGACATCGTGACCGCGCTCGCGCAGCCAGCGCACCCGATCCCACACGCAGGCTTCCAGGCCCCCGGCGTGCGGCTGGCGCAGGGGGTATCGGCTGGGGGCGACCACGAGCACGCGCAGGGGCCGCTGCGCCCGGATCACGCCGCGGCCTCCGTCGACAGCACCGCGCGGTAGAGGTCGAGGTGGGCGGCACGGACGGCGTCGCGCTCCGCCGTGCGATCCTGTCGTCGACGGTCGACCTCGGCCGCGCGCTGCGGCGAACCGGGGATCGACGACGCGGGGTCGGTGGCATCCAGGATGGCTCGAGCGAGCGAGACGGGGTCGCCCAGTCCGAAGGTGTGGAAGTGCGCGGGGTGCTGCGCGGCGATGTGGCCGATGCGCGTGCCGATCACGGGAACGGCCAGGTCGTGGCACAGTTCCGCCCATCCCGACTGCGTACCGTGGCGGTACGGCAGCAGGCACGCGTCGAGGTCGGCGAGCCACGCCGCGAGCTCGTCGTCGTCCAGCCGTGGGCCGCGTTCCACCCGGATGCCGTCGGTGTCGCGGGCGAGCAGATCGATGGATGCCGCGGCCTCGGCGTCGCGGACGTTCTCGTTGAGCCGGACGACGCCCTCGACCCGGGCGCCCTGCGAGCGAAGATCCGCGATCGCCCGGACGAGGGTGGCGGTCGTTCCCACGCCGTCGATGTTGGGTCGGAGATCGCGCAGGTGCACGCCGATGCGCACCGCGTCGTGACGGGTGCCGACGGGGCGCACGCCGTCGTCGAGCAGGGTGGGGTGGGCGATGACCTCCGGCGTGCGGCCCGTGAGGCCGTGCACCTCGGCGGCGGCCGTGTCGGTCAGGGCGATCAGGGCGTCCGCCGCCGCGGCGAGGACGGCGACCGAGGCGCGGTGAGCGGTCTGATCGGTCAGCTGGGGGTTCTCCAGATCGTGCACGGTGTACACCAGGGGGCGTCCGAGGCTGCGCAGCATCGCCACCGTCTCGACCAGCTCGTCCGGGCGGTACGACTCGATCCCGAAATGCACGTGGACCAGGTCGAAATCCGCGGCGTTCTCGCGCAGCCACGCGGGCAGGAGCACCTGCGGCGGCCACCACTGCCCGGCTGGTGCACCCGGGGGTGGGGGGTCGACGAGCAGCCGGACGTGCTCCGGGTCCGTGACGGCGGCGACGTACGGGTGCGCCGACGGGACGGCCGCGACACGGACCGGGGGGACGGTGGTGACGACGATCTTCTCTCCTCCTCGTGCGTGCGGGCATGGCGGTGCGCGTACCGCATCGCCAGGCACATCGCAATGCAACGGGGCGGTTGGGACGACGACGACACCGACGGATACCTTCACATCATGGGTGTCGAGACGGCGCGGGCGCACAGCCTTGCGGACCACGACGCGGCGGTGATAGCGCGCAGGGCCCACTACGCGGCGTTCTTCGGCGACGTCCTTCCGCCCGAGGGCTACGGCGTGGTGGTCGGCAACTGCCAGGCCGAGTCGCTGCGCCTGGTCATCTCCTCCGACGCCCTTCCCACCGTGCGCGTGCCCGCGGTGCACGAGCTCACCGCGGACGACGCCGGGCGCCTGCACCGCCTGCTCGCCGGGGCGTCCTTCCTCGTCGCGCAGCCCGTGCGGGACGACTATCGCGGGATGCCGCTGGGCACCGCCCAACTGCGCCGCTCGCTGCCCTCGTCGGCGCGCACCGTGACCGTCCCGGCGGTCCGCTTCGCGGGCCTCCATCCCTTCCAGGCGGTCCTGCGTCTTCCCGATTTCCCCGAGGATCCGCC
Organism: Microbacterium sp. NPDC090007; assembly: GCF_044748345.1. Classification (NCBI taxonomy): domain Bacteria; kingdom Bacillati; phylum Actinomycetota; class Actinomycetes; order Micrococcales; family Microbacteriaceae; genus Microbacterium; species Microbacterium sp. NPDC090007. The sequence goes on along the minus strand of NZ_JBIVFV010000001.1, from coordinate 2,904 downwards.
GCTCGTCGCCTATCACGACGTCCGGACGGTCGCCCGCGCCGCCGGCCTCGACGTGGCCGCCGCGCTCCCGGCGCGCGCGGTGCAGGAGATCGCTGCGGCGTCGCGGAGCGAGCTGCGGCGCCGCGAGGGGCTCGGCCTCGACGTCGCGGCATCCGATCTGCTGGAACCGGTCGTCGACGACCTCGCCCGCACCGTCAATCACCCGGGCAACGCGCTGTTCCTCCCTCTGGGCGCCCGCCTGGTCGCGGCTCTGGGGGCTCCGGGTCGTGAGGTCGATCCCGGCCGCCCCATCCTCGCCTCCGTGCGGGCGCCGCTGGAGGAGTGGGTCGTCGACGCGTGGGGGCTCGATGCGACACCGCGCCCCGACTGGATCGTCGGCGGCGAGAACGTCCCCGCCGACGTCGTCCGCGACGCCCAGCTCGCGTATTACGCCGAGCGCCCGGCTCTCCTGGCCGCGGTCGTCGACCGCCTGACCCCCCTCCTGCGCACGTGGAGCGCTGCCGCATGACCCCCGGAGTGGATGCCGCCCCGCCCGTCCTCCTCGTGCACCCCGGCACGCACGGCGTCGCCGTCTACGCCCGCGACGTGGCGGCCGAGGTCGTGCGTCTCGACGGCCGCGCGCGGGTCACGACCCCCGACGCCGTCGCAGCGCTCGCCCCGGGCACGGCCGTGCACGCGCACGTGACCGACCGTCTGTGGGGGGCGTCGCCCGAGGAGGCGACGCACCATGTCACGGCGCTGGCCGCACGGCATCCGCTCACCGTCACCCTGCACGACGTCCCGCAGCTCTCCGACGGTCCGCGCAACCGCCCCCGCCGCGCCGCGTTCTACCGCGCCGTCATCGAGGCCTCCCGCGCCGTGGTCGTCAACAGCGCGCACGAACGCGAGCTCCTGCGCGAAGAGGGGGTGTGGCACGGCGAGGTCGGCGTGATCCCCCTGCCCGTCGTGTCCGATCGGGCCGTCCGGGTCGAGCGGGACGACGACGCCGTGGGAGTGCTGGGGTATTTCTATCCCGGCAAGGGTCACGACGAGGCGCTCGCGGCGACGATCTCCGCGGGGATGACGGCGATGACCGTCCTCGGACGGGCGTCCGACGGGCACGCCGCCGATCTCGACGCGTTCGTCCGCCGGGCCGAGGCAGCCGGCGTCGCGGTCGAGGTGACCGGCTGGCTCGACGACGCCGAGATGTCGGCCCGTGTCGCCCGCGTCGCGGTACCGGTGATCGCACATCGTCACGTGTCGGCATCGGGCTCTCTCGCCTCGTGGGTGGGATGGGGCCGGCGGCCGGTTTCGGTGCGCAACCGCTACGTCGACGAGATGGCGGCGCTGCGTCCCGGCACGCTCGCGGTCGTCGAGGCGGACGAGCTGGGCCGCGCCGTCGCCGCGGCACGGCGGCAGGCGTCCTCGACCTGGCACGACGCCGACCCCGTGCCCTTCGGTCGGGCCGACGGCGCTCGCGCGTACCTGCGGTGGTGGACGGAGGTGTCGGCGTGATCCCCGTGGAGTGGAACGACCGGATGCCGTGGGTCCCGGGCAATCGCTGGGATCTCGTCGCGCATCGACGGCCGCAGCCCCCGCGGGTCAGCGTCATCGTCACGCACTACGCGCAGCCCGACGAGCTGGCCCGGACGCTGGCGGCGCTCGCGCGGCAGGATCACCCCCGCGAGCTGCTCGAGATCATCGTCGCCGACGACGGTTCCCCCCAGGCCCCCGCCGTTCCCGACGGGGTGCGTGTCGTGCGACAGGACGACCGGGGCTTCCGCGCGGCCGCAGCCCGCAACCTGGGTGCGGCCGCAGCGACCGGAGACGTCCTCTGCTTCCTGGATGCCGACACCACCCCCGAACCCGGGTACGTCCGACGATTGTCGCGGCTTCCCGCCCTGCTGCCCGAGGCCGTCACGGTCGGCCGTCGCCGGCACGCCGACCTCACCGGGGTCCCGGCCGCCGAGCCGATCGAGCACGCCGGTCCCGCTCGCGAACTCGACGAGCCCGCGTGGCTGCGCGAGGCCTATGCGCGCAGCGGTGACCTGCTGCGGGCGGACGACCGCTCGTACCGGTACGTCATCAGTGCGGTGCTGGCGTGCTCTCGCGCCTTCTTCGACGAGGTCGGGGGATTCGACGAGACGTTCGCGTCGTACGGGGGCGAGGACTGGGAGTGGGCGCACCGGGCATGGCAGTCGGGAGCGGTGCTGGCCCATGTCCCCGACGCGGTCGCGTGGCACGACGGGCCCGACTGGGCCGGACGCGACGGCGTCGACCGCGCCGCCGAGGGCAACCGGCAGAGTCTGCTGCTGGCCGGCCGCATCCCCGTCGACGGCTCCGCTGCACGGGGGGTGCTGACCCGGAGCGCGGACCTGCAGGTGGTGGTGCCCGGAGCCCTCACCCCCGCGGCGGCCTTCGTCTGCGCCGATTCCTTCCTCGCGGCCTTTCCCCGCTCCGTCGTGACGATGGATGCCGTCCCTCCCGTCGCCGCGTTCGACGACGACCCGCGGGTCCGTCCGGTCGCGGACCCGGTCGACGCGCGGGTGGTCCTGCGCCTCGTCGCACCCGCCGTGGTGCTCGATCCGACGTCGCTCCGGTCGGCGCTGGCGGTCCTGTCCGAGTCCGACACCGGGCGGGTCCGCCTCGTCTCGCCCGAGGGGGCGTTTCTCGGTCGGGCGCACTCGCGACGCGCTGCTCGCCGTTCGTCTCGCTGGGGGACCGATGCGGCGCATGGCGAGAGCGAGACGACGGTGGCGGGCCTGCATCCGCTCGGCCCGGAGCCCCATGTGGAGGCCTGGCTCGGCGGGTGGGGCGGGGCGGATCGCTTCGCGTGATTCCGGGGTTTTTGGTGTGCGACACGCCCGGGGGGTGGTGTCGATTCGACGGGTGGGGGGTTCGGGCGTAACTTATTACTTGTTCGCC